>NZ_JBWKFG010000005.1:178794-721260 GCF_056434405.1 Streptomyces sp. NPDC044044 | reverse complement strand
GGCGTTGACTTTTGGCACGCTGTTGAGTTCTCAAGGAACGGACGCTTCCTTTGTACTCACCCTCTCGGGCTTTCCTCCGGGCGCTTCCCTTCGGTGTTTCTTTTTGTTCTTCGTTCTTGCGTTTCCGACTCTATCAGACTCTTTCGTGTCCGATTTTCCTCGGTGCCTTTCAGGTTTCCGCTCCTGCCTTTCGGCTTTCGCGTTTCCCTTTCCGGCGGTTCCGACTTTATCAGAAGTTTTCGGCCGGTCTTACCGGCTGGAGTTTCCGATTTATCGGGTGCGGCTTCTTGGCTTATGAGATTCAAGAAGCAGGCAGACTTTAACTGCCGCCGCTGGACTTGTCCAGCTCTAGGCAACTGTTCGAATCTACCTCCCCAGTCCCTCCGTGTCAACGGTTTTTCTGGGGCGTCGAGGACACTAGCAGGTCGGCAGGGGCCGACGCACATCACGCTGCAGTGGGGACCGTGGCGCTGCGTTCTGTGGGGTCCACGTCGCCTGTGGCGCCGGCTCGTGCCGCCCTGCCGCCCAGGACGTAGACGTATGCCAGGAAGGCCAGTTCGGCGGCGATGCCGATGCTGATGCGGGCCCAGGTGGGCAGGCCGGAAGGGGTGACGAAGCCTTCGATGGCGCCGGAGATGAACAGGACCAGAGCCAGGCCCACAGCCATGCCGAGGGCCGCTCTGCCCTCCTCGGCGAGGGCTGTCCGGCGTGAGCGGGGGCCGGGGTCGATCACGGTCCAACCGAGGCGCAGGCCTGTGCCCGCGGCCACGAAGACCGCGGTCAGTTCCAGGAGGCCGTGTGGGAGGACCAGGCCCAGGAAGGTGTCGAGGCGGCCGGCGTCGGACATCAGGCCGATGCCCACGCCCAGGTTCAGCATGTTCTGGAAGAGGATCCAGATCACGGGGAAGCAGAGGAAGGCGCCCAGGACCAGGCACATGGCCGCTGCTTGGGCGTTGTTCGTCCACACCTGGGCGGCGAACGATGCCGCTGGGTGGCTCGAGTAGTACGTCTCGTACTCGCCGCCCGGACGGGTGAGCTCGCGCAGTTCGCTGGGGGCCGCGATGGAGGACTGGACCTCGGGGTGCGTGGCTATCCACCAGCCGATGATCGCCGCGAGGACCGTCGAGAGCAGGGCCGTGGGGACCCACCAGTGACGGGAGCGGTAGACCGCTGCCGGGAAACCGTGGGTCAGGAAGTGCGTGGCGTCGCGCCAGGAAGCGCGGCGGGTGCCTGTCACCGCACTGCGCGCGCGTGCCACGAGGTGGGTGAGGCGGCCGGTGAGCTGCGGGTCCGGGGCGCTGGACTGGATCAGCGAGAGGTGTGTGGCCGTGCGTTGGTACAGGGCGACGAGTTCGTCGGTCTCGGCTCCGTTGAGGCGGCGCTGGCGGCGCAGCAAGGCATCGAGTCGGTCCCACTCGGCTCGGTGGGCGGACACGAAGACGTCGAGGTCCATCAGGTGGCTGCTCCTCGTACTGCGGCGCGATGCTGCCTCAGCTTGGCAGACTGGCCGTTCCGAGGGCAGGGCAGGGAAGGGCGGCTGGCGTGAGTGAGCTTGTGACGGGCGAGGCGGTGGCGCTTGAGCTGCGGCCGGCGAAGCTGCCGAGTCGGGGGCTCGCCGTACTGATCGACTTGGTGGTGGCGTGGGCGGTCTACCTGGGGGTGACCGTGGGGATCGTGGCCTCTACGTCCTCGTTGGACGACGCGGCGGCCGCGGCGGTCGCCGTCGCCAGCTTTGTGCTGATCCTGGTCGGCGGGCCGATCGCGGTGGAGACGCTCAGCCATGGGCGGTCGCTGGGCAAGATGGCGTGCGGGCTGCGGGTGGTGCGGGACGACGGGGGGCCGATTCGTTTTCGGCACGCGTTGGTGCGGGGTGCGGTGGGGGTCGTCGAGATTCTGCTGACGTTCGGGGTCGTCGCGTGCATTGCTTCGCTGGTGTCCGCGCGGGGGCGGCGGCTTGGGGATGTGTTCGCGGGGACGCTTGTCGTGCGGGAGCGGGTGCCCGCCGCGCATTCGGCGTTCATTCCTCCGCCGCCGCCTTGGCTTGCGGGGCGGTTCGCCGAGCTTGATCTGTCCGGTGTGCCCGAGGGGCTGTGGCTGGCGATCAGGCAGTACCTGACGCGGATGGGGCAGTTGGATCCGCAGGTGGGCTGGGCGATGGCGGAGCGGCTTGCGGGGGATCTCGCGGAACGTACGGGGGCACCGGCTCCGCAGGGGATCCCGCCCGCTGCGTATCTGGCCGCGGTCGTGCAGGAGCGGCAGGCGCGGGACGCTCGGCGGGCGTTCGGCGGGGGTGGGAGCGGGAACGCGGGGGCGGCTGGTCCGGGGTACGCGATGCCGACGGGCTACGCGGTGCCTGTGCCGGGTGTCTCCGCGCCTGTGGCGTATCCGGGCGGCGCCGTGCCGCCGGGGCCTGATTACCCGGCCCAGCCCGCTCGTCCGGCCCAGCCCGCTCGCCCGGCCGGCCCGGGCTCCGGGCAGCAGGATGCGGAAGCCTCGCCTCCCGGCACCGGGTTCGTGCCGCCCGCATAGGGCCGGGGTCAGGCGAACGCCGAGGGCGGGGATTCGAGGTTCTCGAGTTCGATGCCGGGGGCGGACAGGACCACGTCGCCGGTGATGTGGATGGCGTGCTGTTCGCCGGTGTCCAGGGCTGTGACCTGGTATTCGTCCACGACGAGCGGGCCGTTGTCAGTGGTGTGTGCTTCGCTTTTCAGCAGGGCCCAGGACTGGTCGAGGGTGCGGGGGGCGAGGACCGGGTCGGTGAAGGCGACGAGGCGGACGCGGGTCGCGGGGGAAGCGGGGGTGAGGCGCAGCAGGCGTGTGGTCGCGATGAGGAAAGCGGGGGATGTGCCGGTGAAGGCGTGGGCGGGGGCGTTGTCCTCGGTGGCGTGGGTGCCGGTGGGGTCGGTGCGTACCCACGTGACGCCGTCGATCGCGGCGGCGCGGATCTGCCAGTCCCCCGCGTGAAGTTCGAGGCGGATGGGACGGCCTAGTTCGTCGAGGGCGAGGTCGACGGAGCCGGTGGGATCGCCCGAGGGGGCGGTCCGCTGCGAGACGTAGCGCCAGCCGGAGGGGCCGGGGGCGCAGTGGAAGTGTTCTTCACCGAGGGGGGTGTGGTCGTGCGTGTCGTGAAGCGAATAGTGGCCGCGGGGCATGGGGCTCGGTCCTTGTCGGGGGCGGGTTCCGGGCGTCGGGCTTCGGGTGGGCCCAGCTGGGGTCAGGTGGGGTAATTCTGTCGGCGGGCCATGTCGGGCATGCGTCGTCGGGTGCGCCTCGTCGAGTGGGCGTCGTCGGGCGGGCGTCGTCCAGTGGGCATCGTCCAGTGGGCGTCATCTAGTGCGCATCGTCGAGTGGGCATCGTCCAGTGGGCACGTCCAGTAGGCGTCGTCGGGTGCGCATCGCCGAGTGCACGTCGTCCAGCGGGCGTCGTCGAGTGGGCGTCATCCAGTAGGCGCCGTCGGGCGGGCAACGCCAAGTGCACGTCGTCCAGTGAGCGTCGTCGAGTGCGCGTCGTCGAGTGGCGTGTCGCTGGTGTGGTGTCTTCCGCTCGCCGCTTGTGCCATGGTCCGCCCCGCGGTGGGCGGTCATGACGGCTCGCTCCTGCGCCCGCGTCTGCCTCTGCCTGTGCCGCGCGTCCCCGTCTGCCGTGTCCGCGTCCGCCTCTGCCGCGTCCCCGTCCGCCGTGTCCGTGTCCGCCTCTGCCGCTTCCCCGGCTGCCGGGCCGGCGCCCGCATGGGCGCAGGCCCCCGTCCTGGTGGGCGAGGGCCTGCGGTGAGCGTGGTGCCGGGGCCGTGCCCCGTGCGGCTCGGTCAGTAGCGGTAGTGGTCCGGCTTGTACGGGCCCTCTACCTCGACGCCGATGTACGAGGCCTGCTCGGGGCGGAGCGTCGTGAGCTTCACGCCGAGCGCGTCCAGGTGGAGGCGGGCGACCTTCTCGTCGAGGTGCTTGGGGAGCACGTAGACGTCGGTCGGGTACTCCTCCTGCTTGGTGAACAGCTCGATCTGGGCCAGGGTCTGGTCCGCGAAGGAGTTGGACATCACGAAGGACGGGTGGCCCGTCGCGTTGCCCAGGTTCAGGAGGCGGCCCTCGGAGAGGACGATGAGGACCTTGCCGTCGGGGAACGTCCAGGTGTGGACCTGCGGCTTGACCTCGTCCTTGACGATGCCGGGGATCTCGGCGAGGCCGGCCATGTCGATCTCGTTGTCGAAGTGGCCGATGTTGCCGACGATCGCCTGGTGCTTCATCTTGGCCATGTCCGAGGCCATGATGATGTCCTTGTTGCCGGTCGTCGTGACGAAGATGTCGACCTTGTCGACGACATCGTCCAGCGTCGCGACCTGGTAGCCGTCCATCGCCGCCTGCAGTGCGCAGATCGGGTCGACCTCGGTGACGATCACGCGCGCGCCCTGGCCGCGCAGGGACTCGGCGCAGCCCTTGCCGACATCGCCGTAACCGCAGACGAGGGCGGTCTTGCCGCCGATCAGGACGTCCGTGGCGCGGTTGATGCCGTCGATCAGGGAGTGGCGGCAGCCGTACTTGTTGTCGAACTTCGACTTCGTCACGGCGTCGTTCACGTTGATCGCCGGGAAGAGGAGGGTGCCGTCGCGGTGCATCTCGTACAGGCGGTGGACGCCCGTCGTGGTCTCCTCGGTCACGCCGCGGATCTCCGAGGCGAGCTGGGTCCACTTCTGCGAGCCCTCGGTGATGGTGCGGTTGAGGACCTGCAGGACGACGCGGTGCTCGTCGGACTCGGCGGTGTCCTCGGACGGGACCTTGCCGTCCTTCTCGTACTCGACGCCCTTGTGGACGAGCATGGTGGCGTCGCCACCGTCGTCCAGGATCATGTTCGGGCCGCCGGTGGGGGTGTTCGGCCAGGTCAGCGCCTGCTCCGTGCACCACCAGTACTCCTCCAGGGTCTCGCCCTTCCAGGCGAAGACCGGGATGCCCTGGGGGTTGTCCGGGGTGCCGTTCGGGCCGACGGCGATGGCCGCGGCCGCGTGGTCCTGGGTCGAGAAGATGTTGCAGGAGACCCAGCGGACCTCGGCGCCCAGGGCGACCAGGGTCTCGATGAGGACGGCGGTCTGCACGGTCATGTGCAGCGAGCCCATGATGCGGGCGCCGGCCAGCGGCTGGGTGGCGGCGAACTCCTTGCGGATCGACATCAGGCCGGGCATCTCGTGCTCGGCGAGGGTGATCTCCTTGCGGCCGAAGTCGGCCAGGGAGAGATCGGCGACCTTGAAGTCCTGGCCGTTGATGAGAGTCGACATTGGTGAGCTGCTCCTCGTGGGATTGTTCGAGGGTGGGTGGACATGGCTGACCTGCGACGACGGCGCGGAGAAGCACCGGCACGCAGCAGCGCAGTCCGTCGGAGGCCCTCTCTCCCTCGGACGGCACCCGTGCAGGCACCGCCCGACCGCCATCAGCAGCGACGTCTGGCTCGGTCACAAAGCTACACCGATTGGCCCAGCGAGCCCCAGCCCGCCTCCCCGGGCGTCCGCGCGGGCGGGGCAGCTGCGGAGGAGCTGTGGAGAGGCCCACAGACCTGCCCATCTGGGACCTTTGCGCTTTTGAACCTGTGCTCAGGTGTTGCAGGATGCCTTGAGATCGGGAACATTTGCGCGATCTTGTTTGACGAAGGTGTTAGGAGATCCACGTGACCCATCCGGCCGATCCCCCCATAGGCGGGAGCGAGGGCGAGCGGAAGAAGCTCAAGCTGCTCGCGGTGACCGCCTGTCCGACCGGTATCGCCCACACGTACATGGCGGCGGAGAAGCTCTCGCAGGCGGCGGAGAGCCTCGGCATCGACATGAAGGTGGAGACGCAGGGCTCCATCGGTGCCGAGAACGTACTGACTGACAACGATGTCAGGGATGCTGACGGCATCATCATCGCCGCCGACAAGGACGTCGACCGCGGCCGATTCGTGGGCAAGCGCGTGCTGTCCGTCGGGGTGTCCGAGGGCATCAGCCACCCCGAGCGGCTGATCGAGCAGGTGCAGAGCGCGCCGGTGCACGGCGGAGGCGGTGGCGGCGGGGCCGCCGAGCCGCTCTCCAGCGGTGGCGGGGGCGGCAAGGAGCGGAGCCTCGCGTACAAGGCGCTGATGAACGGCGTCTCGTACATGATTCCGTTCGTCGTGGTCGGTGGTCTGCTGATCGCGATCTCGCTGTCGCTCGGCGGGCACACGGACCCCCAGGGCGGGCTCGTCATCCCCGACGACACGTTCTGGAAGCACGTCAACGACATCGGTGTCATCGGCTTCACGCTGATGGTGCCGATCCTCTCCGGCTATATCGCCTACGCGATCGGCGACCGGCCCGCACTCGTGCCGGGCATGATCGGCGGCTGGATCGCCAACACCGGCGAGCTGTACGACTCCAAGGCGGGCGCGGGCTTCATCGGGGCCATCGTGACCGGCTTCCTCGCCGGTTATCTGGTGCTCTGGATCAAGAAGGTCAAGGTCCCGAAGTTCGCCCAGCCGATCATGCCGATCATCGTGATCCCCATCGTCGCGACGACGGCACTCGGGCTCTTCTTCATCTACGTCATCGGCAAGCCGATCGCGTGGGTCTTCGAGCATCTGACCGACTGGCTCAGCGGCATGACCGGGACCAGCGCGATCCTGCTCGGCGCGATCCTCGGGCTCATGATCGCCTTCGACATGGGCGGTCCCGTCAACAAGACAGCGTTCCTGTTCGGCGCGGGACTCATCGCGACCGGCAACCAGACCGTCATGGGCATGTGCGCCGCCGCCATCCCCGTCATGCCGCTCGGGCAGGGCCTCGCGACGCTGATCCGCAAGCGCCTCTACAGCGAGCAGGAACGCGAGACCGGTCTGGCCGCCTTGTTCATGGGCTTCTTCGGCATCTCGGAGGGTGCGATCCCCTTCGCGGCCGCGCGGCCCGCGCAGGTCATCCCGGCGAACATGCTCGGTGGCGCCGTCGCCGGTGCGATCGCCGGTCAGGCGGGCGTCGAGGACGCGGTGCCGCACGGCGGTCCGATCGTGGCGGTCCTGGGTGCCGTCGGCGGCGTACCGATGTTCTTCATCGCGATCGCCATCGGCTCCGTCGTCACGGCGCTGACCACCGTCACCCTGGTCGACATCAGCGAGCGCAAGCGGCGCGGGGCGCCGGTCGTCGACGTGCCGGGCGGGCCCGAGCCGGTGCTCGCGGGAGTGGGCGCGGGGGCCGTCGCCACAGGCGGTGCCGGCACCCTGCAGAAGGCGCCCGCGCCCGCCCCCGCGGCGACGGCCGCCCCCGAGACCGAGAAGGCCGGGAAGGCCGAGCAGGCCGAGGACGAAGTCCTCTCCGGCTATCTCACCGAGCAGACCGTGAAGGTCCAGCTGGACTCCGCGGACAAGGACTCGGCGATCCGTGAGATGGCGAACCTCCTTGCCTCCACCGGCAAGGTGAACGACGTCGAGGAGCTCGTGCGGACCGCTCTGCGCCGCGAGGCCCAGGGCACCACGGGGCTCGGCGAGGAGATCGCCATCCCGCACGCCAAGACCGATGCGGTGACCTCGCCGGTCGTCGGGTTCGCGCGGTCGGCCGAGGGCATCGAGTGGGGTGCGCTCGACGGTACGAAGGCCAAGCTCATCTTCATGATCTCCGTGCCGGAGGCGGCCGCGGGCGACGAGCACCTGCGGATTCTCGCGCTCCTCTCGCGCAAGCTGATGGACACCGGCTTCCGGGAGCGGCTGACGGCGGCGCCCGACGAGGCGGCGGTCATCGAGGTGCTGCGCGAGGTCCAGTAGCCGCGACTGTCCTTACGTCGATGGGGCCCCGCACCTGCACGGTGCGGGGCCCCATCGGCGTACGTACTCAGAAGATCCGTCGTACTCGGAAGGTCAGTGACCGCCCGGCGACTTCGCCGGGTTCGTGCCCTCCGCGGCCGCCGTCTCGTCGTAGATGTCCGGCTCCAGGTAGATCACGCGGGCGATCGGGACCGCCGCGCGGATGCGCTCCTCGGCTGCGTTTATGGCGACGGCCACCTCGGCGGCCGTCTCGTCGTGCCGCACGGCGATCTTGGCGGCGACGAGGAGCTCCTCGGGGCCGAGGTGCAGCGTGCGCATGTGGATGACGCGGGTGACCGTCTCGCCGTCGACCAGGGCCTTCTCGATCTTCTCCACGTCCTCCACGCCCGCGGCCTCGCCCAGGAGCAGGGACTTGGTCTCGGCGGCGAGGATGATCGCGATCAGGATGAGCAGGATGCCGATGCAGAGGGTGCCGATGCCGTCCCAGACGCCGTCGCCCGTCGCGAGCGCGAGGCTGACGCCGACGAGGGCCAGGATCAGACCGACCAGCGCGCCGAGGTCCTCCAGGAGCACGACCGGCAGCTCGGGGGCCTTCGCACGGCGGACGAACTGCGTCCACGTGAGGTTGCCGCGCGTGTGGTTCGACTCCTTGATGGCCGTACGGAAGGAGAAGCTCTCGGCGATGATCGCGAACACCAGGACGCCGACCGGCCAGTACCAGGCCTCGATCTCGTGCGGGTGCTTGATCTTCTCGTAGCCCTCGTAGATCGCGAACATGCCGCCGACCGAGAAGAGCACGATGGAGACCAGGAAGGCGTAGATGTAGCGCTCGCGCCCGTACCCGAACGGGTGTTGCGGGGTCGCCTCGCGCTGCGCCTTCTTGCCGCCGAGGAGCAGCAGCCCCTGGTTGCCCGAGTCCGCGAGCGAGTGCACGCTCTCGGCGAGCATCGACGACGAGCCACTGAAGATGAACGCGACGAACTTCGCCACCGCGATCGCGAGATTCGCGGCGAGTGCCGCGACAATCGCCTTTGTTCCGCCTGACGCGCTCATGTGTGCCCGTTGTCCCTTCGCCTGCGTACGTTCATGACCCACCGCCGGCTTCACTGCCGACCGGGCGGTGCTTTGCCCGCCCTTTGCGGTGGGTCATTGTTGCAGCACGCGGCTCTGGTGGTGAGTCAGGCCACCACAGTGGCACGGAAGAGCGTGCCGACTCCGGACACTTCGACCTTTTCGCTCGCGGGGACGAAAACGGACTGTCCGGGCGTGAGTTCCCCTGCGTCGCCCACCCGGACCGAGCCCGCCACGCAGAGCAGGATCTGCGGCGTGGCAGCGGTGAGGTCGTGCGGTGCCGATCCATCGGCGAGGACGAAGCGGGAGAGGCGGAACTCGTCGATCGGGGTGTCGTAGACCTCTTCGCCGTCGGGCGATGCCTCGGGGCGCAGGACGCCGGGGTCGGTCGCCTCGAAGCGGACGATGCGCAGGAGTTCGGGCACGTCGACGTGCTTGGGGGTCAGGCCGCAGCGCAGCACGTTGTCCGAGTTCGCCATGATCTCGACGCCGAGGCCGTCGAGGTAGGCGTGCGGGACTCCGGCGCCGAGGAACAGGGCCTCGCCGGGCTGCAGTCGGACGTGGTTGAGGAGCATGGCGGCGATGACGCCCGGGTCGCCGGGGTAGTGGTGCGCGATGCCCGCGTACGGGGCGTAGGCGCCGCCCAGGCGTCCGGCGGCCTCGGTCACCTCGGTGACGGTCGCGGCCATCTCCTCGGGGTCCGCGGTCAGGACGGCCGTCAGGACCTCGCGCAGCGCGGCCTCCTGGGGCTTGGCGTGCAGCAGATCGACGTACGGCTTCAAGGAGTCGACGCCCAGACCGGCCAGCAGATCCGCGGCTTCGACGGGGTCGCGGAAGCCGCAGAGGCCGTCGAACTCCGTGAGGGCGCAGATCAGTTCGGGCTTGTGGTTGGCGTCCTTGTAGTTGCGGTTCGGGGCGTCGACCGGGACGCCGGCGCGCTCCTCGTCCTCGTAGCCCTCCCTCGCCTGCTCCAGGTCGGGGTGGACCTGGAGGGAGAGCGGGGCGCCCGCGGCGAGGAGCTTGAGGAGGAAGGGCAGGCGCGGGCCGAACTTGGCGACCGCCGCCCTGCCGAGCTCGTGCCCCGGGTCCTCGTCGATCACCTCGTCGAGCGGGCCGCGCCCGGTGCGCGAGGGTGCGCCGGGGTGGGCGCCCATCCACATCTCGGCCTGCGGTTCACCGGTCGGCTCGACGCCGGTGAGCTCCGCGATGGCGGTGGTGGAACCCCAGGCGTAGGGGCGGATGGTGTTGGTGAGGCGGTCCACGGAGGGGTTCTCCCTTACGTACGTACGTGATGCGAGGCGGGGCCTGCTGTCATGACCGGGCTGGGGTCATGATCCGTCCCTCGGGGCGAGCGCCAGGTAAACGGCGGCGAAATCCGTGACGGCGATCAGCTCCGCGAGGGTCTCGAGCTCGTCGCCGTCCTCCGGCTCCAGCTCGCTGATCGCGATGTCGTGGCCGTGGGCGAGCTCGCGGGCCGCGGGCGCGGCGCTGAGCCCTCCGGCGTCCACCGGGCGGTCGCGGAGCAGGACGACGCGGGCGCGCAGCTGCTGGGCGTCCTCGACGCGGTCGCGGAAGAAGTCGTCGCCGTCGCCGCCGCTCGGGGCGAGGTTGCCGGAGAGCAGGGCGCCGTGCGCGGGCAGCGACTCCGGGAGCTCACCCGCGACCGCGGGGTGCCCGGCGAGCTCGGCGAGCGTGGCGGCGAAACGGCGGCCCACGGGGCCCGCAAGCTGTCCCTCGGTCCAGATCACCGGGAGGGCTTCGGCGAGCTCGGCCGCGAGCGTCTTGGCGGGGTTGCTGTACGTCGCGACGACCGGGCCGCAGCGTTCGGCGACGTGGTCGAGGCGGTCGGCGATCTTCTCCAGGGTCTCGGCCGGTGCGGTGATCAGGCCGGTGCGGTCCAGGAGGATGAGCAGGGGGGTGAGCAGGGCCCAGAGGGTGGCGGGGGCGGACGAGGCGGCCTCGTCGTCCACGCGGCGCGCCTCGTAGCTCCCGGAGGCCCGCTCTCCGTCGTGCGGGGCTTCGTACTCCCCGTACGGAGAGGTGGCCATCGCGACCGTGAGGCCGTGCGAGCCCTCGACGCCCTCGGCGAGCGGGGAGCGGGCGGGGGCGACGGCCACGACCGTGCTGCCGCGGCGGTAGGCCTGCTCGGCGAGGAGTTCGAGGCCGGGTTCCGTGCCGTCCGGGGTGGCGATGAGCAGCAGGTCCAGGGGGCCCGCCCAGCCGGGGAGCGTCCAGCGCAGGGCGCCTGCCGCGGGGGCCACGCCCGTGGGGGCGAGGCGGATCACGGGGCAGCCCGTTCCGGCGAGGGTGCCGAGCAGGTCGGCCACGCAGGTGGCGGCGGTGCCGGGGCCCGCGATCAGGATGGCGCGGGGGCGGCCGTCCGGCTTGAGCTGCGTGAGCCCGGCCTCCGTCGCGTGCCGCACCGCTGTACGGACGCGGGCGCCGGCCTCTGCTGCGCCGCGGAGGAGGCCGCGGCGGTCGGCCACGGCGAGGGCCTCGGGGGCGTCCAGGAGGGATTCGTCGAGCATGGGATGGGGCCTCCGATTCGCCGGGCGACCTGTGCGGGGCGCGGGCTCATGCGCCGCGGGTCGCGCTTCTTGTCGTTGCGCGGGGCCTTGCGGGGCCTTTGCTGGGCCTTACGGACCCTGCGGCGCCCTGCGCAGGCTTGCGCCGGGCCGGGCGCGAGGGCCTGGCGCCGGCCTTGCGAGGCCCTTACGCGGGGCGGCGGGCCTCGTCGACGAGGAGGACGGGGATGCCGTCGCGGACGGGGTAGGCGAGGCCGCAGTCCTTGCCGTCTGCCGTGCAGACCAGCTCCGTGTCCGCCTCCTTGAGGGGGGCGTGGCAGGCCGGGCAGGCGAGGATCTCCAGGAGGCCGGCTTCGAGCGGCATGGGGTGGGTCCCTTCGAGCGGGTGGGGTGCGGAATGTCGCCTGGTCAGCCTACCGCTGGCCCCGGGGCCTTGGGTGTGTGTACTGGCTGGGGCTTCGCCCCAGGTCCCCTGGGTGGGGCCTGGGGTCGTTCTTCGGCTGTGGCCCGGTCGGCGACCGCTGGCCCCGGGGCCTTGGACGCGCGTACAGGCCGGGGCTTCGCCCCGGGCCCCCTGGGCGGGACCTCACGGTCGTTCTTTGTCCGCGGCCCGGTGGGCGTTTGTGCCCACCCGTTCCGCCGTGCGGAACGCCTGCCCACAAACGCGGGCGGTGGGCTTCTTCAATCAGCCCCTGATGATGGCCAGGGCTTCGTCACGGGCCCTTGTCATGGTGGCCTCGTCCCGCGCCTCGACGTTCAGCCGCAGCAGCGGCTCCGTGTTCGAGGCCCGGACGTTGAACCACCAGTCCGCCGCCGTCACCGTCAGACCGTCCAGGGTGTCGATCGTGACCCCCTCTGCGGCCTCGTACTTCGCCTTGATCGCCGCCAGGCGAGCCGTCTGGTCATCCACCGTGGAGTTGATCTCCCCGGAGGCCGCATAGCGGTCGTACTGCGCGACGAGCTCCGACAGCGGCCCCTCCTGACCCCCCAGCGCCGCCAGGACATGGAGCGCGGCCAGCATGCCCGTGTCCGCATTCCAGAAATCACGGAAGTAGTAGTGCGCCGAGTGCTCACCACCGAAGATCGCACCCGTCTTGGCCATCTCCTCCTTGATGAAGGAATGCCCCACCCGGGTGCGGACCGGCGTGCCGCCGTTCTCCCGCACCACCTCGGGCACCGACCACGACGTGATCAGATTGTGGATGACCGTGCCCTTGCCGCCGTTGCGCGCCAGCTCACGCGACGCCACCAGAGCAGTGATCGCCGAAGGGGAGACCGGATCACCGCTCTGATCGACGACGAAACAGCGGTCCGCGTCACCATCGAAAGCGATACCCAGGTCCGCGCCCTCCTCCCGCACCCGCTTCTGCAAGTCCACGATGTTGGCCGGGTCCAGGGGGTTGGCCTCATGGTTGGGGAACGTGCCATCCAGCTCGAAGAACATCGGCACCAGCGTGAGCGGCAACCCCTCAAAGACCGTCGGCACCGTGTGCCCGCCCATGCCGTTGCCCGCATCCACCACGACCTTCAGAGGGCGGATGGACGTCAAGTCCACCAGACCCCGCAGATGCGCCGCGTAGTCCTTGAGGGTGTCCCGCCCGGTCAGCGTGCCGGGCGTGGCCGCCGCCTCCGGGGCACCCGCCTGCGACCAGCCCTCCACCAGAGCCCGGATCTCCGCCAGACCGGTGTCCTGACCCACCGGAGCCGCACCCGCACGGCACATCTTGATGCCGTTGTACTGCGCGGGATTGTGCGAGGCCGTGAACATCGCACCCGGCAGATCCAGCGCACCCGACGCGTAATACAACTGGTCCGTCGAACACAGGCCGATCTCCGTCACATCCACACCCAGCGCCGCCGCCCCACGCGCGAAAGCCCGCGAGAGACCCGGCGACGACGGCCGCATGTCATGCCCCGTCACGATCGCGTCCGCACCCGTCACCCGCGCGAAGGCCGCACCGAACAACTCGGCCAGCGACTCGTCCCACTGATCCGGGACCACCCCGCGCACGTCGTACGCCTTCACGATCTGGGACAGATCAGCAGTCACGGCCAACCCTCTCTGCAGGTTCTGCGAGTTCAGCGGATTTCGGTGAGCACCAGTCAAGTGCTCGTCGGTCACCCCAAACTACCCGCAACAACTGACAACCAGCTGTGAGCGCCGCCAAGCTCCGTCATGCTCCCCCCACGGCAAGCATCCAGCCGGTCACGGCAGCATCCAGCCGAGTACGACCGTGCTCTGTCCCACCACGATCAGACACATCACCAGCAACAGGCCGAGACTCCAGGGCAGCACCTTGCGGAGCAGATCGCCCTCCTTGCCCGCGAGGCCGACCGCCGCGCACGCGATCGTCAGGTTCTGCGGGGAGATCATCTTGCCGAGCACACCGCCCGAACTGTTGGCGGCCGCGAGCAGTTCGGGCGAGAGCCCCGACTGCTGAGCCGCCGTCACCTGGAGCGCGCCGAAGAGCGCGTTGGCCGAGGTGTCGGAGCCGGAGACCGCGACGCCGAACCAGCCGAGCACCGGCGAGAGGAAGGCGAGCCCCGCGCCCGCCGCCGCCACGAAGTGGCCGATGGTGGCGGCCTGCCCGGACAGGTTCATCACGTACGCGAGCGCGAGCACGGAGGTCACGGTCAGGATCGCGAACCGCAGTTCGTGCACGGTCGCGAGCCATTCCTTCACCGCCACGCGCGCGTGCACCCCGATGACGGCCGCCGTGCCCACACCGGCGAGCAGCACGAGCGTCCCGCCCGTCGCCACGAGCGGCAGCGAGAAGACATTGCCGCCGACCGGGTCCCCGTCGGGACCGGCGACGTTCAGGAAGGGCCAGTCGAAGGTCTGCGTCGCCTTGGCCAGGAGGTCCTTCACCGGCGGGATCTGGGCGACCGAGAAGATGGCGACGATGAGCGCGTACGGGGCGTAGGCGCGCAGGATCTCGGGGCGCGGGTCGTCGTGGTCCAGGTCCTCGCTGCGTACGCCGGTGAGGACCGCGACGCGTACGGGCTCAGCGGCGGGTTTGCGCGCGCTGGGCACCGCCACCAGTGCGCCCGCGCCCGCCAGCGCCGCCCCGATGTCGGCCAGCTGGGCGGAGACGTAGTTGGACGCGGCGAACTGCGCGGCGGCGAAGGCGAATCCGCACACCAGGGCGGGCACCCAGGTCTCGCGCAGGCCGCGCCGCCCGTCCACCAGGAACACCAGGAGCAGCGGCACGACCAGGGCTAGCAGCGGCGTCTGGCGGCCGACGACCGAGGCGACGGTGTCCAGCGGGAGCCCGGTGACCTGCGCGAGCGTCACCACGGGGGTGCCCATGGCGCCGAAGGCGACGGGCGCGGTGTTGGCCACGAGGGCGACGACCGCGGCCTTCACGGGGTCGAAGCCGAGCGCCACCAGCATCACGGCGGAGATCGCGACGGGCGCCCCGAAGCCGGCGAGCGCCTCCAGGAGCGCCCCGAAGCAGAAGGCCACGACGAGCGCCTGGATGCGCGGATCGTCCGAGAGCCGCCCGAAGGAGCGGCGCAGGATGTCGAAGTGCCGGGTGCGGACGGTCATCCGGTACACCCACAGGGCGTTGACGACGATCCACAGGATGGGGAAGAGCCCGAAGAGTGCGCCTTGTGCGGCACCGGAGGCTGTCTGACCGATCGGCATCCCGTACGCGCCCCAGGCGACCAGGGCGGCGACGCCGAGTCCGATGAGGCCCGCGTGGTGCGCCTTCATGCGGACCACGCCGAGCAGGACGAGGACGGTGAGGAGGGGCAGGGTCGCGATGAGGGCGGACAGGCCGAGCGAATCGGCCACGGGCTCCAGCTGCTGCACGTACACGGACGGCTCCCCGGTTTCCGTGATGCGGAAAGTGATCTCTCACGAGTGGGGGAATGGTCGTGTCGACGACATGGGCACGTCAATGGGTCGTGCGCGAGAAGTCGTTAAGAAGTCAACGACAGGGGTCTACGTAAGCGACAGGGGCCCTACGGAGAGGCAGGGATCAGGATCAGGAATCCGGTGAGCGCAACACCCGCAGATGACCGCGGCGCGCGACCTCCATCGGGTCCGCCCTGCGCGCACCGCCGCCCGCCTCCGCCGCGCGCTCCTGCGGGCGGGCCGCCTCGCGCACCGCGTTGGCGAGCGCTTCGAGGTCGTCGCCGCTGGGGCGGGCGGGACCGGAGGCGTCGGCGAGGCGGACGACCTCCCAGCCACGGGGCGCGGTGAGGCGCTCGGAGTGCTCGGCGCACAGGTCGTAACAGTGGGGTTCGGCGTAGGTGGCGAGGGGGCCGAGGACCGCGGTCGAGTCGGCGTAGACGTACGTCAGCGTCGCGACGGCGGGACGGCCGCAAGCGGTGCGCGAACAGCGACGTACAGGGCTCACGATGTTGGACGGTACCGCACTCTTGAGCGGGCCGCGACGACTCCCCGGGAGGTCACCCCACCGTGTCGTGCTGTGATCCCCGCCACGGCCCGTTCGCGCGACGCCTCGCTGACCTGCGGTGACACAAGGGGCCTGGGTGACCAGTGGTGTTGAATCCGGTCACCACTTGGCGCAAATCCCGTCATTCATCGCGAGATCGACGGTCCTGGAGAGATCCGAAATCGGGCCCGAGCCTGGCCGGAATGGTCATCGGGCGACATGCCGCGCGCCACGCGGAATCCGCACGGAAGCCGTACGGAAGGCAGGCCGAAGCTGTGCGGAAACGCCGATCTCGAGGACTACTCTTCGTCAGTGATGGACGACCCCGTACAGCCCCGCACCGCAGACCCGAGGCCCCGCCGCCGCGACCGCCACGGCCGGGGCATGCGCGGCCCCGTGGCACCGCCCCAGGTGCCGCTGTCCGCCAGCCGCGCCGAGGTCTTCACCGACCTGGTGCAGGACTCCGTGGAGCGGATCGAGCGGCGGTGGCCGCAGCTGAGCGAGATCGAGTTCCTGGTGCTCGAGGTTCCCGCGCTCGGGCGGGGCGGAGGTTCGGGCGAGGACGACTGGAGCGATGACGTCGTGCCACTGGGGGGCACGATCGAGGCCTCCGACGGGCGGCCCGCCCGGGTGGTCATCTACCGGCGCCCGGTGGAGATCCGGACCAAGGGGCGCGACGAGCGGGCCGCGCTCGTCCACGAAGTGGTGGTCGAGCAGGTCGCCGAGCTCCTCGGCCTCTCGCCCGAGTCGGTGGACCCGCGGTACGGGGAAGACTGACCCTCCCTGGGAGGACTGCCCCCTCCCCGGGAAGACCGGGATTCCCGTCCTCTCCCGGGAAGACCGGGACTCCCCCGCCTCTCCCGGGAAGACCGTCTCTCCCCCGCCCGGCCTACTTCTGCAGCACCTTCAGATCCTGTTCCGCCTTCGGCACCGAAACGGTGCCCCTGTCGTCCGGCAGGGTCTGGACGGTGAACATCGGGACGCCGTCCTCCGGCTCCTCCAGCATGCGCGAGGCGTAGACCTCGGCCCCCGACACCGGCTCCACCGTGAGTGCGTACGTGCCCTTGAGGCCGCTCGGGACGGGAGGCTTGACCCCCAGCGTCGTGCCGCCCTTGACCGTGTACGTCTTGCTCGTCGACGAGCCGCCCTCGCTGCCCTCCGACGCCGTGACCTTGACCTTGCCGGTCTTGCCGGGGGCGACGAGCGACAGCGTGGAGCCCTTGGCGCGGTTGTCGGCCGCCGTCGCGCGCGTGCCGATCGTGTTCGTGGCGGGGATGAACGCCGTCTCCTGGTCGGCGCCCTTGCCACGGGTGACGCGCAGGGCGGCCACCACCGGTGCGGCGTCCTCGGTCGGCGTCAGGATCAGTGATCCCGGCTCGCCCTTTGTGACGTCGCCGAGGTCGACGGCGGTCGTCATGCCGGACTTCACGTGCAGGTTCGCGTGTCCGGCCGGGCTGATCGAGCCGGTGGGCGACGCCAGTTGGACCTTCAGGTCGGCGTCGTCGGCGCCGGGCGCGAAGGCCACCAGACGTACCGACGTGGCGTCCTTGGGGATGCCGGGCAGGACCAGGCGGCTCGCGGGGTCGGCGGACGCGGGCAGCCAGTCGCCGCCGAGCTTGTCATCCGACGACTGCACGGCTGCGGCGACCCGGCCGCTGCGCGCGGTCACGTGCATCGTGAGGTTGGTCTGCTCCTTGGGCGAGAGGGTGGACAGCAGGACCGGGACGCTGGAGTGCGGCTGGACCTGGATCGCCTCCCCCACCTCGGTCTTGAGGGCGCCGTCCTTGCCGTACAGCTCGACGTCGACGACGGCCGCCGAGTCGTCCGGGTTGGTCAGGTGGACGTAGTCGCTGCGGTCCTTGTCGGTGCTCGCGCCCGGGAACCAGAAGTCCGTGTCGGGTGCCGTGCAGTTGGCGCCCTGGAGGCCGCGTCCGCTGCCCACCGAGTACTTGGTGGTCTGCTGGACGGTCCAGCCGGGGGCCAGCCGGCCGTCGGCGGTGCCGAGGAGCGCGGGCGACTCCCCGCCGGACTCCTCGCCGGTGACGGGCTTGCCCGGTGCCTTCGGGGTCAGGAAGGGCTTGACGGCCTTCTTCTTGTCCTTGCCGCCGTGCTTCGGAGCGTCCGTCAACTCCTGCGTGGCAGGCAGCAGCTCGGCCTTGCCCGCGTCGCCGGAGTCCGTGCCCTTGGGCGTGAACGCCGTGTACGAGGTCTCGGCGAGGTCGGACGAACTGGGCACCGGGCAGAGCAGGCTGGTGCGCTCGACGGGCAGCCGCGCGGCCGCCTTCGCGCCGTCGTCGCCGCTGCCGTCGGGCGCGTTGGCCGCGGCGAATCCGGTGACGGCGGCGAGCGCGGCCGCGACGGCGATCAGGGACTGGGTCGTGCGGTTCACTGCTGGCTCCCGTCGGGGCGCTCACTGTCGGTGCCGTGCGGCGGCTGCGGGGGCTGTGGCGGCATCGGGGGCTGCTGCCCGTACGTGGCGTCGAACGACTGCCCGTACTGCTCACCGCCCTGCTGCGCGCCTCCGTAGGCGTACGGGTCGTACTGGCCGCCCTGGTAGGGGTCCTGGTACGCGGCCTGGTCGTAGCCACCCGCCGGGTACTGCGCGTCCTGGTACTGCTGCTCGCCTTGGTACGTGCCGTACTCGGCGCCCGCGTGGGCGGGGGCCTCCCACTCGTCGTACGACTGCTGCTGGGGCACGGCGGCGAAGGCCTCCTCCTCCGGAGGAGGGGGCACCGCACCGGCGGTGTCGTCCTGCCCGGCGGCCGCCTGCGCGGCCTCCTGCTCGGCCTGTGCGGCCCGCAGCCTGCGCGCCCTGCGCCCCTCGCCCTCGACCGGCTGGGCCGGGATGACGGGCTCGTCCGGCAGGTCGTCGTCCACGTCGCGGCGCCGTCCCGGAAGGGCGAGGACCACCAGGACCACGGCCAGCGCGCCCTGTGCCCACAGCCATCCCGTGTGGCTCGCGGGCGATTCGTAGGCGACGTCCAGGCGGCCGCCCGTGGCGGGCAGGTCGAAGCCCTGCGCCCAGCCGTCCAGCGTGGTCCTGGTCAGCGGGGTGCCGTCCAGGGTGGCCGTCCAGCCGTCGTCGGCCGCGTCGGCGAGCCGCAGGGTGCGGCCCTCGTCGCCGGCCGGGATGTTCGTGTGCAGCTCGACGGGGCCCGCGGCGACCGGCAGGGGGTCGCCGGACTCGGGCACGATCGCGGCGCGCGAGACCTGGCGGTCCACGCGCCACAGGGCGCTGCCGTCCTCCTGGCTGAGCCGGGTGAGGCCGGGCGTGGAGTCCAGGGTGCGGCTCATCTGGCGGGGTGCGCCGTCGCGTACGAGGACGTAGCGAACGGCGAAGCCGCCGAGCTGGTCGGCCTGGTCGGCGCCGGAGCCCGCGAGGAGCCTGGCGACGATCTTGTCGAGGTGCTGGTTCGAGCCGCCCGCGTCGGCGAGCTCGGCGTCACCGAGCCGGGCACCCGATCCGCGCACGAGGGTGTACGCGACCTGGGCGGCCGAGTCGCTGTCCAGGACGAGCGTGCGGGCCTGGTCCTGCGTGCCGCTCTCCTCGGCGACGAACGCGGGCACCTGCACCGGGTCGCGCCGCTCCAGGGGGCCGTCGGCGCCGCGGATCATCCACCCCGCGGCGACGAGCAGCGGTCCGGCGGCGGCCGCGAAGGCGATGAGGACGGCCACCGGCTGACGCCACCCGAAGCTCTGCTCGGCGACACGCGTGCGTGCGCCGTCGGCACCGAGCGCGGCGGCCGCCAGGAGCGCGATCCCGTACCCGAGGGTCGCGGGGCCTGCCCACGCCGAGCCGTTCGAGAGCGCCGCGAAGACGAGCGAGACCAGTGCGACGACCCAGGCGGTGCGGACGGCGAGCTGCCGCTCGGTGCGAAGGAGCGCGGCCAGGGCGGCGAGCACGATGCCGATGAGCAGCAGCCCGTCCACCGTCCCGGGACCGCCGGGGCTGCCCCCGAGCAGGTCGAGGCCGGTCGCGGAGCCGGCGGCGAACTCCAGGCCCGCCTCTCCGAAGAAGCCGAAGGGCAGCAGCGAGAGCGACCAGGGCGCGAGCATCAGGAGCGGGGTGCCGAGCGCGGCGAGGAAGCGCAGGCCGTACGCCGTGATGTCGCCCCTGCGCACCACGAGGAGCGCGAGGCCGAGCACCAGGGCGATCGGCCACATGATCGGCGTGAAGGCGGTGGTGAGCGTCAGGAGCAGGGCGAACGCCCAGGAGGCGCGCCAGCTCCCGCGCGAGCCCTCCGAAGAGGTCAGCCCGCTCGCTGCGATGCCCGCGCGCGCCATCAGCGGCAGCAGGACCGCCAGGACGGCGGTGCCGATGCGCCCGCCCGCGAGCGCGCCCGTGGCGGCCGGCAGGAAGGCGTACGCGACCGAGGCCCAGGCGCGCAGCAGGCGCGACTCGACCAGCGGCCTCGATGCGAAGTAGGCGGCGAATCCCGCGAGCGGCACCGAGCCGACGAGGAGCACCGTGACAGCGAGCCCGGTGGACCCGAACAGCAGGGAGCTGAGCCCCGCGACGAGCGCGAGGTAGGGCGGCGCCGACTGCGTGCCGCCGGTCCCCACGGGGTGCCAGGCGTCCAGATAGCGCGACCAGAGGGCGGAGGAGTCGCCGGGTGCGGGAAGCAGCGCGCCGCCCGCGAGGGCACCGCCGCCGAGGAGTTCGCGGCAGGCGATGAGCGAGACGAACAGGAGCACCACGAAGAGCATCGGCCCCGGCTTGCGGGCCATGCGCTTCAGCCGTGCGAACTGCTCGACCTGAAGGAAGTCGGCGTCGTCACCGCCCGGTCCGGACTCGACGCCGCCGTGCCGTCCCGCGCCGGTGACGGCCTCGGGGTCGGAGCGGCCGACGACACTGCCCGCGACCTGTTCGACGGTGGCGCGCACGGTGGCGCCCGGCGGCGGGAACAGCGGCCGCATCTCGGCCGGTTCGAGCGCCGACTTGCCGCGCTGCTTGCGGGCGCTCGCGATCCGTCCGGGCCGCAGCAGCGTCCCCAGGAGACCGGCGACCTCGTCGACGGCCTGGCCGGGAACCTTGCCGACCAGATACGCGACGGTACGCAGCAGGGTGCCCACCACGAGCCGCAGGAGCACCCAGGGCAGCACGGCCGTACGGGCGTTGACGAGCAGGGTGTAGGCGGCGCCCGCCTTGTCCACGCGGTGCGGCGACGTCGACGTACGCCCGACGCAGTCGACGGTGCGGCGCTCGCGCGAGGAGGCCTCGGCGTGCCGCACGACGGCTTCGGGGGCGATGAGGACGCGGTGGCCCGCGTTCTGCGCGCGCCAGCACAGGTCGACGTCGTCCCGCATGAGCGGCAGGCGCCGGTCGAACCCGCCCAGTTCGGCGAAGACGTCACGGCGGATCAGCATGCCCGCGGTGGAGACCGAGAGGACGGGCCGTACGTGGTCGTGCTGGCCCTGGTCCTGTTCGCGGCGGTCGATGCCGGTCCAGCGGCGGCCGCTGTTGGCGATGGAGACGCCGACCTCGAGGAGCTGGCGGCGGTCGTACCAACCGCGCAGCTTGGGGCCGACGATCGCGACGTCCTTGCCGACCTCGCGTTCGTTCTCCACGACGCGCAGCAGTTCGGCGAGGGCGCCCGGCTCGGGCGCGCAGTCGTCGTGCAGCAGCCAGAGCCACTGCTCGGGCTCGCCGTGCGGCAGTTCGGGGAGGTCGTAGGCGTCGTCGCGCCAGGACCGGCTGACCGGGTCCCAGCCGCTGGGGCGCTTCAGATAGGGCAGCTCTTCCGGGGTCAGCACGCCGGCGGTGCGGTTCGCCTCGTCGACGGCGGTGCCGAAGCCGGAGCGCCGGGCCAGGTGCAGGACGCGGTCGGGGCCGAGTGCCTCGGTGACCAGGCGGGCGGAGTCGTCCGCGCTGCCGGTGTCCGCGGCCACGGCGTTCTGCACCGGGCGCTCCTGGCCGAGCAGGCCGGCCAGGGCGTCGGGCAGCCAGCGGGCGCCGTCGTGGGAGACGATCACGGCGGTGACGACGTGCCGCGGGAACTCAGGGGCGGCAGCGTCGTGGTGAGCGGCTGCCGAATGGCTGTGCACGGACATCGAGGTACGGGCCCCGGTTCGATGGACTGCGGTGGACGCCTGCGCTTCATGGGGGCGCCGGGGCGTCTCGGACGGGGCCCCACACTAACGGCTGGCATCACAACAGCCCGCCGCCTGTGGATAACCCACGGGCGACGGGCCGTTCCTTACGTAGGGGTGTGTGCCGTTTGGTCGGGCGGATGGTCGGGCGGAACCAGCTGGTGTTCAGACGGCGGCCTTCTTCAGACGGCGGCGTTCACGCTCCGAAAGGCCGCCCCAGATACCGAACCGCTCGTCGTTCGCCAGTGCGTACTCAAGGCATTCCGAGCGAACCTCACAGGCGAGGCAGACCTTCTTGGCCTCTCGCGTGGAGCCGCCCTTCTCGGGGAAGAAGGACTCGGGATCGGTCTGGGCGCACAGCGCGCGCTCCTGCCAGCCGAGTTCCTCGTCCGCGTCCTCGACCAGCAGTTCCTGAACCAGCTCGGTCATGTGCGCCCCTCGTCTGTCTGTGCGTCCCCGTGGTGCTTGCCGTTACCGATTTCGGCTGAACGACACGAGTGAAATTACAAGTGTGCCGATCCGGGCCAGTCAAGCCGAGATCTGCTATTGGGTCCCTTATTCACCCTGCGGAACCAAGGTAATGCGGAAAGTGTTCAAATCGGCATAAACCCTGACACTTGCCAGCGGCCCATCCCGAGGTACCCCGTGGCGCCCTCATCAGGGAAGGACGTCACGGAGATCGATCCCGTTGCGGCCGGTCCACCGAAGCGAAGGGGATCACATTCGGGTCACGGGTTCACGCCGGGGTTTACGCGCCGGTTGAAGCGCGATGTGTCCCGTGTGCTCACTGCACAAACCTTTCCCCTGACAGAACAACCGGATGAGGTGAAACATATCCCACATACCGGACATAGAGTTGACAGGGAAGGTGTGAGCCGCTGTCCTAGTGGGCATGCTCGCAAACTTGGCACTCTCGACGACCCGCACCAGCGGGCTCCTCGGTGCTGTCCACGCGCGCTGTCGCTGTTCCTGTTCCAGCTGTTGAGGCATACCGCTTCCAGCTGTTGAGCCCGCTCCGGCGCCGTATCGCCGCCCGAGCCGCTTTCCCTTCTCCGGCCTCGCAGCCCCCTTCTGTTCCCTCGCATTTGCTCCCTAGCGACTCCTGACACTCACGTTGAGGAACCACCGCACCATGAACAGCGACAGCGACCTCCAGATCGCCGGCGACATCCTCGAAGTCACCCACCTCCTGCAGCCCGCCCGCGAGCACCCGGCCACCGTGGCCGAGTTCGTCGGCCTGGCCCGCACCATCGCGGCCGACCGCGCGCAGTGGTCCCACCTCGTCGAGTACGACGCGACGAGCCGCTGGTACCACCGCCTGCGCACCGGACCGGGATACGAGGTCTGGCTGCTCTCCTGGGTGCCGGGACAGGGCAGCGGTTCGCACGACCACGGCCGCTCGTCCGGCGTACTGACGGTCCTGGAGGGCGAACTGACGGAGCGTACGGAGCGCGGTCAGCGCGCGCTCGGCGCCGGGGCGCAGCGCGTGTTCGCGCCCGGGTACGTCCACGACGTGGTCAACGACTCCCTGGAACCGGCCGTCAGCCTGCACATCTACTACCCCGGCCTGACCGACATGCCGATGCACGCGGCGCAGTGCGGCGTGCGGGCCACCGCTCCGGCGGCCGGAGATGTCGTAACCGCCTGACGCGCTGTCGTACCTGCCTGACATGCTTGGGCTCATGCGCATTGTGGTCCTGGCCGGCGGTATCGGCGGCGCCCGTTTCCTCCGCGGGCTCAAGAAAGCCGCGCCTGACGCGGACATCACGGTCATCGGCAACACCGGTGACGACATTCACCTGTTCGGCCTGAAGGTCTGCCCCGACCTCGACACCGTGATGTACACCCTCGGCGGCGGCATCAACGAAGAGCAGGGCTGGGGACGTACGGACGAGACGTTCAAGGTCAAGGAAGAACTCGCGGCGTACGGAGTCGGTCCCGAGTGGTTCGGGCTCGGCGACAGGGACTTCGCGACGCACATCGTGCGGACGCAGATGCTGGCCGCCGGATTCCCGCTCAGCGCGGTGACGGAAGCGCTCTGCGAGCGCTGGCAGCCGGGCGTGCGGCTCATCCCGATGTCGGACGACCGCGTCGAGACGCATGTCGCCGTCACGGTCGACGGCGAGCAGAAGGCCGTGCACTTCCAGGAGTACTGGGTGCGGCTTCGGGCCTCCGTGGACGCGCACGCCATCGTGCCCGTCGGCGCCGACCAGGCCAAGCCCGCGCCGGGCGTCCTGGAGGCGATCGCCGAAGCGGACGTCGTGCTCTTCCCGCCGTCCAACCCCGTGGTGAGCGTCGGGACGATCCTCGCCGTGCCGGGCATCCGCGAGGCCATCGCCGACGCGGGCGTGCCCGTCGTCGGGCTCTCCCC
The DNA here is from genome assembly GCF_056434405.1 of Streptomyces sp. NPDC044044. Taxonomy (NCBI): domain Bacteria; kingdom Bacillati; phylum Actinomycetota; class Actinomycetes; order Kitasatosporales; family Streptomycetaceae; genus Streptomyces; species Streptomyces sp. NPDC044044. Next base: position 697,050 of record NZ_JBWKFG010000005.1, on the reverse strand, counting down.
CATCGTCGGGGACGCTCCCGTGCGAGGCATGGCCGACAAGGTGCTCGCCGCGGTGGGCGTGGAGACGACGGCCGCCGCGGTCGCCGAGCACTACGGAAGCGGGATGCTCGACGGCTGGCTCGTCGACACCGTGGACGCGGGGGTCGTGGAGCGGGTCGAGTCGGCCGGGATCCGGTGCCGGGCGATTCCGCTGATGATGAGCGACATCGACGCGACCGCCGAGATGGCGCGTGCGGCGCTCGCCCTCGCGGAGGAGGTGCGGGCGTGACCTCTTCCGGGACGGCGACTTCCGGGGCCGGGACGTCTGGGGCCGGGGCTTCGCCTTCGTACCGCGTGTGGGCCGTTCCCGGGCTGCCCGAGGTGCGGCAGGGGGACGACATCGCCAAGCTGATCGCCGCCACGGAACCGGGGCTCGCCGACGGTGACGTCCTGCTCGTCACCTCGAAGATCGTCAGCAAGGCCGAGGGGCGGATCGTCGGGGCGAGCGACCGCGAGGCGGCCATCGACGCCGAGACCGTGCGGGTCGTGGCGCGGCGCGGGACCCTGCGCATCGTCGAGAACCGGCAGGGCCTCGTGATGGCCGCCGCCGGTGTCGATGCCTCCAACACTCCTGCCGGGACCGTCCTGTTGCTGCCCGAGGACGCCGACGCCTCGGCGCGTGCGGTGCGGGACGGACTGCGGGACGCGCTGGGTGTGGACGTGGGGGTCGTGGTCACGGACACCTTCGGACGGCCCTGGCGCAACGGCCTGACGGACGTCGCCATCGGGGCGGCGGGCGTGCGCGTGCTCGACGATCTGCGGGGCGGGACCGACGCGTACGGCAATCCGCTGAGCGCGACGGTCGTGGCCACGGCGGACGAGCTGGCCGCCGCGGGTGATCTCGTCAAGGGGAAGGCCGGGGGGCTGCCGGTCGCGGTGGTCCGCGGGCTGCCGCACGTCGTCGGGGAGTCCGGTGAGGCCGGGGAGACCGACGAGGGGGCCCGGGTCATGGTGCGGAGCTCCCGTGACGACATGTTCCGGCTCGGCACGTCCGAAGCCGTCCGGGAGGCCGTGACGCAGCGGCGGACCGTGCGCGAGTTCACGGACGAGCCGGTGGACCCCGGGGCCGTGCGGCGGGCCGTGGCGGCGGCGGTGACGGCGCCAGCGCCGCATCACACGACGCCGTGGCGGTTCGTCCTCCTTGAGTCGAAGGAGTCGCGGGTGCGGTTGCTCGACGCGATGCGGGAGGCGTGGGTCGCCGACCTGGAGCGGGACGGGAAGTCCGCCGAGTCCGTCGCGAAGCGGGTGCGGCGGGGGGATGTGCTGCGCAAGGCGCCTTATCTGGTGGTGCCTTGTCTGGTGACGGACGGCTCGCACACGTATGGGGATGCGCGGCGTGACGCCGCCGAGCGGGAGATGTTCGTGGTCGCGGCCGGGGCCGGGGTGCAGAACTTCCTCGTCGCCCTTGCCGGGGAGCGTCTTGGGTCCGCCTGGGTCTCGTCGACGATGTTCTGCCGGGATGTCGTACGGGACGTGCTCGGGCTTCCGGGGTCGTGGGATCCGATGGGGGCGGTGGCTGTGGGGCATGCGGCGGCTGAGCCCGTCGCTCGGGCCGAGCGGGATGCGGAGGACTTCGTCCTGTTGCGGTAACCCGACTCGCCGGGGCGTCGGGCGGGGCGCCGGGCGCTTCTCTTTCGGCTCTCTTTCGGCCGCGGGTCCGTGGGGGCTGGTCGCGCAGTTCCCCGCGCCCCTTACGGGGGCGCCCCGTGCGGGGGCACCCCGTGCCCTGCGGTCCTACAGCGCCCCGATGTCGGTCTTCGGCATTTTCGGCTGTCTGCGGGCCGGGGTGCGGCCGCTCAGGAGGATCAGGCGGGCCGCTCGGTGGCGCTGGCCCGCGTAGGGCTCCAGGAGGCGCAGCATCTCCTCGTCGTCCGCCGTGCGGTCGCCTGCCAGCGCGTAGCCGATGATTCCCGGCAGGTGGAGGTCGCCCACCGTGACCGCGTCCGGGGCGCCGTTGCTGCGCTGGATCGTCTCCGCCGACGTCCAGGGGCCGATGCCCGGGATCAGCTCCAGGCGGGCCTGGGCTTCGGGCGGGGACATCGTCGCCGCCTCCTCCATGCGCGCGGCCACGCGTGCCGCGCGCAGGATCGTCGACGCGCGTTTGTTGTCCACGCCCGCCTTGTGCCACTCCCAGGACGGGATCAGGGTCCAGGTCCTGGGGTCCGGCATGACGTGCAGGCGGAGCTGGGCGGGGGCCTGGCCCGGTGCCGGTTCGCCGTACTTGCGGACCAGGAGGCGCCAGGCGCGGTAGGCCTCGTCCGTCGTGACCTTCTGTTCCAGGATCGACGGGATCAGGGACTCCAGGACCAGGCCCGTGCGGAGCAGGCGGAGGCCGGGGCGGCGGTGCGCTGTTGCTGCGAGCAGGCGGTGGCGGGGGGTGAAGTCCTCCGGGGTGTCCGACTCGCCGAGCAGCTGCGGGAGTTGGTCCAGGAGCCAGGTGGCTCCTGGGCCCCAGGCTTCTGCCTCCACCGTGTCCGCGTGGAGGGCGACCCTGAGCGTGCCGGGGCCCTCCGGGGTGCGGCTGGCCCGCCAGGCCGAGCCGTCGGGGGTCACGCGGAACGTGGGGTCCGCGGGGCCCCTTCGGAGGGGGCCGAGGGTCAGGCCCAGGTTCAGGGGGTGGGGTGGGGTCCACGTGCGGGTGTGAGTGTGGGTGCGCGCCGCTGTGGGTTGGCGGGGCATGCCCTGGGGGATCGCCGTTTCGCCGCCGCGCACTGTGGTGCGGGTGGGGCGGGGGGCGAAACGGGATGACATCTGTACGAGGGTAGGGGCTTTTTTGTCCCCTACCCCGCCCCTTCCCGAAAACCCGCTCCGGCGCGGGGGCCTTGCGTGCCGTCGATCACCGGCTCCGCCGAGTTCGTCCTCAAACGCCGGACGGGCTGAGAACCCAGCCCCCGCCCCAGCCGAAAACCCGCCGCCCCAGAGCCTTGCGCGCCGCCATCACCAGCCCCGCCGAGTCGTCCTCAAACGCCGGACGGGCTGAAAACCCAGCCCCCGCCCCAGCCGGGGACCGCGTAGCCCAGCCGGCGAAAGAGCTACTGGTCCGACGAGAACCGCACCGCCCCCGCCGGCAGCCTCGCCCCGCACCACACCCGTACTCCGTCGCGCAGTTCGTTGTCGGCGCCGATCTCCGCGCCGTCGCCGATCACCGCGCCCGCCAGGACCGTGCGTGCGCCCACCTTCGCGCCCGCGCCGATCAGTGAGTCCGTGATCACCGCGTTCGGTTCGATGACCGCGCCCGCCAGGACCGTGCTGCCGTCCACCCGTGCGCCCTCGCCGATCACCGCGTCGTCGCCGACCACCGTGCCGCCCGTGAGCTTCGCGTCCGGGGCGACCGTGGCGGTCGGCAGGACCAGGCGGTCGCCGCAGCGGCCGGGGATCGCGGGGGACGGGGCGCGGCCGAGGACCAGGTCGGCGGAGCCGCGTACGAAGGCCTGGGGTGTGCCCAGGTCCAGCCAGTACGTCGAGTCGACCATGCCCTGGAGGTGGGCTCCGGATGCCAGGAGGTCGGGGAACGTCTCGCGTTCCACCGAGACCGGGCGGCCTGCCGGGATCGTGTCGATGACCGAGCGCCGGAACACGTACGCGCCCGCGTTGATCTGGTCGGTGACGATCTCCTCGGGGGTCTGCGGCTTCTCCAGGAAGGCCTGCACCCTGCCCGTCGCGTCGGTCGGCACGAGGCCGTACGCGCGGGGGTCGTCGACCTTCGTGAGGTGCAGGGAGACGTCCGCCCCCGACTCCTCGTGCGTGGTGACCAGGGCACGGATGTCCAGGCCCGTGAGGATGTCGCCGTTGAAGATCAGGACCGGGTCGTCGGGGCCCGAGCGCAGGCGCGATGCCACGTTGCGGATCGCGCCGCCCGTGCCGAGGGGCTCGGTCTCCGTGACGTACTCGATGTGGAGGCCGAGCGCCGAGCCGTCGCCGAAGTACGGCTCGAAGACCTCGGCGAGGTACGAGGTCGCCAGGACGATGTGCTCCACGCCTGCCGCGCGGGCCCGCGCCAGCTGGTGGGTGAGGAACGGGACACCCGCCGCCGGAACCATCGGTTTGGGGGTGTGCACCGTGAGCGGACGCAGCCGGGTTCCCTTGCCGCCGACCAGGAGGATCGCTTCTGTCACCTGTCGTCTCTGCTTCCTGCTGGGGCCGGCCGAACTTGAGTCGCGGCCGGCCAGTGTATGCAGATGGCTTTGCAGATCGTGCAGTGCGCTTTGCGGGTCGTGCGGTGTGCCGTGTGGTACGGGTCGTGCGGTGCGGCCCCGCCTCAGAGGCCCGGTGCCGCCCCGTCTCAGAGGCCCGGTGCGGCGCCGCCTCAGCGGCCCCCCTCAGCGGCCCTGGAAGCGGGCCGAGGTGGACCGGGCCTTGCCCAGCTTCTTGTACAGGCGGCTGCCGGGGCATTCCGTGGCGAAACCGTCACGGTGCCCGGAGATCACATGGAGCCGGACGTTCTTGCCCTTCCTGTACAGATTGCCACCCCCGGACTTCAGATATGTCATTCCTCGCGGGTTCGCGCCGTACAGGCCGAGCTTCCAGGCGGTCAGCCGGGCGATGGCGTTCACGGCGGCCGCGGGCGGTTCGGAGTAGCCGAAGCTGCCGAGGACGGCGATGCCCATGCTGTTGGTGTTGAAACCGAGAGTGTGGGCCCCGAGGACGGGCTTGGCCACACCTCCGGCACGTCCTTCGTAGATGTTTCCGCACTTGTCGACCGCGAAGTTGTAGCCGAAGTCACGCCAGCCGCTGCTCTTGACGTGGTAGCGGTAGATGCTGCGCAGCACGGAGCCCGCCTGTGAGCAGCGGTAGTTGTTGCCGGACGCGCTGTGGTGCACGAAGGCGGCCTTCACGGACTTGGTGTACCCGAAGTTCTTCTCGCGGAGCTTCTCGTCCGCGCCCCAGCCCTTGCGCGTGATGATGCGCGGCCGGGGGCCCACGTAGGGCCTCGCCTTCCCCACGGAGTCCTCCGGGCCGCCGCGGGCCGCGATCAGGTCGTCCTGCGTCTCCTTCCTGCTGAGCGCGGGGATGGCGGACGCGCCCATCGGGGCGAGGTCGGCGTTGACCGCGGAGGAGGCCGCGGTCTCGGCGGTCAGGGCCGTGGTGCGGGGGCCTTCGGGCACGGAGCCCTGCGGGGGCGGCTCGGCGCCGGGGTCGACGAGTTCGAGACGCAGGCCCGCCGGAAGGGCCTGCCCCGCGGGAGATCCCGCGCTCGCGCGGTGCTGCGGCGCCTCTCCTCGTACGCGGATCTCGACGCCGTCCGAGTCGCCGACCCACAGCGGCGCCGTGGAGCCGCGGACCTTGCCCGTGGCGCGCTCCGGGTCGTCCGGGTCGGCCGCGTGCTCGTGGTTGTGGGTCTCCACGGGCTGCCAGTCGGACCAGCTGCCGGTGCCGCTGGCCCGCGTGCGGACCTGGACGCTGCCGAGCAGTTCGTCGTCCGGGTCGTCCCAGATGACGCCGACGAGGGAGAAGGGCCGGACATCGCGCTGGAGCAGGCCCTGTTCGCTGGACGCGCCGCCGCCGACGGAGCGGTCGGAGCCGAGTGGGGTGAGCGGGAGTGACTGTGTGCTGCCCGGGACCGATGCCGCGGATCGCCCGGCCGGCGGCTGAGCGTCCGGGGTCGCGGCGCGGGCGCCGGACGACGGCAGGGTGAGGGGAAGGGCCAGGGCGGCCGCGCACGTGACGCCGATCGAGGAAGCTAGAAATCCACGCATACGATTGATAGTTGGCATAGACGGACAATTCTGTCCATTGGGGAATTGACGGACCGTCGGTTCATGTCCGCCGAACCGGTGGCCCGCACTCCCCCGCCACGCCCGGGGGGCGCAAGGGCACCCGCGTACCCTTGCGCCCGTGAACGCCACCGACCGCACCCCTGCCGACCTGCTGCGATCCGCGCTCGCCGCGGACCCGGGCCGCCCGCTGATCACCTTCTACGACGACGCCACGGGCGAGCGCGTCGAATTGTCCGTGGCCACCTTCGCCAATTGGGTGGCCAAGACCGCCAACCTGCTCCAGGACGATCTCGCCGCACAGCCCGGCGACCGGCTCGCGCTGCTGCTTCCCGCGCACTGGCAGACGGCGGTCTGGCTGCTCGCCTGTTCGTCCGTCGGTGTCGTCGCCGACGTGGGCGGCGATCCGGCCGGCGGAGACCTCGTCGTCAGCGGGCCCGACTCGCTCGACGCGGCGCGGGCCTGCTCCGGGGAGCGGGTCGCGCTCGCGCTCCGGCCGCTCGGCGGGCGCTTCCCGCAGGCCCCCGAGGGCTTCGCGGACTACGCGGTCGAGGTGCCGAGCCAGGGCGACCGTTTCGCTCCGTACGCTCCCGTGGACCCGGACGAGCCCGCGCTCGCCGTCGGCGGCGCCGGTGAGCTGACGGGTGCCGAGCTGGTGGAGCGGGCCCGCGCCGATGCCGGGGCACTGGGGCTCGCGCCCGGCTCCCGGCTGCTCTCGGGGCTGTCGTACGACACCTGGGAGGGCCTGAGCTCCGGCCTGTACGCCCCGCTGGCGGCGGGCGGCTCCGTGGTGCTCTGCCGCAACCTGGACCAGCTCGCCGACGACGGCCTCGCCAAGCGCGTCGAGGACGAGCGGGTCACCGCCACCGCCAAGTAGCCGCCCGTCCCCGGTCGGCCCTCCCCGCCGCTCCCCCGCCGCTCCCCCGCCGCCCCTCGCCGTCCCCCGTTCGGCCCACACGAGCCCCTGGCCCGCAGGCCCCCGGCGTCACGCCGGTCCATGGTCGTAGGAGCGCACCATGCACCGACGTCGCTATGAGGGGTGGCCGTACACGTGTCCGACACCGCAGGCACGCCCGCCGGACCGGACCGACCGGACCCGGACGGCGCCCCGCCTGAGCCGCCCACGACGTACGCACCCGGCGCGGGCTCCAGCCCCACGGGTGCGGGCGTCGCCCGGCGCAGGCGGCGCTGGCTGCGCTGGACGGCCATGGGGGCTGCCGGGCTCGTGCTGGCCGCCGCGGGCGCGGGCTGGGCGGTCTACAACAAGCTCGACGGCAACATCACCGAGGACACCGACGCCGCCGCGGAGCTGGCGCGCTACGAGAAGGAGCGCCCCACACCGCTGGTGCACGACGCGCAGAACATCCTCCTGATCGGCTCCGACACCCGCTCGGGCCGGGGCAACAAGAAGTACGGCCGCGACAAGGGCACCCAGCGCTCGGACACCACGATCCTGCTGCACCTCGCGGCCGACCGGCAGAGCGCGACCGCGGTGTCGATCCCGCGGGACGTGATGGTGGACATCCCCAGCTGCCGAAAGTCCGACGGATCGCGGACGCGGGCGCAGTTCGCGCAGTTCAACTGGGCGTTCCAGTTCGGCGGGACGGCCTGCACCATTCGTACGATCGAGAAGATGACGAAGATCCGCGTCGACCACCACATGGTCGTGGACTTCGCCGGGTTCAAGGACATGGTCGACGCCGTCGACGGCGTACAGGTCTGTCTCAAGGAACCCATCAACGACGCCGACGCCCATCTGAAGATCGCCGCGGGCAAGCAGACCCTCAACGGCGAGCAGGCGCTCGGCTACGTGCGCGCCCGGAAGAGCATCGGCAACGGCAGCGACACCGACCGGATGGACCGCCAGCAGCAGTTCCTCGCCGCACTCGTCAACAAGGTGCAGAGCAATGACGTCCTGCTCAATCCGGCGAAGCTCTATCCGGTTCTCGACGCGGCCACTTCTTCGCTGACCACGGACCCCGCGCTGGCGAGTTTGCGTGGTTTGTACGAACTGGTGCGCGGCATGCGCAACATCCCCACAGAACAGGTGCAGTTCCTCACCGTGCCCCGGCGGTCGTATGTCTACGACGCCAATCGGGATGAACTCGTCGAGCCCGCGGCGGAGGAACTCTTCACGCGACTCCGAACGGACGCACCCCTCCAAGTGACGCGCAAGGAGCCCGAAACCGCGCCCGTCGACGAGCAGGCGGAGGGGTACGACGACTCCGAGGACCACGACGGCTCCGAGAGCGACGAGAAGCCGGACGACCCTTCTCATACGCCAAGCCCCGCTCCCACATTCCGCGGCAACACGGCCGCGGGTACGACCTGCGAGTAAAGCCATCCCCAAGCGCAAGACCGCCCGCACAAAGAAATAGGGCGTATTGCCCAGTTGTAGGGGAGTGGAATTTGTCACCGGCGTCGTTCGACGCCGAACTGGCCGGATAGTGTGAGCGATCCGGTGCGCCGGGCCCTTCCGGGCTGCGCACCGCTGGATGACTGACCGAGCGTCTTTCTTGAGGGGGGAAAGGCGCCGCGTGGCCCCGACGGAGGACGCAGCTAACCGTGGACGCGCAAGGCCGTGGGCGGGCGGAGAACATCGACCCCGCAGACCAGTGGGTGCTCAACCCGAACACCGGCGATTACGAACTGCGACTGAGCCCTTCCGCAGGGCAGTCGGCAGTGCCAGGACCGCGCAGATCGTCGCGGTCCTCGACCCGCCAGGGAGCGCGCGGCCGCGATGGCCGACGCGACGAGCCCCGTGACGAACAGCGCGAGGTGCCGCCTCAGCGCAGACGCCGCAATCCGCAGCCGGAGGCGGCGGGCGGGCGGCGCAAGCAGAAGCCGAGGAAGTCCAAGGGCAAGAAGGTCCTGATGTGGACGGGCGGCACGCTCGCCTTCGTCGTCGTCGCGGCCTCCGCGGGTGCGTATCTCTACTACCAGCACCTCAACGACAACATCACCTCGGTCGACGCCGACGGTGCCGGAACCGGCGGCTTCAGCAAGGACCGCGCCATCAACATCCTGGTGATGGGCACGGACAAGCGCAGCGGCAAGGGCAACGAGAAGTACGGCGACAAGGGAAGCGTCGGCCACGCCGACACGACGATCCTGCTGCACGTCTCCAAGGACCGCACGAACGCCACCGCGTTGAGTATCCCGCGCGACATGATCACGGACATCCCGGACTGCCCGACGAAGCAGGAGGACGGCAGCGAGAAGGTCATCCCCGGCACGCAGGGCGCCCGCTTCAACGAGAGCCTCGGCCAGAGCGACCGCACACCGAGCTGCACCATGCGTACGGTCACCGAGATCACCGGCATAAAGATGGACCACTTCATGGTGGCCGACTTCAACGCCGTGAAGACGCTCTCCAGCGCGGTCGGCGGCGTGGACGTCTGTCTCGCCAAGGACATCGACGACCCGGACTCGCATCTGAAGCTGCCCAAGGGCAAGCACACGATCGAGGGCGAGGACGCGCTGGCGTTCGTCCGTACGCGGCACTCCGTGGGCACCGGCGGCGACTTGAGCCGGATCGAGCTGCAACAGCAGTTCCTCAGCTCGCTGATGCGCAAGCTCAAGTCGAACGACACGCTGACCAACCCGAAGAAGATGATAGATCTCGCCGAGGCGGGCACCGAGGCGCTCACCGTCGACTCCACGATCGCGGACATCATGAAACTCCGTGACCTGGGCATGGAGCTCGGCAAGCTCGACATGAAGAACCTGAGCTTCGCGACCGTGCCCGTGATCGACAACCCGGCGGAGAAGGTCCACACGACGGTTGTCCCGGACGAGGCCAAGGCCGACCAGCTCTTCTCCATGATGCGCGCCGACGAGTCGCTGACCGCGGTGAAGAAGAAGGAGAAGAAGGAGAAGGCCGCGGTCGCCGCCCGCCTCAAGGGCAGCAAGTCCGAGGCTTCCGAGGTGCGGGTCAACATCTACAACGGCAGCGGGAAGACCGGCGCCGCTCAGGCAACTCTCACGTACTTGCAGAACACTGAGGGCATGTCCAAGGCAAGCCAGCTCGGCAACGCGCCGTCCGACCTCAAGAAGACGACGCTGGAGTACGCCCCCGACCAGGCCGATCAGGCCCGGCGCCTCGCCGACGTCATGGGGCTCTCCGGCTCCGCGATGAAGCCCGGCAAGAGCGAGAAGAACTCGCAGGGGCTCCCCGCCATCAAGCTGACGCTCGGCAGCGACTTCAAGGGGGCCGGGGTGCCCATCAGTACCCCGTCGAAGGCGCCGGAGGGCATCCAGAAGGTCGAAGCGGACAAGACTGTGTGCGCCAAGTGACCTGAAGCGGCCATTCTGCGTCTGACTAGGCGCAGGATGGCCGTAATTCGGGGTAGCGCGGGGAGCGCGGGGAGGGGCAGGGGATGGGGAAAAGCAGCGTGCGTGGGGAGGGGGCGCGACCACGCGCCCCGCACGCAAGTGATCATGGCTTGGAAGAAGGCCCGCCGCACGAGGGAGGGGAGCCCTCGGCGGACAGCGGGCACCACAGGCGCAGGCATGGGGGTGGTGGCGGCCGGACTCCGCGTCCAAGACGCCGGATACTCCGCTGGTCGGCGACGATTCTCTCGGTGCTGATACTCGGAACGGCCGGCGCCGGATATCTCTACTACCAGCACCTGAACAACAACCTGGAGACCGACGACCTGAACCTCGGCGACCACCGGGCCCCGGAGCCCACGCCGAACGCGGCGGGCCAGACCCCGCTGAACATCCTGCTGATCGGTTCGGACGCGCGGGACTCCAAGGAGAACCAGAAGCTCGGCGGCGCCAAGGAGACGTTCGGGGGCACACCGCTCGCCGACGTCCAGATGCTCCTGCACCTGTCGGCCGACCGCACGAACATGTCGGTCATCAGCATGCCGCGCGACACGCTGCTCGACATTCCCAAGTGCACCGACCCGGACGACGGCAAGGTCTACGAGGCGTCGACGCAGCGGACGATGACGAACCAGTCGCTCGGCCGCGGCGGCCCCGGCTGCACGGTCGCCACCTGGGAGAAGCTCACCAACATCCGCATCAACCACTTCATGGAGGTGGACTTCTCGGGTGTGGTCTCCATGGCCGACGCCATCGGTGGCGTACCGGTCTGCGTGGACGCCAACATCCACTCGCGCGACAGCCAGGGCCACGGCTCCGGCCTGAAGCTCGAGAAGGGCACCACGTACGTCAAGGGCGAGCAGGCCCTGCAGTGGCTGCGCACCCGCTACGGCTTCGACGGCGGCACCGACATCAGCCGGGCCAAGGCCCAGCACATGTACATGAACGCACTCGTGCGCGAGCTGCGCGAGAACGCCAATCTGGGCAGCCCCAACAAGCTGCGCAAGCTCGCCGAGACGGCCACCAGCGCGCTCAAGGTCGACGACGGCCTGGGCAGCGTCAAGGCGCTCTTCGACCTGAGCAACGAGCTCAAGAAGGTCTCGCCGGAGCGGACCACGATGACGACCATGCCCTTCGAGTACGTGGGCGCGCGCGTGATCCCCAAGCCGGGCGACGCCGAGCAGCTCTTCCGCCTCGTACGCGACGACATCTCACTGGACGGCAAGGGCAAGAAGAAGCCCGCCAAGGAGAAGGTCTCGGACGATCCGGCGGCCGACGACGGCGAGATCGCGGTGCAGGTGCAGAACGGCACCCGCACGGACGTCGAGCCCCCGGTCAGCGGGCGCGCGAGCACGGTCACCCAGATCCTGGCGGGGAAGGGCTTCGCCAAGGCGGCGGCCGACACGACGACCGTCCTCGCGCAGGAGAAGACCGTCGTCAAGTTCCCCAGCGCCGATCTGGAGGGCGACGCCCAGCGGGTCGCCAAGTCCCTTGGCATGAAGCTGAGTTCTGTGAAGAAGTCGACGGACGTCTCGGGGGTCACCCTGGTCGTCGGTGCCGACTGGCGGGAGGGGAACGCCCCTCCCAAGTCGAAGCAGGACGACAAGACGCCGGATTCGGCCGAGGCGCTCAACGGCTCGGACAAGAAGGCGTGCATGCACGTGGATCCGAACTTCACCTGGAAGTGAGCCCGGCCCACGGGAGATGAGCCCGGCCCACGCGAAGTGGGCCGGGGCTCGTCCGGCTGTGCTCAGGCCTCGCTGAGGACGGCAGGCCGCCGGGAGGCGATGACCCTCTTGGCGAGCGAGCGCGGGCTGGTCAAGAAGCCCCAGCCCCACGACATGTGCATGGTCGCGAGGGCCACCGGGATCTGCAGGCGCGCCTTCAGCCCGAGCCCCTTGCCCGCGGGCAGCGAGCCCGCGGTGATCGCCGCGACATAGCCGGCGGGGACGACGAAGCCCCAGGGCGTGACGAGCGCGCCCACGACGACGCCTGCCGCGATCGCGCAGACCGCGGTCGGCGGGGCGAGGTAGCGCAGGTTGATGGAGCCCTCGTGGTACCGCGCGACGACGTGCCGCCAGCGGCCGTAGTCCTTGTACTGCTTGGCGAGCGCCTTCACGCTCGGCCGCGGGCGGTACTGCACCTTCAGCTCGGGCGAGAACCAGATGAGCCCGCCGGCCTCACGGATGCGGAAGTTCAGCTCCCAGTCCTGGGCGCGGATGAACTCTTCGTTGTAGCCGCCCTGCTGTTCGAGGGCCTCGCGGCGGAAGACACCGAGGTAGACGGTCTCCGCCTGCTGGGCGGCGCCACCGGTGTGGAAGGCCGCGTTGCCGACGCCGATCTTCGACGTCATGGCGGCGGCGACCGCGTGCTCCCAGTCGTTCTCGCCCTCGGCGTGCATGATGCCGCCGACGTTCTGCGCGCCGGTCTCCTCCAGGAGGCGTACGGCCGTCGCGATGTAGCCCTGCGACAGGATGCCGTGGCCGTCCACGCGCACCACGATCGGGTGACTCGACGCCTTGATGGCGGCGTTCAGGGCCGCGGGCGTGCGCCCCGTGGGGTTCGGGACGGTCTGCACCTTCGCGCGGTGGCCCGCGGTCTCGGCGACCAGTTCGGCGGCGATCTCGTCCGTCCGGTCCGTGGAGGGACCGAGCGCGACGACGACCTCCATCTCACCGTCGTACTCCTGCTCAAGGATCGCTGAGACGGCAGCACGCAGATGCCGTTCCTCGTTGAGCACCGGCATGATCACGGATACGGCAGGAAGCTGCACGTCGGGCGTCGCGTTCATCGGCGCCACGTTACCGCGAATGGGGGACACCGGCGCGCGCCGCCCGGCCTGCTGCCCCGGGTCGCAGATCGTATGGGCCTACGGTTCTCGCATTCCCCGGCCCATCGCGGGTCCCCCTACCCCGTCCCGGACAGGCCCGTCACCGCGGAGGTGTCCCTTCACGTGCCCACACCGCCCCGCCGCTCCCCCACCCCGCCGCCGCGTGGCCCGCGCCCGCCACGTGCGAGGCAGCCTGTGCAGCAGCCCGCGGGGCGGCCGGTCAAGCAGCGCAGGCGGCCACGCTGGGCCATGCGGGTGGCGACCACGTTCTCGGTGACCGTGCTCGCGGCGGCCGGGATCGGGCACGGTGTGGTCACCAGCCTCGACACCGAGATCAGCCGGGTCGACGCCTTCAAGGACATGAAGAACCGGCCCAAGGGCGGCAACGGCATGAACGTGCTGCTCGTCGGCACCGACGGCCGCGACAAGATCACCAAGGCCGAGAAGCAGAAGTACCGCCTCGGCGGAGCGCCCTGTCACTGCACGGACACGATCATGATCGTGCACCTCTCGGAGGACCGGGACCGCGCCAGCGTCGTGAGCCTGCCCCGCGACAGCTACGCCGAGATGCCCGAGCACGTCGACCGGAACTCCGGGGACAAGCACAAGCCGCACCCGGTCAAGATGAACGCCGCGTACGCGGAGGGCGGCCCCAATCTGACCGTGCGGACCGTCGAGAACATGACGAAGGTCAAGATCGACCACTACATGGAGGTCGACTTCACCAGCTTCATGAAGACCGTGGACGTGCTCGGCGGCGTCGAGATCTGCACGGCCCGCCCGCTGAAGGACTCCTACACGGGGCTCAATCTCCCCGTCGGCACGCACAAGCTGAACGGCGGTGCCGCGCTGCAGTACGTCCGCACACGGCACGTCGACGGCACGTCGGACCTGGGGCGGATGCAGCGCCAGCAGCGGTTCCTCGCGGCGCTCATCTCGAAGGCCACCAGCAGCGGGGTGCTGCTCAACCCGCTGAAGTTCCGCGACGTGTCCAGGACGCTGCTCGGCTCGGTCCGGGCCGACAAGGGCTTCGGCACGAACGAGATGCTCGCCCTGGGGCGGGCGATGCGCGGCTTCTCGCCGTCGTCGTCGGAGTTCACCACGGTGCCGCTGCGCAGCAAGGGCGTCCTTGTACCGGGCATCGGGTCGACGCTGAAGTGGGACCCGCAGAGGTCAGCGAAGCTCTTCAAGGCGCTGCGCGAGGACCGCCCGCTCGCCGCGCACGGCGCCAAGCGCAAGGCGATCGTCGACGTGTCGCCGCAGCAGATCCGGGTGCAGGTCGACAACGCCGCGGGCACTCCGGGCCTGGGCAAGCGGGTCGACAGCGCACTGCGGTCCACCGGCTTCCGCACGACGCGGGCCCCGGGCAACTTCGTGGGCAAGCCGCTGCCGCGCACGGTCGTCGCGTACGACCCGCGCTGGGACCGCTCGGCGAAGTCCCTGGCGACGGCGCTGCCCGGCAGCCAGATGCGGGCGGTGAAGGGTCAGGGCGCCACCCTGAAGGTGTTCGCGGGCCAGGACTTCAAGCAGGTCAGGCCGGTGCGCGCGGAGGACGCCTACCAAGGCGAGTTCGGGGCGCTGACGGGCGACCAGGTGGTGTGCCAGTCGTAGGGCGGACGAGCCGTGGTGGGCGGCGGGACGAACGAGCGGGCGCTCAGTCGTCCAGGCCCTCGGCGGCGCGCGCCTGCCGCAGTTCCTTGATGGCCCGGCGGCGCGCGAGGCGGTGCGTGCGCCGGATCTGCGCCTCCTGATACCGGCGCCGGTCCCGCTCGGTCTCCGGAAGCACCGGCGGCACGCCCCGCGGCTTGCCGTCCGCGTCGACGGCGGCGAAGACGAGGTACGCCGAGCCCACCTGCTGCGCGGGCGTCGACTCGTTCCAGCGCTCGGCGAGGACTCGGACGCCGACCTCCATGGAGCTGCGCCCGGTCCAGTTCACCTGCGCCTTCACATGGACGAGGTCACCGACCCGCACCGGCTCCAGGAAGGCCATCTCGTCCATGGACGCGGTGACCGCGGGCCCGCCCGAGTGCCGTCCCGCGACAGCCCCCGCCGCGTCGTCCACCAGTTTCATGATCACGCCGCCGTGCACCGTGCCGAGGAGGTTGGTGTCGCCGTGGGTCATGATGTGGCTGAGAGTCGTGCGGGATGCCGAGGTCGGCTTGCCCGGAATCTCCGATTCCGTGCCAGGGGCCAGGTCTGTCATGGGCTCTACCTTAAGTCTGAGGAATGTCCCGGCCGCGCCCCGCGGCTTTGCATCAGGTCTGCAACAGCCCTGAACCGAAATCCCGCCTGCCCTGTGAGGCGCATAGGCAGAGACGGCACACTGGGCCACATGAGCGATTGGCCTGACGACCAGGGCAACGGCCGAGGATACGGCCGTGGCAGCGGGAGCGCGCAGCCTGAGGGCGCCCGCAGGATGCGGCATGTCCAGCGCGGCGGCCCGTCCGGCCGACCGGGCCAGCAGCAGGCGGGAGGCGTCCCCCAGCAGCAGCCGTACGACGACGGGTACGGCCAGCCGTACGGCGACGCGCGCGACGACATGTTCGAGCCCCGCAACTCCCGCCAGGACGGCTACGACAGCGGCTACAACACCGGCCAGGTCTACGGCTCCCCGAACGGCCAGGGCAACGGCGCGGGCCAGGGCGGCGACGACGGCTACGGAACCCGCGCGCCGCGCCCCGCACCGAACTGGCGCCGGCGCATCAAGATCGGCTCGATCACCCTCGTCGTGGTGCTGCTCGCGGTCTCGATCGGCACGTATTTCTGGGCCGACTCCAAGCTCAAGCGCGAGGTCGACCTCTCCAAGGTCATCGAGCGCCCCGAGGGCGGCGCGGGCACGAACTACCTGATCGTCGGCTCCGACAGCCGCGAGGGTATGTCCGACCAGGACAAGAAGGACCTCCACACGGGCTCCGCCGAGGGCAAGCGCACGGACTCGATGATGATCCTGCACGTCGCGGACGACGGCGGGAACACGATGATCTCGCTGCCCCGCGACTCGAACGTGACGATCCCCTCCTTCAAGGGCGCCGAGTCCGGCAAGCTCTACCCGAACCAGGGCCGCCAGACGAAGCTCAACGCGGCGTACGCGGAGGACGGCCCCGAGCTGCTCGTGCGCACCGTCGAGTACAACACCGGCCTGAAGATCGACCACTACGCCGAGATCGGCTTCGGCGGCTTCGCCAAGATCGTGGACGCGGTCGGCGGCGTCGAGATGGACATCCCCAAGGGCTTCAAGGACGAGAAGTCCGGCGCCGACTTCGAGGCGGGCAAGCAGACCCTCGACGGCAAGCAGGCCCTGGCCTTCGTCCGCACGCGCTACGCCCTGCCGGGCAGCGACCTGGACCGCACGAAGAACCAGCAGAAGTTCCTCGCGGCCCTGGCCAACCAGGCGGCGACCCCGGGCACGGTCATGAACCCCTTCAAGCTCTACCCCACGATGGGCGCGGGCCTGGACACGCTGGTCGTCGACAAGGACATGGGCCTGCTCGACGTGGCGTCCATGTTCTGGGCGATGAAGGGCGTCACGGGCGGCGACGGCAAGTCCATGAACATGCCGCTCGCGGGCTCGACCGGCGGCAACCTCCTGTGGGACAAGGCCAAGGTCAAGCAGATGGTGAACCAGCTGAACAACGACGAGAAGGTGACCGTCTCGGGCGGCTGAATCGTCTCCTGAACACCTCGAAGGGGCCCCGTCGGCCGATCGGCGGGGCCCCTTCGCGTGCTGCGGCCACGGCCTCGTACCCCGAACGCTTCGCCCGCCGTGAAGCCGCGGCTCCCGCGTGTCACGGTTGACCGGACTGCCACCCTGAAGTCCGGAGCACTGCCATGGCAGACCTGCAGGTCGAACTCAACACCACCGCCGAAGCCGGAGAGCTGGACCAGCCCTCCGTACGGCCCCCCGAGCCACCGCCCATATCCGACGCGCCACCCCGGCCGGAGCCGGCGCCCGCACCGGACCCGCTCGGGCGGGCCCACGCGCTGCTCGCAACGCACCCCGTCGCCGACGGCTACAGCGGACTGCCCTGGACGCTGCGCGGGCTGCCCTGGTACGACCTGGAGCTCGGCGACAGCGCCGTGGACGCCGATGTGCCGCGGCTGCGTGAGGGGGGTGTGGGGGCGCAGTTCTGGTCCGTGCACGTCCCGGAGAGCATCACCGGTGACCGCGTGCTCGGCGCGACCCTCGAACAGCTCGACCTCGTCAAGCGCGTCGTTGGGGGCCACTCCGACGGGCTGCGCCTGGCCCGCACGGCGTCCGAGGTGGCCGACGCCCGCCACTGCGGCCGCATCGCCACCCTGATCGGCCCGGCGCGCGCCGAGGCGATCGGCGACTCGCTCGCCACGCTGCGCGCGCTGCACGACCTCGGTCTGTGCTCGCTCACACTCTCCGGTACGTCATGGACGGGCCCCCAGGGTCTGACCCCGTTCGGCGAGGAGGTGGTGCGCGAGCTGAACCGGCTCGGGGTGCTCGCCGAGCTGTCCGGCGCCACCGAGGCCACGGCGCACCGCGTGCTCGCCGTCTCCAAGGCGCCGGTCCTCTTCGCCCGGTCGGGGGCCCGCGCGCTGCGGGACGCCCCTGAGAACCTCCCGGACGACCTGCTCACCGCGCTCGGCGCCGCCAAGGGCCTGTGCCTGGTGCCCCTGGCGGCCGAGCAGACGGGTTCCTCGATCCGTGAGGTGGCGGACCACCTCGGGCACGTACGCCGTCTCGCGGGCCCGGAGTGCGTGGGCCTCTCGGGGATGTACGACACCTCGGCCGCGCACCCCGACGGCCTGGCCGACGCCTCGCGCTATCCGCACCTCGTCGCCGAGCTCATCGACCGCGACTGGCCTGAGGCCGACCTCGCGCGCCTGACGTGGGGCAATGCCCAACGGGTGCTGCGCGGGGCCGACTTCACGGCACGGGCGACGCGGGAGAGGCGGCGTCAGCAGGCGGCGGGCTAGCCTTCGTCGATCCGGCAGAGGCAGAAGGGATGCCCTGCCGGATCGGCGTACACGCGGAAGTCGCGCTCGCCGTCGCCGTCGTCGAGGTCGAGCGGTTTGGCGCCCAGGGCCAGTACGCGGTCCTGGGCGCGCTCGATGTCCTCGACGGCAGGACCCACGTCGAGGTCGAGGTGGATCTGCTGCGAACCGGCGTCCCCCCGCGGCCAGTCGGGCGGGCGGAACCCCGGGGCTTCCTGGAAGCAGAGGCGCAGGCCGCCGGGCGTGTGCAGGGTGACCCAGTCGTCCTCGTCCGCCTCGACGGTGCCGCCCAGCAAGTGGGCGTAGAAATCCGCCAGTTGACGGGGATCGGGACAGTCGAGGACGACATTGCGCATACGCGCCACGGGTGTCATACGTGCTCCTTCCTCAGCTGACGCAGAGACAGAACGGGTGCCCGGCCGGGTCGGCGTACACCCGGAAACTGCGCTCGCGGTCCTCGGCGTCGAGCACGGTGGCGCCGAGCGCGAGCACCTCCTTCTCGACGGCGTCCAGCTCCTCCTGCGGCAGATGCAGGTCCAGATGGAACTGCTGCGAGTGCGTCGCCGCCGGCCACTGCGGCGGTACGTGGCCGGGCGCGGCCTGGAACGCGAGCGGCGTGCCGTCCTGGCCTTCGAGGTGGGCCCAGCCGTCGCCGTCGTCCTTGGGAGTGCCGCCGATGACGGCCGCGTAGAAGGTGGCGAGCGCGAGGGGGTCGGGGCAGTCGAGTACGACGTAACCGAGTTTGGCGAGGGGCATGACATTCTCCTCGTTCGCAGGCGGGTTACCAATAGACCCTATCCACAGGTAACGGTTACTGCATACTCCCGCACTAGAGGTAACGTCGCAAGCATGAATGACAGAGCACCTGCTCCAGGAGGCCTCGCGCTGGTCCAGGCGCTGGTGAACACCCTGGACCTGGAGTCGGGCGCGGACGCGCTGGACACGGCGGAGGGCCGCGCGCCGTTCGCCCTGTCGCCGGGCGCGGAGGTGACGGCGGCGCGGGAGCTGCGGGAGTCGCTGCGGGTGGCATGCCTGGCCCACGCGGGACACGGGCCGCACACCGATGCGCCCGAACTCTCCCAACTCCTTTCAGGCGCACCGCTGTTGGTCCGGGTCGACACGCAGGACGGCTCGGCGTCACTCACTCCGGCCGACCCGTCACCCCTGGTGTCACGGGTGGCGGCAGCCATCGCGGAGGCGGTCACCACCGGAACGTGGAACCGCCTCAAGGCATGCGAGGCCTCGGACTGCCACTGGGTGTACTACGACCGAAGCCCGGCAGGCCGCAGCAGATGGTGCGACATGGGCGTATGCGGCGCCCGAGCCAAGATGCGGGCGTACCGAGCACGCAAATCGCCGCCGCCCGAACAGCGCTGACGCCGGAAGGCACCACGCACCCACGCTCGGCAGCGCACGCGAACGGACATACCGGCGCGGCCCCGCACCCAAAACGAACCAGCACCGCGCCCGGCACCCACGCACCGGCAGCCGACGCGCGTGCGAACCAGGTCAGGCCAAGCACAAGGCCTCAGGCCGAGCGCAAAACCTCAGGCCGAAGGCCGCCCCATCGCCCGGTAAGTCCACCCGGCCGCCCGCCACACCGCCGGATCCAGCGCGTTGCGCCCGTCCAGGATGAGCCGCTCCGACGCCACCTCGCCCAGCGCCTCCGCATCCAGCTCTCGGAACTCGCGCCACTCCGTGAGGTGCAGGACCACGTCCGCGCCCCGGACCGCGTCCACGGCGCTCTCCGCGTACGCCAGAGTCGGGAAGAGCCGCCCCGCGTTCGCCATCCCCTTGGGGTCGTACACCGTGACCTGGCCGCCCTGGAGATGGATCTGCCCGGCGACGTTCAGCGCGGGCGAGTCACGGACGTCGTCCGAGTCCGGCTTGAACGTGGCACCGAGCACCGCGACCCGCTTGCCCAGGAAGGACCCGCCGCCGAGCGCCTCGCGCGCCATCTCCACCATCTGCCCGCGCCGCCGCATGTTGATCGAGTCGATCTCCCGCAGGAAGGTCAGCGCCTGGTCGGCACCCAGCTCCCCGGCCCGCGCCATGAACGCCCGGATGTCCTTGGGCAGACAGCCGCCCCCGAAGCCGATCCCGGCCCGCAGGAACTTCTTGCCGATCCGGTCGTCGTACCCGAGCGCCTCCGCCAGCTTCACGACGTCACCGCCCGCGGCCTCGCACACCTCGGCCATCGCGTTGATGAACGAGATCTTCGTGGCGAGGAAGGAGTTGGCCGCCGTCTTCACGAGCTCGGAGGTCGGGAAGTCCGTCACGACGAAGGGCGAGCCCTCGCCCACAGGACCCGCGTACACCTCACGCAGGAGCTTCTCGGCGTGCGCGCTGCGTACGCCGACGACGATGCGGTCCGGGTGCAGCGTGTCCTGCACGGCGAGGCCCTCCCGCAGGAACTCCGGGTTCCAGGCGAGCTCGGCCTCGGCGCCCGCCGGAGCGGCGGCGGCGAGCTCGCGCGCGAGCCGCTCCGCCGAGCCGACCGGCACGGTCGACTTGCCGACGACGAGCGCGGGCTTCGTCAGATGCGGGGCGAGCTGCGCGAAGGCACTGTCGACGTAGCTCATGTCGCAGGCGTACTCGCCGTGCTTCTGCGGGGTGTTCACGCAGACGAAGTGGACGTCACCGAAGGCCGCGACCTCCGCGAAGTCCATGGTGAAGCGCAGCCGCCCGCTGGAGCCCTCGATCCCGGCGACGTGCTTGCGGAGCAGCTCCTCAAGACCGGGCTCGTACATCGGGACCTCGCCCCGCTGCAGCATCTCGATCTTCTCGGGCACGACGTCGAGGCCGAGCACCTCGAAGCCGAGCTCGGCCATGGCCGCTGCGTGCGTAGCGCCGAGATAGCCGGTGCCGATCACGGTGATCTTGAGGGCCATGCGGTGCTCCAGGGGTCTACGGCGTCAGTGCGGTGCCCGAGCATAGTCGGGCCTCTGGCAGGGCACGTTTCCGGCATTGCCACCCGTCGGCTGCCCGCTGTCGGCAAGCTCACGTATCCCTCACGTGAGCCGCCCTCTAAAATTTGGGTTACTTAACGGTAATTAGCATCCTTGGAGCGTGAGAGACCTTGGCCGGATCGGCTGATTTCGACCTGTACCGCCCGTCCGAGGAGCACGACATGCTCCGCGACGCGATCCGTTCGCTCTCCGAGGCGAAGATCGCGCCGTTCGCCGCCGCGGTCGACGAGGAGGCCCGCTTCCCGCAGGAGGCGCTCGACGCCCTCGTCGCCTCCGACCTGCACGCCGTGCACGTACCGGAGAGCTTCGGCGGCACGGGCGCCGACGCGCTCGCCACCGTCATCGTGATCGAGGAGGTGGCCCGCGTCTGCGCCTCGTCCTCGCTTATCCCGGCCGTGAACAAGCTGGGCTCGCTCCCCGTGATCCTCTCCGGGTCCGAGGAGCTGAAGAAGAAGTACATGACGCCGCTCGCCAAGGGCGAGGGCATGTTCTCGTACTGCCTCTCCGAGCCGGACGCGGGTTCCGACGCGGCCGGCATGAAGACGAAGGCCGTCCGTGACGGGGACTCCTGGGTCCTCAACGGCGTGAAGCGCTGGATCACGAACGCGGGCGTCTCCGAGTACTACACGGTGATGGCCGTGACCGACCCGACCAAGCGCTCGAAGGGCATCTCCGCCTTCGTCGTCGAGAAGTCGGACGAGGGCGTCTCCTTCGGCGCCCCGGAGAAGAAGCTCGGCATCAAGGGCTCGCCGACCCGCGAGGTCTACTTCGACAACGTCCGCATCCCCGCCGACCGCATGATCGGCGAGGAGGGCACGGGCTTCGCCACGGCGATGAAGACCCTGGACCACACCCGCATCACGATCGCGGCCCAGGCGCTCGGCATCGCCCAGGGCGCGCTCGACTACGCCAAGGGGTACGTCCAGGAGCGCAAGCAGTTCGGGAAGCCGATCGGCGACTTCCAGGGCGTGCAGTTCATGCTCGCGGACATGGCGATGAAGATCGAGGCCGCGCGTCAGCTGACGTACGCGGCGGCGGCCAAGTCGGAGCGCGGCGACGCGGACCTCACCTTCCAGGGCGCCGCCGCCAAGTGCTTCGCCTCGGACGTCGCGATGGAGGTCACCACGGACGCCGTCCAGCTGCTCGGCGGCTACGGCTACACGCGTGACTACCCCGTCGAGCGCATGATGCGCGACGCGAAGATCACGCAGATCTACGAGGGCACGAACCAGGTCCAGCGGATCGTGATGGCCCGCAACCTGCCGTAGCCCGGCACCACATCTGTCGCCCTCCCCCTGCCACAGGGGGAGGGCGATCGTGCTTTCCGGAGTGTCAGTCCTTGGGCTGGGCGAGGACCGGCGGGCTGCCCCACGGGAGTTCCAGCGCCGCCCGCAGCGCGCGGACCGCCTGCTCGCCGATCCGGTCGACGAGCTCCTGCTCGACGCGGCGCAGGACCAGTTCCGCCCTGCGGTGCGTGCGCGCGCCCTCCTCGGTACGGCGGATCAGCCGCTGCCGCGCGGATGCGGGGTCGGGGACCTGTTCGAGCAGGCCCGCGGCGACCAGGCCGTGCACCGCCTGATGGGCGGTCTGCCGGGTGACGCCCATCCGGCGCGCGAGCTCGGACACGGTGGTGCCCTCCGCGTCCAGGACGGCGAAGAGGCCCGCCTGCGTCGGGGACACCGGGGCCTCCCCCGCCTCCTGCAGAGTCGCGAGGAGCGCGTCCTCGAACCAGCGCCGGGCGTCGCCGAGCAGTTGCGGGAGGTTGCGGCCGGTGGCGTGCATGTCGAGAGCCTATGCGCCGACGGCTTGCCCGACCCCTCCACGTTATGTCAGGCTGCCTGACATTCCAACGTCGCTCCACACCCCCGGGAGAGCCATGACCATCGAGTACGCAACCCGCTACCGGCGCTCCTCACGCATCCCCGCCGAACCGGGCAAGCCCTACGTCATCGAGAAGGGCGAGGGCGATCGCGCCCATCTGTTCGGCGACCTGATCACCATCTACGCGGGCGGCGAGCAGACCGAGAACGCCTTCAACTTCTTCACCGTCGAGGGCCCCAAGGGCAACGTCATCCCCGCCCACCTGCACCCGGACACGTACGAGGTCTTCTACGTCACCCAGGGCGCCGTCCGCCTCTTCGTCGAGGACCTCGAAGGCGAGCAGCAGGAGAAGCTCCTCACCCCCGGCGACTTCGGCTTCGTGCCCAAGAACTGCCCGCACGCCTACCGCATGGAGCGCCACCACAGCCAGGTCGTCGGCGTCGCCGCCGGGCCCGGCGGCACCTTCGAGCGGTTCTTCGAGACCCTCGGGGCGCCCGCCGAAGGGCTCGGCCTGCCTCGCGAGCCCGTCGTGCCCGCGCCCGACAAGTTCGCGACCGTCCCCGAGCAGTACGACGTGCGCTTCCTGCCCGAGCACCAGTGGCGCACCCGGTGAGCTCCGCGGACCCGGTCCTGCGGGCCCTGATCGCCGCGCCCCACCCGGACGTGGCGCCCCTGCCGCCCGCCGCACGCCCGGCGCCGGACCTGCGGCTGCTGCGCGGCGTCCCGTACGGCGAGGTCGACGGCGGCCGCCCGCTGGAGCTCGACCTCTGGCTGCCGGACACCGCGGACGCGCCCCTCCCCCTGGTCCTCTTCGTGCACGGCGGCGCCTGGCGGCGAGGGCGCCGTGACGACATGGGGATGGCGACCCGGCACTGGAATCCGGGCCCCCTGGCGCGCATCGCGGCAGCGGGCTTCGCGGTGGCCTGCGCCGACTACCGGCTCAGCGGCGAGGCCCGCTTCCCCGCCCCGCTGGACGATCTGCGGGCCGCACTGCGCTGGCTCGAGCTGCGTTCACCGGAGCTCGGCGTCGACACCGCGAGGACGGTGGTGTGGGGCGAGTCCGCGGGCGGGCACCTGGCCTCGCTCCTCGCCCTGGACCCCGCGGTCAGGGCCACCGGCGCCGTGATCTGGTACGCCCCGAGCGACCTCACCCTCCCCCGCGGCCCGTTCGACCCGCACAGCGCCACGACCCCGGAGGCCCTGCTGCTCGGCGCCGCCCCCGCCACCGTGCCCGAGCGGGCCCGCGCGGCCAGCCCCGCCGCGCACGTCCACCGCGCCGCCCCGCCCTTCCTCCTGGTCCACGGCGAGCGGGACACGATGGTCCCGGCCACGCACAGCGAGGCGCTCGCCGCCGGGCTGCGGGACGCCGGGGCCGCACGCGTCGAGCTGCGTACGGTGCCGGGCGCCGACCACGGCTGGCACGGCCTGCCCGATGCCGAGGTCGAGGACGTGTTCGCCCACTCGCTGCGGTTCGCGCGAGGAATCGTGGCCTGAGAACGCGAAGGGCGGGGGCGGCCGATCGGCCGCCCCCGCCCTTCGCCTCAAGTGGCGTACTCAGCCGTCCAGTTGCTGAAGCGTCGCGTTCGAAGGGCCGCGCCGGGACTGCACGTCACGCGCCACGTCCTCCGCGGCGCCCAGGACGCGGACCGCGTTCCGCCACGTCAGCTTGGCCAGGTCCTCCTTCGCCCAGCCGCGGGTCAGGAGCTCCGCGATCAGGTTCGGGTAGCCCGCGACGTCGTCCAGGCCGTCCGGCGTGAACGCCGTGCCGTCGTAGTCGCCGCCGATGCCGATGTGGTCGATGCCTGCGACCTCGCGCATGTGGTCGAGGTGGTCGGCGACCGTCGCGGCCGTGGCGACGGGACGCGGGGTCGACTGCTCGAAGGCCGCGTGGACCTTCATCGCCTCCGGCTTCGTGTCCAGGTGGTGGAAGCCGTGCGCCCGCATGTTCTCGTCGGCCGCGGCCGTCCAGTCGACCGCCGCCTGCAGCACGAACTTCGGCACGAAGGTCACCATCGCGACGCCGCCGTTCGCGGGCAGGCGCTCCAGGACGTCGTCCGGGATGTTGCGCGGGTGGTCGCACACCGCACGCGCCGAGGAGTGCGAGAAGATCACCGGCGCCACCGAGGTGTCCAGGGCCGCCCGCATCGTCGTCGCCGCCACGTGGGAGAGGTCCACGAGCATGCCGCTGCGGTTCATCTCGCGTACGACCTCATGGCCGAACGCGGAGAGGCCGCCGACCCCGGGATCGTCCGTCGCCGAGTCCGCCCACGCGATGTTGTCGTTGTGCGTCAGCGTCATGTAGCGGACGCCGAGCGCGTGCAACGCCCGCAGCGTGGCCAGGGAGTTGTTGATGGAGTGGCCGCCCTCGGCGCCCATCAGGGACGCGATGCGGCCCTCTGCCCGCGCCTGCTCCATGTCCGCGGCCGTCAGCGCGCGCCGCAGGTCCGCGGGGTAGCGCGTGAGCAACTGGTCGACGCAGTCGATCTGTTCGAGCGTCGCGCTCACCGCCGCGTCGCCCGTCAGGTCCGTGCGGACGTACACCGACCAGAACTGCGCACCCACCCCGCCCGCCCGCAGGCGCGCGATGTCCGTGTGGAGGCTGCCCGTCTGGTCGGCGGCGATGTCGAGGCGGTCGAGTTCGTACCCCGCCTTCTCGCGCAGCGCCCAGGGCAGGTCGTTGTGCCCGTCGACCACCGGGAAGTCGGCGAGAAGGGCGCGTGCGTCGTCCAGAGAGGCACTGTCCGGGGAGGTCATGCCGCTCACTTTCCCGAGCCGAAGCCGAAACCGGAACCCGCGCCTTCGACCTTGGCGCGAAGCCGCTTGCCCTTCTCCGTGGCCTGCTCGTTCAGCTCCTGCTGGAACTCCCGCATACGGCCCAGGAGTTCGGTGTCGTGCGTGGCCAGGATGCGCGCCGCCAGCAGACCGGCGTTGCGCGCACCGCCCACCGAGACCGTCGCCACCGGCACGCCCGCGGGCATCTGCACGATGGACAGGAGGGAGTCCATGCCGTCCAGGTACTTGAGCGGGACGGGCACGCCGATCACCGGCAGCGGGGTCACCGACGCCAGCATGCCGGGCAGGTGCGCGGCGCCGCCGGCCCCCGCGATGATCGCCTTGAGGCCGCGGTCCGCCGCTTCCTCGCCGTACGCGACCATCTCGCGCGGCATGCGGTGCGCCGAGACGACGTCGACCTCGTAGGGGATCTCGAACTCGTCGAGGGCCTTGGCCGCGGCCTCCATGACCGGCCAGTCGGAGTCCGAGCCCATGACAATGCCAACTACAGGTGCGGTCATTCGGTGATCGTTCCTCTGAGGTAGCCGGCCGCGTGACTTGCGCGCTCGAGCACGTCGTCCAGGTCATCGCCGTAGGTGTTGACGTGGCCGACCTTGCGTCCCGGCTTCACGTCCTTGCCGTACATGTGGATCTTCAACTGCGGGTCACGCGCCATGCAGTGCAGGTAGGCCTGGTACATGTCCGGGAAGTCGCCGCCCAGGACATTGGCCATGACCGTCCACTTCGCCCGCGGGCGCGGGTCGCCGAGGGGGAGGTCGAGCACCGCGCGCACGTGGTTGGCGAACTGGGACGTGATCGCCCCGTCCTGCGTCCAGTGGCCGGAGTTGTGCGGGCGCATCGCCAGCTCGTTCACCAGGATGCGGCCGTCGCGCGTCTCGAAGAGCTCGACCGCCAGGTGGCCGACCACCCCGAGTTCCTTGGCGATGCGCAGCGCCAGCTCCTGCGCCTGGCCCGCGAGGTCCTCCGAGAGGTCGGGGGCGGGCGCGATCACCGTGTCGCAGACGCCGTCGACCTGCTGCGACTCGACGACGGGGTAGGCCACTGCCTGGCCGTGCGGCGAGCGCACGACGTTCGCCGCGAGCTCTCGTACGAAGTCGACCTTCTCCTCGGCCAGGACGGGGACACCGGCCCGGAAGGGGTCTTCGGCGTCCTCGACGGAACGTACGAACCACACCCCCTTTCCGTCATAGCCGCCACGCACCGTCTTGAGGATCACGGGGAAGCCGTCGCCCTCGGCCGCGAAGGCCGCCACGTCCGCCGGATCGCGCACGATCCGGTGGCGTGGGCACGGAACGCCGATCTCCGTGAGCTTCTCGCGCATCACGCCCTTGTCCTGGGCGTGCACCAGCGCGTCGGGCCCCGGACGCACGGGGATGCCGTCCGCCTCCAGGGCCCGTAGATGCTCGGTGGGTACGTGTTCGTGATCAAAAGTGATCACGTCGCAGCCCCTCGCGAACTCACGCAGCGTGTCGAGGTCGCGATAGTCGCCGATGACGACATCGCTGACGACCTGCGCCGCGGAATCCTGAGGGGTGTCACTGAGGAGCTTGAATCTGAGGCCGAGGGGGATGCCCGCCTCGTGGGTCATGCGGGCAAGCTGACCGCCGCCGACCATGCCGACTACCGGGAACGTCACACCCCCAGGGTATCGGCCTGTATCAGCCACGTGGGAACGGCCGGTTTCCGTGCACCGCACGGGCTCTGTCGTCACAGGGCCGCCACAGTGTGGAGGCGTCCACGCGCGGCCGGTGGGGGTCGCTGGTTAGCATGGCTGGGTTGACGCGACCGAATCACCACTACGTCGACGAGGCCAAGAGACCGAACGAATCGACGACGGGGGTTGGGGCGACCACCATGACGGAACGTGGCGCACTACGAGTGCGACTGGAGCAGCTCGCGCGCGAAGTAGCCAAGTTCGGGGCCGTGGGGGCGCTGGGCACGCTGGTCAATTTCGGCGTGTCCAACCTGCTGTGGCACACGACGGACCTCCAGGCCGTGCGCGCGAACGTGATCGCCACGGTCGTGGCCATCGCCTTCAACTACGTGGGTTTCCGTTACTTCACGTACAAGGACCGTGACAAGAGCTCCCGCACCAAGGAGCTCACGCTGTTCCTGATGTTCAGCGCGGTCGGCCTGGTGATCGAGAACGGCGTCCTGTACGCGGCGATCTACGGCTTCGACTGGGACAGCCCGCTCCAGCGCAACATCTTCAAGTTCGTGGGCATCGGCATCGCGACCTGCTTCCGCTTCTGGTCCTACCGCACCTGGGTCTTCAAGACGCTGCCCGCGCGCGAGGCCGTCGCCCGTGCGGAATCGTTCCTGGAGGACGGGACCACGGCCGCGGACACCGCCGAGAAGCGCCCCGCCGTACGAGGCACCCGCTAGCCCTGCCCGCCGGGCCCCTGCGGCCTAGCGCACCGTCTCCTCGGGCTCCTGGGCCCGCTTGTGCGGCGGCGTACGCGACAGGAAGAGCCCGAACACCGGCGGCTTCGTCTGCAGCATCTCCAGGCGGCCTCCGTCGGCCTCGGCCAGATCCCGGGCGACCGCGAGGCCGATGCCCGTCGAGTTGCGGCCGCTGATGGTCCGCTCGAAGATCCGCGCGCCGAGGTCGGCGGGGACACCCGGGCCGTCGTCCGTGACCTCGATGACCGTCTGGTTTCCCGTGACGCGGGTGCGCAGGGCCACGGTGCCGCCGCCGTGCATGAGCGAGTTCTCGATGAGCGCCGCGAGGACCTGCGCGACCGCGCCCGGCGTGCCCACGGCCCGCAGATGCCGCTTGCCCGAGCTGACGATGGCACGGCCCGCGCTGCGGTAGGCGGGGCGCCACTCCTCCAGCTGCTGCTTGATGACCTCGTCCAGGTCGAAGGAGACGGCGGAGCCGGTGCGCGGGTCGCGCGAGTTCGTGAGCAACCGCTGCACGACGTCGGTGAGGCGCTCGACCTGCGCGAGCGCGATCGTGGCCTCCTCCTTCACCGTGTCCAGGTCATCGGTGACGGTGATCTCCTCAAGGCGCATGGAGAGGGCCGTCAGAGGCGTACGCAGCTGGTGCGAGGCATCGGCGGCGAGCCGTCGCTCGGCGGTCAGCATCCGGGCGATCCGCTCGGCGCTGCCGTCCAGGACGTCCGCGACACGGTCGAGCTCCGGCACCCCGTACCGCTTGTGGCGGGGCCTCGGGTCGCCCGAGCCGAGGCGCTCCGCGGTCTCCGCGAGGTCGGTGAGCGGCGAGGCCAGGCGGTTGGCCTGGCGTACGGCGAGGAGTACGGCGGCGATGATCGCGAGCAGGGCCACGGCGCCGATGATCAGTAGGGTGCGGCCGACCTCCTGGGTCACCGCGGTGCGCGGCTCCTCGACGGTGACCTTCTCGCCCTCCTCGCCCTTGGCCGTGTCATGGATGACGTCACCGGTGGGGCGGCTGCCGATCTCGATGTCGGGGCGGCCCGGGATCTCGATGAGGGCGTAGCGGTCGGGGTCGACCGCGGCCACGTCACGCAGGATCTCGGCGTTGATCTTCTCGTCGCTGATGAGCCGGCTGTCGACGATGCTGGCCAGGCGCAGGGCCTCGGAGGTGACGCGCTCCTGGGCGCTGCTGCTGATGGTCCTCGTCTCGACGATGACGAGGCTCACCCCGAAGACCGCGATGACCACGAGGACTACGGCGAGGGTGCTGTTGATCAATCGGCGGCGCAAGATGCCCTCCCGGGCGGGGTGCGGATTCCACCAGTGTCCCGGATGGGGCCCCGTCAGGGGCGCGGGGAACTGCGCGAGCAAGCGAAGTGATCCCGCACCCGCCCGGGAAGCCGTCGGATGGCAGACGCGTCTGCGGGGTTCGGACCACTGGCCTCTACAGGCCGTCGACGGCTGGCCGCGCAGTTCCCCGCGCCCCTGACGGGGCGATGCCCCTAACTCTTCTCGAAGCGGAAGCCGACGCCCCGCACGGTGGCGATGTACCGCGGGTTCGCCGCGTCGTCGCCCAGCTTCTTGCGCAGCCAGGAAATGTGCATGTCCAGGGTCTTGGTGGACGACCACCACGTGGTGTCCCAGACCTCCCGCATCAGCTGGTCGCGGGTGACGACCCGCCCCGCGTCGCGGACCAGGACCCGCAGCAGGTCGAACTCCTTGGCTGTGAGCTGGAGCTCCTCCTCGCCCATCCAGGCGCGGTGCGACTCGACGTCGATGCGCACGCCGTGCGTGGCCGGTGCCTGCTGGGGCTCGGCCGCGCCGCGCCGGAGCAGGGCCCGGACCCGGGCGAGCAGCTCGGCGAGGCGGAAGGGCTTGGTGACGTAGTCGTCGGCGCCCGCGTCCAGGCCGACGACGGTGTCCACCTCGTCGGCGCGGGCGGTCAGGATGAGGATCGGCGCCGTGTGCCCCTCGGCACGGAGGCGGCGGGCCACCTCCAGACCGTCCATGCCGGGCAGCCCCAGGTCGAGTACGACGAGGTCGACGCTGCCCTGCAGCCCGGCGTCGAGGGCGGTCGGGCCGTCCTCACGCACTTCTACCTCGTAGCCCTCCCTGCGCAGGGCACGGGCCAGCGGCTC
Organism: Streptomyces sp. NPDC044044; assembly: GCF_056434405.1. Lineage (NCBI taxonomy): Bacteria > Bacillati > Actinomycetota > Actinomycetes > Kitasatosporales > Streptomycetaceae > Streptomyces > Streptomyces sp. NPDC044044. The sequence goes on along the minus strand of NZ_JBWKFG010000005.1, from coordinate 667,055 downwards.
CGAGATGGACGCGTCGTCCTCGGCGAGCAGTACACGGGTCATGGGGTGATGGTAGTCCGCGCCGGACGACCGTCGTGGGGTGATCGCCCGCTGATGGTCGACGCCTGCGGCTATGCGGTGCGATCCTGAGGATCACCTTCAAAAGTGGGCTGCTGGTTCCACCGCAACCTGTGATCCATCTCTCAAGTCCTTCCATATGCCGCACTGTCGTGGCGTATGGTGACCCAACGCCTGATGCACTATGCAAGGACCTTTGGCCCACTGTGCGGCCTTAGGTCTCTTTTATGTGCGGGCCGGCTTCTGCCAGCCTTGAAAGGAATGACCTGTGGTCGGGCCCTGAGCGTGATGACGCGCCAGGGCGTGGATCCCGGAGTCGCCGTACCAGCGCCCTCCTCGACACGGAGCGCGAAACTCCCCCCGGGCGTGGGGGTGTGGACGGTACGACCCCGGTGCCGACCGCCCCCCACCGGGCGCGCACACGCTCCTGCCGCGCGTCCCGAACCCACGAGGATCGACCCATGGCGTCCAGCCTGACGAAGGACTCCGCCGGTACCCCCGGCTCTGAGAAGACCTTCTTCGGCCACCCCCGCGGACTGGCCACACTCTTCATGACCGAGATGTGGGAGCGCTACAGCTTCTACGGCATGAAAGCACTGCTCCCGCTCTATCTGATCGCCCCCGGCGGCATGAACATGAGCGCCACGACGGCGACGGCGATCTACTCCGTCTACATGTCGATGGTCTACCTGCTCGCCATGCCCGGCGGCTGGATGGCCGACCGATTCTGGGGACCGCGCAAGACGGTCGCCATCGGCGCCGTCGTCGTCATCCTCGGCCACATCACGCTCGCCCTGCCGAGCTCGGCCACGTTCTTCGCGGGCCTCGGTCTCGTCGCGCTCGGTTCCGGCCTCCTGAAGGCCAACATCTCCGCGATGGTCGGCCACCTCTACGACGGCCCGGAGGACCCGCGCCGTGACGGTGGCTTCACGCTGTTCTACATCGGCATCAACGTGGGCGCCTTCCTCGCCCCGCTGACCATCGGCACCGTGGGCGAGAACGTCAACTGGCACTTCGGCTTCGCGCTCGCCGCGATCGGCATGGCCCTGGGCCTCGGCCAGTTCATGCTCGGCTCGCGCCACCTCAGCGCCGAGAGCAGTGTCGTCTCGCAGCCCGCGACGCCGCAGCAGCGCGCGTCCGCCCTGCGCAACGGCCTGATCTGGCTGATCGTCGCGGTCGCGCTCTACACGTTCCTCGGTGTGACCGGCAACTTCGCCGACTGGGCCCTGATGCCCCTCACCATCGCCGGTCTGGTCATCCCGGTCACCGTCCTGGTCCGCATGAAGCGCGACAAGGAACTGACCACGCTGGAGCAGTCCAAGCTCTCCGGCTACGTCTGGTTCTTCATCGTCGCCGCCGTCTTCTGGATGATCTACGACCAGAACGGCTCGACCCTGTCGATCTTCGGCGAGCACTCGACGACGAACAACCTGCTCGGGTTCGACTTCCCGACCTCCTGGTACCAGTCGCTGAACCCGATCTTCATCATGGCGCTGGCCCCCGTGGTGGCCTCGGCGTGGCTGTGGCTGAACAAGCGGGGCAAGGAGCCGAGCACGGCGGTCAAGTTCGCCTCCAGCCTCACGCTGATCGGCATCTCCTTCCTCGTCTTCCTCATCCCGCTGATCGACACCGCCAACAACGGCGGCAAGGTCAGCCCGATGTGGCTGGTCGCGATCTACTTCATCCAGACCGTCGGCGAGCTCTGCCTCTCCCCGGTCGGCCTCTCGGTCACCACGAAGATGGCCCCGGCGAAGTACACCGCCCAGATGATGGGTGTCTGGTTCCTCGCGGTCACCGCGGGCGACTCCGTCACCGGCCTGCTGACCTCCCCGCAGCTCGGCATCGACCTGAACAACTCGGGTGCGGTCGCCGTCGAGGCGGTCATCGCGGTCATCGCGGGCTTCGGCATCTGGATGAACCGCAAGAAGGTCAAGGAACTGATGGGTTCCGTGAACTGACGTCCGCGACGCCCCCAGTGGGCCGGTAGACGTACGAAAGGGCCGCCGCACCCGTGAGGGTGCGGCGGCCCTTTCCGTTCGTCCGCTCGCGTCCGTTCGTCCACTCGCGCGAACAGAGGATCGTTCGCTAACCCGTGGTGGTGACGCGGAACGTTTCTGTGCCGGCGGCGGGGCCCGCCGGTGGAGCATCTGGCCATGCGTCGTACATTGCCGGTCCTCGCCCTGTGTGTGGCGTTGTTGTCGTCCAGTGCCGCCGTCGAGGCCGCACCCGAGCCGTTGCCGGGCAAGACCTTCTCGTACGGGGGGCACGCGCGGCAGAACATCACCGTGTACGGCGACCGGTCCGGGCGTCCCGCCCTGATGATCCTGCACGGCGGCTCCTGGGTGCGGGACACCGACTGGAGCGGCCGTGCACGGTGGTTCGCGGCACGCGGGTTCACCGTGTACGACACCGACTACCGCCTCGCCACCGACGCCGCCTGGCCCGCCCAGCGCGACGACGTGCTCGCGGCGCTGCGGTGGGTGAAGCGGCGCGGCGGCGCCACGCCCCTGGTGCTCGGCTCGTCCGCGGGCGGGCATCTCGCGGTCAGCGCGGGGGCCTACGGCGCCGGACGCAAGCGGGTGCGTGGCGTGGTGGCCCTCTCCCCCGTCGCGTCGCCCTACCGCGCCTGGGCGGACGGCGGGACGCGTGCCGCCTCTCCGGGACAGCGCAAGCTGCGGGGGACGGCGGAGCTGCTCGCGGGGTGCGTGCCGGACCGGGCCTCCGAGCGGTGCTGGAAGAAGTGGGTCGACCTGGTGGCCAAGTCGCACGCATCGGGATCGGACGACCCGCCCATGCTGCTCACGCACTCGGCGGCGGACTTCGTGCCGGTCGCGCACTCCACGGACCTCGCCCTCGCTCAGACGAGGGCGGGCCTGAAGGACGCCACCGTGCGTATCGAGCCGGGCGCGGCGCATGGGGGCGAGCTCCTGAGGGATCCGGGCCTCGCCCAGGCGGTCCTGCGATGGCTGCGGCAGCGCGTTTGACGGGGCGTCCAGGGGACGCCCCTTCAGGGGCGCGGGGAACTGCGCGAGCAACCAAGGACAAGCCGCACCCGCCAGGAGACCGCCGGAGGCAGCCGCGTCTGCGGGTCCGTCGTGGCTTGTCGCGCAGTTCCCCGCGCCCCTTACGGGGCTTCAGCGCAGGCCGTTCCTTCGCCTCGGGAGGAACGTGAACACCGCGCCGCCCAGCAGGATCACGGTCCCGGCGACAAGCCCGAGCGCACGCAACGCCCCGTTGTCGTCCGCGCCGGTCTCCGCGAGGTCGCCGCCACCGCCCGCGGCGGAGCCGCCCGCAGAGCCGTCGCCGGAGCCACCGGCGGAACCGCTGCCCCCGGCGGCGCCACCCGGCTGTGCCGCCGTGTCGATCTCCAGCGAGACATCGGCCTTGGTCGGGGTGCAAGTCGTCGTCGTCCCCAGTGCCTTGACCGTCAGGACGCCCGGCGAGAGCGTCGACTTGCCGTCGGCGCCCGGCTTGTAGGTGCCGGTCAGGTCAGGGATCGTCATCGGGTCGCCGGACTTGATGGGGTCCTTGTTGGTGGGGCCCTCGACGTGCACCGTGCCCTTGTCCGCGCCGCCCAGCTTGACCTCCATCGACGGCTTCACCGAGTCCGCGGGGATGTCGGCGGGGCTGTCCATGACGGACTTCTTGAACTCGACGGTGAGGCCGTAGTTCCCGCCGTCCTTCTTGGCGTTGATCTGGACGGGGGACGTGGCGTCCTTGTCACCGATGGGCGTCTTGCACTTGTAGGGGGTCTGGACTTCCTTGCCGGGGAAGTCGGTCTTGCCACCGTCGTCGCCACCGGTGGAGCCTCCGGAGGTGCTGCCACCGGACGTGGAGCCGCCCGAGGTGCTCCCGCCCGACGTACTGCCACCCGAGGTACTGCCACCCGACGTGGAGCCGCCGGACGTGGAGCCGCCCGAACTGCCGCCGCCGTCCGTCACCTTGATGGTCGCGCCCGCCTTGACCTCTTCCTTCGGCGTGCACTTGGTGTCGGTCGAGATCGGCTTGCTGACATTGATGTTGTACGCGCCCGGGGTGAGCGTGACGTCGCCCGCCTTGGTCAGCTTCAGCTTGCCCTTCATGTCGGACAGGATCATGGGGCTGTTCTTCTTGATGGGCGGATTGACCCGCTCGCCCGTCATCGCCAGGTCACCGGTCTGGCCGCCGCCCAGCTTGATGGTGCCGCTCGGCTTCACCGTGTCCTTGTCCAGGTCGAGCACGTCCGGGTTCTTGGACGCGGCCGTCGTCGTCTTCCATACGACGTCGACCTCGTCGCCCACCTTCGCGGTGGCCGGCGCGGTGATCTCCACCTCCGTGGTGCCCTGCACGGGCGGAAGCCCTGAGATCGCGGGCGGTATGCACTCCGTCTTGTACGCCACACCGGCCGCCTGCGCGGGGCCCGCGCCCAGCAGGATGCCCGCCCCGCCCAGCAGGAGCGAGACCGAGGCCGCGCCCGCTCTCCGTCGTGTGCTGATCACGTGTTTCCCTTCGTCGTCGGGCTGTTCTCTGACGGTGCGGAGAGCTGTCCGGCGGGTGGGGTCCCTGCGCCGGGGTCTGTGTCAGGGGTGAACCACGGGAGGGTGCCCGTGTTCGTGGCGGCGTCCTTGCCGGACTCACGAGGCGGTTTCGTACGTGGCGTACGAGCCGCTTCGTCCGCCGCGACCGCCCCCTGGGGCAGCCTCAACTTCGGTATCCGGTCGGTGAGTTCGGAGATCCTGCCGGTACGGTGACGCCCCGCGGGGCGGGAGCCGCGTCCCCCTCGGCGGCGGTTCGGGCGGAGCTTGTCCACCACCGCCATGCCGATGCGGAAGACGGCGGCCGGCACGACGACGCAGAGCAGGACCCAGAAGACGGTGACGCCCCAGGGGCGGCCGACGCCCCAGGGCTGCTCGGCGAGCACCTTGCCGCCGAACTTCAGGGAGACGAGGTAGTTGCCGTGCGCCCCGGCCGAGAGCTCGACCGGGAGCTTGATCTGGGCCTTCTTGCCGGGGGCGATGGTGCCGCGCCACTGCTGTTCCTCGAACTGCGGGGCGAACACGCCGTGGGAGGTGCCCACTTGGAAGACGGGGTCCTTGACGGGGGCCGAGCCGACGTTGCCCACGGTGAAGACGAACTTGCGGGACGGCGGGGCGCCGAACCACGTCAGTACGCCGCTCGAACCCTCGAGCTCGGTGTCGGTGAGGACGGAGAGCTTCCCGCCGCCCTGCTGCTTGGGCAGGGGTTCCACGGGGTGGCCCGCGACCTTGAAGCGGGCGTCCGCCTGGGCCTTGTCCCCCGTGACCGTCGCCACGTGGACCACGCAGGGGCAGGGCTTGGGCGGCTCCGCCACGGGGAGCTTCTTGCTGAAGGCGCCCTTGCCGTCCGTGGTGACGGCGCGGCCGGTGTCGTTGGCGCAGGAGTTCGTGCCGCCGGGTACGCCCCTGGCCGGCGTTGACTGGCCGCAGACGAGCATCATCAGGAGGGCGTTCGGCCGCCATCCCTTGCCCGTGACGGTGATGTCGCCCCCCTTGCCCGCCTCGGCCTTGGAGAGGGTGACGGTCGGCTTCTCGGCGGCGGTGGCCCGGCCCGCCGGGAGGAGCAGGAAGGCGAGTACCGCCAGCACGGCGGCCGCAGCCATGGATGTCGTGCCGCCTCGTCGGGTGCCGTTCACAGTTGCTCGCCCCTTCCCGTACCCACTCCCGCCAACTCCAGCTCCGTACCGCCCTGTTCGGGTTCGTCCCGTGGTGGGTCCCCGGAGCCTCTACGCCTGCGCACGCACCACACGGCCGCCACCGCGAGCCCCAGCACCCCGGCCCCCACCCCCGCCACCGCGCCCCACGGCACGAAGCGGGCCGACGTGGTCGCCTCGTCGTGGGCCCCGCCCGGCGCCTTCACCGTGAGGGTGACCTCGACGGAGTCCAGGGCGGGAGCGTCGGTCCACGGTTCCGTCAGGGTGACCCTGCGGCCGGGGAGCAGCTCCACCGGAAGCGTGCGGGGACCCCGGTCGAGCAGCGGGCCGAAGACGCCCTTGGCGTGGACCGTGAGCCGGGGTGTCAGGACCGTGTTGCCGCGGTTGACGACGTCGTACGAGATGCGCTCGCCCTCGGCCCTGACGCGCTCGACGGTCAGCGCGGACAGCGTGGGGCCGCTCACCCGCAGATGTACGCGGACCCCGGCGTCACGGCCGCCCTCCCGCGCGACGATCGCCCCGGGGTGGTCGCCCGGCACGGCGCCCTCGGGGACGCTCACGCTGAACGGCACCTCGGCGCGGGTGCGCGGCGGCACCTTCACCTTGCGCTCGGCGAAGGTGATCCAGGAGCCGGTGTCCTTCGGTCTGCTGCGTTTCAGGGAGTACGCGCCGCCCCGGGTGTTGTCCGCGTCCGCGCCGCTCAGCTCCACCGTGCGCGGCTTCGACCCCGGATTGGTGACCGTCACCGTGTCCTGGAGGACGGAGCCGGGCGTGCCCTCCACGTAGAAGTAGGGCCGCCCGTCCTTCGCGGGCCGCGTCCCTCCTCCCGCGGAGGGCGCGACGGACCACGCTCCCGAGTCGTCGGCGGACGCCGAGGTCGCCGGCGCCGCGCCCGTCACCAGTAGGGCCACGGTGAGGGCACGTGCAACGGACAGCAGCGACGGCATCGGCGGCTCCTGGATCTTCGTACGCGTTGTACGCGTCGTACGCGGAGGTCGGGCAGGGACGCGCGCGGTCACCGCGTCCCTGCGACGCCGCGCACCGCGCCTAGCGCGACCGTGCCGCCTGGTTCCTGCGGGTCAGCCAGAGCGCGCCCGCCGCGCCCGCGAGCAGCACCGTGCCGCCGAGGGTGCCGAGCGCGATCGCGGAGTCCGCGGGGCCGGTCTGCGGCAGCTCGTCGCCTCCGGAGGGCGCGCTGGCCGAGCCGCCGGAGCCGCTGTCGTCGCTCGATCCGCCGGAGCCTCCCGTGGTGCCGCCGCCGCCCGATCCCTTCACGTCGAGCGAGAGCGAGGGCTTGGGGCTGTTGGACGGCGTGCACGTCGTCGTCGTGCCGAGCGCCTTGATCGTCAGGACACCGGCGGTGAAGGTGACCTTGCCGCTCTTCTTGGGCGTGTACGTCCCCGACAGGTCACTGATCTTGATGGGGGTGTTGGCGGGGATCGCCTTGTCGTTGGGCGCCCCGGAGACCGGCACCGTGCCGCTCTCCGCGCCGCCCAGCTTGATGAGCGCGCTCGGCTTCATCGCGCCCTTGCCCAGCTCCACGGGGCTGGAGGAGACGCCCTTCTGGAAGGACATGGTGAGTTTGTAGCCGCTGCCGCTCTTGACGCTCTTGATATCGATCGGCGAGACCGCGCCCTTGTTCCCGATGGGCGTCTTGCACTGGTAGTTGACGTCCTGGACCTCGGCCTGCGCGGCGGGGGCGGCCATCAGCACCGCCGAGCCGGCCAAGGCCGTGGCGAGCGCGAGCACAGCCGTTCGTTTCTGGTACGACACCTCGAGTTCCCCTCATGCCGGTCGTGGCGTGCCGCGGTGCGGATTTACTGACGGCACATCAGATTGGGCGCTCAAGGTACGCCCGGGGCCTTGTCGAGGGAAGACAAAGAACGCGCCGGATCTCAGTGATCCGGCGCGCATACGAACCGTGGGTAACCCAAGGGGGAACTGAGCGGGCCCTACACGGGCGCGCTCAGCTCTGCCCATACCGTCTTGCCCGAGACCCCCGGGGTACGGACGACTCCCCAGTCCAGGCAGAGCCGCTGGACGATGAACATCCCGTGCCCGCCGGGCCTACCGGCGCGGTGCGGGGTGCGGGGTGCGGGCTGGCCTGCGCCACGGTCGGAGACCTCTATCCGCAGCACCTTGCTGTCGGAGGAGAGCCAGAGCTCGTCGGGGCCCTCGGCGTGCAGGCACGCGTTGGTCACCAGCTCGGACACGACGAGGAGGACGTCCTCCGCCGCGGCCCGCTGATCGGCGCCCGCCGCGGGCAGCCAGCCCCACGCCTGCAGCGCCTGGCGTGCGAAGTCCCGGGCGAGCGGCACTATGCCGCTCGCGCCGGTCAGGCTCAGCCTGCGGACCTGGCGCCCCTGACGACCCGTGGCCGCCGGAGCGGCCTGGTCCACGGGAGCGTCCGCGACGACGGTCTCGTACTCCGGACCGCGGTCGCCCGGCGAGCAAGGCCGGGTGGTGCTCATCAGCGCTTCACCTCACCGACAAGAGGACTCTGGACAAGGAACTGGACAAGTAGCGGGACTCCAAGAGGATCATCGGCTGCTCGGCCGTTCCTGCTGTTGATTTGGCAACGATTGATGCGTGGACCGCTGTCGACGGATCCAGGGTGTCTCCTGCCCGGCCGAACCGTGAGAACACCCACTTATTCGACGCAACCCATGTGACGCTGGTAACGCGGTGATCACATAGAGACAACTGGCACGTAACTCTTCAGTACGCTCCGTCAGCGGGCCGTCCGGTCAGTCGGTCAACGCCGCTTCGAGCGTGTCGTGGACAGTGAAGACCGCCTCGGCTCCCGTGATCTCGAAGACTCGGGCCACCACCGGCTGCATCGCGGCCAGATGCACTCCGCCCCCCGCGGCCTCGGCCTTGAGCCGAGCCCCCAGCAGGACATTGAGTCCGGTGGAATCCATGAACTCCAGGCGCGAACAGTCGACGACAAGGCGCGAGAAGCCGTCGTCGAGGCAGGCCTCGAGTGGTTCACGCAACACATCGGCCGTGTGGTGATCCAACTCACCTGCCGGAGTCACGACAACGCTCGGGCCCTCGGCCCGGACTTCGACCAGAAGCCGGCCACCCTGCGCGCTACCGACTGTCCCGCGGTCCATTCCGTCACTCACTTCCGACCGTCGTGGCTGTTGATGACGCCCCTGAACATTACGCCTTCCACACGCGCTCGGGTACCCGAACATCCCCCCGGAATCGGACATTTCGCCTCAGAACGCACTTGCGACCGGGCTGTGGAAACGGGTAGGGGTAGAAGAGACAGTAATCAACACGGACGGCTTTGGAGGCGCCGCACACCGCAGTGCACGTATTGGCATCGGCAGCCATATGCCGAGAACGATGGAGGACACCATGTCACCCCGGCTCGACGAATCGCGCACTGACCGAGCGACGTCGACACTCTCACCGAACCGTATCGAGACCGAGATCCCGGGTCCCCGCACGGAAGCCACGCCGGACAACGTCCCGGCCCTGACGGCCGTACCGGAGGCGGAAGCCCTTGAGGGGCTCGCCGATCTGCCTGAGATCCCGCCGTTCGACGAGGTGGGACCGCTGGATGCGAGGGCTCTTTCCAAGACCCTCTTCGAACGCCTCGAGTCGCTCGAGGAAGGCACGCACGAGTACGCGTACGTGCGCAACACTCTCGTCGAACTCAACCTCGCCCTGGTCAAGTTCGCCGCCTCCCGGTTCCGCTCGCGCAGCGAGCCGATGGAGGACATCATCCAGGTCGGCACCATCGGCCTGATCAAGGCGATCGACCGCTTCGAGCTCAGCCGCGGCGTCGAGTTCCCCACCTTCGCGATGCCGACCATCGTCGGCGAGATCAAGCGCTTCTTCCGCGACACGAGTTGGTCGGTGCGCGTCCCGCGCCGCCTCCAGGAACTCCGACTGGACCTCGCCAAGGCGGGCGACGAACTCGCCCAGCAATTCGATCGCGCCCCCACGGTGGGCGAGCTCGCCGAGCGCCTGGGCATCTCCAACGACGAGGTCGTCGAAGGCATGGCGGCGTCCAACGCCTACACGGCGAGCTCGCTGGACGCCCAGCCCGAGGAGGACGACTCCGAGGGCGCGCTCGCGGACCGGATCGGCTACGAGGACCACGGACTCGAAGGCATCGAGTACGTCGAGTCGTTGAAGCCGCTGATCGCCGAACTCCCGCCGCGTGACCGGAAGATCCTCTCGCTCCGCTTCGTCGCCAACATGACGCAGTCGGAGATAGGCGAAGAGCTCGGCATCTCACAGATGCATGTGTCGCGACTGCTGTCGCGGACTCTCGTGAAGCTGCGCAAGGGATTGACCGTCGACGAGTGAGGTTGCTCGCCGCTCGGCGTTTTTTCGGGTCCCTGGACCGTCGCTTCGCGGCGGATCACTCCCACCCACCCACCCGTCTGCCCCGCGTCCTGGGGCAGGCGGGTGGGTTGTTTCCGTCCCCGGTCAATCGCTCTCCCGCGCCGCCCCGAGAGCGGCGATGACGTTCTGGTACCCGGCACGGCACTGCGCATGCATCTCCCGAGGCGGCGTTGTTTGCCCGGCGGATCGCCGGGCACGGTCGGTCGTACCATCCACGCCGCCGATGCGCGCGAGCGCCGAAGGAGAAACGGTCTATGACAAAGGGCGAACCGGTCACCAAGAACCCCGACAAGGGCTATGTAGCGCTTCTTGGCTGGAGTCTCAACGCGGTGGAAGCCCTCGACCGGTTCGACAGGAGATATGTCGTCGTGGCGCCGGAATGGGCCGAGGAGTACTGCGTCGACCACGACATCCCCTTCGTGCCGTGGAATTTCGAACGGCTCAACGACCGCTCCATGGAGATCGCCGAGACCCTTCAGAAGGAGGGGGTCGACGTCGCGATCCCGCTCTACGAGGAGACGGTCGAATGGGCGGGGGCGATCAACTCCGTCCTCCTCGACAACCCGCGGCTGTACGGCCAGGCCATGCTGCTGCGCGACAAGGCGCTGATGAAGCGCCGCGCACAACTCGGCGGAATCCGGGTGGGAATCTTCGAGGAGGCCCACGACCGGGACGACGTGACCCGCTTCCTCAAGCGCGTCAATCAGACCCTGCTCAAGCTGGACGGCGACCCGAACGACCCGATCCATCTCAAGGCGTTCGACAAGGCGGGATGTCTCGGGCACCGCGTCATCCGCACCCCTGACGAGGTCGACACGATTCCGGACGAGGAATTCCCGGTTCTCATGGAATCCCACCTCGACGGCTGGGAGTTCGCGGTCGAGGCGTGGGTGCACAACGGGAAGATCAAGTTCCTCAACATCTCCGAATACGTCACGCTGGGATATTCGGTGTTCGTGCCCGCGACCCCCGAACTGGAGCGGTACCGACCGCAGATCACGGCACAGATCGAGAAGCTCATCAAGACGTTCGACATCGAGTTCGGCTTCGTGCACCCGGAGTATTTCGTCACCAGCGACGGCGAGATGTACTTCGGCGAAGTCGCCTACCGGCCGCCGGGCTTCAAGGTGTTCGAGCTGCTGGAACGGGCATACGGCTTCAATGCCTACCATGGGCTTGTCCTGGCCTTCGACCCGAAGACGACCGAGGAGGAGATCGACGCCTTCTTCCCGCGTGAGGTCGTCGACGCGTCCGGGATCGCAGGCTGCTTCGGTGTCTACCCGCGCCGCCGCGTCGTCAGCGAACTGGAGATCCCGGAGGAGACCGAGGACGACGACTACTACGAGTCGCACGACCTCTCGACGCCACTTGAGGAGACGGTCACCAAGAGAACCGCGTTCGGCACCCACTGGGGCCTGGTGTACTTCTTCGGTGATGACCCTTACCGGATGCGCGACCTGCTGAAGAAGCAGGAAGAGCTCGACTTCTACGTCTGACGGCCCGTGGACGCAGGAGGCCAACCCGAGGGAAACGCTTTGAAACCGACCGTCGACGTCAACCGTGCGGCCACGACGCTGGACAAGCGCGTGGCCTCACTCGACGACGCCATCCAGGCCATGGCCGAAACCCGCGACTTCGGCAAGCACACGAAGCTGCGGCGGCTCCTGGAAGCCTTGCGGCGGGTGCTCGTGCAGCCGGGCGGCGCCGCGGCGGTCCAGGCCAGGGCGCAGGCCCTTGAGGAAGCCGGGCTCTTCCACGAGACGGACTGGGCGTCACCGGAGATCCTCGTCCCGGCGCTGGTCGGCCCCGGCCTGCACAGCGGCAACGCGGACACCGTCGTCATGGAGGCGACCAGTGAGCTGCGGATGCTCGCCGTCGCCCGCGGCGACTTCGTACACCCGACCCTGCCCGCCGACGACGCCCGCCAGTTCCTCTCCCAGGTCCTTGCCACGAACCTGGATCTGCTGTTCGGCCCGCCCAGCGAGGCGGAGCGGACCCAGCAGGGCAGGACCGCACAGCTCATCCGGGACCTGTTCCGCCACCTCGCCGAAGAGATCGGTTACGACAGCGTCCTGGACAACCTGGTCGACGAGATCTGGCGGATCCTGCGCCAGCGTCCGATCCAGGTCGAGGCGGTGCAGGCCCTGATCACCCGGATCGCGGTCTACCGCAACGACCCGGACGTCGCTCTGGGCGTCTCGTCGGGGCAGGGCATCGACCGGCTCATCACGAGCCTGTTCGGGACCACCGAGGCGTGCCGGGACGACCCGGGCATCGACGTCTTCCGCTCCCGGCTGGAGGCGATGGACACCGGCGGCCTGCAGTACGAGGCGACGGGGTTCGCGCGGGCGATGCACGACACCGGCCTGGTCTCGCCGTACCACGCGGAACTGCTCAGGTTCCTGCTGCGCGAGAGCGACTACCTCGTCGGTGAGGCGCTCGGTCTCTCCGACACCGGCCGGAACTGCCTGATGCGCTACAGCCAGCTGGTGCACCGGCTGATCGAGGTGGCCGTGCACCCGCAGACCGCGCAGAGCGTCTACGGCCTCGCGCTGCTGCTCGACCGCGGCATCCTCTACGAGCCGCCGGTGGTGCCCGCGCTGTGGCGCCAGCTGTCGCTCGAGCTCTCCCCGGCCGCGCGGGAGCGGCTGACGACGGTGTTCGGCGATGTGCCGGGGCCGCGGGCGCGGCTGGTCGCCGGGGTGCTCTCGATGCTGGGCCAGCCGCTCGGCGTCGGCCAGGGCGACAACCCCACCTGCCAGTCGGCCCGCGCGCTGTCGATGTGGTCCTACAACGACCCGGACTACCTGCTGCAGATGGTGGTCTGGGCGGCCCGCGACGACGAGATCCTCATGCACTTCGAGGGGCAGCCGATCTCGTCGAAGGACAGCGCGACCGGCGTCGCGAGCACGCCCCCGATGGACCTGGACCCCGTGTCGCTGCTCGTGGTGCCCCACCTGGACCGGATCTACGCCGAGATGGGGCGGCGCTGCGCCGAGCGGCCAGGGGACCCGCACCGGTGGATCAACCCCGAGTTCCACGGCTGGTGGGCGGCCCGCGGGTTCCACATCAACGTCGACGTCGCGACCGGGAACCTGGTCGGTCTCGACGAGTTCCTGCGGCAGTTCCACACCAGCTACCACCCGTCGTACAACGGCGAGCAGCCGCTGATCCATCCGCAGCCGGCCGGCGTCGCCGTCACCGACAGCGCGGCCCGCTACGTCGGCTGGCACGCGATCACGATCCTGCGGGCCGCGCCGGACCCGCAGGACGTCATGCGGGTGTACTTCTTCAACCCGAACAACGACAGCGGCCAGGACTGGGGCGACGGCGTCGTCGTCTCCACCGCGGGCAACGGCGAGCGGTTCGGCGAGGCCTCCCTGCCGTTCGACCAGTTCGCCTCGCGGCTCTACATCTTCCACGCCGACCCCCTGGAGCACGGCGAACCGGAGCGGGTGCCCGCCGAGGACATCGCGCGGATCATCGGCTACATCGAGCGCAGCTGGGGCGACGACCGGCTGCCCGCGGGGACCCTGCAGGCCCTCGAAGGGCCTCCCCCGCGCGTCAGCTGACGCGGATGCCCCGCTGCCACACCTCGCTCACCAGCGGAACGCCCGGCCGGTAGGCCAGGTGGACGTGGCTCGGGGCGTCCAGGAGGGCCAGGTCGGCGCGGGCGCCTTCGCGTACGACGCCGATGTCCGTGCGCCGCAGGGCCGCCGCGCCGCCCGCCGTGGCGGACCAGATCGCCTCGTCCGGGGTCATGCCCATGTCCCGTACCGCCAGGGAGATGCAGAACGGCACGGAGGACGTGAAGGACGAGCCCGGGTTGCAGTCCGTGGAGAGGGCCACCGTCACGCCCGCGTCCAGGATGCGGCGGGCGTCGGGCCACTCGGCGCGGGTGGAGAACTCGGCGCCCGGGAGCAGTGTCGCCACCGTGTCGCTGTTCGCCAGGGCGTCGACGTCCGCGTCCGTGAGGTGCGTGCAGTGGTCCGCCGATGCCGCGTCCAGCTCCACGGCGAGCTGTACGCCGGGGCCGTAGGAGAGCTGGTTGGCGTGGATGCGGGGGTGCAGGCCCTTCGCCTTGCCTGCGGTCAGGATCGCGCGGGCCTGGTCGCCGTCGAAGGCGCCCTTCTCGCAGAAGACGTCGATCCAGCGGGCGTGCGGGGCGCAGGCCTCCAGCATGGGTCCGGTGACCAGGTCGACGTAGGCCGCCGGGTCCTCCGTGTAGTCCGGGGAGACGATGTGGGCGCCGAGGTACGTGACTTCCTCGGTGTGGCGGGCCGCGATCCTCAGTGCGCGGGCCTCGTCCTCGGTGTTGAGGCCGTAGCCCGACTTCGTCTCGAACGTCGTCGTGCCCTGGCGCAGAGCCTCCGCCAAGTAGTGCGTGAGGTTCGCCTCCAGCTCGGCGTCCGTGGCTGCTCGGGTCGCCGCCACCGTCGTGCGGATGCCGCCCGCCGAGTACGCGCGGCCCGACATGCGGGCGTTGAACTCCTGGGTGCGGTCGCCCGCGAAGACCAGGTGGGAGTGCGAGTCGACGAAGCCGGGGATGGCGGCGCGGTTGTGTGCGTCGTGGGTGGTGTCCGCCGCGGGGGCCTTGGCGGCGGGGCCTACCCAGGCGATGGTCTCGCCGTCCAGGACCACGGCTGCGTCCGTGAGGAGGCCCAGGGGGGATCCGTCCCCCTGCGAGGGGTCGTTCGTCACGAGGCTGGCGATGTTGGTGATGAGGGTGGTGGGCATGGCTGGCTCCGGGAGGTGAGGTTTGGACGGGTCTTTTCCCCAACCCCGCCCCTTCCCGAAAACTCGCTGGGCGCGAGGGCCTTGGCTGCCACGGCCGGGCCGGGAACCTGCCGACGGGATGGGCGGCAACCGCGGGGTGTCGGGTGGGCGGGCGGGAAACATCCGCCGCGCAGCGGCGGTTCGGTCCGGCGTCAATCTCGCAGCGCCGCCACCGCCTCCGCCAGCGCCCCCGGCACGTCCGGCACCAGGTCATGCTCCCCGTCCCGTACGACATGGCGGCCGCCCACCACCGTGTGGCGGACGTCCGTCGCCGTTGCCGCGAAGACCGCCGTCTCCGCCGCCAGGCGCGGCAGCGGGCCCGCCGTGCGGACCGAGTCGAGCGCGATCGTGGCGAAGTCGGCCAGCGCGCCGACCTCGATCACGCCCGCCTCCGACCAGCCGAGCGCCGCATGCCCGTCGGCCGTCGCCGCCCGCAGGAGCGCCGCCGCCGTCCAGTGGCCGCGCGTGTGCGAGCGCAGGCGCTCGTTCAGCTCCATGGCCCGCGCCTCTTCGAGGATGTCGATCACCGCGTGGCTGTCGCTGCCCAACGACAGGGGGCTTCCCGCCCGTTGCAGGCGGACCGCGGGGCCGATGCCGTCCGCCAGGTCGCGCTCCGTCGTGGGGCACATGCACGTGCCCGTCGTCGTGCGGCCGAGCAGCGCGATGTCCTCGTCCGTGAGGTGCGTGTTGTGCACGCCCGTCGTGCGGGAGCCGAGCACGCCGTGGTCCGCCAGGAGACGGGTGGGAGTGCGGCCGTGCACCGCCTGGCACGCCTCGTTCTCCGCCGTCTGCTCGGAGAGGTGCACGTGGAGGGGTGCGCTGCGGGCCGAGGCCCATTCCGCCACCACTCCCAACTGCCGTGCGGGCACTGCCCGTACGGAGTGGATCGCCGCACCGATGCGTGCGTGGGCGCGGTCCTTGAGCTCCGAGGCCCGCTGCGCCCATGCCTCCGTCGTGCCGTCGGAGAAGCGCAGCTGGTGGCGGTTCGGGGGTTCGCCCCGCGTTTCCGTCAGGAGTCCCGACGCCACGTACGCCGTGTCCAGGAGCGTGATGCGGATGCCCGCGTCCGCCGCCGCCTGGATCAGCGCCTCGCCCATCGCGTTCGGGTCGGAGTAGGCGACGCCGCCCGGCCCGTGGTGCAGGTAGTGGAACTCGCCGACCGTGGTGATGCCCGCCAGGGCCATCTCCGCGTACACCGCCCTGGCCAGCGCGTGGTACGTCTGTGGCGTCAGGCGGTCCGCCACCGAGTACATGACCTCGCGCCACGTCCAGAACGTGCCCGAGCCCACCTGGACCGTGCCGCGCAGCGCCCGGTGGAAGGCGTGCGAATGGGCGTTCGCGAGGCCGGGGAGCGTCAGGCCGCGCAAGACCGTCGCGCCGGGCGGCGGCGCGTCGACGCCCCTGCGGACGGCCGTGATCCGGTCCCCCGTCACCTCCACCGCCACGCCCGGCTCCACCGTCGGGTCGAGCCAGGCATGCTCCAGCCAGTAAGTCCGAGTCGTCACCTGCACGCCAGCCCTTCCAGTACGTCGGCCAGTGCGGTCACCCCGGTCAGGCAGTCGTCCTCGGCGGCGAACTCGGCCGGGGAGTGCGAGATGCCCGTGGGGTTCCGTACGAACAGCATGGCGGTGGGGATCGATTCGGACAAAATACCCGCGTCGTGTCCGGCGCCCGTGCCGAGGACGGGGATCGCCCGCTCCCCGCCCAGGATCGCGCCGAGCTCGTCCCGCAGGGCGTGCTCGAACTCGACGACCGGGGTGAACGACTCGCGTACGACGTCCAGGTCGATGCCGTGCCGGTCCGCGTACTCGCGGGCAGCCTTCTCGATGCCCGTCACGACCGTGTCGAGGGTGGACTGGTCGGCAGCCCGCGAATCCAGCCAGCCCCTGACCAGGGACGGGATGGCGTTGACGCCGTTCGGCTCGACGGAGATCTTGCCGAAGGTGGCCACCGCGCCCGCCAGTTCGGCCTCCCTGCGGGCCGCCAGGACCGTCTCCGCGTACGTCAGCATCGGGTCGCGGCGGTCCACCAGGCGGGTGGTGCCCGCGTGGTTGGCCTCGCCCCTGAAGTCGAAGCGCCAGCGGCCGTGCGGCCAGATCGCGGACGCGATGCCCACGGGGTCGCCGGAGAGGTCCAGGGCCCGGCCCTGTTCCACGTGGAGCTCGACGAACGCGCCGATGCGGGCGAGGCGTTCGGGGTCGGGGCCGATGGCCTCGGGGTCGTACCCCGCGGCCTCCATCGCCTGCGGCAGCGTGATCCCGTCCGCGTCGGTCAGCTCGTACGCCTTCTCGCGCGTGAGCTTGCCCGCGGTCAGCCGTGAGCCCACGCAGGCCAGACCGAAGCGGGCACCCTCCTCGTCGCCGAAGTTGGTGATGGCGAGGGGACGGCGGAATGCCACCTTCCGTGCGCGGAGTTCGTCGAGCGCCGCGAAGGCGGAGACGACCCCGAGCGGGCCGTCGAAGGCGCCGCCGTCCGGGACGGAGTCCAGGTGGGAGCCGGTGACGACCGCGTCGCCCCGGGACGGGTCACCGAGCCAGGCCCACTGGTTGCCGTTGCGGTCGACCTCGTGGTCGAGACCGCGTGCCTCCGCCTGCGCCTGGAACCACAGGCGGCACTCGGCGTCGGCGCCGGTCCATGCGGAACGGCGGTAGCCGCCGGAGGCGTCGCTGCGGCCGATGGGCCGCAGCGAGCGCCACATGGCGTGGAACGTGTCGCTCACGCGGTGCCTTCCTCGCGCATCGGGATCCGTACGCCCTTCTCGTCCGCCACCGACTCCGCGATGTCGTAGCCCGCGTCCACGTGCCGGATGACGCCCATGCCGGGGTCGTTGGTCAGGACGCGGCGGATCTTCTCGCCCGCCAGCTTCGTGCCGTCGGCGACCGAGACCTGGCCCGCGTGGATGGAGCGGCCCATGCCGACGCCGCCGCCGTGGTGGATGGAGACCCAGGAGGCGCCGGACGCGACGTTCACCATGGCGTTCAGGAGCGGCCAGTCGGCGATCGCGTCGGAGCCGTCGAGCATGGCCTCGGTCTCGCGGTACGGGGATGCCACCGAACCGCAGTCGAGGTGGTCGCGGCCGATCGCGAGCGGGGCGGCGAGGGTGCCGTTGCCGACCATGTCGTTGAACATGTCGCCCGCCTTGTCGCGCTCGCCCTGGCCGAGCCAGCAGATGCGCGCCGGGAGGCCCTGGAAGTGGACCCGCTCGCCCGCCATCTTGATCCAGCGGTGCAGGGACTCGTTCTCCGGGAAGAGGTCGAGGAGCGCCTTGTCCGTCTTGTGGATGTCCGAGGCCTCGCCGGAGAGCGCCGCCCAGCGGAACGGGCCCTTGCCCTCGCAGAAGAGGGGGCGGATGTAGGCCGGGACGAAGCCGGGGAAGGCGAACGCGCGGTCGTAGCCCGCCAGTTGGGCCTCGCCGCGGATCGAGTTGCCGTAGTCGAAGACCTCGGCGCCCGCGTCCATGAAGCCGACCATCGCCTCGACGTGCTGGGCCATCGACTCGCGCGCGCGGGTGGTGAAGCCCGCCGGGTCCTTCGCCGCGGACGACGCCATGTCGTCGAAGTCGACGCCGACGGGGAGGTACGCGAGCGGGTCGTGGGCCGAGGTCTGGTCCGTGACGATGTCGATCGGGGCGCCCTCGGCCAGCATCCGCGGAAGCAGCTCCGCCGCGTTGCCGAGCAGGCCGATGGAGAGCGGACGGCGGGCGTCGCGCGCCTCGACGGCCAGCTGGAGCGCGTGCTCCAGGGAGTCGGCCTTCACGTCCAGGTACTTGTGCTCGATGCGGCGCTCGATGGCGCGCGGGTCGACGTCGATACAGATGGCGACGCCGTCGTTCATCGTGACGGCCAGCGGCTGGGCGCCGCCCATGCCGCCGAGCCCGGCGGTGAGGGTGATCGTGCCGGCGAGCGTTCCGTTGAACTTCTTCGCGGCGACGGCGGCGAACGTCTCGTACGTGCCCTGGAGGATGCCCTGTGTGCCGATGTAGATCCACGAACCGGCGGTCATCTGGCCGTACATGGTGAGGCCGAGCTGCTCCAGGCGCCGGAACTCCTCCCAGTTCGCCCAGTCGCCCACGAGGTTCGAGTTGGCGATCAGGACACGCGGGGCCCACTCGTGGGTCTGCATGACGCCGACGGGGCGTCCTGACTGGACGAGCATCGTCTCGTCCTGCTTGAGGGTCTTGAGCGTGCGCACCATCGCGTCGAAGGAGCGCCAGTCGCGGGCCGCCTTGCCGGTGCCGCCGTAGACGACGAGCTTGTCGGGGTGCTCGGCGACCTCGGGGTCGAGGTTGTTCTGGAGCATGCGCAGGGCGGCTTCCTGCTGCCATCCCAGGGCGCTCAGTTCCGTACCGCGCGGTGCCCGTACGGGGCGGGGTCCTGACATGGCGATGCCTCCTAGCGTGACGCTCTGCTGGTGAAGATCAGTTGCGCTGCTCTGCTGTGACCTTGTTATTCACATCCTGCGACGTTGAATAGAGCTAGTCAATACGTTGACAGGGCAGCGGGAGCGCGTCACGGATGATTGGCTGGAACGTATGAGCGATCAGGGCACGGAGACCGCACACGCATCCGAGGCGGCATCCCAGGCGGGCACGGACCCGGAAGCCGCCACGCGACGCCTTACGGCGGTGGCTCCACCGGAGGCTCCCCCGGCGGACGCGGACGCCGCTTCGATGGCGGATTCCGCGGCCCGGCGCGACCAGGCCGTCCGCGCCGCCGTCGAGCAGGGCATCCTCGACCCCGCGTCCCCCGTCGTCGGCCTCCTGGACGTCACCGGCATCCGCGCGTCCGCCACCGCCCTGCGCGCCGCCTTCGAGGCGGTCACACCGCCCGGCACGCCCGTCCTGCACGCCTTCGCGGTCAAGGCCTCACCCCTGGTGCCGGTCCTGCGGCTGCTGCGCGACGCGGGCATCGGCGCCGAGGTGGCGAGCCCCGGGGAGCTCGCCCTCGCGCGGGCCGCCGGCGTGCCGCCCACGCACACCGTCCTCGACTCGCCCGCGAAGACCCCGGCCGAGCTGCGCGAGGCCCTCGCGCTCGGCATCGCCGTGAACGCGGACAACCCGCAGGAGCTCGCCCGCATCGACGCGATGACCCGCTCCGCGCCCACCCGCTCCCCCATCGGCCTGCGCGTGAACCCGCAGATCGGCGGCGGCTCCATCGGCGCCCTGTCCACCGCGACGGCGACCTCCAAGTTCGGGGTCGCGCTGCGCGACGAGGGTGCCCGCGAGTGGATCGTCCAGGCGTATCTGGACCGCCCCTGGCTGACCCGGCTGCACGCCCACTCCGGGTCGCAGGGCATGCCGCTCGAGCTGATGGTGCGGGGCGTGTCGGCGACGTACGAACTGGCCGAGGAGATCAACGAACGGGCCGGCCGGCAGCAGATCGACACCATCGACATCGGCGGCGGCCTGCCCGTCAACTTCGGCTCGGACGAGGAGAGCCCGACGCACGCGCAGTACGCGCGCCGCCTGAAGTCCCGCGTCCCCGGCCTGCTCGACGGGCGGTACGGCCTGGTCACCGAGTTCGGCCGCTCCCTGCTCGCCAAGCACGGCACGATCCTGGCCCGCGTCGAGTACGCCAAGTCGGCGGGCACCCGGCCCATCGCGGTGACGCACGCGGGCGTCCAGGTGGCGGCGCGCACGGTGTACGCGCCCGCGTCCTGGCCGCTGCGGATCGCCGCGTTCGACGCGAAGGGCCGCCCCAAGAGCGGACCGCCCGTCGGCCAGGACATCGCGGGCCCGGCCTGCTTCGCGGGCGACCTGCTCGCCGAGAACCGTCCGCTGCCGCTGCTCGAACAGGGCGACTACGCGGCGGTCCTGGACACGGGCGCGTACTACTTCGCGCACCACTACTCGTACAACAGCCTTGCGCGGCCCGGGATCTACGGCTTCGCGGCGGGAGCGGCCGGGTCGGCGGAGCAGGTCACCTTCGCCACGGTGCGGGAGCCGCAGACCCTGGAGGAGATCGTCGCGGAGTCGGGGGGCGAGCGGCGGGACGCGCTGCGCGACCTCTGAGCCGCTCCGGTCCTCACCCTGAAGTTCCTCTGAGGTTCCTCAACTCCCGCATTGTCACTGCCCTCACGGGGCAGATGGTCCCTCCAGGCACACCCTCGGGGGAGATGATCCTGTGACGACGTCCGACACGCCCACCACCACTCCACCACCCGCCGAAGAACCCGCGCTGAAGCGCGCGATCGGCCCCAAGCTCCTGATCCTCTTCGTCATCGGCGACATCCTCGGCACCGGCATCTACGCCACCACAGGCAAGGTCGCGGGAAAGGTCGGCGGCGCGCTGTGGCTGCCGTTCGCGATCGGCTTCGTCGTGGCGATCCTGACGGCGGCGTCGTACGTCGAGCTGGTCGGGAAGTATCCGAAGGCGGCGGGCGCCGCCCTCTACACGCAGAAGGCCTTCAAGGTCCCGTTCCTCACCTTCATCATCGCCTTCATGGTGATGTGCTCGGGCCTGTCGTCGGCGAGCGCCGCGGCCCGCGCCTTCAGCGGCGACTACCTCGGGGAGCTGACGAGCAACGCGCTCCCGCCGACGCTCGTCGCGATCCTGTTCATCCTCGCGCTCGCGGCGCTGAACCTGCGGGGCGTGGCCGAGTCGGTGAAGACGAACGTGGTCCTCACGCTCGTCGAGCTGACGGGCCTGGCCATCATCCTCGCCATCGGCGCGTACGCGGTCCTGAGCGGGGACGGTGAACCGTCCCGCCTGACGGACTTCGAGGCCGGGGGCGACGGCACGGCCTACGCCCTGATGACGGGCGTGCTCGGGGCGACCGCGCTCGGCTTCTTCGCGTTCGTCGGCTTCGAGGACTCGGTGAACATGGCCGAGGAGACGAAGGATCCGACGCGTACGTTCCCGCGGGCGATCTTCATCGGGGTCGCGGTGACGGGCACGATCTACGTCCTGGTGGCGCTGGTGTCGTCCCTGCTCGTGGACTACAAGGTGCTTGAGGGATCGAGCGGCCCGCTCCTCGAAGTGGTGAAGGCGGGCGGCATCGACTTCCCGCACAAACTCTTCGCCCTGATCGCCCTGTTCGCGGTCACCAACTCCGCACTGATCAACATCATGATGGCCTCCCGGCTCTGCTACGGCATGGCCAACGAACGCATCCTGCCGCGCGCGATGGGCCGGGTGCTGCCCAGCCGCCGCACGCCGGTGGTGGGCATCGTCTTCGTCTCGGTCCTGGCCATCGGCCTGGTGTCGACGGGCGAGATCGAGGGCCTCGGCGACACGACGGCGTTCCTGCTCCTGTGCGTGTTCGCGGTGGTCAACATCGCGGTCCTGGTCCTGCGCAAGGACCGCGTGGACCACGAGCACTTCCGTACGCCGACGGTGCTGCCCGTGCTCGGTGCGATCACCGCCCTGATCCTGGCGAGTCCCCTGGCGGACCGGCCCGCGGAGGTCTACATCCGGGCAGGGGTGCTCGTGGCGATCGGCATCGTCCTGTGGGTGGTCAACAAGGTGGTGATGAAGACGCAGGGCGAGGCCTGATCAGGCGCTCACGC
Source organism: Streptomyces sp. NPDC044044 (assembly GCF_056434405.1). Classification (NCBI taxonomy): domain Bacteria; kingdom Bacillati; phylum Actinomycetota; class Actinomycetes; order Kitasatosporales; family Streptomycetaceae; genus Streptomyces; species Streptomyces sp. NPDC044044. Next base: position 644,682 of record NZ_JBWKFG010000005.1, on the reverse strand, counting down.
GCTGCGGGCGGCGCCGGGCGCCGCCCGGGGCGGCGTCTCCCGCGGACAGGCCGGTGGAGCGGTAGCCCTTCACGCCCTTGCCCGCGGGAGCTCCGGCGCGGCGGCCGAGCCAGTCGACGCGCACCCACAGGAGCGCGTCGAGCTCCCGCTCGCGCCGCCCGAGCCAGGCGGCCTTGCCCCAGAGCCCGGCTCCCGCTCCGGCCATGACCATGCCGCCGGCGGCGGGAATCACGGCGGAGCTCCCCAGAGCGGCGAGGAACCCGGCAGCGATCCACCACCGGTGGGCGCGGCGCCAGTTGCGTACGGTGACGGCGCGGTCCTGGAGGATGTCCTGCTTGGCGGCGCGGGTGGCCTCGCCGGTGAGGGCGGTGTACTTCTTCCGGCGGCCGTACGTGACGGTGGCCGCCGTGAGGATGAACAGGGCGGCCCCGGTCAGCACGCCGATACGCCGCCCGGTGACCCCGCCCGGCAACACCCCCACCCCCGCGGCGAGAACCCCGGCCCACCACAAGGGCAGGGCCCCCGCCCGCACCACCACGGAAACCCTGCCAAGCCCTTGCCCACCGCGCCCCACGTCACCCTCCCTGGCCGTCTGCCGCTGCTGTGGCGCAGGAGGTTAGCGGGGGAATCTGAGGGGACGGTGAGAGCCTGAGGGACGGACGCCTCAGGGCAGGATCGTGAAGCCCTGCACGTGCCGTGGCCGGACGGCGGAGAAGTGACGGCGGTCGAGCGTCGCCACTTCGGCGAGACGCAGGCGCTCGGCGACGGCGACGACGGAGGCGTCCACGGTGCCGAGGGGGAAGTCGGCGTACTTGCGGACCAGTTCGGCGATGCGCACATAGTCCTCGGCGGCAAGCTCGACCGCTTCCAGAGTCCCTGCCGCGAACAGGTCGAGGAAGACGGCTTCGTTGTCGGGGCCGAGCCTGCGCTCGATGAGCTGGGCGGTCTCGACGACCACGGGAGCGGGCGCCAGCAGACGCCCGCGCAGGGAACTGACGTGCGCCACGCACTGCGCGTGATCGTCGTCGTCCTCATCGGCGATCGCGTAGAGGACACCCGTGTCCAGAAGGTGGCACTTCACCGGGTCTCGTCGCTCCACTCCGCGATCAGCTCACGATGCCTGCGTGCCGTATCCGTGTGACCTGACCGCCCCATCCCGGCGAACGCGGCGAACCCCGGCCGCTCGATCGCCGGAGGCAGAGCGTCCGCGTCCTCCGCGAAAGGCGCGATCTCCGGGTCGGCGTCCACGACGACCCGGAGGTGCCGCAGTTTCTCCGGTGGCAGCCGGTCGATCAGGTGCTTGAGGTGCTCATAGTCCTCTGCAGCGGTCATTCTCCGAGCGTACGCCGAAGGGTCATCCCCCGGCCGCGGTCACCGGGCGTTCACCCTTGGGAGCCCCTCACTCCACGAACAACCCCCGAGCCGCCGCCCCCGCGTCGAACTCCTCCAGCCGCGCCTGCGCGTCCGGAAGTCCGTCGCACATGGCTTCCAGGAGCACCCGGCCGAGGAGCATCGGCGCGCACGCCGTGTCGAAGGCGAGGCCCGTGCCGACCGCTGCCGGGAGCAGGAGGTCGGAGTGGGCCGCCACGGGGGCGAACGCCGAGTCGGCCACCGTGACCACCGAGAGGCCCGCCCCCTGCGCGTAGGCCAGCGCGTCCACCACCTCCCGCGGGTGGCGGGGCAGCGCGAAGCACAGGAGCGCCGAGGCCCCGGCCCGTACCGCCGCGTCGATCCGGTCCGCCAGCATCGTGCCGCCCGCGTCGAGGAGGCGTACGTCGGGGTGGACCTTCGCCGCGAAGTACGAGAAGCCGTACGCCTGGGACGCGGCGGCCCGCAGCCCGAGGACGGGCAGGGGGCGGGACGAGGCGAGGATCCGCCCCGCGCGCTCCACCGGCGCCGGGTCCGCGAGGACCTCCGCCAGGTTCCGGAGGTTCGCGATCTCCGCCTCGACCGCCTGCTGGTACTCGTTGAGGGAGGCCTCGCCCGCCGCCTCCGCGGGCGCGAGCTCCCGCAGGTGCCGCCGCAGCGCCGGATAGCCGTCGAAGCCGAGCGCCACCGCGAAACGCGTCACCGAGGGCTGGCTCACCCCGGCGAGCTCCGCCAGTTCGACGCTGGACAGGAAGGGGACGTCCGCCGCCCGCCGCACCATGCAATGCGCGATGCGCCGCTGCGTGGGCGTGAGACGGTGCCCCTCGAAGAGCACTTGCAGCCGCGCCGCAGGACTGTCACTCATACCGTTCCCCTCACAACACCCTGACTCTCAAAGGCCGTTCCGCCCACGGACCCGAGGTCCAGCCACAGTTCGGTGAACCGGTCGAGCAGCCCGGCCGCCGCCGTCACATCATCCGTCAACGGCCGGTCGGCCAGCTCCGCGTCCAGGACCGCGTCCGCGAGCTCGAAGGCCCGGCCGACGGGCAGCTCCGGGTCGATCCGCATGTCCCGCTGCCTCAACGCCCTGATGGCCGCGACCAGTTCGCAGCCGACCACCAGGCGGTACGCCTCGCACGCCCGCAGCGTCTGCCGCGCCGCGAGCGAGGCGAAGCTGGCCTGTTCCTCCACGCCTCGGGAGAGCACCGCGTGGCCGAGCGAGGCCGGCGCGGAGAAGGCCCGCAGGTCGCCGAGGGCCGCGCCGGCCGCGTACTCCAGGATCATCACGCCGGACGACGCCGGTTCGCCGTCCGCAAGGAACGGGCGCAGGCGGGTGAAGCCCGGTTCGTTCAGGGTCGAGAGGCGTGAGGTCGACAGGCGCGCCGCCTGGGTCACCGCGAGCCTGAAGTGGTCGAGGGACAGGGCGAGTTGGGCCATGTAGAAGCCGCCGTGGTGGTACGCCGCCATGTCCTCCGCCGAGATCAGCGGGTTCTCGGCGGCCGCGTTGATCTCGACCGTCAGGACGTCTTCGAGCGCGTCCGCCGCGTCGTGCGCGGGGCCGTGGATCTGCGGCACGCAGCGCAGGCCGTACGGGTCCTGGATGCGGCCGAGCGGCGGCGTGGGGCGATCGGGGGCGCCCAGGATCTGCCGCATCCGTTCGGCGACCGCGTAAGAGCCCGCGTGGCGCCGCGCCTCGTGCACGGGCAGCGCGTACGCCTCGTAGGAACCGTCGACCGCCATCAAGGTCAGCGCCGCCACCACCTGCGTGGCCGCGACGAGCCCGCGCAGTTCGTGCAGGGCGAGCGCGGACTGGCCGAGGGTGAGGGCGTTGCTGCTGATCAGGGCGAGGGCGTCGTTGTTGTCGAGGGGCTGCGGGGCGGGGGCGGCGCCCGCACCCTGCCAGGGGTGTTCGCCCGCGAGGGCGAGGCCCATCTGCGCGAGCGCGGCGATGTCGCCGGTGCCGACCGAGCCGAATTCGTTGACCTTCGGGTACGCGCCCGTCTCCAGGGCCTCGCAGAGCGCCGTGACGACCGTCGGGCGCAGGCCCGCGCCGCCCGCGAGGAGCTGGTTGGCGCGGACCGCGAGCATCGCGCGCACCTGCCGCGCGGGCAGCTCGTCGCCGATCGCCCCGGCATGGCTGCGCAGCAGGCGCAGGCCGTGGTCGGAGGCCGCCTCGGTCGGCACGGACTCGTTCCGGTTGGCGCCCACGCCGGTGGAGCGGCCGTAGACGCGACCCCAGGACGCGATCTCCCGCGCCGCGTCCCAGGAAGCCTCCACGCGCTTCATGCCGTCCGTCCCAGGAACGGGCTTTGCGGTGGATTCGGCCATACGTACGACATCTGCGACCATCAGTCCGCGGCCGTCCAGGACGACGACCGAGCCGCTGTCGTCAGGTGCTCTGCCGGTCGCCCTGTCCGCGATACGAGACGACATCACTCGTAATTCCTCCTCAACCCGGACGCTCCGTCTTGCCCTGCGACCACTCGTAACCAGTGATTTACGCCGGGGCGTGGACAAGCTATTGACAATCTATTCAGTCAACGAGAACTCTGCATGACGATATACAGCCGGGCAAGGGACTCCTCATGATCCAATTCGACACGGTCCACAAGCGCTTCCCGAACGGCACAACCGCGGTCGACGACCTCACACTTGAGATGCCGGAAGGGGGCGTGACCGTCCTCGTCGGATCTTCCGGTTGCGGCAAGACGACGACGCTCCGCATGATCAACCGGATGGTCGATCCGACCTCCGGGACGATCAGGGTGGGCGGCAAGGACGTCCTGGAGCAGGACGCCGCCGAGCTGCGCCGCTCCATCGGGTACGTGATCCAGCAGTCCGGGCTCTTCCCGCACCGCACCGTCCTCGACAACATCGCCACCGTGCCGCTGCTGCTCGGCTGGGGCCGCAAGAAGGCGCGGGCGCGGGCAGCGGAGCTCCTGGACACGGTCGGCCTCGCCGCCGACGCCGGGAAGCGCTACCCGCACCAGCTCTCCGGCGGCCAGCAGCAGCGCGTGGGCGTGGCCCGCGCACTGGCCGCCGACCCGCCGGTACTCCTGATGGACGAGCCGTTCGGCGCGGTCGACCCCGTGGTCCGCACCCAGCTCCAGGACGAACTCCTGCGCCTGCAGCGGGAGTTGAACAAGACCATCGTCTTCGTCACGCACGACATCGACGAGGCGGTCAGGCTCGGCGACCGCATCGCCGTCTTCCGCACCGGCGGCCACCTCGTCCAGTGCGCGAGCCCCGCCGAGCTCCTGGCCCGCCCGGCGGACGACTTCGTCGCGGACTTCCTGGGCGCCGAGCGCGGCCTCAAGCTGCTCTCCCTGACCACGCTGGCCGACGTCCCCAAGGCCCCGGCCCCCGAGGGCGGCGCCTGGACGCTGCGCCTGGACGCGGCAGGGGCTCCGGTCTCGTGGCGGCACAAGGACGGCGACGCGGCGGACGTCCCCGTACGCCCCCTGCGGGACACGGACTCGCTCCTGTCGGCTTTGAACGAGTCGATAGCCGCCCCGAGCGGCCTGGTGGCCCGAGTCGACGCCGAGGGCATCCTGACCGGGGTGACGTCCCGCGACGACATCCACGACCACGCGGGGACAGCCCACGAGCAAGGCCGCGAGGGCGCCCCGTCAGGGGCGCGGGGCTCTGACATGTGCGGCTCCGCCGCGCGGGCGCGAGCAACCCAGGACGGCGGCCCCGAGGCAGAACCCACGGAAACCACCCCTGGCCCCGCTACTGCAAAGCGCACAGCGTGAGCGTCGACTGGTCGTGGATATCCGACCACACCGACGACCTCACCACCCTCACGCTCTCCCACCTGCAGGCCGCCCTCACCGCCGTACTCCTCGGCCTGCTCATCTCGCTCCCCCTGGCCGTCGTCGCACACCGCGTGCGCCCCCTGCGCGGACTGCTCCTCGGCCTGTCGAACATCCTCTTCACCATCCCGTCCATCGCCGTCTTCGTGCTGCTCCTGCCGGTCAGCGGGCTCACCCGCACCACCACCGTCATCGGCCTGACGATCTACACGCTCGTCGTGCTCCTGCGGAACACCGTCGAGGGCCTGGACTCCGTCCCCGCCAAGACGAAGGAAGCCGCGAAGGCCATGGGCACCCGGCCCCTGCGCACCCTCCTCACCGTCGAACTGCCCCTCGCACTGCCGGTGATCATGGCGGGCGTACGGATCGCGACGGTCATGGCGATCTCCCTCGTCTCCGTCGCGACCTACATCGGCGACGGCGGCCTCGGCCAGCTCTTCACGGACGGGTTCCAGCGCAACTTCCCCACCCCCGTCATCGTCGGCGTCGTCCTGACCCTGCTCCTCGCGCTCGTCGCGGACGCGCTGCTCGTCACCCTCCAGTACGTCCTGACGCCCTGGACCCGCCGCAAGAGGAGCGCGTGACATGTACGAACTCTTCAAGGACCTCGGCGCCTGGCTGGTCAGCGGCGAGCAGTGGGCCGGTTCCGACGGCATCGGGCACCGCCTCGCCGAGCACCTCCAGTACTCGCTGCTCGCGACCCTCATCGCCGCCGCCATCGCCCTTCCGGTCGGCCTGCTCATCGGGCACACCGGGCGCGGCGCGTTCCTCGCCATCAACCTCTCCAGCTTCGGGCGCGCGCTGCCCACGGTCGGCCTCGTCGTGCTGGTCTTCCTCGCGAGCGGGCTCTCGATGTGGCCCGTCTACATCGCGCTCGTCGCCCTCGCCGTGCCGTCCATCGTGACCAACACGTACGCCGGGATGACCGCCGTCGACCCGGAGGTGCGGGACGCCGCGCGCGGCCAGGGCATGCGCTGGCACCAGGTCCTCCTCCAGGTCGAACTGCCCCTCGCGCTCCCCCTGATCATGACCGGGCTCCGGCTCGCGCTCATCCAGGTCGTCGCGACCGCCACCATCGCCGCGTACGTCTCCTTCGGCGGGCTCGGCAGGTACGTCTTCGACGGGCTCGCCCAGCGCGACCTCGTGCAGGTGCTCGGCGGTGCCGTGCTCGTGGCGCTCGTCGCCGTCGTACTCGATCTCGCGCTCTCCGGACTGCAGCGCGCCCTCTTCCGCCACCGCCCCGCCAAGTCGGCCTAGGAGCACACCAGATGGCCCCCATGAACCGCAGGAATCTCCTCGGCGGACTCTTCGCCGCCGCGTCCGTCCCCGCGCTCGCCGCCTGCAGCGGCGGCATCACCTCCCTCGACGGGGGAGGATCCGGCGGTGGCGGCGGTGGCTCCAGCAAGAACGGCGTCACCATCGGCACCGCCAACTTCACCGAGAACCAGGTGCTCGGATACCTCTACGCCGCCGCGCTCGAAGCGGAGGGCGTGAAGACCACGGTCCGCCCCAACCTCGGCACCCGCGAGATCCTCATCCCCGCCCTCAAGGGCGGCGACATCGACCTCCTGCCCGAGTACCAGGGCGCCCTCCTGCACTACCTCGACACCAAGGCGAAGGCCACGGAGGAGGGCGAGATGCAGAACGCACTCGCCATGGCCCTGCCGCGCGGCCTGCAGATCCTCCCCTACGGCAAGGCCGAGGACTCCGACGCCTTCGTCGTCACCCGCGAGACCGCCGAGAAGTACCGCCTCAAGTCCCTCGCGGACCTGGCCGAGCACAACGGCAAGCTCGTCATCGGCGCCGCGCCCGAGGTCAAGAAGCGCACGGTCGGCTCCGTGGGCCTCAAGGACGTCTACGGGGTCGAGTTCAAGGAGTTCAAGTCACTCGACTCCTCGGGCCCGCTGGTGAAGGGCGCCCTGAAGAAGGGCGACGTCGACGTCGCGAACCTCTTCACCACCGACACCGACATCATCGCCGAGAAGTGGGTCGTGCTCACCGACCCCAAGAACCTGATCCCCGGCCAGCACGTCGTCCCGCTCATCGCCGACCGCAAGGCCGACTCGACGGTCCGGGCAGCGCTCGGCCGCCTCGGCAACGCGCTGACCACCAAGGACCTCACCGAGCTCAACCGCCTGGTGGACAAGGACAAGAAGGACCCGGAGGACGTCGCGAACGACTGGGCGGCGCGACACGGGATCGCCAAGAAGTAGCGGGATCACCCAGAAGCAGCCGACCGCAACAAGTAACCGACACAAGGCAGTTCGTACAGCAGCAGGGAGTTCACCGGATCATGGCAGACACTCTCGTGGAGCGGCGCTCCATCGACGTCGTCCCCGACGACGAACGGCACGGCACGGCGTTCAGCCAGTTCACCCTCTGGCTCGGCGCCAACCTGCAGATCACCGCGGTCGTCACGGGCGCGCTCGCCGTCGTCTTCGGCGGCGACGTGGTGTGGTCGGTGATCGGCCTGCTGCTCGGCAACCTGCTCGGCGGCGCGGTCATGGCCCTGCACTCGGCGCAGGGCCCGAAGCTGGGCCTGCCCCAGATGATCCAGTCCCGCGCCCAGTTCGGGGTGCGCGGCGCGGTCGTGCCGCTCCTGCTCGTCATCCTCATGTACGTCGGCTTCTTCGCCAGCGGCAGCGTGCTCGCCGGACAGGCCACGGCCCAGCTCACGCACACGAACGACACCACCGGCATCATCATCTTCGCGGTGATCACCGCGGTGGTGGCGGCGGTCGGCTACCGCGTGATCCACGTCCTGGGCCGGGTGGCGAGCGTGATCTGCGCGCTCGCCTTCATCTACCTGGGCATCCGGCTCCTGGACCGCGTGGACATATCGGCGCTGCTCGGCGACGCGCACTTCGACCTGCCGATGTTCCTGCTCGCGGTCTCCCTCTCGGCGTCCTGGCAGCTCGCCTTCGGCCCGTACGTCGCGGACTACTCGCGCTATCTGCCGCGTACGACATCGGGGCGGGCCACGTTCTGGTGGACCCTGTCCGGCTCCGCGCTCGGCTCGCAGTGGTCGATGACGTTCGGCGTGCTCGTGGCGGCGAGCGCGGGCGACGCGTTCCTCACCAACCAGGTCGGATACGTGGTCGGCCTGGGCGGCGCGGGCCTGATCGCGTCGTTCCTCTACTTCGTGATCGCGCTGGGCAAGCTGACGATCAACGTGCTCAACACCTACGGCGGCTTCATGTCGATGGTGACCAGCATCAGCGGATTCCGCGGCCAGAAGACGCTCTCGCCGCGCGGCAGGGCGGCGTACATCGCACTGATCATGGTGGCGGGCACGGTGGTGGCGCTGCTCGGCAAGGACAGCTTCCTGACGTCCTTCAAGGACTTCCTGCTGTTCCTGCTGACGTTCTTCACGCCGTGGTCGGCGATCAACCTGGTCGACTACTACCTGATCTCCAAGGAGCGCTACGACATCCCGGCGCTCTCCGACCCCCACGGCCGCTACGGAGCCTGGCGCTGGGACGCGCTGACGGTCTACGGAGTGGGACTCCTCGCCCAGCTCCCCTTCCTGGTGACGCACTTCTACACCGGCCCGCTGGTGGATCCGCTGGGCGGCGCCGACATCTCGTGGATCGTGGGTCTGGTGGTCCCCGCGGCCCTGTACTGGCTCCTCGCCCGCCGCGACACGTCGCACATCCCGACGGACCGAGAAAGGGGGGATAGCCCCACTGTCACGCCCGCGTCGGCTGCGTAACGTAAAAGACTATGGAAGCCCGTGACGCCGAACTCAAAAAAGAACTCGACGCCACTCTGCACGCCCGCAGAGAGCTAGGCGAAGAGTATGAGTCCGCGCTGGTCGACTCTTTCCTCGGGAAGGTCGAGCAGCGCCTGGACGGCACCATCGACCGGCGGATGCGCCGGCACATGGCCGAGCAGCAGATGGTCGTCGCCCGCGGCTCCCGCGCACCGAACGGCGCCGTGGACTCCTGGGGCGAGCGCTTCGGCTTCGGCATCGTCTCGCTGATCCTCGCGATCCCGCTCTCGGCGATCGGCGTGGTCAACGCCGACCTGCCCGGCCTCTTCGTCACCTGGGGCGGCATCGTCGGCGTGAACGCGGTGCATTCGATGCGGGGCATGAACTTCGGGCGCGGCCGCAGGGACCGCGAGCGGAAGTCGGAGTGGGACGACTGAGGTTGCGCCCCCCGGGTTCCTGACGGCCGGGGTTCTGCTGTGAGCAGGACCGGTGGCGCGGCCCCCGCCCGCGGCGGACCGTGCCTTCATGACCACCTCCGTCGCACACCTCAGTGACCTGCACCTCACCACCGGCCCGCCGGCCGCCGAACCGGCGGCCGGACTGCGCCGCGCGCTCGCCCGTGTCCTCGCCCTGGAACCCCGGCCCACCTGCGTGGTGCTCACCGGCGACCTGACGGAGCACGGCCACCCCGACGAGTACGCGCAGCTGCGCGAACTCATCGCGGGCTTCCCGCTGCCCCTGCACTTGAACGTCCCCGGCGCCGGACACGGCCACCTGGGCGAGGCTCAACTCACGTGGCTGGACGAACAGTTGACGGCCCGCCCCGAGATCCCCGCCCTGGTCTGCGTGCATCACCCGCCGACGGCCGTCGGCATCCCGTTCCTGGACGGCATGCGCCTGACGGACGGCGAGGCCCTGGCGGAGGTGGTGGCCCGCCACCCCCACGTGGTCCGGGTCCTCGCGGGCCACGTCCACCGTCCGATCACCGGCGGCTACGCGTCCACGACCCTGTCGACCGCCCCGTCGACGTACCTCCAGAGCGCCCTCGCGCTGAGCACGGACGACGCCATGGGCTACGCACCCGAGCCGACGGCCTTCCAGCTCCACCTGCGGACGACCACGGGCGGCTGGGTCACGCACACGGTGGCGGTGAGCCATGCGGCGGCGAAGATCCAGGGGTACTGAAGCCCGCACCGAGCCCACACCGGAGCCCGCGCCGACGGTCATCCCCCGTGGTTATGGCGACAGGTATTGGACGCCGGTGGCGCGCTCCCCGGAACCTGAACGAAGGCCAGTCCAATACCGCTCAGAAGACGGGACCCCATGAAGATCGTCGTCATCGGTGCAAGCGGCACCATCGGATCCGCGCTCGCCGACACCCTTGAGGCAGGCGGCAGCCACGAAGTCGTCCGGGCCTCGCGGAGCGGTCCGGTCATGGTGGATCTGGCGCGGCCGGAGTCGATCGACGGGATGTTCGACGCGGTCGGAGCCGTCGACGCGGTGGTCGCGGTCGCCGGGAGCGGGCGGATCGCGCGGATCGACGCCTCGTCCGACGACGACTACTTCCGGGGCCTCGAAGGCAAGATGCTGGGCCAGATCCACCTCACCCGCCGCGCGGCGCACCGCATCGCCGACGGCGGCTCGCTCACCCTCACCAACGGCATCTCGACGTTCTCCGAGCCCGGCCTCTCGTTCGCCGCCCTGGTCAACGGAGGCCTCGGCCACTTCGTGCCGACCGCGGCGGCCGAGATGCCACGCGGGATCCGGCTGAACTCCGTCAGCCCGGGATGGGTCGCGGAGACCCTGGAGAAGATGGGGCGCGACGGGGCGCAGGGGACGCCGGTGGCCGAGGTGGTCCGCGCGTACGTCGAGCTGATCGAGGGGACGGGGCAGGGCCTGGTGGTGGAACCCGCGGTGGCCGCGCTGAATTGACGGGGCTGACGGGAGCTGACGGGGGCTGACGGGGCATCACGCCGCCGGACGTACGCGGATGCCCGGATGCCCGGCCCAAGTACCGGCGTACGTATACGAATTTCGTGCGCGGGGACCGCCGCACCCCCGGTTTCCCAGGGGGCGGGACGACGGCGGTCCCCGCGCGGGACGCGTGCCGGGTCAGGACCGGGCCTCACGTCCAGGCGTTCAGAGGTCCGGGAGCCGCTCCGGAGTTCCTGTACGCCGACAACAACCAATGTGCCGGAGCCATGTTAAGCGGGTGCTGCGCGGACGTGACGCGCTCGTACCACTTCCGCGAAGTTCGCCCCACGGCTCACGACACACGGCACCGGACACGGCACCGGCGACCCGGCGGCTACTGCCCCTGCTGCTCCGCGAGGAAGGCCAGCAGGTCCTGACGGCTCACCACACCGGTCGGCTTGCCCTCGACCAGGACGATCGCCGCGTCGGCCCCGCCGAGCACCGACATCAGGTCGGCGACCGGCTCACCGGAGCCGACCTGCGGCAGCGGGTCCGACATGTGCTTCTCCAGCGGGTCGGAGAGCGAGGCGCGCTGCGTGAACAGGGCGTCCAGGAGCTCGCGTTCGACGACGGAGCCGATGACCTCGGCCGCCATCACGTCCGGGTGGCCCGCGCCCGGCTTCACGATGGGCATCTGCGAGACGCCGTACTCACGCAGTACGTCGATGGCCTCGCCGACCGTCTCCTCCGGGTGCATGTGGACGAGTGAGGGCAGCTCGCCACCCTCCTTGCGGCGCAGTACGTCGCCGACGCGAGGCGCGTCGCCGGCCTGCTCGAGGAACCCGTAGTCGTTCATCCATTCATCGCTGAAGATCTTGCTCATGTAGCCGCGGCCGGAGTCGGGCAGGAGCACGACCACGACGTCGTCGGGACCGAGCCGCTCGGCGACCCGCAGCGCGGCGACGACGGCCATCCCGCAGGAGCCGCCGACGAGCAGCCCCTCCTCCTTGGCCAGGCGCCGCGTCATCTGGAAGGAGTCCTTGTCGGACACCGCGATGATCTCGTCGGTCACGTTCCTGTCGTACGCCGTCGGCCAGAAGTCCTCACCGACGCCCTCGACGAGGTAGGGCCGCCCGGAGCCGCCGGAGTACACGGACCCCTCGGGGTCGGCGCCGACCACGGTGACCGCGCCCTTCGAGATCTCCTTGAGGTACCCACCGGTCCCGGAGATGGTGCCGCCGGTCCCGATGCCGGTCACAAAGTGGGTGATCTTCCCCTCCGTCTGCTCCCACAGCTCAGGGCCGGTGGAGTGGTAGTGGGAGAGGGGGTTGTTCGGGTTGCTGTACTGGTCGGGCTTCCAGGCACCGGGGGTCTCGCGCACGAGGCGGTCGGAGACGTTGTAGTACGAGTCCGGGTGCTCGGGATCGACGGCGGTGGGGCAGACGACGACGTCGGCGCCGTAGGCCCGCAGCACGTTGATCTTGTCCAGGGAAACCTTGTCCGGGCAGACAAAAATGCACTTGTAGCCCTTCTGCTGGGCCACGATGGCGAGCCCGACCCCGGTGTTTCCGGACGTCGGCTCGACAATCGTGCCGCCGGGCTTGAGCTCCCCGCTCTGCTCGGCCGCCTCGATCATGCGCAGCGCGATGCGGTCCTTCACGGAACCACCGGGGTTGAAGTACTCGACCTTGGCCAGGACGGTTGCCTGAATGCCCGTGGTCACGTTGTTGAGCCTCACCAGCGGGGTGTTGCCGACGAGACTGATCATCGAGTCGTGGAATTGCACCGTTGTCTCCGGGCTGCGATGTAGTGCGACGAATGGGTGCCGTCAGCGTCTCAGATGAGCCGAGGTTTTCCCCGGTGAGGCCGGTTTTCGTCCCCGTCCCGGAAGAAATAGGAGGAAAAAAGATCTCGGTCCCGCCCCACCGGGCCGTGCGGCCGCCCCGGCGATCCCGGCGGTCCCGGCGCGCCCCGGCGGCCTCACGTCCGAATATCGGACGTATGTACCCAGTGGGCACGCACCCGGAAAAGTCACTCCCAGTCAGCCGTTCACCTCCACCCGCGATTGGCCGACCGTCCTTACGGGGCAATGAGTTGATGTAGGGCGGTATGGCTACGAGGAGGTGGCTGCAGGGCATGTCGAGGGCGAGGGTGGCGCGGCGGATTGCCGCGGGCGCGGCTTACGGCGGCGGAGGTATCGGGCTGGTCGGGGCGGCGACCGTGGGAGTGGTCCTCGCCGAGGTGCAGCTGGCGAAGCGGTCCGTCGGGAACAGCGGGGAGCATCCGGCTCCGCCGCGGGCGGACGGACGCTACGGCTGGGGGTTCGCGGACGGGCCGGAGGGCGCGGAGCCCTTGCGGTTCGCGATGCTCGGCGATTCGACCGCCGCGGGTCAGGGGGTGCACCGGGCCCGGCAGACTCCCGCCGCGCTGCTCGCGGCGGGGCTCGCCGCGGTGGCCGAGCGGCCGGTGGAGCTGCGGAACGTGGCGCTTCCCGGCGCCCAGTCGGACGACCTGGACCGCCAGGTCACGCTGATCCTCTCCGATCCCTCGTCCTGGGTTCCTGACGTCTGCGTCGTGATGATCGGCGCGAACGACGTGACGCACCGGATGCCCGCGACGCGCTCCGTGCGCCATCTGTCGGCGGCGGTACGCAGGCTGCGTACGGCCGGGGCCGAGGTGGTGGTCGGGACCTGTCCCGACCTGGGGACGGTCGAGAACGTCTATCAGCCGTTGCGGTGGATGGCGCGGCGGGTGTCGCGGCAGCTGGCCGCCGCGCAGACGATCGGCGTGGTCGAGCAGGGCGGGCGGACGGTGTCGCTCGGGGACCTGCTGGGCCCCGAGTTCCTGGCGAACCCGCGGGAGCTGTTCGGTCCCGACAACTACCACCCCTCCGCGGAGGGGTACGCGACCGCGGCGATGGCGGTGCTGCCGACGCTGTGCGCCGCGCTGGGGCTGTGGCCGGAGGAGGAGCGCCCCGATGTGTCGCGGCGCGAAGGATTCCTGCCGGTGGCCCGTGCGGCCGCGCAGGCCGCGTCGGAGGGCGGCACGGAGGTGGCCGCGGCCATGCCCACCGGGCCCCGCGGCCCCTGGGCCCTCCTCAAGCGCCGCCGCCGCCGACGCATCCACCACGCTCCGGACCCTTCACCTCTGCCGCAGTAGCCCTGCGGGGGGGGGCGGCGATGGTCCGGCGATGCTGCCGGGGCGGGCCTGCGGGGCGCGGCGATGCTGCCGGGGCGGCGGGCGTGCAGGGCGCGGCAGTGCTGCCGGGGCGGGCCTGCCGGGGCGGCGGGCGTGCGGGGCGCTCGCCGTGCCAGTGGGTGTCTGCGGGTCGCCACACACTGGCCCGCCGCTGGCGCGGCGGATGTCTCCCTCCCACCCACCCGATTGCCCCGGAGCGGGATCGTGAGCGCGTTCGCCCAGGGGGCGTGCGGGGCGCTCGGTCGGATGGGAAAGCCGCCGGGCAAACGGGTGGGTGGGTGGGGAGGATCCGCCGCGAAGCGGCGGGCTAGGAGCCCCCCCCCAGCGGACAGGGCAAAACCGTGGAAGCCACCGGGCGAACGGGTGGGTGGGTGGGGAAGATCCGCCGCGAAGCGGCGGGCTCGGAGCCCCCCCCCAGCCAGCGGACAGGGAAAAACCGTGGAAGCCGCCGGGCGAACGGGTGGGCGGGTGGGCGAGATCCGCCGCGCAGCGGCGGGACAGGAGCCCCAGCGCCGGGTGAACGGGTGGGTGGGAGGGGAGCGCAGCGGCGGGACAGGAGCCCCCGGGGCAGAAGCCCGGGGCCCACACACCTCACCCCGCGGCGCGAACCGCCCCCCCCAAGGCGCCCACGCCAGAACTGAGCAAGCGCTTAGAAAAATGCGTCCCGCATCACAGTCCCCGCCCGATGACTGATCGCGATACGTGCAGGTAACTTCCCAAGGAGTCCTGCCCCCTCGTCACAGGAGCCCGTGATGCCCGAAGCCGTGATCGTCTCCGCCGCCCGCACCCCGATCGGCCGCGCCTTCAAGGGCTCCCTGAAGGATCTGCGCCCCGACGACCTGACCGCCACGATCATCGAGGCCGCCCTCGCCAAGGTCCCGGAGCTCGACCCGAAGCTCATCGACGACCTGATGCTCGGCTGTGGTCTGCCGGGCGGCGAGCAGGGGCACAACCTCGGCCGCATCGTCGCCGTACAGATGGGCATGGACCACCTGCCGGGCTGCACCATCACCCGGTACTGCTCCTCCTCCCTGCAGACCTCCCGCATGGCCCTGCACGCCATCAAGGCCGGTGAGGGCGACGTCTTCATCTCCGCCGGTGTGGAGATGGTGTCCCGCAGCGTGAAGGGGTCCAGCGACGGGCTTCCCGACACCCACAACCCCCTCTTCGCCGACGCCGAGGCCCGCACCGAGGCCGTATCCAAGAGCGAGGGCTCGAACTGGCACGACCCGCGTGAGGACGGCCTGATCCCGGACGCGTACATCGCGATGGGGCAGACCGCCGAGAACCTGGCCCGCGCCAAGGGCGTCACCCGTCAGGACATGGACGAGTTCGGCGTCCGGTCGCAGAACCTCGCCGAGGAAGCCCTCAAGAACGGCTTCTGGGAGCGCGAGATCACCCCCGTCACCACCCCCGACGGCACGGTCGTCAGCAAGGACGACGGCCCCCGCGCCGGCGTCACCCTCGAAGGCGTCCAGGGCCTCAAGCCCGTCTTCCGCCCCGACGGCCTCGTCACGGCGGGCAACTGCTGCCCGCTCAACGACGGCGCCGCCGCCCTCGTGATCATGAGTGACACCAAGGCCCGCGAGCTCGGCCTGACCCCGCTGGCCCGCATCGTCTCCACCGGCGTCACCGGCCTCTCCCCCGAGATCATGGGCCTTGGCCCGGTCGAGGCGTCGAAGCAGGCCCTCTCCCGCGCCGGTCTCACCGTCGACGACATCGACCTGTTCGAGATCAACGAGGCCTTCGCCGCCCAGGTGATCCCCTCCTACCGCGACCTGAACATCCCGATCGACAAGCTGAACGTCAACGGCGGCGCCATCGCCGTCGGCCACCCCTTCGGCATGACGGGCGCCCGCATCACCGGCACGCTCATCAACTCCCTCCAGTTCCACGACAAGCAGTTCGGTCTGGAGACCATGTGCGTCGGCGGCGGACAGGGCATGGCGATGGTCATCGAGCGCCTCAGCTGACCCCCCGGCCCCCTGCGGAACCCCCGCCTCTCCATTGATTCGTGACTCAATCTCCCCCAGGATGTGACCTATCTCCTGGGGGAGATGCATATGCCCAGGTCAGAGCACATCTGTGGATAAACACCGGGCCGAAAGACCTGTCCAATTCGTGACGTAATGCACTGACAGGTGGATCGTGCAGGCTTCAAGCTGATGTAGGAAGTCGGGGGTCGACTTGAAACCGGGAGTACGTCAGTGAGCGCTTTGCCTCTTGCCTTGCTGCTCTCCACGGCCGCTGCCACGGCCGTGAGTGCCGCCGCCCTGCACGCCGTGCACGGGCTTCGGAAGCAGCTCGCAGAAATTACCGCCCTGCGGACCGAGCTGGCCCAGAGCCAGTCGGCGACCGCCCACGCCGCGGTGCCCGCCGCCCGCACCACTCCGGACACCGACGAGATACGCACGGCCGTCGCCGAGGCACTCGCCGAGGAACGGGAGCGCGAGCTGGCCGAGGCGCGGGCCTTCTGGGCCGCCCAGGAAGCCCGTGACGCCTCGGACGCGCCCTCGCTCCTGAGCGGCCTGCCGGGCCTCTCCGACATGGCCGACGAGCTGTTCCTGCCCCGCCAGGCGGACTTCTCGGGCCTGGAGCAGGACAGCCTGGAGCCGGTCATCGAGCCGTACGGCGATCCGTCCGACGAGTTCGCCGGCGACTCCCCGGAGCTGGCCGCGGCCCGCCGCCGCCACCCCTCGCACCCGGATTTCGTCCCGGTGCAGTCTCCCGTCAACGGCGACCACGAGCGCACTGTCGCCTGTCTTGAGGAACTGGCCGACGCCCGCACGGCGCTCGCCGACGTCCGCCCCGGCCCGCTGGGCACGCTGGACGTCTACGTCTTCGCCGACGGCACGACGCTCTGCATGACCCCGGGCCACCGCGAGACCGCGGAGCTCCTGTCCGACGCCCTGCGCGACGGCCGCACCCCGGTCCTGCTCGGCGGCTCCGGAGTCTCCGGCGCCTACGCCCTGACCTTCGAGTGCGGCACCGAGAACGTCTACATCCTGGCGGACCGCGTCATCGCCTCCGTCTGACCGAAGCGGCCCCGGCGCACGCCGGGGTCACACGTCACACCCCGGCGCGCTTCTGCGCCTTCTCCACGAGTGTCAGCGCCTCGGCCAACTGGCCGGAATCCTCGAGCACAAGGGCCAAATCCCGCCCCGCGACCGTGATTTGGTCGGCCGCCGCGAACATACCGGCGTCCGGCATCTCCCGCGGCTCCGCGTCAGGTACCTCTATCCGCTGCGTCCACGCCGCCAGTTCCCTGGCCAGAGCGAGCGCCTCGGTCGCCGCCCCCCGCTGCAGGCGGCTCTGCGGGGCGGCCCGCAATCGGTCGGCGAATTGGTCCACTGCGGCCGTCAAAGGCGTCGTATCAAGCACCCGGCGACCTTATGCGCCTGGGCGGGACTGTTGCCAACGTCCCAACGCTCAGGCACGGTGGCGTGAAGGACGGAACACATCGCGACGCGTCCGGAGGCGCCGATGTCCCAAGTCTTCTCCGAGGAGACCCACCGCAATCTGATCGCCCGCATCCCCCACTGCACCGGTCGTGAGATCTCCGACTGGCTTCGCGCCGTAGACGAAGGCCCTTCGCTCTTCCGCTTCGAAGAGAAGGTCAGCTGGCTCCGCGCGGAACACAATCTGGCGTACGGGCACGCCAAGGCAATCATTCACGAGTACGACTTGCGGCGGGCCGCGCGCAAGCTGCTCTGACTCCCCTGTCCCCCTCGTCCCTCACCCTCATCCCTCACTCACACCTACACACGGCGAAGGGCCCCGCGGAACGCATGTTCCGCGGGGCCCTCCGGTGCGTCAGGCGCGTCAGTCGTTGCCCTGCAGGATGGCGATCAGGCGCAGGAACTCGAGGTAGATCCAGACGAGCGTCATCGTCAGACCGAACGCCGCGAGCCAGGCCTCTTCCTTCGGCGCTCCGTACGCGATGCCGTCCTCGACCTGCTTGAAGTCAAGGGCCAGGAAGCACGCACCGAGCAGGATGCCGACGATGCCGAACACGATGCCGAGGCCACCGCTGCGGAAGCCGAGGCCGTCACCGCCGCCGAAGACCGCGAACAGCAGGTTCACGGCGGTCAGCAGCAGGAAGCCCATCGCCGCGGCCATCACGAAGCCGTAGAAGCGACGGTTGACGCGGATCCAGCCCGCCTTGTAGGCGACGAGGACACCGACGAAGACCGCCATCGTGCCGATCACCGCCTGCATGGCCGCGCCGTCCGCGATGCGGTTGTCGACGACGCTGGAGACGACGCCGAGGAAGACACCTTCCAGGGCGGCGTACGTCAGGATCAGCGCGGGCGATGCCTTGCGCTTGAACGCCTGCACCAGGCCGAGCACCATCGCGATGAGGCCTGCGCCGATCGCGATGCCGTACGACTTGCTGATGTTGGCGTCGTCCACCGGCAGCAGCGCCCAGGCGAGCGCGGCCGTGACCAGGAGCGTGCCGAGTGTGGTGGCCGTGCGCATGACGACGTCGTCCATCGTCATGCGGCCTGCGGTGGTTACGGGCGCCTGGGGGGCGCCGTGCTGCAGGTCCTGCTGGGCGTACGGGTTCGTCGCGTACGGATTGGCCGGGGCCTGCTGGCCCGCGGTCGCGTACGGGTTGCCCTGCTGGGTCTGTGTCCCGCCCGCGGGTCCCCCGGCCTGCGGCTGCGTGCCGAAGCCCGCGTAGCCGTTGTCGCGGCTGAACCCCCGTCGCGAGAAGACCGGGTTACTGCTCCTCATTTCACTCCTCCATGGCCACCGGGCGTGGCTTTGGCTCAAGAGTAATGCGTAGGCAAAAGGAAGACCCTAGTGCTTGGGGAGGATCTTTCCCTCCTTGTGACCAAGAACGACGGGCCCGGTGCTCTCTGTTCCCGGTGAGACGGTGGATACACCCTCGTCGGCCGGGGTTCGGCGGCTGCGCCGGACGAGTGGCACCAGCGAGATCGCGACGGCTCCGAGCACGGCGGCCACGGCGAACGTGGTGAATCCGAGTGACGCGTTTCCGCCGGAGACGACGGCGCCTCCCAGCCACGGCCCGACGACCGCGCCGGTGCGCCCGACGCCGGTGATCCAGCCGAGGCCCGTGGCACGTTGGGCCGGGGTGTAGACGGAAGGGGCGGAGGCGTAGACCATCACCTGCGCCGAGAAGAGCCAGATGCCGGTGACGAAGACGATCACGTACGCGACAGCGAGCGGCAGCTCGGCCTTGAGCAGGAAGGCGCCGCAGGCGGTGAGCAGGAACCAGATCGCGGAGATCCGCACGGCGCCGAACTTGTCGGCGGCCCGCCCGGCGACCAGCATGCCGACGATGCCGCCCGCGTTGATCACCATGAGGAAGGTGACGGAGGAGGAGAGCGAGTAGCCGGAGGCGCGCATCAGCTCGGGGAGCCAGGTGGAGACCCCGTAGACGAGCAGAAGACCGGCGAAGGACGCGAGCCACAGGAGCGGGGTCGCCAGGCGTTGGCCCGGCGTGAAGAGCGAGGCGACGGCGGCGAAGCGGCCCTTGGCGCCCGCCTCGGGGGCTTCGGCGAGCGTCGGGGACGGCAGCGCGAACCGGGCGGCGACGGCCTCGGCCTCGCTCGCGCGGCCCTTGGCGAGGAGCACGCCGGGCGATTCGGGCAGCCACTTCAGTACGAGGGGGATGGCGACGACGGCGGGGATCACGCCGGCCCAGAAGACGACACGCCAGCCGTGGTCGGGCCCGAGCCAGAGTCCCAGGCCCGTGGCCGCCATGCCGCCCGCGTGGTACGAGGTCATCATCAGGCCGGTGGCGAGCGCGGCCCTGCGGGGCGGCGCGAACTCGGCGACGATCGCGAGGCTGATCGGCATCAGGCCGCCGAGCCCGAGCCCGGCGATGAACCGTCCGCCGCCGAAGACGGCGGCGCTGGGCGCGAGCGCGCAGACCGCGGAGCCGAGGGAGAAGAGCGCGACGCTCCCCGTCACCATCGGTTTGCGGCCGACCCAGTCGGTGAGCGTGCCGCAGCCGAGGGCGCCGATGAGCATGCCGAAGGTGGTCCAGGAGCCGATGGTGCCCGCGGTCGACGCGGTGAAGCCGAAGCCCTTGTCGTCGATGAGGTGCGGCATCACGGCGCCGTAGATGTTGACGTCCATGCCGTCGAAGAAGACGACGAGCCAGCACAGGGCTATGACGGGGGCGACGGATCTGAAGGTCCGCTGGGGCGCGGCGCCTTGGGGAGCGGTCACGGAGCTCTCACTTCTTTGTGGAGTGGGGACTTTCCGGGGGACGGGGACGGGGACGGGGGCGCGGCGGGCTCAGTCGAGGGGGAAGCCCGTGTAGCTCTCGGCCAGGTCGGTCTCGGCCGAGCGTGCGGTGGTGATGCGGTCCAGCTGGGCGAGCTGGATGCGGTCGTCGAAGGGGGTGGCTTCGGGGGCGCGGTGCAGCATCGTGGTCATCGCGTACGAGAAGCGTTCGGCCTGCCAGACGCGGCGCAGGCAGGTCGCCGAGTACGCCTCCAGGCGGGCGTCGGAGCCGGTCTCGCGGTACTCGACGAGCGCGCGGGCGAAGGTGACGACGTCGCCGACGGCGAGGTTGAGGCCCTTGGCTCCGGTGGGCGGGACGATGTGGGCGGCGTCCCCGGCGAGGAAGACGCGTCCGTGCCGCATGGGTTCGTGGACGTGGCTGCGCATGGGGGAGACGGACTTGGAGGTGATGGGTCCGCGCTTCAGGGTCCAGGCGGGGTCGTGCGTCTCCAGGCGGCGGTCGAGTTCGTCCCAGATCTCCTCGTCGCCCCAGTCGGCGGCGTCCGTGCCCGCGGGGACCTGGAGGTAGGCGCGGGTGACGGTGGGCGAGCGCATGGACAGGAGCGCGAAGCCGCGGTCGTGGCGGGCGTAGACGAGCTCGTCGTGCGAGGGCGGCACGTCGGCGAGGATGCCGAGCCAGCCGAAGGGGTACGTCCGCTCGAAGACCCGTGAGACATCGGCGGGCACGGCCTTGCGGGCCACGCCCCAGAAGCCGTCGCAGCCCACCACGTAGTCGCATTCGAGGACGTCCTCGCGGCCCTGGTGGCGGAAGCGGACGCGCGGGTTCTGCGTCTGGGCCCCCTCGACGGCGAGCGCCTCGGCCTCGAAGAGCAGCGGGCCGCCCGCGGCGAGCTGGAGGGCTATGAGGTCCTTGCAGACCTCGGTCTGGGCGTAGACCATCACGGACCGGCCGCCGGTCAGGGCGGGGAAGTCGACGCGGTGCCTGCGGCGGTCGAAGCGAAGCTCGATGCCGTCGTGTCCGATGCCCTCGCGGTCCATGCGGGCGGCGGCGCCCGCCTCGCGCAGGACGTCGACGGTGCCCTGTTCCAGGATCCCGGCGCGCTGGCGCTGCTCGACGTAGGCGCGGTCCCTGGTCTCCAGGACGACGGAATCGATGCCGGCGTTGTGCAGCAGGCGGGCGAGGAGCAGGCCCGCCGGTCCGGCTCCGATGATTCCGACGGTGGTGCGCATCGGCCGACCCCTCCACTTGTTCGTCTGGTGAACTTTCGTTCATAATGTGCTGACGGGAGTCTCCGACCGGACCCAGCGGCTGTCAACGGTTGCGGGGCATCCACTTTCGGGGCGCCCGTTCTCCACCCGTGCGAGGAGCCGCGCCATGCCAGAAGAGTCCGTACGCCCCCTGGAGCGCGGCCTCGCGGTCCTTCGCGCCCTCGCGGTCGCCGACCAGGCCAGGGCGGGCGACCTCGTCCGCGCCACCGGCCTGGCCCGCTCGACGGTGGACCGGGTCGTGGCGACCCTGGCCCGCATCGGCTACGTACGCGAGCAGGGCCAGGAACTCCATCTCACGCCCCGCCTGATGGAGCTCGGCAACGCCTACCTCGCGGCGAGCGGGCTCAGCGGCGAGGTCGCGGCGCGCACCGCACGGCTCGCGGACGATCTCGACGAGTCGGTGTCCCTCGCGGTGCCCGACGGCGACGGCGTCCGTTTCGTGACGCAGGCCGCGCGGCGCCGCGCCATGTCGGTGGCCTTCCGCATCGGCGATCTGCTCCCCGCCGAACGGTGCGCGCCGGGCGCGCTGTTCGCCGCCGAGTGGGACGAGGCGGCGTGGGCGGCATGGCGGGCACGGGTGGCCGCCGACCCCGCGGGACGCGCCTTCCCCGCGCTGCCGCCGGGTCCCGCGTCCACGCCCCCGGACCTCGCGGACCGCGTGGAGCGCTCGCGCGTGACGGGCTGGGCCCTGGACGACCAGTTGATCGAGCCGGGCCTGATCGCGACGGCGGTCCCGGTGCGCGACGCGACGGGCCGCGCGCGGTACGCCCTGTCCGCGGTGAGCCACACCAGCAGGCACACGGCGCGGGGCCTGGCGGAGCTGGTGCTGCCGCGACTGCGCGCGGAGGCGGCGCTCCTGGAGTCCCTGCCGACCGCCCAAGCCACGCACGGCGAGAGCGAATTGACGAATGTTCAGGAAACTGGCACGGCGGACGCCAAGGCCGAACTGGGCCCCGGCTTCCTCCAGTCGCTCGCCCGCGGCCTCACCGTCCTGCGCGCCTTGGGCCGGGCCCGCGGCGACGGCCTCCCGCTCACCGCGATCGCCGCGGCCACGGGCCTGCCACGGGCCACCGCACGCCGCTGCCTGCACACCCTGGAGACCGAGGGGTACGCGGCGCACGACGGCCGCCTCTACCGCCCGCTCCCCCGCATCATGGAGCTCGGCTACGCCCGCCTCTCCCGCCTCGGCTTCGCCGACATCGCCGAGCCGCACCTGCGCCAACTGACGGGCCGCGTCCACCAGTCGGCCTCGGTGACGGTGCTCGACGGCACGGACATCCTGTACGTGGCGCGGGCCGCGACGGTCCGCGTCATGAGCGTCCACATCACGCTCGGCACGCGCTTCCCCGCCTACCCCACGGCCATGGGCCGCGTCCTGCTCGCCGGACTGCCGGAACAGGAGCGCGCACGCCTCCTGGAGGCGGCCCCGCCCAAGCCCCTGACCCGGCGCACCGTCACCGACCCGGCCGGCCTGCACCGCATCCTCGACCGGGCCGCCGCCGACGGCTACGCCACCGCGGACGAGGAGCTGGAGGAGGGCCTGCGCTCGGTCGCCGTACCGCTCAAGGACGCCGAGGGGCGCGTGGTCGCCGCCCTGAACGTGGCCCAGCACGCGGGCACCGCCCCGCTGGAGGAGACCATCGGGGCGCTGCTTCCCGCGCTGCGCGAGACGGCGGCGGCGATCGAGGCGGACCTGCACACGGCGGCCCGCTTCAACGGCGTACTGATGCCGTAGCGGCAGACCGCCGACGGCTTGGTGGAGGTGCCCGGAGCCGGACTTGAACCGGCACGCCCGCTAGGGGCAGCGAGGTTTAAGCTCGCCGTGTCTGCATTCCACCATCCGGGCAGGCCATGGGCTCCGCATCAAGTGATTCGACCCTATCGGGAGGCGTCCCCCGAACAGCGGAACAACAGCCCGATGTTGTCTTATTTTATTGACGTCTGAGGGTGCATCAGCCACCGGTACAGCCCATAGGTACATGCCGCAGGCCCTTCCACCGCTGTGCGGCCTCCGGGACGGAATGACGGAATTTAGCCGCTTCCGGAACGTTGGCGGGTCACCGGCAGGTGCTACCCGCGTCAGGGGCCGAGGTCATCCCCAGGTATGACACGAGCGCCTCGAGTCCGACTGGAGAGGGCCCTCGGAACCGGAACAGCGGCTGACTACACGGCGCCGATCGGCAAGCACGATGGAGTACGTCCCCACTCGTCGTCCCGACAGGAGCACCGCCCCGTGACCACCACCCCCTTCGCCGCCCGCACCACCGCAGTGGCCGCGCGCGCCACGGACCTCTCCAAGGTGTACGGCCAGGGCGAGACCCAGGTGGTCGCCCTGGACCATGTCTCCGTCGACTTCCGGCAGGGCGAGTTCACCGCGATCATGGGCCCGTCGGGCTCCGGCAAGTCGACCCTGATGCACTGCGTCGCGGGGCTCGACAGCTTCAGCGGCGGCTCCGTGCGGATCGGCGAGACCGAGCTGTCCACCCTCAAGGACAAGCAGCTCACCAAGCTCCGCCGGGACAAGATCGGCTTCATCTTCCAGGCCTTCAACCTCCTTCCGACGCTGACGGCCCTGGAGAACATCACGCTGCCGATGGACATCGCGGGCCGCAAGCCCGACAAGCAGTGGCTGGAGCAGGTCATCTCCATGGTCGGCCTGGCCGGGCGGCTCAGCCACCGGCCCACCGAGCTCTCCGGCGGCCAGCAGCAGCGCGTCGCCGTGGCCCGCGCGCTCGCCTCGCAGCCCGACATCATCTTCGGTGACGAGCCGACCGGAAACCTGGACTCGCGCTCGGGCGCCGAGGTCCTCGGCTTCCTGCGCAACTCCGTGCGCGAGCTGGGCCAGACCGTCGTGATGGTCACCCACGACCCGGTGGCCGCGGCGTACGCGGACCGCGTGATCTTCCTGGCCGACGGGCGGATCGTCGACGAGATGCACGGGCCGACGGCCGATGGGGTGCTTGACCGGATGAAGCACTTTGACGCGAAGGGCCGGACCAGCTGACGCCGTGCGACGTCCGTAGGCGCTGCCTGCGGGTACGTCGTGGCTGGTCGCGCTGTTCCCCGCGCCCCTTCGGGGCGCCCCCTTCGGGGCCCACCCTCTCTTTCACCAGGACTTGACTCCCATGTTCCGTACCGCCCTGCGCAACGTGCTCGCGCACAAGGCCAGGCTGTTGATGACCGTGCTCGCCGTCATGCTCGGCGTCGCCTTCGTCTCCGGCACCCTGGTCTTCACCGACACCTTCGGCAATGCCTACAAGAACAAGTCGGCGAAGAGCTTCGACCACGTCTCCGTCGCCATCCAGCAGTTCGGCGGCGCCAAGGACGAGACCAAGCAGAAGCCGCGCCTGACCGACTCCCTCCTGAAGAAGGCGGGCAGCCTGCCCGGCGCCGACTCCGCGATCGCCGGTGTCTCCGGCTTCACCGCGCTCGCCGACAAGGACGGCAAGCTGGTGGGCGGCGAGTGGGGCACCTCCGGCGCCAACTACTTCCCGGGCAAGGACGGCAAGGACCCGCGCTACGACTTCACCAAGGGCGCCGCCCCGAAGTCCGCCGGTGACATCGCCCTGGACTCCCGGACCGCCGAGCGCACCGGCTACAAGATCGGCGACACCGTCCGCTACTCCACCGATGGACCGGTGAAGAAGGCGAAGATCAGCGGCGTCTTCGACACCGAGGACGGCAGCGTCCTGGCGGGCGGCAGCCTGGTGGTGTTCGACAACGACACCGCGCGCACGGTCCTCGGCAAGACCGAGTACGACGAGATCGACGTGAAGGCCGCAGCAGGCACCTCCGAGACGGCGCTGAAGAGCTCGGTCGACAAGATCCTGCCGAAGGACACGGACGCCGTCACCGGCGCCGAGCTCAAGTCCGACCAGGACCGCATGATCGAGCAGCAGACCAGCTCGATGAGCCAGGTCCTGCTGATCTTCGCCGGCATCGCGCTCTTCGTCGGCATCTTCATCATCGCCAACACCTTCACCATGCTGGTCGCCCAGCGCACCAAGGAACTGGCCCTGATGCGCGCCGTCGGCGCGTCCCGCCGCCAGGTGACGCGCTCCGTGCTCATCGAGGCGTTCCTGGTGGGCCTGGTGGCCGCCGTGACCGGCTTCGCGCTCGGCATCGGCGTGGCCGTCGGCCTGGAGTCCCTGATGAACTCCGCGGGCGCCTCACTGCCCGACGGGCCGCTCGTCATCGCCCCGCTCACGATCGTCGTCGCCCTGATCATCGGCGTGGTCGTGACCATGCTGGCCGCCTGGCTGCCCGGCCGCCGCGCCGCGCGGATCCCGCCGGTCGCCGCGATGAACAGCGTCCACGCGACGCCGACCACGCGTGGCCTGGTCGTCCGCAACACCATCGGCTCGGTCATCGTCGCCATCGGCACGGTCATGATGTTCATGGACGACAACTACGTGATGGCCGGGGGCGCCGCGACCATCCTCGTCGGCGTCATCGTCCTCACGCCGCTCCTGTCGCGCCCCTTCATCGCCGCCTCGGCCCCGCTCCTGAAGCCGTTCGGCGTCCCGGGCAAGCTGTCCCGGCTCAACTCGGTGCGCAACCCGCGCCGCACGGCGTCCACCGCGGCGGCCCTGATGATCGGCCTGACCCTCATCACGGCGATGACGGTGGTCGCGACCTCCATGAGCAGCGCCATCAACAAGATGGCCGCGGACTCCCTGAAGGCCGACTACACCGTCTCCATGGCGAACTACGAGCCGCTGACCCCCGAGGTCCGCGAGAAGCTGGACAAGCTCCCCGACGTCGAGGCGAGCAGCCCGCTGCGCACGGCCTACGGCGAGCTCGACGGCTCGTACGGCCAGGTCACCGGCGTCGACGAGAAGGACTTCGGCAAGTTGGCGAGCCTGGACTTCACCAGCGGCTCGCTCGCGGGTCTGAAGGGCGACTCCACGCTGGTGGACAAGGAGACCGCGGACAAGAAGGGTCTCAAGACCGGCGACACCGTCCCGGTGACGTTCGACGACG
Organism: Streptomyces sp. NPDC044044; assembly: GCF_056434405.1. Taxonomy (NCBI): domain Bacteria; kingdom Bacillati; phylum Actinomycetota; class Actinomycetes; order Kitasatosporales; family Streptomycetaceae; genus Streptomyces; species Streptomyces sp. NPDC044044. The sequence continues at coordinate 618,204 of NZ_JBWKFG010000005.1, read as the reverse complement.
ACAAGACGGTCAAGCTGAGGATCGCGGGCATCTACGAGCAGAACGAGATGATCGACGGTCTGTTCACGCCGCTCTCCGTGGTCGACGCGCACATGTCCAAGATCACCGACCAGCAGGTCCTGGTGAAGATGGCGGGCGGCACCTCCGACAAGGCCGAGGACTCCATCGTCAAGGCGCTCGGCGACAACCCCGCCCTGAAGATCCAGGACAAGGACGCGATCAGCAACGAGATCGGTGGCGCGATCAACATGATGCTGAACATGCTCTACGGCCTCCTGGCGATGGCCATCCTGATCGCGGTGCTCGGCGTCATCAACACCTTGGCCATGTCGGTCTTCGAGCGGAAGCACGAGATCGGCATGTTGCGGGCCATCGGCCTCGACCGCGCGAAGGTCAAGCAGATGGTGCGCCTGGAGGCGGTCATCATCTCCCTGTTCGGCGCGGTGCTCGGCATCGGCCTCGGCCTCTTCATGGGCTGGGTCGCGGGCAACAGCATCTCCGGCACGGTGAAGACGTACTCCATGGAGATCCCGCTCGGCCGTATCGCGATCTTCCTCTGCATCGCGGGCCTCGTCGGTGTCCTCGCGGCGATGTGGCCGGCCCGCAGCGCGGCCAAGCTGAACCCGCTGATGGCGATCAAGGCCGAGTAGCACCGGCCGGTACGTGAACGAGTGGGGCCCCGGGCGATCGCCGCCCGGGGCCCCACGCACGTACCGCCTCGTACTGTCTCGTGCCGCCTCGTACCCGCCTAGTTCCAGTCGCGGGCCCGCAGCGGCATCCCCGAGGCGCCCACCTCGGACGTCTTCACCGCGAGGACCTGGTTGACGCCGATGTGGTTGTGCTCGAAGGCGAGCGCGGACGCCGCCATGTAGAGGCGCCAGATACGGGCGCGGCCCGGTGACGTGAGCCGCTGGCCCTCCTTCCAGTGGGCCTCCAGGTTGGCGACCCAGCGGCGCAGCGTGAGGGCGTAGTGCTCGCGGATCGCCTCGACGTCGCGCACCTCGAACCCGGCGCGCTCCAGGAGCCCGACGGTGGATCCCAGGGGGGCGAGCTCGCCGCCGGGGAAGACATAGGCGTCGATGAAGTCGTCCACCGTGTACGCCGACTCGTCGGCCTGCGGCCGGCGCGCGATCTGGTGGTTGAGCAGCCGACCGCCGGGTTCGAGAAGGGCGTGCAAGTCGTGTGCGTACTCCAAGTACCGCTCGGCGCCGACGTGTTCGGCCATACCGATGGAGGAGATCGCGTCGTACGGACCGTCGCGCACGTCGCGGTAGTCCTGGACGCGGATCTCGATCCGGTCGGTCAGGCCCTCCTCCGCGATGCGTTTCCTGCCGTACGCTGCCTGCTCCTGGGAGAGCGTGACGCCGACGACGGTGACGCCGTGCTCACGCGCCGCGTGGATGGCCATGGAGCCCCAGCCACAGCCGACGTCGAGCAGCCGCATGCCGGGCTTCAGGCCGAGCTTGCGGGAGATGAGCTCCAGCTTGTCGCGCTGGGCGATTTCGAGGGTGGAGGCTGTCTCTTCACCGGCCCCCCAGTAGGCGCACGAATAGACCATCGAGGGGCCGAGCACCAGCTCGTAGAAGTCGTTGCCCACGTCGTAGTGGTGGCTGATGGCCTGCCGGTCGCTGCCCTTGGTGTGCAGGTGGAGGGTGCGCCTCCTGCGCATCTCCTCCTGCGGCGGGGGCGGCGGCAGGAAGGGCGCGGCGAGGCCGATCAGGGAGCGGGCGGCGGCGCGGAACTCCGGGTCGCGCAGGGACTCCCTGAGGGTCCGTGCGTCCTCGTCGCGCTGCCAGATGAAACCGGCGAGCCGGTCGAGCGCGGCGTACAGATCGCCCTCGACGTCCAGGTCCCCGGCCACCCAGGCGCGGGCGAGCCCCAGCTCGCCGGGCTTCCACATGAGGCGGCGCAGGGCGCGGCGGTTGCGCACGACGAGGGTGGGGGCGCCCGGCGGGCCTGCTTCGGAACCATCCCAGGCACGAATGCGTACGGGGAGCGGGGCCCCCAGCAATTGTTCGGCAAGGCTCTTCAGCCGCAGTGCGGCGTCCGGCATGGTGCACACCTCCGTGATTCGGGATATCCCGGATAGGTTCAACACCACGTAAACACCAACCGGGCGCTCCCGCAGTCCCGTTGCCGCGTCACGGATCGGCAAAATACATGTAACTAACACGCATAAAGGGCCGGAAAACCCGAAGGGGCCGCCCGCACCACGGATGGCGGGCGGCCCCTTCGGGGCTGTTCAGCGACCGGAGGTCAGGAGGCCTTGGCCTTCTCCTCGGACCCGGCGGCGACCGGCTCGGCCTTGGCCACGGCGGGCTTCGGCGCGGGCTTGGCGGCCTCGTAGAACTCCTCGCGCGGCGTCTCCATGGCGCCCAGCGAGACGACCTCACGCTTGAGGAAGACCGCGAGCGTCCAGTCGGCGAAGACACGGATCTTGCGGTTGAACGTCGGCATCGCCATGCCGTGGTACGCGCGGTGCATGTACCAGGCCAGACGGCCCTTGAGCTTGATCTTCACCTTGCCCATGACGATCATCGCGACGCCCTTGTGCAGGCCCAGACCGGCGACCGCACCCTTGTTGGCGTGGCTGTACTCCTTCTGCGGGAAGCCCCGCATGCCGGAGATCACGTTGTCGCCGAGAACCTTGGCCTGACGCAGCGCGTGCTGGGCGTTCGGCGGGCACCAGGCGTTCTCGTTGCCCGCCTTGCGGCCGACCATGTCCGGCACCTGGGCGTTGTCGCCCGCGGCCCAGATGTAGTCGGTGCCCTGGACCTGGAGGGTCGTCTGGGTGTCCACGTGGCCACGCGGGCCGAGCGGCAGACCGAAGCGGGCGAGCGCCGGGTTCGGCTTCACACCGGCGGTCCACACGATGGTGCTGGAGTCGACCTCGAGGCCGTTGTTGAGCACCACGTGGCCGTCCACGCAGGAGTCCATGCCGGTCTTGAGGTAGACCTCGACACCGCGGCCCTCGAGGTGCTCCTTGCCGTACTGGCCGAGCTTCGGGCCGACCTCGGGGAGGATCTTGTCCGCGACGTCGACGAGCACGAAGCGCATGTCCTCGCGCTTCACGTTGTTGTAGTACTTGGCCGCGTCGCGTGCCATGTCCTCGACCTCACCGATGGTCTCCGCACCCGCGAAGCCACCGCCGACGAAGACGAAGGTCAGCGCCTTGCGGCGGACGTCTTCGTCCGTCGTGGAGTCAGCCTTGTCCAGCTGCTCCAGGACGTGGTTGCGCAGGCCGATGGCCTCCTCGATGCCCTTCATGCCGATGCCCTGCTCGGCGAGGCCGGGGATCGGGAAGGTGCGGGAGACCGCGCCCATCGCGATGACCAGGTAGTCGAAAGGCAGCTCGTACGCCTCGCCCACGAGGGGGGCGATCGTCGCGACCTTGCGGTCCTGATCGATGGTGGTGACCCGGCCGGTCAGAACTTCCGCCTTGGGCAGCACGCGTCGCAGCGGGACGACGACGTGCCGAGGCGAAATGCTGCCGGCTGCGGCTTCGGGGAGGAAGGGCTGGTAGGTCATGTACGACCGGGGGTCGACGACCGTGACGGTCGCCTCTCCGTAGCGCATCTTCTTGAGGATGCGCCGAGCTGCGTACAGGCCTACGTACCCACCGCCTACTACGAGGATCCTGGGACGCTCCGTGGTGCTCATGCCATCGAGTATCCACCTGCCCGACGGGGGTCGCTCGTGCGCCCCTTCACAAGCATGGGTAGGCCCTCTGCTACACTTCGCCGCCCACGTGACGCAGGCCATAGAGCCCCAGGGGAACCACGGGATACCCCGAGACGTTGTGCACCCCTTGTGAGCTGCCGCTCTGGCCCTCCGGACCCAGTGGACCACTCGCCCGGCCCACGCCCCGGACACACTCACGAACCTTCACCATCGTGGGTCGCGAGGCCCTCTGGGGTCACTTTTAGGGGTCCGGAAGCCCTGAACATCGTCCAACCGAGCCGATTTCCTTGTGAAGAACTTCACGAAGTTTCCCGACGACATGTCGCCGCCGGGCCCTTCCAGCCCCTCATCGGCCGCTCAGACGCTACAGGACGCGCTCAGGCGATCGACCAGCCGATGCCGTCGAGGATGTCGTGCTCGCTGACGACGACCTCCCGGGCCCCGGTCCGATCCATGATCGACAGGAGGACGAGGGCGCCCGAGACGATGACGTCCACGCGCCCCGGATGCATCACCGGGTTCGCTGCGCGCTCGTCGTGCGTGGCCCGGCTCAGGTGTCCCACGATCTCGCTGACCCGCTCGTACGGGACACGGGAGTGGTGGATCGCCGCGGAGTCGTACGCGTCGAGGCCGAGCGCGATGGCGGACACGGTGGTCACCGAGCCCGCGAGGCCCACCAGGGTCCGCGCCTCGCGGATCGGCACCGTCTCCTCCGCGAGGTCGAGCGCGGCCTCGATGTCGGCGCGTACGGCGGCCAGTTCGGCGGGCGCGGGCGGGTCGGTGCGGATGTGCCGCTCCGTGAGGCGCACGCAGCCGATGTCGACGGAGCGGGCGGCACGGACGTGGTCCTCGCCGACGACGAACTCCGTGGAGCCGCCGCCGATGTCCACGACGAGGTAGGGCTTGGCGAGGTGGTCGCTTCCCGCCAGCTCCTTCGTCGCGCCCGTGAAGGAGAACTCGGCCTCCTGGTCACCGCTGATGACCTCCGGCTCGACGCCGAGGATGTCCAGGACGCCGCGTACGAACTCGTCGCGGTTCTCGGCGTCGCGGGATGCGGAGGTCGCCACGAAGCGCAGGCGCTCCGCGCCGTGGGCCTTGATGACCTCGGCGTACTCGCGGCAGGCCGCGAAGGTGCGCTCCAGGGCCTCCGGAGCCAGACGGCCCGTCTTGTCGACGCCTTGCCCGAGCCGGACGATAGTCATCCTGCGGTCCAGGTCGATCAGTTCGCCGGTCTGCGGGTCCGCGTCCGCCACGAGCAGGCGGATCGAGTTCGTGCCGCAGTCGATGGCTGCCACGCGGGTCATGCGCGCTCCCCTGCCGCGGGCTCACCCTCCGGAAGGGACACGCAGGCCCCCTTGCGCCACCACTCCGGGAGCATCGCGATCGCCTCGTCGCCCAGGGGGTTCACGCCGGGGCCCGCGGCCAGCGAGTGGCCGACCAGGACGTGCAGGCACTTCACGCGGTCCGGCATGCCGCCCGCGCTCGGGAAGCCCTCAAGGACGTCGATCGCGTCGCGGCGCGCGATGTAGTCCTCGTGCGCGGCGCGGTAGGCCGCGGCCAGCTCGGGGTCCGTCTTCAGGCGCTCCGACATCTCCTTCATGACGCCGTTGGCCTCAAGGGTGCCGATCGCGGAAGCGGCCCGCGGGCACGTCAGGTAGTACGTCGTCGGGAACGGCGTCCCGTCCGGAAGGCGCGGCGCTGTCTCGACGACGTCCGGCTGCCCGCACGGGCAGCGGTGGGCGATGGCCCGCAGGCCGCGCGGCGGACGGCCGAGCTGCTGCTTGAAGGCCTCGACGTCGGCGTCGGTGGGCTCGGTGCGCGGGGTGGTCGGCGGGGGCGTTTCCATGCCTGTCTTTCGATCGGTTCCGTAGAAGTTCTGTGGGGCTCGGACTCGGACGTCAGAGATTTGGACGGCTCAGTCGTCGTCCGGTGAGTCGTCGTCCGGGCGGTCGGCCTTGTCGACGCCGTCCCAGACGTTCGAGTACCAGGGCCTGGCGGCCGCCCCCTGGTCGGTGTGCTGCTTCTTCGCCGCCTCGGGGTCGACCACCGTGAAGCCGGTCTCGCCCGGCATCACGTAGTGCAGCCGGTCCCGGACGCGCTGCTCCGCGTACTCGTCGTCCCGCCAGCGGGCCTTCTCGTCCCGCAGCTTCTCGACGTTCTCGCGGCGCTCGGCCTGCTCCTTGCGCTGATCGGCGATCTCCGCGCGCTGGGAGACGTACTGCCTTATCGGGTAGGCGAGCGCGACGACCAGCGAGCAGAGCACGAGCGCCAGGAGCGCGGCGCGTCCCGTGAGCCGGGAGCGGCGGGCCTGACGCTTGGTCTGGGAGCGGTAGACGCGCTCCGCGGTCTGTTCGCCGAGCAGCCGCAGCCTGGTCGCGGTGGAGAACCGGTCCCGGTCCTTCACGGCCATGTCCCCGCCTCCCGTTCACACGCGCGTACGTCCCCGCACACGGTACGGGACCGAGTACGGGGACGTACGTAACTACAGCGTGGCTACGGCTCAGCCCTTGAAGCGCGGGAAGGCGCTGCGACCGGCGTAGACGGCCGCGTCGTCGAGGATCTCCTCGATGCGGAGCAGCTGGTTGTACTTGGCGACACGCTCGGAGCGGGCCGGGGCGCCGGTCTTGATCTGGCCGCAGTTGGTGGCGACGGCGAGGTCGGCGATGGTGACGTCCTCGGTCTCACCGGAGCGGTGCGACATCATGCACTTGAAGCCGCTGCGCTGGGCCATCTCGACCGCGTCGAGCGTCTCGGTCAGCGAACCGATCTGGTTGACCTTCACCAGAAGGGCGTTGGCCGACTTCTCCTCGATGCCACGGGCCAGGCGCTCCGGGTTGGTGACGAACAGGTCGTCACCCACGAGCTGGACCTTCTCGCCGAGCTTCTCGGTGATGACGTTCCAGCCGGCCCAGTCGTCCTCGAACAGCGGGTCCTCGATGGAGACGAGCGGGTACGAGGCGACGAGCTCCTCGTAGTACTCGGTCATCTCGGCGGCCGAGCGGGACTTGCCCTCGAACTCGTACTTGCCGTCCTTGTAGAACTCGGACGCGGCGACGTCGAGCGCGAGCGCGACCTGCTCGCCGGGGACGTAACCGGCCTGCTTGATGGCCTCGAGGATGAGGTCGAGCGCGGCGCGGTTGGAGTCCAGGTTCGGGGCGAAGCCGCCCTCGTCGCCCAGGCCGGTGGAGAGGCCCTTGTCCTTCAGGACCTTCTTCAGCGTGTGGTAGACCTCGGTGCCCCAGCGCAGGGCCTCGGAGAACGACTCGGCGCCGATCGGCGCGATCATGAACTCCTGGATGTCGACGTTCGAGTCGGCGTGCGACCCGCCGTTCAGGATGTTCATCATCGGAACGGGCAGCAGGTGCGCGTTCGGGCCGCCGAGGTAGCGGAAGAGCGGGAGGTCGGAGGCCTCCGACGCGGCGTGCGCGACGGCGAGCGAGACGCCGAGGATGGCGTTGGCGCCGAGCGAGCCCTTGTTGTCGGTGGCGTCGAGGTCGAACATCGCCTGGTCGATCAGGCGCTGCTCGGTCGCGTCGTACCCGACGAGCTCCGGGCCGATCTGCTCGATGACGGCGAGGACGGCCTTCTCCACGCCCTTGCCCTGGTAACGGTTGGGGTCACCGTCACGGAGTTCGATGGCCTCGAAAGCACCGGTGGAAGCACCGGACGGAACGGCGGCACGACCCGTGCTGCCGTCGTCGAGGCCGACCTCGACCTCGACCGTGGGGTTGCCTCGGGAGTCCAGGATTTCCCGGGCTACGACGACGTCGATGGACGGCACGAGCATCTCCTTCTGGGATGTGACGCGGGTACGCGGGGCGTTGGCCTCGCGGACACGAGCCTAACCGGCTCCCGGGCAACAGCCAGCCGAGCGACCGTCCTGTGGACAAACCGAGAGCAAAAAGTTTCCGAACGGAACAAAGCGGTGCGGACAAAAAGAACCCCGCCCCGGTGCGTACGGGGGATACGCGCACCGGGACGGGGTGGACCCGTGCCCCGAAGGGGCGCGGGGAACTGCGCGAGCAACGACGACGCGCCTGCAGAGAAGCAAGCCCCGCGAGGCGCCCCGCCAGAACTAGCTGAGGTGCAGCTGCTGGCCCGGGTAGATCATGTCGGCGTTGTCGATGATGTCGCCGTTGAGCTTGTACACCTTGTGCCAGCCGCCCTTGACGTCCTTCGCCTCGGCGATCTTGGAGAGGGTGTCACCCTTCTTGACCTTGTACTCGCCGTCGCCCTTCTTGACCGTCTTGCCGGTCGGGGTCTCGACGGTCTTCTTGGACTCGGTCTTCGGGGCCGGGGCCTCGGCCTTCGGAGCGGCCTGCTGCGGCTGCTCGGTCTGGGTGCTGGGCTGGCTCTTCGGCTGCTCCTGGGTCTGCTGCGGGGCGCTCTCCTGCGCACCGCCACCCTCGTTGGACGCACCCGAGAGGCCGACGCCGCAGCTCGGCCAGGCACCCTTGCCCTGGCCCGCGAGGACCTTCTCGCCTATCTCGATCTGCTGGGCCTTGGAGGCCTTGTCGGCGGTGGGCGCGTACTTCGTGCCGCCGTACGCGGCCCAGGTGGAGGACGAGAACTGCAGTCCGCCCGTGTAGCCGTTGCCGGTGTTGATGGACCAGTTGCCGCCGGACTCGCACTGGGCGACGGCGTCCCACTCGGAGTTGGTCGCGGCGGAGGCCGAGCCGGCCGCCATCAGCGGGGCGGCGACCGCTACACCGGTGACGCCGGCGAGCGTGGCGACACGGGTGGCCTTGGACGGGCGGCGGTGCTTGCCCTTGCTGGAAAACAGCATGAGTGATCCCCTCACCGACGCCTGCGAGGTGAGCTGTCGGGTTCGGGCCGATGAAGTTGCCCGGCCGCGCTTCCTGAGCGCGGCTTAACCCCTAGCCGTTCCCGTCCGTCTCTCCGCATCGCTCTCGCGATGCTGAACGGCCGGGCCCGGCGGAAACCTTGGTTCCCCCGCTCCTGCCTACGGCGCTTGCGCGACGACTGTTCCCGAACGGCCGTTGGCAGGACTCGGCGTACCGACCGGCGGGGCCCGCTGTGGCGAGCGGTCACGACCGTAGACATGCGATCGGCCGAAACTCAAAGACGATCAGGGCTTCTGAGACCCATCTCTCACTTGCGCCAATTGGGACATCAAGCGCAAAGCGACTCGCCAACTACCCCTACTTTTCGCCCAAATCGAGGCTCTGACCGGGAAGGATGAGATCGGGGTCGGAGCCGACCGACTTCTCGTTCTCCTCGTACAGCTCGGCCCACCCGCCCTTCACGTCGAGGTCGTCCGCGATGCCCCAGAGGCTGTCTCCGGACCGGACCGTGTACGTCCCGTCGGAGCCGTCCTTCTGACGCTCGTCGCCACGGGACGCGTGCCGGCCCGAACCCTCGCGAGCGGTGCCGTCGGAGGCCTTGTCGTCCGCGCTGCCGCCGCGGTGACGGCCTTCGCCCCCACCGGCCGGGGACGTGGGGGCGGGCGAAGCCTCGTCGTTCTGCCCGGACTTGCCCGAGTCGCCGGACTCATCCGTCTCACCCGACTTGCCCGGCTCACCCGACTCGTCGTGATTCTTGTCTCGCGCCTCGTCGTCGGCGCCGGGCTTCTCGGAAGGCTTCTCCGAGGGCTTGTCCGAAGACTTGGCGCTGTCCGAGGAGTCGGCCGACTCGCTCGGCGACGCACTCGACTCGCCCGACTCGCCCGACTCACCGTCACCGGGCTCGGTCGACTCCGACGGCTCGTCCGACGGCACCGTGGTGATCGGGGCGCCGGGGTCGACGTCGGCGGCGGCGCCGTCCTGGGTGAGACCGGCGATCGGCGCGCAGCTGGGCCAGGCGCTGGTCCCCTGGTCGTCGAGGACCTTCTCGGCGACGGAGATCTGCTGCGAACGGCTGGCCTGATCGGCGCTCGGCGCGAAGTCGAGGCCGCCGTAGTCCTCCCAGACCTGCTGCGAGAACTGGAGCCCTCCGTAGTAGCCGTTGCCGGCGTCCGCGCTCCAGGAGCCGCCGCTCTCGCACTCCGCGAGCTTGTCCCACGTGGCGGTGTCCGCCGCGCTCGCACTGGTGGCGCCGAGCAGCGGGATGGCGATGGCCGATCCTGCGACTCCTGCCGCGACGATCAGGGCCGGGGCCTGGCGGGGGCGTCGGTGACGACCATTGCCGGAGAGCATGCGGTTGCCTTTCGCGTGACTGGAGCGACGACTGCGACACGGGATGCCGAGTCGTCGGTGAACGTAGCGGCAGTCGAACGCTTGTCACAAGTCGATGCAGCGGAGATCACGTGAAAGTCACAGTCTTGACGGTCCGTCAGCTAAACGTCGTTTCCGGGGTCGAATCTTTGCTCTGCTGTGCGGGTGTGAACTCCACGGGCAGCGTGCGGAGTCCGCGCATGATGAGCCCGCCGCGCCATCTCAAATCACCAGGTTCCGCCGCGAGTCGCAGGTCAGGGAGGCGCCGCAGAAGAGTCGCGAGGGCGGCCTGCCCTTCGAGCCGGGCGAGCGGTGCGCCGAGACAGTAATGAATGCCATGGCCGTAGCCGAGGTGTTGGTTGTCGCGGCGGGAGAGGTCGAGCGTGTCCGGCCGGTCGAAGCGTTCGGGGTCACGATCGGCGGCGGCGAGGACGACGAGGACGGGGTCGCCTGCGGCGATCTCCTCGCCTCCGATGGTCAGCGGCTCGGTGGCGAACCGCCACGTGGCGAGTTCGACGGGACCGTCGAAGCGGAGGAGTTCCTCAAGGCCGGTCTCCAGGAGGCCGGTGTCGCCGTCCCTGAGGGAGTTCTGGAGCCGCTCACGCTGCTCGGGGTGGGTGAGGAGGGCGTAGGTGCCGTTGCCGATGAGATTGACGGTGGTCTCGAACCCGGCGAAGAGAAGGATGAAGGCCATCGCGGCGGCCTCGTTCTCGGTGAGGTGCTCGCCGTGGTCCGAGGCGCGGATGAGTCCGGAGATGAGGTCGTCTCCGGGTTCGAGGCGCTTGCGGTGGATCAGCTCGGCGAGGTAACCGCGCATCTTCTTCACGGACCGGGCGACCCCGCCCCTGGGCCCTCCGCCGTGGCGGATCATCATCCCCGCCCAGTCACGGAAGTCGTCCTGGTCCTCGCGGGGCACGCCGAGCAGGTCGCAGATCGCGTAGATGGGGAGCGGGAAGGCGAAGTCGTGGATGAGGTCGGCTTCCCCCTTCTCCGCGAACTGGTCGATGAGCCGGTCGGTCAACTCCTGCACGCGGGGCGCGAATTCGGCGATACGGCGGGGCGTGAAGGCCTTGGAGACGAGGCGGCGCAGGCGGGTGTGGTCCGGCGGGTCGATGTTGAGCAGGTGCGTCATCAGGTTCGCGCTGCGTTCGCCCGGGATGCCGGTCTTGCTCTTCGCGTGCGCGGGCTCGCCGTGATGGGCGGGGTTCTTGCTGAGCCGCTGGTCGGCGAGCGCCTGCTTGGCGTCGACGTACCGGGTGACCAGCCAGGCCTCCACGCCACTGGGCAGCCGGGTCTTGCGCACGGGGGCGTGCTCGCGGAGCCAGGCGTAGGCGGGGTAGGGGTCGGTGGCGAACTCCCACGAGAAGAGTTCTGGCCCCTGGGCCTCGGGCGGGGTGGCCCCTGCGGGGTCTGGCCCCTGGGCCTCGGGCGGGGTTGCCCCCGCGGGGCAGGCTGTGGGGGGTCCCTCTGCGGGGGTGGGCGGCTGGTCTTGCATGGGTTGACCGTATCCGGGGTCGGCGGGCTTCTTCCCCCGGGCCCGGACGGCATCAGGCCGCTCCGAAGCCTTGCGTGCCCTCATCACCGGCTCCGCCGAGTTCGTCCTCAAACGCCGGACGGGCTGAAATACCTGAAGCCCCCGGCTAAGCCCCAGAGCCCTCCGCCGCCAGCACCGCATCCCGATAAGCCCGCGCCGCGCCCCGCAGCGCCGCCTCCGGGTCGGTCCCCTCTGTCTCCGCGCGCAGGGCCAGCGCGAGGAGTTCGTAGCCGATTCCCTCACCCGCGGGCAGGGGCACCTCAAGGCCCGCCGTCCGTACCCGGGAAGCCAGCTTTGCCGCCAGGGCCAGGCTCGGTTGGCCCAGGGGGATTCCCTCTGTCAGGGAGGAGCGCTGCTTCTCCTCCGCCTTGGTGCGCAGCCAGTGCGCCTTCACGTCCTCGGGAGTGTCCGCCGAGTCGTCGCCGAAGACGTGCGGGTGGCGGTGGATCAGCTTCTCGACGATCGTGCCCGCCACGTCGTCCACGGAGAAGGGGGACTCCTCGTCGTCCTCGGCGATCCGCGCGTGGAAGACCACCTGGAGCAGGACGTCGCCCAGCTCCTCACGGAGCTCCTCCCTGTCGCCCTCCTCGATCGCCTCGACCAGTTCGTACGCCTCCTCGATCGCGTACTTCGCCAGGCCCTTGTGCGTCTGCTGCGATGACCAGGGGCACTCGCCCCGGATCTGGTCCATGACCTGGACCAGGTCAAGGAGCCGCGCGCCCGGCAGGTCGTACGAAGCGGGGAGCAGTTCCAGGTCCGGCATCGACACGCGGCCCGAGCCCGCGAGCCTCGCCAGGCCGTCCGTCAGGGCGCGGTCGCCCTCGGCCGTGGCGATGACCAGGACCGTGCGGTCGCCCGCGCACGCCGCCACCAGTTCCTGGGCCGTGGGCGACGCCTGGTCCACGCGCACACCGGCCTCGCGCAGATACGGCAGCTGGGGGTGCGTGGCGTCGGCGCACAGGACTTCGTCGGCCCCGTGCAGGGCCTGCCACGCGGGCCAGGAGAGCAGGCCGGGGGCCACCCGGTGGCTGGTGGTGAGGAGGATGACGCGGCCGGGGGCGTCGGCCGGGGGCGTGGTTTCGTTCACCCGTCGAACGTAACCCACAGCGCTGACAGCCCTCTCCCTGCTCCTGTTCGGGCTCCCCTACGCCTGCTTGGGCTGCGCGGCGCCGTCCCCGGACACCTCACGCACCCACGGCGTCTTCGAGTCCGCGCGCTTGCTCTTGTCCACGTCCCACGTGCCGTACCGCGGGTTCAGGTCGACGTCCAGCTTCTTGGAGGCCTTGGAGAGTGCCTTCCAGAAGATGGCCTGGCCCTCCGGGGCGTTCATGTCCGCGCCGAGGACCTTCGCCAGCTTCTGGGCCTCGATCTCCGTACGGAGGCTGTCCTCCAGGCGGGAGGGGGCGACGCTGTACTGCTGCAGCCAGCCCTGTTCGAGGGCCTTCTTGCCGCCCGCCTGCTGTTCGAGGCCCGCTCTCATCGTCTGGATGTCGCGGCGCGACACCTCGACCCCCGCGTCCGTCGCGGCCTGGTGGAGGACCTTGTCCAGGACCATCGTGTGCAGCGTGCTGCGGGTGAGGCCGCCGGTCTTGGCGATGGCCTGCTCGTACTGCTGCTCGTCCGGGATCGCGGCGCGCTGCGCGTCCCGCACCTCGTTCACCCGGCCCTCGAGCTGCGAGACCGTGATCCGGTCGTTCCCCACGACGGCCGCGGCGCCCGGGTGGGCTTCGGCGCCGCAGGCGGTCAGGAGGGGGGCCGCGGCGATCGCGGCGGCGGAGAGGGTGAGCGCGGTGCGACGGCGGCGGTGCAAGTGAGCCTCCCGGTCGAGAGATTGTGCGGCGGTGCACAAAGTCTTGCGGTGATCGATGTTAGGCAGTGGCCGGTCTCTCGGCCACCCATTCGACCAACGATTCGGGTGGAGTTGGGGCACCCTTGGCCCTCACTAACCGCGCACTTGTCCTAGCCACTGCAACGTACGCCGGATCTCGGCCGGGAACGGGTGCCCCACGCCGTGCATCCGCTCGGCGTCCATGAGCAGCCGCGCCAGCGTGTCGTGCGCCGCCGCGCGGTCGCCGAGCGCGAGGAGCAAGTGGCCGATGCGGCGGCGGATTTCGAGGGGGCGTTCGCGGTCGTCGGAGGCGTAGCGGTTTTCGTAGTACGGCAGGAGTGCTCGGTACTCCGCGAGGGCCGCCGCCGGTTCGCCGAGCTGTTCCAGGCACTGCGCGGCCTCGTAGCGGAACTGGAGGGAGTGCGGGTCGGCCTGGCCGGACTCGGCCGCGCGCTCGTCGGCGAGGCGGCGCAGTTCGGGCAGGGCGCGGCGGTACTGGCCGTCGTCCATGAGCGTCGCCGCGTACTGCTTGCGCAGGGAGCGGACCACCGGGGAGTGCTCGCCGTGCTTGGCGGCGGCCGCGGGCAGGATCGAGCCGAGGATGTCCACGGCCTGGGTGATGCGGCCCTCGCCCAGGAGCCGCTTGACCTCGTCGACCGCGCGGACGACGTCCGTCTGGCTGCCGGGGCCGCCGGGCACCTGGCCCTTGTCGGGCCTGTCCGGCTGGATGGCGGGGGTCGGCGCCGGTGTCGCCGCGCGGTCGGGCCACGGCGCGTGCGGGCGCAGGAAGGGGCGGGTGGGGTCGAGCGGGCCGCCGGTGGGGATGCCGCGCGCGGGGAGGAGAGGGGCCAGTTCCTCGTAGACCTCCTGGGCGCTCGCGTGCCGGTGCTGGGGGTCCTTGGCGAGGAGCCTGAGCACCAGGGCTTCGAGGGCCTCGGGGACCTCGGCGCGCAGGCGGCGGACCGGGAGCGGCGGTTCGTAGAGGTGGCGGTGCAGGACGCCGAGCGCGGTGGAGCCGGAGAACGGCACGTCTCCGCTGAGGAGTTCGTGGAGGAGGACACCCAGGGCGTAGAGGTCGGTGTACGGGCCTACCGCGCCGCCCATCGCCTGCTCGGGCGCCATGTAGGCGGGGCTGCCGATGGGTGAACCGGTGTGCGTGAGGCGGGTGGTGTCGGTGTCCATGACCGAGGCGATGCCCAGGTCGAGGATGGAGACCGTGCCGTCCTGCTTGACCATCACGTTCCGCGGCTTGAGGTCGCGGTGCACGATCGGCACGGCGTGCACCGCGGAGAGCACGGCGCACAGCTGCGCGGCGATCGCGACGGCCCACTGCCAGGGGTAGGGGTCGTGCTCGGCGAGGTGGTCGCCGAGGTCCGCCCCGTCGACGTACTGCATGACGAGGTAGAGGTCCTCGCCCTCCGTGCCCGCGTCGTGGACGGTGACGAGGCCCGGGTGGTCGACCTGTGCGGTGACGCGGCACTCGCGCACGAAGCGGCGGCGCAGCTCCTCGGCCTCGGCGCCCGCGACCCGGTCGGGGCGCAGGAGCTTGACCGCGACGCGGCGGTCGAGGCGCTGATCGTACGCCGTCCAGACCTGGCCCATGCCGCCCTGGCCGATGAGCGTGGAGAGTTCGTAGCGCCCGGCGACCACACGGCCGCCCGTCCCCGGTGACACGGTCAGTTGCCGCCTTCCTGCTTGCGCAGGTAGTCACTGAGCTCGTCGAGCTCTGCCTGTACTTGGTGGATGCGGGCCGGTGCGGGGCGCGTGGGCGGGGGCGGCGTCTGCTGGACGGGCGGCTGGTGCAGCTGCGTGGGCTGGAGGTGGACGGGGGCGGGTCCCTGCTGCTGGGGATAGCCGTAGGTGGGCTGCGGACCTGCGTAGCCCGTGTACTGCGGCTGCCGGAAGCGGCTGAAGTGCCGTATGTCCGCGAACAGGTAGTAGGCGATGGCCGCCACCAGCGTGCTCAGGAGGACCACCATGCCCGCGTTGCCGGGCCCCTGGAACTCGTCCTCGCCCGGGTCGATGCCGACGAGCACGAGCGCCGTCACGTCGAGCGCGGTCACGAGCCCGAACAGGACCCAGTCGTACGACTTGCGCGTCACGATCGCGAGCCGCAGCATCGGCGCCCAGGCGAGCAGGCCGCACGTCACGACGGCGAGCACCACGAACATCACGCGCAGCGTCACATGCGTGCCGCCGGAGGTCGGCGGCGGTTGCTGCGGCGCGTAGCCGTGGCCGTGCATGGCTGCTCCTGGTGCCTGATGCGGCCGCGCGTTCGCCTGGGGGGAACGCGCGGCCGAGGGTCGACATACGAACGAGTGCGGATTCGAGCGTATAGGCCGACAAGGAGAAGCGGTCCCGGGTTGTACCGAACCGTTGCCGTACTGGTCACGTCCTGATCGCGGCCCCCGGTGGAACCCGGTCGTGTCACTCCGGCGGAAGCGTGCCGTCCGTCAGTCCGTCGTGCAGTCCGCGCACCAACTGCTCGCCCAGCCTGCCCGCGAGACGCAGCGTGTCCTCGAAGGCGGCGAGCGCGCGGAACCGCTCTCCGTAGCCGCGCTGTCCCTCCAGGGGCAGCCGCGGCAGACGGATGCGGCGGACGTCGAGCCGGGCGGCGGTGGACGCGTAGCTGCTCGCCTGGCGGTTGTTGGCGGTGCCGCGCAGGAACCCGGCGAGGAACCACGGGTCCAGGGCGGCCGGATCGGGGCGCAGGAGGGTGAGTCCCCGGCCGAGCGCGGCGCCCGCCGTGGCCTCGTCGATGACGCGGGCGGCACTTCCGCCGCCGGAGAGCGGGACGACGACGTCGCCGGGCCGGGTCACCACTGAGTCCGCCGTTTCGCCGACGGCACTCTCCTGGGGCGCGGCCGACTCCTGCAGCGGGTCGACCGAGCCGGAGGGCGCCGTTCCGGCCAGCACGTCGTGCTCGGTGAGGAGTCGTGTGACGCCGGGCGCCGCGGCGCCGGACACCGGAGCCGTCCGCAGCGACAGCGCACCCGCGCGGGCGAGTTCACCCACCGTGGTCACCGGCCAGTGGGCCGCGTCGCCCTCCTTGATGAGCGGCGGCACGAGGTCGGCCGTCCGGCGCACGGCGTCCCCGAGCCGTTCACGCACGGCCGCGAGCTCCGCCGCCCCGCCGCCCGTGGCCGGTGGCGGAAGGCGTCTGGCCGGGGCCAGGTCGACCTCGTCGTCGAGGAGTTCGAGCACCGGCACGCAGCGCGCGAGCCCCGGCTGTCCGTCGGCCGTGCCGTGCCGGTCGAAGCGCCGCCAGACATCCACCACGGCGTCCTGCACGGGGCGCCACGCCTGCCGGTCCCTGCCGTCGGCCGCGGCGAGCCCCGCCGTCTCGACCAGGAGCAGCTCGGGCGAGGCCTGCGCGCCGGGCACCGGCCTCTTCAGGACCCATACGTGCAGCGGGATGTTGTACGGGGGCGCGGCGCCCGCGGGCAGCGCGATCACGGCACGCAGGGCGCCGCGGCGCAGCAGATCGGCACGGACCCGGCGCCCCGAGCGGCGGGACGCGGCGGCCGGCGGCATCAGCAGAACGGCGGTGCCGCCGTCCCTGAGCCGGGCCAGCGCGTGCTGGACCCAGGCGAGTTCGGACTCCGTACGGGCCGGGAAGCCGTACTCCCAGCGGGGGTCGTAGGCGAGTTCGTCGTGCCCCCAGTTGCGTTCATTGAACGGCGGGTGGCAGAGCACGGCGTCGGCCCGCGTCTCCCCGAAGGCATCCGCGCGCAGGGTGTCGGCGGCGGCGGCGCGCACGGTGGCGTCGGAGTGCAGGGCCAGGCGAAGGGCCGTGAGGGCGGCGAGTTCGGGGGCGCTGTCCTGGCCGTGGAGGCGCTGGTCGGGGCGCGGGGTGACGGCGCGCAGCAGGGCGCCGGTGCCGCAGGCCGGGTCGAGCACGGTCGGCGCGGGCCCGGCGAGCGCGGCCATCAGGTCGGCGGGTCCTGCCGGAGTGAGCGTGTACTGCCGGGGGTTGGCGTCGATGTGCCGACCGATCAGGAACTCGTACGTCTGCCGGGCGCCCAGCTCGGACGCGAGCTCGGCCACGCCGCGCAGGAGGGGGACGGAGGGCAGGAGCTGCCCGGCGTCCGGGACGGGCACGGCCTGCCGCGCTCCACCCGCTCCCCCGCCGAACCGCGGGGCGACCACGTCGTCGAGGGCCGCCGGGAGCAGCTCGGCCATCCGCTCGTCCGACACCGCGCTGATCGTGAGCCAGTCCGGGTGCCGGTCGCGTACGAGGAGCAGGGCGCAGCCCGCGTGCAGGAGGGCGGTGACCGGGCCCGCGGGGTGGCCGGCGAGGTGCTGCCAGACGCGCTCCTTGAGCGGTACTTCGCCCAGCTTTCCCAGCTTGCCCTGGGCGCGCAGCCACTCCTCGACCTCCGCGAGCGCGAAGGAGGGGCTGGTCTCGGTGCCGCCGACGGGCTTGGGGAAGTCGGGGTGGCGGCGGCGCCAGTTGCTGACGGCCGCCCGGCCGACGCCGGCGAGCCGGGCGATCCCGGCGGCGGTCACCTCTGTCGCGTTGTCCCGCACCGACTGGCTCCCCTCGGTCCCGCTGCCCCCACCGCGAACGTGCCCACCGCGGCGCTGTGGCGCCGATCATACCCATCCACGCACAACCACCCCCTTCACGGGTGTTAACCCTACGGCCAACACGGCTCGTGTTGACTCGGTTCACAGCCTCTGCTGAGATATCGGCAGCACTTCCAAGTTCCCGTGGGGGGATCTTCATGCGACGTACCACTCTTGCCGCTGTCTGCCTGGCCGCTTCGGCGGCCGTCGGCCTGAGCGCCTGCGGCACCGAATCCGCCGGCTCCGGCGGGTCGGGCACCGCCAAGGAGAAGACAGCGAACAAGGCACCGAAGAAAGAGGCGGGACCGTTCCCCGGCCTGTCCGGGCCCGACATCGTCGACAAGGCCGTGAAGGCGACGACCGACGCCTCGTCCCTCAAGGTGAAGGGCCGCGTCCCGGACGAGGCAGGCACCATCGAGCTGGACATGGCCTTCGACACCAAGGGCCGGTGCGCGGGCACGATGGGGATGGGCGGGGAGGGTTCGCTCGACCTCATCACGACCGCGAGCACGGTCTACATGAAGTACGACGAGGAGTTCCTGCGCGCCCAGGGCAAGGGCGAGCCCGCGGCCGACACCCAGGCCGCCGTGGACATGCTCGCGGGCAAGTGGGTCAAGACGGCCGCGACCGGGGCCGACGCGAAGGACATCGCCTCGTTCTGCGACCTGGACGTCCTGCTCGGCGAGTTCAAGGACGTCAACTCCGCCGCCCGCAGGGGGAAGCCGGCCACCGTCGACGGCACACCGGCCCTTACGCTCACCGAGAGCGACGGCGCCGACCGGTACACCCTCTACGTCGCCACGGAGGGCGAGCCGTATCTGCTGAAGGTCGTGAACGAGACCGCGAAGACCCCGGAGACCCTGGCGTTCAGCGACTTCGACAAGCCGGTCGACGCGACGCCGCCCACCGGCGACGTCGTGGACATCGACAAGCTCGCGGGCTGAACCGCCGGACCGCACGCGGCGTGCGGCACGGGCTCACAGCACGTGCCGCACCCACACGTTCGGCTCCACGTACACCGCGTAGCCCCGCTCCGGCTCGCAGTGCACCGGCACCAGCGCCCCCGGCACCTCGACGGGACCCGCCGTGTCGAACGGGAGGCCCGTCCACGCCCGCCACTGCGCGGTGGATCCGGACACCGTCATCGATGCGTGCGCCACCTTCGCGATGGTGCCGCCCGCACGCACGTGCACCCGCAGCCACGGGTCGGCGGGAAGACCGTCGTCCCGCTTGCGCTGTGCGTACGTGTCGATCAGCGCGGCCGGTTCGAGGTGCTTGGCGTTCGGGCGCACCGGAGCGACGACTTCCGCGAAGCCACGCGCGCGTGCGTTCTCGCGCATCGCGGCGAGCATCCGCCCGGACACTCCCTGCCCGAGGAAGGACTTCTCCACGGTGATCTCGATCGCGCTCACCGTGTCGGGCTTCCTGCCGTGCCGCAGGTCCGAGAACGCCCACAGCATGACCTGGTCCCAGCCGCCGTCCGGCAGCTCACCGCGCCCGTCGGCGTGCAGCGCGAACGGCACGCTGAACGCCTTGGCGACGACCGTGCCCCGCTCGTCCGTGGCGACCAGGACGTAATCGGCGAACTCCTTGACGATCCGCCCGATCAGCGACCACGCGATGGGGTCGTTGCCGATGAACTCCGGCCAGGTGTCGTCCATCGCCCAGAGCGGCCCGGCGAGTTCGGGCCGCTCGGCCAGCGTCGTGATCTTCAGGTCCATGTCCGGGACGCTAGCGGGCCGGGCCCCGCCTGTTAAGCCATTTTTCGCACGCACGAGCGCATAGGCGTACGACCACGTGCGTACGAGCGCGTGGCGGGCGCACGAACGTGGACGGCCGGTCAGCGCGCGTGGAACCGTCCGGGCGCCGCCGTCGGGCCGCCCCCGGTCGGCAGCTTCTCCTGCGGGCAGCCCGTCAGGACCCGCTTCATGGCGTCCCGCTCGGCGCCCGTCACCCACACCCCGTACTTCTTCTTCACCGCCACCTGCCGGGCCACGTAAGCGCACCGGTAGCCCTTGTCCGGCGGCAGCCAGGTGGCCGTGTCGCCGTCGCCCTTGCCGCGGTTGGGGCCCGCGTCGACCGCGAGCAGATTGAGCGGGTCGTTGGCGAAGGCGATGCGCTTGCTCGGCTCCCACTTGCCTGCGCCCTTCTGCCAGGCGTCCGAGAGAGCCACGAGGTGGTCGATGTCGACCTGGCTGCGGCCGCGCACGAACGAGACGTCCTTGCCGGTGTAGGGGTCGGGCGAGAGCGACCCGGAGGCCACTTCGCAGTCCCCGTCGCGGTACTTCACGTCCTCCAGGTCGCGCTTGAGGATGTCGTCGCGGGTGCCGCAGCCGTTCGAGTCCGTGTCGGCCCAGGGGCTGCCGAACCGGTCGCGGTCGTAACCCGTCTTGGGCGCGCGGCCCTTGACGGTGAGCGCGTCGACGGCGGCCAGCGCGGGTCCCGCCTTGGCGTCGGGCCCGGAGGAACCGCTGTCCTCCTCCTGCGGCGTGCAGCCGGTGACGGATCCTGTGACGAGGAGCGCGAGCAGCAGCGCGGCCCGGACTCCGCCGGTACGACGGTTCACTGGACGGCCACCTCTGCCCCGAGTGCGAGCGCGCCGGGCGTCACGACGTCCGCGTACACGCCGATGCACCTGCCGCGCGACGCGGTGAGCGTCTTCAGGATGCGGCTGTCCGCCGGAAGGCCGCGCTGGGCCTGGTTGGTCATGACGCAGCGACCGATGCGCTCGGTGACGCGAAGGCGCACGCCGCCGTCGAAGGCGATCTCCCGTCCGACCCAGTCCTCCTCGATCCACGGCTCGTCGGTCCCGATCACGATGTTCTTGCGCAGTCGGCGTACGTCGACGGGGTCGCGGTCGCCGAGCAGCTCGCCGAGCGCGCGCAGCGACGCGGTGCCGACGAGGGAGACGGCGCCCACGTCCTGATGGCTCGCCTCACCCTCGCGCACCAACTCCGCATCCCCGCCGAAGAGTTCACCGATGCGGGGATCGCCGGGCCGCAGCGTCTCGCCCTCCGGCGTGGTGACGACCGGCCCCTCGGCGTCGTACACGGCGGTGTACTCCAGCATCCCCGGCGTCCGCCGGAACCGGCGGTGGTTCTTGCCGCTCCCCAGCTTCCCGTCCTCGTACCGCAGGGCCCACAGCCGGTCACCGGCCACGCCGCGCTCGTCGACGACGAGCCGCTCGTGCTCCTGGCCCAGCATCGACTTCACCGGAAAACAGACGAGCCCCACAACGGCCCCATGCCCCACGGCACTTCCCCTCCCCTGGCTCACACGCTTCCGAGTCTCCTCGTCACCGTACCGAGCGACTGGTTTAGACCATAACGTCCCCCGCATTACCTCCGGCGTAATCGACCCGCCCTCGACCCTGCGGCAACATCGACGACACCCGCAGGAACACCGACCGAGGAGCCCCGATGACCACCGAAGACGCCACCCGCGCCGCCGTCCAGGCCTTCCTGAACCACCGGCTGACGGGCGACACCGAGGCCCTCACCGCCCTCTTCGCCGACGAGGTCGACTGGCTGCTCGCCGAGAACCCGGGCGTGCCGTGGATCCGGCCGCGGTCAACCGCCGCCGAGTGCGCGGCCCAGGCGGACGAACTGGCCGCGCACACCGTCCCGGAGAAGGCCGGCGCCACCGTCGACACGATCCTCGTCGACGGCACGGACGCGGTGATCCTCGGCCGCCTCTGGGGCACCGTGCGCGACACCGGCAAGTCCTTCGACGGGCCCTTCGCGCTGCGCCTGACGGTCGAGGACGGCCGGGTCACGCGCCACCACCTCTACGAGAACAGCCGCTCCATCGCCGACGCCTGCGCCTCCTGAGGCAGCCGCCCGCTACGACCCCAGGATCGTCGTGAGGAACTCCCCTAC
The DNA here is from genome assembly GCF_056434405.1 of Streptomyces sp. NPDC044044. Taxonomy (NCBI): domain Bacteria; kingdom Bacillati; phylum Actinomycetota; class Actinomycetes; order Kitasatosporales; family Streptomycetaceae; genus Streptomyces; species Streptomyces sp. NPDC044044. The sequence goes on along the minus strand of NZ_JBWKFG010000005.1, from coordinate 596,541 downwards.
CCAGCCGAGCAGTTCCCGCCCGATCAACGGCTTTCCGCCGACCTTCGCCGTCTTCGGGCGCGGGACGAGGATCTGGTGGGCGTTCTCCTTGATGACCGTGCCGGGGTAGAGCCGCTTGAGCCTGAGCTCCTGCGACTCCCGCAGCTCCACCGGCGCGAACCGGATGTTGTTGCCCTGCAGCACGATCTCGCCGACCTCGCACGCGCGGGCCAGCATGCGCAGGCCCGCCACCAGGAGGAGGTTCTCCACGGGCTCGGGCAACTTGCCGTAGCGGTCGGTGAGTTCCTCACGCACCGCCTTGACGTCCTGCTCGCTGCTCGCGGAGGCGATCGAGCGGTAGGCCGCGAGGCGAAGGCGCTCGCCGGGGGCGTAGTCGTGCGGGACGTGCGCGTCGACCGGCAGCTCGACCTTGACCTCCAGCGGCGGCTCCTCCTCCACGCCGCCCTCCAGGGACGCGCGGTAGTCGGCCACCGCCTCGCCCACCATGCGTACGTAGAGGTCGAAACCGACGCCCGCGATGTGGCCGGACTGCTCGCCGCCCAGGAGGTTGCCCGCGCCGCGGATCTCCAGGTCCTTCATGGCCACGTACATGCCCGCGCCCATCTCCGTGTGCTGCGCGATGGTCGCCAGACGCTCGTGGGCGGTCTCCGTCAGGGGCTTCTCCGGCGGGTAGAGGAAGTACGAGTAGCCGCGCTCGCGGCCTCGGCCCACGCGGCCGCGCAGCTGGTGGAGCTGCGAGAGGCCGAAGTTGTCGCCGCGCTCGACGATCAGCGTGTTGGCGTTGGAGATGTCGATGCCCGACTCGACGATCGTCGTGGAGACGAGCACGTCGAACTTCTTCTCCCAGAAGTCCACCACCACTTGTTCCAGGGCCTGTTCGGACATCTGGCCGTGCGCGGTGGCGATGCGGGCCTCGGGCACGATGTCGCGCAGGCGGGCCGCCGCCCGGTCGATGGACTCGACGCGGTTGTGGATGTAGAAGACCTGGCCCTCGCGCAGCAGTTCGCGGCGGATGGCCGCGCCGATCTGCTTCTCCTCGTAGGGCCCGACGAAGGTCAGGACCGGGTGGCGCTCCTCGGGGGGCGTGGTGATCGTCGACATCTCGCGGATGCCGGTCACGGCCATTTCGAGCGTACGGGGAATGGGGGTGGCCGACATGGTCAGGACATCGACGTTGGCCCGCAGCTTCTTCAGCTGCTCCTTGTGCTCGACGCCGAAGCGCTGCTCCTCGTCGACGATGACCAGGCCCAGGTCCTTGAACTTCGTCTCGGAGGAGAAGAGGCGGTGCGTGCCGATCACGATGTCGACCGAGCCGTCGCGCAGGCCCTCCAGGGTCGCCTTGGACTCCGTCTCCGTCTGGAAGCGGCTCAACGCCCTTACCTTGACGGGGAATTGGGAGTAGCGCTCGGAGAACGTGCCGAAGTGCTGCTGCACCAGGAGCGTGGTCGGGACGAGGACGGCGACCTGCTTGCCGTCCTGGACCGCCTTGAAGGCGGCACGGACCGCGATCTCCGTCTTGCCGTAGCCGACGTCGCCACAGATCAGGCGGTCCATCGGGACCGTCTTCTCCATGTCGTCCTTCACCTCGGCGATGGTGGTCAGCTGGTCGGGCGTCTCCACGTACGGGAAGGCGTCCTCCAGCTCACGCTGCCAGGGGGTGTCGGGGGCGAAGGCGTGGCCGGGGGCCGCCATGCGGGCGCTGTAGAGCTTGATGAGGTCGGCGGCGATCTCCTTGACCGCCTTCTTCGCGCGCGCCTTCGTCTTGGTCCAGTCGGCGCCGCCCAGGCGGTGCAGGGTGGGGGCCTCGCCGCCGACGTACTTGGTGATCTGCTCCAGCTGGTCGGTGGGGATGTAGAGGCGGTCGCCGGGCTGGCCGCGCTTGGCGGGGGCGTACTCCACGACCAGGTACTCACGGGTGGCGCCCTGGACGGTGCGCTGCACCATCTCGATGTAGCGGCCGACGCCGTGCTGCTCGTGGACGATGTAGTCGCCGGTCTCCAGGGTCAGCGGGTCGATCGTCTTCCTGCGGCGCGCGGGCATCCGCTGGCCGTCCTTGCCGGCCGCCTTCTGGCCGGAGAGGTCGGTCTCGGTGAGGACCGCGAGCTTGAGGGCCGGGTCCAGGAAGCCGAAGTCGATCGAGCCGCAGGAGACGTGCACGACGGAGGGCGTGAGCTCGCTGAGGTCGGCGTCGAGGCGGGCCGCGATGCCCTCGCCGCCCAGGACCTCGACGGTGCGGGCGGCGGGGCCGTGGCCCTCCGTCACGTACACGGTGCGCCAGCCGTCGGCGAGCCAGCCCTTGGTGTCGGCGAGCGCCTTCGCGGTGTCACCCCGGTAGGTCTCGGTGGCGTGCATGCCGAGCTTGAGGGTGTCCTCGTCCAGGTCCTCGTCGGCGGCGAAGGGCGACACCGACCACCACATCATGCCCAGGTCACGGGCGTGGTCACGGACGTCCGCGATGCCCCAGAGCGAGGCCGCGCCCACATCGATGGGAGCCTCGCCGCCACCGGCCGTCGCTGCCCAGGACGCCTGCAGGAACTCCTGCGAGGTCGCCACCAGGTCGGCCGCGCGGGTGCGCACGCGCTCGGGGTCGCAGACCACGGCCATGCTCTGCGCGGGCAGGACGTCGAGCAGCAGCTCCATGTCGTCGACCAGGACCGGCGCGAGGGACTCCATGCCCTCGACGGCGATGCCCTCGGCGATCTTGCCGAGCAGTTCGCCCAGCTCGGGGTGGGCCTCGGCCAGGGCGGCGGCCCTTTCGCGCACGTCGTCCGTGAGGAGCAGCTCGCGGCAGGGCGGCGCCCACAGGCCGTGCGCGGCGACCTCCAGGGAGCGCTGGTCGGCGACCTTGAAGTAGCGGATCTCCTCGACGTCGTCGCCCCAGAACTCGACGCGCAGGGGGTGTTCCTCGGTCGGCGGGAAGACGTCCAGGATGCCGCCGCGCACGGCGAACTCGCCGCGCTTCTCGACCAGCTCCACACGGGAGTACGCGGCTGCCGCGAGGGCCTCCACCGTCTCGTTCAGGTCCGTGGACCCGCCCGTGCGCAGCGCCACGGGCTCCAGGTCTCCCAGGCCCTTGACCTGCGGCTGGAGGACCGAGCGCACGGGGGCGACGATGACGGACACGCGGCCCGTCTCGGGGTCGTCGGGGCGCGGGTGCGCCAGGCGGCGCAGGACCGCGAGGCGGCGGCCGACGGTGTCGGAGCGGGGCGAGAGGCGCTCGTGCGGGAGCGTCTCCCAGGAGGGGTACTCGACGACTCCGTCCGGCGGCAGGATCGTGCGCAGGGCCGCCGCCAGGTCCTCGGCCTCGCGGCCGGTGGCCGTCACGGCCAGGACGGTGCGGTTCGTCTCGCGGGCGAGGGCCGCGATGGCGAAGGGGCGCGCGGCGGGCGGGCCGACCAGGTCCACGTGGGTGCGGTTGCCGTCGGTGGCGGCTTTGACCGCTTCGGCGAGTGCGGAGTCCTTGACGACAGCGTCGAGCAGACCGTGCAGGCTCATGTGGGCTTTCGCTTTCCGTCCAGGTGCCAGGGCCCGCGGGGGGCAACGCGAACCGCCCGGCACGTCGTACGGGCCGGGGGTCTCCAGCGTACGACTCCGGAGTGACAGGCGCTGGCCGTCCGAGGCCGGGTGGCAAGATCCGGCCCGTGCGGCCCCGGGGACAGCAGCCTGTCCCGGGGACAGCAGCCGGCCCCGGCGGGCGCTCGTCGCACCCGCCGGGGCCGTCTCCCACACCCCCGTGGCGGGAGCTATTCGGTGGCGATGGCGTTGAGGACGTTCATCCGGCCCGCCCTGAAAGCGGGCACGAGCGCCGCGAACAGGCCCACGAACGCCGAGCCGATGAAGACGGTGATGATCGTCGGCCAGGGGATCTCAAGGACCTTCAGGCCCTCCAGGGCGAGCAGCTTCTGGGCCGTCGCTCCCCAGCCCATGCCGAGCCCGAGGCCCAGCAGCGCTCCGAAGAGGGCGATGACCACCGACTCCAGGCGGATCATGCGGCGCAGCTGGCGGCGCGAGAGGCCGATCGCCCGCATCAGGCCGATCTCGCGGGTCCGCTCGACCACCGAGAGGGCGAGGGTGTTCACGACACCCAGGATCGCGACGATGATCGCGAGACCGAGCAGGCCGTAGACCATGTTCAGCATCTGGCCGACCTGGTCCTTCAGCGTCTGCTTGAAGTCGGTCTGGTCCATGACCTTGTACTGCGGGTAGTCGGCCATGGCCGCCTTCAGCGACTTGTACGCCGCGTCCTGCTGGCCCTTGTCCGCCTTGGCGAACATGATCTCGTTCGGTGGCATCCGGTCGGCGGGCACGTACTTCGCCGCGGTCGAGATGTTCACGTACATCGCGCCGGAGTCGATCGAGGTCCCGCTCGCCGTGATGGCGCGGACCGTCATCTCGCCGGTCCTGCCGTACTCGAAGTCGACCTTCACCTTGTCTCCCACGGAGATGCCGTGGTCCTTGGCGAAGTCCTCGCCGACCGACATCGAGTCCGGCTTGTAGGCGTCGGCGAGCCTGCCCGCGACGGTCTCGCTGCGCAGGTCCTCGGCGTACGTCGCGTCGGCGGCGCTCAGGCCGACCTTCTTCGCGGTCTTGCCGTCCGGGGCGGTCAGGTCCGCCTTGATGTCCTTGTACTGGGTGATGTGGGCGACGTGGTCGGCCTTCTCCAGGGACTTCGCGGCCTTCGGGGTGATGGCCTGATTGTTGTTGGACTGGATGATGAAGTCCGCGCCGACCGACTTGTCGAGCTCGTCCGTGGCCGACGCGACCATCGAGGAGCCGACCACGGAGAGGCACGCGACCAGGGCGAGGCCGATCATCAGGGCCGCGCCGGTGGCGCCGGTGCGGCGCGGGTTGCGCAGGGCGTTGCGCTCGGCCATCCGCCCGACGGGGCCGAACATCCTCAGGAGTACGGCGCTGATGACGCGGACCACGCCGTTGGCGAGGACCGGGCCGATGACGACGAAGCCGATGAGCGTGAGGACCACACCGCCGCCGAGGAAGAGCGAGCCCTCGCTCGCCTTGTCCGCCTGGGAGGCGGTGTAGAGGCCGAAGCCGCCTGCGCCGGTGAGGACCAGGCCGATGACGGCGCGCAGGACGCTCGCCCTCCCGTCGGCCGGTGTTCCCGCGTCGCGCAGCGCGGCCATCGGGGAGACCTTGGCGGCGCGCCGCGCGGGGAGGTAGGCGGCAAGGACGGTGACGACGATGCCGAGGACCATGCCCACCATGGGGGTCGTCCACTTCACCGTGAGGTCCTGCGTGGACAGTTCCATGCCCATGCCGGACATGAGCTGCATCAGGCCGACGGCGAGTCCGACGCCCGCGCCGACACCGAGGACCGAGCCGATGACGCCGAGCAGCAGCGCCTCGACGAGCACGGAGCGGTTGACCTGCTTGCGGCTCGACCCGATGGCGCGCATCAGGCCGATCTCGCGGGTGCGCTGGGCGACCAGCATCGAGAAGGTGTTGATGATGAGGAAGATGCCGACGAGGAAGGCGATTCCGGCGAAGCCGAGCATCGCGTACTTCATGACGTCCAGGAAGCCGCTGACGCTCTTGCGGCCGTCGTCCGAGGTCTCCTTCTGCGTCTTGACCTTGTACGCGGAGGCGTCCGCGCCCATCGTCTCGGTGACGTTCCGCTTGAGCACCGTGTCGCTGACACCGGCGGCGGCGCTCACGTTGACGTGCGTGAACCTGCCGGTGGTGCCGAGGAGTTCGCGCTGTGCGGTGGCGGTGTCGAAGTAGACGATCGCGGCGCCGGGGTTGGTCACCTTGAAGGTGGCGATGCCGGAGATCTTCGCGGTGTGGTCACCGGCGACGGCGATCGTGCGCAGCTCGTCACCGATCTTGAGGTGGTGCTTGTCCGCGGTGTCGGAGTCGATCATCACGTCGGTGGGTCCGCGCGGGGCGTGCCCGGAGGTGATATCCATCGAACGCAGGTCGTTGTGCGTCCAGTTGCCGGCGATGGTCGGGCCGCCGCCGGTGGGACCGACGTTCTCCTTCTCGGAGTTGACGACGGTGACGGCGGTGCTGCTGACCGCGCCCTCCGCGGACTTCACGCCGTCGGCCTTCTTCGCCTGGCCGACGACCGATGCGGGTATCGACTCGGGCCTGCCGCTCTCGGGGGTCTCCCCCGAGTCCTTCGCCGCCTTGTTCGTGACGGTGACATCGGCGGACGTCGCGGCGAAGAGCTTGTCGAACGTCGTGTTCATCGTGTCGGAGAAGACGAGCGTGCCGCAGACGAACGCCACCGACAGGACCACGGCCACGGCGGAGAGCGCCATGCGGCCCTTGTGCGCGAAGAAGTTGCGCATCGAGGTCTTGAGGACGGTCATGACGTACGCCCCCGCGCGTCGAAGTCCTTCATGCGGTCGAGGACGGTCTCGGCGGTCGGCGCGTACATCTCGTCGACGATCCGGCCGTCCGCGAGGTACAGCACCCGGTCCGCGTACGAGGCCGCCACCGGGTCGTGCGTGACCATCACGATGGTCTGGCCCAGCTCGGTCACCGACTTGCGCAGGAAGCCCAACACCTCGGCGCCCGCACGGGAGTCGAGGTTTCCGGTCGGCTCGTCACCGAAGATGATCTCGGGGCGCGCGGCCAGGGCGCGGGCCACGGCGACGCGCTGCTGCTGGCCGCCGGAGAGCTCGGTCGGGCGGTGCTTGAGGCGGCCCGCGAGACCGACGGTCTCCACGACCTGGTCGAGCCAGCCGCGGTCGGGCTTGCGGCCCGCGATGTCCATCGGGAGCGTGATGTTCTCGATGGCGTTCAGCGTCGGCAGGAGGTTGAACGCCTGGAAGATGAAGCCGATCCGGTCCCGGCGCAGCTGCGTGAGCTTCTTGTCCTTCAGGCCGGTGATCTCGGTCTCGTCGAGGTAGATCTGCCCGGAGGACACGGTGTCGAGGCCCGCGAGGCAGTGCATCAGGGTCGACTTGCCGGAGCCGGAGGGACCCATGATCGCGGTGAACTGCCCGCGGGCGATGTCCACATCGATCTCGTCGAGCGCCACGACCCGGGTCTCCCCGGTCCCGTACGCCTTCACGACCTGGCGCGCCCGTGCCGCCACGGCCGTACGCCCTCCAGTGCCCCCGTGCCTGGGAATGGTTACAGCCGATGTCACGGTAAGTCTCCTAAGTCGGTTACGCGGCGGGTCAGGTGTGTTCGCTACGCATAAAGAGTCTGGTCGTCCGAGGGCCCTGGCGCGCTGGTGCCCAGCGCAGTCTTTTGCGGGGGAAAACCCCACCCCCGAAGGTGTGGCTGGTCGGCCCCGGGGCTTCCTTGTTCGGATCCAAGGCCTGCCCCCCGGTCCGATCCGGGGCCTTCCCCGGTCCGTTCCGGGGCCTCCCCCGCTCCGACCCCCGTCGGCATAAAGCCAATCTAAGAAGCGGCCTGGGCCTTCTCATCCTCCAGCAGTACGAACGGCCCCCGGTCCGTAGTACGGAGGAACCCCTAGGGGATCTCCACCCGCCGGTGGAGCCCTTCTCGGGGTCGCTCCACCCTCCTGCCGAGCGGACACCGACCCACCTGGCCCGATGGTCTCCACCCCTGCCCCGGAGGCGCACCGGGTGAGAAGGTGGCCCGGAGCAAGTAGATGCAGGGGGAAGGAATCTCGGTGGGCACAGCCGGAGCGAGCGGCACGGCAGGTTCGGGCACGGACGGCATACGTTCGGGCACGGACGACAGACGCCGGCGCGGACCCGTCGTCGCCGCGCTCATGCTCGCCATGGCACTCGCTGCCCTGGACTCCACGATCGTCTCGACCGCCATCCCCCAGATCGTCGGCGACCTCGGTGGCTTCTCCGTCTTCTCCTGGCTCTTCTCCGGCTATCTGCTCGCCGTCACCGTCACCCTGCCCATCTACGGCAAGCTCTCCGACACCTTCGGCCGCAAGCCCGTCCTCATCGCGGGCAGCATCCTCTTCCTGATCGGCTCGGCCCTGTGCGCCGTGGCCTGGAACATGGGTGCCCTCATCGCCTTCCGCGTCGTCCAGGGCCTGGGCGGCGGCGCGCTCCAGGGAACGGTCCAGACACTCGCCGCCGACCTCTACCCCCTCAAGGAACGCCCCAAGATCCAGGCGAAGTTGTCCACCGTGTGGGCCGCCTCCTCCATCGCGGGACCCGCGCTCGGCGGCCTGATCGCCGCGTACGCGGACTGGCGCTGGATCTTCCTGATCAATCTGCCGATCGGGGCGGTGGCCCTCTGGCTGATCGTGCGCCACCTGCACGAGCCGGAGCGCGAGGCGACCGCGCGAGGGCGCACCGACTGGGCGGGCGCGCTCGCCGTCTTCGCCTGCGGCGGCGTCCTGCTCACCGCGCTCGTGCAGGGCGGCGTCGCCTGGGGCTGGCTCTCCGCGCCCTCGCTCGCGCTGTTCGCGGGCGGGCTGCTGCTCGCGGCGGCCGTGGTGGTCATCGAGCGGCGCGCGGCGGAGCCGATCATCCCCGGCTGGGTCTGGCGCAGGCGCACCATCGCGGCGGTCAACCTCGCCCTCGGCGCGCTCGGCCTCCTGATGGTCGCGCCCACCATCTTCCTGCCGACGTACGCCCAGTCCGTGCTCGGCCTCGCGCCGATCGCCGCCGGGTTCGTGCTCTCCGTGATGACGCTCAGCTGGCCGGTCTCCGCCGCCCTGAGCCAGCACGTCTACCGCAGGCTGGGCTTCCGCGACACGGCACTCATCGGCATCGGCGGGGCCGCGCTCTTCCTCTTCGCGTTCCCCTTCCTGCCCTACCCGGGGCAGGCCTGGCAGCCGGCCCTGATCATGCTGCTGCTCGGCGCGGCGCTGGGCCTGTTCCAACTGCCGCTGATCGTCGGCGTGCAGTCCACCGTCGGCTGGTCCGAACGCGGCACGGCCACGGCGTCCATCCTCTTCTGCCGCCAGATAGGCCAGACCCTGGGCGCCGCACTCTTCGGCGCGATCGCCAACGGAGTCCTCACGTCGCGGCTCGGCGGCGCGGGCTCCCTGGACTCGGTGGCCCACGCCCTGGAGGACCCGGGCTCGATCGCCGACCCCGAACGACTGCGCAGGGCCGTCGACTCGGCGGTCGACACGGTGTACGTCGGGGCGGGGTGCGCGGCGCTGCTCGCACTCCTCGTTCTGGTGTTCGTCGCCCCGCGGCGCTTTCCGGTAATCGGGGCCAAGGCCCCGGAAAACGGCGAGGTGGGAGCCCTGGAGAGCTCGGACGACACCGAATCGATCGCGCGCGAGAGCCACCTGAACAGGCCCGCCGAATAGACCGACCAACCAGTATGTGCAAAACCCTTCGCGGCTCTACTACTTACAAGTAACGTGCTCGATTCTCACCTCTCGCTCCCTGCGGTCCCGCACCGGACCGACGCCGCGCAAGGAGAACCGGGATGTCCTACCCTCACCAGCCCCACCACCCTCACAACCCACATCACCCGCAACACCCGCAACACCCGCAAGGTCCGTATCACCCGCAAGGCCCGCAACACCCGCAACACCCGCAAGGTCCGTATCACCCGCAAGGCCCGCAACACCCCCAACACCCCGAAGCCGCCTACCAACCCCACCTCCCCCCACACGACTCCTCCCCCTCCTACCCCACCTATCCCTGGCAGCCCGTCGCACCACCGCCTCCCCCACCACCCCCAAGGCTCCCCCGCCACCCCGCACTCGGCCGCCACAGCGACCTGCGCCACCTGCGCAGCGCCTACCGCTGGCAGCGCCGTGTCGCCACCCTCACGGCGCTGGGCTACTTCACGCTCTTCCTGATCCTCTCCGCCGTCGCCCCGTCCCTGATGACGGACACGGTCTCCGGCGGGCTCTCCACCGGGCTGCTGCTCGGCCTGTGCCAGGTGCCCGTCACCCTGATCGCCATAGCGCTGTACGAGTCCACGGCCCGCCGCAGGGTCGACCCGCTGGCCGAACGGCTGCGCAAACTGGCGGAGTTGGAGGCCAACCGATGAACTCCGACACCGGCATCATTCCGACTGCCGACATCACCCTGGCCACCGACATCACGCTGGCCACCGACTCGGCCCAGGCCATGTCCCTGGTGGCGTTCACCGCCGTCGTCACCCTCACGCTGCTCCTGTGCGTGATGACGGGACCCGACCGCGACAACCTCGGCGAGTTCTACGCGGGTTACGGCACCCTCTCGCCGATGCGCAACGGCCTGGCCATCGCGGGCGACTACATCTCGGCCGCGACCGTGCTCGGCACGGGCGGAGTGATCGCGCTCCTCGGGTACGACGGGGTCGTCCTCGCCCTGAGCACGGCCCTTTCCCTGATGCTGCTGATGTTCCTGCTCGCCGAACCCCTGCGCAACGCGGGCCAGTTCACCATGGGCGACGTACTGGCCCGCCGGATGCCGGGCCGCGCCGTACGCATCACCGCGTGCGCGGCGACCCTGGCCGCGCTGATCCCCCTCATGCTGGTGCAGCTGGCGGGCGCGGGCGACCTGCTCTCCTTCATCCTCGGGTTCTCCGGCGAGGGCGTGAAGACCGGATGCGTCGTCGCACTCGGCGCACTCATGATCAGCTACGCGGCGATCGGCGGCATGAAGGGCACCGCCCTCATCCAGATCCTGAAGATCGTGATGCTGCTCGGCTCCGGAGTGGTCATCGCCGCCCTGATCCTGCGCCGCTTCGACTGGGACCCGGGCGCGCTGCTCGCCGCCGCCGAGAAGGGCAGCGGGGTCGGCCCGGCGTTCCTCCAGTCCGGCTTGCAGTTCCAGGGTGGCCCCAACCCCCGTCTAGACATGATCAGTTCGGAACTTACGGTGGTACTCGGCGGTGCCTGTCTGCCGCACGTCACGATGCGCATGTACACGGCGCGCAGTGCGCGTGAGGTGCGCCGCTCGATGTCCTGGGCGGTGTCGTCGGTGGCGCTCTTCGTCCTCATCATCGCGGTCGTCGGCTTCGGCGCGACGGCGATGATCGGCCGGGCGGCGATCGCGAAGGCGGATCCGCAGGGCAACACGGCCTACCTCCTGGGCTCCAAGGCGGTGTTCGGCGCGAACGCGTCGACAGTGGAGACCCTCATCTTCACGACGGTCACCACAGCGATCTTCCTGACGCTGCTCGCCTCGGTCGCCGGAATGATCCTGGCCTGCGCCAACTCCCTGGCGCACGACGTCTTCGCGCATCTGCGCACGCAGCTCACCCCGCGCAGGGAGATGACGCTGGCCCGCGTCTCCGCGCTCGCCATAGGGGGCGTGGCGATCGTCCTCGCGGTGATGGTCCAGCACCACAATCTGCAGCCGCTGGTGACGCTGTCGTTCTGCCTGGGCGCGTCCGCGCTCGCCCCGGCGCTCGTCTACAGCCTCTTCTGGCGCCGCTACACCCGCAGGGGCCTGCTCTGGACCCTGATCGGCGGCACCCTCGGCTCCATCATCCTCATGACGGGCACCAACCTGGTCTCGGGCGCCCCCACTTCGGCGTTCCCGAACCACGACTTCAACTGGTTCCCCTTCACGACGACAGGCCTGGCGTCCATCCCCCTCGGCTTCTTCCTGGGCTGGCTGGGCACGGTGTCATCGGGCCGAAGGGAGTCGGAGGAGCAGCGGGGCCGGTACGAGGCGGTGGAGGGCTGGATCCTGGCAGGGGTGACGAGGAGGTAGGCCATCGGAGAGGGAACACGACGCGGGACAACCGACGCCCCCACCCCGCCCGAGGGCACACGAAGCGGGACAATCGACGCCCCACTCCACCCGAGGGAACTCGACGCGGGGCATTCGGCTGGGTGGGCGGGAAAGATCCGCCGCGAAGCGGCGGCCTGGAACCAGCCCGCCCAGAGCTAGGGCGCACCCTCAGCAGCAGCCCGCCCGGTAAGCGCAGCGAGACTGCTCCGCACATGCTCCATGTGCGCCCGCACCTCGTCCCACTCCTCACCGTGCTCCCGCAGCAGCCGCTCGGTCTCCCGGGCGACCCCTTCCTCCCGCACCCCCGCGGCTGCGACAAGTTCCGCACCCCGCGCCTCGGCGTCCTCCTGACCGTGGCGCGCGGACTCCTCCGCCTCGGCGAAGGCCCGCTTCGCCTCGGACAGGCGGGCCTCGGCGGCGGCCACGAGCGAAGCCTCGTGCGCCTCCGCCTCGGCCTCCCGCAGGGCGATCTCCCGCTCGGCGGCCTCCCAGCGCTCGGCCTGCTCCTTCTCCTGCTCCTCCAGGAGCGCGGCACTGCGCTCCCGCATCTCCCGCAGCGCGGCGAGGGCCTCGCCGCGCCACTCCTTCACGTCACGGCGGGCCGAGATCCGCGATTCGTCCGCGGTGGCGCGGCAGGCGAGCAGCCGCTGCCGGGCCCGTTCGTCGGCCTCGCCGAGGATCTCGTCGGCGTACGCACGGGCGGCCCCACGGACCCCGCGCGCCTCCTCTTCGGCCGACTCCGTCACGCGCTGCACGTCGGCATCGGCCGCCGTCCGCACGGCCGCGGCCTCCGCCTCGCTCAGGGCGAGGATGTTCCGCGCGCGCTCGCCCAGCGTCTCGTACGTCTGAGGAGCGAGGTGTGCCACCACGTCCCGCAGCCGTTCCGCCTCCGCCTCCATCTCCTTGGCGAGGACGGTGAGCCGGGCGGCACGTTCCCACGCGCCGTCGCGGTCCTGGGACAGATCGAGGGCGTACGCGTCCACCTGCTCGGGACGGTAGCCACGTCCGCGCACGGCGACGAAGCCGTGCTCCGAGGCCGTTGCACCGCTGCTCATCCTTGAATCCCTCCTCCGACGCACCACGCGCGTATTACGCGATTGGCGCACATCTTGATGGATCAAGCGGAAGTGCTCATAACGCGACACTCCGCTCATCTCATCCGCTCAAGGATGCGCTATTCCTGCCGGAAGTCGGAATCAGGAGGGCTCGGCTCCTCCACGGCGCGGGGGCGCGGCCCTGCTCACCGCCCCCAAGCCCGCCGCTTCGCGACGGATGTCTCCCGCCCACCCACCCCGGGGTGCTCGGGTGGGTGGGCGGGAAAGATCCGCCGCGAAGCGGCGGCACAAACAGCCGCCGCACAAACGGCGGCGGTACAAACAACGGCGGCACAGAAGAACGCACGAGGCGCCCGACCCCGCCCAGGGGGTCAAGCGCCTCGCACACCTACGTTGCCCCGCCCAGGGGCGAGATCAGAGCAAACCGTCCCACATCTGCTCAAGAAGCACCGACCACCAGCTCTCCGGCGAAGCCAACGCCGCCGGATCAAGGGCGGCAAGCTGCCCCTGGAAGTCGACGGTCCAGCGCCCCGCCTGCTCCTGGTTCAACCCGTACCGCAGCCGCCACATGCGCCCGAGCAGAGCCAGGCACCGCGCGAACTCGGGAAGCCCCGTGTTCACGAACTGCGGCGGCACGGGAGCTCCGCCGGGACCGGCCTCCACCGGCACGGCGACGATGTTCGCCGTGCCGTACTGGACACAGATCGCGCGGCCGAAGTCGCTGCCCATCACGAGGTACGAACCGGCGTCCGACGCCGGCTGCACCCCGCGCTCCTGCGCCGTCTCGGCGAGCGTGGGCACCGGCCGTCCCGGCTGGGCCTGCGCCCAGAAGAACGGGCCGAAGTCGACGGGCAGCCCCGCCACGACGAGCGTGTGCGCCACGAGGTCCGGCACGCCCTGCCGGGAGACCGCCCGCTGGTCGAAGCGGAAGATGCCGGGCCCGAAAGCGCCCATCAGCTCCTGCGCCACGCCCTCCGGCGGGATCGGCGGCGCGGGCTGCACCTGCGGCAGCGGCGCGCGCACCGGCGCGGGGCGCGCCGGACCGTCCGCGACCTGGTGCAACTCGGCCTGGTGCGCGATGAGCTGCTGCATGCCGCCCTGCCGGGACGCGTGGTCCCTGCCGTACGGGGCGATGCTCGTGATCCGCGCCTGCGGCCAGGTCTCACGGATCATCCGGGCGCAGTACGCACCGGGCAGCTCGCAGGACTCAAGCTCGGTGTGGAGTTCGAGCACCTGCTGCGGCGGCACGTTCATGCCGCGCAGCTCATGCAGGATCTGCCACTCCGGGTGCGGAGTGCCGGGCGCCGAGCGGCGGATGAGCTGCTGCTCGGAGCCGTCCTGCGCGCGGTAGCGGAGTACGGCCTGGTAGCCGGGGCCGACGGTCGGCTGACCGGTGGGCGGCTGCGGGTAGCCGTAGGGCTGACCGGGAGCGGGCTGGTGCTGGCCCGGCGCGGGAGGCGGCATGCCAGGGACACCCGGAGCACCGGGAGCACCGGGAGCACCCGGCGGCAGAGGCGCACCGGGGCCACCGACAGCGGGCCCGGCCAGCATGGTCGCGGCGTGGTGGACGCCACCACCGGGAGCACCGGGAGCGCCGGGACCACCAGGGGCGCCGGGAGCACCAGGAGGCTGCGGCGCACCAGGAACACCGGGCGGACCGGGAGGCTGCGGGGCACCAGGAGCACCGGGAGCGCCCGGAGCACCCGGCGGCTTGATCCCACCGGGTCCACCCAGGCTCGGGTCGGCAAGCATCGTCGCCGCATGGTGCACGCCACCGGGAGGCGTACCCGGAGCACCGGGCGGACCAGGAGGCTGCGGCGCACCAGGAGCACCCGGAGCACCCGGCGGCTTGATCCCACCAGGGCCACCCATGCTCGGGTCGGCCAGCATCGTCGCCGCGTGGTGGACACCCCCACCGGGGGGCGGGGTGCTGCCAGGAGCGTTCGGTGCCGCGGGGGGCTGCGGCGCGTCCGGAGCCGCAGGCGGCTGAGGTCCGTCGGGGCCGAGCGCGGAGACGAGCTGCGTCGGGACGTAACCGCCCGCAGGCGTGCCCGGAGCACCGGGACCGGACGGCGGCGGCGTACTCCCAGGAGCCACACCGGGAGCCGCACCGGGAGTCCCCGGGGCGCTGGGCGGAGGCGGCGTGCTCGCACCGCTCCCACGGGCACCGCGCGGCGGCTGCGCCTTGCTGGTCGCGGCGTCGGCGATGTCCCCGGCGCCGGGCGGCACGGAGTGCTGAGCCGCGGCGGGCGCGGGCCCTTGCGGGTAGCCGTACGCGGACGGGTCGGGAACACCGGCACCCGGAGGCGGCGGCATGTTCACCGCGGCACCGGCGGGCGGCGGAGGCAGGTTCGGGCCCGGAGCCGCCGTGCCCGGGGCAGGCGGCGCCTGCGCACCGGGGCCCTGCGGATAGCCGTACGCGGACGCGTCCGGAACACCGGCACCAGCACCGGAACCAGCACCCGGAGGCGGCGGCAGATTCGGGCCGTCGAGCGCGGGCGCGACCGTCGTCGACGGAAGGCTGCTTCCGCCGTGCATCAGCGCGGTCTTGGCCTCCGGCGGCACACCGGGCGGCGGAGTGTCGTCATCGTCACCGCCGACCAGCGGCGGCGCGAACACCGTCGCGGGCGCGGGCACCGAACGGTCGTCGTCGCCGGAATCCGCGTTCGTGTCCGTCCCGGCCCACGGGGTGGCCCCCGCGGGCGGACCCGATCCCCCGGCAGCGGGCCACGGCGTACCGCCACCGGGCGCTTCGGGAGCCGCCGATGCGGCGGGTGCCGCGGGTGCCACAGGTGCGGAAGGCCCGGACGGTGCGGACGGGGAAGGCGAGGCGGACGAACCGGATGAGCCGGACGAGGCGGACGCACTCGCCGACTCCGCCCTGCGATCCGGAATGCCCAGCTTGTCCGCCGCCTCCTGGAGCCACTCCGGAGGGCTCAACAGGAACGACGTCTGATTCAGGTCAACTCGCTCCGGCGGGGCCGGAGTCGCGTCTTCCGGTGCCGCGTCCGGGACGCCGTACTCCTCTTCGTACCGGCGGATCACCTCACCGACCGGCAGACCCGGCCAGAGCGAGGCATCGCCGCTGTCGCGCGCGATGACGAGCCGCTGACTGCCGCCGTCGGACACCGGACCGTTCTCACGGTCCTCCGCCCACACGACGAAGCCGAGCTCGAACTCCCGCACCCGCACCTCGCGATGCTGGTATCCGGGCACATCGCCGTTGATCCACTCCTCGGCGCGCTCCTGCGCCTGCGCGAAGGTCACCATCGACAAGTCACTCCCCCACCGGGACGGCGCGCGCGAAGCCGCCGTCCACCATCAGGTTCGCCACGGTCTCCAGCTCCGGCGGATTCCCCGCCAGCCGGGACAAGAACGCGTCGAAGTCGTCACCGCACGGCAGCAACAGCCGCTGCACCCGCTCGGCGGGCTGCCAGCCGTCCGTCTCCGAGACGTCCCGTGCGTCGTCGTACGCGCAGAACCACACCGAACCGATCCGGTCACCCTTGACCTTCACGGCGAGAATGCCGCCCTGCACGAAACCAACTCCCAAATAGTCCTTGGTGAGATGGTCGCGCAGGCACTTGTTCACGTACACCAGGTCGTTGACCGCGGCCTCGTCCCGCACCGTGAAGAACGGCTGGTCGATCAGGAGACCGAGCTCCGCGTCGAGCGCCGTGCCGACCGGCGCGCAGCCGCCCGCCGCCTTCAGGAAGGAACGGTAGGCGCCGGGCAGCCGGTAGCCCAGCTCCTCCTCGACGCCGAGGATCTCCTGCTCGGTCACCGCGACCGACGACTTCGGCAGCGCGAGATGCGCGGGACGGGTCTCCTGGAGCGGGCGCGTGCCCCGCTTGTTCTGGTCCACCGGCGTCGTGGCGAGCCCGCCGTGGTGCCGCAGGAGCGCCTTCACCTCCACCGGGACCAACTCAAGGCGCCGGCCGCCCGGCACGTGGTGCCAGGTCCAGCCGTGCGGGGTCGCCACCGGCGGAATCGTGTCCCACAGGTCGTGGTCCGCCGCGGCCATCGCCGCGTTCGCGGAGACGTAGTCCGTCAGACGCAGCTCGTCGACGCCGAAACCCTCCGGGGGCTCGGCGATCTCGGCGGCCGCGCGCGCGTAGGCCGAGAAGTCCGGATAGCCGTGCTCGTCCACGCGCACACCCCTGGGATGGCGCGTGGCCCGGACCGGATCCGGGAAGTGCACGACCTGCCCGGCGTAGGCCGCGTTCGGCGGCGCGGCTTGCTGCCCCAGCCGACCTGTCGTCATGGCGGTTGCCCCCTGCGGCACTGTTAATGGCTCTGCGGATCACTGTGCGTGGATTCGCTGTGCATGGATTCGCTGTGCGTGGATTGTGCGTACTTCGTCCTGCGTTCCGCAGACTGCGGATGTCGACAGCCTATGCGTTAGGACGACACCGGTCACCGGGCCTCCGGTTCCATGACCAGCAGCCACCGAACCGTCACCGTGCGACGAAAGCCGGGCGTGTCGCGGTGCCCCAGCTTCCGCACCACCCGCCCCATTTGGCAGGCTGTCCCCGCAACGCGGGGGCGTGGCACACGCGGTCACACCGCGAGTTGCGGGGAGGGAAGCACCACCATGCACACGGCACAGACCGGTACGGCCGGCCACACAGCGGCCACGACAGCGCCTTCGGCGAGCGCCGGGAACCCCGCCGACGCGGGGGACCCACGCGTCGGCTGGAGCAGCACATCCGCGCACGCGCCCACGCTGCGCCAGCGCCGCGACGGCATACTTCCCACCGTCGCCGCCGCACTCTCCGTCCGCGGCGCGACCCTCACCTGCACCGCGGGCCGCGGCGAGGAACCTCCCGCTCTGCACCCACTCGTACAGGACTTCCTCGACACCCTCACAAGCGGCCAGCGCGAACGCTTCACCGGGCGGTGCGCCGAAGCCATCCTCATCTCGCGCCACCTCACGGCCGCCGACAAGAGCCGCTCCAAACGGGCCGCACGAAAACCCATGACCAACGGCGAGGCCCGCAAGGCCCTCAAGCACGCCAAGCTCACCACCCGCCGCATCCGCGAGGACGGCGACCCCCTGCACGGCGGCTTCGCCCGCCCCTGCCGCTCCTGCACCGCCCTCACCTCGCACTTCGGCGTACGGATCGTGGACCCGACGACACAGGAATCCTGACCCCACCACCGAGCCGCGAACCGCAACGAGGGCCACCCATGCACACGGAACAGCACACCGAGAACCCCGCACCCCAGTCCGCCGCGTCGCCCCGCTTCCCCGTCCCCGTCGACGCCGCCCTGCGCGCCGCGGGCTGGACCCCCGGACGCTGGGACATAAAGCAGGCCGAGATCTGGGCCGACGTCCTGCGCCGCCACACCTCACCGGCAGGACACCAGCACGCCGTCTTCCCCGCCGCCGTCGAGGCCTGGGCCGAATTCGGCGGACTGCACATCACCCCGCAGGGCCCCGGCCGCCACCTGGCGCCCGCCGCCGTGCACCTCGATCCCCTGTACGGACTCCACCTGGCCCGCACCCTCGGCGACCTGGGCCGCGCCCTCGACACCGAGGTCTGCCCCATAGGAGAGGAGACGGAGACCCAGGCCCTCCTCGCCATCGACGCGGAAGGCCGCGTCTACAGCCTCGACCACAGCGGCGACTGGTACCTGGGCTCCCACATCGACGAGGCCCTCGCCACCCTGGCATCGGGCACCCGGCCGGAACGCCTCAAGGCGGGCTGAGACAAACCCGCGGCGCACACCGACGGCAGGGCGGCCTAGGCGGCCGCCGGCAGCACCGCGGACACCCGGAAACCACCCGCGTCCGTCGGACCCGACACGAAGACACCGCCCAACGCGGTCACCCGCTCCTTCATGCCCACCAGGCCATTGCCGCCGCTGGGCAGCCGGGCGTCCCCGGGGCCCGCCTCGGGCGGCGGCTCGTTCTCCACCTGCATCGCGATCTCCGCACCGCGGTGCGCGAGCCGGACGTACGTCTTGGCGCCCGCCGCGTGCTTGTGGACGTTCGTCAACGCCTCCTGGACCACCCGGTACGCGGTCTGCTCCACGTCCGCCGCATAGGCGCGCGACTCACCCTCCACGGAGAGATCCACCGCCATCCCGGCCGCCCGGGACTGCCCCACCAGCTCCTCGATCTCCTCCAGGCACGGCCCGTCCTCGTCCACCGCACGCGAGGCGGCGGCCGCGGCGGCGAACCCCACGGCGGCCAACGGCACCACATCGGACTCCGACCCGTGCCGACCCCCCACCGCGGGCCTGCTCTCCCCGGTCCGCAGCACACCGAGCATCTCGCGCAGCTCCGTCAGCGCCTGCCGCCCCATGTCACCGACCAGAGCGGCGTTCTTGACGGCCTTCTCCGGATCCTTCCGGGCCACGGCCTGCAACGCGGCAGCATGCACCACCATCAGACTCACCCGGTGCGCGACGACGTCATGCATCTCCCGCGCGATCCGGGTCCGCTCCTCGTTACGCGCCCACTCGGCCCGCTCCTCGGCCCGCTCGGCCAGGAGCTGCAACTCCCGCTCCAGGCTGTCGGCACGCTCCCGCAGACTCTCCATGAGCCGCCGCCGCGCACCGACGTACAACCCCAGCAGGATCGGCGGAGCGGTCACCCCGATCGAGGTGGTGATCGCGATGAACGGTATGAACCCCTCCGCGAAGCCCAGCTCCCCGCTCTCCATGTCCTGCCGCGTCCGGACCAGCGTCACGATGAGCGTCCCGACCAACGACATCCCGGCCAGCGACCCGATGATCCGCCGGGGCAACTCGGACGCCGCGAGCGTGTAGAGCCCGACGATCGTCAGGACGACCCCCATCTGCGCGGGCGTGATCGCGATGGAAATGAGCACCACCGCGATCGGCCACCGCCGCCGCAACACGAGCGAGGCCCCCGCAAGCACCCCGAACGCGACCCCCACCCCCGTGGGCACTCCCGTGTCCCCCGCGAACGTGATCCCCTCGGCCCCGCACTCCGCGGCCGAGGCCAACGCAAGCCCCACATCCAGCACGGCGCTGCGCCGCCGCTCCCACCACCACGGCCCGTTCACGGCCGCGCTGTGGCTATCCCCCGTCGTGGTCATGCCTTCCAGCCTACGGGCGACAAGCCCTCCTTTTCCGGCGAGTTTCCGGCTCAGTGATCGAACGCACGCACTGTTCGACACGAAGCGAAACCAGCCGTTTTCCCTCGAACTGGCGAACCGCTCCCCGTTCCCTGCCGGACGTCCGCATTCCGGACGACGCTCACCCCATGACGGAAATCACGAGCCACCAGAGCAAGCGGACCAAGCATCCAAGGGCGAAGGACGACCTACGGGAACGAGCGCGCGAGCTGCGCCGCCAGGGTCGGACATACAGCGAGATCCAGGCCGAGCTGAGCTGCTCGAAGAGTTCGGTCTCCCTGTGGGTACGGGATCTGCCGCACCCGGAACCCAAGTGCACGCCCGAGGAGCAGCGAGCACGCATGAACGCCGGGCTCGCACGGCTGCGAGCCGACCAGGACCGCGAACGTCGGGCGACGAAGCAGGCGGCAGCGGCAGCGATCGGCAAGCTGTCGGACCGCGAGCTGCTCATCGCCGGCGTCACCCTCTACTGGGCCGAAGGAGCCAAGGACAAGCCGTATCGCCGCACCGAGGTGCTCCAGTTCATCAACAGCGACCCGAATGTCATCCGGCTGTACATGCGCTGGCTGGCACTGCTCGGCGTCGGCGTCGACCGCTTGACCCTGCGGGTCAGCATTCACGAGTCCGCGGACGCCGCGGACGCGGAGAGGCACTGGGCGGACGTCGTCGGCGTCGACGTGGGCGCGTTCAGCAAGCCGACCCTGAAGAAGCACAACCCCCGCACCGTGCGCAAGAACACGGGAGACGGGTACCACGGGTGCCTCATGATCTACGTAAGGCAAAGCGCTGATCTCTACCGTCGCATGGAAGGGGCTTGGTACGGCATAGTGTTGGGTGCCGAAACGGCGACCTAAGCAAATGTCCGGTTTAGGTTGCTTTAATCCCCCGTGGTGTAATTGGCAGCACTGTGGCTTTTGGTGCCATCTGTCCGGGTTCAAGTCCTGGCGGGGGAGCTTCTTTCGTTCGGGTCCTGACCGCAAGGTCGGGACCCGCCCTCATTTCCGCCCCACAACGCCCCGGTATCCTGCGGATGTCCACTCCCCGCACATCCGAAGCCGAAGGGCACCCCCGTGAGCGCCAACAGCCCGGCAGCCGTCGTCGTCCTCGCAGCGGGTGAGGGCACCCGTATGAAGTCGGCCACCCCCAAGGTCCTGCATGAGATCTGTGGGCGTTCCCTCATCGGGCATGTGCTCGAAGCCGCGTACGCGCTGAGCCCGGAGCGGCTCGTCACCGTTGTCGGGTTCGCCCGCGAGCAGGTCGTCGCGCACCTGGGGACCATCGCCCCGGACGTGCGCACGGCGTACCAGAGCGAGCAGAAGGGCACCGGACACGCCGTCCGCATCGGCCTCGACGAGCTCGGCGGTTCCGTGGACGGGACCGTCATCGTCGTCTGCGGCGACACCCCGCTCCTGACGGGCGCGACCCTGCAGAAGCTGGCCGCGACGCACACCGGCGACGGCAACGCCGTGACCGTGCTGACCGCCGAGGTCCCTGACGCGACCGGTTACGGCCGCATCGTGCGGGACGGCGAGAGCGGCGCGGTGACCGGCATCGTCGAGCACAAGGACGCCACCGAGGTGCAGCGTCTGATCCGTGAGATCAACTCCGGGGTGTTCGCGTTCGACGGGCAGCTGCTCGCGAAGGCGCTGGGCAAGGTGCGCACGGACAACAGCCAGGGCGAGGAGTATCTGACGGACGTCCTGGGGATCCTTCGGGAAGCGGGACATCGGGTGGGGGCCGCCGTCGCCGGTGATCACGAGGAGATCGCGGGCATCAACAACCGCGTGCAACTGGCCGAGGCCCGCCGCACCTTGAACGACCGCCTCCTGACCCAGGCCATGCTGGCCGGTGTGACGGTCGTGGACCCGGCGTCGACGTGGATCGACGCGACGGTGACGTACGAGCAGGACGCGCTGGTGCACCCCGGTACGCAGCTTCAGGGCGTCACGCATCTCGGTGAGGGTGCCGAGGTGGGACCCAACTCCCGCCTGACGAACGTGCGGGTGGGTGCGGGTGCACGGGTGGACAACACGGTCGCGTACGACTCCGAGGTCGGGGAGCAGGCGAGCGTCGGTCCTTTCGCGTATCTGCGGCCGGGTACCCGGCTCGGCGTGAAGGCCAAGGCGGGTACGTACGTGGAGATGAAGAACGCGACGATCGGTGAGGGCACGAAGGTCCCGCACCTTTCGTACGTGGGTGACGCGACGATCGGTGATTTCACCAACATCGGTGCTGCGAGTGTCTTTGTGAATTACGACGGTGAGGCGAAGCACCACACGACGGTGGGGTCTCACTGCAAGACGGGTTCGGACAACATGTTTGTGGCTCCTGTCACGGTCGGGGACGGCGCCTACACGGCGGCGGGTTCGGTGATCACGAAGGATGTTCCGGCCGGTTCGCTGGCCGTGGCCCGTGGCCAGCAGCGGAATATCGAGGGTTGGGTGGCGCGCAAGCGTCCGGGGAGCGCGGCTGCGAGGGCGGCGGAAGCGGCGTCCGGGGAGTCCAGGAATCCGGCAAGCGGAAGCTGACCGGAAACAGGTGCGTCGGACACGGCGTACCGTGATAGATGCACACCATTTCGGCCGACTCAGCGCACGGGACGCGCAGTTTCGGCAGCGGGAAGAACTCGTCTGAGGAGACAAGTGCTGTGACCGGGATCAAGACGACCGGCGAGAAGAAGTTGATGCTCTTCTCCGGCCGCGCCCACCCCGAGTTGGCCGAGGAGGTCGCACACAAGCTGGGTGTCGGCATCGTGCCGACGAAGGCTTTCGATTTCGCCAACGGCGAGATCTACGTGCGCTACCAGGAGTCGGCTCGTGGCGCGGACTGCTTCTTGATCCAGAGCCACACGGCTCCGATCAACAAGTGGATCATGGAGCAGTTGATCATGATCGACGCGCTGAAGCGCGCGTCGGCCCGCTCCATCACCGTGATCGTGCCGTTCTACGGCTACGCGCGCCAGGACAAGAAGCACCGCGGCCGTGAGCCGATCTCGGCCCGCATGGTGGCGGACCTGATGAAGACCGCGGGTGCGGACCGCATCCTCACGGTCGACCTGCACACGGACCAGATCCAGGGCTTCTTCGACGGCCCGGTCGACCACCTCTTCGCGCTGCCGATCCTCGCGGACTACGTGGGCGCGAAGGTCGACCGCGACAAGCTGACCGTGGTCTCCCCCGACGCCGGCCGCGTGCGCGTCGCCGACCGCTGGTGCGACCGCCTCGGCGCTCCGCTGGCCATCGTGCACAAGCGCCGTGACAAGGACGTCGCCAACCAGGTCACCGTCCACGAGGTCGTGGGTGAGGTGAAGGGCCGCGTCTGCGTCCTGGTCGACGACATGATCGACACGGGTGGCACGATCTGCGCCGCCGCCGACGCGCTGTTCGCGCACGGTGCGGAGGACGTCATCGTGACGGCGACGCACGGTGTGCTGTCCGGCCCGGCCGCGGACCGCCTGAAGAACTCCAAGGTGAGCGAGTTCGTGTTCACGGACACGCTGCCCGACCCGGGCGACCTGGAGCTCGACAAGATCACGGTGCTCTCGATCGCGCCGACCATCGCGAACGCGGTGCGTGAGGTCTTCGAGGACGGTTCGGTCACGAGCCTCTTCGACGAGCAGGCGTAAAGATCCACTTTGGGCCGCGGCCTCCCCGCCGGGTAGACTCACTGAGTTGCTCGGCGAGGGAGGCCGTACTCATTGCAGTACGGTCGTCCGTTATCGACGCGCTCTTCGTAGCAGGCCAGTAAGTCGCATGGCCGGGTAACCGACCCCATCCGACGTTTCTGATCCGACATACGAGGAGTGCACATGTCTGAGGTCAAGCTCGCCGCCGAGACCCGCACCGAGTTCGGCAAGGGCGCTGCCCGCCGCATCCGCCGCGAGGCCAAGGTTCCGGCCGTTGTCTACGGTCACGGTGCCGACCCCGTCCACATCACGCTTCCGGGCCACGAGCTGCACCTCGCGCTCCGTACGTCCAACGTCCTTCTCGCCCTCGACATCGACGGCAAGAAGCACCTGGCGATCCCGAAGGCCGTCCAGCGTGACGCCATCAAGGGCTTCCTCGAGCACGTCGACCTGCTGCTCGTCCGTCAGGGCGAGAAGGTCAACGTCGACATCTACGTCCACACCGAGGGCGAGCTCGCCCCGGGCGGCAACCTGCTCGAGCACGTGCTGAACGCGCTGCCCGTCGAGGCCGAGGCCACGCACATCCCGGAGTCGGTCACCGTCTCCATCGCCGGTCTCGAGGCCGGTGCGACCATCCTCGCCAAGGACATCCCGCTGCCCTCCGGCACCACCCTGAACGTCGAGGACGACGTCGTCGTCCTGCAGGTGCTCGCCGCGCAGGCCGAGGAGGCCGCTGAGGCCACCGAGGGCGAGGCCGACGCCGCCGCCGAGGCCTGAGCCTCGACCGCTGTCGCGATCGACTGAGTTCGATCCGTTTCAGCCGGGCTCGATCCAGCTTCGGCTGAGCTCGACTCTGCCAACCGCCGCTCCGCGCTCCGTGCGCGGGGCGGCGGTTGGGCTATGAAGGAGACATGCAGATGACGACGGACCCCAGCGCGCCCTGGCTGATCGTGGGTCTGGGCAATCCAGGCCCCGGGTACGCCATGAACCGGCACAACGTGGGCTTCATGGTGGCCGATCTCCTCGCGGAGCGGATCGGCGGCTCGTTCAAG
Organism: Streptomyces sp. NPDC044044; assembly: GCF_056434405.1. NCBI lineage: Bacteria > Bacillati > Actinomycetota > Actinomycetes > Kitasatosporales > Streptomycetaceae > Streptomyces > Streptomyces sp. NPDC044044. The sequence goes on along the minus strand of NZ_JBWKFG010000005.1, from coordinate 572,106 downwards.
CGGAGCGGGCGTACGCAGGCTCAGGTGCTGGAGGGCCGGATCGGCCCCGCGGGCCCGGCGAACCGCCGGGTCGTCCTGGCGAAGCCGATGTCGTACATGAACGTGTCGGGTGGCCCGGTGACGGCGCTGCGCGATTTCTACAAGGTCCCGACGGCGAACATCGTGGCGGTCCACGACGAGCTGGACATCGACCACGGCACGCTGCGGCTGAAGCTGGGCGGCGGCGACAACGGCCACAACGGTCTGAAGTCGATGACGAAGGCGATGGGCCCGGACTACCACCGGGTGCGGTTCGGGATCGGGCGTCCGCCGGGGCGCATGCAGGTCGCGGACTTCGTCCTGAAGGACTTCTCGTCGGCGGAGCGCAAGGAGCTGGGCTACTTCGTGGACCGGGCGGCGGATGCGGCCGAGGCGCTGGTGATCGAGGGTCTTGAGCGGGCGCAGAGCTCGTACAACTCCTGAGCTCCTGAGCGGTTGGCCGAGGGCTGTTGACTCAGCGCAGCGCCATGGCCAAGGATCGCCGCCATGAATCTGCTGCTGCTGGGGCGCCGGACGGCCATGGGCGGGCTCGCGGCGCTGCTGCTCGTCGCGGGTGTCTGGGCGTCCTGGGGCACGGCTCAGCACGTGATGCTGGTCGATGAGCGCGAGCGGGGCACGATGCGGGTCGCGCGGTGCTCTTCCGACACCTGCTTCGGCCCGTACGTCCCGTCGTCCGCCGGCTTCGAGCCCCGCGAGCGTGTCGTGATCGACCGCTCGATCGCGGAGAAGAAGGGGGTGCGGATTCCGGTGGCGGTGAAGCCCGGTACCTCCGAGGTCGTCCGCACGGGTGGCCCCGGGTTCCTCCACGCGTGGCTGCCGCTGGGCGGCGCGCTGCTCCTGTCCGCGGTGGTGGTCGCCGGCGGCCTGCGCCTCCCCCGCACGGCGTGGGCCCTGGCCTTGGCGGGCGGCGCATTGCTGACGGCGTCTTTCGCGACGCTGGCGTTCTGACCTGCGGGCGGGCGCTCCGGAACCCGAAGCGCCCGCCCGGCAGACACATCAGCCCGTGTTGCGCAGCCCCGCAGCCACACCGTTCACGGTGAGGAGCAGTGCGCGGCCCAGCAGGGGGTCCGCTTCCTCGCCTGCCGCCGCCGCGTCGCGCTGGCGCTTCAGGAGGGCGACCTGGAGGTACGAGATCGGGTCGAGGTAGGCGTCGCGGATGCCGAACGTCTGCTGGAGCTCCGGGTGGGAGTCGAGCAGTTCCTCGCCGCCGGTGACGCGCAGGACCTCCTGCACCGTCAGCGCGTGCTCCGCCTCGATCACGTCGAAGACGTGCTTCAGCTCGTCGGGGACGAGCGTGTCCACGTAGTGGCGGGCGATCCGCAGGTCCGTCTTGGCCAGGGTCATCTCCACGTTCGAGATGAAGTTCCGGAAGAAGTGCCAGTGCTCCTGCATCTCGCCGAGCACGGTGTCCAGACCGGCCTCACGCAGCGCCTTCAGGCCCGAGCCGACCCCGAACCAGCCGGGCACGATCTGCCGCGACTGCGTCCAGCCGAAGACCCACGGGATGGCGCGCAGGCCGTCGAGCGAGACGCCCGAGCCGGGACGGCGCGACGGCCGGGAGCCGAGGTGCAGGTCGGCGAGCTGGTCGACCGGCGTCGACGCGAGGAAGTACGTCGGCAGGTCCGGGTCCTCGACCAGCCTGCGGTACGCGGAGTGCGCGGCGTCCGACACGACGTCCATCGCCGCGTCCCAGCGGGCCAGTGCCTCGTCCGACTGGCGAGGAGCCGTGTGCAGGGCCGAGGCCTGCAGCGTCGCCGCGACCGTCAGCTCAAGGTTCTCCCGGGCCAGCGAAGGCACGAGGTACTTGTCGGAGATGACCTCGCCCTGCTCGGTCACCTTGATCTCGCCCTCGAGCGTGCCCCAGGGCTGCGCGAGGATCGCGTCGTGCGAGGGGCCGCCGCCACGGCCGACCGTGCCGCCACGGCCGTGGAAGAGGCGCAGCCGCACGCCGTAGCGGTGCGCGACGTCGCGCAGGCGGCGCTGGGCGCGGTGGATCTCCCACTGCGAGGTGGTGATGCCGCCGAACTTGGACGAGTCCGAGTAGCCGAGCATGACCTCCTGGACGTCGCCCCGAAGCGCCACCAGCCTGCGGTAGGACGGGTCGGCGAGCATCTCGTCGAGGATGACGTCGGCGGCGCGCAGCTCGTCCGTCGTCTCCAGGAGCGGCACGATGCCGATCTTCGCCCAGCCCGCGTGCAGGTCGATGAGCCCGGCCTCACGCGCCAGGACGGACGCCGCGAAGACGTCGTCCGCGCCCTGGCACATGGAGATGATGTACGACTCGATGACCTCGGGCCCGAAGACCTGCAGGGCCTTCTTGATGGTGAGGAAGACCCCGAGGGTCTTCTCCCCCGCGGCGTCCAGCGGGGCCGGCGAGGGACCGAGCGGCCTGCGCGAACGCAGCTCCTTGGCGAGCAGCTTCTGGCGGTACTCGCGCGGCATGTCCACGTACCGCCAGGACTCCTCGCCCAGGCGGTCGAAGAGCTGGCCGAGCGCGTGGTGGTGGGCGTCGGCGTGCTCACGTACGTCCATGGTGGCCAGCTGCAGACCGAACGCGGCGAGCGTACGGATCGTGCGGTTCATCCGGCCGTCGGCGAACAGGGCGCCCTTGTGCTCGCGCAGCGACGTCTGGACGAGGGTGAGGTCGTGCAGGAGCTCACCGGTGCCGAGGTAGTCGCGCCCGTCCTCGTGGGCGGTGCCGCGGGCCAGGCGCTCCTTGGTGTTCTCCAGCTTCTGCCGGATGCAGGTGGCCTTGAGGCGGTAGGGCTCCTCGGAGTTCAGCCGCTTGTAGCGCGGGCTGATCTCTGGCAGCCGCTCCAGGTCGAGCTGGAGGGAGGCCTTCAGCTCCTCGGTGGCTCCGGTGTAGCGGATGGAGTTGGAGAGGAAGCCGCGCAGCTCGTCGACGAGGGCGAGCGCGTCGTTGATGCCGTGCTCGTGCTGGAGGATCAGGACGTCCCAGGTGACCTCGGGCGTCACGTTCGGGTTGCCGTCGCGGTCGCCGCCGATCCAGGTGCCGAAGGTGAGCGGCCGGGTGCCTTCGGGCAGCTGGACGCCGACGCGCTCCAGCTCCGCGGTGAGGTCCTCCAGTACGTCCCCGACGGCGCCGGCGTGCAGCTCGTCCAGGTAGTAGATGGCGTTGCGTGCCTCGTCCGCGGGCTCGGGACGGACGACGCGCAGCTCGTCGGTCTGCCACACCAGGTCGATGTTCTCGGCGAGGCGGGTGTCGTGACGGCGTCGGTCGGCCTCGATGACCGGGGTCTCCAGGAGCTCGGCGACGCGGCGCAGCTTGTTGAGGACGGAGCGGCGTGCCGCCTCGGTGGGGTGCGCGGTGAAGACGGGGCGCACGTTCAGGTGCTCCACGGTCTGGCGCAGGTGCTCGGGGTCGGCGTCCTTGAGCCGGTCCGCCGTACGGGCCAGGAGCCCGCCCTCGGCGGCGCGCCGGGCGCGCAGCTCGCGACCGCGGTGGACCTGCTCGGTCACGTTCGCCAGGTGGAAGTACGTGGAGAAGGCGCGGACCAGCTTGGCCGCGGTCTCCAGTTCGGTGCCACCGAGCAGGCGGGCCGCGGCCTCGCCGTCCTCACGGGTCAGGCGGCGGACCTTCTCGACCAGTTCGAGGAGCTCTGAGCCCTCCTGCCGTACGAGGGTCTCGCCCAGCAGGTCGCCGAGGCGGCGGATGTCGGCGCGCAGCTCGGTGCTGGCTGTGGTGGTCTGGTCGTCGGCACTGCTCACAGGTGCGGCTCCTTGCAGTGTTGAAGCACGTCAGGTCTGGGAGGGGTCCCCGGCCGGATAGGAATCCGTATTCCGGGGAGACAGGGAGATAGAGAGCGGACCGCGCTGTCCGACCGTTTCCGTTTCCAAGGATAGGTGTCACATCGCGGCACGGACTCGCAGCCTCTTGCCGCGAGGTTCCGCGCTGCCATACTTACGACGCCGTAGGTTACGGGACCGTAGATAACGCGGGACCCCGTGACCGTGCGCCCGCCGCACTCGCGCCGTGACCCTCAACCCTCGACCCCACAGGGGACGTGCCCATGACCACATCTTCCGATGCGTATTCCGACACCGATGTGATCGAAGACGCTTCGCGATCGACGACCGACACCCCCTCCCCGCCTTCCGTCCCTTCCGCGACGCTGGGCGGTGAGCAGAAACGGTCACTCGAGCAGATCTCGCTGCTTCTGTTCATCACCGTCCCGTTCCTGGCCCTGGTCGCGGCGGTGCCGCTGGCCTGGGGGTGGGGGGTGAGCTGGCTGGACCTCGGCCTGCTGGTGTTCATGTACTACCTGGGCTGCCACGGCATCACGATCGGTTTCCACCGCTACTTCACGCATGGCTCCTTCAAGGCGAAGCGTCCGCTGCGGATCGCGCTGGCCGTGGCGGGGTCGATGGCGGTCGAGGGGCCGCTGGTCCGCTGGGTGGCGGACCACCGCAAGCACCACAAGTTCTCGGACGCGGAGGGCGACCCGCACTCCCCGTGGCGCTTCGGCGAGACGGTCCCGGCCCTGATGAAGGGCCTGTGGTGGGCGCACATCGGCTGGATGTTCGACGAGGAGCAGACGTCGCAGGAGAAGTACGCACCGGATCTGATCAAGGATCCGGCGATCCGTGCCGTCTCCCGCCAGTTCCTGTTCTGGACGATCGTGTCGCTGGCGATTCCGCCGCTGGTCGGCGGGCTGGTGACGATGTCGTGGTGGGGCGCCTTCACGGCGTTCTTCTGGGGCTCGCTGGTCCGGGTCGCCCTGCTGCACCACGTCACGTGGTCGATCAACTCGATCTGCCACGCGGTGGGCAAGCGCCCCTTCAAGTCGCGCGACCGCTCGGGCAACGTGTGGTGGCTCGCGGTCCTGTCCTGCGGTGAGTCCTGGCACAACCTCCACCACGCCGACCCGACGTCGGCGCGGCACGGTGTCCTCAAGGGCCAGGTCGACTCGTCGGCGCGGATCATCCGCTGGTGCGAGCAGCTGGGCTGGGCGACGGACGTGCGCTGGCCGTCGGAGTCCCGTATCGACTCCCGCCGGAAGCCGAAGACCGTCGGCCCGGCATGATTGACGACGTGCCGACCGACTCCAGCAATACCAGCCCCTCCAGCAAAGAGAAGCAGCCCCGGCGTACGCGCCGGACCCGGATGACGGGTGCCGAGCGCCGGGAGCAGTTGCTGGACATCGGCCGCACCCTCTTCGCCGCCAAGGGTTTCGAGGGCACGTCGGTGGAGGAGATCGCGGCGAAGGCCGGCGTCTCCAAGCCCGTCGTGTACGAGCACTTCGGCGGCAAGGAGGGTCTGTACGCGGTGGTGGTGGACCGCGAGATGCGGGCGCTGCTCGACGGTGTGACGGGGGCGCTGACGGCGGGGCATCCGCGCGAGCTCCTGGAGCAGGCGGCGTTCGCCCTCCTGGACTACATCGAGACGTACACGGACGGCTTCCGCATCCTGGTCCGTGACTCGCCGGTGGCGCAGTCGACGGGCACGTTCGCCTCGCTCATCTCGGACATCGCGACGCAGGTGGAGGACATCCTGGGCCAAGAGTTCAAGACGCGGGGCTTCGACCAGAAACTGGCGCCGCTGTACGCCCAGGCGCTGGTCGGCATGGTCGCGCTGACGGGCCAGTGGTGGCTGGACGTGCGCAAGCCGAAGAAGGCGGAGGTGGCGGCGCATCTGGTGAACCTGGCCTGGCACGGCCTGGACGGCCTCGAACCGAAGCCGCGCCTGATAGGGCACCGCAAGAGCTAGCGCCCCAGGGCGGACACCTGCACACCGCGGACCCCGCGGACCGGGGGTGATGGAGGCACCGCGGGGTGTCTCCACTGACCTCCAGGCCCGCCGCAGGTGGGTGGGGCGCCGCGGGGTGCACCCACCGCCCCGGCCCGCCGCTTCGCGGCGGATGTCTCCCACCCGCCCGCCCGATGCCCCGCAGTGGGTCCCGCTGCGGGGCCGAGGCTGCGAACACCCCGAAGCCACCGGACGAACGACAGGCCACTGCCCGCCGCTTCGCGGCGGATGTCTCCCGCCCACCCACCCGATTGCCCCGGGGTGATCGGGTGGGCGGGAGGGAAAGATCTGCCGCGAAGCGGCGGGCAGTGGCGGGGCGATCGGGTGGGTGGGCGGGAAGCATCCGTCGCGAAGCGGCGGCTCAGGTCGCGGCAAGGCATACCCCAGGACCAGCAACCCAGCCGCCCAACACCACACGCACCCCTCCCCCACTGCGGGGTAAACGGGTGGGTGGGCGGGAGGCATCCGCCGCGAAGCGGCGGCCCAGGGCAGGGCGGGGTCGCTGCGGGGTAAACGGGTGGGTGGGCGGGAAGCATCCGCCGCGAAGCGGCGGCCCAGGGCAGGGCAGGGTCACTGCGGGGTAAGCGGGTGGGAGGCGCCCGCCGAGCAGCGTCGGCTCAAGGCGGGGCGGGCTGCGGCTTTGGTTCCAGGAATTCCAGGCGGTTGCCCACCGGGTCATCCGCGTAGAACCGCCGGTGGCCCGGCAGGGCGTGGTCCCAGGTGACGGGCACGCCCCGCGAGGCCAGCCGCTCCGCGTACGCGGAGATGTCCCGCACCCGCAGCCCGGGATGCGCCTTCCTCGCCGGGCGGAAGTCGGCCTCTATGCCGAGGTGCAGCTGGACGGCCCCGGCCCCGGCCCCCGCCAGGAACCAGCACCCGCCCCGCCCGGCAAGCTCCCCCGGCTTGGGGATCTCCCTCATCCCCAGCGCCCCGCAGTAGAACGCCCGCAGCTCCGGCTCGCTCCCCGGCGGAGCCGCCAGCTGGACGTGGTCGATGCCGGTCAGCATCAGCTTCACTCCCCCCTGCGGGCCACCGCGAAGACCCGGCGGAAGGGGAAGACCGTGCCCCCGGCACCCACCGGGTACGCCTTCCGCAGCAGCTCCCCGTACTCGGCGAGGAACTCCTCCCGCGCCTCCCCGTCCCCCGCGTCCCCCGCGTCCCCCGCGAGCGCCGTGAGCACCGGCCGCAGGCCCGTCCCCTTCACCCAGTCGAGGACCGGGTCCTCCCCCTCAAGGAGGTGCAGATACGTCGTCTCCCAGGCGTCCACCTCGCATCCCAGCCCGACAAGACGCTCCAGGTAGGCCGTCGGCGAAAGCACCGCGTCCGCGTGGCGCAGCCGCCCGCCGAGCCGGTCGCGCCACCGCTCCGACTCGCTCAGCTCGCGCATGAGGACGTGGCTGGGGGCGTCGAAGTTGCCGGGGACCTGGAAGGCGAACGTGCCGCCGGGGGTCAGCGCCGCGATCCAGGCGGGGAAGGAGTCCGGGTGTCCCGGCACCCACTGGAGTGTCGCGTTGGACAGGATCAGGTCGTACGTCCCCTCGGGCGGCGCCCAGTCCGCCGCGTCCGCCTCCGCGAAGTCCAGGCGCCCGCCCTCCGCCGTGGGCCCCGCGAGCTCCTCGGCCCGGTCCAGCATCTGCGGGGAGTTGTCGAAGCCCGTGATGTACGCCGTGGGCCAGCGCTCGGCGAGGAGGCGGGTGACGTTGCCGGGGCCGCAGCCCAGGTCCGCGATGCGCGGCGCGCGGCCGTCGGCGGTGGCGGGGAGCTCGGGGATGCGGGCCAGCAGGTCGACGAAGGGGCGGGCGCGGTGCCCGGAGTGGCGCAGATACTGGCCCGGGTCCCACGTGGGGGTGCGGTTGCTGTTGCTGGGGGCGGCGGACATGGATGGGCCTCCTCTGGGCAAGGACCTCGGACCTCGGGCGTCGTGGGCACTTCGGCCGGACTTCGTACCGGCGTCACATCAGCGTCGTACCGGCGCCACGGACGCGTCGTACAGCCATCCTCGACCCGAAGTATCTTGACGTCAAGAGACTTCATGTCGACAGACCCCCTACACTGATCGTCATGGAGGACGAGGTCGACCGTCTGGTCGCAGCGTGGCGCCGGGAGCGCCCTGACCTCGACGTGGAACCACTCGAGGTACTCAGCCGCGTCAGCAGGCTCGCGCGGCATCTCGACAGGGCACGTCGGCTCGCGTTCTCCGAGCACAATCTGGAGCCGTGGGAGTTCGACGTACTGACGTCGCTGCGGCGCGCGGGCGCCCCCTATCAGCTCTCCCCCGGACAGCTCCTCACCCAGACCCTGGTGACGTCCGGCACGATGACCAACCGCATCGACCGCCTCGCGAAAAAGGGCCTCGTCGAGCGGCTGCCGGATCCGAGCGACCGACGCGGCGTGCTCGTGCGGCTGACCGAGGAGGGGCAGGACCGCGCCGACCAGGCGCTCGCCGGCCTCCTCAAGCAGGAGCGGGCGATCCTCGCCGAGCTCTCGCGCGGACAGCGGGGCGAACTGGCCGGGCTGCTACGCCAGTTGACCGCCCCGTTCGACAACATCCCCGGCTAGGTCGACCGGCCCCACCCCGGCCCTGCGCGCCAGCGCGACGGCCGCGAGCGTGGAGTGGACGCCCAGCTTCCCCAGGACGTTCTGCATGTGCGTACGCACCGTGTGCGGGGAGAGGAAGAGGCGCTCGGCCACGGCCTTCCTGCCCAGGCCCGCCACCATGCAGCGAAGGACCTCGCGCTCGCGCGGCGTCAGGGACTCCACCAGGCGCTCGGATTCCGTGCGGTGCTTGCGCGCCGCGGTCAGCTCACGCAGAACGCCGGTGAGCAGCGCGGGCGGCAGATGCGTCTCCTCCCGCAGCACGCCCCGTATGACCGTCAGGAGCCGGGACAGGGAGCAGTCCTTGGCGACCCAGCCCGAGGCGCCCGCCTGCAGCGCGAGGGCGGCCCGGCGGGGGTCGTCCTTCTCGGCGAGCACGACCGTGCGGACCATCGGCTGGCCCGAACGGACCCCGGCCACCAGGGAGATGCCGTCCACCAGAGCGTCCGCGTTGCCCTCGTGGACCGAAGGCGCGGGGCGGACACCCTGCATGGCGCTCGCGGACGCGCCGAGATCGGCGTCGACGAGCAGCACGTCGTATCTGCGCCCCTCGGCTATCGCCCGCTCCAGGCAGCGCAGCGCGGCCGGGCCGCTGCCCGCCGCGGACACGTCGACGTCGGGCTCCGCCGCCAGTGCCGCTGCGAGCGACTCGGCGAAGATGCGATGGTCGTCGACGACCAGGACTCGGATCCGGACCACTGAAACCCCCTTCCCCAAGCTCTCCTCGAAGAGCAGGGGATACCCCATCGTCGGAGGACATACGGTGCGGGTACGACACCCGGAACGGGGATCGCCGCAGTCGCGCGGCCGCCGCCGAGCTGTGACTGCTACCCCCACGCCGGGCGTCGTACCCGACTGTCTCGCCCCCTGATCAGTGCCGGCCCCCACCGGCACTGCCACTCAGAGTAGGGCCGCACGGCAGGAGCGGAAGGTAATTTACAGAACTGACTGGCCAGCGCGTTTATGGTGAGCCGTATGTTTCGTATTGAGACAGGAGTCGACAAGGAGCGGTCAGCTCTGCTTCTCGCCCGCCTCCAGGACGCGAACAACGCCGCTTCCCCCGTGCTCCGCGCACTGCGCGACACCCCGCAGGATCGTGAAGTACCGCTGGCCGTCTGGCTGATGGAGCGCACGGAGGGCCTCGTCGGCGGCCTGGCCGGACACACGTGGGGGCGCTGGCTCCACGTGAACCACCTCTGGGTCAGCGAGCACCACCAGGGCGCGGGCCTGGGCGCGCAGCTCCTGGCCGAGGCGGAACGCATCGCGCGGGAGGAGCGGGACTGTCTCAACTCCCGTGTGGAGACATGGGACTTCCAGGCTCCGGGCTTCTACCGGGGCCAGGGCTACGAGGTGGTCTCGGTGATCCCGGACTACCCGCAGGGCGCGAAGGAGTTCACCCTCACGAAGCGGCTGGGGTCTTCGGTGTGACCCGGCCCGCGTGTTCAGAGCTCGCAGTCGCCGCCCACGCAGAACGCTCGGCCGGGAAACCCCGGCCGAGCGCCTGCATGAACTGTGCTTGACCGCGTTCTACTCCTGGGCGGTGCGGCGTCGGCGCATCCACCACACCAGGCCGCCGCCGAGGGCGACGATCGCCGCGGCGATGCCGGAGATCAGGCCGATGGGGGTGTCGGAGCCGGTGTCGGCGAGGTCGCCGTCCGGGTCCGGCTTGTCCGTCGGGGTCGGCGTCGGGGTGGGAGTCTCACCGCCCGGGTCCTCACCGCTTCCTGCGGCCGTCCTGCCGCCGCCCATGAAGAGGGTGCCGGTGTCCCGGTAGGAAGTGTCATCCGAGGTACGGGAGTTGGTGGTGGTGTTGTCCAGGTCCCGGTTCTCCAGGTCGAAGCGCGCCTTGGAGATGTTGCGCTTGGGCTGCTTGGAGAAGTCGACGCCGCCGATGCCCTGCTTGTAGAGCTTGCCGCCGTACTTGAGCTCGAACCACTCGATGCCCTCGCGGATCGACTTCATGTACGTGTCCCAGACCTTTTCGCGGGTCCAGTCCTGGTGAGAGGCGCGGATCGGCCACGCGGACACATCATTGGAGTTGATGATCTCGTGGAAGTCCGTCGGGGACTTGGCGTCCTGCTGGCGGATGTACTCGGCGGCCACACGGGCGTTGTAGACGGACCGCAGCTCGGCGTACTTGGGGTCCTTGTTCACCCGCTTCTGGATGATCGGGACGATGTTGGCGGTGACCGACCGCTCGATCTGCTTCTTCTCGGCCTTGGAGAGGTCGGTGCACTCGGTGGAGCCGGGGACGGTGTAGTCGACGTCCAGCCACTGGGCGGAGACCTTCATGGGCGAGTCGAGGATGTAGATGCCGCCGTCCTGCTCACGGACCTTGGCCGCTTCGGGCTCGATCCAGAAGCGGGTACCGGGGAAGCACGGCATACCGTTGCGGCGCGGTGCAGTGTCCCAGTAGCGCTTACCCCCGGCGTGCTTGTCGGGGTTGGCAGCCTCGCTGAAGTCGTGCTTCATCTCCAGGTCCGCGTCGAGGAGGACGCGGCCGGCGTCGGTCCTGCCGAACTTGGCGTCCATCACCTTGTCAGCCCGGGAACACCCCACGGGTCGGCGGCCCCCAGGGCCAGGCCGGCGAACACTCCCCATTCGGTCCAGAAGCTTTGATCAGTCATGCGGGCCACCGTAGCGGCCGGAAAACGGGTCGGTGATCGACGTTACGAGAGAGAGCCGCTGCGGGGCGAAGAGCTCCGGGCAACGGCTCCGATCCCCACCCTGCGGCGGTACCGCCGCAGGGTGCTGACGTTCCATCAGGCCATGCGCCGCGCCCCCGCCGAAGGCACCGCCGGGAACACCCGCGGCGTCGTGAAGCCCGCCGAGGCGAACGCCTCCAGGATCGACTTCGTGACCGGCGCCGCGTCCACCTCCTCCACGAGGACGATCGCCGAGCCGCCGAAGCCGCCGCCCGTCATGCGCGCGCCGATCGCGCCCGCCGCGTTCGCGGAGGAGACCACCAGGTCCAACTCCTCGCAGGAGATGCGCAGATCGTCCCGCAGCGAGGCGTGCCCCTCGGTCAGGACGGGGCCGATCGCCCGCACCTCGCCCGCGTCCAGCAGGCCGATGACCTGCTCCACCCGGTGGTCGTCCGAGACGATGTGGCGGACGTAGCGGCGGATCTTCTCGTCCGTCAGTTTCGCCAGCGCGTCCGGGAGTTGCGCGTACGCGACGTCCCGCAGATGGGAGACGCCCAGGATGCGCGCGCCCTCCTCGCACCCGGCCCGCCGCTCGGCGTACGCCCCGTCGCCCAGCTCGTGCTTGACCCGGGTGTCGACCACCAGGAGCTGGAGGCCCTGCGCCGATAGGTCGAAGGGGACCTGACGTATCGACAGGTCGCGGCAGTCCAGGTGCAGGGCGTGGCCATCGGTGGCGCACGCGGAGGCCATCTGGTCCATCACGCCGCACGGCACGCCGACGAAGGCGTTCTCGGCGCGCTGGGCGAGGACCGCCAACCGGGGTGCGTCCAGGCCCAGTTCGTACAGGTCGTTCAGGGCGAGTGCCGTGACGACCTCCAGGGCGGCCGACGAGGAAAGGCCCGCCCCGGTCGGCACGGTCGACGCGAGGTGGATGTCGGCGCCGCCGCAGACCGCGTGACCCGCCTCCCGCAGCGCCCACACCACGCCCGCCGGGTAGGCGGCCCAGCCGCCCTGCCCGTATTTCGACAAGGGGGTCAGCTCGTCGACGCGCAGCTCGGCGACCGGAGCGTCGATGTCCGCCGAGTGGAGCCGCAGGACGCCGTCGGTGCGGCGCGCCACCGCGGCCACCGCGGTGTGCGGCAGCGCGAGCGGCATCACGAAGCCCTCGTTGAAGTCCGTGTACTCGCCGATGAGGTTGACCCGGCCCGGGGCCGACCAGACGCCCTCCGCCTCGTACCCGTACAGCTCGGCGAACTGCCCTGCTACGTCCATCAGTTACCCCTTAACCCCTGTTAACGCTGGGCGAACGCCCACGCGTCGGCGACGATGCCCGCGAGGTTCGCGCGGGACGGATTCCAGCCGAGGCGCTCGCGCGCGGTGGCCGCGGACGCGACGAGGACCGCCGGGTCGCCGCCGCGGCGCGGGGCCATGACCTCGGGGATCGGGTGTCCGGTGACCTGGCGGACGGTTTCGATGACCTCGCGCACGGAGAAGCCGTTGCCGTTGCCGAGGTTGCAGATCAGGTGCTCGCCGGAGGTGGCCGCCTCGACCGCGAGGAGGTGGGCCTGTGCCAGGTCCGCGACGTGGATGTAGTCGCGGACGCAGGTGCCGTCCGGGGTCGGGTAGTCGTCGCCGAAGACGTTGATCGACTCGCGGCGGCCCTGCGCGACCTGGAGGACGAGCGGGATGAGGTGCGACTCGGGGTCGTGCCGCTCGCCGTACCGGCCGTAGGCGCCCGCCACGTTGAAGTAGCGCAGGGACACCGCGGCCAGGCCGTGGGCGGTGGCCTCACCGGTGATCATGTGGTCGACGGCGAGCTTCGACGCGCCGTACGGAGAGGTCGGGGCGGTCGGGTCCGTCTCGGTGATGGGGGTGCTGACCGGCTCGCCGTACGTCGCCGCCGTGGAGGAGAAGACGAGCTTCCTGACCTCGGCGTCGCGCATCGCGGCGAGCAGCGCCATCGTGCCGCCGACGTTGTTGTCCCAGTACTTCTCGGGCTTCACGACGGACTCGCCGACCTGCGAGAAGGCGGCGAAATGCAACACGGCGTCGAAGGAGGAGTCCAGCCACTTGGCGGCATCGCGGATGTCGCCCTCGACGAACGTCGCGCCGGACGGGACGCCCTCGCGGAACCCGGTGGAGAGGTTGTCGAGGACGGTCACCTCGTGCCCGGCCTCGATCAGATGCTGGGCCACCACGCTTCCCACATAGCCCGCCCCGCCGGTGACCAGGTACTTACCGCTCATGAACTCGCTACCTCTCGCAGTCGCTGGGCCGCGGCTTCCGGCGGCACGTCGTTGATGAACACGCTCATGCCGGATTCGGAACCCGCGAGGAACTTCAGCTTGCCCGAAGTGCGGCGAATGGTGAAAAGCTCGAGGTGGAGCGCGAAGTCGTCCCGATTGACCCCTTCGTGCTCCTCGAGGGCGCCGAAGGGCGCCTGGTGCCACGCCGCGATGTACGGAGTGAGCGCCTCGGCCCCGGTGCCGCCTTCACCCTCGCCGAAGATCCGGTCGAAGCGCCTCAACAGTTCCAGATAGACCTGGGGAAACTCTGTGCGTGCCGCCTCGTCGAGCCCGAGCAGGTCCGGCACCCGGCGCTTGGGGTAGAGGTGCACCTCGTAGGGCCAGTGCGCGGCGTGGGGGACGAACGCCACCCACTGCTCGGTCTCCAGGACCACGCGCTCGGCGGCCGACTCCTCGGCGACGACGTCGTCGAAGAGATTGCGCCCCGTCGCCTCCTTGTGCGCGGCCAGCGACCGCAGCATCAGCGACGTGCGCGGGGTGACGAAGGGATACGCGTAGATCTGCCCGTGCGGGTGGCCCAGGGTCACGCCGATCTCGGCACCGCGGTTCTCGAAGCAGAACACCTGCTGCACGGAGGGCAGGTGCGAGAGCTCGGCGGTCCTGTCCGTCCACGCGTCGAGGACCAGGCCCGCCTGCTCCTCGGTGAGGTCGGCGAAGGACGAGTCGTGGTCGGAGGTGAAGCAGACGACCTCGCACCGCCCGGCGTCCCCGGCCAGCGAGGGGAAGCGGTTCTCGAAGACCACCACGTCGTACGAGGAGTCGGGGACCTCGCTCAGCCGCTCCCCCTCGGAGGGGCACAGGGGGCACTCGTCGGCCGGCGGGTGGTAGGTGCGGCCCTGGCGGTGCGATGCGATGGCGACCGCGTCACCCAGGAGCGGGTCCCTGCGGATCTCCGAGGTGGTGGCGATGGGGTCCAGGGGCCTCCGGTCGATGGCGTCGCGCACCGCGTCGTCGCGCGAGTCGTAGTAGATGAGCTCACGACCGTCTGCGAGACGGGTCGAGGTCTTCTTCACGTCCGGGGCTCCTCACCAACACCCACCCAACATAACCGAACATAACAAATCACAAGGCAACAGCATCGTCAATGCGGTCGGAGCCATGCGTCCGATCACAATCCAACAAAGAACACCAACAGAAGTCTTCAGTTATTGAAGCGAGAAGCGTAGGTTCCGGTCTGATCAGTTCGCGCAACGAAGCGAGTTCACGCATGCAGTCCCCCACACAGACCCTGGCCGAGGGGCTTCGGCTGCCCACCAACGGCCTCGACTACGCGATCCTCGCGATCTACTTCATCGTGGTCCTCGGCATCGGCTTCGCCGCCCGGCGCTCCGTGAGGACCAGCCTCGACTTCTTCCTCTCGGGCCGTTCCCTGCCCGCCTGGGTCACCGGTCTCGCGTTCGTCGCCGCGAATCTCGGCGCCACCGAGATCCTGGGCATGGCCGCGACCGGCGCCCAGTACGGCGTCGCGGTCGTCCACTGGTACTGGATCGGCGCCATCCCAGCGATGGTCTTCCTCGGCCTCGTGATGATGCCGTTCTACTACCGCAGCAAGGTCCGCTCGGTCCCCGAGTACCTGCTCCAGCGCTTCGACAAGTCAGCCCACCTGCTGAGCTCCGTGCTCTTCGCCTTCGCGGCGATACTCATCGCGGGCGTGAACCTCTACGCCCTGTCGATCGTCGTCGAGGCGCTCCTCGGCTGGCCGCAGTGGGTGGCGATCGTGGTCGCCGGATTCTTCGTCCTCGCGTACATCACGATCGGCGGGCTCTCCTCGGCGATCTACAACGAAGTACTCCAGTTCTTCGTGATCCTGGCCGCGCTCATCCCCATCTGCGTCATCGGCCTGAAGAAGGTCGGCGGCTGGGACGGTCTGTCCGGCTCGATCGAGAAGTCGCACGGAGCGGACTTCATGAGCGCGTGGGGCGGCACCGGCATCGGTGACGCCAACCCGCTGGGCGCGAACTGGCTGACGATCATCCTCGGCCTCGGCTTCGTGCTCTCGTTCGGCTACTGGACGACCAACTTCGCCGAGGTGCAGCGCGCCCTGTCCGCGAAGAACCTCTCCGCCGCCCAGCGCACACCGCTGATCGCCGCCTTCCCGAAGATCTTCATCGTCTTCCTGGTGATGATCCCGGGCCTGGTCGCGGCCGTACTCGTCCCGAAGATCGGCACCGCCGGTTCGGATCTGACGTACAACGACGCGATCCCGTACCTGATGCAGGAGCTGCTGCCCAACGGCGTGCTCGGCATCGCGGTGACCGGTCTGCTCGCGGCGTTCATGGCGGGCATGGCGGCGAACGTGTCGTCCTTCAACACCGTCTTCACGTACGACATCTGGGCCAAGTACGTGAAGACGGACAAGCCCGACGGCTACTACCTGAAGTTCGGCCGCGTGATCACCGCGATCGGCGTCATCGCCTCGGTCGGAACGGCCTTCATCGCCTCGTCGTTCTCGAACATCATGGGGTACCTGCAGACGCTGTTCTCCTTCTTCAACGTCCCGATGTTCGTGGTCTTCATCATCGGCATGTTCTGGAAGCGCGCCTCGATGAAGTCCGGCGTGTGGGGCCTGCTCGCGGGCACGACCGCCGCGATGGTCAACTACTTCTGGATCTACAAGCAGGGCGTCATCGACATCCCGACCGACCAGGGCGCCAACTTCGTCTCGGCGATCGTCGGCTTCGTCGCGGGCGCCGTGGTGATGGTCGTGGTCACGCTCTTCACCGCGCCCAAGCCGGAGGCCGAACTGGCCGGCCTGGTCTACGGGACGAGCTCGCCGGATCTGGAGGAGCCGCCCGCGGAGGGCGACGACGCCTGGTACCGCAAGCCCGCGCTGCTCGGCTGGGGAGCGATCGTGCTCGCCGCGCTCTGCTACCTGCCGTACTCGCTCTAACCCCGATCGGAGGTCTGGAAGAACATGTCTGAACTGCGACGCGAAGTCTCCGAGCTGGAGAGCAAGTCCGCCACGGCGGCCCGCCTCTTCGACATCCGGCGGATCATCGGTGGTCTGTTCGTCGTCTACGGAATCATCGTGACGATCGCCGGCATCTCACCGTCCGACGCCGACATGAAGAAGGCGGAGGACATCAACATCAACCTGTGGACGGGCCTGGCCATGCTGGCGCTCGGGCTCTTCTTCCTGGGCTGGCTCTGGCTGCGCCCCACGCCGCCCACCGAGGCACCGGAAGACGACTAGCACTCGACACCCCTGGACGGGGCCCGAGTTCACTGCGCCGGTGACTCGGGCCCCGTCGGCGTCTCCGCGTCGTTCGCGTAGCCCGCGGCGGGCCGCTCCGCGCGGTCGAGCAGGCCGGTGCGGGCGGCGAGCGCCGCGGCCTCAAGGCGGGATCCGACGCCCAGTTTCATCAGGACGCGCTGCACGTGCGTGCGCGCCGTGCTGGGCGCGATGCCCATCCCGGCGGCGATCAGCCGGGTGTCCTCGCCGTCCGCGACCCGCACCAGGACCTCGACCTCGCGCGGCGTCAGCATCTGGAGGAGCCGCTGCCCCTCGTCGTCGGGCTGGGCGGCAGGATTGAGCAGCTCGCTGAAGGCGCCCTGGAGCAGCTGCGGTGCGACGGCGGCCTCGCCGGCTCTCGCCTTCATGATGGCGCGCTCGACGCCCTCGATGCGCTCGTCATGGCGTACGTACCCCGAGGCCCCCGCGGCGAAGGCCGCGGCGATGCCGCGCGGGCTCGGCACCGGGCCGAGCACCACCACGGCGACCTGCGGGCGCTCCCGCTTGATCTTCACGACCGGATCGAACATTCCGGCCTCGGCGGGCGTCGCCGTACCGAGCAGGCAGACCTCGGGAGCGCGGCTGATCACCAGCTCCGCCGCCCCGGCCGCGGGTGCGGCCGCGGCGAGCACCCGGTGCCCGCGCAGCTTTAACGCCGAGGCGAGTGCCTCGGCGAGCAGTCGGTGGTCGTCGACCACCATGAGTCGCACACCCATCGAGCAACCCCCCACTTTCCCCCACGGATCCCCCACGGATCGAGGGCCCCCCGGCCCTGCACCCACTCATCCCCCGGAAGCTACACGCTTGTTCGACGTCGCGCGCCCCCTACCGGCGATAAGCGGCCCGGAATGCCTAAATCCCGGCCATGGAGGAGTGAGAGGGAGTACATGCGTACGGAAGTCCCGCGGGGATGGCGGAACAGCGCGGAACGGCCCCGCTCCTCTTGAGGAACGGGGCCGTCCGGTGCGTACACGGAGGTCACGACGCCTACTGGGCGACGAATCCCAGGGCCGTGTACTCCTTCTCGTCCTTCGAGTACGGCTTGCTGATCAGCTCCTTGCCGAGATACAGCTTGCCGTCGCCGTAAAGGAGTTCGTTCGATTTCGGGACCATGCTGCTGATCGCGCTGCCGACGGACTCGGCGGCGGGGGTCTCCAGGAGCTTGGTCTCCTTCATCGTCTTGCCGTTGAGGGAGATGACCTGGGCGCCCTTGTCGTAGCCCGCGTCCTTGTACGCCAGGATGTTGCCGCCGTCCATGCGGATCGGGAACATCTCGCCGTTCTCGCCCGCGTCGGCGCGGTCGCCGGTGGTCTTACCGGTGGCCAGCGAGAACGAGATGATCTCGTTCGTCTGGCTGTAGCCGTCACCGCCGCCGTCGTGCTGACGGGTGGGGACGTAGAGCTTGTCGTTGCCGACCGCCAGCGAGGAGCAGGCGTAGACGACGTTGACCTCGCAGTCGTGGTCGTACTTGCCGTCGGGCAGCGAGATCTTGGCGCGGAGCTCGCCCTTGTCGTCGATCGAGAAGACGTCCGTGACGCCGCTCGCGGTGATCTCCTGGGTGTCCTGGCCGAAGACGACGGGACGGGTCGAGATGATCTTGGCGTTGTCGACGCCCGGCGTCACCGGGTAGGTCCACTTCTCGTCGCCGGTCTTGGAGTCGATGAGCTGGACCTTGAGCTTCTCGTCGCCGTAGTCACCGCACTTCTGGACGGCGACGAGCTGCTCGCCGCCGGCGTAGCCCTCGTCCTGGCACTCGTCGCCGGGGGTGGGCTCCCACAGGTGCTTGCCCTCGGTGATCTCGAAGGCGGCGCCGCCCGCGCTGGATCCGACCGCGACGGTGCTGCCGCTGATGGTGAGCTCTTCGACCCGGGCGGCCGCGCTGCCCTCGTCGATGGTCTCCGTCCAGAGCCGCTTGCCGTTCTTCAGGTCGATCGCGGAGATCTGCGAGCAGGTCTCGTGGTCGCCCTTCTTGCTCCGCTTGCCCTCTTCGTACGCGACCGCGGCGATGCCGTCCTTGGTGACCTCGCGCGATCCCGCGCAGGTCTGGCCCGCGAGCGGCAGGGTCCACAGTTCCTTGCCGTCGGTCGGGTTGTAGCCGACGATCTTGTTGACGCCCGCCTTGGCGTAGACGTCATCGGTGAGCCAGGAGCCCTTGATGCTCCAGACGTCGTCCTTGGGGACCTCCGGCTGCGGGAGCTGCATGGAGACCGTGGCGCTGGTGTTGGACGGAACCTTCTCCGTGCCGGGGCCGCTCGGCCCCTGCTCGTTGCCGCCCTTCCCCTCGCCGCCCTTGCCGTCCTTGCCGCCGGTGGAGCCCTCGGAGCTCGCCTCGGTGTCGTCCTTGCCCGACGTCGTGGCATAGAAGACACCGCCGCCGATGATCAGGGCGATCGCGACGACCGCACCGATGATGATCTTCATCTGGCTGCTGAGCTTCGAACCGCCCCCGGCCGGGGCGCCCGGCTGCGGCGACATCGGCATCGTCGGGGGCTGCTGCTGGTAGGCACCGTAGGGCGGCTGCTGCCCGTACGGGGACGGGGCCTGCTGGCCGTACGGCTGGGTCGGCTGACCGGGGTAGCCGTAGCCCTGGGGCTGGCCGGGAGGCGGCGTGCCGGGGGCCTGCGGTGCCTGGGGGTAGCCGTAGGTGGGCTGGCCCTGCGGCGGCGGGGGCGGCGTCTGCGGCGGCGGCCCGGCCGGGGGCTGGCCCGCGGGCTGCGTCGGCGGCTGGGCCGGCGGCGGGGTCTGCGGGTAGCCGTACGACGGGTTCTGGTCCGGCTCGGGGGCCTTGCCGAAGCCCACCGGCGGGGGGTCCTGGGGAGCGCCGAAACCACCGGGCGGGGGGTCCTGGGGGGCGCCGAACCCGCCCTGCGGGGGCTCGTTGGGCGGCTGGGGCGGCTGGGTCATGACGTCGATTCCTTGGGGACGAGAGATGAACTGAGCGACGAAGAGGGCGACGTGCCCGCGGAGAAGATCACTTGCCGTAGGCCAGCATCAGCTTCTCCTGGCCCTTTGCGCTGCCCGAGAGCCGCGTGGTCGAGATGTAGAAGCGACCGTCCACGTAGTCGACCGCCTTCGAGTAGAAGCCGCTCTCGATCTCCGAGGTCCCCTCGGGGTTCTTCAGGAGCGTCTTCGGCTTGTGCGAACCCGAGAGCGGGATCGAGACGACCTGGCCGCCGGAGTCGTACGAGGGGCTGACGTAGGCGATGAGCGATCCGCCGTCGACCTTCATCGGCAGCATCGATTCCTCAATCGGGGACTTCGTGCGCCAGGCCTCCTTGCCGGTGGCGAGGCTGATCGCCACGACCTCGTTGGCGCCGGACGTCGCCTTGGTCGGCAGGTAGAGGTTCTCGTCGTCGGTCGTCGCGCCCAGGCAGCCCTGCAGACTGCCGCCGAGGAACGTCGAGCCGTCGCACTCGGGCGCGAAGTCCTCGTCGACTCCGACCTCGGAGCGGGTATCACTGCTGTTGGGCTTCAGCGTGGTGATGTTCCACTTCTTCTTGTCCTCGTTGGTGAGGTAGACGATCGTCGGGCTCTCGGAGTAGATCCGGCCGATCTTCCAGCCCTTGGGGAACTTCTTCGTCCACACGGCGTCGCCGGTCTTCGGGTCGATCTGCTGCAGCTCGTCGTGCTCGGTGGGCGAGCTCGCCCCGCACGAGTAGGCGACGAGCAGCTTCTTGCCGCCCGCGAAGCCGCTGGGGAAGCAGGTCCCCGGGTCCTTCTTGTCGGCGACGAAGAGCTGCTTGCCGTCGCTCATCCGCAGCGCCGTGCCCGACTGGGAGCGGCCGACCATCAGGGTGTCGCCGGTGAGGGTGAGGTCGACGTTGGTGGCGAAGTCGAAGAGACCTTCCTCCTTGACCGGCTTCGCCCAGCCCTTGCCGCCCGTCTTCAGGTCGACGACCTGGATCCGGCTGCACTTGGCGTCGTCCTTCTGGCCGTCCTTGTACGCGACGACGATCTTGTTGTCCTTGGTGATCTGCGGGGTCGTGCCACAGATCTTCTGCGGGAACTTGATCGTCGGCCAGGCGGTGTCGCCCGTCTTGACGTTGTAGGCGGTGAGCTCCTTGTACGCGGCCTTGACGGCGATGTCGCCCTTGACCCACATGCCCTTGGCGTCGGCGCCGGAACCGGGCACCTTGGGCGCCTCCTTGTACCAGAGCACCTTCGACTCGCCGGGCTGGCGGCCCGCGTTGAGGTCTTCCTGCCCCTCGCCCCCGTCGCCTTTGCCGTCGCCCGGGTTGACCGGTGCGGAGCCGCTGGCCTTGGGGTCCTCGCTCTTGCCCGCGGTCGGCTTCTTCTTGCCGCCGCCGTCGTCACCGCCGACGACCGCCCAGGCGACGCCGCCGATGACGAGCGCGCCGGCCGCGACGGCGGCCACGATCAGGCCGGGCTTGCCCTTGAAGGGGTTCTTGCTCCCGCCGCCGGGCGGGGTTCCGGGCATGCCGGGGCCGCCGGGGAACTGCGCCTGCTGCTGCGGGTAGCCGTACTGGGGCTGGGCGTAGGGGCCCGGCTGCGTGGGCTGGCCGTAGGGGCCGGGCTGTCCGGGCTGCGTGGGCTGGCCGTAGGGACCCGGCTGACCCGGCTGCGTGGGCTGGCCGTAAGGTCCGGGCTGGTTGTACGGTCCGGGCTGGCCGGGCTGCTGCGGGTAGCCGTAACCGGGCTGGGCAGGCGGCGGGGTCTGCGGGTAGCCGTAGCCGGGCTGGGGCGCGGGCGGAGTCTGCGGGGCCCCCGGCGGCGGAGTCTGCGGGGCCTGCGGTGGCTGGCCCGGTGGCTGCGGCGTGGATCCCTGCTGCGGATCCTGCGGAGCTCCGAAACCGCCGGACGGCGGTTGGTTGGGCGGCTGAGTCATCAGCGCTTCCCCCTTCACTGATTTTTCGGCACGCCAAGTGGTGCTCAGGCCGACCTTTCTATCACCCTGACCGCCTAGCACAACTGACCGGTCCGTCCCCTGTTCCCAAGGGAGGACCGGCCCGTGATGCGTCCGTTACGAGACCTCTACGCGCTCTCCGCGAGCTCCAGCCAGCGCATCTCCAACTCGTCGCGCTCGCTGACGAGTTCACGCAACTCCGCGTCCAATTTGGCCACCTTTCCGAAGTCGGTGGCGTTATCGGCGATTTGGGCGTGCAGCCATGTCTCCTTCGTCGACATCTTGTCCAGCTGCCGCTCGATCTTCTGGAGTTCCTTCTTCGCGGCGCGGGCGTCGGCGGAGGAGACCGTCTTCTGCGGGGCGGCCGGCGCGGCGGACCCCGAGGACCCGTCGGACGCCGAGGACGCGGCGAGAGGGGCCGCGGGGGTGCCCGCGTCCGCCATCCGCTTGCGCCGCTCCAGGTACTCGTCGATGCCGCGCGGCAGCATCCGCATCGTGGCGTCGCCGAGCAGCGCGAAGACCTTGTCGGTGGTGCGCTCCAGGAAGAACCGGTCGTGGGAGATCACGACCATGGACCCCGGCCATCCGTCGAGGACGTCTTCGAGCTGGGTCAGGGTCTCGATGTCGAGGTCGTTCGTCGGCTCGTCGAGGAAGAGGACGTTCGGCTCGTCCATGAGGAGCCGAAGGAGCTGGAGCCGCCGCCGCTCACCACCGGACAGATCGCCGACGGGCGTCCACTGCTTCTCCTTGTTGAAGCCGAACGTCTCGCAGAGCTGCCCCGCGGTCATCTCCCGGCCCTTGCCGAGGTCGACCCGCTCGCGCACCTGCTGCACGGCCTGCAACACCCGCAGCGTCGGGGAGAGTTCGGCCACTTCCTGCGAGAGATAGGCGAGCTTCACGGTCTTGCCGACGACCACACGCCCCGCCTCGGGCTGTACGTCGCCGTCGGAGCGCTGGGCCTCGGCCATCGCCCGCAGGAGCGAGGTCTTGCCCGCGCCGTTGACACCCACGAGGCCGATGCGGTCACCGGGGCCGAGCTGCCAGGTCAGATGCTTCAGGAGAAGCTTCGGCCCGGCCTGGACGGTCACGTCCTCCAGGTCGAAGACGGTCTTGCCGAGCCGCGTCGTCGCGAACTTCATCAGCTCGCTGCTGTCACGCGGCGGCGGCACGTCGGCGATGAGTTCGTTGGCGGCCTCGATGCGGTATCGCGGCTTGCTCGTACGGGCGGGGGCGCCGCGCCGCAGCCAGGCGAGCTCCTTGCGCATCAGGTTCTTGCGCTTGGTCTCCTCGGTGGCCGCGATGCGCTCGCGCTCGGCACGCGCGAAGACGTAGTCGGAGTACCCGCCCTCGTACTCGAAGACGTCCCCGCTCTGTACGTCCCACATGCGCGTGCACACCTGGTCCAGGAACCAGCGGTCGTGGGTGACGCAGACGAGCGCCGAGCGCCGCGTCCGCAGGTGCTCGGCGAGCCAGGCGATGCCCTCGACGTCGAGGTGGTTGGTCGGCTCGTCGAGCACGATCAGGTCGGGCTCGCCGATGAGCAGCTTCGCGAGCGCGATACGCCGCCGCTCGCCACCGGAGAGCGGCCCGATGACGGTGTCGAGGCCCTGCGGGAAGCCCGGCATGTCCAGGCCGCCGAAGAGCCCGGTGAGGACGTCACGGATCTTGGCGCTGCCGGCCCACTCGTGGTCGGCGAGGTCGCCGATGACCTCGTGGCGGACGGTGGCCCCGGGGTCGAGCGAGTCGTGCTGGGTCAGCACGCCGAGCTGCAGACCGCCGTTGTGCGTGACGCGACCGGAGTCCGTCTCCTCCAGCTTGGCGAGCATCCGGATGAGGGTCGTCTTGCCGTCGCCGTTGCGCCCCACGACGCCGATCCGGTCCCCCTCGGACACGCCGAGGGAGACACCGTCGAGCAGGGCACGCGTGCCGTACACCTTGCTGACTGCCTCGACATTGACCAGGTTGACGGCCATTAACGCTCCAGGGAAGGGGATCGATCGGCCTCCAGCGTAGTCGGAGGCGGCGGCCACGGGCCCGGCGGCCGCTGCGGAGACGATCAGCCGGTCCCGCGGGCGGAGCCGTGGAGCGACGGACGCCCGGCCCGCTCCACGAGGAGCCACCCCGCCAAGGCCATCCCCACCGCCACGGGCGCCGTCATCCGCACGGCCACCACCATCGCCGTACGCCCTTCGAGCAGCCCTCCGAAGCCGACCATGGAGAGCCCGAGCACCCCGAAGAGGCAGAGCACGACCCCCACCGCGGCGGCGGGCCCCGAGGCCACGCCCGGTGTGCCTTCCGGCTCCCGCACGGCGCCCGGCCTCTCGAAGCGGCGGAACGCCGCGACCAGCAGCCCGGTGAGCACCGCCGCGGCCGCCATGCGCAGCGGCACCTGCGTCCACCACTGGGCGGTGGCGGGCTCGGGCAGCCGCACGTCCGCCGCGATCAGCACCCCGTACACCCCCAGCATCGCCGTCAGGTGCCACAGGAACGCCGTCATCGAGACCCCGTTCGCCGCCACCACACCCCGCCACACCCGCGGCCGCGCGAGCCACCGCACCGCGGGCCCCCGCAGCAGCTCCACCGCGCCCACCAGCCACATCCCGTGGCAGAGCAGCGCGAAGGTCGGCGGGGCCATGTTCGAGACGCGCTCGCCGGGCATCCCGACCATCGACAGCGGATAGGGCCCGAAGGCCACCAGCGCCGCCGCGCCCACGAGCCCCGCCCCGGCCAGGACGGCGGGCATCCGCAGCCTGCCGTCCGCCCGCAGGAAGCCGAGCTGATGCACGGCGAGCCACACGAAGGCGAAGTTCAGGAACTCCACGTACGGCACCCCGAACGCGAAGCGCGCCGCGTCCACCGCGCCCGCGGCGAGCACGAGGCCGCCGAACGCGCCCCACCCGTAGCGCTCGTGCAGACCGAGCAGCAGCGGTGTGAAGGCGACCATCGCCAGATAGATGCCGATGAACCACAGCGGCTGGGCGACGAGCCGAAGCGTCACGTCGAGCAACGCACCGTCCTGCCCGAGGAGTTGGACCGCCAGGGCGGCAAGTCCCCACACCCCGATGAAGACCATCGTCGGCCGCAGCAGCCGCTGGAGGCGGGCCCGCAGGAACACCGAGTAGACGGACGTGCCCGCCTCGGCCTTCCGGCTCAGGGAGCGGTACGACAGCGCGTGCGAGAAGCCGCCGACGAAGAAGAACACCGGCATGATCTGCAGGACCCAGGTGAGGACCTGCAGACCGGGCACGACGGCGAGGAGGTTGCCGACCTCGGTGCGGCCGTCGTCCCCGACGGTCACCGCCGCCATCAGCCAGTGCCCGACGACGACCGTGCCGAGCGAGGCGACCCGCAGCAGGTCGATGTACCGGTCGCGCCCGGTGGGCGTCTTCTCGGCCAGTTCACGAACGCTTGATCCCATGTACGTACGGTCGCGCGCACCGCGGCCCCCGCGTCAGCGCGTACGTACTCAGATCCGCGCCTGAGTACCTGCGCCCCTAGAGCAGCGTCGCGCCCGGCGCCGGTGACTTAGCGACGCGGGCCGTGCGGCAGGTGCCGGAGGCCGAGAGCGCCGCGGCGATCCGTCGCGCGGACGCGGCGTCCGCGGCGAGGAACGCGGTCGTGGGCCCGGATCCGGAGACCAGCGCGGCCAGGGCGCCTGCGTCGGTGCCGGCGGCGAGGGTGTCGGCGAGTGAGGGGAAGAGCGAAAGGGCCGCGGGCTGCAGGTCATTGGCGACGGCACCGGCGAGAGCCTCGGCATCCCCCTTGCGCAGGGCGTCGAGCAGGGCAGCCGACGCCTCCGGGGCGGGGGCGTCCGGGGTCAGCCGGTCGAACTCGCGGTAGACCGCGGGCGTGGAGAGCCCGCCGTCGGCCACGGCGAACACCCAGTGAAAGGCCCCGCCGACCTCGAGCAGCTCCAACTGCTCGCCACGCCCTGTGCCCAGCGCGGCCCCGCCCACCAGGCTGAACGGCACATCGCTGCCCAACTCGGCGCAGATGTCGAGCAGTTCGTCCCGCGAAGCGCCGGTCCCCCACAGTGCGTCGCATGCCACGAGCGCGCCCGCGCCGTCCGCACTGCCGCCGGCCATGCCGCCCGCGACGGGGATGTCCTTGGCGATGTGGATGTGCACATCGGCGCTGCGTCCATGACGCGCGGCGAGCAGCTCGGCGGCCCTGGCCGCCAGGTTCGTACGGTCCAGGGGCACTTGGGCGGCATCGGGCCCGGAGCAGGTCACGCGCAGCTGCTCGGCGGGGGTCACGGTGACCTCGTCGTACAGCCCGACGGCCAGAAAGACATTGGCGAGGTCATGGAACCCGTCGGCGCGCGCGGCACCCACCGCGAGCTGGACATTGACCTTCGCGGGAACCCTGACCGTCACGCTCACGCGCCCGCTCCCTTGTGCTCGGCGATCCGCGCGAACTCCTCCACAGTCAAAGCCTCGCCGCGCGCCTGCGGGGAGACTCCGGCGGCGACGAGCGCCGCCTCCGCCGCGGCGGCCGAACCCGCCCATCCGGAGAGCGCGGCCCGCAGGGTCTTGCGGCGCTGGGCGAAGGCGGCATCGACGACGGCGAAGACTTCACGCTTCGACGCGGTGGTCTCGACGGGCGCGGCACGCCGCACCAGCGAGACGAGCCCCGAGTCGACGTTGGGGGCGGGCCAGAAGACGTTCCGCCCGATGGACCCGGCGCGCTTCACGTCGGCGTACCAGTTCGCCTTCACCGAGGGCACGCCGTACACCTTCGAGCCCGGGTCGGCGGCGAGGCGGTCGGCGACCTCGGCCTGCACCATCACGAGCGTGCGCTCGATGCTGGGGAAGGTGTCGAGCATGTGCAGCAGCACGGGCACGGCCACGTTGTACGGAAGGTTGGCGACCAGCGCGGTCGGGGCGGGGCCCGGCAGCTCGCGCACGAGCATGGCGTCGCTGTGCACGAGCGAGAAGGAACCGGCCTTCGCCGGGAGTCGGGCCTCGACGGTCGCCGGAAGGGCCCCGGCGAGCACGTCGTCGATCTCGACCGCGACGACGCTGTCCGCGGTGTCGAGCAGCGCGAGGGTCAGCGAGCCGAGCCCCGGCCCGACCTCGACGACCACGTCCTTCGGGCCGACGTCCGCGGTGCGGACGATGCGGCGGACGGTGTTGGCGTCGATGACGAAATTCTGGCCGCGCTGCTTGGTCGGGCGTACGCCCAGGGCAGCGGCCAGCTCGCGGATGTCGGCGGCGCCGAAAAGGGCCCCGGGCTCACTGTTACTCACCACCCCAGGTTACGGTCCCTGACCCCTGGGCCCCGACCAGCCACCCACCCGCCCGATTCCCCCGCGGCACCAAGGATGGGCAGAGGAAGGTGGGATGCCCAGAGGCAGGCAGGGAGCTCGCCCCTCACACACCCGCAGCCGGGAGCGCACGGGAGGGGACGTGCCGGTATGTCCGCCCGGAGCACGGCTCGCGGCACTCCGGCACCGAAGCAGCAACACGGCCACCGGACGATAGCGAGGACGGACATACCGGCGCGCCCCCGCACCCAAAGACGGACCACCCCCGCATCCAGCCCCACGCACCCGCAGCCCGCAGCCCTCAGACCCTCCCCCTACAACCGCCCCCCACAGTGCGGCCAAGGACTGGCCCCCCGCTGCACATACAGCTTCTTCGCGCGGAACGTCTGTTCCTCCGCCGGAGCATCCTGCGGACGCCCCGACCCGCCCAGCCCCTGCCACGTCCGCGTATCGAACTGGTACAGGCCCCCGTACGTCCCCGACGCGTCCACCGCGTTCGGACGGCCCCCCGACTCGCAGTGCGCCAGCGAGCCCCAGTTCAGACCGTCCGCCCCCGACACCGAATTCGGCAGCTGCTTCGTCCCCACCTTCACGATCTGCGTCTGCGGCTCCCGCACCACCTCCGACCGCACCCGCCGCGGCTTCTGCTTGACGCCGTTGACCGTCCGCATCGCGTACGTGACCCGCCGGGTCCCCTGGTGCCCCTGCCGCTCCACGACCTCCGTACCGGCGAACAGCGACGGATCGTCCGTCCGCCGCACGTCGAACGGGATCGGCTCCTCCCGCACCTCCTTGCGCCCGGAGATCCGCATGACGGTGACCGTCTGCCCGTCGCGCGGGAAGCTTCCGGGTGCCACGGACGTCGTGTCCTGGCCGTTCAGGGTGATCCCGGACTCCTCGATCGCCTCCCGCACCGTCGCCGCGTTCGTACGGATGGTCCACTCACGCCCGTCCGCCATGATCGTCACGGTGCGCTCGGTCCGTACGTCGAGATCAAGGCCGTCCCGCGCGATCCGCTTGCTCCGCGAGGCCGACAGATAGGCGCCCTCGGCCCGCACCCCGAGCTGCCGCAGCGCGCCGTCCACCGTGCGCGCCGTCGTCCACACCTCGCGCCGCTGCCCGTCGAGGGTGAGCTTGACGGGCCGGCCGTAGCGGACGGCGATCTCGTCGCCGCTGGCCAGGGCCGTGGTCGCGGTCGGCGCCACGATGTCGTGCGTGCCGAAGTCCACGCCTTCGTCCTCGAGCAGCTCCCCCACGTCGTCCGCGAAGGTGTGCAGGGTCCGCGACTTGCCGTCGACAGTCAGCTGCACGGCCTTGTCGTTGGCGACGAAGGCGGAGGTGCCGCCCGCGAGGAAGGCGACGACCAGCGCCTGCGGCAGCAGCCGCCGCAAGGAATCGGGCCGCTCCGATGACCCCTTCGACGCCTTCGACCGCCCGCCCGCCCGCGAGCTCGACGACCGCGGCTTCGCCTTCTTCCGCCGAGCGGCCCGCCGCGCCTCGGCCCGCCCTCCGTCAGGGACGGCCCCGGTGGCCTGCCGGGGGAAGTAGTCCCCGGCATCGAACTCGGGCTCGAGCTCAACCTCAAGCTCAACCTCCGGCTCCGGCTCATAGGTCGTGCCGCCCCCATAAGACGTCTCGTACTGCGGCGCATGACTCACGACGGCGCTCCAGCGTTCTCGTTCTGGTCCGGATCGGGCGAGGCGGACCAGAACCTAGCGGAGCAATCGTCACTCTCCAAAGCAGCACGACTACGCAGTGTCGCGGCATTGCCCTGAACCAGGGGGCCGCGGGCGTTATCGGTCAGTAATCAAATGCACGCGCCGTATTGACCGAGATCGCCTCGGCCATGGCGTCCTCGCCGATGCCGCGCACCTCGGCCATGGCCCGCAATGTGACCGGAATGAGATACGGCGCGTTAGGCCGTCCGCGGTAGGGAGCGGGCGTGAGGAAGGGCGCGTCCGTCTCCACGAGCACGAGATCCAGCGGGGCGACGGCCAGCGCGTCCCGCAGACCCTGCGCGTTCTTGAACGTCATGTTGCCCGCGAAGGACATGAAGTACCCGTTCTCCGCGCACACTTGGGCCATCGCCGCGTCGCCCGAGTAGCAGTGGAAGACGGTGCGCTCCGGAGCCCCCTCCTCCTTCAGGACCCGCAGCACATCCTCGTGCGCCTCGCGATCGTGGATGACCAGGGCCTTGCCGTGCCGCTTGGCGATCTCGATGTGGGCGCGGAAGGACCGCTCCTGGGCGGCCTTGCCCTCGGGGCCCGTGCGGAAGTAGTCGAGCCCGGTCTCGCCCACGCCCTTGACCTGAGGCAGCGCGGCGAGCCCGTCGATCTCGGCGAGCGCGGCGTCGAGGGCGCCCTCGCCGCCCGCCTCGCGCGCCCCCTGCCGGGACCACCCGTCGGGGTCGCCGAGCACGATGCGCGGCGCCTCGTTGGGATGCAGGGCGACGGTGGCGTGCACGCTCTCGTACGCGGCGGCCGTCCGGGCGGCCCAGCGCGAGCCCTGCACGTCACAGCCCACCTGGACGACCGTCGTTACGCCCACCGCCGCGGCCTTGGCCAGGCCCTCGTCCACCGTCCCCGACTGCATGTCGAGGTGGGTGTGGGAGTCGGCGACCGGAACCCGCAGGGGTTCGGGCAGCGGCGGTGCGGCGTTCTTGGCGTCGGAAGGCATGCCCCCGATCCTACGAAGGGGACGTCAGCCCGCCCAAAGAGCCGTCATCCCGCCTTGCGGTGGTGGAAGGGATGCAGCAGCGCCGACAGATGCCAGTGGTGATGCTTGGACTCGTGGGTCTTTGCCGCATCGGCCCCGGGATCGGCCCCGGCCCCGGACTCCGCCGTGTCCCCCGCCGCCGCGCGCGGCGCGTGATGCCGCTGCCGCTGCATCAGATCGAGCACCGACGACACCTGCCCGGCCCTCATGATCCGCACGACATGGCCGCCGCAGTTCAGGCACGTCGGCCGGGTCAGGGGCGACGGCACACGCCGGCCGTTCGCCACGTACACCACGAATTCCTTGCCCCTGCCGTCCACGTGATGCTCGATCTCGTACGACTGTTCCCAGCCGTGCCCGCACCGCATACAGGCGAAGGCATACGACTCGTGAACGGTGTTTGTCCTGGATATCGCGTCGGACGCCGTGGTGTCGTGACCGGTGTCGGCGATCTCACTCATGCCAGCTCCTCTTGTCCGCTGGACAAGCGCTGCCGGGCGGGATTTCCTCCCGGCCGGAAGCGTGGGGACGGGTGCGTCCCCTTTGACCAGTGGACGCCTTTCCCGGAGCGAGCGCATCAGACCTGTCGACAGTTGAAGGCGATTTGGCCTTTCCATAGCCTTCAGGCCCGGTGCGCGGCCCGCACTTTGCTTTTTACGATAGTCCTTTGCCGTCCGATGGGGCGGCCTGAGCCGCATTCTTTGCCGCCACGACCGCATCGAACACGTCGCGCTTGGGTACCCCCGCGTCGGCCGCGACGGCGGCGATCGCCTCCTTGCGTCGCTCCCCCGCCTCCTCGCGCACCCGCACCCTGCGCACCAGCTCCTCCGGACCCAGGTCACCAGGGCTTTTCTCGGGTGCGCCCTCGACGACGACGGTGATCTCACCGCGTACGCCGTCGGCCGCCCACTCCGCGAGGTCCTTCAGCGAACCGCGCTTGACCTCTTCGTACGTCTTGGTCAGCTCGCGGCAGACCGCGGCCCTGCGCTCGTCGCCGAACGCCTCGGCCATCGCGACGAGGGTGTCGTCGATCCGGTGCGGTGCCTCGAAGTAGACGAGAGTGCGACGGTCCTCGGCCACCTCGCGCAGCCGCGAGAGCCGCTCGCCCGCCTTGCGCGGCAGGAAGCCCTCGAAGCAGAAGCGGTCCACCGGAAGGCCCGAGAGCGCCAGCGCGGTGAGCACGGCGGACGGTCCTGGCACGGCGGTGACCCGGATGTCCTTCTCCACGGCCGCGGCGACGAGCCGGTACCCGGGGTCGGAGACCGACGGCATCCCCGCGTCGGTCACGAGCAGCACCCGCGCACCGCCGACCAGCGCCTCGACGAGCTCGGGCGTGCGCGCGGTCTCGTTGCCCTCGAAGTACGAGACGACCCGCCCGCCCACCTGCACGCCGAGCGCCTGGGTGAGCCTGCGCAGCCGCCGGGTGTCCTCGGCGGCCACGACGTCGGCCGACTCCAGCTCGGCGGCGAGCCGCGGCGGTGCGTCCGCGACGTCGCCGATGGGCGTGCCCGCGAGGACGAGGGTTCCGGGGGACGGGTTTCCGGGGGAATCAGCGCTTCCTGTCACGGTTCCATCCTCGCAGGGGCCAGGGGACGGGACTCACACAGTCGGGTTCCCTACGATGGCGCGGTGACCAGTACCGCGTCTTCCCCGGACACCCGCCAAAGCCAGGCAGCCGAGGAGCAGCAGCCGTCGTGGCAGCACAGGCTGCGCCGCTTCGGTTACGTGGCGCGCACCACCGGGCCCGCCCCCGATGTCCGGGCCCGGCTCGTGCCCGCGTACACCGAACCGAGCCCCCGGCTGTGGGCGTCGATCGGCATGCCCAGGAGTTACGCCGATCAACTGGTCCGGTGGTCCGGCTGGATCGGCCCGTTGCTGATCACACTCGTCGCGGGGATCACCCGGTTCTGGAATCTCGGCAACCCGAAGGCCGTGATATTCGACGAGACGTATTACGCGAAGGACGCCTGGGCGCTGATCCACCGGGGCTTCGAGGTCAACTGGCCCGAGAAGGTCAACGACACCGTCCTGGAGCAGGGTTCGAACGTCACGATCCCCACGGACGCCGCGTACGTGGTGCATCCGCCGGTCGGCAAGTACGTCATCGGCATCGGTGAGTGGATCTTCGGCTTCGACCCCTTCGGCTGGCGCTTCATGACGGCGGTGCTCGGCACCCTGTCGGTCCTGATGCTGTGCAGGATCGGGCGGCGGCTCTTCCGCTCGACGTTCCTCGGCTGTCTGGCGGGCGGGCTGCTCGCGGTGGACGGTCTGCACTTCGTGATGAGCCGCACCGCGCTGCTCGACCAGGTCCTGATGTTCTTCGTGCTCGCCGCGTTCGGCTGCTTCCTCATCGACCGGGACAAGGCGCGGGAGAAGCTCGCGGCCGGGCTGCCGACGGACGGCGACGGGATCGTACGCCCCGACGCGTACGTCGCCGAGACGCTGCGCCTCGGCTGGCGGCCCTGGCGCTGGGCGGCGGGGCTCTGCCTCGGCCTGGCCTTCGGCACCAAGTGGAACGGCCTGTACATCATGGTCTTCTTCTGCTTGATGACCGTCCTGTGGGACGTGGGCGGCAGGCGCGTCGCGGGCGCCGTGCACCCCTACCGCGCGGTCCTGAAGCGGGACGTCCTCCCGGCGTTCGTCTCGACGGTGCCGGTCGCGATCGGCACGTACGTCCTGTCCTGGCTCGGCTGGATCCTCTCCCCGACCGACGGCTCGGGCGGCTACTACCGCAACTGGGCCGCCACGGACGGCAAGGGCGGCGACTGGACGTGGCTGCCGGACTGGCTGCGCAGCCTGTGGCACTACGAGAACGCGGTGTACGACTTCCACGTGGGGCTCTCATCGCCGCACACCTACCAGTCGAACCCGTGGAGCTGGATCGTCGACGGCCGCCCCGTCTCGTACTTCTACGAGTCGCCGCTGCCCGGCAAGGACGGCTGCCCCGCCGGCACCGCCGAGAAGTGCGCCCGCGAGGTCCTCGCGCTCGGCACTCCGATGCTGTGGTGGGCGGGGGCGTTCGCGCTGCTCTACGTGCTGTGGCGGTGGGTGTTCCGCCGTGACTGGCGCGCGGGGGCGATCGTGTGCGGGATCGCGGCGGGTTATCTGCCGTGGTTCATGTACCAGGAGCGGACGATCTTCTTCTTCTACGCCGTCGTCTTCGTGCCGTTCCTCTGCCTCGCGGTGGCGATGATGATCGGCGCGATTCTGGGCCCGCCCGGCTCCGGCGAACGGCGGCGGGTGGTGGGCGCCGCGGCATCGGGCGTCCTGGTGCTTCTGATCCTCTGGAACTTCATCTGGTTCTGGCCCATTTACACCGGCCAGGCCATTCCCATCGATTCCTGGCGGGCCCGCATGCTCCTGGACACCTGGGTCTAGTGGACAGGGGACTCCGGAACGTCCATGTAGTGAGCACCTAGGACACCTTCGGATAACAGCCACCTCGTGCGTCACCCCCTCCGCTTAGGGTTCGGGGCGAACCACCCTCCCGGACACATTCGGGAGGGCTCCTGGGGAGGGGGCGCGAGATGCGCAAAGGGGTAAAGGTCACTCTGGTCGGCGGGGTGTTCGCCGTCATGGTGGGGGGCGCCGGGTACGGCGCGTACAACCTGGTGAACGGCGTGACCGGGGGCGGCGGTTCGCCGGCCGCGGGTCCGGCTGCCGTGAGGACGGGGCCGCCGACGAGCGGCGAGATCGGCGCGGCGACGGAGAAGTTCTTCGCCGCGTGGGCCAAGGGCGACGCCGAGGAAGCCGCTTCGTACACGAACAACGCCGAAGTGGCCTCGAAGATCCTGACCGGCTACCGCGAGGACGCCCACCTGACGAAGGTGAAGCTCACACCGGGCAGGGCGACCGGCACGATCGTGCCGTTCTCCGTCCGGGCCACGGTGTCGTACAAGGGGAAGACCAAGCCGCTCGCCTACGACTCCGAACTGACCGTCGTCCGCGGCGAGACCACCGGCCGCGCGCTCGTCGACTGGGACCCCTCGGTCGTCCACCCGGACCTGAAGAGGGACGACACCCTGCAGACCGGCGAGGCCGCGGCGCCCCCCATCCAGGCCGTCGACCGGAACGGCCAGGTCCTGGACAAGAAGGACTACCCGTCGCTCGGCCCGGTCCTGGACCAACTGCGCGCGAAGTACGGCGACAAGGCGGGCGGCACGCCCGGCATCGAGCTCTACGTCCAGCACGCGGACGAGGACGCGGGGGCCGAGACGCTCCTCACACTCGCCAAGGGCAAAGCGGGCCAGTTGAGGACGACGCTGAGCGCGCCCGCGCAGCGAGCCGCCGAGAAGGCGGTGGCGCAGCACGCGAACTCCTCGGTGGTCGCCGTGCAGCCCAGCTCCGGCGAGGTCCTGGCGGTGGCCAACCACCGCCAGGACGGGTTCAACGCGGCCTTCGAGGGCAAGCTGGCCCCCGGCTCGACGATGAAGATCGTCTCGGCGGCGACGCTCATCGACAAGGGCGTGGCGAAGGCGAGCGGCCCCGCGCCCTGCCCGGACAGCGCGACCTGGCAGAGCCGCACCGTCAGCAACCTGCCGGGCCTGGCCCCGGACGAGAACGCGACCCTGGCGGAGAGCTTCGCCCGCTCCTGCAACACCGCGTTCGTGAAGCTGGTCGACGAGGACGGCATGACGGACGGGACCCTCACCGAGGAGGCGCAGAACCGCTTCGGCCTGGGCCTCGACTGGAAGGTGGGCATCCGGACGGTGGACGGCTCGGTCCCCGCGTCCGGCGGCGGCGACCGCGCGATGAACATGATCGGCCAGGGCGAGGTGCAGATGAACCCGCTCAACATGGCGTCGGTCACGGCGACCGCGATGACGGGAGCCTTCCGGCAGCCGGTCATCGTCGCCCAGGGCCTGGACAACCGTGAACTGGCCCAGGCGGACGGCCTGCCCGCGTCCACCGTCCAGCAGCTGCGCCAGATGATGAACCGCACGGCGGTCAGCGGCACCGGCGCCCGCGCCATGTCCGGGCTCAGCGGCAGCATCGGCGCGAAGACGGGATCGGCGGAGGTCGACGGCCAGGCGACGCCCAACAGCTGGTTCACGGGCTACCGAGGGGACGTGGCGGCCGCCTCCGTGGCCCAGGAGGGCGGCCACGGAGGCGACACGGCGGGCCCTATCGTGGCGGCGGTGCTTGCCGCAGGCAGTTGAGGTGATTGGTCGGGGGCTTCATGAAAGCCCCCTAGTGTGGGGCCTTCCGGTGCAGAGCTTGGGGGCTCTGGGATCTGCGGAGGGTCAGTGGGCAAGCGAGGGCGCGCCAGCGAGCGCAAGGGCATCAAGAACATCACGGGCAGACCGGGTACTCCCGGTACGCCGGGCACACCGGGCGCGAGGAGCGCCAAGGTGCACCCCGGCGTGCTCGGCGGAGCCGCCGCCGTGGTCGTGTGCGGCGTGGGCATCGCCGCGTACAGCCTGATCGGTGGCTCGTCCGGCGACGACGGAGGCCCGACGGTCGACGAGAAGCCGGTGGCCGCGGGCCCGCCGACGGCCTCCGAGGTCCGTGCCACCACCAAGGGCTTCCTCGCCGCGTGGGAGAAGGGCGACGTGGCCAAGGCCGCGGCGTTCACGGACGACCTGACGGCGGCGAAGACCGCGCTCACCGCGTACGCCAAGGACTCCCACCTGACGCGGGTGAAGATGGAGCCGGGCAAGCGGGCGGGCGCCAAGGTGCCGTTCTCGGTCTCGTCGACGGTCTCGTACGAGGGAAAGAGCAAGCCCTTCGCCTACGAGTCCGAGCTCACCGTGGTGCGCAGGAAGCACGACGGCAAGACGCTGATCGGCTGGCAGCCCTCCGTCGTCCACCCGGACCTGAAGGACGGCGACCGCCTGGTCACCGGCGAGGCCGGGGACCCGCCGATCAAGGCGGTCGACCGGGACGGCGGCGAGCTGACCAAGGCGAAGTACCCCTCCCTCGGCACGGTGCTCGACAGCATGCGTGAGAAGTTCGGCGAGAAGGCCGGCGGCACCGCGGGCGTCGAGCTGCGTGTCGTGCGCAAGGACAGCGCGAAGGACGCCGAGAAGTCGGCGACGACCAAGGACGACGCCAAGGCGACGCCCGACAAGACGCTCCTCACGCTCTCCCCCGGAACCCCCGGCACCCTGAAGACGACCTTCGACGCCTCGCTCCAGGCGGCGGCGGAGAAGGAGACGGCCAAGCGCAAGCAGGCTTCGGTCGTCCTGGTGAAGCCGAGCACGGGCGAGATCCTGGCGGCCGCCAACTCCAATCCCAGCGGCTTCAACACGGCGTTCCAGGGCTCGCTCGCCCCCGGTTCGACGATGAAGGTCATCACGTCGTCCCTGCTCCTGGAGAAGAAGCTCGCGGGCGTCGACAAGAAGCACCCGTGCCCGAAGTACGTGACGTACGGCGGCTGGAAGTTCCAGAACGACGACAAGTTCCAGATCAAGGACGGCACGTTCCGCGCGAGCTTCGCCCGGTCCTGCAACACGGCTTTCATCAGCCAGGCCGAGAAGCTCGAGAACGACTCCCTGACCAAGCAGGCGCAGGAGGTCTTCGGTCTCGGCCGCGACAACTGGTCGATCGGTGCCCCGTCCTTCGACGGTGCGATCCCCGTGCAGAGCGACGCGCAGATGGGGGCGTCGCTGATCGGTCAGGGCGGGGTCCGCATGAACCCGCTGAACATGGCGTCGGTGGCGGCCACGGTGAAGTCGGGCACGTTCAAGCAGCCGTACCTGGTCTCCCCGGACGTCGACAAGCGCACGCTCGCGACGGCGCCCCGGAAGATGTCGGGCGCGACGGCTTCGGCGCTGCGCGACCTGATGCACTACACGGCTGTCGCGGGGACCGCGGTGAAGCCCATGTCCGGGCTCGGCTCCGACATGGGCGCGAAGACGGGTTCCGCCGAGGTCGACGGCCAGAAGAAGCCCAACGGCTGGTTCACGGCGTACCGCGGTGATCTGGCGGCGGGAGCGGTGGTGCAGGAGGGCGGACACGG
Source organism: Streptomyces sp. NPDC044044 (assembly GCF_056434405.1). NCBI lineage: Bacteria > Bacillati > Actinomycetota > Actinomycetes > Kitasatosporales > Streptomycetaceae > Streptomyces > Streptomyces sp. NPDC044044. The sequence continues at coordinate 535,716 of NZ_JBWKFG010000005.1, read as the reverse complement.
CGGCGACTCGGCGGGGCCGCTGGTGCGGGCGATGTTCCAGGCGGGGCGTTAGCCGACCCCGGTGGCGGGACCTTGGCGGGTCTCGCTCACCGGGACCCGCTGTCCGGCATGCGGATACGTGGTCGCGTGCCCTGTACACAGACCGCTAGCGTGCCGGGCATGAGCGCTACGGATTCACCCGCACACCCCCGCTTCGCCGCGGCCCTGAGCGAGCTCGGCCTCGCTGAACTCGTCAGCGAGGTCCGCCGCTTCCCCGAGGCGACGCGCACCGCCCAGGAGGCCGCGACGGCCATCGGCTGCGAGCTGAGCCAGATCTGCAAGTCGCTGATCTTCGCCGCTGACGGTGTGCCGGTCCTGGTCCTGATGGACGGGGCATCGCGGGTCGATCCGGAGCGCGTGCGGTGGGAGCTGTGCGCGGCGAAGGTGACGCGCGCGAAGGCGGACGTCGTCCGGGAGACCACCGGTTATGCGATCGGCGGCGTACCGCCCTTCGGGCACGTGACGAAGACGCGGGTCCTTGCGGACCGCTCCCTGCTCGACCACGACGTGGTGTGGGCGGCGGCGGGCACTCCCTACGCCGTCTTCCCCATGGCGCCCAAGGACCTGATCCACCACGCGAACGGCACCCTGGTGGACGTGCGCGAGCTCGCCAAGTGACGCCCCTGGTCACGGCGGCGGTCCTGCTGGCCGCCGTCACGCACGCGAGCTGGAACGCGATCGCGCACCACATCACCGACAAGCTGGTCGGCTTCACCCTCATCTCCGGCGGCGGCCTCCTGATCGGCCTGCTCATCGCCCCCTTCGCGGCAGTGCCGGCGGCCGGGGCATGGCCGTACCTGGTGGTGTCGGCACTCATACACGTCGGCTACTACGCCCTGCTCATGAAGTCGTTCAAGCTGGGCGACTTCGGCCAGGCGTACCCGATCGCGCGCGGCACGGCGCCCCTGGTGGTCACCGTCCTCGCCGCGGTCTTCGCGGGCGAGGTGCCGGACGGCTGGCAGGCGGCGGGAGTCGCGGTCTCCTGCGCGGGCCTGACGGGACTCGCCCTGTGGGGCATACGCGGGACGGGCCGCCGCCCCGACTGGGCGGCGATCGGCGCGGCGCTGGCCACGGGTGTCTCGATCGCGGCGTACACGGTGGTGGACGGGCTCGGCGTCCGGGCCTCCGGTTCGTCCATGGGCTACATCGCGTGGCTGATGATCCTGGAGGGCCTCGCCATCCCGGTGTACGCGGCGTACCGCTGGCGCGGCGAACTGGTGGGGAAGTTGCGCCCGTTCGCGAAGGTGGGCCTGCTGGGAGCGGCGCTCTCCGTGGCGGCGTACGGCCTGGTCCTGTGGGCCCAGACAAAGGCGGACCTGGCGCCGATCTCGGCGCTCAGGGAGTCCTCGATCATCGTCGGGGCGGCGATAGGCGCGATCTTCTTCAAGGAGAAGTTCGGGGCGCCGCGGCTTGTGGCGGCGGGACTGATGGTGGCGGGAATCGGCCTGATGCTGCACGCGGGCTGAGGCCGCGGTGGCGTCAGCCCTGCGCCGCGTACGAGAGGAACCTGCGCCGCGTACGAGAGGAAGCTTCGCCACGCATCCGCGGCGAGGACCAGGACGCCCAGCCCGATTCCCCAAGCACCTGTCACCGAGCTCGACTCGCCCGGCGTCTCGCCCTGCACCGGCTGAACGGACCGTTCTCGACCGCCTGCCCATCGGCAGGACGGTCCGCGCCGAGATGGATCTGCGTGCTTGTGCGACCTTCACCGAATCACGGACAGAAACTCTCTGACCGCACCGATACTCGTTTTCCACTCAGAGATCTTGTTTCCGTCCTCGTCGACCGTGCTGCGCGGCTCCACGAACCGCCAAGGCTCCGCAGGATCGAAATCTCCGGCCAGCTCATCCAGGAAGATGATGGAATTCTGGACGTAGACATCGTCCCCTTCCCTGTAGACCGGCCAACAGAAAACGAAATTACTGTTCGCCGGGTCCGTGATCGAGGAAATGAGGCACGACGTGGAGTCGCTTTGCCCGTCGATGACTGCCAGGGCACTGCCCCAGCTCTCCTGGTACTCCACCACGCTCCAGTAGGAGAGATCCATCGGGAAGTTCTCCCCAAATTCACCCACCGAAACCCTGCCGACAGCAGCACTTCCTGATGCAGCTTCTTCCGGCGAGGGAAAGGAAACAACCTGGATCGAGAAGGCGTCATTCCTTGAGGTAGTTGAGGTCTGCGTCATAGGTGCCAATCCTCTGGCCCTTCCTGTTGAACATCTTCCAACCGTCGGTGACATTGTGGCCGTCGACGTCAGGCGAGATGTACTTCTTCCCGTTGGAGAACACCTCTTGCCCATGCGAATCGAAAGGCGCCTTCTGAGTCGGAATCCCCGGGGGTCGGATCCTTGTCCAGGTCCAGGACATGCCAATCCGCCGGACGATTCCCCGCCATACCGCAACCCCCGCCACTTCCGCCCCACAAGTACCCGTACGCACATGCGAAGTTACTAGCCGGAGCAGCCTCGTCACCAGTCGGTCTGTGCAGCGCTACGGCTGGGAGGCCTGTCGGTCCGCTGCGACCGACTTCGGATCGAAGCCGAACGGCAGCTCGAGCCGGTGCGCACCCATCAGGTCCTCGTCGCCGAGCAGCTCTCCCGTCGGCCCGTCCGCCGCGATCACGCCCTCGCTCAGGATCAGGGCCCGGGGGCACAGTTCGAGCGCGTACGGCAGGTCGTGCGTGACCATCAGGACCGTCACGTCCAGCGAGCGCAGGATGTCGGCGAGTTCGCGGCGCGATGCCGGGTCCAGGTTCGACGAGGGTTCGTCGAGGACCAGGATCTCCGGCTCCATCGCGAGGACCGTCGCCACCGCGACCCGCCTGCGCTGCCCGAAGGAGAGGTGGTGCGGCGGGCGGTCGGCGAACTCCGCCATGCCCACCTGCGAAAGGGCCTTGTGGACCCTGGCCTCCAGTTCGGGGCCGCGCATCCCTGCCGCCGCCGGGCCGAACGCCACGTCTTCTCGCACCGTCGGCATGAACAGCTGGTCGTCCGGGTCCTGGAAGACGATGCCGACCCGGCGCCTGATCTCCGCCATGTGCTTCTTGCCGACGGGCAGGCCCGCGACGGTGACCGTGCCCGCGCCGCCCGTCAGGATGCCGTTCAGGTGCAGGACGAGCGTCGTCTTGCCCGCGCCGTTCGGGCCGAGCAGCGCGACCCGCTCGCCGCGGCCGATCGACATGTCGACGCCGAAGAGCGCCTGATGCCCGTCGGGGTAGGCGAAGGCGAGGCCGGAGACGTCGAGAGAAGCAGTGGCGGTCACAGGGTCCATCCCAACACGCAGACGACAAGAGCGGCGGACGGGAGTGCCAGCGCGTACGTCCACTGCGCACGCGACGCCGTCACCTCGTCGATCACCGGCATCGAACCGGCGTACCCCCGGCTGACCATGGCCAGGTGCACCCGCTCGCCCCTCTCGTACGAGCGGATGAAGAGCGCGCCCGCGGACTTCGCGAGGACGCCCCACTGCTGTACGCCCCGCGCCTCGAAGCCGCGCGACTCGCGCGCGATCTTCATACGGCGCATCTCGTCCGTGATCACGTCGCCGTACCGGATCATGAACGAGGCGATCTGGACGAGCAGCGGCGGCAGCTTCAGCCGCTGGAGGCCGAGCAGCAGCGAGCGCAGTTCGGTGGTGGAGGCGAGCAGCACGGACGCCGCGACGCCCAGTGTTCCCTTGGCCAGGACGTTCCAGGCGCCCCAGAGGCCGTTCACGCTCAGGGACATGCCCAGTACGTCGACGCGCTCGCCCTCCGCCACGAACGGCATGAGCACCGCGAACGCCACGAACGGGACCTCGATGAGCAGCCGCTTCAGGAGGAAGGGGAGCGGGACGCGGGACGCGTACGCCACCGCGCCGAGCAGCACCGCGTAGAGACCGAACGCCCACATCGCCTCGCGCGGGGTGGAGACCACCACGACCACGAAGCAGAAGACCGCCGCCAGCTTGGTGTGCGGGGGCAGCGCGTGCACCGGGGAGTGGCCGTGCCGGTAGAGCCGGTGGGCGTGGCCCGCTCCCATGTCAGGCGTTCTCGGAGACCGACGTCGTCGACGCCGGGTCCGTGTCCGTCGTACGGCGGCGGCGCAGCGCCCAGAAGACCGCCGAGCCCGCGACGACGGTGACGCCGACGCCGATGACGCCCGCGAGGCCGCCGGACAGGCGGGTGTCGGTGATGTCCTTGACGCCGTAGTCGGCGAGCGGGGAGTCCGAGGTGGCGTGTTCCTCGGCCTTCTTGTCGATGCCCTTGTCGTGGGCGACCTTCTCCAGGCCGTCGGGGTTGGCGGAGGCGTAGAAGCTGACGAAGCCCGCGAGGACGAGGGAGGTGACCAGCCCGGCGATCCACACCTTGCGGTGCGAGCGGGCGGCGACGGGGGCGGGCTCTTCGGCCGCCGGGGCGTCGACCAGTTCGCCGTCGACGCGGAGCTTGAGCTTCTGGGTCAGGCCGCGGGCGCCGTACACGAGGTCGGGGCGGACCGCGATGACGGCGCCGACGGTGAGGGCGGTGATGGCCGCCTCGCCGATGCCGATGAGGACGTGCACGCCGATCATGGCCGTGGCGACCTTGCCGATGGAGACGTCGGTGGTGCCGCCGAGCGCGTAGAGGAACGTGAAGGCGACCGCGGCGGCGGGCACGGAGATCAGCGCGGCGACGAAGGAGGAGGCGGTGATGGAGCGGCGGGTGCGCGGGAGCACCTTCACCAGGCCGCGGAAGATGAGATAGGCCACGACGGTCGTGACGATCGCCATGTCCGTGATGTTCACGCCGAGCGCGGTCAGGCCGCCGTCCGCGAAGAGGACGCCCTGCATGAGGAGTACGACGGACACGCACAGGACGCCTGTGTAGGGGCCGACGAGTATCGCGGCGAGCGCCCCGCCGAGCAGGTGTCCGCTGGTGCCCGCGGCGACCGGGAAGTTCAGCATCTGCACCGCGAAGATGAACGCGGCCACGAGGCCGGCCAGCGGCGCCGTCCGCTCGTCCAGTTCGCGCCGTGCGCCACGGAGGCTGACGGCTATCGCTCCGGCGGCGATGACCCCGGTGGCGGCGGAGACGGGTGCGTTGATGAATCCGTCGGGGACATGCATGCGCGCGCTCCTGGGCAGGACAGGAAGAGGAAGGCAGAGCGGATCGCTCGTGAACCGTTCAATGATAGTGCCTTGTTGCGAACAGCTTGCAAGAGCGGCGAATACCCAGTTATCCCGGTCACACTTGGAGCAAGAATCGGAATATATGGGACATTAGAGGGCAGAAGGCACGTGATGGTGAGGAGTTCGCGATGTCCGCAGTAGAGCAGTTCGCACGTGCCCACGTCGTCACGGACTCCCCTGACGACCAGCTCACCGTCCCCGCCGTCCTCCGGTACGACCCGGAGGCCGACCCGCAAGCGGTGCGGATCGGCCTCCCTGGTTCCCACGAGGGTTCCCACGAATGGACCTTCGCCCGGCAGCTGCTCGAACAGGGCCTGCGGGCCCCGACCACCAGCGGCGACGTGCACATCTGGCCCTGCGGGCGGGTCCAGACGGTCATGGAGTTCCACTCGGCGCAGGGGGTGGCGGTCGTGCAGTTCGACGCTTCGGCGCTGATCCGCTTTCTGCGCCGCACGTACGCGACCGCCCCCGTTCCCCACTGACGCCCAGGTCGGACGCGCTGACACGCAGGTCAGACGCGCGTGAGCTCCCGGTCCTCGTCCGAAGGACCCTGCGCGGCGGCCTCGTCGGCGTCACGCAGTCCCTCACCCTCGACGTCGACGTTCGGCAGCGTGCGGTCCAGCCACCTCGGCAGCCACCACGCCTTCTTGCCGAGCAGCGCGAGCACGGCCGGGACCAGCGCCATGCGCACGATGAACGCGTCGAAGAAGACGGCGATCGCGAGACCGAAGCCGATCATCTTCACCATCTGCTCGCTGGACCCGATGAACCCCGCGAAGACGGCCATCATGATCACGGCGGCCGCCGAGACCACGCGTGCCCCGTGCCGGAAGCCGGTCACGATCGCCTGGCCGGGCCGCTCCCCGTGGACGTACGCCTCTCGCATGCGCGTCACGAGGAACACCTCGTAGTCCATCGCGAGGCCGAAGACGACGCCCACCATGAAGATCGGCATCATGCTCATGATCGGGCCGGTCTGCTCGACGCCGAAGAGCGAGCCGAGCCAGCCCCACTGGAAGACCGCGACGACCGCGCCCAGGGCCGCGAGGACCGAGAGCAGGAAGCCGAGCGCCGCCTTGAGCGGGACCAGGATCGAGCGGAAGACGACGATCAGGAGGAGGAAGGCGAGGCCGACGACCAGTGCCAGATAGGGCAGCAGGGCGTCGTTCAGCTTCTGCGAGACGTCGATGTTCATGGCCGTCGTGCCGGTGACCATGACGCTCGCGCCGGTGTCGGACTTGATGTCGGCTCCGGCGTCGCGGATCGAGTGCACGAGGTTCTCGGTCTCGATGCCGCTGGGCTTGGAGGACGGGACGACGCTGATGATCGCCGTGTCGCCCGCCTTGTTGATCATCGGCGGAGCGACCGAGAGGACGTCGTCGAGTCCGGAGATCGTCTTGGTGATCTCACCGGCCGCGGCCTTCGGGTCGTCGGAACCCTTGAGGTCGGCGACCGTCATCAGCGGGCCGTTGAAGCCGGGCCCGAATCCGTCGGAGACCAGGTCGTACGCCTTGCGCTGGGTCGTGGACGTCGGCTGTGCGCCGTCGTCCGGGAGGCCCAGTTCGAGGGAGGAGACGGGCAGCGCCGCGGCGCCCAGGCCGATGACGCCGATGAGCAGGACGGTGAGCGGACGGCGGACGACGAAGCGCGCCCAGCGGGTGCCGAGGTTGTCCTTCGGCTTGGCGCCCTCGACCGCTGCTGCCGCGGCCTTCTTCCTGCCACCGCCGAGCGCCTTGCTCTTCTCGCCCGTGGGCTTGACCTTCTTGCCCGCGTAGCCGAGCAGCGCCGGGATCAGGGTGAGTGCGATGAGTACGGCGATGACCACCGTGCCTGCGGCCGCGAAGCCCATCTTGGTGAGCATCGGGATGTTCACCACGGCGAGGCCGACCAGCGCGATGACGACGGTGAGCCCGGCGAAGACCACGGCCGAACCGGCCGTACCCACCGCACGCCCGGCCGCGTCCTCGCGGTCCCGGCCGTCGGCGAGTTCGCCGCGGTAGCGGGAGACGATGAAGAGCGCGTAGTCGATGCCGACCGCGAGGCCGATCATCATGGCGAGCGTGGAGGTGGTCGTCCCCAGGTCGAGCGCGCTGGCGAGCGCGGTGATCGAGGAGACACCGATGCCGACGCCGATCAGCGCGGTGAGGAGGGGAAGACCCGCAGCGATCAGCGAGCCGAAGGTGATGACGAGGACGACGGCCGCGACCGCGATGCCGATGATCTCGGTGGCCCCGGTCTCGGGCATGGCCTGCAGCGCGTCGCCGCCGACCTCGACCGTGAGCCCGGATTCCCGCGCCTGGTCGGTCGTCTTCTCCAGCGCGTCACGGCTCTCGTCGGTCAGCTCCATCGAGGTGACCTTGTACGAGACCGATGCGTACGCGGTGGAGCCGTCCTTGCTGACCGTCTTGGTCCGGAAGGGGCTGTCCGCCCTGGCCACCTCGTCCGAACCGGACTTGAGGGCGGCGACGGTCTTCTGGATCTCGGCCTTGTTGGCCGGGTCCGTGACCTTCTCGCCGTCCGGCGCCTTGAAGACGACACGGGCGCTCGCGCCGTCGGCCTTGGCCTCGGGCACACGCTCGTCGAGCAGGTCGAAGGCCTTCTGGGCCTCCGTCCCCGGAATGGAGAAGGAGCTGGAGGCAGCGGTGGGCGCGGACGCGGCACCGACTCCGGCGAGCGTCAGGAGCGCCACCCAGATCAGGGCGACGAAGTGCCGTCGCCTGAAGGCGAGTCGGCCCAGTTTGTAAAGGAAAGTGGCCACGAGGGCGTACTCCCGGTCAGGTCGTGGTGTCTACAGGGCAGGGGGGATCAGCCCGACGACGTGAGCGGTCGCGTCAGGTGGAGAGGGCGGGGAAGGTGGAGAGGGTGAGGAGGGTGGCCCTGTGAGGGGCCGGTTCAGACGCCGAGAGCGGGGAGGATCACGGCGTCGATGTAGGAACGGAGGAACTCACGGTCGACCGTGCGGTCCTCGATCAGGTCACGGGCGACGAAGGCGCCGACCATCATGTGGATGACGTAGTTCAACGCCGGGTTGTCCGGGTCCACTTCGCCGCGGTCCACGGCCCTGCGCAGCAGTTCGTTCAGGCCGGTGATCTCCGGCTCGATGAGCAACTGCCTGAGCGCCTGGTGGAGTTCGGGGTTCGCGTGAATGGCATGGAACAGGCTCCGCATCAGCGCGGCGTCCCGCTCCATCTGGCAGTCGTCCGAACGGTTCGCGGACTCCAGCAGGTCACCGCGGAGGGACCCGGTGTCGATGTCCTCGATGGACACCGGCTTGTTGTGCCGCAGCGCCCTGACGATCAGCTCCGGCTTGCTCCCCCACTGGCGGTAGAGGGTGGCCTTGCTGGATTTCGTGCGGGCCGCGATGGCGTCCATCGTCAGCGCTTCATAGCCGACCTCGCGGAGCAGATCGAGCACGGCCGCGTACAGCTCGGCCTCGCGCTCGGGCGTGATCCGGCTGCGCCGCGCCGTTGCCGCCTCAGCCATGATCCCTCCGCTCCTCGCCAGAACTGTTCCGACGCCATGACTGTACCCGCGGCCTTAACGAAACGAAACCGTTTCGTACGTGTGCTGCGTCACGCGCTCCGCGCCTCCGCACTCCCTTCCGCCCCCGTGTACGAGTTGCCGGGCCCTGCGCACCGGAAAAGCATGGTGAAGTGACCGACGCGCGCGATGAAGCCCATGCTGACCACGCCTACCTGCGATTTCCGCACCTCAGCGGCGACCGTCTCTGTTTCGCGGCCGAGGACGATCTCTGGGTGGCCCCGCTGAGCCCCGGCGGCGCGCCCGCGGGCCGGGCCTGGCGGGTGACCGTCGACCGGACCAAGGTGAGCCACCCGCGCTTCTCGCCGGACGGCCGCCACATCGCGTACACGACATGGCGCAGTCTCGACCCGGAGATCCATCTCGCCCCGGTGGACGGCGGCCCGTCCCGGCGGCTCACCTACTGGGGGAGCACGGACACCCGGGTCTGCGGCTGGTCCCCCGACGGCGACATCCTCGCCGTCTCCTCGCACAACCAGCCCTTCTCCTACTTCTGCTGGGCCTACAGCGTGCCGACCGACGGCTCGCCCGGCGGAACGCTGCCCTGGGGGCCGGTGTACGACATCGCGGTCAACGACATCGACGGTGAGCGCAAGACACTCCTCCTCACCGGGAAGCCGCCGCACGAGCCCGCCGCCTGGAAGCGCTACCGGGGCGGGGCGACGGGCCGCCTGTGGCTGCACGGGGAGCAGCTCCTGCCCGACCTGGACGGTCATCTGGACGCCCCGATGTTCGTGGACGGCAGGATCGCCTTCCTCTCCGACCACGAGGGCGTCGGCAACCTCTACTCCTGTCTGCCGGACGGCTCCGACCTGCGGCGGCACACCGATCACGACGCGTTCTACGCCCGGCACGCGTCCAGCGACGGCACGCGCGTCGTCTACCAGTGCGCGGGCGACGTCTGGCTGGTGGACGACCTGTCCGCCGGCTCCGTGCCGCGCCGCCTCGACGTACGCCTGGGCGGGCCGCGCGCCGGACGCCGGATCTATCAGGTGCCGGCCGCGCAGCACGTCGACTCGCTCTCCGTGGACACGACGGGCCGGGCGAGCGCCGTCGTCGTACGCGGCAGCCTGTACTGGCTCACGCACCGGGACGGGCCCGCCCGCACCATCACGGACACCCCGGGCGTGCGCGTGCGGCTCCCGGAGATGCTCGGCAAGGGCGGGCAGGTCGCCTACGTCACCGACGCGGAGGGCGAGGACGCCGTCGAGATCGCCTATCTGCCGCGCGCCAGCGGCGAGCGCGAGCCGCGCAGGCTGGCGCAGGGCGAGCTCGGCCGGGTCCTGGAGCTGCTCTCCGACCCGGACGGCGAACGGCTCGCGATCGCGTCGAACGACGGCAGGCTCCTCCTGGTCGACGCGACCGAGGAGTCGGACGGCGAGGTGACGGAGCTGATCCGCTCCCTCAACGGCCCGGTGCGGGATCTGGCGTTCTCGCCGGACGGGGCCTGGCTGACCTGGTCGCACCCGGGCATCGGCCGCTCGCTCCGGCAGATCAAGATGGCCCGCATCCACGGCCCCGGCGCCCGGACGATCGTCGACGTGACCAACGGCCGCTTCGAGGACGAGAACCCGGTCTTCACCCGCGACGGCCGCTATCTGGCGTTCCTCTCCTGGCGCGGCTTCGACCCGGTCTACGACGTGCACACCGGCGACCTGTCCTTCCCGCTCGGCTGCCGCCCCTACCTGGTCCCCCTCTCGTCGGCGACCCCTTCCCCCTTCGCGCTCTCCCCCGACGGCCGCCCCGCGGCGGGCGGGCTCGACCCGGCCGACGGCGGTTCGGAGGACGGCGCGGTGATCGTGGAGGTGGAGGGCCTGGAGAGCAGGGTGACGCCGTTCCCGGTCTCGGCCTCGAAGTACTCGGCGCTCCACCCCGTCAGCGGCGGCGGCCTCGTCTGGCTGCGCTGGCCGATCTCTGGCGCGCTCGGCGAGACCTTCGCCAACCCCTCGGACACCTCGGGCCGCCCCACCCTGGAGTACTTCAACATCACCAAGGGGAAGAAGTCCGCGCTGGTCGACCACCTCGACTGGTTCGCGCTCAGCGGCGACGGCTCGCGGCTCGTGGTCGTCGACGAGGGCGACCTGCGCGCGGTGCCCTCCACGGAGGCCGGTGACGTCGACACGACCGTCTGGATCGACCTGCGCCGCATCCTGCACGAGGTCGACCCGGCGGCCGAGTGGCGCCAGGCCTACGACGAGGCGGGCCGCCTGATCCGCGCCTACTTCTGGGAGCCGCACATGTGCGGCATCGACTGGCCCGCGATCCTGGACCAGTACCGGCCGCTGGTGGAGCGGGTCGCGTCCCCCGACGAGTTCGCGGACCTGCTCCGCGAGGTCCTGGGCGAACTGGGCACGTCCCATGCGTACGTGACCGCGGCTCGCCGCAACGAAGGGCCACCGCACTACCAGCGGGCCATGGGCCTGCTCGGCGCCAACCTGGTCTGCAGGGAAGGCAGTTGGATGATCAAGCGGATCCTGCCGGGCGACTCCTCCGACTCCAAGGCGCGCTCGCCGCTCGCGGGCGCGGGCATCCGCGAGGGCGCGGTCCTCACGCACATCGACGGCCGTCCGGTGGACCCGGTGGCGGGCCCCTACCCCCTGCTGGCAGCCGCGGGCGGCACGACGGTGGAGCTGACGTTCCAGCCCGCGGAGAGGGAGGGCGGGGCGAGGCGGGTGGCGATCGTCCCCCTCATCAACGAACGCCCCCTGCGCTACCAGGACTGGGTGGCCAAACGCCGTGAGGTCGTACGGGAGTTGAGCGCGGGCAGGTGCGGCTACCTGCACATCCCCGACATGGGCGGCTCCGGCTGGGCGCAGTTCAACCGGGACCTGCGCCTGGAGGTCTCGCGTCCGGCCCTGATCGTGGACGTGCGCGGCAACGCGGGGGGCCACATCAGCGAGCTGGTGGTCGAGAAGCTGACGCGGAAGATCCTGGGCTGGGACCTGACACGGAACGCCCAGCCGGTGTCGTACGCGTCGAATGCGCCGCGAGGCCCTGTGGTGGCCCTGGCCGACGAGGCGACGTCCTCGGACGGCGACATGATCACGGCGGCTTTCAAGCTGCTCGGCCTCGGCCCCGTGGTGGGTCAGCGCACGTGGGGCGGTGTGGTGGGGATGACCGGGCGGCACGTGCTCGGTGACGGGACGATCATCACGGTGCCGATGAACGCGGGGTGGTTCGACGAGTACGGCTGGTCCGTGGAGAACCACGGCGTGACGCCGGACCTGGAGGTCCTGCGCACGCCCCTGGACTGGGCGGAGGGCAGGCACGCCCAGCTCGACGACGCGGTGGGGGTGGCGCTCGACCTCCTGGAACGGCAGCCCGCGGCGACTCCGCCGGGCCTGGACGACGTGCCGGACAGACGGCGGCCGAAGCTTCCGCCGCGGGGGTAGCGGGGCGTCTCGGGCAGGGCTTCTCGTGGTTCGTCACTGCCGGTCATTGATCGAAATGCGAGGAATGTACCTGCATGTCAGTCTGGTCGAGGCCCTTCCAACCTCACCCTCTAGGAGTGAACCGCATGGGCATCAAGGACCAGTTCCAGGACAAGGCCAACGACCTCTCCGCCAAGGCGAAGGGCGCCATGGGCGGCGAGAAGGACGAGGCGAGCGAGCGCGCCTCGCAGGCCCGCGACGACGCGCAGGAGCGCGGCTCGCAGGCCCAGGAGGAAGCGCGCGAGCGTTCCGCGAACGCCCCGGACCAGGCCCGGGACGCCGCGCAGGAGCAGCAGGACAAGTTCAACCAGAACTACGACGCCTGACGCTGCGCCGAGCTTTGACCAGTGGGGCCCACCCGGGACGCCGGGCGGGCCCCACCGCCGCGTGGGGCGGAAATCAACTACCGCCCCGCACGCCCCTGCTCATCGGCGGAGCCCCCCGCCCCCACCAGCCCCGTGGAGACCGAACCAAGCCGGGGTTCGAACCTGCGCATCTCGCGCTGGCCCACCGAGCCGATGATCCCCGGCAGGTATCCCCGGATGCCCTGCATCCCCCGCAGCCACCACTGCGCGTACACATGACTGGACCGGCGCTCGATCCCGGCGACGATCCGGTCCACCGCCGGACCCAGCGGGTACGTCTTGCTGGCCGGCCACGGCAGGCGCTGCCGCAACTCCCGCATCACGTCGTCCTGGTCCGCGCCCCGCACCATGTCCGTGTCCGTCCAGGACAGGTAACCGACGCCCACCTTCACGCCCTTGTAGCCGACCTCGGCCCGCAGACAGTGCGCGTACGCCTCGACGCCCGACTTCGAAGCGCAGTACGCCGTCATCATCGGCGCCGGCGTGATCGCCGCCAGCGAGGCGATCTGCAGCAGATAGCCCCGGCTCTCCATCAGCACCGGCAGGAACGCCCTGCCCGTCACCGCGCTGCCGATGAGGTTGACCTCGATCACCCGGCGCCACGCGTCGGGGTCGGACTCGACGAAAGGACCGCCGTTGGCGACGCCCGCGTTGGCGACGACGATGTCGACCTTCCCGAACCGCTCCTTGACCTCCTGGGCGACCCGGGCCATCGCGGCATGGTCCGTCACGTCCGCATGCCAGGCCTCGGCCTCCGTGTGCAGCCGCCCCGCCACCTGCTTCAGCTCGTCCGGCTCCAGGCCGACGAGCGCGATCTTCGCGCCCCGCGCCGACAGCTTGCGCGCGAGCAACTCCCCCACGCCACGCGCCGCCCCGGTGACGACCGCGACCTGACCCTCCAGGCTGACCTTGCTCATGCGCTGCTCCCCTCAAGTCCCTGGACCTGCGACGCGTCCACTCGTACGTACGACTCCACGAGATCCCTGATCCCCGCCGATATCGCTTCCGGCGCCTCCACCGGCGTCATGTGACCCAGCCCCGGCAGCTCGGTGAGGCCGAGGGAGTCCGGCAGCATCGCGGCGATGCGCCGCGCGTGCGTGACCGGCGTCATCCGGTCGGCCGTGCCCGCGACGACCGCGGTCGGCACCGTCAACTCCAGGACGCCCGCGTCGAGTTCGAGCTCGTCGAGCACGTGCGACCAGCGGTAGCGCACCACCCTCGGGCACCCGTGCACGATCCGCGCGCACACGTCGACCCGCTCCGGGGGCGAACCGGCGCCCATCGTCGCGTACTTGAGGATCTTGCGGGCCAGCGGCGTCACGGGCCCCAGCGGCGCCTTCGCGCCGAGCACCGACCGCGTGATCCGCGTCCGCAGCCGGCCGGCCCGCATCGGCACCACGAGCGACTCGGCGACGAGCCGCGAACTCCCCGTGCTGCACAGCAGGGCCGCCGCCGTGTGCTCCCGGAACCCGGGCCGCGTGCTCGCGGCCATGATCGTCATGCCGCCCATGGAGTGCCCGGCGAGCACGGCCCGCTCCCCCGGCTCCAGCGTCGCCGCCAGCACCGCCTCCAGGTCGTCGGCGAGCGCGGTGGTGCTGTAGCCGTCGACGCCGTCCGGCGCGGCACTGCGTCCGTGCCCCCGCTGGTCGTACGCGATCACCCGGTGGTCGACGGCCAGGTCGCGTATCTGCGCCGCCCAGAAGGCGGTCGAGCAGGTCCAGCCGTGCGCGAGCACCACCGCGGGCGCGCCATCGGGGCCGTGCACCTCGGCGTGCAGCCGCGCACCGTCCGCCGACACGACGGTCAGTTCCCGCGCGGCGGGGGGCGGGGCGAAGGGCCCGCTCGTCACATGTGTCAGCCTGCTCATGCCCCCGCCTCGACCTTCTTCGCCGTACGCGATGTCTTCTTCCCCGTACGGGACTTCGCCACCGCGTCCGCGTCCGCGTCCGCGTCCACCTTCGGGGGCCGCACCACCTCGTACTCGGCGAGATCCACCCGCCGCGTGGCGCCCCTGAACTCGGTCGTCGTACCCGGCCAGATCGTCGTGTTCACGCCGTTCTCGTCGAGGTACCAGCTGTTGCAGCCGCCGGTGTTCCACACGGTGCGCTTCATCCGCTCCTGCACCTTGTCGTTCCACGCCTGCACGGCGCTCGTCCGCACGGCGAGCGCGGCCCGGTCGCCGCCCCCGGGGGGAGCGAGCAGGTTCAACTGCCGCATGTAGTCGGCGAGATAGTTCAGCTGGGACTCGATCATCAGGATCATCGAGGAGTTGCCGAGACCGGTGTTCGGGCCGATGACCGTCATGAAGTTGGGGAAGCCCGCGGCGGTCGCCCCGCGCAGGGACTTCATCCCGTCCTTCCAGGACTCCATCAGCGTCCCGCCGTCGGCGCCCACCACGCGGTCGGCGATCGGCATGTCCGTCACATGGAATCCCGTACCGAAGATGATCACGTCGACCTCGGTCTCGGTGCCGTCCGCGGCGACGACGGTGTTCCCGCGCACCTCGCTGAGCCCGCTGGCGACGACGTCCACATTGGGCTGCGCGAGCGCCGGGTAGTAGGTGTTGGAGAGCAGGATCCGCTTGCAGCCGATGCGGTACGAGGGGGTCAGCTTGGCCCGCAGCGCCGGGTCCTTGATGGCGCGTGCGATGTTCCGCTTGGCGAGCTGCTCGACCGCGCCGAGCTCGTTCGGCCGCTTGGTGAACGCCTGGACCTGCAGCTCCCGTATGCCCCACAGGATGCCGCGCCGCGCGTGCGTGGTGAACGGCAGCTGGCGGTGCACCCAGCGCTCGGCCTTGCTGATGGCGCGGTCCATGCGCGGCATCACCCAGGGCGGAGTGCGCTGGAAGAGCGTGAGCCTGCCGACCTCGCGCTGGATCGCGGGCACGATCTGGATGGCGGACGCGCCGGTGCCGATCATCGCGACGCGCTTGCCGCGCAGGTCGTAGTCGTGGTCCCAGCGCGCGGAGTGGAAGACCTTGCCCTCGAAGGTGTCCAGGCCGGGGATGTCGGGGAGCTTGGGGTCGGAGAGCGGCCCGGTGGCGGAGACGACGACGTCGGCGGTGAGGGTGCCGTTGCTGGTCTCGACCTCCCACCACAGCTTGTCCGCGTCCCAACGCAGCTGTGTCACCTCGGTGTTGAGGCGGATGTGCGAGCGCAGACGGAAGGTGTCGGCGACCTGCTCCAGGTACTCCTGGATCTTCTCCTGGCCCGAGAAGGTGCGCGGCCAGTCGGGGTTGGGCGCGAAGGAGAACGAGTACAGATGCGAGGGCACGTCGCACGCGCAACCCGGGTAGCTGTTGTCCCGCCAGGTGCCGCCCACCGCGCCGGCCCGCTCCAGGACGACGAAGTCGGTGACACCCTCCCGGCGCAGCCGGACCGCGGCACCGATCCCGCCGAAGCCGGACCCGATCACCGCCACCCGCACATGCTCGCGTTCGCCTCCTCGCCCGGACCCCTGCCCGCGCTCCTGCTGGCGCTCGTCCTCGGCCATGCCGCCGCCTCCCGAACTGCTTCACGACTCTGCCAGTGACCACTGGCGCAATTGGGAGAGTAGAACAGCTGCGTACTGATGGGTAGGGGTCTGGCGTCGTGAGTTACCGCCGGTAGAACACACGCACGATCCGGCAGCACATAGGCTGCTGCCGTGGCAGAGACACGCGAGTACCGCATGGAGGAGCTGGCCAAGGCGGCCGGCATCACGGTGCGCACCGTGCGCTTCTACCGTGAGCGCGGCCTGATCCCGCCGCCCCGCCGCGAGGGCCGTATCGCCTGGTACGACGACCACCACCTGGCCAGACTCCGGACGATCGCCGCACTCCTCGACCGCGGCCACACCCTGAGCGGCATCGCGGAACTGGCGGAGGCCTTCGAGAACGGCCGCGACGTCGGCGAGCTCCTCGGCATCGGCGAACCCACCGAGGAGACCCCGGTCCGCCTCACCCCCGAGGAACTGGCCGACCACTTCGCGGGCGAGGTCACCCCCGAGAACCTCGCCGCGGCCCTCGACCTCGGCTACCTCGGCACGGACGGCGAGGAGATCGTCCACGTCAGCCGCCGCCTCCTGGACGTCTCGTCGGCCCTGGTCCGCGAGGGCATACCGCTGGCGGCGGTCCTGGAGGCGGGCCAGCGCGTGCGCGAACACGCGGACGCGCTCGCGGAGTTGTTCATCACGATCATCCGCGCCCACACGCCGGCCGAGGCGGGCGACGTCAGCATCGACCGCCTGCGCCCGCTGGCGAAGAGCGTGGTGGAGGCGGAGCTTTCGATGGCCCTGGACCGCCGCCTCGCCTCGGAGAAGCCGGACGAGACGTAGCCCGGCCGCGGCCCGGACACCCCTACCTCGGCAAGAACCACCGCGCCTTGTAGATCCCGCCGCCGATCAGCTTGTACTCACTCTGCGGCTGGTGCACGCTCACCTTCGTCGTCCACCAGGTCTCCTCGAGACCGCTCTCCGGCACGGTGGTGATGACCTGCCCGGTCCGCGGATCGTCGCCGACGCCCTTCACCGACTTCCGGGCGATCTCCGCGGCCCCCGCGAAGTCCTGCACGAAGACCCCGCCCCCGATGTCGTACTGGAAGACGGACGCGTTCGTCGTGACCCAGAGCCGGTCCGGGCGCCCCGCCACGGGGAAGAGGTCGTGGCCGCCAGGGGTCTTGCCCGGTGTCCCGATCGGGAGTCCGACCGAGGAGCGCAGGGTCAGTTCGGGCCTGGCCCTCGTGCCGCCCACGTCATACGTGACCAGCTCGTCGTCGCCGATGGCCCACAGCACCTCGCGCTCGCCGTCCCAGTGCAGGCCGTGCGCGCCCTTGAGTTCCGCCTCGGCGTACCGCGACGCGCGCGGCCCCTGCGACGCCGCGTACAGCCTGACCAGCGCACCCGTGCTGCACGCCACCGCGACATTGCCGTCCGGCAGGATCTCCGCGCTGTGCGGATTGAAGAGGTCGTCGCCGGGCCCGATCGCCGTACCCCAGTAGCGCCGGCCCGAGGGGTAGTCGACGACGGCCACGAAGCCGAAGGACGCGGTCGTCAGGACGTACGTACGCCCCTTGAGTCTGCGCACCTTCGACTCGCTCGGATACACCCAACTGTCCTCGGGCCGCAGGTCTTTGTACCCCGGCTGCCCGAGCGGCGAGAACGCCCACCGCACGACGGACGGGTCGGCGTGCGTGTCCCAGACCCTGCGCCGCGGATCGAGCACGAGGATCTGCTGGGTCGCCTGCTCGGTGAGGAGCACGGGCGGGGTGCCCCGGGGTACACCACCCGAAGCGGCGGCCGACGAAGCAACGGCCGACGACGCGGCGGTCAGCGGCAGCCCCGCCCCGATACCGGCACCCAGAGCCCCGAGCAGCACACCCCGACGGGACGGCCATGACATACCGGACATGAAGTCTCCCCCACACGGCTGACAGTTGAGTCATTGTCAGGTACGTGCCCGCAACATGCCATGGCGCCGCGCGGCCTCACATGTCGTAGACCACCGTGACGGGCGCGTGGTCCGACCACCGCTCCGCATGACTGGCCGCCCGCTCCACGAACCCCTTGACCGCGCGCTCCGCGAGCCCCGGCGTCGCCACGTGGTAGTCGATGCGCCAGCCCGTGTCGTTGTCGAAGGCGCGCCCCCGGTAGGACCACCAGGAGTAGGGCCCCTCGACGTCGGGATGCAGTTCCCGCACCACGTCGACGTACCCGGCCTCCCCCTCGAAGACCTCGCCGAGCCAGGCACGCTCCTCGGGCAGGAAGCCCGAGTTCTTCTTGTTGCCCTTCCAGTTCTTGAGGTCGGCCTCCTGGTGGGCGATGTTCCAGTCGCCGCAGACCACGACCTGGCGCCCCTCGGCGGCGGCCCGCTGCTTGAGCCCCCTCAGATACGTGAGGAACTCCCCCATGAAGCGGACCTTCTCGTCCTGCCGCTCCGTGCCGACCTCACCCGAGGGCAGATAGAGGCTCGCGACCGTGACGCCGGGCAGATCGGCCTCGACGTAGCGCCCACTGCCGTCGAACTCCTCCGACCCGAACCCGATCTGCACGCGATCCGGCTCACGGCGCGTATAGAGGGAGACACCCGCGCGCCCCTTGGCGGCGGCCGGCGCGTGCACGACGTGCCAGCCCTCGGGCTCCCGCACGCCCTCCGGCAGCTGCTGCGGCTCGGCCCGCACCTCCTGGAGGCAGAGCACGTCGGCCGAGGTCCCGGCCAGCCACTCGACGAAGCCCTTCTTGGCGGCGGCGCGCAGGCCGTTCACATTCACACTGGTCACTGTGAGCATCCCGGAACGATACCGGCACACTTGATGGACACCCGCATCCCACTCCGCATAGAAGTACGATGGTTCGCATGAGTATCCAGTCATCGCTGCAGCGCTCCGCCGTCGAGCTGCGCCCCACCCCCTTCGACCACCCCGACGCGGTCGAGCTCAACGACCGCGTCCAGCTCGAGTACGCGGAGCGGTACGGAGACGAGGGCGACGTCACACCCCTCGACCCGGCCATGTTCACGGCCCCGCGCGGCCTGTATCTCATCGCGTACGACGAGAACGGCACCCCGCTGGCCACCGGCGGCTGGCGCGGCCACGAGGAGAACGACGAGGGGTACGCGCGCGGCGACGCCGAGATCAAGCGCATGTACGTCACCCCGGAAGCCCGCGGCCTCGGCCTGGCCCGCCGCATCCTGGCGGCCCTGGAGGACGACGCGAGGGCGGCGGGCCGTAAGCGCATGGTCCTGGAGACGGGCACGAAGCAGCCGGAGGCGATAGCCCTCTACGCCTCGACCGGCTACACCCCGGCCCCCAACAAGTTCGGCCACTACCGCTTCGAGGACCTGAGCCGCTGCTTCGCGAAGCCGCTGTAGCTCTCCGGAGCTTCATGCGTGCCTCACACCGCTGTGCCTCACAGAGGTGTGAGGCACAGCAAAGATCCCGCCCAGTTCGATGAACTGGACGGGATCTCATGTGCAGTGGACCTGTGGGGATTTGAACCCCAGACCCCCTCGATGCGAACGAGGTGCGCTACCAGACTGCGCCACAGGCCCTTGCAACGAGTGAAACTCTAGCATCCCGATCCGGGTGCTTGGAAATCCGTTCCCGGCCGGTGACCTGGCCGGTGACCTGGCTGGTCACCCGACCGGCCACCCGGCCGGTCAGGCCTCACTCGTTGGCGGCCCGGGGACGCTGCCCGTCGTCGTACTGGTCGAAGAGCGGCGTACGTCCGCGCTCGCGGGCCCGGCGTGCGGACGCGGCCCGCCGTGCGTCACTGCGACCGCCGGCCCCGTCCACGCCGTCGGCGCCTTCCGTGTCGTCGGCGTACTCGGTGTACTCGCCGTACTCCGCGTACTCGCCCTCGTCCGCCTCATCGGCTGCGGGCTCCACGGAGCTCGACCGCGCCGAGCTCCAGGCATCGGGCGCGCCCAGGTCGACGTCGCCGGTGGCCCGCGGGGCGACCGGCGCGGTCACGTACGTCGGCAGGGGCACCGGCACCGGGTCCCAGCTGTCGCCGTGCCCCGGGCGGCGCTGCCGCTCGCGCTGCTGGTCGACCCACTCGGCGTGGTCGGTCTGCTCGACCAGGGCCCGGCGGTCGGCGGCGAGCGAGGAGGAGAGGCCGGTCTCCGTCTCGGGGGCCGGTCCTTCCTCCACGTCGTCGACGACCGCTTCCGCGCCGCTCGAAGCGCGCCTGCGCGGCTGACGCTCCCGCAGCCGCTGCGCCGCGACCTCGGCCCTGCGCCGGTCCATGGTGTAGGTGAAGCGGCGCCGTTCCTGGCCTCGCAGGTACACGATGTACGCGCTCAGGA
The DNA here is from genome assembly GCF_056434405.1 of Streptomyces sp. NPDC044044. Lineage (NCBI taxonomy): Bacteria > Bacillati > Actinomycetota > Actinomycetes > Kitasatosporales > Streptomycetaceae > Streptomyces > Streptomyces sp. NPDC044044. Next base: position 515,417 of record NZ_JBWKFG010000005.1, on the reverse strand, counting down.
GCGCGGCCGGTGCGGCGGGCGCCCAGAGGAACGCGAGCCCGCCGACCGCGGCGACGATCGCGCCGATCGTGAAGGCGACGAACAGCATCACCGTCGTGCGCCGACGGCGGGCGAGCACCTTCACGCGCCGGGCGCGCGCGGCGGCTTCCGCCGATGCCGCACGCCGGGCGGGCGACTGCTGGGGCCGCGCGGCGTTCTTCGCCGGGGCCTGCGCCGATGCCTGCGCGTGTGCGTGCGCCTGTGCCTGTGCCTGTGCCTGTGCGTGCGACTTTGCCTGGGCGTGCGACTGCGACTGCGCCTGTGCCGGGGCGTTCGTCTGGGCCTTCACGGAGGGCCTTGCCGGAGACTGTGCCGCCGGCTGGGGCTTGGACCGTGCGGGAGGCTGCTGCGCCTGGGGTTTGACCGGCGCCTTGGCCTGCGGCTCGGGCCGCTCTTCCTGGTCGCCCTGCCGATGCGGGGGCGCGACGAAGGCCCGGACGTCCACCGAGCCGGTGGCGTTGTCCGGGTCGCGCGACTCCTCCTCTTCAGGCGAGCGCGCTTGCAGGTCCTTGGCGTACCGGCGCTCCATCCCCGCCCGTCCGGACAAGAGCCGGATGGCGGTGCTGAAGCGTTCCGTCGGACGGGCTTCATTGAGCTCGTCCTGCCTACGGAGCCACATCGGCACCAAGTAGGCGGCCCAGGCCCCGACGATGACTGCGTAGATGAGGCCGCTGCTGCTCACGCCTCACACGGTAGAGGGGTTTGGTTGAGGCCATCTGCCAATTGAGCCGGTGTGTCGCACGATCTGGCTGATATCTCGAACTTTTTTTGTGACTGGTGCGATCAACAGGTCACCGAGACCGTGAAATTAATGCCGTAGAGGGATCAAGTGGGGCCCCAGACGGTCGATCACCGATCAATTTCAAACACTTATTCTATTTACGCGGTCTTCCGAGGTCGTGCCTGGTGCCAGCGCCGGAGCAACCCTTCCGGTACCTCTTCCGCGGTGAGCGCGAAGACAAGATGGTCACGCCAGGCACCATCGATGTGGAGATAGCGTGGACGAAGCCCCTCCTCGCGGAATCCGAGTTTCTCCACGACCCTGCGGCTCGGCCCGTTCTCGGGCCGAATACAGACCTCGATACGGTGCAGCCCGACCAAGCGGAAGCAATGGTCGACCGCGAGAGCGACGGCGGTCGGCATCACACCGCGGCCCGCGACCGACTGGTCGACCCAGTAGCCGACATGGCCCGAGCACATCGATCCCCAGGTGATCCCGGCGACCGTCAACTGCCCGACGAGACGCCCCTGGTACTCGATCACGAAGGGCAGCATGCGCCCGGCGTGCGCCTCGGCGCGCAGGTGCCGGACCATCTGACGGTACGTCGGGCGGTGCACGATCGGGCCGCTGGGCGTGGGCGGCGGGATCGTCGCCTCCCAGGGGCGCAGCCAGTCCCGGTTGCGCCGGTTGACCTCACGCCAGGGCCGCTGGTCGCGCATCTTTATCGGACGGAGGGCGACATCGCCGTCCGTCAGCTCGACGGGCCAGGAAGGGCTGTTCAGCTCGCACCACCTGAGGGTCTGGGATGGTCGCCGCCCCTGAGCTGCTCGACGGCGTGCGTCAGCAGGGGCTCCAGGACCGCGAGGCCGTCCCGTACCCCACCGGTGGAGCCCGGCAGGTTCACGATGAGCGTGCGCCCCGCGACTCCGGCGAGGCCTCGGGAGAGCGCGGCCGTGGGCACCTTCTCCCTGCCGTACGCGCGAATCGCCTCCGGGATGCCCGGCACTTCGTGGTCGATGACGGCGCGGGTGGCCTCGGGGGTGCGGTCGGTGGGCGAGATGCCGGTGCCGCCTGTGGTGAGGATCACGTCGTATCCGGCGTCGGCTCCGGCGCGCAGGGCCTGCTCGACGGGGTCGCCGTCGGGGACGACCTGGGGGCCTTCGACGTCGAAGCCGAGCGCAGCGAGTGCCTCGGCGATGACCGGGCCGCCCCGGTCCGCGTAGACACCGGCGGCGGCGCGGTTGGAGGCGGTGACGACGAGCGCGCGGTAGGCGGTCATGCCCCGGCTCCTTCGCGGCTCCAGTCCCCGGATTTCCCGCCGGTCTTCTCCTCGACGCGTACGTCCGTGATGACCGCGCCCTTGTCGACGGCCTTGACCATGTCGATCACCGTGAGGGCGGCGACGGTCACCGCGGTGAGGGCCTCCATCTCGACGCCCGTGCGGTCCGTCGTCTTCACCGTGGCGAGGATCTCTACGGCGTCGTCCGCCACGGAGAGGTCGAGTTTCACTCCGGAGACGGCCAGGGGGTGACAGAGGGGGATCAGGTCGGGCGTGCGTTTGGCGCCCATGATGCCCGCGATCCGCGCGGTGGCGAGGGCGTCGCCCTTGGGGACGCCTTCCCCGCGCAGCAGCTCGATCACGCGGGGCGATACCAGGACGCGGCCACTGGCGCGGGCGGTGCGCGCGGTCACGTCCTTCGCGGATACGTCGACCATGCGGGCCGCGCCCGCTTCGTCGATGTGCGTCAGTCGCTGCTGGCTACTCATGTGCTGTGGCGCTCCCGGTCCGGGCCCTCTCGCGGTGCGGCGCAAGGGGGCCTATGTGCGCGACACCGTACCGCGCGGGAGTGCCTTTCAGCCGAGCAGGACCACTTCGACGTCGGCGCCCGGCTCCACCGATGCGGTGTCCTCGGGGACGACGATCAGCGCGTTCGCATGCGCGAGAGCCGCGACGAGGTGGGAGCCCGCGCCGCCCACGGGCCGCACGCTGCCCGCCTCCGCGTCGTACTGCCCGCGCAGGAACTGTCGCTTCCCCGCGGGCGAGGTCAGTGCCTTGTCGGCGGTGAGCACCGCGCGCGCCGTGGGCCGGTGCACGTCCGGGAGGCCCATCAGGGCGCGCACCGCGGGACGGACGAAGATCTCGAAGGAGACGTACGACGACACCGGGTTGCCCGGCAGGGCGAGCAGCGGGGTGTGGTCGGGGCCGATGGAGCCGAAGCCCTGCGGCTTGCCCGGCTGCATGGCGAGCTTGCGGAACTCGATGCCGCTGCCCGCCTCGTCCTCGTCCCCCACGGAGGAGAGTGCTTCCTTCACGACGTCGTACGCGCCGACGCTGACGCCGCCCGTGGTGACGATGAGGTCGGCGCGGATCAGCTGGTCCTCGATGGTGGAGCGCAGCGTCTCGGCGTCGTCGGCGACCGCGCCCACGCGGTAGGCGATCGCTCCGGCTTCCCGGGCGGCGGCGGTCAGGGAGAAGCTGTTGGAGTCGTAGATCTGGCCCTTGGCCAACTCCTCGCCGGGCTGGATCAGTTCGCTGCCGGTGGACATGACGACCACGCGGGGGCGCGGGCGCACCTTGACCGTGCCGCGGCCGATCGCGGCGAGCAGGCCGATCTGCGGGGCGCCGAGGACCGTGCCCGCGGCCAGTGCGCGGTCGCCTGCCTGGACGTCGCTGCCACGGGCCCGCACGTGCGCGCGTGCCTCGGCGGGGCGGTGCACGCGGACCTCTCCGAAGGCTCCGTCGGGGGCGGTGCTGTGCGCGCGCATTCCGGAGACGGGGCCTTCGCCGAGGCCTCCGTCGGTCCACTCCACGGGGACGACGGCCTCCGCGCCGGGCGGCAGCGGGGCGCCTGTCATGATGCGGGCCGCCTCGCCCGCGCCGACGGTGGGCTGTTCGCCCTGGCCCGCGGCGACGTCGCCGATGACCGTCAGGACGGCGGGGAACTCCTCGGTCGCGCCCGCGATGTCGGCGACCCGGACGGCATATCCGTCCATGGAGCTGTTGTCGAAGGGCGGCAGCGAGACGGGCACCGTGACGTCCTCGACGAGGACGCAGCCCTGTGCGTCGAGGAGTTGGAGCTCGATGGGCTCCAGGGGGCGGACGGATCCGAGGATGTCGTCCAGGTGCTCGCTCACCGACCAGACGTGTTCCTGGCCGGTGACTTCGGTCGTCGCGCTGCTGCTCAAAGTGCTACATCTCCTCGGACACGTAACTGCGAAGCCAGGCCTGGAAGTCCGGGCCCAGGTCTTCACGTTCGCACGCGAGTCTGACAATGGCACGCAGATAGTCGCCGCGGTCGCCGGTGTCATAGCGGCGGCCCTTGAAGACGACGCCGTGCACGGGGCCGCCGACCTTCTCGTCGACGGCGAGCTGCTGGAGGGCGTCGGTGAGCTGGATCTCGCCGCCGCGGCCCGGCTCGGTCTTGCGCAGTATGTCGAAGACGTGAGGATCCAGGACATAGCGGCCGATGATGGCGTAGTTGCTGGGGGCGTCCGCCGCGTCGGGCTTCTCGACCAGGCCCGTCACCTTGACGACGTCGCCCTCGTCCGTGGTGTCGACCGCCGCGCAGCCGTAGAGGTGGATCTGCTCCGGGGACACCTCCATGAGGGCGATGACGCTGCCGCCGTGCCGCTCCTGGACCTCGACCATGCGGGCGAGGAGCGGGTCGCGCGGGTCGATCAGGTCGTCGCCGAGGAGCACGGCGAACGGTTCGTCGCCGACGTGCGGCGCGGCGCACAGGACGGCGTGACCGAGCCCCTTGGGGTCGCCCTGGCGTACGTAGTGCATGGTCGCGAGGTCGCTGGACTCCTGGACCTTCGCCAGTCTCGCCTCGTCGCCCTTCTTCAGAAGGGCCGACTCCAGCTCGTAGTTGCGGTCGAAGTGGTCCTCCAGGGGGCGCTTGTTGCGGCCCGTGATCATGAGGACGTCGTCGAGGCCGGCGGAGGCGGCCTCTTCGACCACGTACTGAATCGCCGGCTTGTCGACGACCGGCAGCATCTCCTTGGGAGTGGCCTTGGTCGCCGGCAGGAACCGGGTGCCCAGACCTGCTGCCGGAATGACAGCCTTGCTGATCCTGTGGGGGTGAGACTCAGTCATGTCCGTAACCATAACCGGTGAGTATGTGCGGAATCTGTGGCTCCGGACATTTTGTTCTCATATGAGCGCACCTGGAAGGGTTTGTGAGCGCACCATGGAAGAAACCGGCCCGGCCGAGCCAACCAAGCGCACATTGCGCGGAGAATTCCTCGCGGTGAGAGGCCGGTTGACTAGGGATGACGCGCAGAAGGCCGCCGCGGTTCTCGCCGACCGCGCATTGGAGCTGCCGGAGCTCGCCGGGGCGCGCACGGTCGCGGCGTACGTCTCCGTGGGGAGCGAGCCGGGGACGCGAGCGCTCCTCGACGCCCTCCACGCGCGCGGGACGCGGGTCCTGCTCCCGGTGCTGCTCCCGGACAACGACCTGGACTGGGCGGCCTACGAGGGCGAGGGTTCGCTGGCCCGCGTGCAACACCCGGGAAAGATCGCGCTCTTGGAGCCCTCAGGGGCGCGGCTCGGGCCCGACGCCGTCGTGGCGGCGGACGCCGTGCTGCTTCCGGGCCTGGCCGTGGACGAGCGCGGAATGCGGCTCGGGCGCGGCGGCGGGTCCTACGACAGGGTGCTCGCCCGGCTCGGGCGGGCCGGGGCCGATCCCGCCCTGGTGGTGCTCCTGTACGACACGGAGGTCGTCGCACGCGTCCCCCAGGAGGCGCACGACAAGCCGGTGCACGCCGTCGTCACGCCGTCGGGAGTGCGGCGCTTCCGCTGACCCTCCACCGCACGTGAAAGGGCCCTCCACGCGCGCGTGGAGGGCCCTTTCACTGCTGCGCACCGGTCAGGTGCGGCGGCTCAGGGCCGCAGCACCAGCGTGTCGTTCGTGCTGTTCTTGACGGCGTTCTTCGAGAAGGACCACGGCAGCAGCTCGCCCTTGACCCACTTGCTGGTCTGGTCGGTGTAGTGCGCGCTGTAGGCGTGCCCCGAAGCTCCGGTGAGGTTGATCCACTTGGACTTGTCGAAGTCGTCGAGGTTCACCACCATGCGCATCGACGGCACCCACTGCACTCCGTAGCCGCCCGCCGCGTTCCAGCCGGTGGCGTTGACCGCCGCCTCGCCGCCGCCCAGCTTGAACGGGCCGCGGTTGAGCATGAACTGGAGCCAGCCGGGGCCTTCGACGCCCAGGGTCTGGTTCTTCAGGGTCAGCCGGTGCAGGCGGCCCCAGCTCCAGGTGTCGACGTCCTTGCCGAGCTTGGCCGTCAGGTCCCAGCGCGCGTCCTCCATGGCCCGGCCGAACAGCTGGTCGCGGGTCTTGGTCTCGGCGTCCGTGCGGGTCTTGGGCGACTTCCACCAGTCGTTGTCCTCGTCGTCGAGGATCGACCGGATCACTTCGTAGTAGCGGTCGCCGCCGTCGGGCTGCGCGGATTCGGCGTCCCGCTGCCCGCACTCGCGCACCGGCTCGGCCTCGTCGGCGGGACCGGTGTTCCCGGCCGGCTCGACGTTCAGGCACTGGCCCTTGACCCGCAGCTCCTTGGGCAGCTTGTTGCCGATGGAGAGCTTGAGGATGTTGCGCCAGACCGAGTTGAAGTACGCGGCCGCCGCCGAGTCGGGGTCCTGCGTGTAGTCCCAGCCCTCGAGGAGCTTCTGCGCCTCACGGACGTAGCTGTCCTTGACGTCGATCTTGAGCAGCTTGGGCACGAGGACCTTGGCGATCTCGCTGCTGTTGTCCATCTGCATCGTGCGCATGTCTTCGGTGGAGACCTTCCCACCGTTCTTGATCTTCGACTGGATCAGGTCGGTGATGCGCTGGCTGCGCGCGCCGTAGCCCCAGTCCGACGTGAGCTTGTACGGGTAGTCCTTGCCGATGACGGCCTGGTTGGCGGTCACGATGTACCCGCGCTTGGGGTCGTACTCGTAGGGCAGCGCGGACTGCGGGATGTAGCCGGTCCAGCGGTAGTCGGAGTCCCAGCCGGGCGCGGGGAGCGCGCCGTCGCCCTTGCCGCGGACCGGGATCTTGCCCGGTGCCTGGTAGCCGATGTGGCCCTTGGTGTCCGCGTAGATCAGGTTCTGCGAGGGCACTTCAAAAGAAGCGGCCGCCTTGCGGAACTCCGAGAAGTCCTTCGCCTTGTTCAGCTCGAAGACGGCGTCCATCGACCTGCCCGGCTGGAGCGCGGTCCAGCGCAGCGAGACTCCGTAGCCGTCGCCCCGGTCGGGGGCGGCGCTGTCGACCGTGGCCTTCTTGCCGACCTTCACCAGCTCGTCGTCGCGGTCGGACAGCAGGGGGCCGTTGTCGGTCTCCCTGACGGTGATCTTCTTGGACTTGCCGCCCGCGACCTTGATGGTCTCCACGCGGGACTTGAAGGGCAGCACCTTGTCGTCGTACTCGTAGCCGTCGCCCTCGAACTTCTCGAGGTAGAGGTCGGTGACGTCGGCGCCGAGGTTCGTCATGCCCCAGGCGATGTCCTGGTTGTGGCCGATGACCACGCCGGGCATGCCCGCGAAGGTGTAGCCGGAGACGTCGTACTGGCAGTCCTTGGAGACCGCCTTGCAGTGCAGGCCCATCTGGTACCAGGTGGAGGGCAGCTGCGGTGACAGGTGCGGGTCATTGGCGAGCAGCGGCTTCCCGCTGATCGTGTGGTCGCCCGAGACCACCCAGGAATTGGAGCCGATGCCGTTGCCGTTCGGGCCGAGGCCCGCGTCGGGGACGCTGTCCAGGATGTCGGAGAGGCCCGACAGCTGGGACTGGAGCCCGTCGGGCGCCTGGGTGTTGCCCGCGAGGCCCGTGCCCGCCGCGCCGCCGGTCTGCGACTGCGACTGGCTGCCCGCGCTGCCCTTGCCCTCGTACTCCTTGGTGACGCTGTTGTAGGAGCCCTCCTGGACGATGGGCTTGTTCCGGGAGTACGGGTACTCCGGGTACAGGTCGTCGATCTGGGACGGGCCCAGGCGGCTGGTCATCAAGGAGCGGTCGATCTCGTCCTGCATGTTGCCGCGCAGGTCCCAGGCCATGGCCTTGAGCCACGCCACGGAGTCGACGGGGGTCCACTCCTGGGGCGCGTAGTCGTTGGTGAAGCCAAGGGCGGCGTACTCCAGGGAGATGTCCTTGCCGCTCTTGTCCTTCAGGTAGGCGTTGACTCCCTTGGAGTACGCCTGGAGGTACTTCTTCGTCTGCGGCGAGAGCTTGGTGTCGTATTCCTTCTGCGCCACACGGTGCCAACCGAGCGTCCGCAGGAACTCATCGGTCTTTACTTGGCCCTTGCCGAACATCTCGGAGAGGCGACCGGAGGTCGTATGGCGGCGGACATCCATTTCCCAGAAGCGGTCCTGCGCCTGGACAAAGCCCTGGGCCATGAACAGGTCGGCGTCGGACTCGGCGTAGATCTGCGGGATGCCGTTGCCGTCACGCTTCACGTCGACGGGGCCGGAGAGGCCGTCGAGCTTGATCGTCCCCTTGGTCTGCGGGAAGGAGGCACGCACCGTACTGACGCTCCAGTACGCGCCGTAACCGATGCCCGCCACGATGGCCAGGACCAGGACGATCACGATGAGGCGGGCTCGGCGCCCCTTCTTCTTGCCGGACTTATGACCGGAAGAGGCGGTGGTATTCGAGGGCATCGCTGTCCTTGCTGTCCTTACGCGAGCGGCAGGGCTGGCTGGGCGGTGGTGGGAGCGCTGGAGCAACCATAGGCGCAGGGCACTGCGGCCCCGGACGCGGAGTCAGGAACCTACATCGCGACGCATCGGATGAGTGTTCGAAGGCGTCAAGGAAGCGTTAACAATTAGGTAAGGTAACGAAGTACTTGGCTCGCGCGGAGGAAGGAACGGCCCCTGACTGTCCACGACCTCAACCAGCTTCTGCTCATCTGCTCGCTCGTCCTGCTCGTCGCGGTGGCGGCGGTTCGCATCTCGTCGCGCAGTGGGCTGCCGAGCCTGCTCCTCTACCTCGGCATCGGCATTGCCATGGGCCAGGACGGCATTGGCAACGTCACGTTCAACAATGCCGAGTTGACGCAGGTCATCGGCTATGCGGCGCTCGTCGTGATCCTGGCCGAGGGCGGCCTCGGCACGAAGTGGAAGGAGATCAAACCCGCGCTGCCCGCGGCCGCCGCCCTGTCGCTCGTCGGCATCGCGGTGAGTGTCGGCGTGACGGCAGCCGCTGCCCATTACCTGGTCGGCATCGACTGGCGGCAGGCGCTCATCATCGGCGCGGTGGTCTCCTCGACGGACGCCGCCGCGGTCTTCTCCGTGCTGCGCAAGGTGCCGCTGCCCTCCCGCGTGACGGGCATCCTGGAAGCGGAGTCGGGGTTCAACGACGCCCCTGTGGTGATCCTGGTCGTGGCCTTCTCCACCGCGGGCCCCGTGGAGCACTGGTACGTCCTGATCGGCGAGATCGCCCTGGAGCTCGCGATCGGTGCCGCGATCGGCATCGCGGTGGGCTGGCTCGGCGCCTACGGCCTGCGGCACGTGGCGCTGCCCGCCTCCGGCCTCTACCCCATCGCCGTGATGGCCATCGCGGTCGCCGCCTACGCGGCCGGCGCCATGGCGCACGGCAGTGGATTCCTCGCCGTCTACCTCGCCTCGATGGTCCTCGGCAACGCCAAGCTGCCGCACTGGCCCGCCACCCGCGGCTTCGCCGAGGGACTCGGCTGGATCGCGCAGATCGGCATGTTCGTCCTGCTCGGCCTCCTGGTCACCCCGCACGACCTGCTCGACGACACCTGGCCCGCGATCATCATCGGCTTGATCCTGACCATGGTGGCCAGACCCCTGGGGGTCATCGCCAGCCTGCTGCCGTTCCGCATGCCCTGGCAGGAGAAGGCCCTGATGTCCTGGGCCGGGCTGCGCGGAGCCGTGCCCATCATTCTGGCCACGATCCCGATGGTGAACGGCGTCGACGACAGCCAGCGGATCTTCAACATCGTCTTCGTCCTGGTCGTCGTCTACACCCTCATCCAGGGTCCTACGCTGCCGTGGCTGGCCAGGAAGCTGCGCCTGGGCGACTCTTCGGGCGCCGCCGACCTGGGCATCGAATCGGCGCCCCTGGAGCGCCTTCGCGGGCACCTGCTCTCGGTGGCGATCCCCAAGGGATCGCGGATGCACGGCGTCGAGGTGGGCGAGCTGCGGATGCCCGCGGGGGCGGCGGTCACGCTCATCGTTCGCAACGGCGAATCATTCGTGCCGCAGCCCACGACCGTGCTGCAGCGCGGGGACGAGCTCCTGGTGGTCGCGACCGACCCGGTGCGGGACGCGGCGGAGAAGCGGCTGCGGGCCGTAGGACAGGGCGGAAAGCTGGCCGGATGGCTGGGAACCGCTGGTCAGGAGCCGGAAGAGCGGGGCAATCGCAGGTGACGGGCGCCTCATTCTCCGTATTCACAGGTCCAGTGGTCCCATTCCCTGTACGATGAAGGCACACTTCTTCTGTACCAACTGATCGAACCAACTCTGTCTGAAGCAGAGCTGGCGCCGACCGTATGGCGGCCGCGTGTCCTCGCAGTGGGCACCCGGCATCTACCGCAGTCCCGCGCAAGAGGACAGCTCTCGGCACCGTCGCCCTGATAAGGGCGCCGCGCTACCAGGCGGCAGAAAGGCACGGGCCGTGGCATCCACGGTCACCTCCCGCCCGGGATACGGACAGCTGCTGCGCACCCGCGGCGCCTGGACGTTTCTCCTGCCCGGCTTCGCGGCACGACAGCCCTTCGCGATGCTGACCATCTCCATCGTGCTGCTCGTGCAGCACACCACCGGCTCGTACGGCGTCGCCGGCGCCGTATCGGCCGTCACCGGCGTCTCCATGGCGGTGTTCGCCCCCTTCGGCGGCAAGCTCGCCGACCGGTTCGGCCAGCGGGCCGTCCTGGTGCCGGGTGTCCTGATCCACACGGTGTCGGTGCTCTCCCTGACGGTGCTCGCGCTCTCCGACGCCCCCTTGTGGGCGCTCTTCGTCGCGGCGGTGCCCACCGGCGCCTCGCAGCCGCAGATCAGCCCCATGGTGCGGGCCCGCTGGGGCGTCAAGCTCCAGGACTCCCCGCTGGCGGGCACGGCGGCCGCCTTCGAGTCGGTCACGGACGAGCTGACGTTCGTCGTCGGCCCGCTCTTCGCGACCGCGCTGTGCACGACCATCGACCCGGCGGCCGGACTCTTCACGGAGGCCGGACTCACGCTGGTGGGCGGCCTGCTGTTCGCCGCGCAGAAGAGCACCCAGCCCAAGCCCGCCTCCCGCGAGGAGCACGCGCGCGTGGAGCACGTTTCCGCGCTGCGGATCCCCGGTGTGCGGGTGCTGATCGTGACCTTCCTGGGCATCGGCGCCGTCTTCGGCGGCATGCAGGTCTCACTGGCCGCCTTCACCGAGTCCATCGGCGAGCCCGGCCTGAACGGCGTCCTGTACGGCACGTTCGCGGCGGGCAACATGCTCTCCGGACTCGTCTGCGGAGCCATCGCCTGGAAGATCGCCCCGCAGCGGCGGCTCCTCGTCGGGTACGCGGCGCTGACCCTGATGGCCTCCGGCCTGTGGGCCGCGCACTCCGTGGTGCTGCTCGCCGGGCTCGGTCTCCTGGTCGGCGTCTGCATCGCGCCCGCGCTGATCACCGGCTACACGCTGGTCGACCGGCTCGTGGACCCGTCCGGCCGGACCGAGGCGTTCACCTGGCTCACCGGAGCCGTCGCACTCGGCCAGGCGGCCGCCGTGACGGTCGCGGGCCAGCTGGAGGACCGCTTCTGGGACGGCGCCGGTTTCCTGGTGCCGCTGGGCGGTACGGCGCTCGCGCTCGCGGTGCTCGTGACCCTGCGTTCGCGGCTCGTTCCGCGGTCCGTCGGGCGCACCGTCGCACGTGGCGTCGGTCACCGCGAGCCGGTCACGGTGGACTGATCCCGCGGAATACGTCACTATGGACCGTCGTTAGCACTCATCGAGTGAGAGTGCCAGGAGGAAGCAAGTGCCGACGTACCAGTACCAGTGCACCGAATGCGGCGAGGGCCTCGAGGCGGTGCAGAAGTTCACCGATGACGCCCTGACCGTGTGCCCCAGCTGCGACGGACGCCTCAAGAAGGTGTTCTCGGCGGTCGGCATCGTCTTCAAGGGCTCCGGTTTCTACCGCAACGACAGCCGCGGCTCGTCGTCGAGCAGCACGCCGTCGACAGCGAACGCGTCGAAGTCCTCGGACTCCAAGCCGTCGGACTCCAAGTCCTCCGCGGGCGCTTCCTCCTCCTCGGGCTCTTCGGGCTCGGACTCGAAGTCGTCCGGCTCGTCCTCGGGTTCGTCGGCCGGCTCGTCCAGCTCTTCGAGCTCCTCCAGCTCGTCGGCTGCCTAGGTTCTTTCCCCAGGTCCCCGCTGTCGTCCGACAGCGGGGATTTCGGCGTTCCCGGCCCCGGCTACTGTGCTCGGCATGGTGAATACGGCGAACGCGACGCGGGCCGAGATCGGTGTCATCGGCGGCTCCGGTCTCTACTCCTTCCTCGACAACGTGACCGAGATCCAGGTCGACACCCCCTACGGAGCACCGAGCGACTCCCTCTTCCTCGGTGACATCGCCGGACGGCGGGTCGCGTTCCTTCCCCGGCACGGCCGGGGACACCATCTGCCGCCGCATCGCATCAACTACCGCGCCAATCTGTGGGCGCTGCGCTCCGTGGGCGTACGGCAGGTGCTCGGCCCGTGTGCGGTGGGCGGGCTTCGGCCCGATTTCGGGCCCGGGACGCTGCTGGTGCCCGATCAGCTCGTGGACCGCACGAAGACGCGTACGCAGACGTATTTCGACGGGGTGCCGCTGCCGGACGGGAGCATTCCGAACGTCGTGCACGTGTCGCCGGCCGACCCGTACTGCCCCGCCGGGCGCAGCGCCGCCCTGAAGGCGGCCCGCGGCCGGGAGTGGGAGCCGGTGGACGGCGGGACGCTCGTGGTGATCGAGGGGCCGCGGTTCTCGACCCGGGCCGAGTCGCTCTGGCACGCGGCGCAGGGCTGGTCGGTGGTCGGCATGACCGGGCATCCCGAGGCCGTGCTCGCCCGTGAACTGGAGCTCTGCTACACGTCGTTGACGCTGGTCACGGACCTGGACGCGGGCGCGGAGAGCGGCGAGGGCGTCTCTCACGAAGAGGTGCTCCAGGTGTTCGCGGCGAATGTGGACCGGCTGCGGACGGTGCTGTTCGACGCGGTGGCGGGTCTTCCGGCGGAGGGCGAGCGGGACTGTCTGTGTGCGGGGGCGCTGGGCGGGATGGAGACAGGGATCCGGCTGCCGTGAGGTGATCGGCGGGGGTGGCCGGGACGGTCGGGGCGGCCGGGGCGGTCAGGCGGTCGGGGCCGGAACTTCCCCTTCGGGTGAGGGAGTTGTCCACAACCCGCGAGTAGTCCACGGGGCTCGGCGGGATTCGGCGTGGGCCTGCATCGTGAGAGCGGAAGGCAAGATCCTCAGCTCTCCCGACCCAGCTCTCCCGACTCTCCGCAGGCGGTGGCCCTCGTGGCACACGTTCCCTCAGACATTCCGTCCTCCTCCTCTCCTCCTCCCGCGCCCTGCCCGGTGCCGCACTTCTCCCCCGTGCATGTACGGGGCGGTCGGCACCGGCTGCGCAGGCTGCTGCGGCACAGACGCCGCGCCATGGCCGCGGGGCTCGCGGTGACCGCGGCGGCTCTCGTGGCCGCCGGGCCGCGGGATGCCGAACGGGCGCGGCCACCGGGGCATCCGACGGCTGCCTCATCCTCGCCGCAGCCGGAGCGGGAGCGGGCCACCCCTTGGGTGACGGCGCCCGTGCGGATCGCGGACGCGGAGACGGTGCGGCTGCTGCACCGGGGCGACCGGGTCGATGTCGTCGCCGCCGATGGCTCCGCGTCACGGGTGGTGGCTGCCGGGGCCAGGGTGGCCGAGGTGCCCGAGCCCGGCGATGGCACGGCCGAAAGTGCCACCGAGGCAGGGGCGTTGGTGGTGCTCTCCGTGCCACGGGCGACGGCGGCACGGCTCGCCGGAGCCGGTGCGAGCATGCGTCTGGCGGTGACGTTGTGCTGACCCACGCGCTGACCCACACCATGTGCAACTGCACTGACATCCTGTCAAGTCGCTCATTCGTGTTACCCAATTGGACAGTGCTGCCAGGCCCTGCCGTAGGTTTCGAAGCTGTTTGTTTCACGACCTGCAGTTGCAACGAAAGGCCTCGTGGTGAGCGAGAAGAACGAACCGAGTCTCTGGGAGGGCTTCAAAGCCTTCCTGATGCGCGGCAATGTCATCGACCTGGCGGTCGCGGTGGTCATCGGCGCCGCGTTCACGAACATCGTGAACTCCGTGGTGAAGGGTGTCATCAACCCGCTGGTCGGTGCCTTCGGTACGAAGGACCTCGACCACTACAGCTCGTGCCTGAAGGCCCCGTGCGTCATGAAGGCCGACGGCACGGTCGAGAGCGGCATCCCGATCATGTGGGGCTCCGTACTCAGCGCGACGCTCAGCTTTGTGATCACCGCGGCCGTCGTCTACTTCCTGATGGTGCTGCCCATGGCCAAGTACCTGGCGAAGCAGGCCGCGCGGAAGGCCGCCAAGGAGGGGACGCAGGAGGTCCTCGAGCTCTCGGAGCTGGAGGTCCTCAAGGAGATCCGCGACGCCCTTGTGGCCCAGCGCGGCTCGGGGCACGACGAGCGCTAGCGCGGGCTCAGAGGTGGTGGGGCGGCTTCTCGTCGAGGAAGCGCGCCAGGTCGGCGGCGCTGTCGCCGCCGACCGGAGGCCGCTCGCCCCACCCACGGTCCGTGTCGTCCGAAGACTGCTGCGACAGGGGGTCGTCGAAGACCAGGGCGCTCTTCGGCTTCTTCGGCGCCGCGGAGCCCTTCGGGGTCTCCGATTCCTTCGGATCGCGCGGTTCGGAGGCAGGGGCGGTGCTCATGTCTCCAGGGTACGTCCGGGGGGCGCCGCAGCGGGCACCCCAGCGGGTGTCAGACGGCCGTGAGCCCCTGAGCTGCGAAGATCTCCTTGGCGGTGGCCACCTGCGCCGGAGTCGGCGAGGCGGTGTCGCGCAGGGTGAAGTCCTTGCCGAGGGCGTCCCACTTCGCCTCGCCCAGCTTGTGGAAGGGCAGCACGTCGACGCGCGAGACGTTGCCGAGCGAGGCGGCGAAGCGGGCGACGCCCTCGATGTTCTCCGGGTCGTCGGTCAATCCGGGCACGAGGACGAAGCGCACCCAGACGTCCTTGCCGAGGCCGGCGAGGCGGTCGGCGAAGTCGAGGGTGGGCCGCAGCGGGCGTCCGGTGACCTTCTTGTACGTCTCGCGGTCCCAGGACTTGATGTCCAGGAGCACGAGGTCGACATCACGGAGCAGGGCGTCGGTGGCGCGCACGCCGAGGAAGCCGGAGGTGTCGAGGGCGGTGTGCAGGCCCAGCTCGTGCTTGAGGCGGTGCAGCAGTTCGCCGGTGAAGACGGGCTGCAGGAGGGGTTCGCCGCCGCTGACGGTGGCGCCACCACCCGCCGCCGAGATGAACTTGGTGTACTTGGCGGCTTCCTTGATCACGTCGTCGGCGGTGGTCCGCTTGCCGTCGCGCATCCGCCAGGTGTCGGGGTTGTGGCAGTACAGGCAGGTCAGCGGGCAGCCCGAGAGGAACGTGACGAAGCGGCTGCCGGGGCCATCGACGCCGGTGGACAGGTCCCAGGAGTGGATGGATCCGGTGACGGGGCGCCGGGTGGCCGCGGCCGCCGGGGTCGCCGTGTCGAGCAGGGCCGTGTCGAGCAGGACAGCCATGGCAGAACTCCCGAACTACTGGCAGGACGTGATGTTCGCGGCGCCCGGAGCCGGAGTGAGGGTCCGGCTCCGGGGCCGCGGATCAGGGGTGGCTCGCGGGGAGCCGGTGGCTCAGAGGGAGCCGTGGAAGGTGCGGTTGATGACGTCGAGCTGCTGGTCGCGGGTCAGGCGGATGAAGTTGACCGCGTAGCCGGAGACCCTGATGGTCAGCTGCGGGTAGTTCTCCGGGTGCTCCATGGCGTCCTGCAGCGTCGCCTTGTCGAGGACGTTGACGTTCATGTGGAAGCCGTCACTGGCCATGAAGCCGTCGAGGACCCCGGAGAGGTTCTGGATCCGCTCGCCGGGGGTGCGGCCCAGGGCATCGGGCGTGATGGTGTTGGTGAGCGAGATGCCGTCCTCGGCGTCGTCGTAGTTGAGCTTGGCGACCGACAGCGCGGAGGCGATGTAGCCGTGTTCGTCGCGGCCGTTCATCGGATTGGCTCCGGGGGCGAACGGCTCGCCCGCGCGGCGGCCGTCGGGGGTGTTGCCGGTCTTCTTGCCGTAGACGACGTTCGAGGTGATCGTCAGGACGGACTGGGTGTGCACCGCGTTCCGGTAGGTCGGGTGACGGCGGATCTTGCCCATGAAGTCCGAGACGATCCGCTGGGCGATGGCGTCGGCCCGCTCGTCGTTGTTGCCGTAGGCGGGGTAGTCGCCCTCGATCTCGTAGTCGACGGCGAGGCCCGTCTCGTCGCGGATGACCTTGACCTTGGCGTGCTTGATGGCGGAGAGCGAGTCGGCGGCGACCGAGAGGCCCGCGATGCCGCACGCCATCGTGCGCAGGATCTCCTGGTCGTGCAGCGCCATCTCGATGCGCTCGTAGGCGTACTTGTCGTGCATGTAGTGGATGACGTTCAGCGCGTGGACGTACGTCTTGCCCAGCCAGCCGAGCATCGCGTCGTAGCGCTCGGCGACGGTGTCGTAGTCCAGGTAGTCGCCCTCGATGGGCTCGAAGCCCTCGACGACGCGCTTGCCGGTCTTCTCGTCACGGCCGCCGTTGATCGCGTAGAGCAGGGCCTTGGCGACGTTGACGCGGGCCCCGAAGAACTGCATCTGCTTGCCGACGGCCATCGCCGAGACGCAGCAGGCGATCGCGGTGTCGTCGCCGTACTTGGGGCGCATCAGGTCGTCGGACTCGAACTGGATGGCCGAGGTGTCGATGGCGACCTTGGCGGCGAAGTCCTTGAAGCCCTTGGGCAGTTCCCTCGCCCAGAACACCGTCAGGTTCGGCTCGGGGGCCGGGCCCAGGTTGTAGAGGGTCTGCAGGGCACGGAACGTGGTGCGGGAGACCAGCGGGCGGCCGTCCTGGCCGATGCCGGCCATCGACCAGGTGACCCAGGTCGGGTCGCCGGAGAAGCCCTCGTTGTACTCGGGGGTGCGCAGGAAGCGGACGATGCGGAGCTTGATGACGAAGTCGTCGATGAACTCCTGGGCCTCGGTCTCGGTGATGCGGCCGGACTCGATGTCGCGCTGGAGGTAGATGTCGAGGAAGTTGTCGATGCGGCCGATCGACATGGCCGCGCCGTTCTGCTCCTTCACGGCGGCCAGGTAGGCGAAGTACAACCACTGGACGGCCTCGCGGCCGTTGGTGGCGGGGGCGGAGATGTCGTAGCCGTACGACATCGCCATGGCCTTCAGTTCGCCCAGGGCCTTGATCTGCTCGGAGGTCTCCTCACGGGCCCGGATGACGTCCTCGGTGGCCCACTCCTCGCCGAGGAGCGCCTTGTCGGCCTCCTTCGCGGCGATGAGGCGGTCGACTCCGTAGAGCGCGACGCGGCGGTAGTCGCCGATGATGCGGCCCCTGCCGTAGGCGTCGGGCAGGCCGGTGATGATGCCGGAGGAGCGGCAGGCGCGGATCTCGGGCGTGTAGGCGTCGAAGACACCTTCGTTGTGGGTCTTGCGGAGGTGGGTGTAGACCTCCCTGACCTCGGGGTCGGCCTCGTAGCCGTAGGCGTTGAGTGCGCTTTCGACCATGCGCCAGCCGCCGTTGGGCATGATGGCGCGGCGCAGCGGGGCGTCGGTCTGCAGGCCGACGATGAGGTCCCGGTCGCCGTCGATGTAGCCGGGCCTGAAGGCGTCGATGCGGGAGGGGGTCTTCACGTCGACGTCGTGGATGCCGCGCTCGATCTCCGCCGGGAACATCGCCAGGAGCTTCTGCCAGACCTGGGTGGTGCGTTCGGTCGCGCCGGCCAGGAAGGAGTCGTCGCCCTCGTACGGGGTGTAGTTCTGCTGCACGAAGTCGCGGACGTCGATGGCGTCCCGCCACAGGCCGCCCTTGAAGCCGTCCCATGCCTCGCCGTGCACTGTCGTTTCCGCGGGAGTGGCAGTCATCGCCGGCACCTTCCGAGTCGCCTTTTCGCTATGCCTCCATTGCACTCCGATTTGATCGATCAGCGGCTCCGCAATGGTCCCCACTTCAGGGCCCGAGGTCCCCTCTCTCCGCTCCCCCGGCCGGATGCACCCACCCTGACCTGGGAATTCCTTCGGGACTTTGGACCTAAGTTCGCTTGTGAATGCATTCACAAGAATTTCCCGCACATCTCGTGGTACGGGGCCAGGAAGGTCACGAGGGCCTGGACATGCGAAGGGGCCGGGTGCTCCCACACCCGGCCCATCCCGCCAACGCCGCTCAGGACGTCAGCTCGGGGACTCCGCGCCCTTGCGGGCGTAGAACCACCAGCAGACCGCGATACAGCTGACGTAGAAGGCCACGAAGCCCCACATCGCGCTGGTCACCGCGAAGTTGGCGAACATCGCCGGGATGAAGAAGAAGCCGTACGCCGCGATGGCGGAGGTGAAGCCGGTGACGGCGCCCGCCTCCATCTCGGACTGCTTCAGCGCCTTCGCGTACTCGGGGGTGCCCTCCGTCAGGCCCTTCAGGTGCTGGTCGCGGAAGATCACCGGGATCTGGCGGAACGTCGAGCCGTTGCCGATGCCCGAGAAGAAGAACGCGGCCAGGAAGCAGGCGAAGAAGCCGTAGAAGTTGCCGTTGTCGCCGCCGGAGGGCAGGAAGTTGATGACGCCGATGATCGAGAGCGCCATGCCGACGAACGAGATGATGGTGACCCTCGCGCCGCCGATCTTGTCGGCGATCCAGCCGCCGGCCCAGCGTGCGAGCGCGCCCACGGCCGGGCCCATCCAGGCGTACGTCGCCGCGGAGTAGGCCGCGTCGATCGGCGTGAACGTCGTCTTGATGAGCATCGGCAGAGCTGCCGCGAACCCGATGAAGGAACCGAACGTGCCGACGTAGAGCCAGGTCATCAGCCAGTTGTGCTTGCGCTTGAAGATGATCTTCTGCTGGCTGAAGGGGGTCGAAGCGACCTTCAGGTCGTTCTGGCCGAACCACGCGACGACGGCCAGGATCACCAGGACCGGCACCCACAGGAACGCGGCGTTCTGCAGGAACACGGGCGTGCCGTCGGCCTTGTGCTGGGCCGAACCGACCGCGAGGACCGAGCTCGTGATGACGATCGGGGTGACCAGCTGGACGACGGAGACGCCGAGGTTGCCGAGGCCGCCGTTGATGCCGGTGGCGTTGCCCTTGTCGCGCTTGGGGAAGAAGAAGCCGATGTTGGCGAGGGACGAGGCGAAGTTCGCGCCGCCGACACCGCACAGGGCCGCGATGGCGATCATCACGCCGTACGAGGTGTTCGGGTCCTGGACCGCTATGCCCAGCCAGATCAGCGGGATGACCAGGACGATCGTGGAGAGCGCGGTGAAGCGGCGCTGGCCGATCATCGGGCCGAGGAAGGTGTAGAAGATGCGGGCCGTGCCGCCGGTGATGCCGGGGACGGCCGTCAGCCAGAACAGCTGCGAGGTGGAGAAGCCGAAGCCGACGTCCTTGAGGTTGGTCGCGGTGACGGACCACACCTGCCAGACGACGAACGCCACCAGGAGCGCGGGGACGGCGATCCACAGGTTGCGGGATGCGACCTTCTTGCCGATGGACTTCCAGAAGAGCTCGTTCTCCGGCTCCCAGTCGGTGATGGTCTTGCCGGGTCGGTACTGCGTCGTGTCGTACGTCGCGTCCACTGGTGCGGTCTGCGCTTCTTGGGTGGCAGGCGATCTCATGTGGGTTCCCAGTTCGCTACCGGTCCCGACCTTGCTCCGGGGCCTGACGTTTCCACGGTGCCGTGCGCGACTCCTGTGGAGCAGAGTCGTAGGGCACGCGCCGACCAGCCCAAAGACACCAAGATCAGAGGGTCTTCGGACCTCGTGGGCCGCGGTGTACGAGCGGGTCCCTGCCACCCGCCGTGCGGCGCCCGGGGGCCACGGCCGACCCGCTGGGCGACGCAGCCCGATTCGGCGCGGGCCTTCTGCTGTGCTGAGGCTCATGACGTCCACCGTCAGTGCGCCGACGACGCTCGCGAGCACGTTCGCGGGCAGCTGGGCCGTCCTGGTCGCGGGGCTCGTGGCGACGGCCACCGTCGCGACCGGAATGACGCTTACAAGCCGGATGGCCCGCGGGGAGAGGGCCGCGTAACTCCGGCGCGTGATACGCAAGTCGGCATGGCTTCCACCGACCCTCTCAACTCCCCCGGCTCTCCCAGCTCCCCTGGTTCCCCTGACTCCCTCAGCTCCCCCGGCTCTCCTGACTCCCTCAGCCCCCTCGACCCCCTCAACTCCCTCACCGACGTCCCCGGCCTGCGCGTGGGCCATGCCACCCGCACCGCCCCCGCCCACCAGGGCCACCTCACCGGCACCACCGTCGTGCTCGCCCCGGTGGGCGGCGCCGTCGCGGCCGTGGATGTGCGCGGCGGCGGCCCCGGCACCCGTGAGACGGACGCCCTGGACCCCCGCAATCTGGTGCAGCGCGTCGAGGCCGTCGTGCTCACCGGCGGCAGCGCGTACGGCCTGGACTCGGCGACCGGCGTGATGGCGTGGCTCGAGGAGCAGGGCCGCGGCGTGCGGGTGGGCCCCGATCCCTCCCACGTCGTCCCGGTGGTCCCGGCCGCCTGCGTCTTCGACCTCGGCCGCGGCGGCGACTTCACCGCGCGCCCCGACGCCACGACGGGCCGCGCCGCCGTGGAGGCCGCCGCGGCCACCGAGCCGTTCACGCCCGTCGAGGAGGGGAACGTGGGCGCGGGCGCCGGCGCCGTGGTCGGCAAGGTCAAGGGCGGCATCGGCAGCGCGAGCGTCCGGCTGGAATCGGGCGTCACGGTCGCCGCCCTGGTCGTGGCGAACGCCGCGGGCTCGGGGGTCGATCCGGGGACGGGGGCGTTGTACGGGCGGTACTTCGAGGGGCAGACCGTGGTCTACCCCGCTCCCGAGGTCCATGAGGAGGCCACGCGTCGCCTCACCGAAGCCGCGGCGGCGGCCGCCGCAGACGCCGCCGATGACGCCGATGACGCCGATGACGCCGACGCCGAAGCCGCCGCCACCGCCACCGCCGCCGCCGCCGCCGCCAAGAGCGGGCCTGCCCCGCTGAACACCACCCTCGCCGTGGTCGCCACGGACGCCGAACTCACCAAGGCCCAGGCGCAGAAGCTGGCCGGTACGTCGCACGACGGCATGGCGCGCGCCGTGCGGCCCGTCCATCTCCTCAACGACGGGGACACCGTCTTCGCCCTCGCGACCGGCGAGCGCCCCTTGCCGGACGCCGCGCGGAACCCGCTCGCCCTGAACGAGATCCTCGCGGCGGGCGCGGACATGGTGACGGCGGCGATCGTCCGGGCGCTGCTCGCCGCGGAGTCGGTGGAGACACCGGGCGGCGCCTTCCCCTCGTACCGCGACCTCTACAACACATAGTCCGCAGAGGAACCCTTAAGGGAATCCCAAGAAAGAAACGCTACAAATAGCAACAGAACAGCGCCCGTTGGGCCGCCGGCGGGCCATGTCGCTGTGCCCCCGCTCACACCAAGCGGACGGAACCTTTCCGCCTGCAGGCCGCTCTTAACTCGTACTGGATCAGAACGCGCACTTCGCACAAAGATGGAGCAGCCCGTGACAACGTCGCACATAGCCAAGCCCCGGCGACGCACCCTTTTGGCAGCCACCGCGCTCGCCGCCGTGGCTGCGCTCTCCCTCACGGCCTGCGGCGGCGACGCGGACGCCAACGGAGACGACAAGGACGGCAAGCCCAAGACCCAGGGCGCCGACATCACCATCTCGGCGAAGGACGGCTCGACCGGCGCCTCGATCAACGCCACGGGCGTCAAGGTCAAGGGCGGCAAGCTGACCGAGGTGAA
The DNA here is from genome assembly GCF_056434405.1 of Streptomyces sp. NPDC044044. Taxonomy (NCBI): domain Bacteria; kingdom Bacillati; phylum Actinomycetota; class Actinomycetes; order Kitasatosporales; family Streptomycetaceae; genus Streptomyces; species Streptomyces sp. NPDC044044. The sequence continues at coordinate 493,707 of NZ_JBWKFG010000005.1, read as the reverse complement.
GATGACCCTGGTCTCCACCGGGGCGGCGGTCGACGGCACGCTCTCCTCCGACGGCACCAGCTGGAAGCCCAAGGCCCAGCTGGAGCGCGGCATGAAGTACAAGATCACGGCCGACGCGAAGGACACCAAGGGCAAGGAAGCGACCGAGAACTCGATCTTCACCACGGTCTCGAAGGACAACAGCTTCATCGGGAGTTACACCCCCGACGGCGGCACGAAGGTCGGCGTCGGCATGCCGGTCTCCTTCAACTTCGACAAGGCGATCACCGAGAAGCAGTCCGTCCAGTCGCACATCAAGGTCACCTCCGACAGCGGCCAGAAGGTCGTGGGCCACTGGTTCGGGAACCAGCGCCTGGACTTCAGGCCCGAGCAGTACTGGAAGGCCGGCTCCAAGGTCACGATGAAGATCGACCTGGAGGGCGTGAAGGGCGCGGACGGCGCCACCGGCGTACAGAACAAGACCGTCACCTTCACCATCGGCCGCGCGCAGGTCTCCACGGTCGACGTGAAGGCCAAGACGATGACGGTCGAGCGGGACGGCAAGGTCGTCAAGACCATCCCGATCTCCGCGGGCAGCCCGTCGAACCCCACGTACAACGGGAAAATGGTGATCTCCGAGAAGTTCACCCAGACCCGGATGAACGGCGACACGGTCGGCTTCGGCGGTGAGTACGACATCAAGGACGTCCCGCACGCGATGCGCCTGTCGTCCTCCGGCACCTTCATCCACGGCAACTACTGGGGCTCGCCCTCGATCTTCGGCAGCGCCAACACCAGCCACGGCTGCGTCGGCCTCCAGGACGCGCAGGGCGCGGGCGACTCCAGCACGCCGGGCGCGTGGTTCTACGACAACTCGCTCATCGGGGACATCGTGACGGTCAAGGGCTCCCCGGACGAGACGATCGCTCCGGACAACGGCCTCAACGGCTGGAACATGTCCTGGAGCCAGTGGACGGCGGGCAGCGCGGGCTGATTCCAGCCGCCGGGCCGGCCCTCTCACCAGGACCAACACCGCGAGCCGCACGGGAACTTGCCGTGCGGCTCGTACGTTTTCCCGTTCCCGGGCATGATGTCCGACGCAGGGGCTACGGTATGCACTCACAAGGTGACATGCAGCAACGCCGGGAGAAACCTTGAGCGTTCCGTACGAGTACGAGACGGCGTACGAGCCACAGTCGGCCGAGCAGAAGTCTCCGCACTCTCCGCAGGAGCATCTCGAGCGGCTTCTTCGCCGCGCCCTGAACTCCTTCGACCTGCCGGACGACACGATAGGACGCCTGGAGTCGGCTCTCGCGTACGACAGTTCGCTGCACTCGGCGCACCACAGCGCGGGCATGCACCGCGAGACGTACCGTCACACATGGCTGCTCGCCGACGCCGGCGCGCTCACCCTCTGGGAGCTCGTGCACAACACGGGCCCCGACAGCCACCCCCAGTACGAGCTGTACGCGGACGAGGAGGAGGCCGGTGTCGCCACCTCGCGCCTGCCGCTCCCGCCCGACACCCCGGCCGCCGTCTGCGAGCAGCCCGTCGTGCTCCAGCTCTCGGTCACCGACGAGCCCCGGCATACGTACGTCCCGGACGACTCCGCGGATCACGCGCGCCGGCTGCTGCGCCGCGCGGAGAACCCGGTGAGCGAGGGACGGCCCGCCGAGGACATCGAGCGGTTACTGCGCTCGGCGTTCGCGCATCAGATCACCCAGGCCTTCGGCCGCCCCTGCCTGGCGGGCGAGGCACGCCTCTGCTTCTCGCTCTACGAACACGCGTTCCTGCTCTTCGACGGCAGCGAGCTCAGCCTCTGGGAGGTCGAGCACACGGTCACGCCGGACAAGCGGCACAGGTGCGAGGTGTACGTCACCGAGGAAGCCGCACGCGCGGCGATGGAGCTGCGCGCGAGGAGCCTTCCTCAGCAGCGCACGAAGTAGGGCCCACAGAATCCGCAGCAGCGCCGAAGTAGGGCCCACGGAACGGGATCGGCGTACGGAGTCGGGCGGGATCGGCGTAACTGGACGGGCTCAGGGCCTGCTGTCGCCGAACTGCCGCACGAGACCCGCGAAGGCGGCCCGCTCGTCCGCCGTCAGATCGACCGTCTCCGCGCGCGGCGGGCCGCTCTGCGCGGGCAGCGCGCGCAGCGCCTGTGACTGGCGCCAGACGTCCACGTCGACCTGGTCGCGTCGCATCACCCGCACCAGGCCCACGGCCCAGACGACGGTCGCCGCGGCCAGTACGGCCACGCCTGCCTGCTGGAGGATCGAGACATTCTGGAACATGCCGCACAGTAGACAACACGATCCGGGCCTTACGACAGGGGGGTTGTGGGACTTACGTCCTGAAGTGACGCATGTCGCACAACCCCCCTCATAGGGAAGATTCATAGGGACGATTGAGGCCGGACCTCATGGGGCCCGGCGGCCGGGGCTCAGACCGCCGCCGGCAGCGGCTTCTCCGTCACGGCCTCATCGGCCGTGGCACCGCTCTCGGCAGGCGCCGTCTTCCGGCCGCCCTTGAGCAGGATGACCACCACGGTCGAGACGCCGACACCGGCGGCGATCGCCACCAGGTACAGCAGCGGCTGTCCGATCAGCGGCACCACGAAGATGCCGCCGTGCGGGGCGCGCAGCGTGCAGCCGAAGGCCATCGACAGGGCGCCGGTGACCGCGCCGCCCGCCATCGACGCGGGGATCACCCGCAGCGGGTCGGCCGCGGCGAACGGGATCGCGCCCTCCGTGATGAAGGAGGCGCCGAGGAACCAGGCCGCCTTGCCGTTCTCGCGCTCGGTCTTGGTGAAGAGCCGCCCGCGGACGGTGGTGGCCAGGGCCATGGCGAGCGGCGGGACCATGCCGGCGGCCATCACCGCGGCCATGACCTTGAAGCTGCCCTCGGTCGGGTTGGCGAGGCCGCCGACGGCGAAGGCGTACGCGACCTTGTTCAGCGGTCCGCCGAGGTCGAAGCACATCATCAGGCCGAGGATGACGCCGAGGATGATCGCGTTGGCGCCGGAGAGACCCTCCAGCCAGTCGGTGAGCGCGCTCTGCAGCGAGGCGATGGGCTTTCCGATGACGAGGAACATCAGGAAGCCGACGATCGCGGACGAGATCAACGGGATCACGACCACGGGCATGATGCCCCTGAGCACCGCGGGGATCCTCACCCGCTGGATGCCCATCACGACCCCACCGGCGATCAGGCCCGCCGCGAGGCCGCCCAGGAAGCCCGCGTTGATGGTGACGGCGACGGAGCCGCCGACGAATCCGGGGACGAGTCCTGGCCGGTCGGCCATTCCGTACGCGATGTAGCCCGCGAGGACCGGCACCAGGAAGGCGAAGGCGAGCCCGCCGATCTGGAAGAGGAGCGCGGCCCAGCTGGTGGTGTCCGTCCACACGAAGTGCTCGGAGACGGACGGCGCCTTGTCGATCTTCCAGCCGCCGATGGCGAAGCCGAGTGCGATGAGGAGGCCGCCGGCCGCGACGAACGGGACCATGTAACTGACTCCGGACATCAGCCACTTGCGCAGCTTGGTGCCGTAGCCGTCGCCGCTGTCCCCGGCGTTGTCGACGGGGCTCGGGCCGATGTCCGCGGTGGTCTCGCCGCGGGCCGCCTTCGCCCGGACCTCGGCGATGAGTTCGGCCGGCCTGCTGATGCCGGCCTTCACCCCCACGTCGACGGTGGGCTTACCCGCGAAACGGTCCTTGTCCCGTACGGGGACGTCGTGCGCGAAGACGACGCCGTCGGCGGCGGCGACGACCGCCGGGTCGAGGCGGGTGAAGCCTGCTGACCCCTGGGTCTCGACCGTCAGCTCTACGCCTGCCTCGCGGGCCGCGGCTTCCAGGGACTCGGCGGCCATGTAGGTGTGGGCGATGCCCGTGGGGCAGGAGGTGACCGCCACGATGCGGAACGGCTCCGCCGGGGTGGGGTCGTTCTCCGGCTGCGGGTCGGCGGGTTCTTCTGTGGGCTCACCACCCGGCTGCTCGTTGTCCCCAGTGATCAATGAAACCGCCGTCTCCGCGTCCGCCGCGGTCCGCAGCGCGCTCGTGAACTCCTCGTCCATCAACTGCCGGGCAAGGGACGACAGGATGGTCAGGTGCGCGTCATCGGCACCGGCAGGAGCGGCGATCAGGAAGATCAGGTCGGCGGGCCCGTCCGGCGCCCCGAAGTCGATGCCGTCGGCCGAGCGGCCGAAGGCGAGGGTCGGCTCGGTGACGTGGGTGCTGCGGCAGTGCGGGATGCCGATGCCGCCGTCGAGGCCGGTCGGCATCTGCGCCTCGCGGGCCGCCACATCGGCGAGGAACCCCTCCAGATCGGTCACCCGGCCCAGGGCCACCATGCGCTCGGCGAGGGCACGGGCCGCCGCTTCCTTGGTTCCGGCGGACCGGTCGATTTCGAGGTCGACCAGTTCCGCGGTGATCATCTCGCTCATCGCGGGCTCCTTCGCACGCGTATCGCCCGGAGGGCGGGGGTGGGGACGGGGGGTGAGGTGGTGAAGCTGAGGCCCTTGCGGGCGGTGTGGGGAGTCACGACACGGGCTCCGTCAGTACGCGGTCCATCGGGACCTCCGAGGTGACGGTGACCGCGTCGGGCGCGAGGTCCGAGGGGGTCGGCATCGCGCTGCCGGGGAGCTGGACCGCTGCGGCGCCGTGCGCCACCGCCGATGCGAGGGCCGTGGCGCCGGTGCCGCCCGCGATGAGGAAACCGGCCAGGGAGGAGTCACCGGCGCCGACGTTGCTGCGTACGGCGTCGACCGGTGCGCTGCCGAAGTGGGCGCCGGAGTCGTCCACGAGCAGCTGACCGTCCGCGCCGAGACTGGCGAGGACGGCGCGCGCGCCCAACTCCCGCAGCTCCTCGGCGGCCTTGACCGCGTCGCCGACCGTCGCCAGGGGGCGGCCCACGGCTTCGGCGAGTTCCTCCGCGTTCGGCTTGACGACGTCGGGGCGCTCGGCGAGCGCGGCGAGCAGTGCCGGGCCGGAGGTGTCCAGGGCGATGCGGGCGCCTGCGGCGTGTGCGCGGGCCACGAGATCGGCGTACCAGGAGGGGGCGAGCCCGCGCGGCAGGCTGCCGCAGCAGGCGATCCAGTCGGCGCCGGTGGACCGCTCCCGCACGGCGGAGAGCAACAACTCGGCTTCGGTGGAGGTCAGTTCGGGCCCCGTCGCATTGATCTTGGTGAGGGTCCCGTCCGGCTCGGCGACCGCGATGTTCGAGCGGGTCTGGCCCGCGACCGGGACCGGGGCGACCTCGATGCCCTGCTCGTCGAGGAGCTGGGCGACGAGCGCGCCGGGCGCGCCGCCGAGGGGCAGGACGGCGAGCGTCTCCGCGCCCGCCGCGGCGACCGCCCTCGATACGTTGACGCCCTTGCCGCCCGGGTCCATCCGGTCGCCGGTGGCCCGGATCACCTCGCCGCGGTCCAGCGAGGGGACCTCGTAGGTGCGGTCGAGGGAGGGGTTGGGGGTGACGGTGAGGATCATGCGCGTACGTACCGTTTCCTTGCTGACCTGCGTGCTGTTGCTGCTGCCGTCCACGTTCGAGTGCGTGCCCGCGCCGCTCATGCCCGGATCACCTCCGTGCCGCCGGCCTCGATCGCCGCGGCGTCCTCGGGGCTGAGTCCGGTGTCGGTGATCAGCAGGTCCACGTCGGTCAGGTCGCCGAAGCGCGCGAAGTGCTCCTGGCCGTGCTTGGTGGAGTCCGCGAGGAGCACCACGCGGCGGGCCGCGCCGATCGCCGCGCGCTTCACGGCGGCTTCGGCGAGGTCGGGGGTGGTGAGTCCGGCTTCCGCGGAGAAGCCGTTCGCGGCGACGAAGAGGACGTCGGCGCGGATCTCTCCGTACGCGCGCAGGGCCCACGCGTCTACGGCGGCGCGCGTACGGCTGCGGACGCGGCCCCCGATGAGGTGGAGCTGGATGCCGGGGTGGTCGGCGAGGCGGGCCGCGGTGGGGAGGCCGTGGGTGACGACGGTGAAGGTCGCTTCCAGCGGGAGTGAGGCGGCGAGGCGGGCCACGGTCGAGCCGGCGTCGAGGATGACGCTGCCTTCGGTGGGGAGTTCGGCGAGGGCGGCGTGGGCGATGCGGTCCTTCTCGTCGGCGGCCGTTCCCTCTCGCTCCGCGAGGTCGGGCTCGAAGTCGAGGCGTCCTGCCGGGATGGCGCCGCCGTGTACGCGGCGTACGAGGCCGGCGCGGTCCAGGGCCTTCAGGTCGCGCCGGATGGTCTCGGCGGTGACCTTGAATTCCTCGGCCAGCGACAGCACGTCGACCCTTCCGGCGTCGCGTGCGAGCCGCAGGATCTCCTGCTGCCGCTCCGGTGCGTACATGTCCGTTTGCCTCCGCCTGATGCCCGAGCGTGTTGTTTCCTTTGCAGGCTACGGCTGGATTTCCCCAAAGTAAACAAGCCCGGACCTACAGCAGACACAAACGGACTTCCGTCCCTGCACCACTGCCCCCAAAGTCCACCCCCGCAAGGACCTCCCCCACCCACCCGCCCGATTCCCCCGCGGTGACAGGGGGTGGGGGCGGGCGGGAGATCTACAGGGGGGAACGCATAGGGCAGCAGGGGCGGGTGGGGTGAGCACGGCGGGTGGGTGGGGAACGCACACAGCAACAGGGTGGGTGGCGAGCGTGTACAGCAGCTGGGCCGGGTGGGGAAACGTACGGCCGGACGCCGGGCTAGGCCGGTGAACGTACAACTGGGTGGGCCGGAGTGGCCGCAGGGACGCGACTCGCCCCACCCAAAGGAGACCAGCCCGCACGCCCCCGCAGCCGGCAGCGCACGCGAGGGGACGGGCCGGTATGTCCGCCCGGAGCACGGTTCCCAGCGCTCCCCCACCGCAGCAGCCCCGCGGCCACCGGACGATAGCGAGGACGGACATACCGGCACGGCCCCGCACCCCAGACGCACCCGCACCGCACCGGGCACCGCCCCACCCCACCCCTACGGCCAGCGGAAGCCCTCCAAGGTTTCGATGCAGTGTTCCGTCAGAGCCGCCGGGCCGCCCTCGCCCCCGGCCGCCTCGTCGCCCGCCGCCCACGTCTCCACCGCCACCCGCACCGCCGCGCTGGCCACCCCCGCCACAAGCCGCAGCTCCAGCGAAGGCGCCGCCGCCCCGCACCCCTCCCGCTCCGTCAGGACGGAGAGCAGCGTCTCCTCCGAGGCGTGGCAGGCGTTCGACCACACCGCCCTGAGCGCCGCACTCTCCCCCGCCATCCGCAGCAGCGCCCGCACCCACTCCAGCGCCTCCGCGTCCCCGATCGCGAGCCCCGGCGCGGCATCGCTGTCGGGGACCAGCGCCCTCGCCGCCGCGTGCCGCAGCGCTTCCCGTACCGGCAGCCCCGCAGGCGCACCCCGCACCGCCTCCGCCCACTGCTGCGCCCCGGCGGCGAAGAGCGGAGCCACAGCCTCCTCCTTCGTCGCGAAGTAGCGGTAGAAGGTGCGCGGCGCGACACCCGCCGCGCGCGCGATGTCCTCCGCGCGCGTGGCCCTCAGCCCGTTCTCGACGAAGAGCGCGGCCGCGGTACGGGCGATGTCCAGCCTTGTCTCCGCCTTGCGGCGTTCGGTGAGCGAATCGGGCGCATTGAGCGAACTTGCGGGCATGCCAGGCAGGTTATGCCAGCCGGCACAGCGACGGGCCTCCGCAGGCACATTCTGCCTGTGTGACAGAATCTGCCACCGTTGAGATCAAGTGCATACGCCCAAGAAGTTCGAGAAGGTGGCTACACCGGTGCGTCGTCGACAGTTCCTTACCAACTCCGCAGGCCTCACCGGCATCTCCGCCCTCGGCGCCTGCTCGTCCGGCAGCGACACCACCACCCTCGAACTCCTCGTCGCCAGCTACGACAAGAGCGTCGGCTCCTCCATCGGCGACCAGTGGGGCGGCCTCGTCGCCGCCTTCGAGAAGGCGCACCCCACCGTCAAGATCGCCCTGGAGCGCGTCCCCTTCGACAAGCTCGACCGGACGCTCGCCCGCCGGGTGAAGGACGGCAACGCCCCCGACATCGCGCAGTCGAACGTCTTCGCCCCCTACGCCGAGGACGAACAGCTCTACAGCGCCTCCGACCTCTTCGACATCCGCACCGAGGCCGACTTCACCCGCTCGTACGCCGAGGCGGGATCGGTCAAGCACATCCAGTACGGCATCCCGTTCCTCGCAAGCACCCCACGCCTCTTCTACAACAAGGCCCTCTTCAAGCAGGCCGGCATCACCGGCGCCCCCACCTCCTGGGACGAGCTCCGCTCGGCGGCGCAGGCGCTGAAGGGGATCGGCGTGAAGACGCCGTACGGGCTGCAGTTGGGCCCCGAGGCCGCCGAGGACGAGGCCCTGTCCTGGATGCTCGCGGACGAAGGCGGCTACTCGGGCCTGGCCGGCTACGACTTCCACACCACGAGCAACGTCCGGACGCTGACCTGGCTGCGCGACGAGCTGGTGGCGAAGGGCCTCGCGGGCGCGAACCCTGCGGGGCTCAACAGGACGGCCGCGTACGAGCAGTTCATGCGCGGCGGCATCGGGATGCTGATCGCGCACCCCGTGCTCATGGGCGCCGCCGACAAGGTCAAGTTCCCGTACGCGCACGCCGCGTTCCCCACGCGCAGGGGCGGGGCCACGGCGCCCGTGGGCCTGAGCGACTGGCTGATGGCGTTCAAGCAGAACGGCCACGGCGACGCGTGCGGAACGTTCCTCAGCTACCTCTACGGCCGCAAGTCGGCGAAGGCGTACGGCGGCGGCCAGGCCGCGCTCCCCGTCACCAGCTCCGCCTCGTCGGCGCTGCGCGCGGACGAGGCACAGCGCCCGCTGTGGAAGTTCATCGACCAGATGCCGCAGGCGCAGTTCCAGCCGGTCAGCCTCCGCTCGTGGCCGACCGTGCGGGCGGCCATCCGCGAGGAGATCGGGGCCGCCGTCACGAAGGGCGGCAACCCCGGCGCCGTACTCGAATCCCTGGACACGGCGGCGGCCCAGGCGGAGCTCTAGAGGCTCCACCCGGGCCGCGCCCGCCGGTCGGACACCGCTCAGGAGGTCAACGCGGCCTCCCGCGAGGGAAGTTCACCGGCCGCATCCGCATCCGCGACCGCGTCCTCATCCGCGACCGCATCCTCGTCGCCGCCGCCCTCGACGTGCTGCCGCGGCTTGCCCGGCAGGGCGAACATCAGCAGGAAGATGACGACGAGCACGCCGACGACCCACCACAGCGAGTTCTGGAACGCGCCCACGATCTCCGCGGGCACCTGGCTCGGCGCCGCCTTCTCGTCGATCATGCCGAAGAACACCACGGAGACCAGGCCGAGCCCCAGCGCCGTACCCATCTGCTGCACGGTGTTGAGCAGCCCGGACGCGGACCCCGAGTGCTCACGCGGCACGTCCGACAGGATGGCGTCGGTCAGCGGCGCGACGATGAGTCCCATGCCTGCGCCCATCACGAACAGGGGCAGAGCCATCTGCCAGGACGTGATGCCCGCGCCGTACCGGTCCGCCTCCCAGATGTAGAGCAGCACCCCGGCCGCCATGACGAGCGCACCGGCCTGCAGCACCTTGCGTCCGAACCGCGGCACGAGCTTCTGCACGGACATGCCGGCCGCCACCGAGACGGCGATCGAGAACGGCACCCCTGTGGTGCCCGCCCGCAGCGCGGTCCAGCCGAGGCCCGTCTGCATGTAGACCGTCCAGACCAGGAAGAAGATGCCCATCGCGATGCCGAACACGGTCTGCACCGCGATGCCCGCCGCGAAGCTCTTCACCTTGAACAGGGACAGCTCCACGAGCGGCGAACCGTCCTTCGCCGCCTTCGCCTTCTCGTACGCGATGAGCGCGCCGAAGACGACGAGTCCGCCCGCCATCATGGCGTAGCCCCACAGCGGCCAGTCCAGCTCGCGCCCACGGGTGAGCGGGTAGAGCACCATCAGCAGGCCGAGCGTGACCAGGACGACGCCGACGAGGTCGAGCTTGAGGGCCTTCGGGGCCTTGGACTCGGTGATGAACTTGGCGCCCAGGATCAGTCCCGCGATCCCGACGGGCAGGTTGATGAGGAAGATCGGCCGCCATTCGAGCCCGAACAGGTTCCACTGGGTCAGGAGCGCGCCGAGCAGCGGCCCCGAGACGGCGCCGAGCCCCACGATCATCCCGAAGAGCCCGAAGACCTTGCCCCGCTCGTGCGCGGGGAAGGTGGCGTGCACGATCGACAGGACCTGCGGCACCATCATCGCGGCCATGGCGCCCTGCAGGATCCGCGATGCGACCAGCATCTCCGGGTTGGCGGCGAAGCCGCAGAGCGCGGAGGCGAGCGTGAAGCCCGCGATTCCTATGAGGAACATCCGCTTGCGCCCGTGGATGTCGCCGAGCCGCCCGCCGGTGATCAGTCCGGCCGCGAAGGCGAGCGCGTAGCCCGCGGTGATCCACTGGATCTGGCTGTACGAGGCGCCCGCTTCCTCCTGGATGGACGGGATCGCGATGTTGACGATGGTGACGTCGACGAGGTCCATGAAGGCCGCGGTCATCACGATGGCGAGGGCGAGCCATCGGCGCCGGTCGGCGGCGGCCGTTCCGGGCGGTGTCGTGGCGGGGCTGCTGAAAGTCATGAGAGGAGACTAGAAGTCATATAGGCCAGAGCGTGTCCTAGATGCGCGGCATCCTGTGTGACATGACTTCGAATTCCGGCACTACCTCGGAAAGGTCCGGCGGTACGGACACGCCGGCTCGGCTGCTTCAGCTCCTCTCCCTCCTCCAGACCCCGCGCGAGTGGCCGGGCGGGGAACTGTCGGACCGGCTCGGCGTCAGCCGCCGTACGGTGCGGCGCGACATCGACCGGCTGCGGGACCTCGGCTATCCGGTGCAGGCGAGCCAGGGGGCGACCGGTGGATACCGCCTGGTCGCGGGCAAGGCGATGCCGCCGCTCGTCCTGGACGACGAGGAGGCGGTGGCGATCGCGGTGGGGCTGCGGGCGGGGGCGGGCCACGCGGTGGAGGGGGTGGAGGAGGCGTCGGTCCGGGCCCTGGCGAAGCTGGAGCAGGTCCTGCCCTCCCGGCTGCGCCACCGGGTGCAGACCCTCCAGATCGCGACGACCCCTCTGACCAGCGGGGACGGGGCCAGCATCGCGCCCGAGACGCTCACGGTCATGGCATCCGCGGCGGCGGGCCAGGAACGTCTGCGCTTCGCGTACCGCTCGGGCGACGGCACGGAGACCCGGCGCCTGACGGAGCCGCACCGGCTGGTGTCGACGGGGCGGCGGTGGTACCTGGTCGCGTACGACATCGACCGCGACGACTGGCGCACGTTCCGCGTGGACCGGGTGTCGTCGCCGTTCGCGACCGGGGCGCGCTTCGTCCCGCGGGAGCTTCCTACGGGGGACGCCGCGGAGTACATCCGGCGGTCGATGTGGCGGGGTCAGCCTTCGTACGCGATCGACGTGACGTTCGCGGCGTCTGCGGAGACCGTCGCGACGAGGCTCCCGGCGCTGGGGGCGCCGGAGCCGCTGACGGCCACGAGTTGCCGCGTGCGGGCCACGGTGACGGATGCGGTGGACTGGCTGGCGGTGCGGCTTGCCATGACGGGCTGCGACTTCGTGGCCCACGGCCCACCGGAGCTGGTGGCTTCGCTCCGGGACCTGGGCTCCCGCCTGACCCTGGCGTCGGGGACGTGAACCGGGGCTGCGGGACCCCTACGGCCGGGCATGGGCCCCGCTCCCCCCTGCGGCCGGGCATGGGTCCCGCCGCCCTGCGGCCTGCGGCCTGTGGCTCGGCATCGCCGACAACCCGGGGCGGGTCTTCCCTGGGCCCGGCATAGCGCCTCGGAACGCTCCTCCCTGCGGGCCGTAGGGGCTGAACCTGTCCCGCGCTGCGCGCGGATTCTTTCCCGCCCACCCACCCGATTGCCCCGGGGTGATCAGGTGGGTGGGCGGGGGGGGAGATGCCCGCGGGGCGGGATCTTGGGCCGGTGCGCGGGAGACACCCCGGGGTAATGGGCGGGTGGGCGGGAGACATCCGCGCGCAGCGCGGGCCCTTGGGCGGTACGCGGGAGATGCCCCGGGGTGATCGGGCGGGTGGGTGGGGGGCGTCCGCGCGGAGCGCGGGCCCTTGGGCGCCGGTGCGCGGGAGACACCCCCGGGGCGTCCGCGCGGCGCGGGAGAGGGGAGCAGGGAAGAGCCCCGGTGCCGGGGGGGGATGGCACCGGGGCTCAGCTAGTGGATGGCTTCGCGGGCCGCCAAGGCCTAGGCCGCCGCGTCGAAGCCCGTGTCCCGAGCCAACTTCTTCAGCTCGAGAAGCGCATGCTTCTCGATCTGACGGATCCGCTCCCGCGTCAGCCCGTGCTGCTTGCCGACCTCCGTCAGCGTCCGCTCGCGGCCGTCCTCGATGCCGTACCGCATCTTGATGATGGAGGCCGTGCGCTGGTCGAGGCGGCCGATCAGGTCGTCCAGTTCCTCGCTGCGCAGCAGCGTCAGGACGGACTGCTCGGGCGAGACCGCGGAGGTGTCCTCCAGCAGGTCACCGAATTGCGTGTCTCCGCTGTCGTCCACGCCCATGTTCAGCGAGACCGGGTCGCGCGCCCAGTCCAGGACGTCCGTCACACGCGCCGGCGTGGAGTCCAGCTCGGCGGCGACCTCTTCCGGCTCCGGGTCGCGCCCGTGCTTGCGGTTGAACTCGCGCATGACCCGGCGGATCCGCCCCAGCTCCTCCACCAGGTGGACGGGCAGCCGGATGGTGCGGGACTGGTCGGCTATGGAGCGCGTGATGGCCTGGCGGATCCACCACGTGGCGTACGTGGAGAACTTGAAGCCCTTGGCGTAGTCGAACTTCTCGACCGCGCGGACCAGGCCCGCGTTCCCCTCCTGGATCAGGTCGAGCAGCGGCAGACCACTGCGCGGATAGCGGCGCGCCACGGCCACGACGAGCCGGAGGTTCGACCGGATGAAGACGTCCTTGGCCCGCTCGCCGTCGGCGACCAGCGCCTCCAGCTCCTCGCGGGACGCCTTCGCGCCCGCTCCGGAGCTCTCGACCTCGCCGTCGATTATCTTCCGGGCGTACACACCGGCCTCGATGATCTGGGACAGCTCGACTTCCTTGGCGGCGTCGAGCAGCGGCGTACGCGCGATCTCGTCGAGGTACATGCCGACCAGGTCGCGGTCGGCGATCTCCCCGCCTACGGCGCGAACACTGCGTGCCGCGTCGGTCTCGCCGGAGGTGGCGGACTTACGACGGGCGACGGCACGGGTTGCCATGCGTGCTCCCTTGCGTGTGGAGGTCCTGGTCGGCCCTTTTCACGGGCCTCTGTGGTGGAAACCACACCCTTCCGGGTGCCCTGCTTCCGATGGAAACAACGACTGGAATCCGGACAGAATTCCCAAGCCGTGCATCTATTTTCCTGACGTTGCAGTACCCTGTGCCGCCACAAGGGGAGGCCGGATGCCGTCGGAACGTACAGAGGTGCAGGTCAGGCCGGGCGCGGAGGCTGATCTCGCGGCCCTGACCGGCATCTACAACCACTACGTACGTGAGACGGCGATCACATTCGACACGGCCGTCTTCCTGCCGGAAGAGCGCCGCCCTTGGCTGCTCTCCCATCCTGAAGACGGCCCCCACCGCCTATTGGTTGCCCAGGAGCGGGATTCCGGCCTGATCCTCGGATACGCCACCAGTAGTCCTTTCCGAACGAAGCCCGCGTACGCCACCTCCGTGGAGGTCAGCGTCTACTGCGCCGCCGATGCCGCGGGCCGTGGCATCGGCACCCTGCTCTACAAGGCGCTCTTCGAGGCCCTTGAGGGCGAGGACCTGCACCGCGCCTACGCCGGGATCGCCCAGCCGAACGACGCGTCGGAACGCCTCCACGAACGTTTCGGCTTCCGGCATGTCGGCACGTACCGCGAGGTGGGCCGCAAGTTCGGCCGCTACTGGGACGTCGCCTGGTACGAGCGTCCCCTGCGCACCCGGCCCTGACCCGGGTCTTAGGTCCTGACCAGGTCCGCCCTAAGCCCTGACCTAGGGCGCGGCCTAGGCCGCAGGACCGTTACGCCCCGCGCGCAGCCGTCCTAGCGTGCCCGCATGGACGCCACAGCCGACACCTCAGGCACCCTCGACGAAGCCCTCCAGCGCCTGCACGCATCGGGCCCCGAACGGCTCGGACGGCTCACCAACCACGCGCCGATGGCCGTCGAGGCGCTCGCCGCGCACGGCCGCTCCGGTGCGGTCCACCGCTGGCTCGAGCTGTACGCGCCGAAGTTGGAGGAGTACCCGAGCGCGGTCGAGACAATCACCGGCGACACGTGGCGCGAGGCCCTCGGCGATCCGCGCCGCGCCGCGGACTGGATCGCGTACTTCGGCCGGGAGATCGGCGAACGCCCGTGGCGCGACGTCCTCGCCGCGTGGTGGCCGCTCCTGCTTCCGGGCATGTACGGCGGCTCCACCCACCCGGTGATCCGCGTGGGCCACGCGGTGCGCACGCTCCTGAGAGGGGACGAGACCGGACCCCGCCTCGCCGAACTGGCCCATGGCCTCGGCTACTGGGCCGCCCGCCACCACCCCGTCACCGGCGTCGAGCTCCTGCCGCACGAACGGGGAGGCACCGCGGCCGCCGCCCTGGACGCCGTCGAGCCGATCCCGGACAGGGCCGATGGCAGCTTCCCCGCCAGGCTCGGCCGGGTCGTGGGCCTGCCCGCGTGGGCGGCCGGCGTGAGCGACCCGGACGAGGCGCACCGCGGGCTCACCGAGCTGGTGCGCGCGGCCACCCACCGGTACGCCACGCACGGCCACGGCGAGGAGACGATGCTGGTGCACGCGTCGACCGCGCCCAACGCCGTGCTGCGCGCCCTGCCCGCACTGCCCCGCACCCTGTGGGCGCCGAGCCTGCACGCGGCGTGGACGGCGTCGGCCGCCGTGACCTCGATGTACGCCCCGGACGCCCCGGTCGCGTACACGGCACCCGGCACCTTCGCCCCCGAAGAGGTCTTCGAGCGGGCCCTGGCGCACGGCGACGAGCACGTCATCAAGTTCACCGACACGGCACTGGACGTGGGCGACGAGCGGGCCCTGGCATCCGCCCTGCGCGCGATCGAGATCAGCGAGCCGCTGGCCTGAGCCCGAGCACGGCCCGGCCCAACCCGACCCGCCGCGCCGCGACCCGCCTCGCCCCGCCCCGCCTCAGCCGAACTGCACCGACCTCTTGGCCAGCCCCATCCAGAACCCGTCGATCACACTCCGCTGCCCGCCGAGGTCCCCGGAGGCCTCGGCGGCCCCCAGCGTCACGAACAGGGGCGCGAAGTGCTCCGTGCGCGGATGTGCGAGCTCGCCCGCCGGGGACTTGTGCCGGAAGTCGAGGAGACC
This sequence comes from Streptomyces sp. NPDC044044, assembly GCF_056434405.1. Classification (NCBI taxonomy): domain Bacteria; kingdom Bacillati; phylum Actinomycetota; class Actinomycetes; order Kitasatosporales; family Streptomycetaceae; genus Streptomyces; species Streptomyces sp. NPDC044044. The sequence goes on along the minus strand of NZ_JBWKFG010000005.1, from coordinate 478,425 downwards.
GTCCACGTCGCCCGCGTCGAGCGCCTCGTGCCCCCACGCGTCGAACTCCACCGACCACGACGGCGTACCGCCCTGGCGCAGCGCCGCCAGATTGTGCGTGAAGAAGCCGCTGCCGACGATCAGCACGCCCTCGTCCCGCAGCGGCGCCAGCTTGCGGCCGATGTCCATCAGGCGCCCTGGGTCGAGGGTCGGCAGGGAGATCTGGAGAACGGGGACGTCCGCGTCGGGATACATCTCGACGAGCGGGACGTACGCTCCGTGGTCGAGCCCGCGATCCGGGATGTCCTGCACCGGCGTACCTGCCCCGCGCAGCAGTTTGCGTACGGAGTCGGCCAGTTGGGGGGCGCCCGGAGCGGCGTACGTGACCTGGTAGTAGTGCTCGGGGAAGCCCCAGAAGTCGTAGACCAGCGGCATCGTCTCCGTCGCGCCGAGCGCGAGCGGGGCCTCCTCCCAGTGGGCGGAGACCATGAGGATGGCCTTGGGCCGCGGCAGCTCCGCCGACCAGGCGCGGAGCTGGTCCGGCCAGAGCGCGTCGTCGGCCAGCGGCGGCGCGCCGTGGCTGAGGTACAGGGCGGGCATGCGCTCCTGGGTTGCGGTCATGGCGGCGCCTCCGAGAACGTACAAGGAACGAGTTGCTTTAACTCTCAAGCTTTCGCTGCGAGGATGACCCTACTCCCGCATTGTTTAAGATTCAAGGAAGGGCTGCGTACAGTGGAGTACATGGACACGGCACCCACTTCTCCCCCCGACGGGGAACCGCGCTGGCTCGACGACGACGAACAGCGCACCTGGCTCGCGTACCTGCAAGCCACCACACTCCTGGAAGACCACCTCGACCGCCAGTTGCAGCGCGACGCCGGTATGCCGCACATCTACTACGGCCTCCTCGTCCAGCTCTCCGTCGCCCCGCGGCGGCGCCTGCGCATGACCGAGCTGGCCAGGAACACCAAGATCACGCGGTCCCGTCTCTCGCACGCGATCGCGCGCCTGGAGAAGAACGGCTGGGTGCGCCGCGAGGACTGCCCCTCCGACAAGCGCGGCCAGTTCGCGATCCTCACCGACGACGGGTACGAGGTCCTGCGCCGCACCGCGCCCGGCCATGTCACCGCCGTGCGCCAGGCCCTCTTCGACCGGCTCAGCCCGGAACAGCAGAAGTCCCTCGGCGAGATCATGGTGATCGTCGCCGAGGGACTTCAGCCGAAGGAGGCGGGGGCGGACCTGCCCTGGCTCCGCTAGGCCTCCCTGTCGACCGACGGGGTCAGTGCGCGACCACCGGGATCCGGATCTCGTCCTCGACACCCTCGGCGTCGCCCGGGCCCGAGGCGGCCGGAGTGCCGCTCTGGGCGCCGGTGTTGATGAGCGCGAAGGCGATCGCGGCGGCGGCCGCCAGGATGCCGACGGCCCACCAGATGGCGCTGGTGTAGCCCTCGACCATGGCCTCGGCCTGCATCAGCTTCTGCGCGGCCGGGGTCGTCGCGCCCGCGGCGTGCGAGGCGACGTACGCGGTCGTGGCGGAGGCGGCGATGGTGTTCAGGAGAGCGGTGCCGATGGCGCCGCCGACCTGCTGCGAGGTGTTGACCATCGCGGAGGCGACACCGGAGTCACGCGGCTCGACGCCGTGCGTGGCCAGCGACATGGCGGGCATGAACGCCGTACCCATGCCGAGGCCCAGCATCAGCTGCGCGGGCATGATCAGACCGGCGTACGAGGAACCGACCTCCAACTGCGTCAGGAGCAGCATGCCGAGGGCCGCGAGCACGAAGCCCGGACCCATGAGCAGCCGCGGCGGGACGCGGGTCATCAGGCGGGCGCCGATCTGCGTGGAGCCCGTGATCATGCCGACGATCATCGGCAGGAACGCGAAGCCGGTCTTCACCGGCGAGTAGCCCTGGACGATCTGCAGGTAGTACGTGAGGAACAGGAACAGGCCGAACATCGCGATGATCGCGAGGCCGAGCGACAGGTAGACGCCACCGCGGTTGCGCTCGGTCAGGACGCGCAGCGGGAGCAGCGGCGACTTGACCTTGGCCTCGGTGAAGACGAACGCGGCGAGCAGGACGGCGGAGCCGACGAACATGCCGATCGTCAGGGAGTCCGACCAGCCGGCCGACTCGGCGCGCGTGAAGCCGTAGACGAGCGCGACGAGACCGAGGGTGGACAGGACCACGCCGGGGATGTCGAGCGGCGAGCGGTTGCGGGAGCCGGCCGGCTCACGGATGACGAAGTAGGCGCCGAGCGCGGCGATGACGGCGAAGGGGATGTTCACGAAGAACGTCCAGCGCCAGTTCAGGTACTCGGTGAGGAAGCCGCCGAGGATCAGGCCCACGGCGCCACCGCCACCGGCGATCGCACCGTAGATGCCGAACGCCTTGGCGCGCTCCTTGGCATCGGTGAACATCACGGCGAGCAGCGAGAGGGCGGCGGGCGCGAGCAGCGCGCCGAACACACCCTGCAGGGCGCGGGCGCCCAGCATCATGGCCTCGCCGGTCGCGGCGCCGCCGAGCGCGGAGGCCGCGGCGAAGCCGATCAGGCCGGTCACGAAGGTGCGCTTGCGGCCCCAGAGGTCGGCTATGCGGCCGCCGAAGAGCAGCAGACCACCGAAGGCCAGGGCGTAGGCCGTGATGACCCACTGGCGGTTGCCGTCCGAGATGCCCAGGTCCTGCTGGGCGGAGGGCAGCGCGATGTTCACGATGGTCGCGTCGAGCACGACCATCAGCTGCGCGAGCGCGATGAAGATCAGCGCTTTCCAGCGCCTGGGATCTGTTTCTGACATGGGAGTAGCCACCTAGCGATACGTGTGGTGAAAAAAGCGACGTAGAAAGACGTGAAGAGGCGCGGGGCTCAGGACTGGCGGAGATCCTCCAAGGTCGCCGACGCACCCGGCAGCTCGGAGCGGGCAGGCGCCATCAGGCCGTCGAGGAACAGCTGCAGATGACGGTGGACGAAACGGTCCATGTTCAGGCACGCGGTGCCGGGCAGCGGCCTGGTGAGCTGGGAGAGGGCGACCATCAGGTCTCCGACGGCGATGTCGGTGCGCAGCTGCCCGGCCGCGCGCGCCCGTTGCATGAGCCCGTCGACGACGGCTTCGAGCCGCTCGCGGGCGTCGACCAGATCCGGGTGATCGGGGTCGAAGGCCGCCTGGAGCATCGGGCACAGGGCACCGATCCGCTCGTCGGCGGAGGCGTGCACGAACCGGCGCAGGGCGTCGAACGCGACACTCGGGTCCGCGTCGGCCGCCGTGATCGCTTCCTCGGCGTGTGCCGAGACGCGGTCGGTGACCAGCAGGACGACCTGGTGGACCAGTTCGGAACGGTCGGCGAAGTGCCGGTAGACCGTGGCGTTGCCGACGCCGGCCCGGCGCGCGACCTCGTCGAGCGGCACATCGGGGCCGAACTCGACGAACATCTCGCGTGCGGCGGCGACGATCCGCTCCCGATTGCGCAGGGCGTCGGCCCGCGGGCGGGGCGTGCGGCGCTGTGCAGCGGTGGCGGTTTCCACGGCGGCTCTCCTCAAGGTGGTGATCAAGCTGACGATCAAGGTGGTGATCAAGCTGGTGACCGAGTCTCGGGACGGTGCCTGAGCCTCGGATGCGCGATGCGGGGAATCACTCCCCGTTTCGCTCGGACACAGGTCTAAACGGGGAGAGAGTCCCCGGATATTTCCCGCCACCCGACTTTCTTCGTGTGACCCGCGTCACGCCTCCGTGCGCGAGAAACCCACGATCGGTCGCACCCAGCGAGCGCCCGCGCACCCTCCGGCACAGGGTGATCGAAAGGGTGCAGCCAGTACCGGCGGCTGCCGCAAGGGGAAGGCCCACGCATGCAGCAGCCGACCTGGAGGCAGATACGCGCAGCCCGACGTGGCGCGGCACTCGCCACGTGCGCCGTCCTTGCCCTCACGGTCACCACATCGGCGAGCACCGGCCGCCTGATGGAGGAGTCCCCCACGGCGGCGGGCCCCGTGTCCCTGGCCCGCGCGACGACACTCAGCCCGTGCATGATCAATGGCACGATGGGCGTCCAGATGTCGGAGGGCGTCCCCACACCCTCCGGATACTCCCGCTCCACCGGCACCGTCCGGGCCCTGAACCTCATGGTCGACTTCTCCGACGCACCCGGCGAGGGCACCGCACTCGACCGCCTCTCGGAGTTCTTCCCGCAGACGTCGGACTGGTTCCGCACCAGCTCCTACGGGCGCCTCGACTACCGCCCCGAATCGCCGATCCCCGACTGGCTGCGGATGCCCAAGAGCTTCAAGCAGTACGGGATAGAGCGCGGCGCCCCCTTCGACCCGGGCTACCGCGATCTGGTCCAGGACATCGTGGCGGCGGCCGATCCGGACGTGGACTTCCGGGAGTACGACCTGGTGAACATCCTCATCACGCCGAACGCGGGCCCTTCCGCGCTCGACACGGTTCTCTCGGTGACCTTCGCGGGCAACACCGAGGCGCCCGTGGCGGACGGCGTCCCGGTCTCCAACGCGTCCTTCGTCTACAGCCGCCAGGACGACGGCTCGGGCAGCTACCGCGAGACCGGCTACCGCGTGCTCCCGCACGAGAACGGCCACGTCTTCGGCCTGCCCGACCTCTACACGCAGGAGGGCGGCGGCGCGGTCGGCCACTGGGACATCATGAGCGAGGACTGGGGCGCCAACAACGACCTGCTGGCCTGGCACAAGTGGAAGCTGGGCTGGCTCGACGACGACCAGATCAGCTGCGCGTCGAACGCGGGCACCACCGAGCACACACTGAGCCCGCTGCCGACGAGCGGCGGTACCAAGCTCGCCTTCGTGCCGCTGAGCACGACCAAGGGGTACGCCGTCGAGGTGCGCACCCAGGGCGGCAACGACGAGGCGGTCTGCAAGCCCGGTGTCCTGATCTACCGGGTGGACGCGGAGGTCGACACGGGCCAGGGCCCGGTCTCCGTCTCCGACTCCACGAAGGACAGCGGCGGCTGCACGCGCCAGCCGAACGTCCACGCGGAACTCTCGGACGCGGCCTACGAACCCGGCGAGACCTTCACGGACAAGAGGACGGGCGTGCGCATCACGGTGACGGACATCGACGCGGAGGGCCGCTACCGGGTGCACGTCACGCGCCCCTGAGGCCGCGGCTCAACCGCCGTTGACCTTGGAGGAGCCCGCGCCGGGCACGGTCTGCTGCACCTGGCGCAGGAAGGCGGCGTTGTCCGGGGTCTTGCGCAGGCGCTCGATGATCGCCTCCAGGTTGCTCTGCGCGTCCCTGCCGTGCAGGGCGCGCCGCAGCCCGCGTACGGCGGTCAACTCGTCGGCGGGGACGAGCAGTTCGTCACGGCGCGTGCTGGACGGGGTGACGTCGACGGCGGGGAAGACCCGCCGCTCGGCCATGCCGCGGTCGAGGCGCAGCTCCATGTTGCCGGTGCCCTTGAGCTCCTCGAAGTAGTAGTCGTCGGCGCGCGATCCGGTCTCCACGAGCACGGTGGCGAGCATGGTCAGGGACCCGCCCTCCTCCGCGAGCCGCGCGGCACCGAAGAGGCGCTTGGGGCCCTGGATGGCGGCGGCGTCGACACCTCCGGAGAGGGTGCGGCCGCCGCTGGATGCCGCGTTGTTGTACGCGCGGCAGAGCCGGGTGAGGGAGTCGAAGAGCATGACGACGTCCTTGCCCTCCTCGGTGAGCCGCTTGGCGCGCTCGACGGCGAGTTCGGCCAGGGCGATGTGCTGCTTGGCGGGCCGGTCGAAGGTCGAGGCGAGCACTTCGCCGCGTACGGAACGCTTCATGTCCGTGACCTCTTCGGGCCGTTCGTCGAGCAGGACCACCATGAGGTGCGCCTCGGGGTGGTTCGCGCTGACGGCGGCGGCGATCTGCTGGAGCAGAACGGTCTTGCCGGTGCGGGGCGGCGCGACGATGAGGCCGCGCTGGCCCTTGCCCACGGGGGCGACCAGGTCGATGAGCCGGGTCGCGACACTGGCGCCGCCGTCGCCCGGCGTCTCCAGACGAAGCCGCTCGCGGGGGTGCAGCGGGGTGAGGTCACCGAACCGTGCGCGCCTGTGCAGGGCTTCGGCGGAGTGTCCGTTGACCCGCTCGACGGAGGTGAGGGTGCGGGCCTTGCCGCAGGTGCCCTGGATCATGTCGCCCGCTCGCAGGCCGAGTCGGCGGATGAGCGTGGAGGGAACCTGTACGTCGTTCGGGTTGGGGAGGCAATCTCCGGTGCGGAGATGGCCGTTGGCGTTGTGACTCACATCGAGGATGCCGGAGGCGGCGACGGCGGGAGCCGTGGTGGTCGCGGTGGTCGTGGTGGTTGTGGTGGTCTTGTTCCGGGTGATGGTCGCGGTACTCATGATGGGGTCCTTTCGCGGACATGCGAATGAGGGGCCCGGCAGGACGGTGTGTTCACGTCCCGTGCGTCGGGCGGAGAAAAGAACTGCAGCAAAGGGCTTCGGAGAAACAGGAATGTCTCGGAGCTTCGGAGCTGCGGGAGCCTCGGTGAGGCGGAAGAGAAGAAGATCGGCACCGGCGCCGCAGAAGACGGCGTACACACGTGCTGTTGGCAAGGTAGCACAGCTTGCGGGCCGCCGAGCGTGACGTGGGTCACCGGAGAACTGCCCGGACCGCACCTGGACCACACCCGGACCGCCCCTGCGACGGCCGCACCCACCCACATGGCGCGCTCCCCGGTTATGTGGGCCGCACACATGGGAACCCCGCACGGCGCACCCTTACGTTTCCGGCCATGACGAGCCCCACTCCCCGCGGTGCCGACCCCGCAGGAACCCCCGTCGGAACCCCCGCAGGAACCGACCTCACCGGACGCACCGCCCTGGTCACCGGCGGCGCCAGCGGCATCGGCCGGGCGTGTGCCGTGGCCCTGGCGCGGGCCGGCGCCTTCGTCCACGTCGTGGATCTGCACGCCGACGCGGCCAAGGACGTCGCCGACGCGATCGACGGCGAGGCCCACGCGGTGGACCTCGCCGATCCCGCGGCGGTGGACACCCTGCCCGCCCGCGCCGACATCCTCGTCAACAGCGCGGGGCTCCAACACGTCGCCGCCATCGAGGAGTTCCCCCCGGAGCGGTTCGACCTGATCCAGCGGGTCATGGTCACCGCGCCGTTCCTCCTGCTGCGCCGGACCCTGCCCCACATGTACGCCCACGGCTGGGGCCGCGTCGTGAACATCTCCAGCGTGCACGGCCTGCGCGCAAGCCCCTTCAAGTCCGCCTACGTCGCCGCCAAGCACGCCCTGGAGGGCCTGAGCAAGGTCACCGCCCTGGAGGGCGCGTCGCACGGCGTCACCAGCAACTGCCTCTGCCCCGGCTACACCCGCACGCCCCTGGTCGAGGACCAGATCAGCGCCCAGGCCGCCGCCCACGGCATCGCCCCCGAGCAGGTCCTCACCGACGTACTGCTGCGGCGCTCGGCCACCAAGCGGCTGATCGAGCCCGAGGAGATCGCCGCCGCCGCGCTCTGGCTCTGCGGCCCGCACAGCGGCTTCGTCACCGGTGCCTCGCTGCCCCTGGACGGCGGCTGGACCGCCAGCTGAACAACCCCCGCTCCCCCAGCCCCACTTCACGTCCCGTCGAGCAACGCCCCCATCGAGCAACGTCCCCATCGAGAAACGGATCACGCCATGGCAGCCGCAACGCCGCGTGCCCAGGGCAAGACCCCGGGCACGCCAGGTATCGCCCGCATCATCAGCGCCAGCCTCATCGGCACCACCATCGAGTGGTACGACTTCTTCCTCTACGGCTCCGCCGCCGCCCTGGTCTTCAACACCCTCTTCTTCCCCGACAGCGACCCCCTGGTCGGCACGCTCCTGTCCTTCCTCACCTACGCCGTCGGCTTCGCCGCACGGCCCCTGGGCGGCGTCGTCTTCGGCCACTACGGCGACAAGATCGGCCGCAAGAAGCTCCTGGTGCTCAGCCTGATGATGATGGGCGGCGCCACCTTCGCGATGGGCCTGCTGCCCACCCACGCCACCCTCGGCGTCGGCGCCCCGATCCTGCTCACGGTGTTGCGCCTGATCCAGGGCTTCGCGCTCGGCGGCGAGTGGGGCGGTGCCGTCCTGATCGTCTCCGAGCACGGCGACGACAAGAACCGCGGCTTCTGGGCCTCCTGGCCGCAGGCCGGTGCCCCCGGCGGCAACCTCCTGGCCACCGGCGTCCTGGCGCTCCTCGCCGCCGTCCAGTCCGACGAGGCGTTCCTGGCCTGGGGCTGGCGCATCCCGTTCCTGCTCTCCGGCGTGCTCGTGATCATCGGCCTGTGGATACGGGTCTCTGTCTCGGAGTCCCCGCTGTTCCTTGAGGCACAGGCCCGCGCGGAGGCCGAGGCCGCCAAGGCCGGTCCTGCCGCCGCCAAGCAGGACGCGCCGGTCGTCGAGGTCTTCCGGCACAACTGGCGCGGCGTCCTGACCGCCATCGGAACGCGGCTCGGCGAGAACGTCTCGTACTACATCCTCACGGCCTTCGTCCTGGTCTACGTCACCGTGCACCTGGAACTGCCCAAGAGCACCGCCCTGAACGCCGTGCTCATCGGCTCCGCCGTGCACTTCGTGACGATCCCGCTGTGGGGCGCGCTCTCGGACCGCATCGGGCGCAGGCCCGTCACCCTGATCGGGTCGATCGGCATGGCGGCGTGGGCGTTCGCGTTCTTCGCGCTCGTCGACAGCAAGTCCTTCGCCGTGATCACCCTGGCGGTCACGGTCGGGCTGCTCCTGCACGGCGCGATGTACGGGCCGCAGGCCGCCTTCATCTCCGAGATGTTCGACACGAAGGTCCGCTACTCCGGGGCCTCGATGGGCTCGCAGCTCGCGTCCATCATCGGCGGCGCGCTCGCGCCGATCATCGCGGTCGAGCTGCTCAAGGACTTCGACTCCGCGACACCGGTGGCGCTGTACGTCTGCGTGACCGTGGTGATCACGACGCTCACCGTGCTCGTGGCGAAGGAGACCCGGGGCCGCTCGCTCGCCGAGCGGAGTGCGGCTCCCGGGGATTCCTCCGCCACCGCACCCTCGGCGACAATCTCGACCTGACCCGCACCATCCCGCTCCCGGAGGCGACCCGTCGTATGCCAAGGTCCTCAGACGCCGCCCACCGGGAGCAGGCGTGCGTCGCCCTGCGCGAGCTGCTCGACCTGCTCGCGCGGGACGCACCGGCCGAGCAGTTCGCCAAGCCGGCCGCCGCGGCCCGCGCGGCCGGGGCGAGCGGCGCCGAGCTCACCGTCGTCGACGAGGCCACGCAGACCGCGCTGCGCGTGCGCCGCACCCTGAACCAGCACCAGCGCAGGGAGGCCGAGCTCACCGCCCTCTTCGACACCGCGGGCGACCTCGCGGCCCTCCGTGATCTGGACGCGGTGCTGCGCGCCATCGTGCACCGGGCCAAGCTGCTCCTCCGCACGGACGTCGCGTACCTCTCCCTCAACGACCCGGTGGCGGGCGACACCTACATGCGCGTGACGGACGGCTCGGTCTCCGCCGCGTTCCAGAACGTGCGCCTGGGCATGGGCGAGGGGCTCGGCGGTCTCGTCGCCCAGACCGCCCGCCCGTACGCCACCGTCGACTACGAGATCGACACCCGCTTCCAGCACACCCTGACCATCGACAGCGCCGTACTGGAGGAAGGCCTGCACGCCATCCTCGGCGTGCCGCTGCGGCAGGGCACGCACGTCATCGGTGTCCTGTACGCCGCCGACCGCACCGCCCGCGCCTTCACGCCGGACGAGGGCGCGCTGCTCTCCTCGCTCGCCGACCACGCGGCGATCGCCATCGACAGCGCGCGCCGCATGGAGGAGACCAGGGCCGCGCTCGTCGACCTGAACGAGGCGTCGCAGACCATCCGCGCGCACAGCGAGGCCATGCTCCGGGCCGAGGACGCGCACGACCGCCTGACCGATCTCGTGCTGCGCGGCGGGGACTTCGCGGAGGTCGCCACCGCCATCGGCGCGCTCCTGCGCGGCGGCACCCTCATCCACGACGCGGACGGCACGGAACTCGCCCGCGTCGACGCCGACCCCCGTACGCCCCCGGCCAAGGCCGTCGCCGCATCGCGCGCCAGCGGCAGGGCCGTCCCCCTCGACGGCACCTGGGTGTGCGCGGTCCTCGCCGGCCCGGAGCTCCTGGGCAGCATCGCCCTCACCGGCCGTGCCGACCTCGGCGAGGCCGACCGCCGTCTCTTCGAGCGCGCCGGGGTCGTCACCGCGCTGCTCCTGCTCCTGCGCCGCTCGGCCGCCGAGGCCGAGGACCGCGTACGCGGCGAACTCCTCGGCGACCTGCTCTCCCTGTCCGGCACCCCCGGCCGCCTCGCCGCGCGCGCCCGCCGCCTGGACGTCGATCTGGCCCTGCCCCACTCGGTGTTCGTCGCCCACAGCGATGCGGCGTCCCGCAGGCTCCTGCTCTCGTCGGCCGCCCGCGCCGCCCGCACCCGCCACGGCCTTTCGGGCCTGCACCACGAGCACGTGGTCCTGGTGCTCCCGGCCGACGACACCGGCTCCCGCGCCCGCGCGCTCGCCGCCGAACTCACCCAGGCCGCCGGGGCCCCGGTCACGGTCGGCGCCGCGGGCCCGGCCACCGGCCCCGAAGCCCTCGCCCAGGCCCACGCCGAAGCGCTGCGCTGTCTGTCCGCCCTGCGCGCGCTCGGCCACACCGGCCAGGGCGCGGACCTGCCCGACCTCGGCTTCCTCGGCGTACTGCTCGGCGACGACACGAACCTCGTCGCGTACGTGCGCCGCACGCTGGGCCCGGTCCTGGACTACGACACCAGGCGCGGCACTGAGCTCGTCCACACCCTGCGGGCCTACTTCGCCTGCGGGATGAGCCAGTCCAAGGCGAAGGACTCGCTCCACGTCCATGTGAACACCGTGGTCCAACGCCTCGACCGGATCGGCCACTTGCTCGGCGCCGACTGGCAGTCCCCGGAACGCTCCCTGGAGATCCAGCTCGCCCTGCGCCTGCACGCCTACACCTGGGCGACCGCCTCGCCCTGATCCTCGGTGGCTTCCTCGCCGGTCGCGGTGGCGGCCGGTACGAGGAAGGTGGCGACGAGCCCGAGGACGACGAAGCCCGCGGCGACATAGCCGCCGAGCGCGACCCCGTCGGTCATCGCCGAGCGTGCCGCGTCGGCGAACGACGCGGTCTCCGGGCGGTCCGCGAGGGGCCCGATGGCGGCGCCCGCGCTGTCGGTGACGGCACCGGTGAGCTGGTCGGCCTTCCCGGACGGCAGCCCGGCATCGCTCAGCCTGTCGCGCAGATTCGCGCTGAGGGTGGTGAAGAAGATGGTGGTCAGGGCAGCGATCCCGAGTGCGGAACCGAGCTGGCGGAAGGCGCTCTGGATGCCGGAGCCCTGCCCCGCGCTCTCGTGCGGCACCTCGGCGAGGACCACATTGGTGACCTGCGCGGTGGCGAACCCGACGCCGATTCCGTACAGGAAGAGCATCAGGGCGACCGCCCACCACGAACTGTCCGGCGCGGCGATGAACCCGACCCCCGCGAGCCCGACGACCTCCAGCGCGAGACCGATGCGCACCTGCCCGAGCGCCGGGACCTTGGCGGCCAGCGGGAAACTGGCGCCGGTCGCGACGAAGCTGCCGATGGCGATGGGCACCAGGGCGAGCCCGGCCTCCAGGGCGCTGTAGCCGAGGGTGAACTGCAGCCACAGCGGGAGCACCGCGACGATGCCGAACTCTCCGAGGCCGATGATCAGGGTCGCGATGTTGCCGTTGCGGAACGAGGCGATCGAGAACAGCCGTACGTCCATCAGGACCCGTGCGGAGTCACCGGCCCGGCTGAGCGCGATCTGGCGCCGGACGAACGCGAACAGCGTTCCGGCCGAGAGCACGAGGGCGACCAGCACGGGCGAGGGACCGCTCCCCCAGCTGACCCCGAGAACGTCCAGCGGCTCGATGCTGACGATCCAGCCGTACGTACGCCCTTCGACGAGCCCGAAGGCGAGCAGTCCGAGCCCCAGTGCGGAGAGCACCGCACCGGCCACGTCCAGCCGCCCCTTGGTCCGCGGCGAGGGAGCCATGTAGAGCAGTACGCCCGCGGCGACGAGGACGGACAGCGGCACGTTGATGCCGAACGCCCAGCGCCACGAGACATGTTCGGCCAGCCAGCCGCCGAGCAGCGGGCCGAGCGCGGCGGCAGCCCCGATGGTCGAGCCCCAGATGGCGAAGGCCTGGCCGCGCGCCTTGCCGGTGAAGGTCGCGTTCAGCAGGGAGAGCGAGGTCGGCAGGATCATCGCGGCGCCCGCGCCCTGCAGGAAGCGGGCCAGGATCAGCGGCCCGCTGCCGGGCGCGAGACCGGCGAGCACGCTGGTCGCGCCGAAGACGACGACACCGGCGACGAAGATCCGGCGGGCGCCGAAGATGTCCGCGAGGCGCCCGGTCAGCAGGAGCAGCGCCGCGAAGACGATCGCGTACGACTCCTGGATCCACTGCGCCTGGCCGGAGCTCGCGTCCAGGTCCTCGATGACCGAGGGGACGATCACGTTGACGATCGTGGTGTCGACCACGATCAGGGCGACGCCGAGCGCGATGGCGATGAGGCCGAGCCATCGGCGGGCGGGAGCAGCGGTGGTGGACGGGTCACGCATCGTTGATACCTCCATGGTGAAGTAATTCCACGGTGAAGGTAAATTGAGGCCGGTAAGTTGTCAAAGCACGAGCCCGCCGAGCACGGCGAGCACGACAGCCGGCAGAAGAGAGGGCGGCGCGGTGGCGACGGAGGAACCGACACCCGGCGAGGTGACGGCGCAGCGCGAGCGCCTGATGGACGGGCTCAGGGGCTACGGCGAGCGGTACAACGAGCTCAGCCGCCGCTTCGCCGTCTGGCTCGGCCTGCACTCCACGGACGCGGACGCCCTCCTGGAGATCGTCACCGCCGAGGACAACGGCACCCCGCTCTCCCCGGCCCGTCTGAGCGAACGCATCCTGCTCTCGTCGGGGGCCACCACCGCGCTCCTGAACCGCCTCGAAGCCGCGGGCCACATCGACCGCACCCGCGAGCACACCGACCGCCGCGTCGTCACGCTGCACAGTCGGCCGGGCATCCGGGAACGCGCCGACGAGTTCTTCACGCCGCTCGCGGGGCGCATGGACGCGACGATGGCCCAGTACCCGCCCGAACTCCTCGCCCGCTTCGAGACGTTGCTCGCTCAGCTGCGGACGGCGATCGACGCGGACCTCGCGGAGCGGGACCGCCCCCGTTCCTGAGGGCAGGACCGACGGCAGGACCGACGGCAGGATGGCCGGCAGGACTGCCGGTCAGGAGCGTGCCTTCGGGTCCGGCCGCCGTGGCGCGGGGCCGCCGGTCCGCGTGGTGCGCATGGCCCCTTCGAGTGCCAGTCTGCGCACCGAGGACTGCAGCGCGTCGCCCAGCAGTGCGACCACCACCGCCCGTTCCGCCCGCTCCCGCGGGTCATGGCCGTCGGCGACGTACCGGGCTTCCACGCGCGCTGCTCGCTCGCTCGCCTCCGCGTAGGCGTCCAGGGCCTCCACCGCCAGTTCCGCGTGGCCCAGGCTCCCCGAGGCGAGGGCCGTGGCGATCAGCTTCCGGACCTCGGGGTCGGCCGGAGAGATCAGCCATCCCCGGCGGGTGAGGGTCTCCAGGACCACCGTCCGAGCCTGCTCGTGCTCGGGGCCGTGCTCAGGCTCCGGCTCCGGATCCGGCTCGTGCTCACGAAGCGCGCGGAGCACACCGAGGGTCGTCACGTCCGGCGCCGTCATCGCCACCAGGACGGCGCGCACCCGGGCGAGCGGGACCCCGCCCAACTCGCTCAGCGCGCGGACGAGCCGCAGCCGGTGTTCGTGGTGGGGGCCGTAGGTGGCCTGGTTGGGGCTGGTGAGGCTGCCCGGGGAGAGCAGGCCCTGGCGGAGGTAGTACTTGATCGTCGGTATCGGCACGCCGACCCGACGGCTGAATTCGCCGATGCGCAATTGCCCCACCTCCGCCCGATCCAGCACTCCGACCTCGCATGACAGATCCCGCACGACGGCGGCCGGATACATCCGCACGCCGGTGTATCCGCGACGCCACGGCACGGATCTCTCAGTGCAGTGCCGGAACGGATGACGGGGGATGGGTGGCGTGGCGACACAGATCGCAGTCGGGGTGGACCTGGTCGAAGTGGACCGGATCCGCAGGCTCCTTGCGGACAACCCCGCCGCGGAGGAGGACATCTTCACCGGCCGCGAGCGGGCCTACTGCGCCGCCAAACGCAATCGTCTCGCCCATCTGGCGGCGCGGTTCGCCGCCAAGGAAGCCGTCCTGAAGGCGCTCGGCACCGGGCTCGGTCCCGGCACCCGCTGGACCGACGTGGAGGTGGTCAACACCCCGCTCGGACGCCCCCGGGTGCGCCTGTCCGGCGGGGCCGGGGACCGGGCGGCGAAGGCCGGGGCCTCCTCGGTCGAGCTCTCGCTCTCGCACAGCGGGGAGTACGCCATCGCCCACGCCGTGATGTTCCTAGACGAAGGATGACGATGCGTTTCCATCTGATCGACCGAATCGACGCCTGGGATGCGGGGCGCACCATCAGCGCCCGCAAACTCACCTCCTGGCTCGAGGACTTCTGGCGCCACGAGGGAAACGGCCCCCAGATGCCCGAGCCGTTGATCCTGGAAGCCCTCTGCCAGGCCGGGACGTGGCTGATCATCGCCACCACCGGGGTACGACAGCGCGCCGCGCTCCTCTCCGTGGACGGGGTCTCCTTCCATGAGCCGGTGCGCCCCGGCGACACCCTGGTCCTCGAGGGGACGGTCGAGTCCATGGGCGAGGAGACCGCGGTCCTCTCCGGCACGGCGTCGGTGAACGGCAGGACCGTGATGAAGGCCGAGGCCGTGATGTGCGCCCTGCTGCCCGCCGAGGATCTCGAGGACCCCGAGGACACCCGTCGGATGCTGGAACGCCTCACCCGGGTACCGGCCGGCGGTGGTCGCCGATGAACGGCACGCAGCCGATGCGGCGGGTCGCCATCACGGGGGTCGGCGCCGTCACCCCGCTCGGCAACAGCGCCGCCGAGACCTGGCAGGGCCTGGCCGAAGGCCGCAGCGGCGTGAGCGCCCTGGAGACCTTCGACGCCGCCGCCTTCCCGGTACGGATCGCCGGCCAGGTCAAGGGCTTCGACCCCAGGAGCGTGGCACCCGCCAAGCAGCGACGCCACCTCTCGCGTGCCGCGCTGTTCGCGCTCGCCGCGGCCCAGGAAGCGCTGGCGGACGCGGGCGAGGGCTGGGACACCGCCGACCCGTACGACCGCGGGGTGGCAGTGGCCGGCACGGTCGGCAGGCCGGAGCTCCAGGAACTGGTCGACATGTCGCATCAGTTGAGCACCAGCGACTACCACGATCTGTATCGCCAGGCCCCCGGTGACGTACTGCTGCGCAACCAGAACGTGGGGGTCGCCGCCGTCGCCGGGGCCGGAAACTGCCGCGGACCCATGGTCGGCATCTCCACCGCCTGTGCGGGTGCCGCGCACGCCATCGGCGAGGCCTACCGACGCATCCAGGAGGGTGAGTGCACCCAGATGCTCGCCGGCGGCTTCGACGCGCTGACGACCTGGATGGACGTACTCGGCTTCTCGCTGCTCGGCGCGATCACCGACCGCTGGAACGACGAACCGGAGCGGGCATCGCGCCCCTTCGACTCCGACCGCTCCGGCTTCGTCCTCGGTGAGGGCGCGGTCATCGCGGTCCTGGAGGACTGGGAGAGCGCGGTGGCTCGCGGTGCCCGCATCCATGGCGAACTCGTCGGCTACGGCTCGACGTTGAACGCCTACCGCATCACCGACTCACCGCCGGACGGCGGCGGCGCGATCTCCGCGATGCGGGACGCGATGGCGGAGTCGGGCATCGGCCCGGACGGCGTCGACTACATCGCCGCGCACGGGACGTCCACGCCCGGCAATGACGCCAGCGAGACCCTCGCCATCAAGAAGCTCTTCGGGAAGCACGCCCACGAGCTGTGCGTGAGCTCCCCCAAGTCCATGACGGGCCACCTCACTTCGGCGGCAGCGGGCGTCAATCTGATCGCGGCGCTCGGCGCCATCCGAGAGGGCCTGGTGCCACCGACCATCAACCTCGACCGTCCCGATCCCAAGCTCGATCTCGACTACGTGCCGAACAAGGCCGTGCACCGCCCGGTGCGCGCCGCTCTGGTCAACGCCTTCGCGTTCGGCGGCACCAACGCCTGCTTCGTGGTCAAGGCCGCGACGGGCGAGGGACCGAGCGAAGTACCGAGTACGGGACCAAGTGCGGGACCGAGCGAAGGAAAGGCAGCATGACAGCGTTCGACGAGGTCCTCGACGTGGTACCGGGCGACCGGGCGGTCGCCGTCCGCAACGTCCCCGGCACCCTGCACGTCTTCGCCACTCACTTCCCCCGGTTTCCCGTCCTGCCCGGCGTGCTCATCCTGGACGACATCGTCCGGGCCGCCCGGCTCGCCGCCCCCCGGCTGCCGCGAGGCTCCCGCTGGGTGCTCGCCGAGGCGCGGCGGGTTCGCTACCGCCATTTCGCCGAGCCCGGTGACCGGCTGGAGATCAGCGTCAAGGTGACCGAGGCGACCGAGTCGTCCGTCACCTTCAAGGCGGCGGTCGGCGTGGGCGGGCGGGACATCACCACGATCCGCCAACTCCGCCTGGAAAAGGGCGAGGTGACGGCATGAGGCGGGTCGCGGTCACCGGCATCGGAGTACTCACGGCCCTGGGTGACG
Organism: Streptomyces sp. NPDC044044; assembly: GCF_056434405.1. NCBI lineage: Bacteria > Bacillati > Actinomycetota > Actinomycetes > Kitasatosporales > Streptomycetaceae > Streptomyces > Streptomyces sp. NPDC044044. The sequence continues at coordinate 461,758 of NZ_JBWKFG010000005.1, read as the reverse complement.
GCCGGGTCGAGACCTGGAAGGCGCTGCTCGACGGGCGCAGTGGCATCGGGCCGATCCAGGGGTACGACCCCGCGTCGCTCTCCACCCGGATCGCCGCCGAGCTGCCGGACTTCAAGGCGACCAGGTACGCCCCTCGCAAGTCCCTGCGGATGACCACGCGCAATGACCAACTCGCCATCGCTGGAGCCGCGTTGGCCGTCGAGGACGCCGGGCTCGAACTCGGGGCGGCGGGGTACGACCCGGAGCGGGCCGGGGTGTTCGTCGGCGGCAACAAGGAGATCTCCAACCCGGAGCATCTGCTGACCGGCAGTCTGGCGGGCCGCCGCGAGGACGGCAGGGCGGATCTGCGGCAGCTCGGCGAGCGCGCCTCGTCCGCGTTCTATCCGCTGTACTTCGTGGAGGGCCTGCAGTCCGCATCGCTCTTCCATCTCTCGCACGCGCACGGCTTCAAGGGCGCCAACTCCTACTACCACGGCACCGCCGACGCCGGAGTGACGGCGCTGGCCCGGGGCTTCCGCTCGATCCGCCACGGCGAGTCCGACGTGGTGATCGCCGGTGGCTTCGACGATGCCGCGTCCTGGTGGGTGATGTCCAAGATGGACGGCCTCGGCGTGCTCACCACCCACAACGAAGCGGGCGCGGGCGCCTTCCGTCCGTACGACCGGGAGCGCAGCGGCTCGGTGCTCGGCGAGGGCTCGGTCTTCCTGGTCCTCGAGGAGTGGGAGTCCGCGCGCCGCCGCGGCGCCCATGTGCACGCGGAGATCGGCGGCTTCGGCGCGACCCAGGACCCCGACCTGGTCACCCCGCACCCGGACGGCGAGCCGCTGGCCGCCGCAGTGCTGCGGGCCCTGCGCGAGGCCGAGGTGGACGCCGCCGACATCGACTACGTGGCCGCCCACGGATGTGCGACGCGGCTCGGCGACCGGACCGAGGCGCGGGCGCTGACCCGGGTCTTCGGCCACGACTCCGCCACGGCCGCGGGCAGCGTCAAACCGGCGACCGGGCACCTCGTCGCGGGCGCGGGGGCGCTCAACGCGGCGGTCTGCGCGATGGCGATCGACGGCTCGGCCCTGCCGCCGACGCTGGGCCTCGAGCGGCTCGACCCGGAGTGCGCGGGGATGGACTGGGTGGCCGGCCAGGCCCGCGAGGGACAGGTGCGGCACACCGTGGCGATCGGCCGCGGTCTTGAAGGGCAGCAGACGGCGCTCGTGCTGAGCGCCCCCACCGAGCAGGCTCACAGGGGGAATTGACGATGGAACCACAGCACAGGAGCAGTGGTGTGACCGTGGTGGGCGCGGGGGCGATCTCGGCGCTCGGCTCCACGGCCGGGCACCTGTGGGACGGCGCGCGGCAGGGGCAGGTCGGCATCCGTCCCGTACAGGCCCTGGAGATGGACGGGCTCGACACCAAGCTCGGCGGCGAGGTGACGGATCCGGTGGAGCCCTCGCGCGGCTACCGACATCCGGAGGGATTCCGCGAACGGGCGATCGAACTCGCCCTGGTGGCCGCGGAGGAGGCCATGGCAGCGCTGCCCGCGGGCCTGGTGGAGCCCGAGCGGTTCGGCGTGGTGCTCGGCACCTGCAATGCCGGACTCCTCTCGGGCCGGGAGTGGCTGCGGGCCGTACAGGACGGTGAAGTCCCGGACCCCGAGCTGCCGTTGCTGGTCACCCCGCAGGCGCTCGCCGAGTCGGTGGGTGCGGCGTTCCGGCTGCGTGGCCCGGTGCTCGCGGTGAACACCGCGTGCGCCTCGGGTGCCAACGCGATCGGACTCGCCGCCGATCTGCTGCGCGCGGGCCGGGCCGACGCGGTGCTCACCGGCGGCAGCGACGCCTTCTCGGACGTCTGCTTCGCCGGGTTCAACGCGCTCCAGTCACTGTCGCCCGAGCCCGCCGCGCCGTACGACGCGGGGCGGCGGGGTCTCTCGCTCGGCGAGGGCAGCGGCATGCTCGTGCTGGTCCGTGCCGAGTTCGCCCGCCGGCACGGACTCACCGGCATCGCCGACATCGCCGGTTACGGCCTCTCCGCCGACGGCTTCCACTCCACCGCCCCGCAGCCGGAGGGCAAGGGTGCGGCCAAGGCCATCGAGTCGGCACTGCGGCTGTCCGGGATCACGCCCGAGCAGATCGGCTACGTCAACGGGCACGGCACCGGCACGCCGAAGAACGACCCGGCCGAGTCCAATGCCATCCGGCTCGCCCTGGGCGAAGAGGAAGCGGCCCGCACACCGGTCTCCAGCACCAAGTCCATGATCGGCCACATGCTCGGCGCCGCCGGCGCGGCCGAGGCCATCGTGACGGCGAAGGCGCTGGCCGACCAGCTGGCGCCGCCCACCGCCGGGTACACCACGCCCGATCCCGCATGCCCGCTCGACTACATCCCGGGATCCGCCAGGGACCTGGACACCGGAGCCGCGCTCTCCAACAACTTCGCCTTCGGCGGCGCCAACGCCTCCCTGGTGCTCAGCAGGACGGCGGACGGCCACCGCCCGCCGCAGCCGGAGAACGACCGCGTGGTGATCACCGGTGTCGGGCTGCTCAGTCCGGCCGGCTCCACGGCTGCCGAGGTCTGGTCGGCGTACACCCGCGGCCAGTGCCCGGTCGAGTGGGGCGGCGGACTGCGCCACAGCCGGGTCGACTTCGACCCCGGTCCGTATCTGACCAAGCGCGAGCGCCGCCGGATGGACCGGCTCGCCCAGTTCTCCGTCGCCGCGACCGCCGAGGCCCTCGCCGACGCGGGGTTCGAGCCCGGCAGCGCGGCGGCCGAGGCGCTCGGCCTTGTCTTCGGCACCGGCACGGGACCGATGGAGGCGATGGAGAAGTTCACCACTCCGCTGCTCGCCGAAGGTCCCGCCGCCGCCGACCCGTCCGTCTTCCCGAACACCGTCTACAACCAGGCGGCCGGGCAGGTCGCCATCCAGCTCGGGCTGCGCGGACCGACCTCCACGCTCTCGGTGGGCCACGCCACCGGCGCCGCCGCGCTCGCCTACTCCGCCGATCTCCTGGCGGCCGGGCACGCCGACGCCCTGGTGTGCACGGTGACCGACACCCTGACCATGCAGGTGAGCCGGGCGTACGCGGCGGTCGGCGCGGCATCGACGCGGGAGCCCGGCGCGGCGGCGGACGGCCGGTTCACGCTCGCCGAGGGCAGCGTCGCCGTCGTCCTTGAGCGGCGCTCCACGGCGATCGCGCGCGGCGCCACGGTCCTCGGCGAGGTGCTCGGCCACGGCATGGCGTCCGACGCCAGCCGGGCCCGGCTCTGGGACGCGCGCGGCCGGGGCCTGGAGCGCGCGATGCGCACGGCCCTGGACGACGCCGGTCTTGCGCCGACCGGGGTGGACGCGGTGTGGCTCGCCTCGGCCGGCCTGCACGCCGCCGACACCGCCGAGAGCAAGGCCGTGCAGCGGCTCTTCCACCCGTACGGGGTCCCGCCGCTGCACGCCCCGAAGACCGTCCTCGGCGAGCCGATGGGCGTCGGCGGTGCGCTGACGCTCGCGCTCGCCCTGCACCAGGGCCGGTTCGGTGGCCGCCCTGTGCTGTTGAACAGCTCCTCGCTCGGCGGCAGCCATGTCTCGCTCGCCGTGCGCTGCGGCGCCGAGGAGTCCCGTACCACCACTACGTCTGGAGAGACCCGATGAAGCTCCAAGGACAGGTCGCCCTGGTCACCGGCGGTTCCCGGGGCATCGGTGCCGCCGTCTGCCGCCGGCTGGCCGCCGACGGCGCCGCTGTCGCCATCAACTACCGAAGCTCCGAGGGCCCGGCGAAGGAACTGGCCCGCGAGATCGAGGCGGCCGGAGGGCGCGCGATCACCGTGCACGGCGACGTCGCGGACTCCGCCGCCGCCCAGGAGTTGGTCCGCCGGACCGTCGACGACCTCGGCGGCCTGGACATCCTGGTCAACAACGCCGGGGTGGCCCAGGACGCGCTCATCTTCAACATGGAGATGGACGACTGGCTGGACGTCATGAAGGTCAACTTCGGCGGCGTGTTCCACTGCACCAAGGCCGTGCTGCCGCACTTCATGAGCAAGGGCACGGGCGTGATCGTCAACGTCTCCTCCGTCATGGGTGAGCGAGGCTGGATCGGCGAGTCCAACTACGCCGCGTCCAAGGGCGCGGTCAACGCCTTCACCCGCTGCTGCGCCATGGAGTCGGCGCGCTTCGGCATCCGCGTCAACGCGGTCCTTCCCGGCTTCGCCCCCACCGACCTGGTGGCGGGCCTGACGGAGGGCGCAACCGGCCGCTCCATCAAGAAGCAGATCCCGCTGCGGAAGTTCGGCGAGGTCGAACAGATCGCGGACGTGGTCCGCTTCCTGAGCGGCCCCGAGTCCTCGTACATGACCGGATCGCTGGTCAATGTGGACGGCGGCGCCATGACGGCGCTGGGTCTGGGGCACCCATGAGCAGCCCCGGAGAGACGGTGCTGCGCGCCGCCGACCAGGGTGAGCTGCCGCGCGAGACGATGGAGCAGCGGGCCGACGAACTGCGGGTCGTCAAGGAGGAGTTGCACGCGGGGGACGCGGCGGCGACCGAACGGCAGCACGCCAAGGGCAAGCTGACCGTCCGCGAGCGGATCGAACTCCTCCTGGACAAGGGTTCGTTCACGGAGATCGAGCCGTTGCGCCGGCACCGCGCCACCGACTTCGGCATGGACCGCAGGCGCCCGCACGGCGACGGAGTGGTCGCCGGATGGGGCCGGGTGGACGGCCGTGACGTCCTGGTGTACGCACATGACTTCAGGGTCTTCGGGGGCGCGCTCGGCGAGGCGCACGCCCAGAAGATCCACAAGGTGATGGACCTGGCAGAGGCGAGCGGCGTGCCGCTGATCTCGCTCTGCGACGGCGCCGGGGCCCGTATCCAGGAGGGAGTGACCGCGCTCGCCGGGTACGGCGGGATCTTCAGCCGCAATGTCCGGGCCTCCGGTCTCATCCCGCAGATCAGTGTGGTGCTCGGCCCCTGCGCGGGCGGCGCCGCCTACTCCCCCGCGCTGACCGACTTCGTCTTCATGGTGCGCGGCACCTCGCAGATGTTCCTGACCGGGCCCGACGTGGTCCAGGCCGTCACCGGCGAGAAGCTCACCCAGGACGAACTGGGCGGCGCGGACATGCACTCCCAGGTCTCGGGTCTGGCGGCGTTCGCCCACGACGACGAGGAGTCGTGCTTCGAGGACGTCCGCCACCTGCTGTCCCTGCTGCCGTCCAACAACCGGGAGATGCCCCCTGCCCTGGTCCCGGAGGATCCCGCGGACCGCTCGGGCGACGCGCTCTTCGACATCGTCCCGGTCGATCCGCAGGCCGCGTACGACATGCGGAAGGTGATCGAGGAGATCGTCGACGACGGCGACTTCTTCGAGGTGCACGAGGGCTGGGGCACCAGCCTGATCTGCGCCCTCGCGCGGCTCGACGGGCAGACGGTGGGTGTCATCGCCAACCAGCCGATGCAGTTGGCCGGCGTCCTGGACATCCACTCCTCGGAAAAGGGCGCCAGGTTCGTCCAGACCTGCGACGCGTTCAACATCCCGCTGGTCACGCTGGTGGATGTGCCGGGGTTCCTGCCCGGCGCCGACCAGGAGCGCGGCGGGATCATCCGGCACGGCGCCAAGCTGCTGTACGCGTACTGCAATGCCACCGTTCCCCGCATCCAGGTCATCGTGCGCAAGGCGTACGGCGGTGCGTACATCGTGATGGACTCCCGCTCCATCGGCACCGATCTGTCCTTCGCCTGGCCCACCAACGAGATCGCGGTGATGGGCGCGGAGGGCGCCGCCAATGTCGTCTTCCGCAAGCGGATCGCCGCCGCCGACGACCCGGAGGAGGAGCGCGCCGAGGTCATCGACGAGTACAAGCGCACCCTGATGCATCCGTACTACGCGGCGGAGCGCGGGCTCGTCGACGATGTCATCGACCCGCGCGACACCCGTTCGGTGCTGATCCGCTCGCTGGCCCTGCTGCGCGCCAAGTACGTACCGCTGGTGCGGCGCAAGCACGGGAACCAGCCGCAGTGAGCGCCGCCGTGGAACTGACCGTGGTCAGCGGCAGCCCCACCCCCGAGGAGCTCTGCGCGGTCCTTGTGGCGCTGCGACTGGCCACGGCGCCCGCCGGCGCCCCCGCGAGCCCCGAGCCCGCGCGCCGCACGGCCCCCTGGCCGGCGCCGCGCGACGCCGCGTCGGCCTCGCCCGTTTCCTGGGCCTGCTGATCACGGTGTATCCGCAGGCCGTACCGGCGGATCTGACAGTACGAGAACACCAAGCCACCGCTCCCATCCCAGTCCCGGAGGACCATCCATGGACCGCAACACCATCGTCGAAGCCGTGACCGAAGCCGTCATCGACGCCCTGGGCGCCGAGACCGACGAGGTCGTACCCGAGGCCACCCTGCTGGACGACCTGGGCGCGGAGTCGATCGATCTGCTCGACATCCTGTTCCGCCTGGAGCGCTCGCTCGGCATCAAGATCCAGGCGGCGGAGCTCGCCGCCTACGTCCAGGGCGGCATACCGGACGAGGAGTTCGGCGACGAGAACGAGATCGTCTCGGCCGCGGGCCTGGCACAGCTGAAGAAGGTCATGCCCCAGATCGACACCGCCGAACTCACCGGCAAGCTCGAGGCCACCCAGGTCATGGGCTTGTTCACGGTGAACAACCTGGTCGGCCTCGTCGAGCACCGCGCCGCGCTCGCCACGGTCTGAGGAGGCTGTACCAGATGACCGCAGTTCAGATCATCGGCACCGGCGGCTATCAGCCCGGTGACCCGATCTCCACCGAGGAGATCGCGCGCCTCGTCGGGCCCCTGCCCGACGAGGTGCGCGAAGGCCTCTCCATCGAGCGTCGGTTCTGGATGATCGACCCGGCCACCGGCGAACACCGCGAGAACAACTCGGACATGGCCTACAAGGCCGCCGTACGAGCCCTGGAGTCGGCCGGTCTGGAGGCCGGTGACATCGACCTGATCATCCTTGCCACCGGCACCCCCGACTACCCGCTGCCGCCGCTGGTCAACATGGTCCAGGAGCGTCTGGGCCTGGTCCGCTGCGCCACCCTGGAGATCCGTTCAGGCGGCGCGGGCGTCGTCCAGGGCCTGGATGTCGCCCGGATGTACCTGGAGTCGGGGGTCTACAAGACCGCGCTGGTCATCGGGAGCGAGGCCATCTCCCCCGTCCTCGCGCCGATCTTCCTCGGCAAGGACCCGTACAAGATCCGCATGCGGGACCGGATGCCGGTCTACATGTTCGGCGACGGCGCGGGAGCGATCGTGCTGCGCGCCGAGGAGAACGCGGAGTCCGGTGGTCTGCTGGGCGCCGCGATGGAAGCCATCGGCGGTGACCGCAAGGCCGGCATCCACTCCGTGGGCGGCGGCACGCACGCGCCGATCCATGAGCAGCTGAAGGCAAAGCGTCTGGTCGACCTCAAGGTCGACGTGGTCGGCGCCGGGGACTTCACCCCGGTGATGGTCACCGAGGCGATCAGCAACACCCTGCGGCACAGCAACGTGGACGTCAGCTCCGTCGATCTGTGCCTGATCCCCGAGGGCAACGTCGGCTGGATGCTGGACGCGCTCCAGGAGCTGGGCCTCGACACCGCCGAGTGGAAGGCGCTCGACGGGAAGGTGTTCGACAGCCTCTCCACCATGGGGGCCGTCGGCTGTGCGGCGGTGCCGCTCTTCCTCGACGACGCCTGGCGCACGGGCCGGGTCAAGCCGGGCGACCGGCTGATGCTGGTCGGCGTCGAGTCCACCAAGTGGATCTACGCAGGCGCCGTCGTGGACTGGACCGCGACCGCTCCGGCGAGCTGAGAAGGGATGCGGCGTGACGTCCCGTACCAGCCCACAGCCGCCCGCGACGGATACGGCACCCGGCGACGACGTCGTCGCCGGGCAGTTCCGCCAGGCCATGGGGAGGTTCCTCACCGGCGTGGCAGTGGTCACCTCGTCCGGCCCCGAAGGGCCGCACGGGACCACGGTCTCCTCACTGGCCTCGGTCTCCCTCGAACCGCCGATGCTGCTCGTCTGCCTGGGTCACACCTCGCGCGGCGCCCGGACGATCGGCTCCACCGGCACCTTCACCGTGAACGTGCTGGGGCAGGACCAGTCAGAACTCGCGGGCTGGTTCGCCTCGTCGAGACGGCCGCTCGGCAGCGCGGGCTTCGCGGGCGTGCCGCACCGCATCGGCAGCTCGGGCGCCCCGGTGCTCGACGGAGCCGTCGTCCATCTGGACTGCCGGGTGGCCCAGGAGGTCTCCGCGGGTGACCACAGCATCTTCATCGCGGACGTCACCGGCATCGGATTCACCGAACGGGCCGACCCACTCGCTTACCACCAGGGCCAGTTCCTGTCCCTGCGATGACACGCTCGGCCGCGGGGTCGACGGGGGCCGGCGCGGACCACGCGCCGGCCCTCTGTCGCACCACGCGGCGGACACCCACGGAGGTACTCATGAACGACTTCGCCTTCCTCTTCCCCGGGCAGGGGTCCCAACGGCCGGGCATGGGAAGCGACCTGGTCGCACGGCACCCGGAACTGCTCGAGCGCTACTACCGCCCCGCGGACGACCTGCTGGGCTTCGGTCTTTCGCGGCTGTGCCTGGAGGGCTCCGCCGAGGATCTGGTGCCCACCGAGATCACCCAGCCCGCCGTCTTCCTCACCAGCATCGCCGTTCTGGACGTGCTGCGCGGCCATGGCATCACGCCGTCCGTGACAGCAGGGCACAGCCTGGGCGAGTACACGGCGCTGGTCTGCTCCGGGGTGCTGGAATGGACCGACGCGCTGCGGCTGGTGCGCAGGCGCGGGGAGTTGATGGCCGGCGTCAACGAACGCACGCCCGGAGCGATGGCGGCCGTGATCGGCCCATCGGCCCACCAGGTCGAGGAGATCTGCGCGGGGATCCGCGAGAGGGACGGTGCGATCGTCGAGATCGCCAACTACAACGACCCCACGCAGCATGTCGTGTCCGGTGAAGACGAGGCGGTTCGCGCGGTGATGGCGGCCGCGAAGGCCGCCGGCGCCGAGCGCACGGTCCTGCTGAATGTCGGCGCCCCCTTCCACTGCAGCCTCATGAAGGAGCTGGAGGAGGAGTTCACGGACGAGTTGGATCAGGTCAACTTCTCCGACCCGGCGCTGCCCGTGCTGGCGAACGTGACGTCGGCCTGGATCAGCAGCGGAGCCGATGCCAAGCATCTGCTCCGCCGTCAACTGGCCGGGGCCGTACGCTGGTCGGACACCCTGCAGGCGATTGCGGACAGCGGCGTCCAGACATTTGTCGAGGCGGGTCCGGGGCGTGTGCTGAGCGGTTTCTGCCGGCGCGCGCTGCCGGAAGCCGCATGCCACCCCGCCGGGGAGATCCGGCGTATCGACCGACTACTCCGCAGCCTTGAGCAGGGAGTTTCACTGACCGCCTGACAGTACTTCGCCCTTTGACACCCACAACTGTGTCCGGAAAGGGCGAGTCCCGCGAACGGGATACCCATCGGTATTGTGGTTCGCGGGACTCTCCTTTACTCTGCATCTAGTTAAGGAACGAACTAAATGGTGGAGGTGACCGGGGTGCACGACGCCGACAGAGACGCCGACAGCACGGCGTTGAGCAAGCTCTCAGAAGCCCTCGGGGGACCTTCGCAGGAGGCACTCGAGAAGGCCAAGGCCCTGTTTCCCTTTGTGGCGTTCGAAGCCTCGATGGACAGTGAGGAGTCGCTCACCGCACCGGAGGGGCGGTCCACCGATTCGGCCGACCGTCCTTCCGAGTCGGCAGGACGGCCCACCGACTCGGCCGACCGCCCCTCCGGCTCAGCCGGCCGACACCCGGCTGCGCCGGGACGCTGACCCCAGCGCGGAGCCGCTTTCCTCGGCGAAGGCCCGCAGGCCCGTCTTCTTGATGGAGTCGAAGAGCTCCGCGGCGCGTCCGGAGCGATCCGCCTCAAGCGCCAGGGCACGCTCCAGATGCTTCAGGCAGCGCCCGCGAATGGGCCCGATGGAGCCGCGGGCCAACCCGAGCGTGGCACTGACCTCGTCGTACGACATCGGTGGCTCGGCCACCAACAGGCCCAGCAGCGCCTGGCATTTCGGCGACAGCGAGCAGTAGGCGAGGAGCACCTCGTCACGGGTCTCGCGGTCAAGTGCCGTCTCCTCCGGCTGATTCGCCGACGGGTGTGGCCGGTCGAACACCTCGGGATCCTCGGTGGGCGTGCTGCGGCCCGACTTCTGGATGTGCTTGAGGCTCTCCCTGCGGGCCGAGACGGAGATCCAGTGGGCCAGCTTCTCCGGGTCCCGCAGCTTCCCCAGATGCTGGATGACCCGCATCCAGGTGGTCTGGCTGACATCCTCACAGTCGGCCGCGGAGAGCCGGTGACCGCGGGCAATGGCCCAAATCAGCGGTGTATAGCGGTCGACGATCCGGTTCCAGCTCTCCTGGTTGCCTTCCAGACAATCGTCCACGAGTTCGTGCAGAGCAAGACCTTCCATAATCTCCCCCGTCGCTCTCACTTAGAGATAGGAGGCTCAGAACCACTCCCCCTATCACTACAAGCGTTAACTATACGGCGCCCTCAAGGCGCAGTGTCAACGCTTACTTAGGCGCAGCCCACTGCGGAACAGTTCCCTCCATTTGATGGGAGGTGCAGTTGGAACCCTTTCCGCAAGGTGCGCCCAGAGGCGACGCCGGTGAAGCACTGCGTCCTATCACATCGTTCGCAGCTCGGCATCGCATCCTCAATCTTACCGGATTGACGTGCGATTATGGCCAGTTCAGGACCATCGGTGGCGTACCACACAGTCGAATGGTCCAGACCCGGATCAGGCCAGAATTCTGTTTTCTGGCCTCTTGATCATTCCGTCGCCCCGTTGAGTAAAAACAACAGCGAAATGTCTCGCGCCGGGCTGCCCTTGGGCTGCCCGGCGCGAGACATCAGCGACTTCTGCTATTCGTGCCCTGCCGCCTCCGCCGGACGGTAGGGACACCGCGGAGCCTCCTCGACCGGCGCCGCGGGCACAGCGGCCTCGGCGGCGGCGGGAAAACCCTCCGGGCCGGCCCCGGGGCTCCGGTCCGTCACCGGACGGAGCGTCATACGGATGCCGTGCTTGGCGCGCAGTGAGATGTCCGGCTGCATCACCACGGGGTGCCCCGGCACCATGTCGAGGTGGAATCGCTGCAACAGGGAGGCCACCACAATGGTCAGCTCCATGTTGGCGAAGGCCATGCCGACACAGTTGCGGGGACCTCCGACGTACGGAACGTAGGCATACCGCGGACGTCCCGCCGACCGCTCACGGGTGAACCGCTCGGGGTCGAAGCCCTCGGGGTTGTCCCAGAACTCCGGGTTGCGGTGCGTGATGTACGTGCTCAGCAGCAGGAAGGAGCCCGCGGGGATGTGATAGCCGCTCAGCACATCGTCCTTGAGCGGCATCCGCGCCACTTGCCACAGCGGCGGATAGAGCCGCAGCGCCTCCTGGATGAACAGTTTCAGGTACTTCAGCTGCGGCAGGTCCTCCATCGTCGGTGGCCGGTCCCCCAGCACCTGGAGGACCTCGGCCCGGGCCCGGTCGGTCTCCGCGGGGCGAGTGGAGAGCAGGTGGCAGATCCACGAAAGAGTCGCGGCCACCGTCTCGTGCCCGGCGATGAACAGCGTCATCACCTGGTCGCGCAGCTGCTCGTCCGTCATCAGCCGGCCCGTCTCCGGGTCGGGTGTGTGCATCAGCATCGACAGCAGGTCCTGGGCCTCGCCGTCGGCAGGCCTGGCACGGCGCTCGGCGATCAGCCGGTACACCGTGTCGTCGAGGAGCTTGCGTGCCGCCCTGAAGCGACGGTTCCGCGGGGTCGGCACCTTCTCCGGGATGTCCGCGACCGCGATCAACTTGGCGTTGATGTGCTCCAGTTGGGCCGCGACCGCCGAGCCGAGCGCCAGAGCGTCACGCGACCAGTCCGCCTGGAAGAGACAGCGCGCCAGGATCTCGAGGGTCAGGCTCTGCATCTCCGTCCTGGCGTCCATCGCCTCGCCGCTCCGGGCAATCCCGTCCCACCGGCCCAGCATCCGCTCCGTGCTGTCCACCATCACATCGGCGAACCGCTCGAGCGGCTCCCTGCGGAACGTCGGTGCCACCGTGCGCCGTTGAGCACGCCACACCTCGCCCTCGGTGGTGACGAGGCCCTGGCCGACCGACACCCCGACCTTGCGGTTGAAGTCGTCGGGGTGCGGATAGTTCTCGAAGTTGTCGGCGAGGATGCGCTTGAGGTCGTCGGGGTGCGTGACGAGCACCACCGGCACCGGCCCCCGGAACTGCACCAGGTCGCCGTGGTCGCGCCAGGCGCTGACGAAGGTCTCCAGGGGATTGCGGCGGAAGTCGAGCGCGGAGCCGAGCAGCGGCAGGCCCGGCGGACCCGGCGGACGCCTCCCCGCACCCGGACCGCTCTGCCCCGGCATCACGCGGCTCCCTCCCCGGCGGCCTTGACGTGCTGCAGCCGCATCGGCATGCCGCCGCGCGGATACAGGAACACATTGGACGTCGGCTCGCAGACGTGCCCGCCGGCCAGCGTCAGCCGGTAGTCCTGCAGGATCCGGGCGATGACCAGCGGCGCCTCGAGGACGGCCACCGAAGAACCCGGGCACAGCCGAGGGCCGCGCGAGAACGGGATGTACGCGTAGAGCGGTGCGCCGCCGGTCGCGCTCTTCTCGAACCGCTCGGGCCTGAATCCCTCCGGGTTCTCCCAGAACTTGGGGTGACGATGCATCAGGTAGGGGCTGATGAACACCTGGGATCCGGCGGGTATGTGATAGCCGCCGATCTCGTCGTCCTCGATCGGGCTGCGCGACATGGTCCACACCGACGGGTAGAGCCGCAGTACCTCCTGGTAAAAGGCCCGCAGATAGCGGAGCTTGGGGAGATCGGACGCGGCCGGCGGCCGGTCCCCGCAGACCTCGGCGACCTCGGCGCGCGCCTTGCGCTCCGACTCCGGGTGCCGCGACATCAGAGAGAACGCCCACACCAGGGACAGCGCGGTCGTCTCGTACCCGCCGAGGAACATCGTGACGACCTCGTCGCGCAGCTGCTTGTCCGACATCCGGTCGCCGGTCTGCTCGTCCTGCGCGTTCAGGAAGCGGGTCAGCAGGTCGTCCGGGGGTGCCGGGTCCCTGCGCCGGTCGGCGATGAGCCCGTAGACGAACGAGTCCAGCGTCGCGCGTGCCTTCAGGAACCGCGTGCGTGCCTTGCTCGGCAGCGCCTGCGGAAGCTCGACGAAGCGCTGCAGCCGCACATTCGTGTACGCGTTGCAGATGCGCACCGCGCGGGCCAACTCCCCTGCCCTGCTGCTCACATCGGTGCTGAACAGTGTCGTCATGACGATCGTCAGGGCCAGCCGGAACATCTCCGGTGTGATGTCGAAGGTCTCCTCGCGGGAGGCACGCCCCCGCCACTCCTGCACCAGATCACTGGTGGCATCGACCATCGCGGGACCGAAGCCGGAGATCCGCGAGCCCTTGAAGGCGGGCTGGGCGAGGCGGCGCTGGCGGAAGTGGAAGTCGCCGTTGCTGGTGAACATGCCCTGGCCCACCCAGGGTTCGAACTTGCCGACCGACAGCGGGTCCTTGGGATAGTTGGGCTGCCGGTCGTCGAGGACGTGCTTGATGTGGTCCGGGTGCGCGATCAGGAAGAGGTTGCGCTTGCCGGGCAGCCGGAAGCGGACGATGTCGCCGTACTCCCGCCAGGACCGGGTGAAGGTGCCGACCAGGTCACGGACCAGGTCGGGGCCGCAGCCGACCACGGGATACCCCTGTGGGCCCGGGGCCTGGCGGAGGCTGCCGATCGAAGTCAGACTCATGGTGCCTCGCTCTGCTGGTGACCGGGGGTCAGCGGTTGCGGATCTTGTGCTTGGCAACGTGCAGGATGTTGCCGACGGTCAGCTTGAGGATCGTGCCGAGGCCGCTGCCCGGCTCGGGGGCCATGCCGCACTGCTCGACCATCGACGCGGTGCTCTCCTCGTGCCACAGCTCGGCGAACTTGCCGTCACGGACGAGGTGGAAGTCCAGGCCAGTCATCGTCATCCGGTTGCCGGTGCCCGGGAAGCCGTACAGCTCACCGTGGAAGGTGCCGGTCGCGGTCCAGCGGTCGATGACCTTGTCGCCCATGATCGTCACGTCGTCGAGCGAGAAGCGCAGGTCCGGGAAGGCATCGTGCATCAACTGAACGGCCGCGCGGTGTCCGGCAGGACCCTGCGGGCAGCCCGGCAGCGGCATGTGGTCCTTCCAGTCGGCCGAGAGGAGCTCGCGCTCGGTCTCGGCGTTGTTCTTGTCCCAGACCTCTTCGATGTAGCGGCGGGCCATTTCGTAGTACGTCTTGTCGAGCGAGCCGTCGAAGTTGGCGGCGGTCTGGGTGTCGATGAACGTGGGACGGGACATCAGAAATCCTCCAGGACGGTAAGTCGATGCGGTGCGGGACGGGGGTGCCGTACGGCTCACAGCTCCGGGCCGACGTCGGTGACGCCGTCGGCGCGCAGGATCTGCTGGGCGGTATGGCTGCCGGAGACGATCACCCGGAGCGCACTGGCCGCCTGCGCCCAGTGGCCGGAGAGATAGAGCCCCTCGATCGGCGTGTGGTACGTGAGCCGCTTGCTGCCCGCCTGCGCCGGGGTGTTCTCCCAGCCGTACGCCGCGCCACGGTGATTGCCCGTGAAGCGCTCCAGGGTCAGCGGGGTCGAGCTGTTGACGAAGGTGAGTCCGTCCTTGAAGCCCGGATAGAGACGCTCGATCAGGTTGAGGTACTTCTCCTCCAGCTTCGGCTTCAGCTCCGACCAGGGCTCGGGGCCTTCGTACGGAGCCAGCGCCGTCGAGGTGACCAGGTGCTCCCCGGGCGGGCCGAGACTCGGGTCGAGGAGCGTGGGCACGACCACCACGGTGGCCGGGGCCTCGCCCTCGGAGAAGCCGGCGAAGCTGGCGTCGTGGTCGTCGGTCTCGTAGATGAAGGTCTCGTGTGCGCCGCCCGCCGCGGCTATGTCCAGGGTCGTGGCGGCATACACCACGAACATCGACATGGAGCCCTTGAGCGAGCGCAGCCTGCGTTGGTACGCCTTCGGCAGATGCTCGATGCCCACCAGGTCGTGGAAGGTGTGCGTGGCGTCCGCGTTCGAGATGACGACCGGTGCGCGCACCTCCTGCCCGCCGGCGAGCACCACACCTTCGGTACGGCCGTCCGCGACCAGGATCTTCTCGACGCCGGAGTTGGTGACGATCTTGCCGCCGTCGCGCTCGATCGCCGTGGTGAAGGCCTTGACCAGGTGCTGGAATCCGCCCTTGCAGTGGTAGAGCCCGTGCATCTGGGTGTAGAGGAAGCGGGCGAACAGCTCGAAGGAGAGCTGCGACGGCGGCAGTCCCATGTAGGGCCAGCCCGCGCTGCAGAACGCCTTGCAGCGCGGGTCCTTGATGAACTGGTCCAGCACGTCGCCGAGCGTGGACATCCGGTTCCCGAAGAGGGTGGGGAACTTCTCGACGGCCTCGCCCAGTTCCTGCGGGGAGAGCTGGAGGGGCACCTGGTGGGCCTCCTCGAGGAACTTCTGGCAGAGGCCGAAGAAGCCCCTGATCCCCTCCTCCTCCTGCGGGAAGAGCTCGACGTGCGAGGCGATGAACGCCTCGGAGCCGAACGGCGCGTCCAGCACGTCGTCGTCGATGACCACGCGGTACAGCGCGTCGGACTCGACGAACTCGCACATCTCACGGACGTCGAGATACCGCAGCAGGACGTCGATGGTGCCGCCCTCGGCCGCGCCGGGCACCACGTGGATGGCGGGGTCGTAATAGCGGTCACCGGCCCGGAAGGCATGCGCGTATCCGCCGATGCCCTGCGCCTTCTCGGCCACCAGGACGCGCCGTCCGAACTTGGCGAGGAAGGCGGCGGCGGCCAGGCCTCCCAGACCGCTGCCGACGACGATGACGTCGTAGTCGGCGGCGGTAGGTGGTTCCTTCGTCGGCATGACTCTCCCAAGGGATCGTGGTTTCACGTCGGGTTCACTGATGGAGATCCGCGCGGGGCGCCCGCGGATACGCCTGCGGCCGGGTCAACGCCCGGTGGTGCGGCGCGCCTTACGCTTCAGCCAGGCGAACCGGGCGGCGCTGGTGAAGGTGTGGGAGAGCTGACCGAGGGGGCCCGCGTCACGCGGCGGCACGACACCGAGCGTGCCGAGCATTCCGAGGTAGTCGGCCTCCTGGTGGAACTCGACAAGGCGGCCCTCGTCGTCCCAGCGCTCGACGAGGATCTCCTCCAGCTGGATCCAGCGGCCGGTGGGCGGGATGCCCATCAGTTCA
This sequence comes from Streptomyces sp. NPDC044044, assembly GCF_056434405.1. Lineage (NCBI taxonomy): Bacteria > Bacillati > Actinomycetota > Actinomycetes > Kitasatosporales > Streptomycetaceae > Streptomyces > Streptomyces sp. NPDC044044. Next base: position 445,489 of record NZ_JBWKFG010000005.1, on the reverse strand, counting down.
CCGAGCTGGGTGCCGGTGAACCTGACCCGGGAGGCCACGTACGGGCCCTCGGAGATCATGTCGAGCAGTTCCAGGCGGAGGTCGGGCTTGGCCTGCCACAGGTGCAGCATCAGCTCCTTGAAGCCGTCGTTCCCCAGCGGGGGGCGGCCCGGCAGGTAGTACTTCGCATCGGGCCTCGCGAGCTCCTCGATGACGGTCAGGTCGCGCTTGTCGAAGGTGCGCGACGCGAGCTCGCGGGCCCTGGCCTTGAGGTCGGAGCGTGCGCCGTCGCCCGCCGTCCGGCCTGCGGTCTCCTCGGACGTGGTCATGCTGCGTTCCTCCCCTGGGGGCCCTGCTGACGGGTGTCAGGACGGCGGGTGGCCTGCTGTGCCTTGGCGGCCTTCGCGGCCCTGCCCGCCTTCGCCTGGAGCACCGCGAAGCGGGCCATGAGCTTGAAGGTGTGCGCGATCTGCCCCAGCGGTCCCGCGCCTTCCGGCGGGGTGAGTCCGAGCTGGTCGAAGGTGCCGATCTCGTCGGCCAGGTGCCACACTTCGGCGATGCGGTCGCCCTCGAAGCGCAGCAGGGTGGTCTCTGTCCTGCGGACCGGCAGCCCCGTGGGCGGGATGCCCATCAGTTCGCCGCGCTGGGTGCCGCTGATCTCGGCCCTCAGCACCACACGGTCGTCCTCCTCGATGAGGGTGATCGTCCGGTGGGTGAGGTCGGGCAGGGCGCTGCGCAGTTCGGCGGCCATCCGCTTGTAGGCGGCGGCTCCGCGCAGATCGGGCACACCGGGGTAGTGGCCGACGAAGTCCGGGCTCAGATATGTGTCGGCGGCGCTCAGATCTCCCTGGTTCCACACCAGGTCGCTGAGGTCGGCGACGCGCTTCTTGAGGTCGCTCTTTTCGGTGTCTGCTGTGTGTGCCATCAAGAACCTCTCGGGCCGGAGCGGGCGGCTGCCCCTCTGCCCTGACTGATCCCGGCGGCACGCGGGTGGATACACGGCACGGACCGCGCGTGTCACCGGCCGGGATCAGCGAGGCGGCATCAGCGGAACTCGGCGATGGGCTCGGAGGATTCGGTGAACATCCGGCCAAGGAGCGCGTCGGGCACCGCGGAGACCATCGGGTTGCGCACGGCGGGCGTCAGCTGCTGCAGCTGACGCAGTCTGCGGGCTCTCTTGTACGTCCCGGTGACCCGCTGGAAGCGGTCCGCCTCGTACCGGCGCAGCGCGGCGACGGGGTCGTCCCCCGAGGTCAGCCTGTTGGCGAGGACTCCGGCGTCCTCCACGGCCAGGCAGGCACCCTGGCCGACCGTCGGCAGGATGGGGTGGGCGGCGTCCCCGAGCAGGGTGACCCGGCCACGGCCCCAGTTCCGGTCGGGCGCCCGGTCGCGGGCCGAGTCGCGCCACAGCAGGTCCTGCGGGGTCGCGCGCACCAACTCCCGTACGGTCTGCGACCATCCGTCGCCGTTGGGCGGGGCGTCGGCGGGCGCCTGCATGAACCAGTAGGTGCGCTCGCCGGGCAGGCCGAGGATCCCGCAGACCCCGGTCGGCCCGAACACCACCTCGAACCCGGGGTACTTGGGCCCGCCGTTGGGTGCGACGCCCTGCCAGCCGGCCATCGCCGGGCCGCGGGTCTCGGTGCGGCCGGGCGGCAGCAGAGACTTGCGTACGGCGGAGCCCACCCCGTCGGCCCCCACCACCACGTCGGCGTCGAGGACCTCCCCGTCGGCCAGGGTGACCCGCCCCTCCTGGGTCACGGACACCACATCGGCGCCGAACCGCACGGGGACACCGGAGACTTCGCCGAGCGCGCGCACCAGGTCGGAGTGGGTGACGCCAAGACCGGCCACGCCGTACCGGCTGAGCCAGCGGCCGAGGTCGACCGTGGTGACGACGTGCCCGGCGACCGTCTCCATCCGGGCCCGGTCGAAGGGCTGGGCCACGGTGCGCACGGCGTCGAACATGTCCTCGCCGAAGGCACGCAGCGCCATCGCCGCGTTGGGCCAGAAGGTCAGTCCGAGTCCGGTGCGCAGTTCCTCGGCCCGTTCCAGGACGGTGACTTGCGCATCGCGGCGGCGGAGCATGCCTGCGAGCGCGAGCCCTCCGATCCCTCCACCCACGACGATCACACGCAGTCGAGACATCACATCTCCAGTGTTGGGGCGACGAGCGGTGCTCGTCGCCGTCCGGTGACAGGTGACTACAGGGGCGCGGCCTGCTTGCCCGCGCTCTCCCCCTCCTGGGCCGCGCCCGGGGAGCCCGAAGAGCCCGGGGAGTGCGTCTCCGCAGCCGCGCCGGCCGCGCGCGCCTTTCGGCCGGGCAGCACGACGAGGGCGACGAGCACCCCGGCCGCGGTGACGGCGGCGCCGGTGAGCAGCGCGTCCCCGAGACCGCCGACGAACGCCTCGCGGGCGGTGTCGAGCAGGGCCTGCCCCTGGCCGTCGCCCATGGACGCCGCGACTCCCGTGGCCGCGCCGATCGAGTCGCCGACCGCTTCGGCCGCCGGTCCGGGCAGGCCGTCGAGTCCGGGCAACGCCTCGCGGTAGGACGTGGTGAGCACACTGCCGACCACGGCGATCCCGAGGGCGCCGCCGACCTGCATCGCCGCGTCGGTCACCGCGGAGCCCGCCCCGGCCTGGCCGGACGGCGCGGCCGACAGCATGGCGTCGGCCGCGGCGGGCATGCCGAGGCCCATGCCGAAGCCGAAGAGCGCGAGGCTCGCCAGGACCCGGCCCTCCGATGCGATCCCGGCTCCCGCGGTCAGCGCGAGCGAACCGGTGATCAGTACGAGTCCGGCCACCACGACCCACTTCAGGCCGACGCGCTCCACCAGCTTCGGCGCGAGCGGAGCGGCGACGATCATCGTGGCGATCGGCAGCAGCCGCAGGCCCGCCCCCAGCGGTTCGTACGAGAGCACGAACTGGAGGTACTGGGTGAGGACGAACAGCGCGCCGTACATCCCGAAGGAGATGGCGGTGATGGCGGCGGCGGCCCCGCCGAAGCGGGAGTCGCGGAACAGCTCCGGCATCAGCATCGGATGCGGCGTGTGCCGCTCCCACAGGACGAACGCGACCAGCAGCAGTACGCCGCCGCCGAGCGAGCCCAGGGTCACCGGGTCGCTCCAGCCGTTCCTGGACGCCTCCACCAGGCCGTACACGAGCGCGACCAGGCCCAGCACCGAAAGCAGGGCGCCGAGCAGGTCGAGCCCGGGGTGCTTCTCGTTGCGCGACTCGGGGATCAGCTTGAGTCCCACGACGAAGGCCACGATCACGACCGGGGCGTTGATGAGGAAGACGGATCCCCACCAGAAGTGCTCGAGCAGCAGACCGCCGACGACCGGGCCGAGCGGCACACCGAGCGCGGCCGTGCCGGCCCAGATCCCGATGGCCTTGGCCTGCTCCTCAGGCGGGAACACGTCCTTGATGATGGAGAGCGTGGCGGGCATGATCATCGCCGCTCCGATGCCCATCGCGGCGCGCAGCACGATCAGCGCCGTGGAGCCGTCGGCGAAGGCGGCCGCCACCGAGAACCCCATGAAGAGCAGGAGCCCGATCAGGAGCAGCCTCTTGCGCCCGAAGCGGTCGGCGAGGGTGCCGCAGAGCAGCAGCAGTCCGCCGAAGGCCAGGGTGTAGGAGTCGACGATCCACTGCAGTTCGGTGCCGGTCGAGCCGAGACTCGTCTGGATCTTCGGCAGGGCCAGATTGAGGATCAGGTTGTCGAGACCGATCAGGACCAGGCTGAGGCACAGCACGGCGAGGATCTGCCAGCGGCGACGATGGACGGTCGATCGTTCCACGGTCAGCTCTCTTTCAGGTGGCGTGGGTACCGCGCCCGGGAGAGGAGTGACGACTCCTTGTCGTCCCCCCCGCTTGTCCTCCCTGAAGATCCGCGCGGTGGTGGGCTGGATACAGCGGGACGTTCCGGCTCAGGCCGCGCGCTCGGCACGGCGGCCGACCGCCGCGAGCCAGTCGCGCCGGATCAGCCCGCTGAAGGGCTCGATGAGGGTCCAGTACGGCTTGAAGCGGCGGGCCGCGCTCTGGCTGGTGACGAACACGCGGGTCTCCGTACGGAGACGGCTTCCGGCGCCGTCCGGCTCGACCCACATGGCGTACACGCCCTTGAGGTATCCGGGCCGGTCGAACGCCAGGAACTCCTCGGGGGTGAGGCCGCGGAGGATCGCTTTGGACAGCACGGGTTTCCAGGGCTGGCCGACGAAGCCGAGGATGACGGCGCCGTCGGCCGGGTCACTGCTCGGCCGGTCGCCGCCGCCAGGCTCGGTGCTGTCCGCCGGACTGTCCGGCCCGTGGCTCTCCGCCGGGCTGTCCGGCCCGTCGCTCTCCGACCCGCCGTCCAGCCTGATGAAGCCCGCCCGCGTCATGTCGTGCACCGAGTCCGCGGGGCCCGCGGGGTGCCCCCCGCCCTTGCCGGCCAGCAGCGAAGGCAGGGTGCGCAGCGCGACGAGCGGTCGCACCAGCCGCATCTCGCCCGGTGTCACCTCGCGCAGGGCACGGGCGGCGACCGCCGGGAGCGCCGCCACGTACCGGTCGTGCCGGGTGGTCCAGTGGCTGACCGGCAGCCAGACATCCAGCCGGTCGTCTTGCTGTGACCTGTCCAGCGACCTGTCCTGTGACCTGTCCATGGGGGTCCTCCTCGACGTCTCAGCTTTACGGTACCGGAGTTTCAGAACTCCGGTCTCGTATACTCGTGTCATGCCGAACCCCGCGCCCCGCCTGGGCCGCCCCAGGGACAGCCAGATCGACCGGGCCGTGCTGGTCGCAGCGCGCGAGCTGCTCACCGAGTCCGGCTACACCCGCGTGACGATGGATGCGACCGCCGCCCGCGCGGGGGTGGGCAAGGCCGCGATCTACCGCAGGTTCGCCTCCAAGGCGGAGCTGCTCTTCGCCGCAGCCGTGCACGGCATGGACATCGAGCCCCCGCCCGACTCGGGCTCGCTGCGCGGCGACCTCTGCGCGATGGCCCGGCTCATCCACGAGCGCCTCTCCAGCCCCGCCGCGCGCGAGGTGATCCCCGCGCTGCTGGCCGAGATGTCCCGCGACGAGGGCCTCGCCGACCGGCTCCAGAGCACGTTCATCGCCCGGGAGCGCAGAGACCTCGCGTTGATCGTCGAGCGCGCCCGGCAGCGAGGCGAACTGCGCCGGGCACCGCAATCGGCACTGGTGCACCTGCTCCTCGGTGGCCCGCTCTTCCTCGCCCCGCTCGTCCTCACCCACCCGATGGACAGCGCCCAGCTGGACGCCATCGCATCGGTGGTGGCCGCGGGGCTCATCGCGCACACCGACGAACCCTCACCGGAGACTGCTACGGAGGAGACCTCTACAGCGAAATCCTCTACGGACTGAAGAAACCTACGAGCCTCAGCGCTTCCGCCGAGCCACAAGGAACGCCGCGAGGGACAGCACGGCACCCAGCAGCACCAGCTTGCGCTTCCGGCCTCCGGTGGCCGCCTGCTCGTCCTGGCCGGGGAATTCAGTGGTCGTCATGTGGCTCTCCTCGAAAGGGCGTTGATGGTGTACGCCCTCTCAGATCCGCGCCACACCGAACGGGATACACCACGCACAGCCCGCGCCCGAGGCGGCACTCACCGGACCGTGTCACCATGCTCAGCGATCCGCACCCCCGCCCGCCCTGGAGAGGAAGATCTCCCCGTCCGCGACCCGCACGCCATAGGTGTCGACCGGGTCCATCGCCGGAAAGTCCAGCGCCTCCCCGGTGCGCAGACAGAACCGGCTGAAGTGCCAGGGGCACTCCACCGTGGCGCCCTCCAGCTCCCCCTCGGAGAGCTTCGCCGCCTCGTGCGAGCACTCGTCGCGTACCGCGTGGACCTCGCCGTCGACATGGGCGAGCAGCACCTGGACCCCGCCGAAGTCCACGCTCAGCAGCTCCCCCGGTGGCAGGTCCGCCAGCTTCGCCACACGGAGTTCTTCCTTGATGTCCACAGCGCGGTTTCCTCTCGGTCCACAGGGCTACGGCCTCAGCCACAGCCGCCTCTCCCCCTCCGATCCGCGAAGACGCCTCATGGATACGCCCCTGGAGTCCGAACCACCGATCAGCACGGCGGCGAGGAGGCACCGGCGCACGATTCCGCTCCCCGCTCCAGGCCCACGGCCTGCACGGAGCGGGACCGGGCGGCCGGGCCGGGCTGACCCGGCGAGTCCTCGCGGATCCGGCAACCAATCCGCCCGGTGGCGGCGACTGCCCTGCGCAACGCAGACGCACCCCCACCATCACCAGGGCGGATGAGGCAATGAGCGCGATCAAGGACGGGCAGCATGAGCAGTACGAGCCGCGCGAGCGGCACGGGCACAAGGCCGCGCGGCACCGCAGGCGCCGGCTGAGCCTGACGGTCGGCATCCCGGTGGCCATGGCGGCCGCGGCAGGGCTTACGTACGGCACGGCCTTCGGGGTCTTCGGCGAGGACGCGCAGCCGAGGGCGTCGGCGGCCACCACGGCGAGTGCCGCGACGGCGGCCGATGACGTGGCCGACGGCTTCGCCTCGGTCAACGCCCTTGGCCAGAACGGGACTTATGGCGGACGCGACGGAAAGACGGTCACCGTCAAGACCCTCGCGGACCTGGAGAAGTACGCGACCGCCGCCGATCCGTACGTCATCGTCGTCGCCGCGACGATCACGATGGACCCCAAGGGCAAGGAGATCAAGGTCGCGTCGGACAAGACGATCGTGGGCTCCGGCACCTCGGGCCAGATCGTCGGCGGCGGCTTCTTCCTGGGCCAGGGCGTGCACAACGTGATCCTCCGGAACCTGACGATCCGGGACGCGTACGCGGGCACGTGGAACGACAAGGAGCACGACTTCGACGCCGTGCAGATGGACGGCGCGCACCACGTCTGGATCGACCACAACGACCTGCGGCACATGGCCGACGGCCTGATCGACAGCCGCAAGGACACGACCTACCTGACGGTGTCCTGGAACAAGCTGAGCGACAACAACAAGACGTTCGGCATCGGCTGGACCGAGAACACGACGGCCGACATCACGATCCACCACAACTGGTTCCGCGAGACGGAGCAGCGCAACCCGTCCACCGACAACGTGGCCCACGCGCACCTCTACAACAACTACCTCCAGGACGTCGCGGGCACGGACATCACGTCGTCGTACGGGAACTACTCGCGCGGCAACACGAAGATGGTCCTGGAGAACAGCTACTTCGAGGGTCTCAAGAACCCTGTGACGAAGGACAGTTCGGCGTCGGTCGTGCAGCGGGGCAACGTCTTCGCCGGGACGAGCGGGCGCAACGAGAGCGGCGGCACGGCGTTCGACCCGAAGAGCTTCTACGCCTACACGCTCGACAAGGCTGCGGACGTCCCGGCGAAGGTGAAGGCGGGGACAGGACCGCGCGCCGCGACCGGCGTCACCGCCGAGGCCGCTTCCACCCTCACCGTGGCGAAGGACGGCAGCGGCCGGTACAGGACGGTGCAGGCCGCGGTCGACGCCGTACCGGCGAACAACCCGGCACGGGTCACCGTCTCCATCGCGCCGGGCACGTACCGCGAGACGGTGAAGATCCCGGCGAACAAGCCGCACGTCACCCTCCAGGGCACGGGCGGCAGCCGCAAGGACACGGTCATCGTGTACGACAACGCCGCCGGTACGCCCAGGCCGGACGGCTCCGGCACCTACGGCACATCGGGCAGCGCGACCGTGGCCGCGGAGGCCGACGACTTCCAGGCCCGCAATCTGACCTTCTCCAACGACTTCGACGAGAAGGCCAACCAGAACCTCGCGGGCCACCAGGCGGTCGCCCTGCGCACCGCCGCCGACAAGGCGTTCCTCGACGGCGTGATCGTCGAGGGCGACCAGGACACCCTGCTCCTGGACACGGCGGCCAAGGACAAGCTGGGCCGGGCCTACATCCGCAACTCCTACGTGGTGGGCAACACGGACTTCATCTTCGGCCGGGCCACCGCCGTGGTGGACCGCTCGGTGATCACCCTCAAGAAGCGCTGGGACGGCACCTCACAGGGCTACGTCACCGCGCCGAGCACCCCCGCCGACCGCAAGGGCTTCCTGATCACCAACAGCACCGTCAACGGCGACGTGTCCGCGCGCAGCTTCTACCTGGGCCGCAACTGGCACGCGGGCGGCGACGCCGCACTCGACCCGCAGACCACGGTCCGCGACTCCGCCCTGAGCGGCGCCATCAGGACCACTCCGTGGTCGGACATGGGCGGCTTCCCCTGGAAGGACGACCGCTTCGCGGAGTACAGGAACACGGGTGCCGGATCGGGCACGGCCGGCGGGGACCGCCCGCAGTTGACGGACGCGCAGGCCGCCGACCAGGAAATCGGTGACTGGCTCGGCAATTGGGACCCGACCGCCCTCAACCCCGCCTGAGAACCGCTCGCTTCACGGATCGGGCGCGTCGTACGGCCCGGCGCACACGCCCATGGCGCGGGATGAAGGCGAACCGTGCGGGGGTGGCGCCGGGAAGTCCGAGACGGGTGAGCCGGGGCCGGTCGAAGTAGCGCCGCGTACGGCCGTTCAAGTGCCCTGAGAGATAGCGCTCGGCCGACGGGCGCAGGCCGGGGTAGATGCCCGGCTGCATCGTGAAGCCGACGGCCGCGACCAGGTCCCCCAGGCCACCGAGCCCACCGGGCTTTTCGTGGACGTTGGGGGGCGACGGCGATGTGGTGGCCGCCCCGTCCTCCAGGTCGGGCAGGAGCGCGTCCACGATCGTCACGGGCACTCGGTTGCTGTTCTGGTAGGGGCTCAGCCGGTCGAGCAGGACGTCGGTGCCGCACCGGGCGACCGGAAGTCCGTACAGAGAGGAGGCGGTGAGCAGGGCGGTGGAGAAGCATCCGGCGACCAGGGACGGCTTCAGCCGCTGGTAGAGCACTTCCGCGAGGACCGGGTCCTCCGACACCCGGAACTCGATGCCGAGCCGATCCGCCTCCTCCTGCAGCACTCGGGACCCGCTGAGCGGGGCCGAGGGATGGGGCTTGAACACGACCTGCCGGTGGCCGAGTTGAGCCACTCCTCTGAGCATCCGCAGGTGGAGCCGCTCCTCCTCGTCCGCGGTCAGGACGTCGATCGCGGAGAGGTACTGCCCGAGCAGCAGCGCGGGTCCCTTCTGCGCCTGCTGCGGATCGCGCCCGAAGTCCGTGGCGGAATCGGCCAGTTCGGCTAGTTCGGACAGCTCGGACAGGACACCGGCGAACGTGGCGGTCGGCACGATCTCCGGCTCAAGGCCGAACTCGGTCAGCAGGAGCGGCCGGAGTTCCGGCACGAGATCCACGTACAGCAGTCGCTCGATGCGCGTGCCGAGCTGTGGGTCGATCGCGGTTCGCGTCGGCCCGTAGCTCATCAGGCCATCGGCGTACACGTGGACGGGACTGTCCGCGAAGATCTTCATCGCGGCCTTGGACGGGTTGCCCTGGATGGACTCGCAGGCGATCTCGACGGGACCGCTGCCGAGGTTCCATGTGCGCCTCAGTGCCCGTTCCCACAGAAGCGTGTCCTGTTCCCGTGGGGACCAGTCCGCCGGGTGGAAGGGGCGGATGAATGCGTTCCAGGAGTGCACCGCGTCGAAATCCGGTCGCAGGGCGGCGAATCCAGGCATGCGGTCGAAAGGAACACCGATCTCGGGCGTGGTGGACCGGTCGGTGACGACGAGGACGCGCCGGTGTTCGGACCGCGGTCCGAAGAGCCCCGCCCGGATTGCCGCACTCACCGTGGCGGCCGCGTACTGCGAGCAGGCGAAGAAGAGTTGAGTGGTGCCCATCAGGACAAGACTAGGTGTCCGTTCCCTCGTTCGTCCGGGCACTTGCCGGATCTTCGGGGGTGCGTTCCTCGACGACTCCGACGAGGGCCGATGCGACGAGGGCGACGGCACGGTCGTCGTCCTGGGCCAGTTCGCGCAGGACCTCCTGCGCGGTGGTTCCCGCGAGCTCGACCAGCGCCTGGGTGAGGCGGATCCGCGTCGCGGAGTCCGCGGTGGGCACGGCGAGTTCGCCGGCCAGGGCGGTCGTGATCCGGTCCGCGCACACGGGGTCCTGGGACAGCGTTCCCAGTACCTCCGCCGCGTCGACGTCGTTCACGCCGTCGACCACCATGCCGACGAGGGTGGGCACGGCCGCGGTCGCGCCGTGCCTGCCCAGAGCGAGCGCGGCGTGCCTGCGCACCGTCGCGTCCGGGTCCCCGAGGGCGTCCGCGAGCACCGCGGTGGCCCCCGGAGCCTCGGTCATCTCGGCGATCGCAAGGACCGCGCGCCGCCGGATGTTCACGTCCGCCGAGTGCGCGCCGGCGTCCAGTGCCGCCACGCCGTCGCCGCCCGACCGGGCGAGCGCCCAGCGCAGGGCGCCCGCGACATGGGGGTCGGATTCGGTCAGGACCGCCCCGGCGAGCAGCTCGGCGGGGACCGACACGCCCTCCGGGCGGGCCAGGACGGCCTGCTGCCTGCGCGCGGGGCTGGTCGAGTTGAGTTCCCGCATGAGCTCGACGATGCGCAGGACGCTCTCCCAGCCGGTGGGCGCCGACGCGTCGATCGCACGGAGCCGCTCAAGCAGCTCCTGCTCCCGCGCCAGGCGGTCCTCCGTCCACTGGATGAGGTCGCTCACCAGGGCGGACGGCGTGAACGCCGGGTCCTCCAGGGCGCGCCCGATCTGCTTGAGCGAGAGGCCGAGGGACCGCAGGCTCTCCACGTGGAAGATCCTGCGGATGTCCTCGGCGGAGTACTCGCGGTAGCCGCCGACGGTGCGGCCCGTCGGCCGCACCAGGCCCAGGGCGTCGTAGTGCCGGAGCATGCGGGTGCTCACCCCGGACTGGCGGGCCACATCACCGATCAGCAAACCGCGGTCTCCTTAAGCCTCTGCGACCTTGGCGGCCTCGGCGGCCTCCGTCGGCCCGGTCGTCTCCGAGGTCTCGGGTGTCTCCGAGGTCCCGGCAGTCTCGGTGGCCTCCGAGGTCTCCGAGGTCTCGGTGCCTGCCGCCGCGAGCGCGGCGGCAGCGGCAGCGGTTCGCTCCGGGCCGAGCCGGACCACGCGCTTGGCCTCTTCGATGGCCGTGTCGAAACCGGTCTCCGGGTCCTTCCGGAGCATCTCCGTGGCACGGGCGTGCGCGGCCACGTCCGGGTCGGGATTCCCCGAAGCCTTCTCCAAGGCGTCCTTGATCACGTCGCCGAGGTCGACGAAGGCCCGGCTCAGGCTCAGCTGCATGTTGCGGTCACCGCGCCCGAGCTGCAGGGCCAGCTCGTCGGCCAGGGCCCTCTCCTCGTCCTCGGGCACCAGGACGACCGCGACGCGCCACGCGGTACGCGCGACCTCGTCGTCGGCGTCACGCAGCATGTCCCAGGTGATCCAGGCCCAGGTGCTCTTGTCGCCGATCTTGGAGAGCGTGTGCAGCGCCTGGCTGCGGGCCTGGTGGACCTCGGAGTCGAGCTCCGGGCGGATCCGGGGCAGGACGATCTCCGGCGAGAGGCGGGTCAGCGCCCAGGACAGCATGTCCCGTACGTAGAAGTCCGGCTCGACCGCGCACCGCTCGACGAGCATCTCCAGGAATGCGGGGTCGGGGTTCGAGCCGACCGCCAGGGCGGCCTTGAGCCGGACCGAGGAGTCCTCGGCGCCCAGGGCATTGGCCACTCGGGTGTTCAGCGGGGTCGTGTTCGTCGTGTTGATCGGGACCACCTCCTGCACCCAAGTGGAAACCTTATCACTGTGTCAAGGTCAAGCCCGTGACCCGCGAATGGAGAAAACTGCAGGTCACGGGCCTTTTCTAGGCACGTCGACAAGGGAGGCGGCCGTGGCCGCGCGGGTCAGGACGTCCGGCGCGCGAGCACCCGGTAGGTGTTGGACAGGCCGCGTCCCCCACCGATCGACGCGGAGACCCGGTCCACCAGGTAGGCGAGGGCGAGCACCGGGACGCTCGCGTTGAAGGCGACCTTGCGCAGCAGCGCCTTGGCGCGCGTCGGCGGGGCGGGCCGCCACGCCAGGTCCTCGCCACCGATGAGACCCGCGTTGATCGCGAGGACCGCGGCGCTGACGACGTCCTGTCCGTTGTGCGGTTCGGCCCGCTGTTCGGAGACGACGGTCAGGCCCAGGGTGCTCAGCTCGGCGCGCAGGTTCGCGATCGGGATCATGTGCAGGTGCTGGGGCTGCAGCCAGGAGATCCACCACTTGCCGAGGAGCCGGGCCCAGGTGCTCTCCGGGTCGGGCAGTTCGATGGCCAGGTACCCGCCCTCGGGCAGGGCCGCCGCCGCGGCGGCCATCTCCGCCCTGGGGTCCGCGGTGTGCTCCAGGTAGTGGTACATGCTGATCACGTCGTACTGACCGGCGAACTCGGGGGCGAGATCGATGAAGCTGCCCTGGTAGGCCTTGCGGACCCGCCCCTTCTCCTGGGCGATCAGCACTCCGTCGGTCCGGTCGAGTCCGTCGAACTCGGTGTCGGGCAGCACCCTCTTCGCGTCGGCCAGGAAGTGACCGTGCCCCGTGCCGACGTCGAGCCACTGCTTGGGCGTGCCCTGCGCGGCGACCATGTTGGTCCGGCCGTCGTGCCCGGCACGCTTGGTCCCGAAGATTTTGTTCATGTTCTCTTCACCGAGACCGTCGTAGAAGTCCCGGTAGTAGAACTCGAGTCCGTCGTCGTTCAGTTGGGGGTTCTGGAAGACGTGCCCGCAGTCCCTGCAGGATTCCAGGACGAATACACCGGGCTTGTGCTGCATGACGTCCGTCGTCCGCAGCAGGAGGCCGAGCTTCTTGGAATCGCACCACGGGCAGGAATCCCTGCGCTCGTCGAAGAACCGGTCGGTTCCGTCGGCAAGGTCTGACAGATAGGCCGGTCGGCGTTCGGCAACCGCATCGCTTCTCGTGGTCATGCGCGCGATATTAACCGCTCGCGGCGCAACGCAGTCTGATCTTGACCGAATTCAAACTGCAATCGACCGGCGGGAGTTCACCGATGCCAACCGGGCTGCTGGTACGGTGCGTTGACGGTGATCACGGCCGCCGTGGGCAGGACCGACCCACTGTGCCGCCTCGACGAATAGCGGAACGTCGACCGTACGACGCGCGACCGCTTGTCCTGAACAGCACTGCCCGTGACGAGAGTTGTTCCTGACCGGCGACGGATCGCCGGTCCTTTACGTGGGGGAAAAAGGGATGCCCGCAGCACACGTCCCGCAAGACGGCCTTCACCGGCCCGAACCCGTCGTGGCCGTCGTCGGCGCACGCGGATTCCTCGGCAGGAGCGTCATACGCGCCTTGTCCAGGGCCGGAGTCGAGGCCCACGGATTCACCAGCACCGAACCAGCCGTGTACGGCACGTGGACCGATCCCGTGCTGCTCCGCTGCGATGTGGTCTTCTATCTGGCGAGCCGGATCAGTCCGGCGATCGCCGAACGCGAACCGGAGCGCGCCGCCGAGGAGATCGCCTCCTTCCGGGCGTTTCTCGACGCGCTGCGGGAGAACCCGCGGCGGCCGGTCGTGACGCTCGCGGCGTCGGGCGGCACCGTGTACGACCCGAGGCGCGAACCGCCGTACGGCGAGCAGTCACCCGTGTCGCCGAGCAACGTCTACGGCAAGGCCAAACTAGAGCAGGAGGAAGCCCTTGCGGACGCGGCCGGCTGGCTCGCCCCCGTGACGCTGCGGCTGTCCAACGTGTACGGCCCGGGGCAGCGCACCACAGCGGGCTACGGCGTGATCGGGCACTGGATGCAGGCGCTCCTGGCGGGCGAGCAGCTCCGCATACTCGGCGACGGCGGGTCGAGCAGGGACTACCTCCACGTCGACGACGTGGCGAGCGCCATGCTCGCGGTGCTGGGAAAGGCTCCCGCGCTGCGCGCGGCGGACCGGCCGACCGTGCTCAACATCGGTGCGGGGGCGCCGACTTCGCTCGACGACCTGCACCGGCATCTGGAGGCCACGGTGGGGCGGCCGGTTCCGGTGGAACGCGAACCGGCTCGCTCGTTCGACCGCAGGGACGTGTGGCTGGACATCCGGCGCGCGGCGGACGTACTCGGCTGGCGGCCGGAGATCGGCCTCGCCGAAGGGCTCGCCGACACCTGGAGGTACCAGCTGAGCACCGTACGGAAGCCCGCGGGTTCCGCGAACCGGCCCGACGGCCACCAGCCAGTGGGCCAGTAGCCGCCGGGCCTCAGCCGCCGGACCTCGGTCGCCGGACCTCAGCCCTCCGAGGGGCGGCGCAGCACGGCGAGGATCACGCCGACCGCCGGGTCGTCCTCGATCAGCCAGTGCAGCCGCTTCTCGCCGGGGCCCGCCCGCAGGATCTTCTTGATCTCCGGCGGGACTTCGTTGTGCTTGGCATACTCGTAGACCGCCCCGTAGAACCGGTGGGCGGTGTACTTGGTGTTCTGGCTGATGTCGGTGACCTCGACGACCTCGAGGCCGGCGGCGGAGGCGAACGACGCGTAGTCCGCCGCGCGGACCAGCGGAGCCGTGTGCCACGACTCGATGACCTTGGCGAGCGCCGCCTTCTGCACCTTGTCGACCACGGCGCCCTGAAGCCTCTTCAGGAACGAGGGCTTGGCCAAGTCGGCCGAGGCGGGGGTCCGTTCGACGAAGTCGGTGAGCGCCAGCGAACCTCCGGGGCGCAGCACCCGCGCGATCTGCTTGAGCACCTGGACACGGTCCGGCATGTGCACGATGGACTCGAGCGCGAGGACGTGGTCGAAGGAGTTGTCCTCGAAGGGCATCTCCAGCGCGTTGGCGTGCTCGAAGCGCGCCCGGTCGGCGCAACCCTCGCTCTGCGCACGCGCGTTGGCAAGCTCCACGTCGCGCGCGCTGATCGAGATCCCGACCAGTTCCGCGCCGGTCCTTGTGGCCAGTCGCACACCTGGCGTGCCGACACCGCACCCGACATCGAGCACCCGGTCGTCCGGGCCGGGGCCGAGCTTGTCGATCAGGAGGTCGGAGAGGCGGTCCGAGGCCTCCTCGAAGGTGCTGTCGTCATCGGGGCCGTTCCAGTAGCCGTAATGCATGCTGCCGCCCTGGAATTGGGCGATCAGATCGTTGGCCGCATCGTAGAACGCACCGACTTCCTCGGGCTTGGGAAGCGATATACCAGTGCTCATCCGAACTCCTCAGCAGACACGGCTCTACCAGTAGAAACTTCTCGAACGCTACCAGCGGGCCTGCCAGTTGGGCAGAAGAATCAAGGTCATGAACACCCCCGATCCGGGGTGACGGGAACTGTCGTGATCTTTCCATGTCCGGAGTCATCACGCGTAGTCTGTGGCCAACGAGTCTGGGGGGACGTTCTCGTAGCACCACCGGGGTGCCGGAGCCTGAGCGCGCCGGACTCGGGTCCCGCCAGGCCGCGTAGCCATTGCTTCCGCCGAACCGACCCGAGGAAGTCTCCTTATGCGCGTGCTTTTCACTGTCAACCCTGAGAAGAACATTTTCATGTACCTCGTGCCGATGGCGTGGGCGTTGCGCACGGCCGGCCACGAAGTGCTCATTGCAAGCCAACCTCGTTTCGCTCCGACCATCACCCAGGCGGGGCTCACCGCCGTGCCCGTCGGAAACGACTTCGACAAGTGGCAGTTCGGCCGCGAGTACCCGGAAATAATGGAGTCGATCCGCTCCGGCCTCACGCCCCCGTGGGACGTGGCCGAGGACCCGGAGGGCACCACGTGGGAGTACACGTCGCAGAGCCACAAGGCCGCGGTGGAGGGCGCCCACGGCGGTGAGGCCGCCGCGGTGATCGATGACCTGGTGGCGTTCGCCCGCCACTGGAAGCCGGATCTGGTGGTGTGGGACTCCTTCAGCTACATCGGCTCGATCACCGCGAAGGCGTGCGGTGCGGCGCACGCGCGCGTGGTCTTCGGTGCCGACGTGTTCGGCTCGACCCGCGAGACGTACCTGCGGCTGATGGCGCAGCAGCCCGCCGCGGAGCGGTTCGACCCGCTGGCGGACTGGCTCGGCGGCCAAGCGAACGCGTTCGGCGGGGAGTTCAGCGAGGACATGACGACGGGTCATGTGACGATCGATCAATTCCCGCCGAGCCTGCAGCTCGACAGCGGTCTCGATGTCCTGCAGACGCAGTTCATCGGCTACGGCGGCCCGGCCGTCGTGCCCGACTGGCTGAAGACGGCTCCGGAGCGTCCGCGGGTCGGCATGACACTGGGTCTGACCGCGACCGAGGTCTTCAACGGCTACAACATCCCCGTGTCCGAGATCCTCGACTCGCTGTCCGAGCTGGACATCGAGCTGGTCGCGACCATCGCCGAGAGCGAGCAGCAGAAGCTGGGGACGGTCCCGGACAACGTCCGCCTGGTCCCCTTCGTGCCGTGGCACGCCATCGTCCCCACGTGCTCCGCGGTCATCCACCACGCGGGTGCGGCGACCCTCGCGACCACCGCGCGCCACCCGGTGCCGCAGCTGTCCCTGCACTTCCACTTCGACCAGCCGATCCTGGCCCGCAAGCTGGCCGAGCAGGGTGCGGGCCTGGAGATCCACACCTCGCAGGCCACCGGGCAGAACATCAAGGAGAGCGTCAACCGCCTCCTGACCGAGCCCCGGTTCACCGAGCGCGCGACCGCCCTGCGCGACGAGATCCTGGCCGCTCCCTCGCTCAACGACCTGGTTCCGCAGCTGGAGGAGGTCGTCGCCAAGCACCGCGCCGGCTGATCGGCATGGTGCCGCCGGGGCCACGCCACAGCGCGGCCCCGGCGGCACCGTGACGGGCTACTGGACGCTGACGCGCACCGGCAGGGTCTTCAGCGCCCGAAGGACCGTGCCGGGCTTCCAGCGCACGTCCGCGTCGTCGACGTCCAGGCGGATGTCGGCGAACCGGTCGAGCAGGCGGCCGAACGCGATCTCGGCCTCCAACCGGGCCAGCGGGGCGCCGACGCAGTAGTGGATGCCGTGCCCGAACGCCAGGTGGCCGCCCGTCTCCCGGGTGATGTCCAGCTTGTCGCCGTCGGGGAACTGGGCCTCGTCGCGGTTGGCCGACGCGATGGCGACCACCACGAGCTGGTTCTCCGGGATGACGACCCCGCCCAGCTCGACCGGTTCGGTCGTGAACCGCAGCGACGCGGTGTTGACCGGACCCTCGTAGCGCAGGAACTCCTCGATGGCGCCGGGCAGCAGCGAACGGTCCTCGCGCAGCGCGGCGAGCTGGTCCGGGTGGCGCAGCAGGGCGAGCACGCCGTTGCCGATGAGGTTCACCGTCGTCTCGTGGCCCGCCACGAGCAGCAGGAACGCCATCGAGACCAGTTCCTGGGCGCTGAGCTTGTCGTCCCCGTCGCTGGCGTGCACCAGGTCCGTGAGCAGGTCGTCGGAGGGGTTGGCGCGCTTGCTCTCGACCAGCTCGTCGAGGTAGCCGAGCAGGGCGGGAGCGGCTTCGGCGAGCCGCTCCGGGTCGCCGGACAGCTGCGCGTCGACCCAGCCGCGGAACTTGCCCTGGTCGATCAGCGGGACACCGAGCAGCTCACAGATCACCGCGATCGGCAGCGGGGCGGCGAAGGCGCTCATCAGGTCCACGCTGCCCGCGCGCTCCATCGCGTCGAGCAGCTCCGTCGTGACCTCCTCGATCCGCGGACGGAGGCGTTCCACGGCCCGCGGGGTGAACACCTTGTTGACCAGCTTGCGCAGGCGGGTGTGGACCGGCGGGTCGGAGTTGAGCATGTGCGCCGAGAGTTCGGTGGCGAACATCAGCCGCAGCTCTTCGCTGTCGGTGTTCTCCTCGATCACCTTCTGCCCGAGCTCCACGTTCTTGGAGAGCTTGACGCTGCTCAGTGCGGGACGGGCGTCCTCGTGGCGGGTCACCATCCATACGCCGAGACCGCCGGGCGCGGTGACCTTGCTGACGGGGGCCTCCGCGCGCAGGGCGCTGTACAGCAGGTGCGGGTTCTGCTCGAACGCCTGTTGTTCGGCCTCGCTCGGCATCGGGCTGCCATCGCTCATCTGTACAACTCCTCAATCATCCTTGGTCGACATCGGAAATCCATGCGGAACAGGTGGTGCGGGGTTCACGGCGTCGCCATGAACGCCCGGAAGTCGTTCATCGACTTCACGTCGTTGCCGAACCGGTTGACGGTGCTCACCTGGGAGCACCCGTCGCCGGGCCTGGCGATGTACTTCACGAAGGTGGCGAGCGTGGCGCTGGGTCCGAGGTCGACGAACGTCGCGCCGCCCTCGGCGGACACCTTCTCGACGGCGCGGGAGAACTCCACGGGCCGGCGCACGGCCGCCCAGATGCCGTCGGCGGACACCGCGTCGACCCGGTCCGCCGTGGCGGACGAGACGATCGGGATCTGCGGCGGTGCCAGGCTCAGGGAGTCCATGAGGCGGCGGGCCCGCGCCTCGACGGGATCGATCAGCTCGGTGTGCACGCCGTAGTCGACGGGCAGCCGCTGGCACAGGACGGACCGCGACTCCAGTGCGCGCTGCAGTACGTCGATGTCGGCGACGCGCCCGCTCACGACGAAGTTCCCCTCGAAGTTCCGCCCCGTCACCCAGCAGTCGGCGAACAGGGACGCGTGCGTCCGCAGGAGTTCCGACGAGCCGACGACCGCCAGCATGCCGGAGCGCGGGGTCTCCTGCTCCAGCAGCCGCGCGAACTCCACCGCGAAGCCGATGCCGTCCTCCAGGGGCAGCGCCTCCGCGACCACGGCCGCGGTGATCTCCCCCAGGCTGTAGCCGAGGAGGAGGTCGCACTCGTGGCCGAGTTCCTGGACGACGCGCGTCAGGCTGTACTCGACGCACAACAGCGCCGCGCTGGAGTCCGGCAGGGAGTCGAACGGGTCGCTCTTGTCCCGACGCGGATCGAAGACGGTGTCCAGGAGCGACTTCCCGATGAGGGGCGAGGCGATCTCGTCGCAGTAGTCGAGCCAGAGCCGGTAGCGCGCGTTGTGCTCGTACAGCTCGCGCGTCATGTGGAAGTACTGGGACCCCTGTCCCGAGTACATGAAGACAACGGGTCCGGTCATCGCCACTTCCGCAGGCAGATGGCCGAGCTGAGGCCGCCGAACCCCATGCTGAGGCTGACGGCGGTCTCGAACGCGAACGGCACCGACTCCTGCCGCACCCACCCGAACGAGGCGTCCACCGGGTCCTCCAGGTTGCGGGTGGGGTGCAGCCGCTGCTCCCGCATCTGCAGCAGCGTCGCCACGACCTCCACCGCGCCCGCGGCGCTCAGACCGTGTCCGGTGATCGACTTGGTGGCGTTGATCCGTGCGTCGCCCAGACCGCACTTGGCCAGGGCACCGAGTTCCGTTTCGTCACCGATCACCGAGCCGGTCCCGTGCGGATTGACGTAGTCGATGTCGGCCGCCTTCAGGCCCGCCTGCGCCAGCGCTCCCTCGATGACCCTGATCTCCCCCGCGAGGGAGGGGTCGGGGTTCCGGTTGCCGTCCACCGCGGTGGCCGTGCCGAGGACCCGGGCGTACGGCTCGGGGTGCCGGCGTGCGCCCTCCCGCTCCACGACGACCACACCGCAGGCCTCGCCGAAGACGAACCCGTCATGCTGCCGGTCGAACGGCCTGCACGCCGCGCCCGGTTCGTCGGCGAAGCGGTGCGACCCCATGGCGCCCATGGCCCGGAACGCAAGGAGCTCCCAGTACGAGAGGTCCATCAGCGCCCCGACGGCGATGCACACGTCGACCTGGCCCGACCGGACGGCCCACACGGCCTGCAGGACGGCGAGCAGGCCACTGGCCGACGCGCCGCCCAGCGTGTGGGCGAAGCCGCGGATGGGGAACTGCTCGGTGCACAGCCCGCACAGATCGGTGTCCATGAAGGCCAGGCCGTACGTGGGGCGCAGGAACTCGGGATGGTCGGCGTGCCGGGCGTGCGCTTGCGTCAACTCCCGCTGCTGCACGTTGGATCCGCCGACGACCAGACCGATGCGGGCCGGGTCGGCGTCGTCGAGCCCCGCCTCGTGCCACGCCTCGTCGAGCGTCACCAGGGCGGCACGGGCCGACAGGGACGCCGTGCGCAGCGCCCTGGCGGGGAACGCGTCGGGTACGGCGAGCTCCCCGATCTCGGCGCCGATGAAGGCCGCCCCGGACCCGTCGGCGGGTACCGACCGGCCGGGTCTGCGCAACGGGGCGAAGGCGTGGCGGCCCGCGAGGAGCGCGGCGGTGAAGTCGCCCTTGCCCTGGCCCACCGCGGAGGTGACGCCAAGGCCGGTGATCACGACATCGGGCTGGTCAGGAAGTCGACTTGTCATGGATGAGCTTCGCCAGTTCACCTATGTTGTTCGCGCCCGCCAGTTCGACCAGCGGGAGGGCCGTCGACAACGACTCGAGCGTCATCATGATGATCTCCGCGCGGTCCATGGAGTTGGCCCCCAGTTCCCGCAGCGAGTCGGTGGCCACGAAGGTGTGGCCGTCGAGTTCGGGCATGACCTCGCACGTGTGCTTCACGACCAGGTCGAACACTTCTTGCATCGGCATGTGTCGTCAACCGCCTAGGTACCGGGATTGGATGAGGTCGCGGACCTCGGGCTGGTGGAAGGTCTTGTCGTGCATCGCCACCTCGCGCTCGATGTACGAGGGGAGTTCGGCCCGCAGGTCCGACACGAGGTGGTCCTTGAGGGTGATCAGGGAGACCCGCGGCTTCTCCGCGAGGTTCTCCGCGAGCTCCACCGCGTAGGGCAGGACCTCGGCGCGCCGCAGGACGGGGAACGGGACCCCCCGGTCCTTCAGGTCGCGCCCGTAGTAGGTCTTCGCGGAGAGCAGCATCTCCTGCCCCAGGCTGAAGCCGAGCTTCTTGGGCAGGACCAGCGTCGCCCCCATGCCGGGGGTGAACCCGTACTGCATGAAGTTCGTCGTGTAGACGCTCTCCTGGCTGAGGACGACGAAGTCGGAGAACAGCCCCATGGCGAACCCGCCGCCGATGCCGTGGCCCTGCATCGCGGAGATGACCGGCACGGGGCAGTCCAGGGCGAGACCGTAGATGTTGGAGTCGGTGAAGCTGATCTTGCGGTCCTGGATCTGCAGCAGGGCGTCCTTGGTGCCGCCGCTGGCGAAGTAGCTGTCGTAGCCGGTGAGGACGACGGCCTTGCACCGCTCGTCCGCCCCCACCCGCTCGAACGCCTCGCTCAGGCCGTTGATGAGCCGCCCGGAGAACGTGTTCTTGTGTTCTCTGTCCTGCATGGTGATCTGGACCACGCCGTCCCTGATGGTGGCGTAGCCCACCGGGTCGTCCTGCATGCGCTACTCCTCCTCCCAGGGGAACTGCCCCGTCCGTACGTACCGCGAGATCTTGGCCAGGTTCTCCTGGTCGGAGAACACCTCGCGGTTCGCCTCGATCGCCTTGTCGCGGGACGCGGCCAGGGTGCCGTCGAGCGCTCCGAGGTACTTCTTGTAGCGCGCGATGCCGGTCTTCGGCAGGTAGCGCAGCCGCAAGAGGTGCTTGCGGAGCAGGTTGGCGCTGTTGTCCTCGACGGCGTCCACCAGGTGCCAGTCCAGCGCCTGCCTGGCGGTGACCGGCTGGGTCATCAGGGTCAGGTAGTTGGCCTTCGCGACGCCGGTCTTCCTGATGAGGAAGGGCATCACGCACGCGGGCATCAGGCCGAACAGCAGCTCGGAGAGGCTGAATACCGTCTTCTCCTCGCACAGGACGACGTCGCACGCGGCGACGAAGCCCACGCCCCCGGCGTTGACCCTGCCGCGCACATGCGCGACGGAGACGAACGAGCCCAGGGCGATCGAGAGCCACAGGTCGTACAGCGCCTCGGCCGGCGACTCCTGAGGTCCTTCGCCCTCCGCCGCGGAGCTGATCTCCTGGAAGTCGGCGCCCGTGCAGAAGACCTCGGGCAGGCCTTCGAGCACGAGCACCTTCGCGTGCTCCTCGCAGAGCTCGACCACCCGCGCGCACTCCTCGACGAGGCGGCTGCTGATCCGGTTCTCGGCGTCGGGACGGTTGATCCGCAGGAAGCAGATCTCTTGGTCGAATCGGACCTCGACGGTCTCGTAGGCGACGCCGGTCAGGAGATCCACTCGTACTCCCGGTGGAACTCGTCTATTCGCTTCAGGAACAGCCGTTCACCGCCGAGCGCGGCCCTGGACTCGGGGACGGTGGGCCCGCCGAGTTCGAGGTTGCGCGTGCCGAACCTGACCGCGTCGTTGGACTTGAGCAGCAGGTCGTACTGCGCCATGTCCAGCTCGTACCGGCCGTCCAGCGATGCCGCGATGCCCATCCGGCGCAGGTGCGCCTGGCTCTGCGGCTGCACGACCCCGCTGAAGAACTCGGAGCAGCACCCGGAGCCGTACGAGAAGCACCCCACGCGCTGTGCTCCGCCGGACAGGTCCGCGTTGTCGATGGTGCTGGCGAGCGCCAGCATGGTGGTGGCCCCCATGACGTTGCCGACCCGCTTGCAGTACGTCAGGCCTGGCCCCATGCGGCGCTCGAAGTCCTCCTCGATGGCCGCAGGGCGCGCCTTCGCCATCTTGCGCATCAAGTTGCGGTGCGCGCCCTTGACCATGCCGCCGAAGGGCGTGTGGAAGGCCAGATAGCCGAAGGTGTCGATGAAGTCCACGTCGCCCACGCGCCGTTGGTACTCCAGAAAGGCGTTCTCACAGCAGTCGAGGTAGGACAGCAGCGACAGCTCGGCGTTGCCCGCCTCGCTGTCGGGCAGCGGCCTGCACGTGTCCATCACCTCGTGGCCGTAGTAGCCGCTCGCGCCGACGTCGATCTGGAAGACCTTCGGGTCGTCGCCGACGAGCATGGCGACCGCGCCCGCCCCGCCGCTCGGCTCGGCGAAGGACCAGTCCTCGGACAGCGCGTCACCGCCTTCGGCCACCATGAACCGCGTGATGTCCGTGGCGATCACCAGCGCCTTGGCGCCCGGCGACGTCTGCGACAGCACGAAGTTCACGGCGGTCTGCAGGGCGGCCACGCCCGAGTAGCACGCGACCTTGATCTCGAAGAGGCGGCAGTTGCGCCCCAGTCCGAGCAGGCTGTGGAAGTACGTGCTCATCGACTTGCCGAAGTCGAAGGCCGACTCCGTCGCGGTGATCACCATCTCGATGCGGTCGCGCTCCTCGTCGCTGAGCGCGTCGATGATCGGCTTCGCGGCGTTGACGCCGAACGTCACCGGATCCTCGTCGGGCAGCGCGACGGTCTTCTCCTTCATCAGGAGGTTCTCGAACCGTGCGGTGTCGAGTCCGCGGTGCGCCGCCAACTTGCTCACGTCCACGTAGCTCGTGCCTGCGAAGACGTTCATGGCCTCAATGCCCACGGGCATCATTGAGATTCCTCCCCCTTGTTGCCGTCGGCGCAGACGCCGTCCGTCAACCCCCCGGTACGTGACACTAGTTGACCGACTCGATCTCAGTAAGGTCAAAATAGCCGCGATAACCGATCATGTACACCGCTGCCCTGTGGCCGAAAAGCACCGTTGCCGGTGTGGCCGTCTCCAGGTCCCGGTATTCGCCGATCGTCGACCGGACGCGGGTGCCGACCGGGTGGCGTTCGTTCCACTGGCGCACCAACTCCTGTGCGGACAAAGGCTGCTGCTCCGCCGTGGACTCCTGACGCGGCGGTTGCGGCGACTCCCGGCAGATCTTGTTGATGAGCTTGGTCAGGACATTGCCGTGCCCCAACTCCTGGAACTCCATGTCGCCCAGGCCGCGCAGGTGGTTCACGCTCTCCGACCAGCGCACGGCGCTGGTGAGTTGCTCGGCAAGGAGCTCCTTGGCCCGGTGGTCCTCATAAGGCCGGGCGGTCACGTTCGAGATGACCGGGACCTTCTGCGGGGAGAACCTCACGGTCTCCAGGAAACGGCTGAACTCCCGTCGCGACGGCTCCATGTAGCGGGAGTGGAAGGCGCCGCTGGTGTTCAGCGGGGCGAACAGGTGCTTGCCGGTCTGGAAGAGCGGACGGGCGGCCTTGATGTCCTCGGGCGGACCCGAAAGCACGATCTGTGACGCCGAGTTGAAGTTGGCCAGATCGATCGAGGTCAGGCCGTTGTCGTCGAGGATGGCGCGTATCTCCCGCTCGGACGCGTTGAGCACGGCCGCCATCGCGCCCTCCGGCGCCTGGGCCATCAACTCGCCCCGCTTGCGCACCAGTCGAAGGCCCGCCTCGAAGCTGAAGCACTCGGCGGCGAGCAGGGCGTTGAACTCACCGAGGCTGTGCCCGGCGAGGAAGTCCGGCGCCCGCTCCGACTCCTGCAGCTTCTTGTAGTAGGACAGCGCGTTGACGACGTAGAGGGCGGGCTGGGTGAACTCGGTGCGGTTCAGCCGGTTGTCCGGATCCTCCAGGCACAGTTCCTTGACGGAGTAGCCCAGGATCGAGTCGGCCTCCCGGGTGAGCGAGGGGAACTCGTCGAAGAGGCTGCCTCCCATCGTCTTCTTCTGGGATCCCTGACCGGGGAAAACGTACGTCTTCACGACGAGCCCTTTCTGTTCTTGCCACCATCACGGTGCGTGTGCGTGTTCACCGGGGCCGGATTCGGCCGCTTGGCACGGCGGCGGCCCACCCACTTTTTGGCGTTCGTTATCCGGTTCTTCTCCCGACCGCTGGAGTAGAAGACCTTGCAGAAGGCGCGGATGGCTGAAAGCGAGGACTCGTCGCTGAGCATCACGAAGTGGTTCGACGAGTCGACGTCGGTCCGGTGGAAGTCGGGAATTCGCTTTTCCCATTCCGCCCAGTAGACGACGTGGTCCAGCGCCTTGCCGTCGTCCTGGGTCGACAGCACCGGCTCCAGATCACCGTAGAAGAGACCGCTGCTGTTGCGGAAGTAGAAACAGGTCACCGCCTCCGGGCGTGGCAGCGGCTGCACCTCGTACTCCAGCACCTGGTACGCCTCCAGGACGCGCAGGTGCTGCTCGATGCGTGCGCGCACCGCCTCCTCCGGCCCGACGAGACCCCGCTGCCGGGCGAGCGGCATCAGCTCGTCGAGGAGGTCGTCGGCATCGCGGCTCAGGTCCACCTCGTAGCCCGCGATGAAGGGCGCGGGCGCGTCCGGGTCCGGGTCCGCGGGCCTGGACCCGGCGGCCGCCGTCAGCAGTGCGTTCACCTGCTGCAGGACCATGTCCTTGCGCGACATGGTCCTGGCCTTGACCTCGTCGCCGTACATCGTGTCCAGCATGGTGATCGTCTCGACGGCGCAGTCCGCTTCCTGCAGCTGCCGCGCGACCTCGTAGGCCAGCATCCCGCCGAGCGAGTACCCGCCCAGGTCGTACGGGCCCGCCGGCTGGACGGCCCGGATGACGGCGGCGTAGTGGGCCGCCATGGCGCGGATGCCCGTCACCGGTTCGCTGTCGGTCATCCAGCCTCTGGCCTGGATGCCGTAGAAGGGCCGCTCGACACTGTCGGCGACGGCTCCGTAGGCCTCGACGCCGCCGAGCCCGCCGTGGAACCAGAAGACCGGCCTGCCACGGCTGCTCCCGTTGAGGTGCACGATCTCCGGCATCCCGGCCGGTTGTGCGGAATCCGACGGGGGCGCGGCACCGAACCGGCGCACCAGGTCCCGCGTCGTACGGCACTCGGACAGCTCCCGCAGGCTCGCCGCGGGAGCGAACCGCTGGATCCCCGGCAGGAGTTGGGTCGCCAGGATGGAGCTGAAGCCGAGGTCCTCCAGCGGTGTGTCCAGCTCCAGGTCCGCGACGGGCAGGCCGAGCAGACCGGCGACGAGGGCCGGGATCCCGTCCGGCGCGGGGCGCGGCGCCGGTTCCTGTTCCCGTTCCCGCCCCTGTTCCCGTTCCTGTTCCACCAGTCCCGGTTCCGGTGCTTCCGCGCGCGGCGCCTCGGCCGCTGTGCCGTCCGGCCGGCCGGGGGTGACCCAGTGCCGCTGCCGGTCGAAGGGGTAGGTGGGCAGCGCGGGCACCAGCCTGCGCGCCCCGCCCGTGCCCTGGACGCGGTCCCAGGCCACGTTTCCGCCCCGCGCCCAGAACAGGGCGACGTCCTCCGGCCGGTTCTCGGCGAGGAGTTGCCGCAGGAGCGCGTCACCGGCCGTGCCGGTCAGGAGCGCGCCGATGTCCGCGCCGTCGCGCCTCGTGTCGCCGGTGAAGAGCGGGACCGGGGTCTCCCGTGCCGCGTCGTCGCCCAGATAGTGCTCCAGCCCCTCCACGACCTGCTTCACGTGGTCGGCGACCAGGGCCAGCCGGTGGTCCATGGCCTCGCGTCCGCTCTGGAGCGTGTACGCGAGATCGGCGAGGGACACCCCGTCGTGCGTCCTCACGAACTCCAGGACCCGGCGGGCATGGACCCGCAGCCGGTCCGCCGTACGGGCCGAGAGGACCACGATCCGCGGAGACGGTACGTCCTCGGCGGGCACCGCAAGCCCGTCGGGTTCGGGGATGTGCTCCTCGACGACCAGGTGCGCGTTGGACCCGCCCGCCCCGAAGGCGCTGATGGTCGCGCGCCTCGGATACTGCCGCCGCACGCCCTCGATCTCGACCTCGGGCCGGTCCCATCGCGTGGCCTGCTCCGGCAGGTAGAACGCGGTCCCGTCGCATTCGAGGCCGGGGTTGAGCCTGCCGCTCCGCAGCGGCGGGGTGATCCTGCCGTGGCGCATCTGCAGGGCGACCTTGCTGAGCTGGGCGACGCCCGACGCCGCTTCGAGGTTGCCGAGCGTGGACTTGACCGTCCCCAGGGCGCAGAACCCCTCGTCCGGCGTGTGCCTGCCGAAGACGTTCTTGAGCGCCGCGAACTCGATGGCGTCGCCCAGCGCGGAGCCGTTGGCCGACGCCTCCGCGTAGCTGACGGTGCGCGGGTGCACGCCCGCCCTGCGCAGGTTCTCCTCCACCAGCTCTTCCTGCTGTTCGACGCTGGGCACCATGGGGCCGTTCGTACGGCCCTTGTGGTTCACCGCGCTCGACCTGATCACCGCCAGGATCTCGTCCCCGTCGCCGACGGCACGGGACAGCGGCTTGAGCAGGACGGCGCCGACGCCTTCCGCGGGCACGAACCCGTCGCCGTCGAGGAACGCCCTGCTGTCCGGGCTGCTGCCCATCAGACCCGTCATGCGCAGCCCCAGGTACTTCTTGGGGTGCAGCGAGAGGTTGACCCCGCCCACGACCATCAACTCGCTGCCGCCGCGCCGCAGTTCCTCGCACGCCATGTGGATGGCCACCAGCGACGACGAGCACGTCGTGTCGACCGCCATGCTCGGCCCGCGAAGGTCGAAGAAGTGCGAGACGCGGTTCGCGACGGCGCTGGGCGACACCACCGACGTGATGGACTCGTGGACGACGTCGGACGACAGGAGTTGGTACTGCTGGTACATGGTGCCGACGTAGACGCCGACCCGGCCGCCGTGCCGGGTGCGCAGGCTCTCGCGGGTGTACCCGGAGCTCTCCAGGAGGGTCCACACGCATTCCAGGAACAGCCGGGTCTGCGGGTCCATGATCGCCGCCTCGCTGGGCGCGACGTTGAACAGCAGTGCGTCGAAGTCGGCGACGGAGTCCAGGAAGCCGCCCCACCGGGGGACTTCGCCCGGCTCGCCGCCGACCCGCTCGTGGTCCCAGCGGTCCGCGGGCACCTCCGTGACGCAGTCACGGGCGGCGACCAGGTTCTCCCACAGCTCTTCCAGGTCCGCGGCCCCGGGGTAGCGGCCCGCGAGACCGATGACCGCGATCGCTTCGTCGTCGCGGGGTTCGGCCGGTCGTACGAAGCGCTCGGGCCGCTCGGTGGTTTCGGGGAGTCCGGGGAGCTCGGTGAATGCGGGGAGTCCGGGCGCGGTGTACGCCTGTGCGGGCGGCGCGGCGGCGGCCTGTTCCGGTGCGCGTTCGGCACCGATGCCCAGGACCGGCTCCAGCGCGTCGGCGCGTGCGGCGATGAAGTACCGGCCGAGGTCGTCGATGCACTGGTGCTCGAACAGGAGCGTCTTGGGCAGCGAGCCGAAGTCGGCTTCCAGCCGGTCGGTGATGGTCAGCGCGAGGACCGAGTCGATGCCGTACCGCTCGAAGGGCGTGGCCGCGTCGAGGCGGTGCGCGGGGACCTGGATGGCCTCCGAGATGACGGTGCGCAGGTACGCGACGACCTTGGGGTGAGCGGATCCGTGGCCGGTGGCTCCATGGTCGACGGCTGCGTGCGGGCGGTTCGCCGCCGCCGGGACGGCGGGTGTGCGCTCCGGCCGCTGGTCCTCGCGAAGGACCGTCTGCCTGATTCTCACGGCGTCGCCCGCGATGACCAGGACCTGTGTGTGGGCGGCGTTGAGAGCCGCGTGGAGTGCCTGGATGCCCATCGCGCCCGGCATGGGCGTCATGCCGAGCCGCTCGCGCATGACCGACGCGGTGTGCTCGTCGACGCGCATCCCGCCGTCGGCCCACAGCGGCCAGTCGACGGACACGGAGGCACCCGACCGCAGGCCCTGCTCCACGAGGGCGCGCCTGCGGTGCGCGTAGGCGTCCAGGAAGGCGTTGGCCGCGGCGTAGTCGGCCTGTCCGGTGTTGCCGAACACCCCGGCCGCGGCCGCGAACGTGACGAAGAAGTCCAGCGGCAGATCCTTGCTGGCCTCGTCCAGGTTCACCACGCCCGCCACCTTCGGCGCGAGGACCTCGCGGCACTCCTGCGGCGTCTTGCGCCCCACGAAGTTGTCCTTCACGACCCCTGCACCGTGGATGACACCGTGCAGGGTGCCGTGGTCCCGGACGATCTCCTCGACCAGCGTCTCGACCGCCGCGGCGTCGCCGACGTCGACACGGGAGTGGCGCACGTCCGCCCCCTGGCCGCGCCACCGCGCGAGGAGCGCTTCCTGGTCGGGGCTCAGCGGTGACCGGCCCGCCAGGACGACGGTGACGTTCCCGACCTCGGCGACCATGTCCGCCACGACGAGCGAGCCGACGCCGCCGAGCCCGCCCGTGACCAGGTAGACACCGCCGTTCTTCCACGGGATCCGCCGCTCCGGCGGCGCCTTGTGCTCGGCCCAGGTCAGCGCCTCGGCCTCGGCGCCGCGGAAGCGGACGCAGTCGCCTTCGGCGCGCGGGCCGCCCGCGGCCACCTGGGAGACCAGGCGGTCCGCGCCGTCGCCCGCGTCGACGAGAACGGCCTGGACGACCAGGCCGGGGTCCTCCGCCCGCGCCGACTTCAGCAGTCCGAGCAGGCCGAGCGCGAGTGCCGGGTCACCGTCCTGCGGGACGACGAGCTGCACCAGGACGGGCTGCCCCGCCGATCCGGGCAGGACGCGGCGGACGTGGTCGAGCGCCTGGACGACGTACTCGGTGAACCGCTCCGCCGTCCCCGCCGCCGCGGAGGTCAGGCGCAGCACCTCGACGGACGGGCACCGGGCCTCGAACGCGTCGGCGAGCTCGGGCATGTCGCACAGCAGCACGACGTGCCGCGAGGGCTCCGTCGCCGCGGCGGCCCGCGCCGCCCTCTCCCATACGGGCAGGAAGGTGACGCACGTGTCGCCGGGTTCCGCGTCGAGGACGCGGTAGGAGATGCCCTTCACGCGGGTACGCACCGAGCCCTGCTCGTCGCAGAGGTCGATGTCGAGCTTGAAGACCTTGCCGTCCTTCGCCGTACCCGGGCTGTAGCGGATCCACGCCCACATCTCCTCCGTGCACGGGCCGAGGATCTCCAGCTCGTCCAGGGCGAACGGCAGCGACGGCTTCATCCCCGCGACGTCAAGGGCGGACTCCGGCGCGGACGCCGCCCCCATGCCGAGGGAACCCTGCAGCATCGAGTCGAGCAGGCTGGGGTGCAGCACGTACGCGTGCAGGGTGTCCCGCACCGAGCCGGGCAGCGACAGCCGCACCAGGACCTCGTCCCTGCCGATGTGCAGGCGCTCGACACCGCGGTGCGCGGGGCCGTACCCGAAGCCGATGCGCTCGTACAGCGGGTACAGCTGCGCGGCGTCGAGTTCGGCGCGGTCGCACGCGGCGCGGACGCGCCCGACGTCGAGCGTGGCCGGGGTGCCGGGCTTCCGGATCACCTGTCCCTGGCTGTGCACGACGGCGTCCGCTCCGGTGATCGCGAAGTCGATCTCGTCCCGGTCGCCGGGGGTGAGCGTCGTCGTGAGAGCCACCGGGTCCCCGCCGGCCACCACAGGGCGTGCCCACACCACGTGGCGCAGCGTGATCCCCGAGGGGTCGCGCTCCGGCTCGGCCAGTTCGGCGGCCGCCCGTGCCATCTCCAGGCAGGCGACGCCCGGCAGGACCTTCTGTCCGTTGACCACGTGGTCGGTCAGGACGGACTCGCGGCCGGTGAACGTGGACTCGTAACGCTGCGAGCGGAGGGTCGACGCGTTGACGTGCAGCAGCGGATGCGGTGCCGAAGGCGCCGGTCCGAGCGCAGCAGACCGCTGTGCGGTGGGCACCCAGTAGCGGTCACGCGCGAACGGGTACGTCGGCAGCGGCACGCGCCGTGGCCGCTGCCGCTGCCCGGCGAACAGCCCCGCGTAGTCGAGGTCGTAGCCCTGGGCGTAGAGGTCCGCGACCGTCGAGAGGAGCTCGGTACGGGGTCCGGCTTCGGTGGCCGACACCGAGCGGTGGATACAGTCGGTGCCGTAGCTCTTCAGCGAGGCCCGCTCGCCCTGCCCGCGCTCGGCCGGCCCGCCGACGTGCACGTGCGGGCTCGCTCCGGTGGACAGCCACTGCCGCAGTACGTGGACGACCTCGTCCTGGCCCCGCGCCACACAGGCCAGGCGGTGCGGAAGGTGCTTGCGGCCCGACAGCAGGGTGAAGCTCACGTCGCCCAGGCCGAGCCCGGGGTGCGCGGCGCAGTGCGCGGCCAACCGCACGGCCTGCTCGCGCAGTTGCTCCGCCGTGTCCGCGGACAGCGTGACGAGGTGCGCCGGGTACGCGTCCTCGCGTGGGGCCTGGTGCGGCGCCTCCTCGATCACCATATGGGCGTTGGTCCCGCTGACGCCGAACGAGCTGACGGCGGCGCGGCGCCTGCCGTCCGCGCCCGCCTCCCAGAGGCGGTCCTCCGTGTTGACGTAGAAGGGGCTGTCGGTGAAGTCGATGTGGGAGTTGCCCACTTCGTAGTTGATCGACGGCGGGATGCGCCGGTTGCGCAGCGAGAGCAGGATCTTGATGACCCCGGCGACACCGGCGGCGGTGGTGGTGTGCCCGATGTTGGACTTGATGGAGCCCAGCGCGCAGAACTCGCGCCGGTCGGTGTAGCGGCCGAAGGCCCGCTTCAGCGCGTGGTACTCGATGGGGTCGCCGAGCTTGGTGCCCGTGCCGTGCGCCTCGACCAGCTGGATGCCATCGGGGTCGATCCCGAAGGCGTCGTAGACCGAAGTCTCCAGGCGTTCCTGGGACTTGGCGCTCGGGGCGGTGATGCCGTTGGACGCGCCGTCCTGGTTGATCCCGGAGCCGCTGATGACGCCGTGGATGTGGTCCCCGTCCGCGAGGGCGTCGCCGAGCCTCTTGAGGACGACCACCCCGACGCCCTCGCCCGGCACGAACCCGTCGGCGCGGTCGTCGAAGGTGTGGCAGCGGCCGCTCGGGGAGAGCATGCCCGCCTGGCCCGCGAGCCGGTAGAACTGCGGCGTGCACTGGATGGAGACCCCACCCGCGAGCGCCATCTCGGTCTCGCCGCCCCAAAGCCCCTGGCAGGCAAGGTGGATGGCGACCAGCGAGCTGGAGCACGCGGTGTCCACGGCGACCGCGGGGCCCTGCAGGTCGAGGTGGTAGGAGATGCGCGCGGGCAGGGCCGAGAGCGCGTTGCCCCACATGGCGGGCGCCGGGACATCGTCGCCGAAGAGCGCGGTGTACCCGCTCTCCTGGCAGCCGACGTACACCCCGCAGCGCCTGCCCCGGGTGGCGGACCCGGCGTGGCCCGCGTCCTCCAGCGCCTTCCACGCCTCTTCGAGGAACACCCGCTGCTGGGGGTCCATGTAAGTGGCCTCGACCCCGGAGAGGTTGAAGAACGCGGGGTCGAACCGGTCGTGGTCGTCGATGAAGCTGCCGTGCCGGCAGACCGGCGCGCCCGCGGGCGGGTCGGGCAGCTTCCAGCGGGTGACCTCCTCGACGAGGTTGTCCCCCCGCACCAGGTGCTCCCACAGCTCCTCGACGCCGGGCGAGCCGCCGAACCTGCCGCTCATGCCGACGATCGCGATCGGCTCCCGCTCCCCGGATACCGTCCGTACGACGGTGTCCACCGGGACGGCTTCCACGGCCTCCACCGGAACGCCGGCAACCGGTGCGGGCTCCAGCGGGAGCGTCCCGGCGCCGTCGGCCGTGGGCGCCTGCGGCAGCGAGGCCGCGGCCTGCGTCCTGTGCTCGTCGAGGATGTGGGCGGCGAGCTGCCGGACCGAGGGGTGGTCGAACAGGTCGGTGGTGGCCAGGTCGACGCCGAGCCGCTCGTTGATCTCGTGGATCAGCCGGACGCCGATGATGGAGTCCACGCCGTAGTCCATGAAGGTGTCGTCGGCGTCGATCCGGGTCCTGTCGACCTTGAGGGCCTGGGCGAGCTGGTCGAGTACGACGTCCCTGACATGCTGCTCAAGCGCGTCGTCGGACACCGACGTCCCGCGCGCGGCGCTCTCCCGCCGCGGCGCGGGCCGCGCCGCTTCGGCGGCCCGGGGGTTCCTGTCGTCCGGCCGGGCGTCGGACTCGTGCTCGGCCTCCTGCCGGATCACACCGTCGCTCTGCGCGGCGATGATCTGGTATCCCAGGTCGTGCAGGCCCTCCGCCGGGAACGACACGGCGTCGAAGCCCTCGTCCTCCAGCGCATCGGACCAGGACCGCGGGGACAGCCCCGGGCAGCCGGGGAGGCGCAGCTCGGCGTCCTCGTACAGCCACCACCCCGTCAGCAGGCCGAACGTCAGGTGGGTGAAGAGCGAGTTCGCCGATATCTCGTTGGCGAGCAGGACGCCGTTCTCCTTGAGCAGCGCCTTGGCGTTGCGCAGCGTCCTGCGGATGTCCCTCGTGGCGTGCAGGACGTTCGTGGCAAGGACGAGGTCGAAGCTGCCGAGTTCGACGCCCTGGGAACTGGGCGCCTTCTCGATGTCGAGCAGGCGGTAGTCCAGGTACGGGCGGCCCGGACCGTACTCCTGCTCGGCGTGCATGAGGAACGAGCGCGACAGGTCGGTGTAGCAGTAGGTCTCCACGTGGGAGGCCAGCGGCTCGAGGCGCTGGAAGACCTTCAGGCTGCCGCCGCCCGTGCCCGCGCCGATCTCGAGGATCCTGATCCGGGCCCGCGGGTCGCCGTGCACGACGGCGCGTACGACGGCGGCCGCGGTGTCGGCGAGGACGCCGTTGAAGACGTCGGTGACGGGGTTGCCCTTGTAGATGCCCTCGACCAGTTCCAGCGAGGAGTTGGGGAACAGGACATCGGTGGCGGGCACGGCGCCGGTGAGGATCCGCGGCAGCGCCCGCAGCGTGGTGTCGAGGAGCACGGCCTGGGCGCGCAGGTCCGCGTCGCGGGCCCAACGCGCGCTCCGTGCCTCCCACTCCGCCCACAGGTCACGGCTGTTCTCCGCACTGCTCGGGCTCGGGCGGGCCGGGTCGCCGTGGAGGTGACCGCGGGTCAGGAGCTGTCGGACCGATTCGCCGGCCCAGCGGCGCAGCTCCTCACCGACGGGGAGCCCGGCGATCGCCTCGCCGACGTCGGCCGTGCGACCGCCGACGTCCGCGAACAGCCCGGCGACCCGCAGCTGGTCGAGCAGGAGCCTGCTGAGCAGGTCCTCGTCGATGAGCGCGTCCGTGTCCTCGGGGGCCGCGGGTGCCGCGGCGAGGGGGACGTCCGCACCGGCCGCGATGTCCCGGCACAACCGTGCCAGTGGCAGCGGGACGCCGGTCCTGGCCGTGGTGATGGTCTCTTTGCGGGTTATGCCCCACATTTACGCGATACCCCCGTTGTCCTTGACCAAGCCGAGTTGGTCGAATGCTCCGTCGAGAAGAACGTCGAGAGCGGCCATGCCGTCGGCGGGCGAGATCGAACCCGCGCCCGCCCTGCTCATGCGCTCTTGATGCTCGGGGGTGGCGACGACGCCGACACTGCCCCAGTAGCCCCAGTTGATGATCTTGGCCGGGATCGCGGTCCCCGCCAGGCTGTGGGCGAAGGCGTCCTCGAACACCGAACCCGCCACGTAGTTGCACTGCCCCGGTGCCTTCATGAACGAGTTCATCGAGGAGAAGAACAGCATGAAGTCCAGCGGCTCGCCCCCGAACACCTGCGCCATCCGCACGCTGACGTCGACCTTGGCCGTGACGGCGGCGCGGAAGCGCTCCTCGTCCATCCGCTCGACACTCCGGTCCAGGAGGACGATCGCGGAGTGGACCACACCGTGGACCGGCCCATGGGTCCGCTTGATGTGCTCGTAGGCGCGCCGCAGCGACTGCAGGTCGGCCGCGTCGGCTCGTACGTAGCTGGGCGCGGGGCCCAACTCCCCCAGCCTGCGCAGCCGTTCGCGGATCGAGGCGTCCTCTTCCCGCCTGCCGATCCAGACGACGTGGGCGCCGTAGTCGCGGATCAGGTGTTCCGTCCACGCCTCGCCGATGCCACCGGCACCGCCGACCACGACGTAGGTGCCTCCCTTGCGGTAGGCCGAACTCCCGGTCGGCTCAGGGGACTTGCTCTGGACCGGGACGAGCGTCTGCAGGTACCAGCGCTTGCGGCGGTGCGCCCAGACACTGCCGCGCTCGGCCCGGGACAGCGCCAGGATCTCCGCGAGCGGCAGCTCGCTCCCGTCCTCCAGGTCGACCAGGCGGACGTTCCAGCCGGGGTACTCCTTGGCCACGGAACCCAGCAGGCCGTGCACACCGGCGTGCGTCGGGTCCACCTGGTCGCTCCGCCGGACCCGCTGACTCCGTTCCGTCAGGACGGTCACTTCAAGCGGGCGCTTGCCGTACCCCGAGCTCAGCAACGCCTTCAGCGTACGGAAGCAGGCGTACAGGCCGTCTTCCTGTGCCTCGACCAGTGCGTCGTCGACTCCGGCCGCCGCAGCCGGAGTTGGCGCCCAGATGATGTGGTCGATCGGGCCGTCCTGCGCGAGGAGCCGCTCCGCGAGCGTCTCCACCGTGTCGGCGCCGCCGACCGGGAACCGTTCGGCACCGGGGAGACCGGACCGGATCCGCTCCCACTGCTCGTGACCGCCGATCACGACGACCCGGCCGGTCCGGCGGGCCGTGTCCACCGGTTCGGGCCGGGGCGCCGCGTCCCAGACGGGCTTCAGCAGGACGTTCGTGCCTGAGGAGGTGTCCTCGGCAGCGGCGACGGTCTCGGCCACGAGCGGCTGCACCACCGTCTCGGCCACGAGCGGCTGCGCCACAGGAGCAGCAGCAGGGGCCTCGGCGGGCAGGCCGAGCCAGTAGCGCTCACGCGCGAAGGGATAGGCGGGCAGCGGTACGCGGCGGGGTGCGCCCTGGGGATAGAGGAGGGGCCAGTCGACCGAAGTCCCCCGGACCCAGCGGTCCGCGAGTTCCTCGCCCTGCGCGGCGGTCAGGACACCGCCCGCGGGGACGACCGGCGCCTTGCCCGCGGCGGACGCGTCCTTGCCCCTGCGGTTCCTGACCCGCCCGGTGAACAGGCCTTCCGCAGGGCCGCCGTTGAGGTACCGCGTCACCTTCTCCACGAACTCCCCGCGCGTCGCGGCGGCGAAGGCCAGCCGCCACGTCATCGGTTCGCGCCCCGTCTGGAGCGAGTACGCCAGGCTCCGCAGGTGCACGGACGGATGCGCCTCGACGTGGTCCCTGATCCGCTCGGCGACGGTCGCGAGCTGTTCCTCGGCCTTCGCCGACAGGACGAAGACCGACGTCCCCGTGCTCGCCGCCGGCTCGGTCTCCTCGTCGTCGCCGCCGTCGTACTCCTCTAGCACGAGGTGGGCGTTCGTGCCGCTGAAGCCGAAGGAACTCACGGCCGCGCGACGGCTCTCGCCGGGGCCCACCTTCCACGGTGCGAGCTCGGTGTTGACGTAGAAGGGCGAGTTCTCGAAGTCGAAGTGCTCGTTGGGGGTGTTGAAGTGCAGCGTCGGCACCAACTGCTTGTTCTTCATGCAGAGCAGCGTCTTCTGGATGGCGGCCACGCCCGCGGCCGCCGACGTGTGCCCGACGTTGCTCTTGACCGAACCGATGGCGCAGTAGCCGACCTTGTCGGTCCGCTCGCGGTACACCGAGGCCAGGGCCTCCAGTTCGATCGGGTCGCCGAGCTTGGTGCCCGTGCCGTGCATCTCCACGTAACTGATGCCGCCGGGGTCCACGTCGTACCGCTCGTACACGTCGTGCTGGAGTTCCCGCTGGCTGGCGGCGTTCGGCGCGGTGATGCCGTTCGTCCGCCCGTCCTGGTTGATGCCGGAGCCCTTGATGATGCCGTGGACGGTGTCCCCGTCGCGCTCGGCGTCCGCGAGCCGCTTGAGCACGAGCGCGCCCACGCCCTCGCCGGGCACGAACCCGTCGGCGGCGTCGTCGAAGGTCTTGCACCTGCCGTCCGGCGCCAGCATTCCCGCACCGCACATGCTGATGTAGGACTCGGCGGTCAGATAGAGGGTGACTCCGCCCACCAGCGCCATGTCGATCTCACCGGCGCGCAGGGCCTGGGTCGCGAGGTGGGTGCCGACGAGCGAGGACGAGCAGGCCGTGTCGAGGGCGATCGCCGGGCCCTTGAGGTTGAGGATGTAGGCGATGCGCGCGGCCGTGATGGCGTTGCTGTTGCTGGTCGCCGAACTCGCGTCGCCGCCCTGCTCCCGCATGAGCGCGCCGTACTCGTTGCTCATGATCCCCAGGTAGACACCGCACTTCTGCCCGCTCAGCTCCTGGACGTCGTACCCCGCGTCCTCGAACGCGTGGTAGGCCTCCTGCAGGAAGAGCCGCTGCTGCGGGTCCATCGCCTCGGCCTCCGCGGGCGGGATGCCGAAGAACAGCGGATCGAAGACGTCGACGTCGTCGAGCAGCCCCATCCACTTGCAGTAGACCTTGCCGGGCTGGTTCGGCCGCGGGTCGTAGTACTGGTCGACGTCCCACCGGGACGCCGGGATCTCCCGGACGCAGTCGCGCCCGCTCGCCAGGTTGTCCCAGTAGTCGTCGAGGTTGTCGGCGAGCGGGTACTTGCCCGCCATGCCGACGACGGCGATCGCGTCGCCGGGGACGGCGGGCCGGGTCCGCGCGGGGGCGGGGGCCACCACGAGTGTGGGCTTCACGACGGGTTCCGGATTCACGACGGGTTCCGGCTTCACCACGGGTGCGGGCTTCACCACGGGTTCTGGTTTCACCACGGGTGCGGGCTGCACCTCCAACTCACGTACGGGAGCTGGCTCTTGTGCGGGCGCCGGAGCCTG
The DNA here is from genome assembly GCF_056434405.1 of Streptomyces sp. NPDC044044. NCBI lineage: Bacteria > Bacillati > Actinomycetota > Actinomycetes > Kitasatosporales > Streptomycetaceae > Streptomyces > Streptomyces sp. NPDC044044. The sequence goes on along the minus strand of NZ_JBWKFG010000005.1, from coordinate 408,392 downwards.
CGCTGGGGCCGGTGCCTTTCCGGCCTCCTCGACGACGCGGGCTGCGAGTTCCTGGACGGTGGGGTGGTCGTAGAGCTTGGTGGCCTGCAGGGCGATGCCGTACCGCTTGTTGACCGCCTTGATCCACTCCACGCCGACGATCGAGTCGAGCCCGAACTCGGTGAAGTTGCGGTCCAGGTCCAGCTCGTCCACCGACAGGTACAGGGCGTCGGCGAGGCTGCTCAGGAGTTCGGCCTGCACCTGCTCCTCGTCGAGGGCGGGTGCTCCTGCGTCTACGGCCTCGACCGGCTCCTCTACGGGGACGACCGCGACCGGCGGCTCGACGGGGGCCTGCGGACGCTCCTGAGCGGTGGGCAGCACGGTCATGAGGTGGGCGGCAAGGCCGACGACGGTGGGTGTGTCGTAGAGCCTGGTGGCCGCGAGTTCAAGGCCGTACTGCTTGTTGATGGCCTTGATCCACTCCACGCCGACGATGGAGTCCAGGCCGAGGTCGGTGAAGTTCGCCTCCGGGTCGACCTCGTCCTCGGCCAGGTACAGGGCCTGGCCCAGGAGCGTGGTCAGCTCCGCGACGAGCGTCTCCTCGTCCGGGCCCGCTACCGCGACCGTGACCGCGGCCGGAGCCGGGTCCGCGGGCCGGGCAGGGGCGGGGGCAGGGGCAGGGGCAGGCGCGGAGGCCGCTGCGGGAAGCGTCACGGACTGCACGGAACGCCGCGCGGGCGCCTGCGCCTCCACCGCCCTGGGGGCCTGCGTCGCACCGCTCAGCGGTGCGAGGCCGATGCCCCGCGGTTTCGACGTGACGGCCGCGGAAGGCTTCGGCACCGCGGACGGCTCCTGCACCACGGAAGGCTTCGCCACCGCGGAGGGCCTCGCCACCGCGGACGGCTTCGCCACCTCGGACGGCTTCGGCAGCGCGGAAGGCTTCGGCAGCGCGGGCCGCGGGATGTCCACCGCGCTCTCCGGGCGAGTGCTCCCCGGTATCCAGGACCGCTTGCGCGCGAAGGGGTACGTCGGCAGCGCGACGCGGCGCTGCGGAGTCGTGTAGCAGCCGCGCCAGTCGAGGCTCAGCCCGTTGACCCACACCTCCAGGAGCTTGCCGAGCTTGCGCTTGCGGAGCCAGGCGTCGACGACACCGGTCAGGTCCTCGTCCTCGAACAGCGACGACACGGCGTTCGTCGAGCGCTGGGCCCTGCCCCGGTAGAGGCCGGCGGCCTCGCCGCCGTCGACGTGGGCGCGCAGCCCGGCGAGGAACTCCGGCACGGTCCCGGCGGTGAACGCCAGCCGCTCGTCCATGTGTTCACGCCCCACCTGCAGCGTGTAGGCGATGCCGGGCAGGTCGGCGTCGGTGATCCGCTCCTCGTCCGCCCAGTCGAGCAGCCGCTGGGCGTACTGCGTCAGCTGTTCGGCGGTCCTCGCGGAGACGATCACGACGGACGACAGCGGGTCCGCCACCGGTTCCGGGGCGATCGTTTCCGCCGGGACGTACTCCGACACGATGACGTGCGCGTTCGAACCGCCGGCGCCGAACGACGAGATGCCCGCGATGCGCGGGTACTCGCGCGCCTCGCCGTCGGCCGCGATGACCGTCGGCCGCTTCCACTCCGCGGACTCGCGCTGCACCCGGAACGGCGTCTCGGCGAAGTCGATGTGCGGGTTGAGCACCTCCGCGTGCAGCGAGGGCACCAGCCTGCGGTGCTGGAGCTGCAGCAGGACCTTGGTCAGCGCGGAGATCCCCGCCGCGCTCTCGCAGTGCCCGATGTTGCTCTTCACCGAGCCGATCGCGCAGTACTGGCGGTCGTCGGTGTCCCGTGCGAACGCCTTGGTCAGGCCCGCGATCTCGATGGGGTCGCCGAGTTCGGTCCCGGTGCCGTGCGCCTCCACGTAGCTCACCGCGCGGGCGTCGACACCCGCCTTGTCCAGGGCGGACGCGATGGTCGCCGCCTGGGCGTTGGGGTTGGGGACCGTGTAACCGTTGGTCCTGCCACCGTGGTTGACCGCGGTGGACTTGATGACTCCGTAGATCCGGTCGTTGTCGGCGATGGCCCGGTCGAGCGGCTTGAGCAGCACGGCGCCCACGCCCTCTCCCGGCACGTAGCCGTCACCGCCGCTGCCGAAGCTCTCGCACATCCCCCTGCTCGACGCGAACCCGGTCTGCCCGAGCAGCAGGTACTTGGCGGGGTGCAGCGACAGATTGACGCCGCCCGCGACCGCCACCTCGCAGTCGCCGAGCCGCAGGCTCTGGCACGCCAGGTGCAGTGCCGTCAGCGACGACGAACACATCGTCTTCACCGTGACGCTCGGCCCGTGCCAGTCGCAGAAGTACGAGACGCGGTTGGCGATCGAGGCCGAGTTGCCCGGTATCACCTGGGTGTGCTTGCCCTGCTCGTCGGTCCCGTAGAGCTGGTACTCGTCGTACATCACGCCCACGAACAGGCCGACGTTGCCGTCGACGCCGTTCGAGCGGTACTCGCCCAGGGCCTGCCGGGTGTACCCGGCGTCCTGCAGCGTCTCGTAGACGCACTCCAGGAACAGGCGCTCCTGGGGGTCGACCACCTCCGCCTCGCGGGGCGAGATGTTGAAGAACTGCGGGTCGAACCGGTCGATGTCGTCGAGGAACCCGCCCCACTTGCAGTACGTCTTGCCCGGCTTCGAGCCGTCCGTGTCGAGGTAGAGGCTGTGGTCCCAGCGCTCGCGGGGAACCTCGACGACGCTGTCCCTGCCCTCGGAGAGGTTGCGCCAGAACTCACGCAGGTTGCCGGCCTGCGGGTAGCGGCCGCCGAGGCCGATGATCGCGATGTCGGCGGCGGGCGGCAGGGCCGCGGCCGACGCGGCCGGCACCGATGCGGCCGCGGACGAACCGGCCGTGGGCGCCGAGGTGACCGCGGCCCGCGGTCCGGGCTCGGGCACGGGCACGGGCGTCCCGGTCGCGGCCGTGGTGGCGTCGGCGCCCAGCAGCTCCCGCAGGCGGGCCTCGTGCACGGCGAGGAAGTACCCGGCCAGGGCCGTGATGTTCTGGTACTCGAAGAAGAGCGTCTTGGGCAGACGCCCGAAGACCTCCTCCAGCCTTGCGGTCATGGTCAGGGCCATCACGGAGTCGATGCCGTAGCGCTCCATCGGGAGGTCGGCCTCGATGCGCTGCCACGGCACCTTCAGGGCCGTCGCGAGCAGCGACTTGATGTAGTTCACCGCCGCCGGTTCCAGGTCGTTCTCCCGCGGCGTCGGTGCTGCCGTCCTGCTCTCGGCACTCATAGGTCGTATGTCCTCGCTCGGGTGCTGTGCCTTGAGGGCGCTTCGGAAGGCCGCCACGTCCCCCGCGACGACGAGCACTTGGTGATGGCTCATGCGCAGGCAGCGCGCGAAGGCATCGAGCCCCGCATCGCGGCGCAGCGGGGTGATCCCGAAGCGCTCGCGGAGAATCGCCTCGCTGGTGGCGTCGGGACGCATCCCGCCCTCGGCCCACAGCGACCAGTTGATGGACACCGTGCGGCCCCGGCGCGCGCCGAGGGCGACCAGGTGCTGTCGGTACTCGGCGTAGGCGTCCATGAACGCGTTCGCCGTCGCGTAGTCGGCCTGGCCCATGTTGCCGGTCACCGCGGCGCCGGAGGAGAACGTCACGAAGAAGTCGAGGTCCACGTCCCGGGTCGCCTCGTCCAGGTGGACCGTGCCGCTCACCTTGGGCGGCAGGACGCGGCCGAACTCCTCGGCGGACTTCTTGAGGATGAAGTTGTCCTCCCTCACCCCCGCGCTGTGGATGACGCCGTCGAGGCGTCCCGCGTCCCGCAGGGTGGCGGCGACCAGGGCATCGACGCCGGCCCGGTCGGTGACGTCGAGCCGCGTGTAGGACACCCGCGCCCCCGCCGCGCGCAGCTCAGCGAGGAACCCGCGCGACCGCTCGGTCTCCGGAGAGCGGCCGGTCAGCACGAGGGTGACGCCGTCGACCTGCCCGGCGATCTCCTCGGCGAAGATGCGCCCGAGGCCACCGAGACCGCCGGTGATCAGGTAGACGCCCCCGGTCCGCCACGGGGACCGGGGCCGGTCCACCGCACGGTCCTCGTCCCACACGACGACTTCGCGCCGCCCGCCCCGGTAGCGGACCGTCGCGTCCTCGGGGCGCAGCCGCTCGGCCGCGAGGCGGGCCCGCAGGGCGGCCACGTCGTCGTGGTCGTCCACGACGACCACCTGGCCCGAGATCCCCGGGTTCTCCTGGCGCGCGCTCCACACCAGGGCGCCGAGGCCGGACGGCGTCGCCGCCTCCGGCCGGTCCGGCACCACGACCTGTACGAGCGTCTCGGCCCGCGGCCTGTCGCGCAGGATCGCCTTCGTCCTGTCGAAGACCTGCAGCGCGTAGTCGGCGTACCGGCCGTCGACGGTGGCCGACCCCGAGGTGAGGACCAGCACCTCGCACGTCGGGTCCGAGGCCATCGCGTCCGCGAGGGCCCCCTGCTCCACGCAGACCAGCGCGTGCTGCGGACCGCCCGTGTTCCGCGCCGGTTTCGGCAGCTCGTGCCGCTGCCAGCGCGGGAACAGCAGGATGCCCGCGTCCTGCGCCGCGCCGCCGGCCGCGGCCCGGACCGAGAAGCCCCTCATCCGTACGAGGACGCGCCCCGTGTCGTCGCAGAGGTCGAGGTCGAGGCGGCGGGCGGACCCGTCGGACCGCCCGTCCGCATCCTCGCGGACCCAGACCCACATGGAGCGCTCCAAGGGGCCGAGCACCTCGACGCGTTCCACGGCGAACGGCAGCAGGGGGCGTGAGGTGCCCGCGGTGTTCCACAGGACCCCCAGGGCGGCCTGCAGGGCCGCGTCCGTGAGCCCCGGGTGCAGCAGGTAGCCGTCCGGGATCCGCTGTGCGGCGGGCAGCACGAGGCGTGCCAGTGCCTGGCCCTCGCCGACCAGGACGCGTTCGACGCAGCGGAACGAGTCGCCGTACTCGATGCCAGCGGCCTCGAACGCGGCGTAGACCTGCGCGGCGTCCAGCTCGCGGACGCCGCACTCGCCACGGAGCCCGGCGAGGTCGACGTGGTCCACGGCGCCTTCCGCGAGCGGGACGATCGCGCCCTCGCTGTGGACGACCGGGGCCGACGTACCGCCGTCGGCGTCCGGCACGGGTGCGGAGACCTCGAAGTGCGTGGTCCGCGCGTCGTCCCGGCGCAGGGTGATGTGCAGTTCGCGAGGACGGTCGTCCACCTGGAAGGGCCGCGACCAGACCACGCCGGTCAGCGCGAGACCCGTGGCCGGCGTCGCTGCGGAGGCGTCGGCCATCGCCGCAAGCGCCAGCTCCAGGTACGCCGCGCCCGGCAGGACCTTCCGGCCCCGCACGCGGTGACCGGCGAGGAAGTCCTCGTCGCCCGTGAACGTCGAGGTGTAGCGCTGCCCGCCGAACACGGACGTGTTGCGGTGCAGCAGCGGATGCAGCACCGCGCCCGACGTGCTCGTCGCACGCGGCTTCGGCTCGACCCAGTACCGCTCCTCGGCGAAGGGGTACGTCGGCAACGGCAGACGGACGGGCGCGGGGGCCGCGTACAGCGCGGGCCAGTCGACGGCGCAGCCTTCGGCCCACGCCGCCGCGAGCGCCCGGAGGTCCTTGTCCGCGGTCCACGTCCGCACGCGTGCCTGCTGCCGCTCGTCGTCCTCCTGGCGGGCCAGCTGATCGGGCGTCACGCGTCCGCGCACGAGCGCACCGTCGTCCGCCCGGTCCAGATGCGCCCTGAGTCCGCGTACGACCTCCGCGGGCGAGCCCGCCACGAACGCGAGGCGCTCCTCCATGGCCTCCCGGCCCACCTGGAGCGTGTGCGCGAGCCGCGTCAGGTCGGCCCCCGGCCCGTCCTCGACGAAGGCGAGCAGGTTCTCGGCCAGGTCGTCCAGCTGCTCCCCGGTCCTCGCGGACAGGACGACGACGACGGGCCCGGACACTGCCGGGGAGCCGCTCGCCGCGGTGCGGTACTCCTCGATCACGACGTGGGCGTTGGTGCCGCTGAACCCGAACGAGCTGACGGCGGCGCGCCGCGGCCGGTCACCGGACGGCGTCTCCCACGGCTCGGGGGCCGTGACGACGCGGAAGGGCGAGTTCTCGAAGTCGAAGTGCTCGTTGGGCGTCTCGAAGTTGAGGGACGGCGCCAGCGTGCCGTGCCGCATGCTCAGGAGCACCTTGTGCACGCCCGCGACCCCGGCGGCCTCGGACGTGTGCCCGATGTTGCTCTTCACCGATCCGATGGCGCAGGAGCGCGCCGGGACCCCCGACTCGCCGTACACGGTGCCCAGCGCGGAGAGCTCGATCGGGTCGCCCAGCTTGGTGCCCGTGCCGTGCATCTCGACGTAGTCGACGGTCGCCGGGTCGATGCCGTGGCGGTCGTAGACCGTGCGGACGAGGTCCATCTGGCTCGCGGCGCTCGGCGCCGTGATCCCGTTCGTCCTGCCGTCCTGGTTGATGCCGGTGGCCGCGACGACGCCGTGGACGTGGTCGCGGTCGGCCTCGGCGTCGCTGAGGCGCTTGAGCACCAGGGCGCCGACGCCCTCGCCCGGCACGAACCCGTCGGCGCCGTTGTCGAACGTCCGGCACCGGCCCTCCGGCGAGAGCATCCCCGCCTGGCACATCCCGACGTACGTGTCGGGGAGCAGGTAGAGCGAGACACCGCCGACGAGCGCCATGTCGATCTCACCGCTCAGCAGCGCCTGCCGGGCGAGGTGCAGCGCGACCAGCGAGGACGAGCACGCCGTGTCGACGGCGACGGCCGGGCCCTTGAGGTTGAGGAAGTAGGCAATGCGCGAGGCGGCGATGGCGTTGCTGCTGCTCGTCGCGGACGCCGCCCCTCCGTCCTGCCCGAACACCAAGAAGCTGTACTCACTGCCGCTGATGCCCAGGTAGACGCCGCACTTCCGGGAGGCGAGGGACTGCGGGTCGTACCCCGCGTCCTCGAACGCCCGGTAGGCCTCCTGGAGGAAGAGCCGGTGTTGCGGGTCGATCCCTTCGGCCTCCAGCGGCGAGATGTTGAAGAACAGCGGGTCGAAGTGGTCGGCGTCCGCCAGGTGCCCCATCCACTTGGAGTACGTCTTGCCCTCCTGGCCGGGCCGTGGGTCGTAGTACCGCGAGACGTCCCAGCGCGACGGCGGGACCTCGGTCACGCAGTCGCGGCCGTCGCGGAGGTTGTCCCAGTAGGCGTGCAGGTCCGCCGCGTCGGGGTAGCGCCCGGACATCCCGACGACGGCCACCTTGTCGCTGTCGCGAGGGGCGGACTGCTCGGGTTCGGCCACCGCAGGGGCGGTGACCGTGACAGGGGCGGTGACCGTGACAGGGGCGATGTCCGCGGCAGGGGCGGTGACCTCTTGCGGCGTGGCCGCCGGGGGCACCGCGGCCGTCTGCACCAGCGTCAGCAGGAACTCGGTGAGCTTGCGCACCGTGGGGTGGTCGTACAGCTGTGTCGCCGTGAGCGACGTCCCGTGGTTCTTGTTGAGGCTCTTCACCCACTCCACGCCGACGATGGAGTCCATGCCGAGCTCGACGAAGTTGCGGTCGGCCGCGATGTCCTCCGGGGCGAGGAACAGCACGTCGGCGAGGCTGTCGCGCACACCGTCCAGGAGCGCGGCCTTCGAGACCCGGGGGCGGTCCGGGGCCTGTGGAGCTGGGGCCGGGGCCGGGGCCACGACAGGCTCCACGGGCGCGGGCCGGGCGGGCACGGCCTTCTCCGGTGCTGCCACCTTCGGTGCTGCAGTCTCCGGTGCTGCCACCTCCGGTGCCGAGGCGGCCAGTTCGCCCTGGACGAAGTCCGCGAGTTCGCGCACCGACGGATGGTCGTAGAGCTTCGTGGCGCTGAGGCCGGTCCCGTACCGCTTGTTGATGGCCTTGACCCACTCCACCCCGAGGATGGAGTCCAGGCCCAGGTCCATGAAGTTGCGGCCCGGGTCGATGTCGCTCTCCGGCAGCTGCAGGACGTCGGCGAGGCCGCTCCTCAGCTCACGCCGCAGCTCGCCCACGGCCTTCACGGCGGGCGGCGGGGCCACGGATGTCCGGACCGCCGGAGCGGCGGGCCGCTCCCCCAGGTCGGTCAGCCGCACGTTCCTCGGCTTGGCGGCCACCGGCGCCGAACCGGCCATCGCGTCGGCCGGGTTCCGCAGCGTGATCCGGCCGCGTCCGGCGGGAGGACCCGCAGGCTCCTTGTGCTCCGGCCGCGTCACCACAGGGCTGGGCGGCACGGCCTCGTCGGACACCGGCCGCGTCACGGCGGGGTTCTCCCGGTTCACCCAGTACACCTTGCGCGAGAAGGGGTAGCCCGGAACGGCCACCAGCTGCGGATCGTCGGCGGCGAACAGCACCCGCCAGTCGGGGGCGGCACCCCGGCAGTAGAGCTCCGCCAACTCCAGGAGCACGTCCCGGTGTTCGCCGGTGCCCGCCGCCGCGAGCCTCGCGAACAGCGCATCGCCGTCCGCCTCCCGCGGCCGGTCCCCGCGGTCGCTCGGTACGTCGCCGAAGCGGACCCCGGTGTGCTGCTCGCCGCGCTCCGCGGCGCCCAGCACGGAGACGGCCTCGTCGAGGTCTGTGACGACGAGCGCGCACCGGTGGTCGAAGTGCTGCCTGCGCTCCAGGAGCGTGTGGCTCACGTCGGTGAGGGAGACCGCGTCACGGTCCGCTGTCCGCAGCGCATCGCGCAGGTCACGGACGCGGTCGCGCAGCGCCCCCTCGGTCTTCGCGGACAGGACGAGCAGGCGGGCGGGGGCGTCGTCGGCGGGCCGCGCCACTCGCGCACGGCCCCGGTGACTCTCCACGACCATATGGACGTTGGTGCCGCTCATGCCGAACGAACTCACGGCACCGAGCCGCGTCCCGTTCGGGTTCTCCGGCCACGCCCGCAGGGTCTTGTTGACGTAGAAGGGGCTCCGCTGCCAGGCGATGTAGTCGCTGTCCTGCTCGCAGTGCAGGCTCGGCGGGATGGCGCCGTGGCGCAGCGACTGGACGAGCGCGATCAGGCTGACGATGCCGGAGGCGGCCAGCGTGTGACCGACGTTGGGCTTGGTGGAGGTGAGCGCGCAGAACCCGGTCCTGTCCGTGTGCTCGGCGAACACCTCGTTCAGGGCGTTGACCTCGACGGGGTCGCCGAGCCGGGTGCCGGTGCCGTGGGCGACGACGTGGCCGATGTGCTCGGGGTCGATCCCGTGCCGCTCGTAGACGGCGCGGTAGAGGCGCGCCTGCGCAGCGCCGTTCGGGGCGGTGATGCCGTTCGTCCTGCCGTCGTAGTTGATGCTGCTGCCGCGGATCACGGCGAGGACGTCGTCACCGTCGGCCTCCGCCTGCGCCAGGCGCTTGAACATGACGACGGGGATGGCCTCGCCGAGCACCATGCCGTCCGCGCGCCGGTCGAACGCGAAGCAGGCGCCGCTCGCGGAGAGCATGCCCGCCTTGCTCGTCTCGGCGAACACACGGGAGGACGCCGCCAGGTTGACCCCGGCGACGATGGCGGCGTCGCACTCGCCGTTGCGCAGACTGGTGCAGGCCTGGTGGGCCGCGGCCAGGCCCGAGGAGCAGGCGGTGTTGACGGCGAGCACGGGTCCTGTGAAGTCGAGCAGGTAGCCGAGCCGGGAGGCCAGGATCGCCTCGTGGTGCCCCGTGAGCGTGCCCTCGCCGCCGCCCAGGTGCAGGTAGTCGCCCTGCTCCGCGCCGACGAACATGCCGATCCGCTCGTCGCGCAGCTTCCGCTCGCCGTAGCCCGCGGCCTCAAGAACGTGCCACGCCTCCTGCAGCAGCAGACGCTGGCGCGGGTCCATGGTGCGCGCCTCGCGCGGCGATATCTCGAAGAAGGTCGGGTCGAACTCGCCGATCCCGGGGACGAAGCCGCAGCGTGCCGTGGCGGGGTCCGGGGCCTGCGGGTCGCTCCAGTCGGGGCGCCGGTCCTCGGGGACGGCCGAGAGCACGTCGCGCCCCTCAGCGAGGATCCGCCAGAACTCGTCCACCGAACGGGCAGCGGGGAACCGGCCGGTCATGGCGATGACGGCGATGGGTTCAGGTCCCGGTTCCGGGCTCGGCGGTGCCGGGGTCGCGGCTGTCGCCGGTGACGGTGCCGGTTCCGTGACTCCGGCACCGCCGGGCTCCTCCCGCCCTCGGTTGCCGAGCTGGTCCGGGTGTTCGGACACCAGATGCGCCACCAGCGTCTCCGGGGTGGGGTGGGAGAAGAACACCGAGGGGAGTACCTCGACGCCGAAGTGCGTGGTCATCGCGTTCGCGAGCCGGACCAGGGTGATCGAGTCGAACCCGAGCTGAGCGAGGTTCTCGTCGGCGTGGATCTGGTCGCGCGGCACCCGGACGGTCTCGACGATCAGCGTCTCCAGCTCGGCCAGGACGCGGGCGGCGAGGTCCTCGCGGTCCGGTACGGCGGCCGGAGCACCGGCGGTGGCGGCGACCGAGGCACTCGGCTGCTCGGGCCCCGCGGCGGATACGGCAGACACGGCAGGCCCCGCGGACACGGCAGGCCCCGCGGGCGCCGCGTCGATCCCCAACAGGCGGTGCAGGCGCTGCGGTTCGCCCGCCATGACGAGCCCCTGCGGCGCGCCCTGGCCGATGAGCCGCTCGAAGAGCAGGGTGCCCTCGGCGTTCTCCAGCAGGCGCTGGCCGCTGGAGGTGAGGTACAGCTCGGTGGCCCGCACGTCGTCGAAGCCCATCTCGCCGCCGCGCCACAGCGGCCAGTTGATGGCGACGGTCGCGCCCGAGCGCGTTCCCTGGCGGACGCACGCGTCGCGGTGGTGGGCGTACAGCGTCTGGAACCTGTTGCCGACGGCGTAGTCGCAGCCGCCGAAGTCCCCGAGCTGCGCGGAGGACGACGAGAAGTAGCAGACGAAGTCCAGGGGCTCGTCCGCGAGGACCTCGTCGAGCACGAGCGTGCCGTCCACCTTGGCGGCGAGCAGCCCCTGGAAGGCGCGGGCGTCGCCGGCGAGCACGCTGGCCGTGCCGGGGACACCGGCGGCGTGGATGACGCCGTCGATCCCGCCGAAGCGCTCGCGCGCCGAACGGACGACCTCCCGCATGGCCCGCCGGTCGGCGACGTCCGCCTGCTCGTAGTGGGCCTCGCCGCCCAGTGACCCGATCCGGGCGATCAGCCGCTCCCGGTCCGCGTCGAGGGGCGAGCGGCCGGTCAGCACCAGCCGTGCCTTGCGGGTCCGCGCGAGGTGCTCGGCGAACAGCAGCCCGAGCGCCCCCAGGCCACCGGTGATCAGATAGGTGCCGCCCTGCTTCAGCAGGTCCTTGCCCGCACCGGCGGTGGCCGGGCGGACCCGGCTCACGTGGCGCGTGCCGTCGCGGTACAAGGCGCTTGCGGGCTCGGCGAGTTCGGCGAGTTCGGCGCTCAGGCGCGCGAACCAGTCGGTCATGGTCGTCCGGGCACGCGTGCCACGGGCGTCCTCGATCACCGCGGCGAACTTCACGCCGGGCAGGACCTGGCCGAGGGACCGCTCGAACCCCATCCACGACTCGGCGTAGGCGCGCTCGGTCCCGTCGCGGAACTCGCCCGCCTGCAGGACACGCCGTACGCCCGGCTGCGCCGTCGCCACGGCCTGCAGCAGATGGACCGTGTCGGTGAGGGACCGCGGCCCCGCCCCCTCCTCGACCGGCCACAGGTTCAGCACGCCGTCCACGGGGCCGAACCGCTCGTGGATCTCCGAGAAGACGCGGATCCAGTCGGTCTGCTCCCCCGCGTCCACCACCCAGCGGCGCCGGGCGGCATCACCCGCTGCCGGTGCCCGCGAGACGAAGACGAGTGTCGTCCCGGGGTCGGTCGCACCGGCGGCACGCTCCAACTCCGCCTGGTTCGCGGCGTCGGAGCACAGGCACACCAGGGTCATCGGTCCGGCGTCCTCGCGGGCCGAAGCGCCCGCGGGCTCCCAGAACTCCTCGAACACGAGGGCCCCGGGGCCGTCCTGCCGCACGGCACGGGCCGTGGCGGAGGTGTCGATCCAGTGCCGCTCCCTGGCGAACGGGTAGGTCGGCAGGGCGATGCGCGGCGGCGTCTCGTCGCCGTGGAGCGGGGACCAGTCGACATCGGCGCCCCGCACCCACAGGTCCACCGACGCGGCCGGGTCGCCGGACACCGCGGCGCCCGATGGGCCGTCGGAGCCCTGGACCGCCTGGCCGCGCGCGATGCCGTCCTCCGAGCCCCCGACGAAGTCCCTCAGCCGGGAGAGCAGTTGGGCCATGGAGTCCGTGACGATGCCGAGCCGCTCCCGCATGGCCTCCCGGCCGACCTGCGAGGTGTGGGCGAGCGAGGGCAGGTCGGCGGACGAGAGCTTCTCCCTCTCGATCCAGTCGGCCAGGTCGGCGGCCTTCGCCCGCAGCCGGTCGGCACTGCGCGCGGAGAGCACGACCGCGACGGGCCCCCGGGGCGCACGGACGGCGGGCGGCTCGGCCCGGTACTCCTCGACGACCAGGTGCGCGTTGGAGCCGCCGGCCCCGAACGACGAGATCCCCGCGACCCGGGGCAGCTCCCGCTCCGTTCCGTCGACCACCCGCACGGGCCGCTTCCACTCGGCCAGCGTCTGCTGCACGGAGAAGGGGCTGCTCGGGAAGTCGATGTGCGGGTTCAGCTCCGCGGAGTGCAGCGACGGCGCGAGCTGCCCGTGCTTCATCTGCAGCAGCACCTTGGTGAGGCCGGAGATGCCCGCGGCGCTCTCCGCGTGCCCGATGTTGCTCTTCACCGAACCGATCGCGCAGAACTGGTCGTCCTGGGTGTGCTCACGGAAGGCGCGCGTGAGCCCGGCGATCTCGATGGGGTCGCCGAGCGAGGTCCCCGTGCCGTGCGCCTCGATGTAGCTCAGCGCGCGCGGGTCGACCCCCGCCTGCCGCCACGCGTCGGAGACGGACCGGGCCTGTGCCTGCGGGCTGGGGACGGAGTACCCGTTCGTCCGGCCCCCGTGGTTGACCGCGACCCCCTTGATGACTCCGTGGATGCGGTCACCGTCACGCACGGCCTGGGCCAGCGGCTTGAGCAGGACCGCGCCGACGCCCTCACCGGGGACGTAACCGTCGCCGCCCTTGCCGAAGCTCTCACAACGGCCGTTGCTCGACACGAACTTGCCCTGCCCGAGCATCAGATACTTGTTGGGGTGGACCGAGAGGTTCACCCCACCCGCGATCGCGACGTCGCACGCGCCGGACTCGATGCTCTGGCACGCGAGGTGGATGGCGGTGAACGACGACGAGCACATCGTGTCGACGCTCATGCTCGGACCGTGGAAGTCGAAGAAGTACGACACCCGGTTGGCGACGGCCGAGGGATTGCCGGACAGCGCCACGGGGTTGCCGAGTACCTGCTCCTGCGCTCCGTAGAGCTGGTACTCCTCGTACATCACACCGACGTACACGCCGACGCGCGTCCGATTCGCCTCGTCGGTCGGGGTGTTGAGCCGGTCGGGGGTGTATCCCGCGTCCTCGACGGCCTCGTAGGCACACTGCAGGAACAACCGCTCCTGCGGGTCCATCAGCTTCGCCTCGGGCGGTGAGATGCGGAAGAACAGGGAGTCGAACTCGTCGACGCCGTCGACGAATCCGCCCCACTTGCTGTACGTCTTGCCGGGCGCGTCCTTGTCGGCGTCGTAGTACACGCTCTGGTCCCAGCGGTCGGCCGGGATCTCGGTCACGCAGTCGCGGCCCGCGGCCAGGTTCTCCCAGAACTCGTCGAGCGTACGGGCCTTCGGGTAGCGCCCGGCAAGGCCGATGATCGCGATGTCGAGCCCCGTCGTCGGGCTCTGCGGCGCGGGCGCGAGGGCGGGCGCGGGTGCGGCAGTGGGCGCGGGTGCGGCAGTGGGTGCGGCCGGGAGCGCGGGCTGCTCGTCGAACCGCGTCGACCACCTGCCCGCCCTGAGCGGCTTGCGCGCGAAGGCGGCCCGCCCCGGCGCGGCGTCCCTGCCCCGGGTGGTCGCCGGGGCGACGGGGGCAGCAGGGGCCTCCGCGGGCCCGCTGCCGGACTCCTCCGCGCCCAGGTACCGGGCCAGCTCGGGCCCGTGGGCGGCGAGGAAGTGGCCGGTGAGCGCACGGATGTCGCGGAACTCGAAGAACAGCGTCTTCGGCAACGACCCGAAGACGGCCTCCAGTTCGTCCGTCATCTTCATCATCATCACCGAGTCGAGGCCCAGGCTGTCGAACGCCGCACGGGCGTCGATGCGGTCGGCCGGGAGCTTGATGACCTCGGAGAGGACGCCCGTGAAGAACGCCGTCGCCTTGGCTTCGAGGGTGCTCGTGTCGTTGTGCGTCACTGATTCGTCCCGGCGGCAGAGGAGGAAGAAGAAGAACTCTGGTACGAAGCGGACGAGCCGGTGTCCCCGGCTCCCGCGCGGCCCGGGCCAGAAGCGACCATGACCTGACTGTGTGGCGAGGCGATCATGCGGTGGAAGGCCGAAACCCCGGTCGCCGTGTCGAGGGGGACGACGCCGTGACGGGAGCGCAGCATCGACCGCACTTCCGGTGACACGCCCATCCCCCCGTCCTCCCACAGCGGCCAGTTGACGGACAGGCTGCGCCCGGAGCGCTCCCCGCGGGCCACGAGGTTCCCGCGGTGCCAGGCGTAGGCGTCCATGAACGCGTTGGCCGCCGCGTAGTCGGCCTGCCCCGCGTTGCCGAACGCCCCGGTCGTGGACGAGAACGTCACGAAGAAGTCCAGCGGCAGCGTGGACGTCGCCCTGTCCAGGTTCACCACCCCGGACACCTTCGGTGCCAGGACCTCCGCGAAGTCCTTGGCGCGCTTGGTCAGGATGAAACCGTCCCGCGTCACCCCGGCGGCGTGCACGACGCCGTCGATCCGGCCGTGCTCCTCCACCAGGGTGTCCACCAGGGCGTCGACCTCGGCCTCGTTCGCGACGTCGACCTGCAGGTAGTGCGCAGCCGCGCCGTGGGACCGAAGCTCCCGCAGGGCTTCGCGCACCCTGGGGCCCACCGGGGAGCGCCCGGTCAGGACCAGCGTGGCGCTGCGCGTCCGCGTCGCGATCTCCCGCGCGAAGACCAGGCCCAGCGCTCCCGCCCCACCGGTCAGGAGGTAGACCCCGTTCTCCTTCCACGGAACCGGCGGGACGTCGGCGGCGCCATCGCCGTCCTCGATCCAGGCGGGCACCTCACGCCGCGCGTCGGTGTACCGCACGATCGTGTCGTCGAGGTGCGCTCGGTTCTCCCGCACGCGCTCGGCCGCGGTCTCGGGCGTGTCCGTCTCCTCCAGGAGAATGACCTGCGTCGAGACGTTCGGGTTCTCCATCGTCGCCGTGCGCAGCAGCCCGACGAGTCCGGACAGCGGAGCCGATGCGGGGCCCTGGCCGATGACCAGTTGGATGCTCGCCCGGCCCGCCGACGCGCCGCGCAGCACGGAACGCACGTGTTCGAGCGCCTGCAGCCCGTACGCGGTGTACTGCCCGTCCAGCTCCTTGTCCCCGGAGGTCAGCACGACGGCGTTGTCGTGCTCGGACAGCAGCGCCGCCACCTCCGGCATCTCGACGAGCAGCACGGTGCGCCGCACGTCGTCGCCATCGGCGTCATCGTCGTCATCGGGCAGGGCGTCCGTCACGGGCCGCGCCTGCCACTTGGGGTGCAGCAGCGCCCGTCCGTCGGCGGACTCCCGCGTACCGCTTGCTGGTTCACCGTGCACCGGCGGCCCGTCGACGGCGCGGAAGGACAGGCCACCGATCCGGACGCGCACGCGGCCCTGGTCGTCGGCCAGGTCCACGTCGTACTTGTGGAGCGCGGCGCCGTCCGGCTGCTGCGCGCTCGGGCGGACCAGCGCCCACATGTCGGCCGTGCTGCTGTCGAGGACGAGGACGTCGTCGACGGCGAAGGGGACGAGGAGACCGCCTTCCCCTGCCCCCGGGCCGCCGATGACACCGATGCACGCCTGCAGCGCCGCGTCGACGAGACTCGGGTGCGCCGTGTAGTCGCTCCGCGTGCCGTGGACCGTTGCGGGCAGCACGAGCTGCGCGAGCGCCTGGTCCTGACCGACCCAGATGTGCCGGACGCCGCGGTGCGCGGGGCCGTAGGTGATGCCGGCGGCGCCGTACGCCTGGTAGCACTGCTCGGAGGTGAGTTCCGCGCGGTCGCAGGCGTCGCGGAGGGACGGCAGGTCGAGCACCGCTTCCGCGGCGCCCTCCGCCAGGTAGACGGCGCCTTCGCCGTGCACGACCGGTTCCGCGTCGTCGGCGGTGCTGTAGACCCGGAACCCGATGTCGCCGTCGGCCTGCGGGTGCAGGCCGACGTGCACTTCCCGCGGCGCGCCGTCCACCTGCAGCGGCTGCGCGAGGACGACGTTCTTCAGTGCCACCGGCGCCGACGGCTCGGCCCGGGTCCGCAGGGTGATGCAGGTCGCGGCGACGGCCATCTCCAGGAGGGCCGCGCCCGGCAGGAGTTTCGCGCCGTCGACGACGTGGTCGCGCAGGAACGGCTCGTGCCCGGTGAACACCGAGGTGAACCGCTGCTCCGCCAGGTCCGACGTGTTCTCGTGCACCAGGGGGTGCAGCACGCGCGGCCCGCGGGTGTCCACGCCCCGGTCGTCGAACGGGAAGTAGCGCTCGCGGCTGAACGGATAGGTGGGAAGGGCGACACGTCGCGGTGTCGCACCGCCGGGGTAGAGGCGGTGCCAGTCGACGGGAACGTCGTTGACCCACAGTTCGAGCAGCTTGGCGTACTTCCCCTTCTCGGCCCAGGTCGTGATCAGGGTGTCGAGGTCGGAGTCCTGGGCGAACAGCGCGGAGACGGTGTTCTGGTCCCTGTCCCCGCTGCGCACGACGTCGTCGGCGGCGGTGCCCGCGAGGACGTGGTGGAGCTTGTCGAGGAGGTCCGCAGCCGATGTGGCCAGGATGCCGAGACGCTCCGGCAGCGGCTCCCGTCCGACCTGCAGCGTGTACGCCACGTCCGCGAGGTCGAGGTGGGCGCTGTCCGGACGGGTCAGCCACGCGGCGAGATTGCGGACCACGTCGCGCAGTTCGTCCCCGGTGCGCGCCGACAGGGGCACGACGGCGGGCCCCGCGGCCACGGGGGCGCGCTCCTCCGGTGCAGGGAGGTACTCCGAGACGATGACGTGGGCGTTGGAGCCGCCCGCGCCGAAGGAGGAGATCCCGGCGATCCGCGGGGCCGCCGGGCCGGGCGTCGGCCAGTCGGCGAGTTCGCGCTGGACGCTGAAGGGAGTGCCCGCGAAGTCGATGTTCGGGTTCAGCGTCTCCGCGTGCAGGGACGGGGCGAGCTTGCGGTGCCGCAGCTGGAGCAGGACCTTCGTGAGACCGGCGATCCCGGCGGCGCTCTCCGCGTGCCCGATGTTGCTCTTCACCGATCCGATGGCGCAGAACTGGTTGTCCTGGGTGTGCTCGCGGAAGGCCTTCGAAAGGCCGGTGATCTCGATCGGGTCCCCCAGCGCGGTGCCCGTGCCGTGGGCCTCGACGTAGCCGACGTCGCGGGCACCGACCCCCGCGGACTTCAGCGCGTCGGCGATGGTCCCGGCCTGGGCGTGCGGGTTCGGCACGGTGTAACCGTTGGTCTTCCCGCCATGGTTGAGGGCCGTCCCCTTGATCACGCCGTAGATCCGGTCCCCGTCGGCGACGGCCTTCGCCAGCGGCTTCAGGAGGACCGCGCCCACGCCCTCGCCCGGGGTGTAGCCGTCGCCGCCCGCGCCGAAGCTCTGGCAGCGTCCGGAGCTGGAGACGAAGTTGCCCGTGCTCAGCAGCAGGTACTTGTTCGGGTGCAGCGACAGGTTCACGCCGCCCGCGACCGCCACGTCGCAGTCACCCCACCGGATGCTCCGGCACGCCAGGTGGATCGACGTCAGCGACGACGAGCACATCGTGTCCACGCTCATGCTCGGGCCGTCGAAGTTGCAGAAGTACGACACCCGGTTCGCGATGGCGGCGGCGCTGCCGCTGACCGCGAGGGGATCGCCGAGCGCCTGGCTCTGCGCGCCGTGGAGCTGGTACTCCTCGTACATCACGCCGACGAAGACCCCGACCCGGCCGTCCAGCACGTTGCCGGTGCGGGTCTTCACCGACTCCCGTACGTACCCGGCGTCTTCGAGGGTCTCGTACACGCACTGGAGAAAGAGCCGCTCCTGCGGGTCCATGATCTCCGCCTCGCGGGGGGAGATGTTGAAGAACAGCGGGTCGAAGTCGTAGGCGCCGTCGACGAATCCGCCCCACTTGCTGTACGTCTTCCCCGCGGCCCGCCGGTCGGCGTCGAAGTGGCGGTCGTGGTCCCACCGTTCGGCGGGGATCTCGGTGACGCAGTCCTTGCCTGCGGCCAGGTTCTGCCAGAACGCGTGGACGTCGTCCGCCTGCGGGTAGCGGCCCGCGAGGCCGATGATCGCGACGTCGAGCGGCCCCGAAGGAGCCGTGCCCGCCGCGGGCGCCACGGCCCGCGGGCGCCTGCCGCGGTTCCGCCGTGCGACCGCCTCCTGCCGGGGTGCGATCTCGCGGCCGGTCCTGTCGTCCGCCGCGACGGCCCGTGCACCGCCGCTCCCGGTGGAGACCAGTGCGCGCACCTTCTCCGGGTGGGCGGTGACGAAGTGCCCGGCGAGGGCCTCGATGCTCTGGTACTCGAAGAGCAGGGTCTTCGACAGCGACCCGAAGACCTCCTCCAGGGCCCGGGTGAGGTCCATGGTCATCACGGAGTCGATGCCGTAGTCCTCCAGCGACGCCTCGGGGTCGATCCGGGCGGCGGGCAGGTTGATCACCGACGACAGCAGCTTCGTGAGGTAGGCCACCGCCGCGCGCTCGACGCCTTCTCCCACGGGGTCGGACTCGGCCGGGGCGGCGGCGGGCACGGCAGGTGCGGGCGCGGCAGGTGCGGGCGCGGCAGGTGCGGGCGCGGCAGGTGCGGGCGCGGGCCCGTCCGCCGGGGCGCCGACGAGAGCCGCGAAGCGCTCGGTGTCGCCCTCCAGGACCATGACCTGGTCCTCGTCGGTGGCCAGCGCCCGGTGCAGGGCGCTGATGCCGGTGCGGGTCCGCAGCGGGACCATGCCGAAGTTCTCGCGCATCGCCCGCTCGGTCGCGGCGTCGACGCCCATGCCGCCATCGGCCCACAGCGGCCAGTTCACCGACAGCGTCCTGCCCTGCCGTTCGCCCCTGGCCACCAGGGCGTTGCGGTGCCCGGCGTAGGCGTCCATGAACGCGTTGGCGGCCGCGTAGTCGGCCTGCCCCACGTTGCCCGACACACCGGCGACCGACGAGAAGAGCACGAGGAAGTCGAGTCCGACGTCCCGGGTCTCCTCGTCCAGGTTCACCAGGCCCGCCACCTTCGGCGCCAGAACGGCGCCGAAGTCCGCCTCGGTCTTCTTCAGGATGAAGCCGTCCCGGATCACACCCGCACTGTGCAGAACACCGTCCAGGCAGCCATGCGCGTCGACGATCCGCCGTACCAGCGCGCCCACTTGGGCCCGGTCCGTGACGTCGACCTGTTCGTACGTCGCCTCGGCGCCCGCCGACCGCAGCTCGGCCAGGACCGCGTCGCGGCCCTCGTCGAGCGCCCCGCGGCCGGTGAGCACGATCCGCGCGCCCCGCGCCCGTGCGGCGATGTCGCGGGCGAACAGCACGCCGAGACCACCGGCACCACCGGTGATCAGGTACACCCCGGCGTCCTTCCACGGCACCACCACGTCACCGCCCGCGGCGGCGCCGGACAGCTCGCGCCACCGCAGCACCTCACGGCCGCCACCGCGGTGGCGCACCACGGCGTCGTCCGTCACGGCACGGTCGGCCGCCACCCACGGGGCGATCCGCTCCGGGTCCTCCCACGGTTCCACCAGGACGACCTGGCCCTTGACCCGCGGATTCTCGAGCCCGGCGGTCCGCACGACTCCGGCCAGCCCCGACCACAGCGACGCCTCCCCGTCGGCGGGCACCACCACCTGCACGCACACGTCGTCCCGCGAGCGCTCGGCAAGTACCTGGCGCACCACGCCGAAGAGCTGCGACGCGTAGTCCGAGAACTGGCCGTCCACACCCGCCGCGTCGGACTCCATCCGCACGACCCGGGCCCCGCCGCGCGACGCGAGCGCGTCCGCGACCCCGGGCAGACCGGCGACCACCGTCACCGCCGCGGCCCCGTCCTCGGGCGCACCGCCGCGGAGTTCCTCTCCGGCCCAGTGCGGCGCGGCGAGGAACACCCCGTCCTTCCCGGCCGAATAGGCCCGCAGGGAAAGGCCCTTGAGCCGGACGGCGACCGTCCCGTCGTCGTCGCACAGGTCGATGTCGAGACGGCGGACCGCGGAATCCTCCTGACGTCCGGAGCTGAGGCGCACCCACGCCCACATGGACCGCGCGCAGTCACCGGTGATCTCCACCTCGTCGACCGCGAAGGGCAGGTGCGGGGTCCCGCCGTCGTCCGTGGTGACCCCCACGGCGGCCTGCACGGCCGAGTCGAGCAGGGACGGGTGGAGGCCGTAGCCGTCCAGGGTCGCCGCGACGGTGTCGGGCAGCACGAGACGGGCGAGGGCCTGGCCCTCCCCCGCCCACAGCCGCTGGATTCCCCTGTGGCCGGGGCCGTAGACGATGCCGTGTGCCGCGAAGGCGCCGTAGACCTGATCGGCGTCCAGCTCCGCGTCCCGGCACTCCGACCGCAGGACCGACAGGTCGACGGTGGTCCGGGGGTCGCCGCCCGCCGCCGCGGGAGGCACGAGCGCCACGCCCTCGCTGTGGATCACCGGCTGCGCGGCGGGGTCCTGGCCGGGGTGGCTGAAGATCTCGAAGCCGATGTCGTCGCCGTCGCTGCCGCCGTCTCCGTCGCCGGGAAGCAGGCGCACGTGCACTTCGAGGGGCTGCTCCCCCACGATGACGGGCCGCGTCCAGGCGACATTGGTGAGGCGGATCGTGCCGTGCGGCTCGCCGTCCAGGGACACCGCCACGGCCGCCCGCACCAGCTCCAGGCACGCCGCCCCGGAGAGCACCCGCTGATCGCGCACCTGGTGGTCGCGCAGGAAGAACTCGTCCCCGGTGAACACCGAGCTGAACCGCTGCCCGGCCAGGCTGGACGTGTTCGTGTGCACCAGTGGGTGCAACCGCGCGGCGCCCGACCGCGGCGCCCGGTCCTCGTCCAGGGTCGGCCAGTGGCGCTCGCCCTGGAAGGCGTAGGTGGGCATGGAGATCCGGCGCCGCGTGCGGGGCCGGTGGAGCTTGGCCCAGTCCACCGCCAGGCCCGCCACCCAGAGTTCGAGCAGCTTGCCGTACTTCCTCTTCTCGATCCAGGCGTCGAGCGCCTGCGCCATGTCCTCGTCGACGGCGAACACGCGCATGCTGTCGTCGGTGCCGCGGCGCTTGGCCTTCCCGCGGTACAGGCCCGGAACGTCC
Organism: Streptomyces sp. NPDC044044; assembly: GCF_056434405.1. Classification (NCBI taxonomy): domain Bacteria; kingdom Bacillati; phylum Actinomycetota; class Actinomycetes; order Kitasatosporales; family Streptomycetaceae; genus Streptomyces; species Streptomyces sp. NPDC044044. Next base: position 387,122 of record NZ_JBWKFG010000005.1, on the reverse strand, counting down.
TCGCCCGCGAGGAACCCCCGCAGCGCCTTGGTGAGTTCGCCGGTGCCGGCGACGACGAAACCGAGCCGTTCCTCGAACGCGTCCCGGCCGGTCTGCAGGGTGTAGGCGATGTCGGGCAGGGCCTCCGCGGCCCCCTCCCGGGCGAGCCAGTCCAGGAGCTGCTCGGCCTGGTCGCGCAGACCGGGGCCGGTCCGCGCGGACAGCACGATCGCCACCTCGGCGTCGGGCTCGGCGTCGGGCTCGCGGACGGCGCGGGAGGGGAGGTACTCCTCCACGATGACGTGGGCGTTCGACCCTCCGGCGCCGAACGAGGACACACCGGCGATCCGCGGCGACTCGGTGCCGTCCGCGGCACGGGGGCGGGTCCACTCGGCCAGGGACTGCTGGACCCGGAAGGGGCTGCCCGGGAAGTCGATGTGCGGGTTCAGTACCTCGGAGTGCAGCGAGGGCACCAGCGTGCCGTGCTTCATCTGCAGCAGCACCTTGGTGAGACCCGCGATACCGGCGGCGCTCTCGGCGTGGCCGATGTTGCTCTTCACCGAACCGATCGCGCAGAACTGGGTGCCCTCGGCGGATTCCCGGAACGCCTTCGTCAGACCGGCGATCTCGATCGGGTCGCCCAGCGACGTGCCGGTGCCGTGCGCCTCCACGTACGACACGTCCCGCGCGTCCACACCGGCCTCGCTCAACGCCCGGCCGATCACCTTGGACTGGGCCCGCGGGTTCGGCACCGAGTACCCGTTGGTCTTGCCTCCGTGGTTCACCGCCGTGCCGCGGATGACGCCGTAGATCGTGTCGCCGTCCGCCTCCGCGCGGTCCAGCGGCTTGAGCAGGACCGCGCCCACACCCTCACCGGGGACATAGCCGTCGCCGCCGGCGCCGAAGCTCTCGCACAGACCGCGGCTCGACGCCCACTTGCCGCTGCCCAGCATCAGGAACTTGTTCGGATGCAGCGACAGGTTGACGCCACCGGCGACGGCCACCTCGCACTCGGCGTTGGAGAGGCTCTGGCAGGCCAGGTGCAGCGCCGTGAGCGACGCGGAGCACATCGTGTCCACCGCCATCGACGGGCCGTGCAGGTCGAAGAAGTACGACACCCGGTTCGCGATGGAGGAGGGGTTGCCGGACAGCGTGACGTTGCGGCCCCGCGCCTGCTCCTGGGCGCCGTACAGCTGGTACTCCTCGTACATCACACCGACGAAGACACCGACGTTGCCGTCGAGCCCGTCGGCGCGGTGGCGGCTCAGCTCCGACCGCGTGTACCCGGCGTCCTGGAACGTCTCCTGCACGCATTCGAGGAACAGCCGCTCCTGCGGGTCCATGAACTCCGCCTCACGCGGGGAGATGTTGAAGAACAGCGCGTCGAAGCGGTCAGCGCCGTCCAGGAACCCGCCCCACTTCGCGTAGGTCTTGCCCGCCGCATGCTGGTCCGCGTCGTAGTAACGGCCGTGATCCCACCGGTCCGCCGGGATCTCGGTCACGCTGTTCCTGCCGTCCGCGAGGTTCCGCCAGAACTCCCGCACGTTCGACGCACCCGGGTACCGCCCGGCCACGCCCACGACGGCCACATCGGTACGGCCGGCGGCGCGCGGGCGCACCACGTCGCGCGCCCGCACCAAGGGACGCTTGCCCTTCCCCGACGCCGCGACAGGCCGGGCGGCCGGGACCGGGGCTGGGGCGAGGGCCGGGGCAGGGGCAGCGGTCACGTCGGCCGTGCCGAGCAGCTCGGCCAGTCGGTCCTCGTGCGCCGTCGCGAAGTAACCGGCGAGAGCACGGATGCTCTGGTACTCGAACCACAGGGTCTTGGGCAGCGAGCCGAAGTCCTGCTCCAGCTTGTTGGTCAGGGTCATCGTCATGATCGAGTCGATGCCGTACACCTCGAAGGCGTCGTCGACGTCGATCCGGTCGACGGACAGGCGCAGTTCGGTCGCGAGCACCCCGGCCAGGTACGCGCACACGCGCTCGTCCCACGAACCAACCGGCACCGGCACGGACACCGGCTGCGGCTGCGGCACCGGTTGCGGCTGCGGCTCGGGGCTCACGTGTGACGCGTCCGCGGCGACCTGCGGCGCGGGCGCGGGCACCTCGCCGGTGCCGTAGGCGCGGGTGGAGAAGCCGGTGAACCGGCAGGACACCACGCCGTCGTCGTCGCAGACGTCGATGTCGAGTTTGCGCACACCGCTGCCGGGGGTGTCGTCGGCGCTGTACCGCACCCAGGCCCACATGCCGTCGTGCAACGGAGCGAGGATCTCCACCTCGTCCACCGCGAACGGCAGGAACAGCGCGCCGTCCTCGGCGTCGCCGCTCTCGGCGAGCAGTCCGACGGTCGCCTGCAGCGCCGAGTCCATCAGCCCCGGATGCACCACGTACCCACCCGGGGAATCCGCCGCCTCCGCGGGCAGGCGCAACCGTGCCAGTGCCTGGCCTTCGCCGACCGCGACGCTCTCCACCGCACGGTGTACGGGGCCGTAGTCGAGCCCCAACGACCGGTACAGGGCGTAACAGCGCTCCGCGTCCCACCGCGTGCCGTCACAGGCGGCCCGCACGCCGTCGACGTCCACCGCCGTCACCGAGCCGGACCCACCCGGCACCGCCGCACCCTGGCAGTGCACCACCTCGACGTCCGCCGGTCCGGTGGACGTCGTGATCGTGAAGCCCACCTCCCCCTCGGCCTCGACCGCCAGCGTCGTGCGCACCCGCACGGGCTCGTCGGCCACCTTGATGGGCCGCGCCCACACCACGTTGCGCAGCCGCAGTCCGCCCGCGCCGTCCACCGACGCCTCGACCGCCGCCCGCGCCATCTCCACGTACGCCACTCCGGGCAGCACCCGCTCGCCCTGGACGACGTGGTCCCGCAGGAAGAACTCGTCACCGGAGAAGACCGATTCGAAGCGCTGCACGTCCAGGGTCGAGGTGTTCACCTGCGCCAGCGGGTGCACCATGCCCACGCTCCGCGCACCGTCGACGCGCACCGCCGCCGTGCCCACGTCGCCGACCCAGTAGCGCTCCTTGGCGAACGGGTACGACGGCAGGGGCACCCGGCGCACCGCGCCCGCGCGGGGAAGGGTCTCCCAGTCGAACGCGAGGCCCTTGGCCCAGAGGTCCATCAGCTTGGCGAACTTGCCCTTGCCGATCCACGCTCCGACGGTCGCCGCCATGTCGGAGTCGGCGGTGAGCAGGGCCAGGGTCTCCCGGTGCTGCTTGATGTCGCCCAGGTACAGGTCCTCGACGTCGTCGTCGCCGTCGGCGAACGCGGTGAGCTTGTGCGTGAGGTCGTCGAAGGAGGCCACGCGCAGCGCGAGCCGCGACTCCATCGCCTCACGGCCCACCTGCAGCGTGTACGCGACATCGGCGAGGCGCGGGCGCGGGCGCCCGGAGTCCTGGCGGCCGAGCCAGGCCACCAGGTCCGCTGCCCGCTCGCGCAGCCGGGCACGGTCCTTCGCGGAGAGCACGATCACCTGGGGGCCGTGGCCGTCCTGGCCGTCCGGGGTGGTGCCCGCCGTCTCCGCGCCGCGGTACTCCTCCACGATCACATGCGCGTTGGAGCCTCCGGCGCCGAACGACGAGACCCCGGCGACGCGGTTGCGCTCCACGACCGCCCCGTCGACCTCGGCCGTGGGGCGCTTCCACTCGGCGAGCTCCTGCTGGACGCGGAAGGGCGTCGAGTCGAAGTCGATCTCGGGGTTCAGATCTCGCGCGTGCAGGCTGGGGGCGATCTGCCCGTGCCGCAGCTGCAGCACCACCTTGACGAGACCGGCGGCGCCGGCCGCCGCTTCGAGGTGGCCGATGTTGCTCTTCGCCGAGCCGATCGCGCAGTACTGACGCGCGTCGGTGTCCCGCGCGAACGCCCGGGAGAGACCGCCGATCTCGATGGGGTCGCCGAGGGAGGTCCCGGTGCCGTGCGTCTCGACGTAGCCGATGTCGTGCGCCGACACCCCGGCCCTGTCCATCGCCTCGCGCACCGCTTCGGCCTGGGAGGCCGGGTTGGGCACGGTGTAGCCGTGGGTCCGGCCGCCGTGGTTGGCGCTGCTGCCGCGCAGCACGGCGTGGATGACGTCGCCGTCGCGCCGCGCGTCGGCCAGCCGCTTGAGCAGCAGGACGGCCACGCCCTCACCGGGGACGAACCCGGTGCCGCCCGCGCCGAAGCTGCGGCACTTCCCGTCGTCGGAGAGCATCCGCACCCGGGACATGAGCACGTAACTCGACGGGTGGGCATAGAGGTTGACCCCGCCCGCGATGGCAGCGTCGCACTCGCCACGGCGCAGATGCTCCATGGCCTCGTGGACGGCGGTCAGCGACGACGAGCACATCGTGTCGACGGCCAGGCTCGGGCCCTTGAGGTCGAGGAAGTACGACACCCGGTTCGCCACGGCCGCGAACGACGTCACGGGGTGGAGGTTCTCGCCCTGCTCCCACAGCCGTGGCCCGTACAGCTCGAAGCCGGTCTTGGACACACCGGCGAAGACACCGACCCGTCTGCCGTGCAGGTCCGCCAGGCGCGTGCGGGTGTAGCCCGCGTCCTCGATCGCGTTCCAGGACTCCTGCAGGAACAGGCGCTCCTGGGGGTCCATGCTCATCGCCTCGTGCGGCGAGATGGCGAAGAACAGCGGGTCGAAGTCGGCGAACCCCTCCAGGAAGCCGCCCCACTTGCTGTAGCTCAGCCCCTGCGCGACGGCCGCGTCGCGGTCCGCGTGGAAGAAGCCGGCCAGGTCCCAGCGCTGCGGCGGGACCTCCGAGACACAGTCACGCCCCGCGGCCAGGTTCTCCCAGTACTCGTCGAGATTGCGCGCCCGGGGGAAACGCCCGCTCACGCCGATGATCGCGATGGCGTCGTCGGGGTCATCGGCGTCGTCGGCGCCGTCGGCGTCCGGGGTGTCCCGCACGACGGCGGCCGCAGCGGGGGCGGCGGTCGGGACGGGAGCGGGCTCCGCAGCAGCGGCCGCGCCCACGGAGGGCGTTCCGTCGCCGCCGGTCCAGGCCAGGCACTGCTCCCTGTGCTCCGCCACGAAGTGGTCGCCGAGCCTGTCCAGTGACGTGTAGTCGTACAGCAGCGCGGCCGAGAGGCCGGGGAAGACCTCCGCGAGCTTCCGGTTCAGGCGCGTGACGACGATGGAGTCGATCCCGTAGCTCTCCAGGGACGCGGCCGGATCGATCTGCGCGGCCCGCAGGCCGGTGACGCCGCCGAACAGCCTGACGAGCTTGTCGGCCACCCTGTCGCGCAGCTCGTCGTCGTCCATGTCCGCCACCGGGACGGCTGCCGGGAGCGTCGCCGCGGCGTGCACCTGGCCGGACGAGGCAGACGGGCCGGACGAGGCGGACGAGGCGGCGAACGCCTCGCGGATGCGCGGGCCTTCGCCCTCGACGGCCATCACCTGGCTGTGGGTCGAGAGGAGGAACTCGTGCAGGACACGGATCCCGGTCTCCGTGCGCAGCGGCGCCATGCCGAGGTCGGCGCGCAGCGCGCGCGTCGTCTCCTCGTCGACGGTCATGCCGCCCTCCGCCCACAGCGGCCAGTTGACGGACAGGCTTCGCCCCGAGCGCTGTCCCGCGGCGGCCAGACCGTCGCGGTGGTGCGCGAAGGCGTCCATGAAGGCGTTGGCGGCCGCGTAGTCCGCCTGGCCGGTGTTGCCCGTGACCGCGGCCCCCGAGGAGAACGTGGCGAAGAAGTCCAGCGCGAGGTCCCGGCAGGCGTTGTCCAGGTTGACCGTCCCGGTCACCTTCGGGGCCAGGACCTCCCGCAGCGCGTCCGCGCTCTTGGTGCGGATGAGGCCGTCCTTGGTGACCCCGGCGCTGTGGATGATGCCGTTGACCGAGCCGCACTCCTGCCGGACCTCGGCCACGAACGCCTCGACGGCCGCCGCGTCCGCGACGTCCAGCCGCACGTACCGCACCTGCGCGTGCGGGCGGCTCAGCGCCTCCAACGCCCGTGCCCGCTCGGCGTCCAGGGGCGAACGGCCGGTCAGGAAGAGCGTCGCGCTGCGGACCGAACGCAGCAGGTCCTCGGCGAATATCAGCCCCAGGCCGCCCAGGCCACCGGTGATGACATAGGTGCCGCCTTCCTTCCAGGGCAGGTCGGTGTGTGCGGGGGCGGGCAACTCCCGCCAGGCCAGGGCCTCCCGCTCACCGTCGCGCCACCGCACCGCCGTGGAGTCCGCGTGGTCCCGTGCCTCCAGGACCTGCTCGACCACCCGCTCCGTGCGCGCGGCCCGGCCGACGAACACCAGCTGCGGCACGACCTTCGGGTTCTCGAGGGCCGCGGTGCGCAGCATCGCGAGCAGGCCGGAGAGCAGCGCGTCCTCGCCGGTCTCCGGGCAGACGAGCTGGACGAGCGTCCGGGGCAGCGCCGGGTCGGCCAGCAGCCGCTTGACCGTGTCGAGCACCTGGCAGGCGAGGTCCGAGTAGCGCGCCGCGGGCCCGGAGGCCGGGCTCTGAAGGAGGTGGACCGCTCCGGCGCCGTGCCGCGCCCGCAACGCGTCCGCCGCCTGCCGCTGCCCGGCGAGCAGCACGACGTGCCCGGGGATCCGCGCGGCGGCGGTGCCGTCGGCCGCCCGCTCCCAGACGGGGCCGAACCTCACGAGCTCCGGCCCTGACTCCGCGCCCGCCGGCGCCGCCCCGCGGCTCACGGCCTGCTTGAACTCCTCCTTGGAGATGCGGTTCGCCTTGAGATCCAGCAGCAACTCGGCCAGTACGTCGTTCACTTCGCCGCCCTTCCGTTGTCCGTCGTGCGCAGCGGCGCGGTGGTGAACGCCGGGCGGAGCATCTCCGCCGCGGCGGCCAGGTCGAGTGAGCCGTTCAGGTAGTCGTCCAGGACGTCGTCGACCGGCCGGTCGACGACGTCCTCGCCGATCCAGTACCGCTCCCGGGCGAAGGGGTAGGTCGGCAGGGACACCGGGCGCACGTCCGCGCCGGCGTGCAGCGCCCGCCAGTCGATGTCGAAGCCGTTCACCCACAGGTCGAGCACCTTGGCGTACTCGCCCTTGGCGATCCAGGCCGCGACGACCTCGCCCAGGCCGTCGTCGGCGGTGGGCGCGGCGCCACCGGCGCGGTGCACGCGGCTGCGGTGCAGGCCCTCCGCGTGCTCCGGCCGGTCGATGAAGCCGCGCAGCCTCGCGGCGAGTTCGTCGAGGGAGCCGACGACCGTCCCCAGCCGTTCGGGCATGGCCTCACGGCCGACCTGCAGGGTGTACGCGACGTCGGCGAGCGACACCTCGCCCCGTTCCGGGTCGCGGAGCCACCGCAGGAGCCCGTCCGCCTGCTCGCGCAGCCGCTCCCCGTTCATCGCGGAGAGCACGACCACCGCGGGCCCGCGGGCCGGGAGGCGCGGGGCCTCGGGCCGGTCCGGGCGGTACTCCTCGATCAGTACGTGGGCGTTCGCGCCGCCCGCGCCGAAGGACGAGACGCCCGCCCTGCGCGGCACTTCGTGGGCGACCCCGTCGATGTCGACGACGGGGCGTCGCCACTCGGCACGCTCGCGCTGGACGACGAACGGCGACGAAGCGAAGTCGATGTGCGGGTTCACCTCGTCCGCGTGCAGCGTGGGCGCCAGTTCGCCGTGCCGCATCTGCAGCAGGACCTTGCACACGCCCGCCACACCCGCCGCGGCCTCCGCGTGCCCGATGTTGCTCTTCACCGAGCCGATCGCGCAGAACTGGGTGTCCTGGGTGTCGTGGGAGAACGCGCGCTTCAATCCGTTGATCTCGATGGGGTCCCCCAGCGCGGTCCCGGTGCCGTGGGCTTCCACGTAGCTGACCGTTCCGGCGTCGATGCCCGCCTTCTCCAGGGTCCGGCGGATCAGGTCGCCCTGTGCCACCGGGTTGGGGACGGTGTAACCGTTCGTCGTGCCGCCGTGGTTGACCCCCGTGGCGCGGATGACGGCGTGGATGCGGTCGTTGTCCCGTTCCGCGTCGTCGAGCCGCTTGAGGATGAGCGCACCGACGCCCTCGCCCGGCACGAACCCGTTGCCGCCGCTCCCGAAGCTGCGGCACTTGCCGTCGTCCGAGAGCATCTGCAGCCGGGAGAGGCCGACATAGCCCGACGGGTGCAGGTAGAGGTTCACGCCGCCCGTCACGGCCACTTCGCACTCGTCACGGAGCAGGTGCTCGCACGCCTCGTGCAGCGCCGTGAGCGACGACGAGCACATCGTGTCGATGGGCATGCTGGGGCCGTTCAGGTTCAGCTTGAACGACACGCGGTTGGCGACCGACCCGAAGGATGTGTACGGGGAGGTCGTGTCGCCGCGCTGCCAGCGCTCGGGTCCGTAGAGGTTGTGACCGGCGCGCGTGATGCCGACGAAGACCCCGACGCGTCCGCCGTGCTGCTGCTCCAGACGCGCCCGCGTATAGCCCGCGTCCTCGAAGGCCTTCCACGTCTCCTGCAGGAACAGGCGCTCCTGGGGGTCGACCTCCACCGCCTCGTTGGGCGTCATCGCGAAGAAGAGCGGGTCGAATTCGGCGAAGCCGTCGAGGAAGCCGCCCCACTTGCTGTAGCTCTTGCCCTCGTCGGCGGCCCGGTCCTTGTCGGCCTCGTAGAAGCCGTCGAGCCGCCACCGGTCCGCGGGGATCTCGGTGATCGAGTCCCTGCCCGACCGCAGGCCCGCCCAGAACTCGTCCAGGGTGTCGGCCTGCGGGAACCGCGCGCTCACGCCGACGACCGCGATGTCCCCGCCGTGCCGGGGCCGCGCGGCGCGTTCCCGCCGCGGCTCGGGCTCCGGCGCGGGAGTGTCCAGCGGCTGCGGTTCAACGGCTTCCAGCGGCTGCGGTTCAACGGCTTCCAGCGGCTGCGGTTCAACGGCTTCTACGAGACCGACGACGCGGGCGATGTCCTCCTGCCGCTCGGCGACGAAGTGTTCGGCCAGCGCGCCGACGGTGCGGTACTCGAAGAAGAGCGTGCTGCTGACCTCCCCAAGGTCCTTCTGGAGCCCGTTGAGCAGCTGGAGGATCAGGATGGAGTCGATGCCGTACGTGGACAGGGGCTCCCCGGCCCTGATGGAGTCCGCCGGGATCATCAGGGTGCGCGCCACCAGATCCTTGAGATAGGTGAGCACGGCTTCCTTGAGGGCCCCGGGGTCCACCCGGGCAGGCGTGGCGGGGGCCGCCGCCGGTTCGACGGCGGTCGGCCGCACGACGGTGGACGTCCGCTCGGCGGCGGTCGTCGGCCCGACCGCGTCCGGCTGCTCCGTGCCGCGGGTCTGGTGGATCACCCCGTCGCTGAGGGCCACGACGACCTGCTGGCCGAGCACGTGCGCGCCGGTGGCGGGGAACTCGACCGACCCGTACCCCTCCCACTCCAACACTGACTGCCACATCTCCGGCTCCAGCGCGGGGCCGCCCTCGGTGCGCAGCTCCGGGTCGTCGTAGAGCCACCAGCCGTCCAGGAGCGCGAACGTGAGCAGGCTGAACGGCGTGTATCCGTTGATCTCGTTGATGACCATCGCGGCCCCGGGCTTCATCAGCGCCTTGGCGTTGCGCAACGACTCGCGGATGTCCCGGGTGGCGTGCAGCACGTTGGTCGCGACGACGAGGTCGTAGGCGCCCTCGGTGAAGCCCTGCTCCGCAACCGCCTTGCCCGCGTCGAACAACTGGCAGCGCAGGAAGGGGTTTTCGGCGCCGAATTCGCGCGTGCCGTGGATGAGGAAGGCGTTCGACATGTCGGTGTAGCAGTACTCACCGATGTTCCGCGCGTACGGCTTGAGGCGCCGCATGAGCGTGGCGGTCGTGCCGCCCGTCCCCGCGCCGACCTCGAAGATGCGGAACGTGGCTTCGGGGTCCTCGGCGATCCTGCGCTCGACGAGTTCGACGACGCAGTCGCCGACGACGTCGTTGAAGTGGTCCGCGATCATGTTCCGCTTGTAGATGCCCTCGACGAGGTCGAGCGAGGACCCGGGGAAGATCACCTCGACCGCCGACGCCGTTCCCGTCAGGATCCCGGTCAGCACGCGGAAGGTCCGGTCGACCAGGTCGGCCGTGGCCCGGAGCTCGGGATCAGCGAGCCACACCCGCTTGCCGCGCTCCCACTCCCGCTCGGCCTCCCGCGCGTCGAACCCGCTCTCCGTGGCGGTGAAGGACCCGGAGCCGGTCTCCTTGATGTGGCCGAAGCGCGTCAGGACCGCGAAGCACTCCCGCACCCACCGGTCGAACCCGTCCAGGATCCCGTTGTCCCGCATGAAGGACGCGACGTCGAAGACCTGCCCGCCGAACCAGCCGCGCTCCCTCAGGTCGCACCACAGCAACTTGGCCAGGACCTCGTCCAGTTCCATCGCCTTGGCCTTCGTGCCGGCGCGGACGGCCCGCACCTGGTCTGCACGGGACGGCAGCGCCGGGGCGAGCGCGGGCCTGCGCGCCGCGGACCCGAGGACGCGGACCGACTCGCGGCCGTCGTACGACTCGAACTTCCGCGGCTTGCGTGTGTTGAGGTGGGCCACTTGCACCAGCGGCGACGCCAGGAGCCGCTCGACGGTGGCCAGGGCGAGGGCCGGGTCGATGTCGGCGAGGCCCTCCTGCTCGTAGAGACGCTCCCTGATGTGCTGCGGCACGTCGAGGCCGCTGCCCACCGCGCCCCAGTACCCCCAGTTGACCACCCGCACGGGGTAGGGCCGATCGGCGGAAAGGCGGTGCGAGAGGGCGTCCTCCACGGCGCTGCCCGCGACGTAACTGCAGTAGCCCATGGCCGGGTTGAGCGAGGAGACCGACGAGAAGAACAGCATGAAGTCCAGGTCGCCCGCGTCGAAGACCTCGGCCATCCACGCGCTCGCGTCGAGCTTGGCGCTCAGGCCGAGCCGGAACCGCTGCTCGTCGGTGTTGGGCAGGCCCTGGTCCACCAGGCCGAACACGGAGTGGACCACGCCGTTGACCGTGCCGAAACGCTGCTTGATGCGCGCGTGGGCGGCGGCGAGGGACTCGCGGTCAGCGGCGTCGGCGCGGACGTACACGGGTGCGGGGCCCAGCGCGGCCAGCCTGTCGATCTTGCGCTGGATGTCGTCGTCCCGCTCCCGCCTGCCGATCCACACGACCTGGGCGCCGAAGCGCCGGATCATGTCCTCGCTCCAGAGCTCCCCGAGGCCACCGGCCCCGCCGAGGACCACGTACACGCCTCCCCTGGTGTAGGGGCTGCGGGACGGCTCGGCCAGCGCCGCGGGCGCGAGCCGTTGCCGGAACCACTGCCCGCCCCGCACCGCCCTGACCGGCTGCGAAGCGGCGCTGAGCAGGGTGGGAACGGGCAGGGCGTCGTCCGCGCCGAGGTCGAGCGGGTTCACCCGCCAGTTGGGGAGTTCCTTCCCCATCACGCAGGCCAGGCCCAGCACGCCCGCGTCGGCGGGGTGGACCCGCTCGCCCCGCAGGACGGGCTGCGTCTGCCGCGTGACGACGGTCCAGGTCAGGTCCGAACCCGCGTGCCCCAGCGCGAGCAGCGCCTTGACGAGGCGGAAGAACGCGACCACACCGGCATCGGTCCGCCGGAGCAGCGCGGCGGCGTCCGTGTCCTCCCCAGGCCGCGAGATCCAGACCAGGTGCCGGATGTCCCCGACGCTCCGCAGCCGCGCGGTCAGCGCGTCCAGGCCGGACCCGGGCTCGACGTCGAGGAAGACCGGGGAGCCGAACTCGGCCGCGATTGCGGCGCGTTCGGCGGCGTCCGCACCGAGGACGACCACGCCGGCCCGCGGGGAGAGCTCCTGCTCGGGGGCCCGGTCGCGGACCCACACGGGCGCCAGCGTCAGGTGGTTCCCGTCCACCGGAGGCGCCGGGCGCTCCACCGGCACAGACTCCACCGGCACGGACTCCGCCGACACGGCCTCAGTTGGCGCGGGCGCTGCGGATGCGGGATCCAGGCGCGCGGCGGACGGCCTGCTCGGGGCCTCGACCGCCTCGGGCAGCCAGTACCGCCCGCGCAGGAACGGGTACGTCGGCAGCGGCGTCCTGCGGTGCGCACCACCGGCGAACAGCTGCGCGTACTCCAGTTCATGGCCCTGGAGGTGGAGGTCGCGGACGACCGTGAGGTGCTCGACGCGCTCGCTCTCCGGCGCACCCGAGGCGCACTGCCGGATGAGGGAGTTGCCGCGCCGCTCCTGCGCGGCGTCCCCGCCCGGACGGCTCTCGGACAGGTCGGCGACGCGCACGTGCGTCTCGCGTCCGGTCGAGAGCCACTCCCGCAGCCGGTCCGCCAGTTCGTCGGTGGTCCGCGCGACACAGGCGAGCCGGACCGCGCAGTGCCTGCGCCCGAGCAGCAGCGTCAGGCTGACGTCGCCCAGGTCGGTGTCGGGGTGCGCGCGCAGATGGTCGGCCAACTGCTCGGCCTGAGTGCGCAGTTGATCGTGGGAGAGGGCGGAGAGGGCGATGAGGTGGACGGGCGGGCGCGCCCCGTCACGTGGCCGCACGGGCGCTTCCTCCACCACCACATGGGCGTTGGTCCCGCTGAACCCGAAGGAGTTCAGCGCCGCGAGCCGCGGGCGGCCGGCCTCGGCGGGCCACTCCCGGTGGACCGTGTTGACGTAGAACGGGCTCGCCGCGAAGTCGATGTGCGCGTTGCCCTGCTCGAAGTTCAGGGAGCGCGGGATCTCGCGGTGCCGCAGCGCGAGCAGGATCTTGATGAGCCCGGCCACGCCCGCCGTCGGCGACGTGTGACCGATGTTGGTCTTGACCGAGCCGATGGCGCAGTACTCCCGCTTGTCGGTGTAGCCGCGGAACGCCCGGGTCAGCGCCTGGAACTCGATGGGGTCGCCGAGCCGGGTGCCGGTGCCGTGCGCCTCGACGAGCCCGAGGTCGGCGGGGTCGACGCCGTACTTGTCGTAGACGGCCCGCTGCAGCTGTTCCTGGGACTTGGCGCTCGGCGCGGTGATGCCGTTGGAGGTGCCGTCCTGGTTGAGGCCGGACCCGCGGACGAGGCCGTGGATGTGGTCGCCGTCGGCGAGCGCGTCGCTCAGGCGCTTGAGCACGACGAAGCCGACGCCGTCGCCGGGTACGAAACCGTCCGCCCGCTCGTCGAAGGTGTGGCACCGCCCGGTCGGGGAGAGCATCCCCGCGCGGTGGGCCTGCAGGTAGTAGTGGGGCGCGCACTGGACGGAGACACCGCCCGCCAGGGCCATCCCGACCTCGCCCGCGCGCAGCGCCTGGCACGCCATGTGTACGGCGACCAGCGAGCCCGAGCACGCCGTGTCGACGGCGACGGCGGGACCCCGCAGGTCGAGGTGGTACGAGATGCGGGCAGGCATGATCGACTCGGCGTTGCCCCACATGGCCTGCGCCGGGGTGTCCGCCCCCGGCGACGGCAGGTAGTCGACGGGCTGCGTTCCGATGTAGACACCGCAGTCGGTGCTCTGGACGCCCGCTCCGGCGTAACCCGCGTCCTCGAACGCCCGCCAGGACTCCTCCAGAGCGATGCGCTGCTGAGGGTCCATGTAGGTCGCCTCGACACCCGATATCTGGAAGAACGCCGGGTCGAACCGGTCGATGTCGTTCATCAGCGACGCGTGCGAGGGGACGTCCGCGCCGGGCTCGACGAACCGCGACATGTCCCAGCGGGTGATCTCGCCGACCAGGCTCTCGCCGTCGGCGAGGTGCTCCCACAGCGAGTCGACGCTCTCCGCCCGGCCGAACCGCCCGCTCATGCCGACGATCGCGATCGGTTCCAGGTGCGGTTCGGTGCTCGGGGCGCGCACCGCGTCGGCGTCCGCCGTACCCACCACGGGTGCGGCGCCCACCGTGGGGAGCTCGGCCGGCGGGGCCTGCGCGGGGCGCGCCACGCGGGCGCCGATCTGTGCCGGGAAGGTCTCGGTGACGTAGGCGGCCAGCCGCTGGACCGAGCTGTGGTCGAACAGGTCGGTGGGCGAAAGCACCCCGCCGAGGGTCTCGTTGAGGTCCCGGACCAGCTGGACGCCGACGATGGAGTCCACGCCGTAGTCCGCGAACGAGTCCTCGACGTGGATCTCGTCCTCCTCCAGCTCCAGGGCCTTCCGGAGCTGTGCCACGATCTCGCGCCGTACGTACGCGTCGAGTTCGCGCGGATCGGGCTCGTGCGCGTCCGGCGCGGGTACCGCCGCGGCGGCGCGGGCGACGACGACCTGGTGCCCGGCGTCGTGGGCCGCGGCTGCGGGGAAGGACACGGCGGCGAAGCCCTCGTCGTGCAGGACCGCACGCCAGCGGTCGGGCGCGAGCGCGGGGCATCCCTCGATCCGCAGCTCCGGGTCCCGGTAGAGCCACCACCCGTCGAGCAGACCGAAGGTCAGGTGCGAGAACAGGGTGCGGGCGGCCAGCTCGTTCAGTACGAGCGTGCCGTCGTGGCCCAGGAGTTCCCGCGCGTGGCGCACCGCAGCCCGGACGTCGCCGGTGGCGTGCAGGACGTTGGTCGCAAGGACGATGTCGTACGCCCCCTCGGCAAGGCCCTGGCCTGCCGGGCTCCGCTCCACGTCGAAGTGCTCGTACCGCAGGTACGGGTGCTCGGCGCCGAACTCCTTCTTGCCCGTGCGCAGGAAGTGGGAGGAGACATCGGTGTAGCAGTACTCCGCGATGCCGTCCCGGTGACGTCCCAGCGCGCGCAGCACCTTGTCGGTGGTGCCTCCCGTGCCCGCACCGATCTCCAGTACGCGGACCCGGCGGCCGGGGTCCGCCGCGAGCAGGGCCCCGACGCGGTCCGCCACCTGCTCCGCGACGACTTCGTTGAGGGCCTCGGCGCTGTCGGAGCGCCGGTAGATGCCCTCGACCAGCGACGTCGACGCACCGGGGAAGATCACGTCAGTACCTCTGCTGCGTCCCGCGAGGACGTCCGGGCAGCCGCGGATCGCCTGGTCCATGAGGTTGACGTAGGGGTTCGTACCGCCGCTCTCCCGGCAGACGGCCGCCCAGCGCCGCCATGCGGTGCCACCGCCCGCCGATGCCGTCGGGGTCAGCGTGTAGCGCTCCCCGTCCCGTTCCAGGTGGCCGTGCTCGGCCAGGAACCGGAGGCTTTCGTCGAGCCAACGGCTGTGCACACGCCCCGGCTTCAGGCCGTCCCTGAGGTCGGCGACGGAGCCGCTGCCCTCCGCCGCCATGCCGAGCGCCTGCAGCTGCGTGACCAGCAGCCCGCAGAGGAGGTCGTCGTCGAAACCGCGGCCGCTCCCGGAGTCCGCGATCACCCGCCGCAGCCGGACGTCGCCGACACTCTCGGCGGCTTCGGCTTCGGCTTCGGCAGGGGCAGGGGCATCGGCATCGGCAGGCCAGCAACGTCTCTTGGCGAACGGATACCCGGGCAGCGACACGGGAGTCAGGCGCCTGCCGCCGAACAGCCCCCGCCAGTCCAGGTCGTGTCCCTGGCAGTAGAGCCGCGCGGCGCCGCGCAGCGCCTCCGTGAACGCCGACCGGTCGTGGCGCAGCTGGAACGCCTCGCGCACCACCTCGTTGCCGGTCTCCAGCGCCTCGGCCCGCGGGACGAAGCCCTTCGCCACACTGCCGTCGACGACTTCCGGCACCGTCGCGCCGCCGAGCCAGGCGCGGAGCAGCCGCGCGGCCTCGCGCGTGTCCCGGGCCACCACGGCGCACCGGTGCCGGAAGTGGGCCCGGCCGTCGAGCAGCGTCGCGCTGACGTGGCGGGGGCTGTGCCC
The DNA here is from genome assembly GCF_056434405.1 of Streptomyces sp. NPDC044044. Lineage (NCBI taxonomy): Bacteria > Bacillati > Actinomycetota > Actinomycetes > Kitasatosporales > Streptomycetaceae > Streptomyces > Streptomyces sp. NPDC044044. Next base: position 371,557 of record NZ_JBWKFG010000005.1, on the reverse strand, counting down.
ATCGGTGCCTTCGTCGAGGAAGCCTGCCAGGTCCGCGACCCGCTGCCGCAGCGCCTCCGGGTCCTTCGCCGACACGGCGAAGAGGTGGGCGGGCAACGTCGCGTCGTGCTCGTTGTCGGGCGTCACGAAGCTCTCCACCACCATGTGTGCGTTGGTTCCGCTCATGCCGAAGGCGCTCAGGGCCGCGACGCGCTCGCGTCCCGCCGTGCGCGGCCACTGTCTGTTCGCCCGGTTCACGAAGAACGGGCTGTCCTGCCAGTCGATGTAGGTGCTCTCGCGTTCGCAGTGCAGGCTGGCCGGGATGGTCTCGTGGCGCATGGCCTGCAGGACCCCGATCAGGCTGACGAGCCCGGACGCCGCGAGCGTGTGGCCGACGTTGGGCTTGGTCGAGGTCAGCGCGCAGTACCGCCGCTTGTCGGTGAGGCCGGTGAAGGCGTCGTTGAGCGCGTTGACCTCCACCGGGTCGCCGAGCCGGGTGCCCGTGCCGTGGGCGACCAGGTAGTCGATCTCCGCCGGGTCGACGCCGTACTTCTCGTAGGTCGACCGCAGGAGTTCGACCTGCGCGGCGCCGTTGGGGGCGGTGATGCCCTGGGACCTGCCGTCGTAGTTGATCCCGCTCGCGCGGATGACGCCGTGGATCCGGTCCCCGTCGGCGACGGCCGCCGACAGCCGTTTCAGCACGACGACGGCGACGGCTTCGCCGACCACCATGCCGTTGGCCCGCTCGTCGAAGGCGTAGCAGACGCCGTCTTCGGACAGCATTCCCGCCTGCCGCATGTCGGCGAGCTGCCGGGGTGTGGTGATCAGGCTGACGCCCGCCGCGACGGCCGTGTCGCACTCGCCGTCGCGGATGCTCAGGCAGGCCTGATGGGCGGCCACGAGCCCGGACGAGCAGGCGGTGTTGATCGCCAGGACCGGGCCGGTGAAGTCGAGGAAGTGGGCGAGCCGCGCGGCGAGTACACCGTCGTGGTTGGCGGTGATGCTGCCCGTGCTCTCGGCCAGGCCCTCGTAGTCACCGTGCTCGACGCCGACGAACATGCCGACCTTGTCCGGCGAACCGGGCTTCCACGCCGCGTCCTCCAGCGCGCGCCACGACTCCTGCAGGAGCAGGCGCTGACGCGGGTCCAGAGCGCGGGCCTCCTTGGGGGAGATCTCGAAGAACAGCGGGTCGAACTCCTCCGGCCCCGAGAGCTGACCGCAGCGGAAGGCGCCGAGCGGTCCGTCCGTCTCCTCGCCCCATAGCGCGAGCCGTTCGGCACCGACCGGGCTGACGACGTCGCGGCCCTCCGAGAGGACGGACCACAGCTCGTCGACGTCGCCCGCACCGGGGAAACGTCCGCTCATGCCGATGACGGCCACGGCGTCGTCGCCGCCCGCCGCGGACCGCGCCCGGGGCGCGGGGCCGGCCTGCGCGTCCGGCGCCGTCTCCTCCCGAACGGGCACGACGGACTCGACGGCCTCGAAGGCCTCGACGGGCACGGCCGGGAGTTGGGCCGGGAGTTCGGCCGCCGACGACGCACGTGCCGCGCCGTAGAGCACCTCAAGGACGTCCTTGTGCTTGCCGACGAGGTGGCTGCGCAGCTTCCCGAGCGTGGGGTGGCTGAAGAAGACCGACGGTGTGATCTCGACGCCGATGTGCCCGCCGATGCCGGTGGCCAGTTCGACGAGGCTCACGGAGTCGAAGCCGTACTCGGAGAGGCTGTCCCCCTCGTGGATCCGGTCGGGCGAGACCTTGACGACGCGGCAGATGATGTCCCGCAGGTCCTGGTCGAGGACCTGCTCCAGGTCCAGGTCAACGTCCAGGTCGAGGTCCCGGTCAAGGTCCGGGTTCCTGTCGACGGGCGCGGCGACCGCCTGCCGTGGCGGCAGCAGGCCGAGGAAGCGGTGCACCCGCCCCGGCTCCCCGACCACGACCATGTGCTGTACGGCGTCCTGGGCCAACAGGGCCTCGAACAGCCGGAGTCCGTCCTGCGTCTCCAGGAAGTCCTGACCGCTGGAACGCAGGTACAGGTCCGTCGCGTCCTCGTCGAGGCCCATGCCGCCCTCGCGCCACAGCGGCCAGTTGATCACCGCCGTCTTGCCGGAGACCTCCCCGGCGGCGCCCTGTTCGGCGCGGTGGGCGGCGTAGGCCGTCTGGAAGCGGTTGCCGAACGCGTAGTCGCAGGTGCCGAAGTCACCGATCACCGCGGAGGTCGACGAGAAGTAGCAGACGAAGTCGAGGACCTCGCCGGCCAGCACCTCGTCGAGCGCGAGGGTGCCCGCGACCTTGGCGGCCGTCGTCCGCTCGAAGGCGGCCACGCTCTTGTCCAGGATGCTCTCCCCGCCCGCGACCCCCGCGGCGTGGATGACGCCGTGCACGGATCCGAACCGCTCACGTGCCTGCGCCAGTACGCGCTTCATGTCGCCCGCGTCGCAGACGTCCGCCTGTGTGTACAGGACCTTGTCCGCGCCGAGTTCGCGCAGCTCCTCCTGCCGCCGCGCGTCCGGCGCGGAGCGGCCGGTCAGCACGACATTGGCCCCGTGGCCGCCGATGAGGTGCCTGGCCACGATCAGCCCGAGGCCGCCGAGACCGCCGGTGACGAGGTAGGTCCCGCCGCGCTTGAAGACGCTGGGTGCGTCGGTCACCTCCGCCTGCCGCACGCGGCTGACGAAACGTCCGCCGTCCCGGTACAGGGCGCTGGACGCGGTCTCCTGGCGCACTTCGGCGACAAGGCGCTCGGCCCAGCCCGCGACACCGGCGGGCCGCCGCGGATCAGCGGCGTCCTGCAGCACGACCGTGAACGCGGTCTGCGGCAGTACGAGCCCCAGCGAGCGCTCGAACCCCATGGCCGCCTCGATGTGGGCGCGTTCGACACCGTCGCGGTACTGGCCCGCGAGCACGAACCGGCGCGCGGAGACCTCCGCCCGGTCCAGGGCCTGGAGGGCGAGGACGACCTCGCTGACGTCGTCGGGGCGCGCGCCCGGTTCAAGGCTCCACAGGTCGAGGACGGCGTCGATGGCGCCGTGGCTCGCGGCGATGGCGCCGAACGCGTCCGCGTAGTCACCGGCCTCCGCCGTGCGGATCTCGTACGAGTCCGGGGAGATCCGGCGGAAGGCGGCACCCTGCCCGACGAAGGCGACACGGACGTCGGGGTCGAGCGCGCGGACCGCCCGCGCGAACTCGGCCTGGCGCTCGGCACCGCTGCACAGGCAGATGATGCTGCCGAGCTTCCGCGCCGGGGCTTCGAGCAGGGGCTCGGGACTCCACTCCTCGACGAAGACGAGCGGCCGCGCGCGCTCGGCGGGCGCACCGGCCGGGGAGCCTGCAGGACCGGCGTGCTCCGCGGCGGTGAGCGGCTGGCCCTCGAAGGGGAAGTAGCGCTCGCGGGCGAAGGGGTAGGTCGGAAGGCCGATGCGGCGCGGGGTCCGGCCGTCGTAGAGGACGCTCCAGTCGACGGGCACACCGTTCGCCCACAGTTCAAGGAGCTTGTCGTACTTCCCCTTGCCTGCCCAGGTCGAGATCATCGTGCTCAGATCCGCGTCGGCGGAGAGCAGCGTCCGTACGGCGCTGTCGCTCCTGGCCGAGCCGCGCACCACGCTCCCGCCGCCGTCGTCGGCCGAGGCGAGGAATCCGCGCAGCCCCGCCGCCAGGTCCCCGACGGACGCGGCGAGGACGCCGAGGCGCTCCTCCATCGCTTCCCGCCCGACCTGCAGCGTGTACGCCACGTCCGCGAGGCCCACGGCCGCGTTCTCCGGCCGTTCCAGCCAGTCCAGGAGGTTCTCGGCCTGCGCCCGCAGCCCTTCCTCGGTCCGCGCCGACAAGGGCACCACCGCGCCGAGCGCGGGGTCGAGCGGGTACACGTCCTCGTGGCCTTCCGGTGCGTACTCCGCGATGACGACGTGGGCGTTCGACCCGCCCGCGCCGAAGGACGAGATCCCGGCGACGCGCGGCAGCTCCGCGCCCGTGCCGTCACCGGCAAGGACGGGCCGGTCCCAGTCGGCGAGTTCGCGCTGGACGGCGAACGGGGTGTCCGCGAAGTCGATGTGCGGGTTCAGCGTCTCCGCGTGCAGGGAGGGCGCCAGCTTGCCGTGCCGCATCTGCAGCAGCACCTTGGTGATGCCCGCGATGCCCGATGCGCTCTCGGCGTGACCGATGTTGCTCTTCACCGAACCGATCGCGCAGAACTGCCGGTCACCGGTGTGCTCCCGGAAGGCGTTCGACAGGCCCGTGATCTCGATCGGGTCGCCCAGTGCGGTCCCGGTGCCGTGCGCCTCGATGTAGCTCACCGCACGCGCGCCGACCCCGGCCGTCTCCAGGGCGCGGCCGATCACCTCCGACTGCGCCTTGGGGTTGGGCACGGTGTAGCCGCCCGCGCCGCCGCCGTGGTTGACCGACGTGCCCTTGATGACGCCGTAGATCCTGTCCTCGTCGGCGATCGCCGCGGCCAGCGGCTTCAGCAGGACCGCGCCCACGCCCTCGCCGGGCACGTAGCCGTCGCCGCCGGCACCGAAGCTCCGGCACCGGCCGTCGCTCGCGGCGAACTTGCCCTGGCTCAGGAGCAGGTACTTGTTCGGGTGCAGCGAGAGGTTGACGCCGCCCGCGATCGCCACCTCGGACTCGCCGCACCTGAGGCTCTGGCACGCGAGATGAACGGCCGTCAGCGAGGACGAGCACATGGTGTCGATGCTCAGGCTCGGACCGTGGAACCCGCAGACGTGCGACACCCGGTTGGCGATGGAGGCCGAACTGCCCGCCACGGCCGACGCACCGCCGAGGAGTTGGTTCTGGGCGCCGAAGAGCTGGTACTCCTCGTACATCACACCGACGAACACGCCGACCCGGCCGTCGAGCACATTGCCGGTACGGCTCTTCGGGCCGCCCCGCGTGTACCCGGCGTCCTCCAGCGTCTCGTGGACGCACTGGAGGAAGAGGCGCTCCTGCGGATCCATCGTCTCCGCCTCGCGCGGGGAGATGTTGAAGAACAGCGGGTCGAAGTCGTAGGCACCGTCGAGGAAGCCGCCCCACTTGCTGTACGCCTTGCCGGCGGCGTCCTTGCGCGGGTCGAAGAACTGCCCGTGGTCCCAGCGCGACGCGGGGATCTCGGTGACGCTGTCCCTGCCCGCCGCGAGGTTCTCCCAGAACTCCGCCACGTCGCGCGCCTGCGGGTAGCGCCCCGCGAGGCCCACGATCGCGATGTCCATCTGCCCCGCGGTGCCGGGCACCGAGACGGGCGCGGCGACGGGCGCGGTGACAGGTGCGGTGACGGGCACGGAAGCCCGCCACGGGCGCACCCGCTCGGCGGCGCTCGTCGGGGAGGCGGCACGGACCGCTCCCCCGGCACCGGGGCCGCTCTCCCCGGCGGACAGCAGTGCGCGCATCCGGTCCGGGTGGGCTTCGAGGAAGTGACCGGCGAGGGCCTCGATGGTGCGGTGCTCGAAGAACAGGGTCTTCGACAGCGACCCGAAGACCTCCTCCAAGGTCCGGGTCATGTCCATGGTCATGACGGAGTCGACGCCGTAGTCGTCGAGCGCCGCCTCCGCGTCGATCCTGGCCGGGGGCAGGTTGATCACCGACGACAGCAGCTTCTTGAAGTACGCCTCGGCCCGTCCTGCCAGGCCTTCCGCCACCTCCGGCGCATCCGGCGTCCCCGGCGTCCCCGGCGTATCCGCCGTCTCCGCCGTCTTCGTCGCCTCCGTACGCCGCGGTGCGCTCGTGGCCCCGGGCTCGTCCGCGGCCAGCAGGGTGTGCCTCATCCGGGCCCGGTCGCCTTCGAGGACGAGGACCTGGTCGTACGGAGCGGCAAGCGCCCGGTACAGAGCCCGCACCCCGGTGTCCTCGCGCAGCGGCACCATGCCGAACTGCGCCCGCAGCCACTGCTCGACGCCCGGGTCGACGTGCATCCCGCCGTCGGCCCACAACGGCCAGTTGACCGACACCGTCCGCCCGCTGCGCCTGCCCTGTGCCACGAGTGCGTTCCGGTGGCCCGCGTAGGCGTCCATGAACGCGTTCGCCGCCGCGTAGTCGGCCTGTCCCACGTTGCCGAACGCGCCGGAGAAGGACGAGAAGAGGACGAGGAAGTCCAGGTCCGCGTCCTGGGTCGCGGAGTCCAGGTGCACCAGGCCGGAGACCTTCGGGGCCAGCACGGTGGAGAAGTCCTCGGCCGACTTCTGCAGGATGAAACCGTCCCGGAGCACCCCGGCGGAGTGCAGGATCCCGTCCACCCGGCCGTACGTCCCGCGTATCCAGCCCACGAGCGCCACGACGTCCTCCTCGACGCCGGCGTCCGCCTGCCGGTAGACCACATCGGCGCCCAGCAGCCGCAGTTGCTCCAGGAGCGCGTCCTTGCCCGCGTCCCGCTCGGCACGCCCGGTCAGCACGATCCGGGGCCGGTCCACCTTGGCGGCGATGTCCCGCGCGAACAGCGCGCCGAGCCCACCGGCACCACCGGTGATCAGGTAGACGCCGCCGTCCTTCCACGGCAGCGGGGCCGCGGGGGCGCCCTCGAACTCGCGCCACCGCAGCACCTCGCGCACCCCGGCCCTGTACCGGACCGCCGCGTCCTGTGCGGACACCGATGCGGACCGCTCGGACTCCACGTGGGACGCGGCACGCTCCGGCCCGTCCTGCGGGTCGACCAGGATCAACTGCCCCGAGACTCGGGGGTTCTCCGCCTGCGCGGTCTTGAGGATGCCCGCGAGGCCCGTCCACAGCCACGCGTCCGCGTCGGTGGGGACGACCAGCTGGACGCGGACCGCGTGGTGCGCCCGCTCGCCGAGCAGTTCCTTGACCGTCGCGAAGACCTGCCGGGCGTAGTCGGAGTACCGCCCGTCGACGCTCGCCGAACCGGACTCCAGGAGCACGACCCGTCCGGTTCCGCGTGACCGCAGTGCCTCCGCGACCCCGGGAAGACCAATGAGCAGGGCGAGCGCGGCGGGCGTGCCGTGCGCCTCAAGTGTGTCCGCCCCCCGCGCGTCCGGCGTCCGGTCATCGGCGACCCAGCTCGGCGCGGCGAGCAGCTCACCCATGGGCTGCTCCACCGGGAGCGCCCGCAGCGAGACACCCCTGAGCCGGACGCACACCCTCCCCGCGTCGTCGCAGAGGTCGATGTCGAGCCGGTGGACCGTGGAACCGGCGGACGCCGAAGCGTCGGCGCCACCGCGCACCCACGCCCACATCGAAGCGGTGCACGCGCCCAGGATCCGCACCTCGTCCACGGCGAAGGGCAGGAGCAGTTCGCGCTGCGGCCCCTCTCCCGGCGCCATGCCGACGCAGGCCTGGAGCGCGGAGTCGAGCAGGGCGGGGTGCAGCCCGTAGGTCCCCAGGGTGGTGCCGACGGCATCCGGCAGCGTCAGGCGGGCCACGGCCTGGCCGTCGCCGATCCACAGGCGCTCGATGCCCCGGTGTCCGGGGCCGTAGGAGATGCCCTGCGCCAGGAACCAGTCGTAGACCTGGTCCGCGTCCATCGTGGTGCTCTCGCACTCGGCGCGCAGGCGGGCGATGTCCACCTCGGCGGCCGTGGGGGCCGCGGCGTGCGCCTGCTCCACCCGCACCACGCCTTCGCCGTGGACCACCGGGTCCGCGTCGGACCGCGGGCCGACGATCTCGTAGCCGATCTCGTCCTGTCCCCTGGGCAGCAGACGCACCTCGACGGCCCGATGCCCCTCGCCCACCGTCACCGGCCGCGCCCACACCACGTCGGCGATGCTCAGCGGACCGTGCGGCTCGTCCAACGAGGCCTCGACGGCGGCCCGTACCAGTTCGAGGCAGGCGGCCGCGGAGAGCACACGCTCACCGTGGACCCGGTGGTCGGCCAGGAAGAACTCGTCCCCGGTGAACACGGAGGTGAACCGCTGCCCGCTCAGGCTCGACGTGTTCGTGTGCACCAGCGGATGGAGCTGCCGCGCCACCCGCGGCGCCGCCTCGGTGTCCGTGCTCGTGGCGGGCCAGTAGCGCTCGCGCTGGAAGGGATAGGCGGGCATCGGGATGCGACGCGGCGCACCCCGACGGGGGAGCTTCCCCCAGTCGACCGTCACCCCTGTCACCCACAGCTTGAGCAGCTTGTCGAACTTGCCCTTCTCCGCCCACGCGCCCAGCGTGCGGGCCATGTCCTCGTCCGCGGCGAAGAGCTGCAGCGCGTCGTCCTTGCGCCGCTTGACCGTGCCCCGGTGCAGGCCGGGAACCTCGTCGCCGTCGAGGAAGCACGTCAGCTCGGCGACGAGGCCGGCGGTCGTGTCCACCACGAGACCGAGGCGCTCCTCGAACACATCCCGGCCCGTCTGCAGGGTGTGCGCGATGTCCGCGAGCGACGCATCGGCGCCGTCCTCGTCCGCGATCCACCGGACCAGCTGCTCGGCCCGCTCCCGCAGGGCGTCCGGTGTCCTCGCGGAGAGCACGACGACCGCGGGGCCGTCCTGCGGGAGCTGCCGTGCCCGCTCGGGGACGTACTCCTCCACGATCAGGTGGGCGTTGGAACCGCCCGCGCCGAAGGAGGAGATCCCTGCGATGCGCGGCAGCTCCGTGCCGTCGGCCGCCAGCGGGCGCTGCCATGCCGAGAGGCCGCGCTGCACGACGAAGGGGCTGTCCTCGAAGTCGATGTGCGGGTTCAGCACCTCCGAGTGCAGCGAGGGCACCAGCTGCCCGTGCTTCATCTGCAGCAGCACCTTGGTGAGACCGGAGATGCCCGCGGCGCTCTCCGCGTGTCCGATGTTGCTCTTCACCGAACCGATCGCACAGAAGCCCACGTCGTCGGAGTGCTCGCGGAACGCCCGCGTCAGGCCCGCGACCTCGATCGGGTCGCCGAGCGACGTGCCGGTGCCGTGCGCCTCGACGTAGCTCACCGACCGCGCGTCCACACCCGCTTCCCGCAGGGCCCGGCCGATGACGTCGAACTGCGCACGCGGGTTGGGCACCGAGTAGCCGTTCGTCTTGCCGCCGTGATTGACGGCCACGCCCCGGATGACGCCGTAGATCGTGTCGCCGTCCTCCTCCGCCTTCGCGAGCGGCTTCAGGAGTACGGCGCCGACGCCCTCGCCCGGTACGTAACCGTCGCCGCCCTCACCGAAGCTCTCGCACTGCCCCTTGCTCGACAGGTACTTGCCGCCCGCGAGCATCAGGTACTTGTTGGGGTGCAGGGAGAGGTTCACACCGCCCGCGACGGCCACTTCGCACCCGCGCGTCAGCAGGCTCTGGCACGCCAGCTGGATCGCCGTGAGCGACGAGGAGCACATCGTGTCGACCGCCATGCTCGGCCCGTGCAGGTCGAAGAAGTACGACACGCGGTTCGCGATCGACGACGCGCTGCCCGCCAGCGTGAGGTTCCGGCCCCTGGCCTGCTCCTGGGCGGCGTACAGCTGGTACTCCTCGTACATCACCCCCACGAACACGCCGACGTTCCCGCCGGGACCGCCATCGCCCCGGTCACGGCCCAGCGCCGCACGGGTGTAGCCCGCGTCCTCGAACGTCTCCTGCACGCACTCCAGGAAGAGCCGCTCCTGCGGGTCCATGTACTCCGCCTCGCGCGGAGAGATGTTGAAGAACAGCGGATCGAAGCGGTCCGCACCCTCCAGGAAGCCGCCCCACTTCGAGTACGTCCGGTCCGCGGCGGTGACGTCAGGGTCGAAGTACCGGCTGTGGTCCCACCGGTCCCGCGGAACCTCGGTGATGCAGTCCTTGCCCTCGACCAGGTTCTGCCAGAACTCCCGCACCGTCCGCGCCTGCGGGTAGCGCCCCGCGAGGCCGATGACGGCGACGTCGAGGGGACCCTCGGCCGCATGGGCGGCCGGGGCGGTCCGAGCGGCCTGGGGGCGAGTCCGCGCGAGGCGCCCGGGGGACGCCGCGGCCGAAGGGCCCGTCACGGTCGCCTTGGGTGTGTCCGCGCCGAGCAGGGGCCTCAGCTCGTCCTCGTGGGTCTCCAGGAAGTACTGCGTCAGGGCGCGGATGCTCTGGTACTCGAAGAACAGGGTCTTGGGCAGCGAGCCGAAGACCTGCTCCAGCTTGGCGGTCAGGGCCATCGTCATGACGGAGTCGATGCCGTAGACCTCGAACGCGTCGTCGGCGTCGATCCGGTCCGCGGCCAGGCCGAGCTCCGACGCCAGCAGCCCGATGAGGTACCGGGAGGTCAGGTCGTCGAGCCCGTCGCCACTCACATCTGCCCCGTTCTGAGCCGCACGGTCGTCCTGAGCCGCCCGCTCGTCGTGAGCGATCCGCTCGTCCTGAGCAATCCGCTCGGGCTGCTCAGGACGGGGCCGCGCGGTCGTGCCATCGGCCTCGTAAGGCCTGGCGGAGAACCCCTTGAACCGGCAGGACACGACACCCGACCCGTCGCACAGGTCGATGTCGAGCTTGCGCACCCGGCTCTCGGGCCGGTCGTCGGCGCTGCGGCGCACCCAGGCCCACATCACCTCGCTGCACGGTCCGAAGACCTGCAGCTCGTCCAGCGCGAACGGGATGTGGGCCGCGTCCTCGACAGGCCCCAGACCGATCGCCGCCTGCAACGCCGAGTCCAGCAGGCTCGGGTGCAGCACGAACGCGTCGAGCGAACCGTGCACCTCCGCGGGCAGCCGCAGCCGGGCGAGCGCCTGACCGTCCCCGGCCCACACGCTCTCGATCCCGCGGTGCGCGGGCCCGTACGCCAGGCCGAGCCGCTCGTAGGCCTGGTAGCAGTGCTCCGCGTCGAGCCGTGTCCCCTCGCACGCGGCCCGCAGCCCCGCCAGGTCCACCGGTTCGGCGGGCGCGGGCTCGCCGAGCGACACCACGCCCTGGCCGTGCACCACGGGCACCGCCTCGTCACCGGCCGCATCCGGCACGCCGGAGACCTCGAACGCGACCTCGCCGTCCGCGCCGGGGGTCAGCACCGTGCGGACCCGGACAGGCCGGTCCCCCACCTTCGCGGGCCGCGCCCACACCACGTTGCGCAGGGCGAGACCGTCCGGACGGCTGTCGACCGACTTCGTCACCGCCGCGCGCGCCATCTCCAGATACGCCACACCCGGCAGCACACAGTCGCCCTTGACGACGTGGTCCCTCAGGAAGAACTCGTCGCCGGAGAACACCGAGTCGAACCGCTGGGCCTCCAGGGTGGACGTGTTGGCGTGCACCAGCGGGTGCAACCGCGCGGTGCCTGCCCCGCCGGCCGCCCCGGCTTCGAGCGGTGCGCCGACCCAATGCCGCTCGGGCGCGAAGGGATACGTGGGCAGCGGGACGCGGCGCGGCGGCGTGGCGCGGGCCAGGAGCTCCCAGTCCACGCTCAGGCCGTCCACCCAGATGTCCGCCAGCTCCCTGTGCGCACCGCTCTGAAGCCAGTGCCGCACCTGCCGCTGGCGCTCTTCGTCGGCCTCGAAGTCCGCGAGCGCCTCGCGGGTCCGCCGCGTCCGGCCGCGGCACACACCCTCGATGTCCTGGGCTCCGTCGAGGAACGCCCGGAGTTTTTCGAGCAGTTCGTCCCGGCTCTCCACGAGCAGGGCGAGCCGTTCCTCCATGGCTTCCCTGCCGACCTGCAGCGTGTACGCGATGTCTCCCAGGCGGGCGTCCGCGCCCCCTTCCGGCAGCCGGCGCACCAGTGCGCGCACCTTCTCCCGCAGGCGCTCGGGGTTCCTGGCCGACAGCACCACGAGCTCCGGTGCCGGACCGGGCACCGGCCTGTCGTCCTGCCGTATGTGCTCCTCGATCAGCACGTTGGCGAGGGCGCCGTGGGCACCGAACGAGGAGACACCGGCGATGCGGGGCACTTCGGTGGTCACTCCCGCCACGGTCCGCGTGGGCCGCTTCCACGCCGCGAGCTCCTGCTGTACGCGGACCGGCGAGCCGGAGAAGTCGATGTAGGGGTTCAGCTGCCGCGAGTGCAGGGAAGGCGCGAGCATCCCGTGCCGCATCTGCAGGGCCACCTTGGTGATGCCCGCGATGCCCGCGGCGGCCTCCAGGTGACCGATGTTCGACTTGACCGATCCGATCGAGCAGAACCCCGTCCCGTCGGTGTCCTCGCGGAACGCCCGGGTCAGGGCGGTGATCTCGATCGGGTCGCCCAGCGACGTGCCGGTCCCGTGCGCCTCGACGTAGCTGACGTCCTGTGCGGAGATCCCCGCGTCCCGCAGCGCGGCCACCACCAGGTCGGCCTGCGCCGACGGGTTGGGCACGGTGGTGCCGTTGGTCTTTCCGCCGTGCCGCGTCGCCACGCCCCGGATCACGGCGTGGATGTGGTCCCCGTCCGCCACGGCCCGGTCCAGGGACTTCAGCAGGACGCAGCCCACGCCCTCCCCCGGGACATAGCCGGTGCCGCCCTCGCCGAACGAACGGCAACGCCCGTCCGCGGCAAGGAAGTTCAGCTGGCTGAGCGCCACGTACTTGTTCGGGTGCAGCGACAGGTTCACGCCCGCCGCGAAGGCCATCGACGTCTCGCCGCTCCTGATGCTCTCGCACGCCATGGCGACCGCGTACAGCGAGGACGCGCACGCCGTGTCGACGGTGAGGCTCGGCCCGTGGAGGTCGAAGAAGTAGGAGACGAGGTTGGCGGCCTCCGCACGGTCGGACACGTCCTGGCCGCTGTAGAGCTGGTACTCGTTCCAGGTCATGCCCAGGTACACGCCGACCTTCCCGGCCCCGTCGGCGCTCAGGCCCTGGCGCGTGTACCCGGCGTCCTCCATGGCGGCCCAGGCCTCCTGGAGGACGAGCCTGGTCTGCGGGTCGGTCGCGGCGGCCCGCTTCGGCGGGATGCCGAAGAACATCGCGTCGAAGTTCTCCGCCCCGTCGATGAAACCGCCCCACTTGCTGGTGGTCCTGCCGGGCTTGGTCTCCGGGTCGTAGTACGCGTCCTTGTCCCACCGGTGCGGCGGGATCTCCTCGACGCAGTCCTCGCCCTTGCGCAGCACCTCCCAGAACTGGTCCAGGTCGTCGGCGTGCGGGTAGCGGCCGCTGATCCCGATGACGGCCACGTCCCGGGACCGCCCGGACCCGCCGGAGCCGCCGGACCCGCTCGACGCCGCGTCGACGCGCGCGGTCACGCGGGCCTGCCCGGTCGTGGCCGACGGCACGGCGGCGGGGACCGCTGCGGCGGCCGGGCCGGTGTCGAGCAGTGCCGTCATCCGCTCCGCGTGGTCGCGGACGAAGTACCCGGCGAGCTCGTGGATGGTGCGGTACTCGAAGAACAGCGTGCCGGGCACGGCCTCGAAGTCCTTGCCGAGCAGCCGCAGCAGCTCCAGGATCTGGATCGACTCGATGCCGTACTCGCCGAGTTCGGCGGCGGCGTCGACGCGCTCAGCCTTGATCTTGAAGACCCGGGAGATCATGTCCTTGAGGTAGCCGACGGCCCCGGTGAACAGGTCGGGGGCGGGCACGGCGGACCCCTCGGCGGTCAAGGACCGCGGCTCGACACCGACACTGACACTGGCACCGACGCCGACACCGGCACCGGCACCGGCACCGGCGGTCGCCTCCGCCCGCTCGCGTCCGGCGACGCGCAGCACCCGCTCGATCCTGTCCCGCTCGCCCTTGGCCACCACGACCTGCGTCTCCTCCGAGGCCAGCATCGTCATCAGCGCCCGGATGCCCTCGGCGGTCCCGAGGCCGCGCAGGCCGGAGTGGTCGAAGTAGAGGGCCTTCGACATGGCGTCCTGCTCGATGTCCCCGAGCATTCCGCCCTCGTCCCAGTAGGGCCAGCCGACCGAGATGGTCCTGCCGCGACGCTCGCCCCGGGCGCGCAGCGCTTCCCGGTGGTGGGCGTAGGCGTCGAGGAAGCCGTTGGCCGCCGCGTAGCTGCCCTGCCCGAAGTCGCCGAGGTGGGCGGCGATCGACGAGAACAGGACGAAGAAGTCAAGGGACTCCTCGCGCGTCAGCTCGTCCAGGTGGACGGTGCCGTGCACCTTGGGCGCGAGGACCCCGTCGAAGTCGGCCTTCGACGCGGTCAGGACGTCGGTGCCGCCGAGGACGCCCGCGCTGTGGAAGACCCCGTCGAGCCCGCCGAACCGCGCCCGCGCCGCGTCGAGTGCGGCGCGCACCGCGCCGCGGTCGGCGACGTCGCACCGCAGGTACTCGACCTGCGCGCCCGCCGCCTCCAGGACCGCGATCCGCTCCCGCAGGCCCGCGTCCGGCGCCCTGCGGCCGAGCAGGACGAGCCTCGCCCGGCACTGCTCGGCCAGGTGCTTGCCGAGGTGCCCGCCGAGTTCACCCGCGCCGCCGCTGATGAGGTAGACGCCGTTCTCCTTCAACGGCAGGCCGGACGAGGGGTTCACGCCATCGGTCCAGGGCCGCAGCACCCGCGCGGACCGGACGCCACCGGCACGCCGGGCCTCCTGCCCGCCGCGCGCGGACGTCCCCTCCATGACGCGGAGTTCGTCCAGGACCCCGGCCACCACGGCTTCGGCGTCCCGCACCTCGTCGAACTGCAGGGTGTTCATCCGGATCAGGTGGTTCACCGGCGTCATGGCGCGCGCGAACCCCGAGAGCGGCTGTGCCGCGGCCCCGGCGGGGCCCTGCTCACCCGGTACGACGGACAGGTGCCGGAGTTCGCGTTCGAGCCCGGTGCGGTGTGCTGCCCGGAAGAAGTGGAGCAGGCTCTCCAGCTCGGCCGTACGGTCCGAACCGTCCGAGGCCAGGGGCCAGAGGTTGGCGACGGCGAGCGGTGTCCGCGCCCGAAGGTCCACCGCGGTCAGCAGCCGGTCGAAGTCCGCCTGGCTGTGCCGGTCGACGACGTAGTGGTCGGTGGCGTGCTCCTCGAACGACGCACCGGCCCGCACCTGGATCACGGTTCCCGCATGCCGGCGGCGGAAGAGCGCGACGCGTGCCGGTTCGTCGTCGAAGACGAGCAGGGTCGCCCCGGAGCCCGCTTCGGTGCCTGCGTCGGAACCCGCTTCGGTTCCTGCGTCGGAGCCCGGTTCCGCAGTGGCGGCCGCCACCCAGCGCGGCACGTAGAAGTGCAGGTCCTCGCTGCCGATGCCCGCGGCCCGCGACTGCTCCCCCGCGGGCTCGTCCTGCCCGTCCTGCCCGTCCTGCCCGTCGATCCAGTACTCCTCGCGGGCGAAGGGGTAGGCGGGCAGGGACGTGACCGGCGGTACCCGGTCGCCGAACAGGCCCTCCCATTCCAGGTCGTAGCCCTGGCGGTACAGGTCGGCGAGCGCGCGCAGGGCGTCCTGGTGCTCGCTCCGGACGCCGGTCGGGCCGCCCGCACGCGCGACCAACTGGTTGGCGTGCTCGGCGAGCGCGGTCTGCGGTGCGAAGTCCCTCGGCCGCACGCCCTGGTACGTGTCGGGCGCTTCCCGTCCTTCGAGCACCTGACGGAGCAGTCGCGCGGCTTCCTCGGGCGTCGCCGCGAGCAGCGCGCAGCGGTGCGCGAAGTGATGCCTGCCGACGAGAAGTGTGGCGCTGATCCGGGCGAGACCGTCCCGGTCCTGGCCTCTGTTCTCCAGGAAGGCCAGGAGTTCGGTGACCCTGGCCGTCAGTGCCTCGCGGGTCTTGGCCGAGAGCACGAGGAGGTGAGCTCGCGCCGGATCGCCGGAGTCCCCGGACTCCGGCGCGTCGTAACCCTCGACGACGACGTGGGCGTTCGTACCGCTGATCCCGAAGGAACTGACCGCGCCGAGCCGCTTCTTGCCGGGCCTGGCCTTCCAGGGGCGGGTCTCCTTGTTGACGTAGAAGGGACTCCGCGGCCAGTCGATGTAGTCGCTGTCCTGCTCGCAGTGCCTGCTGGCGGGCAGGGTCTCGTGCCGCAGCGACTGCACAAGGCCGATCAGGCTCACCACTCCGGACGCGGCCAGGGTGTGCCCGAGGTTGCTCTTGACCGAGGTCAGCGCGCAGTACTGCTTCTTGTCGGTGTACCGGCCGAAGGCGTCGGCGAGGGCGTTCACCTCGATGGGGTCGCCGAGCCGGGTGCCGGTGCCGTGCGCCACCACGTGCTCGATCTCGTCCGGGTCGATGCCGAACCGCTCGTACACGGAACGCAGCAGCGAGGACTGCGCCGACCTGCTGGGCGCGGTGATTCCGTTCGTACGGCCGTCGTAGTTGATGCCGCTGCCCTTGATGACGGCGTGGATCCTGTCCCCGTCCGCCTGCGCCTTCGAGAGGCGCTTGAGCACCACGACGGCCACCGCCTCGCCCACGACCATCCCGTTGGCGCGCTTGTCGAAGGGGCGGCAGACGCCGTCGTCGGACAGCATTCCGGACCGGTCGGCGTGCCGGAAGAACTGGGAGGTCGCGAGGATGTTGACGCCCGCGGCGAGCGCGGTGTCGCACTCGCCGGTGCGCAGGCTCACGCAGGCCTGGTGCACGGCGGAAAGACCGGCCGAGCACGCCGTGTTGATCGCGAGGACCGGTCCGGAGAAGTTCAGGAAGTACCCGAGGCGCGACGCCAGGATGCCGTCGTGGGCGGAGGTGAGGGTCTCCTCGCCGCCCGCGATCCGCTGGTAGTCGCCCTGCTCGGCACCGACGAACATGCCCATCGTGTGGTCGCGCAGCTTCCCCGCGCCGTAGCCGGCGTCCTCCAGGGCCCGCCATGACTCCTGGAGCAGCAGTCGCTGCCGCGGGTCCATGGCCTCGGCCTCGCTGGGGACGATCTCGAAGAACAGCGGGTCGAACTCGGCCGCGCCCGGCAGCCATCCGCCCGTGGGTTCCTGGCCGTCGGGTGCACCGGCCCAGTCCCGGCGCCGCCGCGGCGGAAGGGGCCCGACCACGTCCCGGCCGCCCGCGAGGATGTCCCAGAGGTCGTCGGCCGTCCGCGCCTGCGGGAAGCGTCCGCTCAGACCGATGATGGCGATGTCGACCTCGCCGGGGACGGCAGCGGTCCCGGCACCGGGCTCCGGCCGGGACGACAGGGCGGCGTCCTGCCGCACGGCGTCCTGCCGTACGGCGCTCTGCAGCCCGGGTTCCTGCCGCGAGGCCGGCGGTTCCGTGGTCGCCGCGTACGTCCGCTCCACCGCGTCGCCGTGGTCCCGGACGAGGTGTTCCTGGATCATGCCCAGCGTGAAGTGCGTATAGAGGTCCGCCGGAGTGAGATCGATCCCGTAGTACGCGCTCAGTTCGGCGGACAGGCGGGTGTTGCCGACCGAGTCGAAGCCCAAGTCGGAGAGTTTGTGCGCCGGTTGGATGCCGTCCGCGGGCAGCTTGAGGACGCCGCGGGCGATCCTGTGGAGGTCGGCCCTGACCAGGCCCTCGACCTCCGGTCGGCCGCCGGGCTCCGAGGGGAGCCGCTCCGACGGGGAGCCGGACGACGCCGCGTCACCCAGGTCACCTGCGTCGTCTGTGTCACCTGCGTCAGCCGTGATCCAGAACCGCTGCGCGTCGAACGGATACGTCGGCAGCCGGAGCTTCTCGGTCCGGACCGCGGAGAAGAGGTCGTGTCCGTGCAGGTCGGCCCCGGCGGCGAACGACTCGGCCAGGGCGATGAGTTGGCGTACGTACTCGGGCGCGGGCACCTCCGCGCCGATGTGGAAGTCAGGCTGCTCCAGGCGGAGTTCCTCCGCGGACGCACTCCTGTCCCGGCCGAGGTTGTGGAAGCACTTCCCGGCGCGGCCCTTGCGCAGCAGGCGCTTCAGCTTGTCCCGCAGTTCGGCGGCGCTCCCCACGACGAACGCCGCCCGGACGTCGAAGTGTTCACGTCCGAGGAGCAGCGTGGCACTGAGGTCCGTCAGGTCGGCGTCGCTCCCCGCCCGCCCGAGCCAGTCCGCCAGCTCCTCGACCCGGCGCCGCAGCGCCGTCTCGGTCCTGCCGGACAGGCAGATCAGGTACGCGGGCCGGGGCTGCGGCGTGACCGGCTGTCCGGGCGGCGCCTCCTCCAGGATCACGTGCGCGTTCGTCCCGCCGAAGCCGAACGAGCTGACCCCGGCGCGGCGCGGCACGGGCTCGCCCGCCTCCGAGCT
This sequence comes from Streptomyces sp. NPDC044044, assembly GCF_056434405.1. Classification (NCBI taxonomy): domain Bacteria; kingdom Bacillati; phylum Actinomycetota; class Actinomycetes; order Kitasatosporales; family Streptomycetaceae; genus Streptomyces; species Streptomyces sp. NPDC044044. Next base: position 353,737 of record NZ_JBWKFG010000005.1, on the reverse strand, counting down.
CGCTCTCGCCCACTCCCGTGGGGAATCCGCGATGTAGAAGGGCGTCTCTTCCAGCGTGATGGCGGGATTCAGCTTCGTGAAGTCCGGCAGGCCCGGTATCTTCTCGTGCGCCATCGACAGCAGAACCTTGATGACGCCCGCGATCCCGGCGGCGGGCTCCAGGTGGCCGATGTTCGGTTTGACGGAGCCGAGTCCGCAGTAGTTGTACGGTCCGGCGGCGTCGTCGTCGCCACGGGCCTGCCGGAACCCTTCCACCAGTCCGCGGACCTCGACCGGGTCGCCGGTGGGTGTACCGGTGCCGTGCGCCTCGACGTAGCCGACGGTCCGGGGTGCGACACCGGACTGGGCGAAAGCCTTCGAGATGACTCTGGCCTGCGCGTCGGCGCTGGGATAGGTGAGGCTGCGGGTCCTGCCGCCGTGGCTGACGGCGCTGCCCCGGATCACACCGTGGATGCTGTCGCCGTCGCGCAGGGCGTCCTCGAGCGGCTTGAGCAGCACCAGGCCGCCGCCCTCGCCGCGTACGTACCCGTCCGCGCGTTCGTCGAAGGTCTTGCAGGAGCCGGTCGGGGACAGCATCCCGACCTTGGAGAACGAGACGGTCCGCGCGGGCGTGAGGACGAGGCTGATGCCGCCCGCGACCGCGACGCCGCACTCCTTCTGCCGCAGGGACTGCACTGCCAGGTGTAAGGCGTCGAGGGATGCGGAGGATGCCGTGTCGACGGTCACGCTGGGGCCGGTGAAGTCGAAGAAGTGGGACACGCGGTTGGCGATGACGGCACTCGCCGTCCCCGTGGCGTGGTGCGCGGCGGGTTCCCGCGCCCCTGCTTCCTGCAGCCCCTTGTAGTCCAGGTTGAAGGCGCCGACGAAGACCCCGACGTCGCCGCCCGCCAGCTCTCCGGGCCGCACGGCGGCGTCCTCGAAGCAGGCCCAGACGAGCTGCAGCATGATCCGCTGCTGGGGGTCCATGCTCTCCGCCTCCAGCGGAGACACCCGGAAGAACGCGGCGTCGAAGGCCTCCACGTCCGTCAGGAAAGCGCCCCATCTGCTGGTTCCCGGGCCTTCGGTGTCCGCGTACGCCCGCCAGTCCCAACGGCTGCCGGGCACCTCGCCGACATGCGAGCGACCGCGCTCCACGGTGGTCCAGAACTGGCGGTAGTCGTCAGCTCCGGGGAACCGACAGGCCATGCCGATGATGGCGATGTCGTTGCTCTGCACAGAAAAGCCCTCTTTCAACCCCCGACATCCCGATCGCGACAAGCCACGACCGAAAGGTGCGGCGATCAGGAAAGGACTCCAACGTGGTGTGTCGGCCCGAGGCAGATCAGGGCGGCGGCGCAACTCTGCGCCGCGTGGGCTCCGTTGCCCACCGACATCCGCTTGGATCAGACTCTCAGCGTGGTCTCCCTCGAAGCCACGTCCAGTTCACGTTGGCATCGAAGAGTGAGCGGTCGCCTTGCACGACCGAGAACAGTGTGCGCACCGCGAGTGAATTCATCGGCGGTGCGGGGGATTTGCCGGACGTTTGGTCGGACGTCACAGCTCAAAGGCGCGGGGATGCGTTTACAGACCGGTGCGCAGAACGTCCGCGACGTGGCTCCGCGTGTGTCGTTCCACGAACATGCCCTCATCGTCTCCCCCAATTACGCAAGCCTGTTCGGACTGCACGTATAGGCACGATATCCCACGACGGTTACACGTCAAGGAAGTTGAGATGGCTTGATCCAACATGGCGCGGACAACACTTCCCGGCTATGGCCGGGCATCTTCCCCAGGGTTCCAATGCCCGCGTCGTCGCAGGTGGCGGGCGCGGGAGAAGTCGTTGCCCACACAACAAAATCGGGTTCCGGTACGGCGAACGCACCGACATGGAGATGAACCTGCCCACAACCCACCGCAGTTGACCGTCCAGAGGTGCACCGAGATGATCCAGTGTGCCCGGCACAGTTATTGCCGGGGACCGAAATTCGCCTTGGGGGTTCAGACGTGACCGAAACCGTTTCCTTCCCGCAGGATCGATCCTGCCCCTTCCAACCGCCCACCGGTTACCGACCGTTGCTAGAGGAAGGGCCGATCACCCGCGTCAAGCTCTACGACGGGCGTATCGCGTGGTTGGTGACGGGCCACGCAGAGGCGCAGCAACTGCTGACCGACGAACGCCTTTCGTCGGTCAGGGAGAACCCCGCCTTCCCGGTGCCCTCGCCCCGCTTCGCGGCCATCCCGCTCGAACAGCGCCGCACGCCCATGCTCGGCACCGACGGCGCCGAGCACCACGCCCAACGCCGCATGCTGCTTCCGAGGTTCACCAACCAGCGGGTGGCCGACCTGCGTCCGCGGATCCAGGAGCTCGTGGACGGGCTCCTGGACGACATGATCGCCAAGGGCTCGACCGGCGATCTGGCCACACAGTTCGCGCTCCCACTGTCGTCGAGCGTGATCTGCGCGCTGCTCGGCGTGCCCTACACCGACCACGCCTTCTTCGAGGAGCAGTCCTCGCTGCTGCTGCGCGCCACGACCGGCGAGGAGGCCGCGGGCGCAGCCATGCAACTCATGGGCTACATGGGCGAACTGATAGCCCGTAAGGAGAGCGAACCGGGCGACGACCTGCTGGACACCCTGGTCGCCCGCATGCAGGCGGGCGAGCTGGAGCGGCAGGACGCGGTGAGCCTGGCGATCTTCATGCTCATCGCCGGTCACGAGTCGACCGCCAACATGATCACGCTGAGCACCCTGACGCTGCTCGAACACCCCGCACAGCTCGACGCCCTGCGGGCCGACGAGTCGCTCTACCCGAACGCCGTGAACGAACTCCTGCGCTTCCTCTCCATCGTGGAGGGCCTGGCCCGGGTGGCCACCAAGGAGATCGAGATCGGCGATGTGGTCATCCACCCCGACGACGCGGTGTTCTTCGCGACCTCGCTGATCAACCGGGACGCGGACGTCTATCCGAACCCCGACGAGCTGAACCTGGCGAGCCCGGCACGCCACCACGTCACGTTCGGTTACGGAACCCACCTCTGCCTCGGTCACAACCTCGCGCGCGTCGAGATGGAGATCGCGCTGCGCGCCCTGTTCACCCGCATGCCCGGCCTGCGCCTGGCCGCCCCGGTCGACGAGATCCCGATCTCGCCGGGCGACACGATCCAGGGGCCGCCCTCCCTCCCGATCGCGTGGTGAGCCGGGCCGCCGGCATCCGTTCCCGGCCGGCCGTCCGAGGAACCACCTTGATCAGGAAGAACCCACCATGGAGGGGCAAGTGAGAGACGAAGTCGTGACCCGCGCGACCACCCGGGTGGTCCCGGTGTCCGGACTGACGAAACCGGTCGCGCTGATCACCCTGGACAACGGGCTCGACCCCACCAAGCCGAACACGTTCGGCCGCGAGGGGCTCAGCAGCATCGACGCCGCCTTCGACGCCGCGCTGGCCGCGGACCCGGCCGCGATCGCCTTGACCGGCAAGCCCTTCTGCTTCTCCGTCGGCGCCGACCTGGCCGCCGTCGGGATGGACCGCGACACCACGCTGGCCGTCGGCAAGCTCGGCCACGACGCGTTCCGCCGCTTCACCGACTCCGAGATACCGACGTTCGCGTTCGTCAACGGAGTCGCGATCGGCGGCGGTCTCGAACTCGCGCTGTCGTGCCACTACCGCACGGTGGCCTCGGACGTCCCCGCGATCGCCTTTCCGGAGTGCGCCCTCGGCCTGTTCCAGGGCTGGGGCGGCACGCAGCTGCTGCCGAACCTGATCGGTCCGGACCACGCGGTCACCGTGATCGTCGAGAACGCGTTCGACAACAAGATGCTCCAGCCCGCGGAGGCCGTCGAACTGGGCGTCGCTGACGTGCTGTTGGACCCGGCCGACTTCCTCGACCAGTCGCTGCGCTGGGTCGCCGGTGTGGTCAACGGCGAAACCACCGTGCCCCGCCCCGAGTTCGACCGCGGCGCGGGCTGGGACGCGGCCATCGCACGGGCACGCGCGCTCGTCGAAGCAAAGACCCACGGAGCCTCGCCGGGGCCGTTGCGGGCCGTGGAACTCCTCGACTTCGCCCGCCACAACGACCTTGACCGCGGCTACCCCGCCGAGTCCGAGGCCATGGCCGACGTACTGATGAGCGACGAGTCGCGTGCCAGCCTGTACGCGTTCAGCCTGGTGCAGTGGCGCACCGCCCTGCAGCCGGGCATCCCCGACGCCTCACTGGCGCGTCCGGTGGAAAGGGTCGGGATCGTCGGTTCGGGCCCCGAGGCCTCGCAGGCGGCGCTGCTGTGCGCGCGACAGCTGGGCGTTCCCGTGGTGCTGACCGACACCGACCAGGCACGTGTGGACGAGGGCCTGGGTCGCGTGCGCAGCGCCATCGCCGCGCTGCTCGACGGCGAGCAGATCTCGCAGGAAGAGGCGCACCGCCTCAAGACACTGGTGTCCGGCTCGCCGGGCCGGGAAGCGCTCCGGGGAACCGACTTCGTCGTCGAGGCCGTGGACGACGAACTCGCCGCCAAACAGCGGGTGTTCGCGGAGGTCGAGGAGTACGTGCCGGCCGGATGCGTCCTGGCGACCGCCACGTCCCGCGTGCCGGTCGCGGAGGCGGCGGCCAAACTGCGGCACCCGGAGCGGGTGGTGGGCTTTCACTTCGCCGCCCCGATCGCCGCCGCGCCGCTGTTGGAGGTCATCCGCACGGACCGCACCGACGACACCACGGTGGCGACGGCGCTCGCGCTGGGCAAGGGCCTGGGGAAGTCCTGCGTACTGGTCGCGGACACGCCCCCGTTCGTGGTCGACCGGGTGCTCGCCCGGTTCCTGGGCGAGGTCGTCGCGGCCCTCGACGAGGGCACACCGTTCGAGTCGGCGGACCACGCGTTCGACCCGCTGGGGCTGCCGATGACACCGCTGGGCCTCTTGCGGCTCATCGGCCCCGCCGCCGCCCTGCGCGGCGCCGAGACCCTGCACACGGCCTTCCCGGACCGGTTCGCCGTGAGCGGGAACCTGCGGCGGCTCGTCGAGGCGGGCAAGACCTCCGTGTGGCTGGAGGGCGCCGACGGCTCCGACGGCTCCCAGGACGGGAAGACGGTCGACCCCGAGGTCGCTGAGCTGTGGCAGGCCGGGTCGTCACCGTCCGCTCCGGCCGACCTCCTGGACCGTACGTCGGCGGCGCTCGCCGACGAGATCCGGCGGATGCTGGACGAGGGCGTGGTGACCGAACCCCAGGACGTCGACCTGTGCCTGATCCTGGGCGTCGGCTGGCCGTTCTGGCTCGGTGGGATCACGCCGTACCTCGACCGGGTCGGGGTGTCGGAGCGGGTGACGGGCAGGCGGTTCCTGCCGCCGGGCATCGCCAGCGTTCCCGAGGACTAGAGGGCCTGAGGGCCACCCGAGGAGGGGCGGTGACCGGGTCCCACCCGGTGACCGCCCCCACCCGGTTACCGGGTCGCCGCCCCCACCCGGCTACGGGGTGGCCGCTCCCAGCTCGGCGCGCTGCTGCAGCGGCTCCCACCAGTGCCGGTTCTCGCGGTACCAGGAGACGGTCTCGGCGAGCCCGGCGGCGAAGTCCTTGCGCGGCCGGTAGCCCAGTTCCTGGCTGATCTTGGCGCAGTCCACCGAGTAGCGGCGGTCGTGGCCCTTGCGGTCGGTGACGTACTCCACCGACTCCCAGCCCGCTCCGCACGCTTCCAGCAGCAGGGAGGTCAGCTCCTTGTTGGTGAGTTCGGTGCCGCCACCGATGTTGTAGACCTCGCCGGGGCTGCCCTTCGTGCGCACCAGCTCGATGCCCCGTACGTGATCGTCGATGTGCAGCCAGTCGCGGATGTTGAGCCCGTCTCCGTACAGCGGGACCGTGCGGCCCTGCATCAGCCGGGTGATGAACAGCGGGATCAGCTTCTCGGGGAAGTGGTGGTGGCCGTAGTTGTTGGAGCAGCGGGTCACCCGGACGTCGAGACCGTGCGTGCGGTGGTAGGAAAGCGCGAGCAGGTCGGCGGACGCCTTCGACGCCGCGTAGGGCGAGTTGGGGGCCAGCGGGTGCGTCTCCGGCCAGGAGCCGTGCGCGATGGAGCCGTACACCTCGTCCGTGGAGACATGGACGAACACGCCCCGGCCGTCAGGGTGATCGTCGGCACGGCCATCGGCATGGTGGCGCAGTGCCGCGTCGAGCAGGACCTGCGTCCCGCCGACGTTCGTCCGTACGAACTCGGCGGCGCCCAGTATCGAGCGGTCCACGTGCGACTCCGCGGCGAAGTGCACGATCTGGTCGTGCTCGGCGACCAGCCGGTCCACGGCGGCCGCGTCGCAGATGTCGCCCTGGACGAAGGAGAACCCGGGGTGTGCGCGCACCGGGTCGAGATTGGCCGGATTGCCTGCGTAGGTCAGCTTGTCGAGCACGGTGACCTGCACTCCGGCAGGACCCTGCGGGCCGAGCAGGGTGCGGACGTAATGGGAGCCGATGAAGCCGGCACCGCCGGTGACCAGGATCTTGGTGGTGGTCATGACGATATACGCACCTTGCTGTGGTCCCCGAGAACCAGCCGATGGGCCGCCGGCACCCCGGTGGCGGGTGTGACCTCGACGTCCCGCCCGATCAGCGAACTCTCGATGCGGCGGACCCCCTGGACGGTGGCCCCGGCCAGGACGATGGAGAACTCGATTTCGCTGGACTCGATCCGGCAGTCGGGCGCGATCGAAGTGGACGGTCCCACATAGGAGTTGACGATCCGCGTGTTCGCGCCGATCACGACGGGCCCCACGATCCGCGAGCCCCGTATCTCGGCCCCGGCCTCGATCGTGACCTGGCCGATGATCGCGCTGGCCGCGTCGACCGAGCCGTCGATCCGGCCCGCGACGCCCTCCAGCACGGCACGGTTGACCTCCAGCATGTCGATGACGTTGCCGGTGTCCTTCCAGTAACCGGAGATGGTCGTGGAGTGAACGTCACGCCCGTGGTCGATGAGCCACTGCAGGGCGTCGGTGATCTCCAACTCACCTCGCGTGGAGGGCTCGATGCCTTGTACGGCGTCGTGCACGGCCGGGGTGAACAGGAAGACCCCGACCACAGCCAGATCGCTGCGCGGGGCGGCCGGCTTCTCTTCGAGCGCCACCACCTTCCCGGCGCTGTCGAGTTCGGCGACACCGAAGGCCGAGGGGTCGGCCACCTTGGTGAGCAGGATCTGCGCGTCGGGGCGGCTGCCGCGGAACTCGTCCACGAGATCCGCGATGCCGCCGACGATGAAGTTGTCGCCGAGATACATGACGAAGTCCTCGTCGCCGAGGAACTCCCGGGCGATCAGGACGGCATGGGCGAGGCCGAGAGGCGCGGACTGCTGGATGTAGGTGATGTCGAGCCCGAAGGCGGAGCCGTCGCCGACCGCCTGCTGGATCTCGGCGGCCGTCTCACCGACGACGATGCCGACCTCGCTGATGCCTGCCTCTGCGATGGCCTCCAACCCGTAGAAGAGCACGGGCTTGTTGGCCACGGGGACAAGCTGCTTGGCGTAGGAGTGGGTGATGGGCCGCAGGCGGGTTCCGGCCCCGCCGGACAGTACGAGAGCCTTCATGTCGGCGCAGTCTAGGCTGCGGGACACATGTGCCGGTGGGGTGAACCTCACGAGTGCTGAACGCCACAAACGATGTACCAACACCGACGGCGAAGGCCTCTGACGACGGATGCGACCAGGCCCCACATCCCTTGCAGGGCCCGGCTGTTGACGTGGTACGCCGCCAAGCGGCCGACGCGCCCGATCTCCGGAGCCCTCTCCACGCCACTGCCCGCCAACTCCTCCCTGATGGCCGGAAATCGCCGCCGGGAACGGCTCAAGTCACGTACACGCACGTCGTTATGGACGATCTCGGCCCGCCCCGGACGTCAGGACGCCTCCGGCTTATGCTGACCGGATGAGGGGGAACAACAGCGTGGTGCGTGCGGTCAGCGATCTGCACGTGTCGTACGAGGACAACCGGGCCATAGTCAAGAAGCTGGAGCCCGGGTCGCCGGGTGACTGGCTGATCGTGGCGGGGGACGTCGGGGAGCGCTTCGAGGACATCGAGTGGACGCTCGGGCTGCTGCGCGACAGATTCGAGAAGGTGATCTGGGCCCCGGGGAACCACGAACTCTGGACCATGGAGAAGGACGACCCGGCCGCGCCGCGCGGGGTCGCGCGGTACGAGGCGCTGGTGGCGATGTGCCGGCGGCTGGGGGTGCTGACGCCGGAGGACCCGTACCCGGTGTGGACGGGGGCGGGCGGCCCGGTCCGGATCGCGCCGCTGTTCCTGCTGTACGACTATTCGTTCCTGGCGCCCGGCACCTCGACTCCCGAGGAGTCACTGGCCCGCGCCCACGAGACCGGGATCGTCTGCACCGACGAGTACTACCTGCACCCCGACCCGTACCCGTCGCGGGCGGCCTGGTGCGCCGCCCGGGTCGAGGAGAGCGAACGGCGGCTGACGGAGGTGGCGGGTGACGTGCCTCTGGTCCTCGTGAACCACTGGCCGCTGCTGCGCGAGCCGACCAAGATCATGACGTACCAGGAGTTCGCCCAGTGGTGCGGGACGGTGCGGACCGCCGACTGGCACACGCGCTTCGGTGTGGAGGCCGTGGTCTACGGCCATCTGCACATCCCCCGGCGCACCGTGTACGACGGGGTGCGGTTCGAGGAGGTGTCGATCGGCTACCCGCGCGAGTGGCGCCGCTTCGGGCTGCGGGCCGACCTCGCGCGGCAGATCGTGCCGGCACGGGACGTCCCGGAGGCGGTCGCGGGCAGGGTCGGCGTGTGATCGAGGGCCTGGGCCTGCTGCCGTCGAGCGCGGTGTGCGTCCACAGCTTCGCGGACCGCCTCGACACTCCCCTGTTCCCCGAGGAGGAGGCCGTGATCGCTCGGGCCGTCGCCAAGCGGCGGGCCGAGTTCACCACGGTCCGCGCATGCGCGCGGGAGGCGCTGGCGAAGCTCGGACACCCGCCGGCGCCGCTCCTGCCCGGGGAGCGGGGCGCGCCCCGCTGGCCCGAGGGCGTCGTGGGCAGCATGACGCACTGTCCGGGCTACCGCGCGGCCGTGGTGGCCAGGTCCGAGGAGGTGGCCGCGCTCGGCATCGACGCGGAACCGGACGCCCCCCTCCCGGACGGCCTCCTTGAGGGCATCGCCCTCCCCGAGGACCTCACCGCACTGGCCGCGCTGCCCTCCTCCGGGGGCCCGGCCTGGGACAGGCTGCTGTTCAGCGCCAAGGAGTCCGTCTACAAGGCATGGTTCCCGGCGGGCAGGCGCCTCCTGGACTTCAAGGAGGCCTCGGTCACCATCCAGCCGGACGGCACCTTCACGGCCCGCGTACTCGTGCCGGCACCGCTCCTGCGGGGCAGACCGCTGACCTCCTTCTCCGGCCGCTGGGCATCCGGAAACGGCCTGCTGCTGACGACGATCGCCGTGGCGGCCTGACGGATCACCTCCTGCCCCGGCCGCCCCACTCCTGGGGAGCCCCCACAAGCCGGGGTGATCAACTCAATCCCCCCGCCACGAGCCCACCCGCTACACTGGCCGCGGTGCACAGCCTCCAGAGGCCATGCGCACCATGCCTCGCCTTCGTAGCTCAGGGGATAGAGCACCGCTCTCCTAAAGCGGGTGTCGCAGGTTCGAATCCTGCCGGGGGCACCAGGTCAAAGAGGGGCCACATCCCGTTTTCGGGATGTGGCCCCTCTTTGACGTCTGCTTCTGACCCTCAACGCGGGCGATCACTGCCGACCGGGGTACCTCTTGCCTCGCCGCCCTACATTCATTTAACGTCCCTTGTATTCAATACATGATGCATCGGGGAGGTGCAGGCGTGGCGGAGGCGTCGGAGCGTCGCGGTTACGACTCGCAGCGTCGTCAGGCCCAGGCCCATCAGACTCGCGTCGAGATCGTCGGCGCGGCTCGTCATCTGTTCGTCTCGCGAGGCTGGGCTGCGACCACGATGCGCGAAGTCGCGCGCGAGGCAGGCGTGTCGGTGCCCACCGTGTACGCGGCCTACGGGAACAAGACCGGCCTGGTCCGTGCCCTGGTGGATGCGGCGGACCTGTCCGCGGACATGCCCCAGCTGCTCACCGAGCTGGAGACGAGTTCGGCGCCCGAGCGGCAACTGGCTGCGATGGCGGGCTACGACCGAAGGCTCTTCGAGCACGCCGGTGACCTCATCAGGCTGATGCGTGAAGCCGGACGGACCGACGCCGAACTCGCGACTGTCTACGACCAAACCCGCCGCGATGCCGACCAGTTCCGCAGCGAGGTCTTCTCCTCCTGGCCCGCCGACACGCTGCGTCCTGGCTTGGGACTGTCCGGGGCCCTCGACGTCTACGCCGCGCTGTGCAACGTCGACGTCTACACCACGCTCACAGTCGAACGTCACTGGGCGCCCGCCCGCGTCGAAAGCTGGTGGGCCGAGACACTCGTCGGCCTGCTGCGGCCATAGCCCGTCGGCGGGACGACATCACAGAAAAGGGAACCTCCCATGACTGATCAGGGCGTCACCTTCATCAACGTCATCGAGATATCCGCCGAACGAGCCGACGAGTTCGTCGAACAGTGGCATGAACGCGCAGCCCTCATGAGAACAGCACCCGGGTTCCGCGACGTCCGGCTGCACTGCTCCCTGCTGCCGGACGCCCGTTTCCAGCTCATCAACGTCGCGCACTGGGACAGCGTCGAAGCCTGTGAGGCCGCCGGCGCCAACCCCACCGTGGTCGCCTCCGTCTCCGAAGCAGTAACCATCGCCAGCGCCAATCCCGGCTTCTACCAGGTTGTCGCCGAGTACTCCTGAGATGGGCTGGCCCGCCGTGAGCTTGCGGCCCTGCTTCAGTCGGTCTCTTCGCCGTCGGAGCCCTCGGATCCCTCGGATCCCTCGGAGCTGTCAGGCTCGTCCGCCGCGTACGGATGGATGTACCGGTCCTTGTTGAAGGGGGTGAACCAGGTCGAGATCCCCATCGGAGTGATGCCGATGGCCGTGCCCGTCTCGCTCTCGTCCACGCCGTCCATCGCGTCGTCGTAGAGCCACTCGTGGTCCATGTCCTCGTAGACCAGATCGGCGAAGGACTCCAGCGCCGATGAGACGCCCTCGTCCAGGAGGCCGAAGGTGTCGAGCGTGACCGCCGCCTCGCGCAGCAGCAGCCTGAGCGTCAGTTCCTCGGCCACGCAGCTCAGCTGCTGGAAGCTGCCCTCCGTGAGCCGCGTGGTCAGCGCGATCGCCGTCACCAGGAATCGGCGGGCGAAGCGTGCGTCGTACTGCAGGGCGTAGCGCGGTGGCAGCTCGTCCAGGAGCCACAGGGGGCGGTCGCACTCGGCGACGTTGGTTCCCTCCCGGTCCAGCGCGTACGCGTCCTGGAACAGCTCGTCCAGGAGTACGTCCATGCCCCAGATCAATGCCCCCGCCGCCAGCTCGGCGTCTCCCTCGGTCGGGGTGCCCGCACATGACGCCTCCGCCTCCGCCTCCGGCACACCGAACGTTCCCGAGCCGAACGCCGCAAGCCGTGGAGCCATGGTGCGGATCTTGAAGCGGATCGCGTCGGAGTCGGCGGTCGTCCCGCCTGTCTCCTGGGTCGACGCCGCTCCCCCGGCAAGACCCATCAGCCGGGCGCGGCGGGACTCGACGTCGTCCGGCGGCGCGTCCGGGCCGTCCGCCGCGTCCAGGCTCTCCTTGGCCAGGTCCGGCTGCAGCTCCACCTGGCAGCGCTCGACGGTCCAGTCGGCGAGCAGCTCCGTGCGATCGAGGAGTTCCTCCACCAGTTCGCGGACGGCCTCCTCGGCGAACTCCAGTGCCGGGGCGTCCACGAAGACCTTGAGCAGCGCCCCACCGGGATACACACCCACAAACGTGTCGAGGACCTTCACCTCCATCCCGTCGGGGCCCTCGATCTCCTCGACGGAATCGAATCCGTCCTCAAGAAGAGCGCCGGCGCCGACCCGATGCAGCTCATCCATCTCCGAGGTGCCGTTGGCTATCCGCGTATCCACACTCACTGCATAGGTCACACGCCCAGCCTCGCAGGAGGTGCCGCCGCTTGCTCACGCAATGCCGACTCCCGTCCCCTGACGGGGTGCCGCGCCGTGCCGGACGGGCATGGTGGCGTTCGCGCATTCAACCTGTGTTGAGCGCCTCGCCGTGGGAACCCGATACGTGAACCGGTGGCATCGGACCTCGCCGGTCCGACCGACGACCGACGTCACGGTTCCGTAGCTCCCATGGAGATCGGCACGCTCCCGCACCGTCGACCCCCATGGTTGAGGCGGGCCGGCCGTGGCCAAGGGGAGCCGCCGCGGCCGAGCCCTGCCACCAGGGCCTCACCGCCCCCGTCGCCGCCCCGCCCCCCGCACCACCCCCGCTGTTACGTCCCCCTAATACGGTCCCGGCCAACCGCCCCACCCCCGCGCCCCCTCTCCTCCACCATGGGGACACACACTCAGGGGAAGCCCGCGACGCGCAGGAAGCCCAAGCACCCCCGCGCCCGCACGCCACGCCTCCGCAACCTCAGGAGCCTCCGCCTCCACCGCCTCCACCGCCTCCACCGCCTGCACCGCCTGCACCTCCGTCGACGCCTCATCGACTACCCCCGTCACGGCAGACGCGGCATCCGGCGGTGGATCCCCTCCTGGCGGCAGGGGCTCGGTTCCCTCACCCTCACGTTCTCCGCCCTCGGCTGCCTCTTCGCCCTCGTGTACGCGTCCGTCGACATCCCCGACGAGAACGCGACCGCCCAGCGCGAGGCCAATGTCTACTACTGGGCCGACGGCACCCAGATGGTGAGCACCGGTGAGGTGAACCGGCAGAACGTGCGGCTCTCGGAGATTCCCGATGCCGTCGAGAACGCCGTCATCGCCGCCGAGAACGACACCTTCTACAGCGATTCCGGCGTCTCGCCCAAGGGCCTCGCCCGCGCCGCCGTCAACATGGTCCGCGGGCAGGAGACGCAGGGCGGCTCCACCATCACCCAGCAGTACGTGAAGAACACGTACCTCTCCCAGGACCAGACGGTGACGCGGAAGGTCAAGGAGTTCGTCATCGCGCTGAAGGTGGACCGGAAGAAGAGCAAGCGCGAGATTCTGCAGGGATATCTCAACACCAGTTGGTTCGGGCGTGGCGCCTACGGCATCGAAGCCGCCGCCCACGCCTACTACGGCATCCCCGCACGGCAGTTGAACCCCAGCCAAGGTGCCGCGCTCGCCGCCCTGTTGAAGGGTGCCGAGCAGTACGACCCCTCCGTCAGCGAGGCCAACCACCGCCGCTCCGTGGCCCGTTGGAAGTGGATCCTCGACCGGCAGGTCAAGTCCGGGCTGATGAAGGACGGCGTGCGGGCGAGGTTCACCGCCTATCCCGAGCCCCAGAAGGAGTCCCGGACCACCAGTCTCGGCGGGCAGACCGGCTACCTCGTCGACGTCGCGAACAAGTACGTCAAGCAGCACACCGCCCTCACCGACAAGGATCTCGCGCACGGCGGCTACCGGATCCACACCACCTTCGACAAGGACAAGGTGCGGCGCCTGAAGGGCGCGGTCGAGCGAGTCGTCGACCGCGACATCGACCCGAAGAAGCGCGCCGCCGACAAGGGCGTGCAGGTGGGTGCCGCTTCCGTGCGGCCGTCCGACGGCGCCATCGTCGCCCTGTACGGAGGGGCCGACGCCACCCGGCACTTCACCAACAACGCCGACACCTCCGGCGTCCCCGTCGGGTCCGCCTTCAAGCCCTTCGTGCTCGCCTCCGCCCTTGAGCACGGCCTCCGTACGTCGGCCGGGCGCAGCACGCGGTGGCAGCCCGTGTCCACCGGGAGTTTCTACGGCGACGACGGCCTGCTCCAGGGCGCCGTCTCGGACGGCTCGGGCATCGCCGCGCCCACTCTCGGCAGCGGCAGCGACAGCGACAGCGGCACCAGCCGGCCCGACTCCGCCCACCCCACCCTCCGCCGAGCCCTGGCCAAGGGCGGCAACGCCACCTACGTACGCCTCGGCAAGGACGTCGGCCTGGAGCGCGTGCGCCGCACCGCCATCTCCTCCGGGCTGCTCGAAGGCAGCATGGCCCGCCTGGAGAAGACCTTCCCCATCGGCACGTCGACCCCCAGCGCGATCCGCATGGCCGGCGCCTACAGCACCTTCGTCAACCGCGGCCTGCAGCACGATCCTTACTCGGTGACCAAGGTCGTCAAGGACGACGAGACCGTCGGCGGGCTCGCGAGGCCCGGTGCGCGGCGCGCGCTGGATCCGGATGTGGCCGACGAGGTCGCGGGCGCGATGCGGGGCGTCGGCGCGTCGTCCGTCCACCGGCCGGTCGTCGCCGGGCGCACCGGCGAGCAGGACCGCCTCCGGTCGGCCTGGTTCACCGCCACCACCGAGGAGTTGTCGACCGCCGTGACGATGTTCCGGACCAGTGCGGGCCAGGCGCAGTTGATGCCCATGTCGGGCGTGGGCGGGGCGCGTTCGCAGCACGGGAACGTCTTTCCGGTGCGGATCTGGCAGGACTACGTGAACTCCCCGTCCACTGACGGCGGTTCATAGCCGTTCCGTTCTTCGCCCTTGGAGCCTTGGCCTTCCCCCGCCGTCGATCGGCTGTCATTGTTCCGATATGTATCCGTATGGGCCACCGCCCGGACCGCCGCCACGCATCGACGCGCGGCAACTGCGCCCGCGGCGGCGGTGGTTCGTCGTCGCGGGGGTGATCGCGGCGATCTGTGTGGGCATCGGCGTCGCGAGCTTCGTCCTGACGCTCACCTCGACCGTGGACTCCGTCGACGACGGCGAGGCGTTCGCGAGCGGGCAGTCCGTCACGCTGCGGATCGGGCCCGACGACCACGCCGCCATCTACGTACGCAGCCCCTTCATCGCCCGTGCGCACTGCAAGGTCGTCTCCGGCCCCTCCGGCTCCACGCCGCGCGTGACCACGCCCGACAGCAGCTTCACCGTGACCAAGGGCAGCGTCGAGTGGCAGCGGGCGTTCGTGCTCAAGACGGACACGGACGCGGACTACCGCGTGATGTGCGACGACGCACGCGGCGTCCTCACCTTCGCGCCCGGCGACGACGCCGACCTCGCGTCCTTCGTCGGCGGCATCGTCGTGACCGTCGTCGTGCCGCTCCTGGGCCTCCTCGCGGGCGCCGGCATCGCGATCATCGTCGGTGTGCGGCGCGGCAGGCACCGCCGATGGCTGGAGGCACAGGCGTACTACGGCTACCGGGGCGCCCCTCCCCCGCACGCCGGTTGACCTTCCCCCTGGGGCAGAGCCCATCGTCCTGCGTGCCGGGCCAAGGGGCCTGGTGACGGAGGATTCCCCCATGGACGCGCACGCAGGCATGGACTCAGGCATGGATGCAGGCATGCACACCGGCATGCAGGCAGACGTACCGGCAGGCGGCGAACCGCTGCTCACCATCGGCGACTTCGCCGCCCGCGCACGGCTCTCGCCCAAGGCACTGCGCCTGTACGACCGCCTCGGGCTGCTGACTCCCGCGTACGTCGACGAGTCCACCGGCTACCGCCACTACCGCCCTGCGCAGGTGGAGCACGCCCGCATGGTCGTCCTGCTGCGCCGCCTCGGCATGCCGCTCGCGGACATCGCCGCGACGGTGCGGCTCGACGGCGAGGAGGCGGGGCGGGCGGTCGCCGCGTACTGGGCGGGCGTCGAGGAGCAGCATGCGGAGCAGCGCACGCTCGTGGGGTACCTCCGTGGACGATTGTCCGAGAGAGGTTTTGAGATGTACGCGAAAGATTTCGAGGTCAGGACCGTCGACGTGCCGGAGCAGTACGTCATCTGCGAGAGCAGGCACGTGGTCTCCGAGGAGCTGCCGGTCTGGATCGACGCGTCGACGCGTCGCCTGGAGGAGGCGGCCGAGCGCGAGTGCGGCGGCATGGCGGACTCGCCGTTCGTCGTCTACCACGCGGAGGTCACCCAGGACAGCGACGGCCCCGCGGAGGCCTGCGTGCCGGTCAGGGACGCGGCGGCCGCGCGGGCGTGGGCGCAGAAGGCGGGCCGCGAGCGGGGCACGAGCTCCCGCGTGGAGCCCGCACGCCGTATCGCCTACACCCGCATCACCAAGGCCCAGGTCTCCTATCCGCAGATCCTCGGCGCGTTCGAGGCGGTGGAGGCGTGGGTGGCCCGCGAGGGCCTGAAGGTCACGGGCCCGTGCCGCGAGATCTACTTCGTGGAGTGGGACACGGCCGGTCCGGAGGACCAGGTGTGCGACGTGGCGTTCCCGGTGGCCCCTGCGGAGTGAGCCGGTAGCCGTAGGACGGCAGGGTCTGCCTCCGCCGTGCGGCGGAGGCGGACCCTGCCATGGGCCGACGCGGACACCCCGCCCCGGTTCGTAGCGTCGACGTATGCGACACCTCCCCCGCGAACTCCCCGGCGGCCTCCGCCCCACCGCACCGGTCCGCCCCACCGCACCGGTCCGCCCCGGCTGGGCCCACGCCGCCGCGCTCTGGCTCGCCGTCAGCTTCGTATGGCATCTCCAGATGGGCGTGATGTACGAGGAGTCCATCGGCCCCGGCGACCACAGCGGCACCGAGATCGCGGTGTTCCTCGCCTACGACGGGCTCGTCACCCTCATGTCGGCCGCCGGGGTCGTCTGCGTCCTGGCCACGGTCAGGCCCTGGGGTGCCCGCGTCCCCCGTTGGCTGGTGCGGGGGCCGCTGATCTTCGGCTGCGTGCTCCTGACCGTGCGCGGTCTTCCCGGCCTCGTCGAGAACATCACCGTGACGACCGGGCTCACCCCGCACGGGCTGCTCGGCATGGAGGACGAGGCGATCGACACCGGCACCTGGGCGTTCTGGAAGAGCATGGCGATCAACGCGTACTTCTTCCTCGGCGCGGTCACGCTCGTCCCGGCCACCCTGCGCCACATCCGCGGCCCGCGCGCGGCTTCTGCGGCCTGATACGGACGAGAGGCCCTAGCGCACGCTCTCGCGCAGTTCCTCCGGGCAGGCGGTGCCGCGGGGCAGCTGGTAGGGGGCGCCGAGGCGGTAGACACCGGGACCCGGAGCGAGCAGCTCGGTCCACTTGTCGCCCTCGGCGTCCTCCTCGGCCTCCATCAGGCAGCCGTTGAGGTTGTCGAACTCCTTGGGGGCGTCCTCGTCGTCCTCGCGCTGCCGCTGGGACTCCTCGGTCTCCCTCGGCCGCTCGACGCCCTTGCCTTCGGCGTCGACGAGGCTGAGCCACGGCGAGTACGGGACACGGATCAGGACGCGGCCCGCCTCCTTCACCTCGATCGTCATGCCGCCCGCCTCGGCGCGGTCGACGACCGCGGGCGGATCGGCGAGCGGCGTCGGGTCGGTGACCTCGTACAGCTGCCAGTTGGAGTCGACCCACACCTGCTTCAGATACGGCAGGCCCCGCTCGACCAGCGCGGCCTCGCGCTTGCCTCCGTCGCCGTCGGGCTCGCCCTTGGGCAGCACGACGTAATGCACGGACCAGCGCTGGAGCCACTCGTGGTAGTTCGCGGAGTTGAGGGTGTCGTCGTAGAAGAGGGGGTTGCGCTCCATGTCCGCCTGGCGGTTCCAGCCGCGGGCGAGGTTCACGTACGGCGCGAGGGCGGATGCCTCGCGGTGGCTGCGCGCGGGCACGACCTCGACGCGGCCCTTCTCGGCGCCGACCTCCTGCAGTTCGTTGACGAGCGGCGCGAGCTCACGCGTCCAGGAGGCCTGGGGCGTCGTGTGCACTATGTCGTCGACCGCCTTGAACCCGACCCAGCCGGTGAAGGCGACGAGCGCCATGACGATCGTGTACCACTTGCGGGACTTCTTCACCGTGAACGGCAGCGCGGCGAGGAACGCGACGCCCGCGAAGGACATCGCGAGGCGGCTGATGTTGGAGCCGATCTGCGAGTTGATCAGCCAGACGCCGAGCACGAAGGCCGCGTACACCGCGGTGGTGATCCGCACGGTCTTCCACTGCTTCGGCACGAGGAAGAAGACGAGGCCGGAGCAGATCAAGGGCAGTGACGCCGACCCGAACGACATCGGCTGCGTGCCGGAGAACGGGAAGAGCCACGCGGACAAGCCCACGACGACGGCGGGCGCGAGCCCGAGCGCGTACGCGCCGGGGTAGCGCTTGCTGAGGAAAAGGGCGACGGCGACCAGGCCCACGAAGAGCCCGGCCACCGGGCTTCCCATGGTCGCGAGCGCGGCGAACGGCGCGGCGACCAGGGCCTTCGCCCACCGCTTGTAGCGCCAGCGGTAGGGCCAGCAGAAGACGGCGGCAACGGCCATCAACGCGAACATCTGACCGAGGCCGTACGTCACGCGGCCCGAGACCGCGTTGCAGAACAGCGCGAAGACACCCGCGAAGGCGGGCCACAGGGGCTGCTTCACCGCACGGCTGCGGATCAGGATCATCGTGAGCAGCGCGGCGGAGACCGTCCCGGCGATCATCATCGTGGTCCGGACGCCGAGCACCGACATCAGATACGGCGAGACGACGCTGTACGACACCGGGTGCATCCCGCCGTACCAGGCGAGGTTGTACGCGGAGTCGGGGTGCCGTCCGACGAACTCGGCCCAGGCGTCCTGCGCGGCGAGGTCTCCACCGCTGTTGGCGAAGGTGAAGAACCACAGGACGTGCAGGACGGCCGCGGTGAGGGTCGTGATGGTCACGGGGTGCCGCAGGAACCGCATCCACCCGGGGGCCTCTTGGGGCGTCACGGGATGGGCGCGGCGCTGGGCGGGCAGCTGTATTCGCGCCCCGGTGCGGGTGCCACCACCGGTGCCGGAATCAGGATCGGCGTCGTCGGCTCGCGTCGGCTCCGCTGTGGCCACTTGCGGCACTCCCCGTGTCGTTCTTGTCCGTCCGGGGGCCGTGTCAGGGGGCCCGTCCCGGAACACCCCGTCGCTCAGCCCCGGCGTACTGCCCCCGAACTTGTGACGCTAGCACGCACGGTCCGCAGGGAGCAGACGTGGGCGGCGGCTTGCGCCTCCGCCCACGCCCACGTCGTACTGCTCCTGCGTCGTGCCGCGTTGCGTTGTACTGCGCGCGTCGCGTCTGCCTCAGCCGACGCGCTTGAGCTTGGCTCCGAAGCCCGGCTCGCCGAGGTCCTTCTGGAGCGCGACGGGCACCTCTACGGCGCCGTCCTTGCCGTCGCCGACGCTCAGCACGCCGACCTTCGTACCGGCCTTCGCCGAGTGCGGGACGGTTTCGCCGCCGTCCTCGCCGAGCTTCAGCTTCACGGTCAGGCCCGACCAGCCCGCGGCGGTGACGTCCTTGGTGGCGACGACCGGGGTCGTGCCGCCCAGGCCGTCGTCGACCTCGCCGACGACATCGCCCTTCTTCACGATCTTCTTGGAGATGAGCGCTTCCTGCCCGGCCTCGATGAGCGTGCGGGTGACCTTGGTGACCTCGTCGATGTTGGCCACGCCGTTCTGCCCGTACTGACCGAGTGCGGCACCGATGATCGTCCGGGTCTCGCCGCCGATCTTCTTCTCCGCGGCGAAGAGGATGTTGCCGCCCGCCGCGGTGGTGGTGCCGGTCTTGATGCCGATGGCGACCGTCGGGACGAGCCCGAAGAAGTTGTTCTGCTTGTCGCCGTTGAGGTCCTTGTAGCTGGGCTGGCGGGAGATCTCGTTGAAGACCGGGTCCTCCATCGCGGCCCGGCCCAGCTTCACGAGGTCCTCGGCGGTCGACACGGTCGTCTTGTCGAGGCCGCTGGGGTCCGTGTAGTGGGTGTTCTTCATGCCGAGTTCCTTGGCCGTCTTGTTCATCTTCGCGACGAACTCGTCCTCGGAATCGCTCTTGGTGTCCCAGCGGGCGAGCAGCTTGGCGATGTTGTTCGCGGACGGCAGCATGACCGCCTGCAGCGCCTCGTACTCGCTGATCTTCTGCCCCTCGGTCACCTTGACGACCGACTCGTTGTCCGCCTTGCCCGTCTCGTAGTGCTTCGCCGCCGCGGCGTCGACCGGGATGTCCGGGCCGTTGTCGCCACCCTTCTTCAGCGGGTGGTCGCGGAGGATCAGATAGACGGTCATGACCTTGGCGATGCTCGCGATCGGCACGGGCTTCTGGCTCCCGCTCGTGCCGAACGTCCCGATGCCGTTGACGTCCATCGCCGCCTCGCCCTGGCTCGGCCACGGCATGGACGGCTTGTCCCCCTCGAAGGAAACCGTCTCCTTCGCGGTGAGCGTGAGGCTGGGCGTCGGCAGCGGACGCACTGCCTGTACGACCGCAAAGACGACCACCATGAGCAGCACCAGCGGCGTCCAGATCTTGACCCTCCGCACGGTGGTGCGCACGCGGGTCTCGGGCGGCGGCGGAGTGTTGGTCAGCTCGGCGAGGAGGTCGAGCGGCGGCCTCGGGGGAAGAGGCTGCTGGGTGGTGCGCTCGGGGCCTACGCTGCCCTTTTCCGGCGTGGGCGCCTTCTCGGGCGTCGCGGCTCCGGCTGCGGGGGCCGCCTTGGCCGGGGGCAGCGCACCGCTGGACGAGGCGTTGTCCAGGGGCTTGAGCGCGACGAACTTGCTGGTGCGCTCGGCCTCGCCTTCCGGCTTTGCGGTCGGCTTTGCGGTCGGCTCTGCAGCGGGCTTTGCCCCGGCCTTGTCGGCGGGCTTGTCCTCAGCCTTGTCGGCCTTGTCGGCGGCCTTGGGCTTGGGCTTGTGGTCGCCCAGCTTGAGCATGGTCGTCGGCTGGTCGACGGCCTTCGGGGGCAGCGCCTTGAAGACGGCGGTGGCCTGATCGACTCCGCCGGAGGGGGGCTCGGGGGTCTCGTCCTTGGCCGCTGCCTCGGCCTTGGTCTCGTCCTTGGCCTCGTCCTCGTCGGCGTCGTCCTCGGTGGAATCCGTGGAGTCGGCGGAGTCGGCGGAGTCAGTGGGCTCGGGGTCCTCCGAGGCGTCGGCCTCGTCGTCAGCCGGGGCCTCGTCGGCCGCATCGCTCTCCGAAGCCGCAGCCTCGGAGTCGGATTCGGATTCGGAGTCGGAGGGCTCGGACTCACCGGCAGCGTCGGACTCGGAGTCGCCGGAGGAGTCATCCTCGTCATCGGCGGCGGTCGCCTCGTCGTCGGCGGTCGCGTCCTCGTCAGAGGCTGCGTCCTCCCCAGAGGCGGCCTCCTCGTCGGCCGCAGCCGCCTCCTGCGCGGACTTCTCGCCCTCCGCGGCCTCGGGGCCCTCCTCGTCCGCGGAGGCCACCCACGCCGCCACAGCGGCGCGCAGCCGCGCGTCGCCCTTCTCCTCGCCCTTGGGCTCGGCCTCGGCCTCGGCGGCCTCGGAAGAACCCTCAGAGGAACCCTCGGCGGACCCCTCGGCGTCCTTGGAGCCGGAGGCATCCGCCTCCGCCTCAGCCGCGGCCGCCTCAGCCACCGCCTTCGTCGAGAAGACGGCCGTCGCCTTGTCCTCCCGAACCTCGTCGCGCACCTCGCCGCGCGTCTCCTCGCGCGCCGCGGGGACCTCGCGGGCCACCGCAAGGCGCGGATCGCGTTCCTCCGGCGCCGGCACGGACGGTTCTGACCCAGTCGGTTTCCCCGACGACTTCCGCTGCTTCGACCTGTCGGGGGTCTCGCCCGCCACCGATGCCTCCTCGTACGCCATGCCGCTCGCGTTGCCGTTGCGCCAAAACATGGCCGGACCCGCTGTCCGAACCATGTACCAGTGTCCTGTGTGGGGGCTTAACCCCCGTGGTAGACGAGAACGACATACCTACTGGTTCCCGTACTTACCGGTCACGCACTCTCGACAGACCAATGTGAGAGGGGTCACCCTGTCATTCATCCACGCGGGGAGGCATGGATGGGCAAGAGCCGCAGAACGATTCCGGAGGAGCTTCTGCTGCTCGCTTTGGACCCGGCCACGGGTACCACAGCGCAGCCGCAGTCGCTCGACCTCGGTCTGGCCGGAGCACAGCTAGTGGAGCTGGCGCTGGCCGGACGGATAGCCCCAGACGGGGATCGTATCGCCGTGGTGATGCCACGGCCGACCGGAGATCCGACTCTGGACTCCGCACTGGAACTGCTGCGCAGGCGCGGCAGCCCGGTTCGGGCAGTCCACTGGATTGGCGGGCCCCGACTGGGGCTGCGCCAGATTTACCTCGCGCACCTGGAGCGGTGCGGCATGGTGCATGCCGTATCGGGCCAGATGTGCGGAGTGCTGCCGACGACTCGCTATCAAGCGACGGACACGGCAATCAGCCGGGACATCAGGTCCCGACTGGACAGTGCGATCCGCACCGGCGTACCTCCGGACCCGCGGACCGCGGCGCTCGCCGCGCTCGCTCACGCAGTGGGACTCGGCAAGCACCTCTACCCCGGCAACGAAGGGCGTTCATCGCGCTCCCGTCTCCGGGACCTGATCAGGCACGACCCGATGGGCGGCCTCGTGGCGCACGCCGTGATGGACGTCCAGAACGGTGTGGCCGCTCAGCCACGCCGCAGCCCGGCCCCAGCGGGCCCGGGTGGGCCGGGTGGGCCTGGTGGACCGGGCGGTGGCCGACAGCCGGCCAGGACCGCGCCGGAACCCGGCGGGGTTCCGATGCAGCCGCGCCGCGGGTCCATGGCACGTGCCGTGGCCCACTGAACCGGTCGCCCTGGCTGGACGCACCGCAGTAACCGCAGCAACCGCAGCAAAAGACTCACCGCAGTAGAGACTCACCGCAGCATCGGCAACAGCAACGCCGCACCGCAGTCCCCCAGACCCGGTTCGGGAGCCGCTGGGCCGCGCGGGGCACTGGCACCGGAACGTCCGGACGACGACACCGGTACCTCCGCCCCGCGCGGCCGCACATTCACGCCGGCACCGCGCGGCCGGGCCGCACCCCTCACACCAGTCCTCACGTCCGTCTTCGTGTCGCATTGCGGTTCGCACCGCACATCGGCTGTTTCCCAGCGGTGCGCGACACGTTGGTGGCACTCTGCTGAACAGCAGATACGCAAAGTAGAGGCATGTAGTCGGAGGTGCACGTCCGTGGCGTCCAGTGTCAATCCCACCGTCAGGCGACGCCGTTTGGGCCAGGAGCTCCGCAGGCTCCGTGAGCTCAAGGGCATGACGGCCGAGGAGGTCGCCGAGCGCCTGCTGGTCTCGCAGTCGAAGATCAGCCGCCTCGAGAACGGCCGCCGTTCGATCAGCCAGCGCGATGTACGCGATCTCTGCGGGGTCTACGAGGTCGAGGACCACCGCATCGTCGACTCGCTCATGCAAATGGCCAAGGACTCGCGCCAGCAGGGCTGGTGGCACTCCTTCGGCGACATCCCGTACAGCGTCTACATCGGTCTGGAGACGGACGCGGCATCCCTGCGCGTGTACGACCCGCAGGTCGTCCCCGGCCTGCTCCAGACCCGTCCGTACGCGGAGGCCCTCATCACCGGCGCCCTGCCGGAGACCACGCCGACGGACATCGAGAAGCGCGTCCAGGTCCGCGTCCGGCGTCAGGAGCGCATCAGCGCCCCGGAGAATCCGCTGCGCCTGTGGACCGTCCTGGACGAGTCCGCGCTGCGCCGCGTGGTCGGCTCCCGGCACCTCATGCGCGACCAGCTGGAGCATCTCGTGGAGCAGTCCCAACTGCCGCACGTGACCGTCCAGGTGATTCCCTTCGAGATGGGTGCGCACCCCGGCCTCAACGGCCAGTACGCGATTCTGGAGTTCCCGGACGCCGCGGATTCCAGCGTGGTCTACATCGAGGGCGTCACGAGCGATCTCTATCTGGAGAAAGCGAACGACGTCCAGCAGTACAGCGTGATGTACGAACATCTGCGGGCACAGGCCCTGAACGTGGATCAATCACGCCAACTCATCGCAGACATCGCGAAAGAGTACGCACGCTAGATCGCGGACCGCGTATACGACCGCCCCGCACAGGAAAGTGCCGCACGGTACACCTTGGCCTCGGCGAGGCGGAAGACCCCACTGGAATATGCCATCCGGTCGAGTGAACGCTCTCTTCACTCAGCGATGTTGGCGAGTAGCGTCATTCACGCCACCAAGCAACACCTGTTGGCGCAGCCGCACTTGGCGGTGACCGCAACTCAACAACTGGGCAAACCGGAGTAACCATGGCAATTCATCAGGGCGCTACGAATACATGGGTCAAGTCCTCGTATTCCACGGGAAACGGCGCGTGTGTCGAGGTCAAGTCCCCCATTTCAACGGCAATTTCGGTCCGGGACTCAAAGGTCACCGAGGGCCCCGTCCTCGCCTTTCCCTCCGACTCATGGCGCGCGTTCGTCTCCGAGGTCGGCCGGGAGACCACACACCTCGGCTGATAGGCGACCCCCCGCACAACAGCACCACAGGATCAGCGAGAGATCAACAACCGCATAAGCAGAACCGATTGAGCCCTCTCGACTGGCCCGCCGTCCCGGCCGAGGGGGCTCGGCCTTTTCTACCGGAGCTGATCGACGTACAGATCCGTTCCCGGCACCGTGGGAATGAACGGCGCCACCAGCTCCACCCTCCCCATCCCTGACTCCGCCACCGCGTCCGCCCGCCCGGCGAAGTGCTCCTGCCAGCACTCCCGCGGATCGGCCTGCAGGAACCAGAGCAGCGTGAGCCGCGTGTCGACTCCCTCGACCTGCTTCACGTACGTCATCCGGTCCCCCGGCAGCGGGGTCGGCCGGAAGATGGTCACCATCGCGGCGGGCGATCCGGCGAGGGCGCGCGGCAGATGCTTGGCGCGCAGCCACTCCAGGAGTTCCTCGCGCCGCCCGACCGATTCGGCGTCGACGACTTCGAGCACGAGGCCCTGGTAGGGGTGGTCGAGCGCGTGGAAGTCGCGGGGTCCCGCGGCCCCGTCCCGGTAGACGGTGGCCTCGTGGTCCTGGAAGGCCGTGAACACGTGCGTGCGGTCCTGGTAGACGCGGCCGTCGCGGTTGAGGCGCTTGTTGATGCCGACGGTCCACTTCATGTGCTCGTCGTAGCGGCCCTCGGTGACCCAGTACGTGGAGAGGTAGCAGCCCGCGGTCAGGGGCTCGGCGACCGCCGACTTCTCGGGCAGGCGCAGGAGTTGGAGCTCCCGGGGTGCGACCCAGCGGCGGCCCGCGTACATCCAGGGCATCGCCATCGCGCCGGCGTAGTAGTGGTCGTCCTCGTACCAGCGGTTGTAGGCGTACTCATGGCCCGGGTGCGGCTCGACCATGGTGATCAGGGCGTGGCCCGGGTGCACGCCGTAGGGCCCGACGGCGGCCAGTTCGCCGTACACCTCGCCGCGGGTGCCGTCGCGCGTGTCCTCGCGGGCGCTGCCGCTGGTGTCCTCGCTCATGCCTCTCCCCTTCCTCCCTCTTCCTTCCTCCGGTGGACGCCCATACTCTGACGCCCCGTCAGCAAAACTGCCAGAGCCGGGAGGCGCCCCATGCGCTCGCTCCTCGAAGGAAAGACCGTCGTCGTCTCGGGGGTCGGTGCCGGTCTCGGCCATCAGGTGGCGGCCGCCGTCGTACGTGACGGGGGCCGGGCCGTCCTCGGGGCGCGCACGGAGGCGAACCTCGCGAAGTCCGCCGCGGAGATCGACCCCGAGGGCACGCGGACGGCGTACCGCGCGACCGACATCACCGACGAGACCCAGTGCGAGGCCCTGGCGGGGCTGGCGCGCGAGCGCTTCGGCGGGATCGACGCGGTGGTCCATGTGGCCGCCTGGGACAGCTACTTCGGGGGTGTTCGGGACGCGGACTTCGCGACCTGGCAGCAGGTGATCGACGTGAACCTCCTCGGCACGCTGCGGATGACGCGGGCCTGTCTGCCCGCGCTCAAGGAGCGGGGCGGCGGCTCGGTGGTGTTCATCGGCACGCAGTCGGCCATCGCCTCGCCCTCGCAGGTGCGGCAGGCGGCATACGCGGCGTCGAAGGGCGCGCTGACGTCGGCGATGTACTCGCTCGCCCACGAGGTGGGGCCCGACCGGATCCGGGTCAACACGGTGCTGCCCGGCTGGATGTGGGGCCCGCCGGTCGAGGCGTACGTCCAGTTCACCGCGCACACCGAAGGGGTGCCGGAGGAGGAGGTGCGGGGGCGGCTCGCGGAGCGGATGGCGCTGCCCGAGCTGGCCACGGACGGGGATGTGGCGGACGCGGCGGTGTTCCTCGCGTCGGACCGGGCGCGGGCCATCACGGGGCAGTCGCTCCTGGTGAACGCGGGAGAGCTGATGCGATAGGGGTTCATGCGGCAGGCGTCGCGCCGCCGAACGGACAACGGCTGTACGGGACCTGGGTCCCGTACAGCCGTTTTTTGCGCGTGGTCAGGGTCCGGCTCGAAGATCACCCAGGATCAAGAATGTGAACGCAGGTCAGCAAACAGAACGATTTTACTTGCTCTTGACCTCACGGGCGGTTGTCCGCGGCGTGCGCCCGAACCCACCATGAGCGGGCACTTCAAGGCCGCCCACGTCCCGTATGTCACGAAACTGGCGAAGTGCACGGCATTTCAGCGCAGTTCACAAGGCGGACCCCTGGAGGGGGCACATGAACAGTCTCGACTGGGCCGTGCTCATCGGCTACTTCGGCGTCATGGTCGCGATCGGCATCTGGTCCCACAAGCGCGTGGACAACGTCAGCGACTTCTTCACCGCGGGCGGCAAGATGCCCTGGTGGCTGTCCGGCATCTCGCACCACATGTCCGGCTACAGCGCGGTGATGTTCACCGGGTACGCGGGCATCGCGTACACCTACGGCGTCACGTCCTTCATCACCTGGTCGTTCCCGATCGCGCTCGGCATCGCCATCGGCTCGAAGCTCTTCGCTCCCCGCATCAACCGGCTGCGCTCACGGCTGCACGTGGCCTCGCCGCTCGAATACCTCAAGAACCGCTACAACCTGAAGACCCAGCAGGCGCTCGCCTGGTCCGGAATGCTCCTGAAGATCGTGGACGTGGCCGCCAAGTGGGCCGCCATCTCCACACTGCTCTCCGTCTTCACCGGCATCTCGATCAACCAGGGCATCCTGATCACCGGCGTGATCACCGCCATCTACTGCACCATCGGCGGCCTGTGGGCCGACGCGCTCACCGAGCTCGGCCAGTTCATCATCCAACTCCTGGCCGGTGTCGCGATGTTCGTGGCCGTGGTCGCCAAGCTCGGCGAGCACGGCGGCTTCTTCGGCGTCTGGGACGAGCCCGAACTGGCCGGTCACGGAAAGCCGTTGGTCGGCCCGTACGGCACGATCTTCCTGCTGGCGTTCCTCTTCATCAAGCTCTTCGAGTACAACGGCGGCATGCTCAACCAGGCCCAGCGCTACATGGCCACGTCGAGCCCCCGCGAGGCGGCGCGCTCGGCCCGGCTCTCGGCGATCCTGTGGCTCGTCTGGCCGGTCGTCCTCTTCTTCCCCATGTGGATGTCCCCGCTCCTGGTCGACGCGCAGAAGCCCGACGGCTCGGACTCGTACGCCCTGATGACCGAACAACTGCTGCCGCACGGCCTGTTGGGACTGGTCATCGTCGGCTTCTTCTCGCACACGATGGCCATGTGCTCATCGGACGCGAACGCGATCGCCGCGGTCTTCACGCGGGACGTGGCACCGGTGGTGTCCAGGGCGGCCAGGAGCTGGAACGACCGCAAGGGCCTCATCGCGGCCCGCCTCACGACGGTGGTCTTCCTGGGCCTCTCGATGGCGGTGGCCACTCAGGTCAACTCCCCCGCGTTCAAGGACATCATCACCGTCGTCATCAAGTGGGTGGCCGGACTGATGGGCCCGATCGCGATCCCGATGATGCTGGGTCTGCTGCGCACGTTCCGCAAGTCGGGACCGACCGCGGCACTGACCAGCTGGTCGATGGGTCTGCTGGCCTTCTGGCTGGTCAACTACCCGATCAACTGGAACGTCGAGGGCGGGGTGCCGCTGGAGTACCAGGTCTCGATCCCCCTGGCGGTCTCGCTCGTCCTCTACATCCTGGTCGGCCACCTGAAGCCGGAGGACACCCCGGAGCGGGACGCGATCATCGAGAAGATCAATACGGATGATGACGGCGACTCCGCCGGTGCGGCAGTTGTTCCGCCGCGGGCGGGCGAGGGTGACGAGGTGGCCACCCCCCAGGGCCGGTTGCCGTAGATCACCGGCTCCGCCGGGTTCGTCCTCGAACGCCGGGCAGGCTGCTTCCCGCGGCCTGTCCGGCGTTCGCGTCGAAGCCCACCCTCACGCCCGCGGATACCGCGCCAGCCACCCCGGCGAGGAAACGGCAGGCCCGTGCAGCGCGGGCCCCTGCGTCATCTCCATCGCGAAGTCGTCCGCAAGCTCAAGAATCGTCGCGCGGCCCTCCAGCTCGGTCAGCCAGCCCGGAGGCAACGCGGTCTCTCCGTGCAGCGCGCCGAGCAGCGCCCCGCACAGGCCTCCCGCTGCGGCGGACGCGCCGCCCTGGTTGACCGCGAGCCGCAGCCCGTGCCGGATGTCCTCGCCCACGAGGGCGCAGTACACGGCGGCGGCGAGCGCGCCCTCGGCTCCCCCGTCCCCCATCAGCTCCTCCACCCGGGAGGGCGTGGGCATCCCCTGCCGCACGGCCCCCAGCGCATGCTTCAGCGCATCGGTGACGGGCTGATGACCGGGCCGGGCGGCGAGCAGCGCAAGCGCCCGCTGGATGGCCCCGTCCAAGGACTCGCCCCGGGCGAGACCGTGCACGAGGACCGTGTGCGCGCCGGCCGCGAGGTAGGCGGTGGGATGGCCGTGCGTCTGCACGGCGCACTCCACGGCCAGCTGAAGCACGAGCTGCGGCTCCCACCCGACCAGCAGCCCGAAGGGAGCGGACCGCGTCACGGCCTCGGCCCCCCGCTCGTCCGGATTCTTGGGGGCCTCCAGCGTTCCCATGGTGTCGTCCCCCAGCCCGACCAGGCAGGCGCGGGCGGGCGAGCGCCGCGAGTAGAGCCACTCCTCGCGGGCCAGCCATCCGTCTTCCTTGCGCCGCTCGTCGGGCCCCCAGTCGCTCTGGGTGGCCGCCCAGCGGCGATAGGCGCGGTGCAGGTCGGTGGGCGGATGCCAGGCGCCGGTGTCGCGCCGCACCTGGGCGCGTATGAGTCCGTCGACGGTGAAGAGGGTGAGCTGCGTGGCCGCGGTGACGGCTCCGCGCCTGCCGTGAGCGGGGGCGGGCTCGGTCAGCCCTTCCGCGCCGTGAGCCTCCCGTATCCCGTCGAGGCTCAGCTCGTCGACGGGCGCGCCAAGGGCGTCCCCGACGGCGGCTCCGAGCAACGTGCCGCGAACCCGGCTGCGGAAGTCCTGCTGCTCGGCACGCCCCCAGACTCCGGTGGCTGCTGCGGTGCTCACGGCACCCCCTCTCCCTGCTCTCGGCGCGCACCCTCTGCGCACGTTCTGCGCAGCACTGTAATCGACCAGGAACGGTCGGTTCAGGGTCGATGCGATATCTAAGGAGTCGCCCTTCAGATCACTTTTGACCGGCCTTCACCAGGGCTTTTCATCGCGGGAGGGGGTGGAAGGGCCATGGCCGGAACCCGTCGGAACCTCGATGTGAAAACCCGATGTGAAAAGCTGCCGCGATGCGCAAGCCCACGCCCCGCGTCGCGTTGATGTCCCTGGCCGCCGCCATCGCCGTCTCGGCCGTCGCCACGGTCGTGCTCGAGTCCTCGGCCTTCCCCGCCAGGGACGACCCGAAGGCCAAGGAAGCCTATGACCAGGGCTATGCGTGGGTGAAGGCCCGTACCGAGGCGGAACCTGACCCGGCGACGCCGCCCGCGCCCGCTCCCGCAACGACCGCCGCGCCCACGCCCGCAACGACCGCGGCGCCCACGCCGTCGTCCCCCTCGCCGTCGGCAAAGCAGCCCTACCCACTCCAGTCCCCGAGCCTCACGACCGAGATACCGACGGACACGATCACGATCAGAACGCGCACGGTCGGCGAGGACGGTGAAGTGGACTACCAGGAGATCTGCCACAGCTACGTCTCCATACCCGAGTACACGGGCGCCCTTCCCGCGAAGTACCGGAGTCACTGGGTACGCGGCTGCCAGGCGGCCCTGGTGCGCCATTCCGGAAGCGGACCGCGCCCCAAGTGACGCGGACCGCACGGACCTTGACGGTGCGTGGGCGCGAACTCCGTGCTCTGTAACGGAAATGTCCGGGCGTCGTAACGGTGAACCTGTGGTGTACAACCACTTGCCCGAGGCGCCCGTCTCCTCTGGTGTCACACGCAGTTTCCCCACAGGAGGACCAGTGCGCCGTTCACTCATTGCCGCCGTCGCCGTCGCCGCGCTCACGACACCGCTCGCCGTCGTCGCCACGGCGGGTTCCGCCGCCGCCGCGCCCGCCGCGTCCGCCGCGAGCAAGCCGGTGACCGACTTCAACCACGACGGATATGCCGACCTCGCCGTCTCCGCGTACCGCGGCGCCGTCGACGGCGTGTCCGGCGCGGGCTACGTCTCGATCGTGTACGGCTCGGCGTCCGGCGCCGACACCGCGCACGCCAAGCAGATCAACCGCACCACCGCCGGCGTACCCGGCGACCCCGAGGTGGACGGCGGCTTCGGCGCGAGCACCGAGGCAGCCGACCTGGACGGCGACGGATACACCGACCTCACCGTGAACAACGGCTCCAAGGACGTCGTGATCTGGGGCTCCGCGAACGGCCTGACCCAGGGCAGCGAGCTGCCGGGCGAGTACGTGCAGACGCTGAAGGCAGGCGACTTCAACGGCGACGGCAAGTCCGACCTCGTCGCCAACTCCTCCTCCACCCTTGAGGTGCGCTACGGCCCCTTCACCCGTGACGGGAAGCCCGCCTCCACCTCGTCCGTCGAGAACGGCGACGACGGCCCCAGGGAGCTCATGGTGGGCGACGTGACCGGTGACGGCGCCGACGACCTCGTCACCAGCCACGACTTCGAGGAGATGCAGCACTCCTCGCGCCTGTGGAAGGGCAGCAAGGACGGCCTCGCCAAGACGTCGACGGCGACCAAGAAGTTCACGACGAACGGCGTCATCGCCGACGTCGACAAGGACGGATACGGCGACCTGGTCGCCCGCGAGGTCGACGAGGTCTCCGAGACCCAGGTCTACGACGCGGGCGCGGTCCGGGTCGTCTACGGCTCCGCGGCCGGCTTCTCCAGCCGCACCGCGAAGATAGACCAGGACACCGCGGGCGTTCCCGGC
This sequence comes from Streptomyces sp. NPDC044044, assembly GCF_056434405.1. Lineage (NCBI taxonomy): Bacteria > Bacillati > Actinomycetota > Actinomycetes > Kitasatosporales > Streptomycetaceae > Streptomyces > Streptomyces sp. NPDC044044. Next base: position 322,793 of record NZ_JBWKFG010000005.1, on the reverse strand, counting down.
GCCGGCGAGGCCGCGGAGATCAACGGGCCCGAGCGGGGCGACCAGTTCGGCTACTCCCTTTCCGCGGGTGATGTCACCGGCGACGGCTACGCGGACATCGTTGTCGGCGTGCCCGGCGAGAACCTCGGCGACGTCGCGGACACCGGCGCGGTCGTCCTGCTCAAGGGCGGCGCGAACGGCCTGACCGGCACCGGCGCCCAGGCGTTCAACCAGGACACGGCAGCCGTCCCCGGCGTCTCGGAGAAGGGCGACAACTTCGGTGAGGAGGTCAAGCTCGCCGACGTGAACAAGGACGGCCTCGCCGACCTGACCGTGGGCGTGCCCCAGGAGGACGGCACCACCAAGGACTCGGGCGCCGCCTGGCTGTTCCGTGGCGCCAGGACGGGCCTGACGACGACCGGCATCACGTCGTTCAGCCCGTCCTCGCTCGGCACCCCGGAGGCGGGCGCCCGCTTCGGCGGCGAGCTCGCCTGACCCGCCGTCGGGCGAACTCGCCCGACGGCCCCGCCCCGCCGGGCTGACCTCTCCCCCGAGTCAGTCCAGGACGGGAAGCAGCTCCGGGAGGTGGCCGTCCGAAGCGGCGGCCGCCTCCTGGCGCTCCAGCGGCACCTCTCCGTACAGCGTCGTCCGTGGTTTCGCCGGACGCCCGGCCTCCTCCGCGATCGAGACGAGGTCCTTGACCGAGCGGTACGAGCCGTAACTGGAGCCCGCCATGCGGGAGATGGTCTCCTCCATCAGCGTCCCGCCCAGGTCGTTCGCGCCCGAGCGCAGCATCTCCGCCGCACCCTCCGTGCCCAGCTTCACCCAGCTGGTCTGGATGTTCGGGATGTGGGGGTGCAGCAGCAGCCGGGCCATCGCCACCACCGCGCGGTTGTCGCGGGTCGTCGGCCCCGGGCGTGCGATGCCCGCCAGATACACCGGCGCGTTCGTGTGGATGAAGGGCAGCGTCACGAACTCCGTGAAGCCCTCCACCCCCTTGCTCAGTGCCTCCTGCTGGATCGCGGCCAGCGTGCGGAAGTGCCCGAGCCAGTGCCGCGGCTGGTCCACATGCCCGTACATCATCGTCGAGGACGAGCGGATGCCCAGCTCGTGGGCCGTCTTGACCACCTCGATCCACGTCGCCGTGGGCAGCTTGCCCTTGGTCAGGACCCAGCGCACCTCGTCGTCGAGGATCTCCGCGGCCGTGCCGGGGATCGAGTCCAGGCCCGCTTCCTTCGCGGTGCTGAGCCAGTCCCGTATCGAAAGACCCGTGCGCGTCGCGCCGTTCACGACCTCCATCGGCGAGAAGGCGTGCACGTGCATGCCCGGCACGCGCTCCTTCACCGCACGCGCGATGTCGAAGTAGGCGGTGCCCGGCAGGTCCGGGTGGATGCCGCCCTGCATGCACACCTCGGTGGCGCCCACCTCCCAGGCCTGCGCGGCCCGGTCCGCGACCTGGTCCAGGGAGAGCGTGTACGCGTCGGCGTCCGTGCGGCGCTGGGCGAACGCGCAGAAGCGGCAGCCGGTGTAACAGACGTTCGTGAAGTTGATGTTGCGCGTGACGATGTACGTGACGTCGTCGCCGACCATCGACTTGCGCACGTCGTCCGCGATGCCGCACAGCGCGTCGAGCGCGGGCCCGTCCGCGTGCAGCAGGGCCAGCGCCTGCTCGTCACTCAGGCGCGTCGGGTCGTCGGCAGCGGTCTTGAGCGCGGCCCGCACGTCGCCGTCGATGCGTGAGGGGACCATGCCGGGCGCGGCCTGCTCGCGCAGGGCCTCCCAGTCGCCGTACACCTCGTCGAAGTCGTCGCGGCGGTCGGACGTGCGGCCCGTCGTGTCGATCGTGCGGTGCAGGTCCGTGCGGCCGGACGAGGCGACGTACCCCTCGTCGGGCTCCTGCCAGGGCAGTCCGCTCGGCCGTGCGTCCTCGTTCGCCAGGCCCGTCTCCGGGTCGACGAGCGCGCGCACGTGCGGCAGCAGGCGCGGGTCGAGCCAGGGCTCGCCGCGCTCGATGAACTCGGGGTAGATCGTGAGCCGTTCGCGCAGCGTGAAGCCCGCGTCGGCGGTCTTGCGCGCCAGTTCGTCGATGTGCGGCCAGGGGCGCTCGGGGTTCACGTGGTCGGGCGTGAGGGGCGAGACGCCGCCCCAGTCGTCGATGCCCGCGCCGATGAGCAGCGCGTACTCCGCGTCCACCAGGTTCGGCGGCGCCTGGATGCGGGCGCTCGGGCCGAGGATGTGCCGGGCCACCGCGATGCACGCGGCGAGCTCCTCAAGCTCGGCGTCGGGCATGCCGCGCATGGCCGTGTCCGGCTTGGCGCGGAAGTTCTGGACGATGACTTCCTGGATGCCGTGGTACGAACGCTGCGTCGAGCGCAGCCGGAAGAGGGCGTCCGCCCGCTCCTCGTACGTCTCGCCGATCCCGATCAGGACCCCGGTGGTGAAGGGGACGTTCGAGCGGCCCGCGTCCTCCAGGACCCGCAGCCTGACCGCGGGCTCCTTGTCGGGCGAACCGTGGTGCGGGCCCCCCGGCTCGCTCCACAGCCGCGTCGCCGTCGTCTCCAGCATCATCCCCATGGAGGGCGCGACGGGCTTGAGCCGCTGCAGGTCGGTCCAGGTCATGACGCCGGGGTTGAGGTGCGGGAGCAGACCCGTCTCCTCAAGGACGCGGATCGCCATCGCGCGGACGTAGGCGAGGGTGTCGTCGTAGCCCTCCGCCTCCAGCCACTCGCGCGCCTCGGGCCAGCGGTCCTCCGGGCGGTCGCCGAGCGTGAACAGGGCTTCCTTGCAGCCCATTTCCGCCCCGCGCCGCGCGATGTCGACGACCTCGTCCGGCGAGAGGAACATCCCGTGCCCGTCGCGCCGCAGCTTGCCGGGGACGGTCACGAAGGTGCAGTAGTGGCACTTGTCCCGGCACAGCCGGGTCAGCGGGATGAAGACCTTCTTCGAGTACGTGATGACGCCGGGCCGCCCCACCGCCGCGAGCCCCGCGTCACGCACCCGCGCGGCGGACGTGGCGAGGTCCTTCAGGTCGTCGCCGCGCGCCTGGAGCAGCACGGCGGCCTCGGCGGTGTCGAGCGCGACTCCGTCCCTGGCCCGTTTGAGGGCGCGTCGCATGGCGTTGGCGGTGGGTCGGGCCGGCGCGGGGGCCGACTCCTGAGGGCCTGGGTCCTGCGGCGCGCTGTTGGTCATGCGTCCGAGCATACGAGCGACCTCCCGGAGAAACAGCTACAGGTCAGTGCTGGTTCGGTCCTGCCCGGCGGGGGCGGGTGTGAGGTGCACGTATCGCTCGAACCCGTCGAGCACCCGGAGAACCTCGGCTTCACCGCCCGCCGGAAGCTGCACGATGACCTCGTCCACGCCGAGCTCTTCGTAGTGCGCGAGCTTGCCCTCGGTCGGCTCGACGGCGGAGAGCGCCACGTACAGACCGGCGGGGTCGCGGCCCGCGTCCGCCCAGGCGGTGCGCAGCGCGGGGAGCGTCTCGCGCAGTCCGCCGCCGCCGATGGGCAGCCAGCCGTCGGCGTACTCCGCGATGTGCGCGAACAGCTGGGGGCCCGCGGCCCCGCCGATGAGGGTGCGGGGGCCGTGGAGTGGGCCCTCCTTGCGCGGGCGGGGCGCGCGCACCGGCTTCGGATGGACGTCGCTGGCCCGGACACTGGCGAACTCACCCTCGTACGACGTCGGTTGCTCGGCCCACAGCGCCCGCATGACCGCCATCCGGTCCCGCACGAGCGCGCGCCGCGTGCGCCACTGGACGCCGTGGTCGGCGGCCTCCTCCTTGTTCCAGCCGTAGCCGATGCCGAGGGTGAAGCGGCCGCCGGAGAGGTGGTCGAGGGTCGCGATCTGCTTGGCCAGGTCGATGGGGTCGTGCTGCCCGACGAGCGTGATGTTCGTGCCGAGTCCGAGCCGGTCGGTGACGGCGGCGGCCTGGGCCAGGGCGACGAAGGGGTTGAGCATGCGGGCGCACTCGGGCGGGAGTTCACCGCCGGGGTAGGGCGTCTCGCGGGACACGGGGATGTGGGAGTGCTCGGGGAGGTGGAGCGCCGCGAAGCCGCGCTGCTCCAGCTCACGGGCCAGGCGGATCGGGGTGATGGTCTCGTCGGTGAGGTAGAGGGTGGCGGCAACTCGCATGTGGTGGCCTCCGGTCACGTCGTCGTACGTCGCCGTGCCGCTCGCGCACGGACTTCCGTACGCGAGCGGGGCTCACTTACTAGCCGCCTGCGCCGCAGGAGTCCATGCCGCGCCCGCACCTCCCGTCCGCCGCCTGTAGTACGCGGCCGTCACCGCGACGAGCAGCGGGGCCCACAGGACGAGCGGCGCGTAGCAGGCCACGAGGAGTGCCTCCTTGGCCGCGCTGCCGGTGACGCCCGGACCCAGGCCCGCGTACTGGGCGTAGGCGAACCAGCCCATGATCGCGAAGAGACCGGCCGCCCCGAGCAGGGCCGGGACCACCGCGGCGAGCGGCCGCACCCTGCGCCCGCCGAGCAGCGGTATCCACCCCGGCACGACCTCGCCCCACCCGCGCACCAGGCCGAGCGTCAGCAGGGCGAGGCCCTCGGAGACGACGCTGAGCCCCAGGACGTAGAGCACCGCCGCCCATCCCCTGACGGGCTCGTCGGCCACCGGGAGCCCGGCGACGAGGGCGATCCGCCACAGCCCGGAGGGGAGCGTGGCCAGGGGGACGGCGTGGGCGGCGATCACGGCCCAGCGGGGCACGTCGGGCAGTGCGGTCGTCTTCAGCACGTTCGGCATGTTCGGCATGCGAGCCATGCTGGCCGCGGGTCCGTGCCGCCCACATCGGCGTACGGGCCGAGTACGGGCCGCGCCCCTCCGCCGCACGGGGGAGCGGAAAATCCGACCACCTCGCGCACCCGCCGAACTACCCTGCCCCTCATGAGCAGACGGCGCCACAAGAAACAGACGAAGAAGCTGGTCCTGGCAGCGCAGCTGGGCTGCACCACCCAGGCGAAGGCGCTGCTGCGAGCGGGCGCGGACCCGCGGGCCGCCGACCCCGACGGCACGACCCCGCTGTACGGAGCGTCCGTCCACGGCACGGCGCCCATCGTCCGGGCCCTCCTGGCGGCGGGCGCCGACCCCGACGCCGAGAGCGGCCACGGCGACCAGGGCACGCCGCTGTGCGGGGCCGCATGCTGGGGCCACACCGAAGCCGTGCGCGAACTCCTCGCCCACGGCGCGGACCCCAACCTCCGCGAGGACGGCGGCACGGGCAGCACCCCGCTGTACTGGGCGACGCAGGGATCGCACGAGGAGACGGCGGCCGTGCTTCGCGCGGCGGGCGCGAGCACCTAGGCGCGGGGCGCCGCATGCCCTAGGATCCGCCGGAATCAAAGGAATCGGGGGGTTTCACCATGCGACTTCGCTTCGCGACCGTACTGCTGCTGCTCGGCGCACTGATGGGGGGCACGGCTTCCGCGGGCGCCTACGCGGCCACTCCACGGACGGCATCGGCATCCGCTTCGACGGCGCACACGGCAGGTGCCGCCGCCGCGAGGACGGACACCAGGGCGGCGGACGAGTCACGGGCCCAGCCCGAGGCCAAGCCCAAGAAGAAAAAGAAGAAGTCCAAGGGCGGGTCCATCGGGCTGGTCCTCGGGATCATCCTCGTCGTCGTCGTGATCGTCGTCATCGTCGTGATCGCCCGCAACCGCGCGCGCAAGGGCCGCCGCGGCGCCTGAGCGACACCCCGCGTAAGTCTGTCAATTGCCTTCCCTTGCCGGAGAGTTCACGGCTCAATACCAGGGTTGCCCTGCAGTCCCTTCCGACACCCTGGGGAGCCGACACATGTGCGAGGACGAACACCACCGGGCCGGACCCGCCGACACACCCCTCAACCGGCGCGGTCTGCTCGTGACGGGAGCCGCCGCCGCGCTTACGTTGAACAGCGTGAGCTTCGCGAGCGCCTCGGGGCGCGCATCCGGAAGTGACGACGAGACCAAGGTGGTGCGCGGGACGCTGCCCACCGGGTCACCCGACTTCGTGTATCTGCCGGTCGAAGTCCCCGACGGCGTACGGGAGATCCACGTCGCGTACACCTACGAGAAGGTCACGGTCCCGGCGGGCACCCAGGGCAACGCGCTCGACATCGGCATCTTCGACCAGCGCGGCACCGCCCTCGGCGGCAAGGGATTCCGCGGCTGGTCGGGCGGCGCGCGCACGGAGTTCTTCATCCGCGCCGACGACGCGACCCCCGGCTACATCCCGGGTCCGGTCAAGGCAGGCACCTGGAACATCGCGCTCGGCCCGTACACGGTCGCCCCGCAGGGCCTGCCCTACGAGGTCACGATCACCCTCAAGTACGGGGCGCCCGGCAAGACGGTCAGGCCCGTCTACCCGCCGGAGCGGGCGAAGGGGCGTGGCCGCGCCTGGTACCGCGGCGACTGCCACCTGCACTCCTGGTACTCGGACGGCAGGCGCACCCCGGCCGAGATCGCGGCCCTCGCGCGCGCGGCGGGCCTCGACTTCATCAACTCCTCCGACCACAACACGCACTCCGCGCACGCCCATTGGGCCGACGAGGCGGGCGACGATCTGCTCGTCATGCTGGGCGAGGAGATCACCACGCGCAACGGCCACGTGGTCGCGCTCGGCACGGACCCCGGCACGTTCATCGACTGGCGCTACCGCGCCCGCGACAACCGCTTCGGCAAGTACGCCCGCGAGGTCCGCGACGCGGGCGGCCTCGTCGTCCCCGCCCACCCGCACGCCACCTGCATCGGCTGCAACTGGAAGTTCGGCTTCGGGGAAGCGGACGCGGTGGAGGTGTGGAACGGCGCCTACACCCCGGACGACGAGATCTCCCTGGCCGACTGGGACAGCACCCTCGTCGCCTCCGTCCGGGGCCGCAAGCCGTGGATCCCCGCCATGGGCAACAGCGACGCCCACCGCGACCCCGACCCCATCGGCACCCCGCAGACGGTGGTCCTCGCGGACGACCTGACCCGCGACGCCATCCAGGCGGGCATCCGCGCCGGCCACAGCTACGTCGCCGAGTCCAAGAACGTCACGCTCAAGTTCACGGCGACGGGCGGCAAGGGCAAACAAGCGGGCATCGGCGAGCGCCTCTACGTCGAGCAGGACGCCCCGGTGTCGGTCCGCCTGGACGTCACGGGCGCCCCCGGCTGCACGATCCGCTTCGTGACGGACCAGGGCGTCCTGTTCACCTCACCGGCGCTGCCCGCCTCCGGAACCGGCACGGCGGAGTGGCGGACGACGCCCTCGTACTCGGCGTACGTACGGGCAGAGGTCCGCCACGCGCCCACCGTGCCGGGCCTGCCGGGCCCCCTGACGGCGTTCACGAACCCGGTGTTCCTGGGCCGGAGCTAGACGCTCCGGGGCGGCGTGGAGGGACCGCGTCGACCGCCTTAGGGTCGAGACCAAGGACCCGCAAGCGCCGCCCCAGGAGAGCCCCATGCCGTCCGCCCAGCCGCCCACGAGGCCCCGCCTCCTGTTCGTCACCGACCTCGCCTACGAGGCGCGGGGCCGCAGGTACTGCGACGAGGACATCACGCTCGCCTCCCGCCTCCGCGAGGACTTCGACACGGCGCTCTGCCACCCGCTGGACGCGGCCGCGCTGATGGACTCCTTCGACGCGGTCCTGATCCGCAACAGCGGCCCGGTCCTGAACTACCAGGCGGCGTTCGACGCCTTCCGCACCCGGGCGGTCGCCTCCGGCACCCGTGTCTACAACCAGCTGACGGGCAGCGCGGACATGGCGGGCAAGCAGTACCTCGTCGACCTGACGGCGGAGGGCCACCCGGTGATCCCGACGGTCGACCGCCTTGCGGACGTGGGGAAGCTCCCGGACACGGCCGAGTACGTGATCAAGCCCAAGCAGGGCGCGGACTCGATAGGCCTGCGGTTCCTCACCCGGACCGAGCTGGAGACCCACGTACACACCGAGGGCGCGACGCTCGTCCAGCCGCGCATCGACTTCACGTACGAGGTGTCGTTCTACTTCGTCGACGACACGTTCCAGTACGCCCTGCACGCCCCGCACCCGGACAGACGCTGGGTCCTCGAGCCCTACGCCCCGTCCCCCGCGGACCTGGCCTTCGCCCAGCGCTTCATCGACTGGAACACCGTCGACCACGGCATCCAGCGCGTCGACGCCTGCCGCACGCGCGCGGGCGAACTGCTCCTGGTCGAACTGGAGGACCTCAACCCGTACCTGTCCCTGGACCTCGTCCCCCAGGAACACCGCGACGCCTTCATCACGAACCTGAAGGCGTCACTGCGGAGGCTGCTGGCGAGCTGAGGCTCAGTCCGCGACGACCAGCGCCGGGGTGTCCCGCTTCAGGACCTCGCCCCGGAAGAACGCCGGGCTCCTGCGGCCCATCGCCAGCATGATCACCACGCCGAGCAGCAGCAGGCCCACGCCGATCACGAAGACCGACCCGACGCCGAAGACGGAGGAGCCGCTGCCGTAGGCGGGGTTCCACATGTCCACCAGCGTCTTGACGAAGACCGCGGTCAGCAGGATGCCGCCGAACACCGGGAAGAAGCCCTTGAAGGCGAAGTCGCGCGCGGACGAGAACAGCTCGCGGCGGAAGTACCAGACGCAGGCGAAGGCCGTCAGCGCGTAGTAGAAGCAGATCATGAGGCCGAGCGCGTAGATCGTGTCGACCAGGACGTGCTCGGAGACCAGCGTCATGACCGTGTAGAAGACGCCGGTCGCGACGCCCGCGACGACCGTGGCACGGCCCGGGGTCTTGAACCGGGGGTGCACGCGCGCGTAGGACGGCGGCAGTGCCTCGTACGTCGACATCGCGAGGACCGTGCGGGCCACGGGGATGAACGTGGTCTGCAGGCTGGCGGCGGCCGAGGCGAGGACGGCGACGAAGAGCAGGATGCCCAGGCCGTTGCCCATGATGGGCCCGGCGAGCGCGGCGAAGACGTTGTCGGAGGTGTCCGGGTTGGCGAGGCCGAGGCCCTTGTCACCGGAGCCGACGGCCATCTGGGCGGCGATCCCGGTGGCGAGGTAGGAGCCGATCAGGACGACCATCGAGATGAGCGCCGCGCGGCCGGGGGTCTTCTCGCTGCCGGTGGTCTCCTCATTGGCGGTCAGGCACGCGTCCCAGCCCCAGAACATGAAGATCGACAGGGAGAGACCGGCCGTGAAGGCGCCGAAGGACTGGACCGAGAACGGGTTCAGCCAGGACCAGGAGAAGTCCATGGATCCGGCGATGTCCCCGCTGCGGGCCTTGCCCAGGGCCATCACGACGAAGAGCGCGAGGACCACCAGCTGAAGGCCGACCAGGAGGTACTGCACGCCCTTGGTGGCCGTCATCCCCCGATAGCTGATGGCCGTCGCGGCAGCGATCAGGGCCAGGCACGTGAGGATGTGGACGGCCTTGTTGTCGTCCAGGGCGGCGACCGAGTCGCTGCTCGTGATCTCGCCCGCCAGGAGCCAGAAGTACGAGGTCGCCACGCCCGCCAGGTTCGACAGGACGATGATCGTGGCGATGACGAGGCCCCAGCCGCACATCCAGCCGATCCGGGGGCCGAAGGCCTTGACCGTCCAGGTGAAGGACGTGCCGCAGTCCGGCATGGCCTTGTTGAGCTCGCGGTAGGCGAAGGCCACCAGGAGCATCGGCAGGAAGCCCGCGAGGAAGACCGCGGGCATCGCCAGGCCGACCTCGCCGGCCGTGGAGCCGAGGGTCGACGTCAGGCAGTAGACGGGGGCGACGGTGGAGATGCCGATGACGGCGCTGCCCATGAGGCCGACGGAGTTCCCGCCGAGGCCTTTGGCGCGTACGCCCCCGTCTGGGGCGCCGCCTACCGTGTCTCCGGCCTGGGGCCGTACGTCCAACTGGGTCATGAACAGGACGTTAAGGGCTGCGGTTTCCACATGCGGAGGATGAACATCCGGATCCATTGGCTTGCAATCCATGGGCGAATCGGGGCATGCCCCATGGATTGCTTCATCACTCAACCGAATCGCTTGCTCATTGCCAGGCAAATGCCAGACCGTCCGGTATGCGGGAACCGCAGCACTGTCCATTTTGTCCTAGTTCAAAATTTTCCCGAGCGTCTTCCCGTGTTCCACATATCGGACATCACCCAGGCCGTACGCCCGCTCACCCAGGCCACACGATCGACTGCAGCTCGCTGTACGCGTGCAGCGCGTACGAGCCCACGTCCCGGCCCACCCCGCTCTTCTTGAACCCGCCGAACGGCGCCTCCATGTTCCTGCCGATCGTGTTCACGCCGACCCCGCCCGCCCGCAGCCGCCGCGCGATCCGGAAGGCGCGGGCCACGTCGCCCGACCAGACGTAGTCGAGGAGGCCGTAGTCGCTGTCGTTGGCCAGAGCGATGCCCTCCTCCTCGTCCTCGAAGGGGACCACCACCACGACCGGGCCGAAGATCTCCTCGCGGACCACCCTCATGTCGTTCGTGCAGTCCGCGAGTAGCGTCGGCGCGACGTAGAAGCCCTTCTCGAACGAGGCCGGGCGCTCGCCGCCCGCGACGACCCGCGCGCCTTCCTTGCGACCCAGCTCCACGTACGACTCGATGCGGTCGCGGTGCGCCGCCGAGATCACGGGACCGACGATCGTCCCCTTCTCCCGCGGATCCCCGACCTTCATGAAGCCGATGTAGCCCGTCAGCTTCTCGATCAGTTCGTCGTGGATCGCGCGGTGCGCGATCACCCTCGTCGGGGCCGTGCAGATCTGTCCGCTGTAGAAGGAGAACGTCGTCCCGATCCCCGCCACCGCCGAGTCCAGGTCCGCGTCGTCGAGGACGAGCGCCGCGCCCTTGCCACCCAGCTCCATCAGCTGCCGCTTCATGTCCCGGCCGCACACCTCGGCGATCCGCTGCCCCACCGACGTCGAGCCGGTGAAGCTCACCATGTCGACGTCCGGTGCGTCCACGGCCGCCTCGCCCACCTCCGGGCGCGCGCCGCTCACCACGTTCACGACTCCCGGCGGCGCCCCGGCCTCCTCAAGGGCCGCCGCCATCCGGTACACCGACAGCGGGTCCTGCGGGGCGGGCTTCACGACGACCGTGTTGCCCATGGCCAGGGCGGGCGCCACCTTGCCCGCCGGGTTGGCCCACGGGTTGTTGTACGAGGTGATGCACGTGACGACGCCCACCGGCTGGCGGACGGTGAGCGCCCCCACGACGCCCGCCCTGCCCATCGGACCCGCCTCGTTGATCTGCGGGGGAAGGGCCGCCTCGACCGGCTCCAGGGCACCCTTCGCATACCGCTTGAAGCGCGCCACCGACACCGCGACCTGCATCCCGCGCGCCGTGCCGGTCGTCGCGCCGCTCTCGGCCTGGGCGAGATCCGCGTACGCGGCGAAGTCGCGCTGCATGATCGACGCGGCGCGGTCGAGGACCGTGGCGCGCTCCTCGGGTGTCGTGCGCGACCAGGTGGCGAAGGCCTCGCGGGCCGCGCCGGCCGCCGCGTGCACCTGCTCGCGGCTCGCCTCGGGGGCCAGGCCCACGACGTCCTCGGTGGCCGGGTTGACGACCTCGTAGTGGCCGCCGTCGGGCTCCGTCCACTCGCCGCCGATGAACAGCCTCTGCTCCTGCGGGAGTTGTCCGCTCACTTGGTGCTCACCGTCCGAGTGTCCCGGCCCGACCGCAGGACCGTGCCGGGCGTCGCACCCGTCACCCGGTCCTCGCGGATCGCCTCGACGCCGTTCACCCAGACGGCGTTGATGCCGATCGCCTTCGAGTCCAGGCGCGGGCTGTCGCCGGGCAGGTCGTGCACCAGGGTGGCCTTGCCCGCGTCGATGCGCTCGGGGTCGAAGAGGACGAGGTCGGCGTGGAAGCCCTCCTCGATACGGCCCCTCTCCCGCAGCCCGAAGAGCTGCGCGGGGTCGTCGGTGAGCATCTTGACCGCCTGCTCCAGTCCGACCAGCTTGCGCCCGCGCAGGCAGTCCCCGATGAACCGGGTCGTGTACGGGGCTCCGCACATGCGGTCCAGGTGCGCGCCGGCGTCGGAGCCGCCCAGCATGACGTCCTCGTGCTGCCAGGTCTCCTGGCGCAGGGCCCACGAGTCGGGGTCGTTGTCCGAGGGCATGGGCCAAAGGACCGTACGCAGATCGTCGTTGGCGCAGATCTCGACGAGGCACTGGAAGGCCTCCTGGCCGCGCTCGGCCGCGATGTCACCGACGACGCGGCCGGTGAGGCCCTCGTTCTCCTTGGAGTACGTGTCCCCGATGACGTACCGGTCGAAGTGCGTGAGCCGCCGGAAGACACCGGCCTCCTTGCTGTCGGCGCGCCGCAGCATCTCGCCCCTGACGTCGGGGTCGCGCAGCTCGGCGATGCGCTCGGGGACCGGGAGGCCGAGCACGTCGCCCCACCCCGGGATCAGGTTCAGGGCGCAGAAGGTGCCCAGCGACATGTTCATGGGGGTGAGGATCGGCATGGTCAGTGCCACGATCCGGCCACCGGACTCGCGGGCGCGCTCGCTGGCGATGAGCTGGCGCGGGACGCGCTCGGGCACGGCGGCGTCGATGGTGAGGACGTTCCAGTTGAGGGGCCGTCCTGCGGCGGCGCTCATCTCGACGAACAGATCGATCTCCTCGTCGCTGAACTGGTCGAGACAGCCCGCGACGATGGCTTCGAGCTGGGTGCCCTCGTGCTCGGCGACGGCGCGGCTGAGCGCGAGCAGCTCGTCGGGCTTCGCGTGCCGTGAGGCCACCGGCTGCCCGTCGCCGTCGGAGTGCGTGGACGACTGCGTGGTGGAGAGCCCCCAGGCACCGGCGTCCATGGCGTCATGGAAGAGCCGCAGCATCTCCTCCAGCTGCTCGGGCGACGGCTGCCCACCCACGGCGTCCGCGCCCATGACGTACCGCCGCAGCGCGCAATGCCCCACCATGAACCCCGCGTTGACGGCGACGCGCCCGTCCAGGGCGTCCAGGTACTCGCCGAACGAGCTCCACGTCCAGGGCGCGCCCTCTTCGAGCGCCACCAGCGACATGCCCTCGACCTTGGACATCATCCGCCGTGTGTAGTCGGCGTCTTCGGGCCGCGCCGGATTCAACGGCGCAAGCGTGAAACCGCAGTTGCCGCCCGCGACGGTGGTGACGCCGTGGTTCAGGGAGGGGGTCGCATAGGGGTCCCAGAAGAGCTGGGCGTCGTAGTGCGTGTGCGGGTCGACGAACCCGGGGGCGAGGATGCGCCCTTGGGCATCCTCACTGGTGGCGGCGGACTCGCTGACGGTACCGGGCTCGGCGACGACGGCTATGCGCCCGTCCCTGATGCCGACGTCGGCGGTAAATGCGGGGGCACCGGTTCCGTCGACTACGGTCGCGCCCTTGATCAGGTGGTCGAGCATGGCGAGGTCGTCCCCCTTGAAGGCTCTTTATGGGTGCGGATTCGACTGAAGGTCTTTGGTGGGTGCGGATTCAACCCGTCCAGAACGGGTGGGTGGGCGGGAGAAAGCCCGTCCGGCGCTTGAGGACACGCCCGAAGGGCAAAAAGGGGTGCCCCGACCTCCGTCCGGGAGGGGAAGCCGGGGCAGTAGGAGGACCGGCTCAACCGCCGGAGGCGCCCCGCATACGGGTGGTCCGATGCACAGGATCCGTATCGATCTTCGGAATCACATGCTCACCGATCAGCTTGATCGTGTTCTTCGTGTCCTCGGGCGAGATCCCGATCGGAAGCCCGAAGCTGAGCTGATCGGCCCCCGCCTGCTCCCACCGCTTGCACTGCGTGAGCACCTCGTCCGGGTCACCGCAGATCATCAGCTCCTCGGCGATGAGCAGCTCGATGATCTCCTCGCTGTACTCGGGCAGCAGCTCGGGCCACTCGGGGATGCCCTCGGGCCGCGGGAAGGTGTCGTGGTAGCGGAAGAGCAGCGACTGAAGGTAGTTGAGACCCCCGCTCACCGCGATCTCGACCGCCTTCTTGTGCGTCTCCGCACAGATCGCCGTCGAGGTCACCATGACGTTGTCGTTGACGAAGGCGCCGACCGGCTCCGCATCCTTCACGGCCGTCTTGTACGACTCGAGGACCCATTCCATGTCGGAGACCTTCTGCACACTGAAGCCCAGTACCCCGAGCCCCTTCTTTCCGGCCATCGCGTACGAGGGCGGGGACCCGGCGGCGTACCACATCGCCGGGTGCGCCTTGCCGTACGGCTTGGGCAGGACCTTGCGGGGCGGCAGCGACCAGTGTTTGCCCTGGAAGCCGACGTACTCGTCCTGGAGCCACATCTTGGGGAACTCGGCGATGGTCTCTTCCCAGAGTTCCTTGGTGTGGTTCATGTCGGTGATGCCCGGCATGAAGCCCAATATCTCGTGCGACCCGGCGCCTCGCCCGGACCCGAACTCGAAGCGTCCTTCGGAGAGATGGTCGAGCATGGCGACCTTCTCGGCGACCTTGACCGGGTGATTCACCGGGGCGAGCGGGTTGAAGATGCCGGAGCCCAGGTGGATGCGGTCGGTGGCGTGGGCGAGATAGCCGAGGAAGACGTCATTGGCGGAGAGGTGCGAGTACTCCTCCAGGAAGTGGTGCTCGGAGGCCCAGGCGTATTTGAAGCCGGACTTGTCCGCCTGGATGACGTACTCGGTCTCCTCGATGAGCGCCTTGTGCTCGGCTTCGGGGTCGACCTTCGCCCGCTTGGCGGGCACGTATCCCTGTACAAAGAGACCGAATTCCAAGGAGGTTCACCATCCTCGTGAGTTTCTGACGAACGAGTTTCTGACGAACCGTCAGATTGCGATGCGTCGACTGTTCCACCGGCCGCGAGGACCGTCAATACCCGCGGGCACGCTTACTGACGTTCCGTCAGACAGTGCGCGCGGCAGGCAGGGCGGCCTCAGACGATGCTGACCCCCGCGAGCCACCCCCCGTCGATGACGAACGGCTGTCCCGTGATGTACGCCGAGTCGTCCCCGGTCAGGAAGAGCGCGAGGGCGGCGACCTCCTCGGGCTTCCCGATCCGCCCCAGCGGCACGAGCTTCTTGTAGAGCTCGGCCACGGCCTCCTGCGCCTCGGCGGGGTCGGCGGCCGGGTCGAGCTGCGCGGGGTTGGTCATCGGGGTGTCGACGGCCCCGGGGCAGACAGCATTGACGCGGATGTTCTTGGCGGCCAGCTCCATCGCGGCGACACGGGTGAGCCCGAGGATGGCGTGCTTGGTCGCGGCGTACGCGCCGACGTACGCCATGCCCGTCATCGCCGTGTACGAGGCGGTGTTCACGATGGTCCCGCCGCCGGCGGCCTCGATCTCGGGCGCGACGGTGCGGATGCCGAGGAAGCAGCCGACCTGGTTGACCTGGATGACCTGCTGGAACTCTTCGAGCGGGGTGCTGACGAGCTCGTTGAAGCGCAGGATCCCGGCGTTGTTGACCAGGCCGTCGATCTTCCCGAAGGCGTCCTTGGCGGCACCGACCGCAGCGCCCCAGTCGGCCTCCTGACCGACATCGAGGTGCACGTACTTGGCCACGTCCCCGCCGAGCTCCTTGGCGAGGGCCTCCCCCTGGTCGTCGAGCACGTCGCCGATGACGACCCGCGCTCCCTCGGCGGCGAAGAGCCGCGCCTCCTGCTCACCCTGCCCGCGCGCCCCGCCGGTGACGATGACGACGCGGCCGTCCAGCTTGCCCATACCTGTCTCCTTGAATGAGCTCGGCGAGCTCTCAGTTGAGGTGCGGAGCCACTTCGGCGGCGAACGCCGCCATCTGATCGGTGAGTTCGGTACGACTCCGCGACCGGAACCGCACCTGGATCTGCTGAACCCCCATCGCCCCGTACGCGCGCAGCGACTCGGCGAGGGCATCCGGCTTCCCGCTGAGCGTGCGCCGCCCCACGGACCAGCCGGGCTCCCCCACGTACAGGGGCTCGGCGATCGCCCCCACGACGATCGGCTCCGCCACCCCCGCCTCCTCGCGCAGCCGCTTGAGCCTGGCGATCTGCGCGGGCAGCTTGTCGCGCGGGTCGCCCTGCGGCAGCCACCCGTCGCCGCGGACGGCGGCCCTGCGCACTGCGGCGGGCGAGGAGCCGCCCACCCAGATGGGCACGCGGGGCTGCACGGGTCGCGGCTGCTGCCCGAGGCCCCCGAAGTCGTAGTGCTCGCCGTGGTGTTCGGGATACTCCTCGGGCCCGAGCGAGGCCTTCAGCGCGTCGACGGTCTCGTCGAGCACGGGCCCGCGCCGCGCGAAGTCGGCCCCGACGGCGTCGAACTCCTCCTGCACGTGCCCGGCCCCGACCCCGAGGATCAGCCGCCCGCCGCTGAGCCGGTCCAGGGTCGCGTACTGCTTGGCACTGACCAGTGGATGCCGGAGCCCGACGACGGCGACATGGCTCATCAGCCGTACGTTCTCGGTGATCCCGGCGAGGAAGGAAAGCGTGGCCACCGGGTCGTACCAGACGGTGCTCATGGTGTCGGCGAGCCGCCGCGGGATGGCCACGTGATCACAGCTCGCGATGTACGCGAAGCCGCCCCGGTCGGCGGTGCGGGCGATCTCGGCGAGGTCGTCGGCGGTGGCGTCCGCCTCCCACGCCTCCGCGTAGATGACGCTCTGCGACTGGATCGGGAGCTGCATCCCGTAGACCAGTCGCCCTTGCGGGAAGATGTGCGCCAGCGCGTTGGCAGCCATGAGAACCCGACCCCTCACCTTGATCTGACGGCATGTCATATACGGCGACGGGTCTCATCGTCGTAGCTGACGGTCCGTCAGGCAAGGGTTGGGGGGCGGGCAACTCCGTGGACGGTGCGACGGGAGCCCGCCGGGCAGCCGCTCGACCCCTGAGCCAGGGCGGCCACCCGGCAGCGCGTGAGCCCCTACGCCCCCGGCCCCGCCCACAGCCCGTCATCCGTGAGCCCCAGCAGGTCGATCGCGTTGCCCCGCACGATCCGGTCGACGACGTCCGGTGCGAGGTGGCCCATCTGCGACTCCCCCACCTCCCTGGACTTGGGCCAGGTCGAGTCGGAGTGCGGGTAGTCGGTCTCGTACAGGACGTTTCCGACGCCGATCGAGTCGAGGTTCTTCAGGCCGAAGGCGTCGTCGAAGAAGCATCCGTAGACGTGCTCGGTGAAGAGCTCGGACGGCGGCCGGTGCACCTTGTCGGCGACCCCGCCCCACCCGCGGTTCTCCTCCCAGACCACGTCGGCGCGCTCAAGGATGTACGGGATCCACCCGATCTGCCCCTCCGCATACATGATCTTGAGGTTCGGGAAGCGCTCGAACTTGCCGCTCATCAGCCAGTCGACCATCGAGAAGCAGCAGTTGGCGAAGGTGATGGTGGAGCCGACGGCGGGCGGCGCGTCGGCGGAGGTCGACGGCATCTTGCTGCTCGACCCGATGTGCATGGCGATGACCGTGCCGGTCTCGTCGCAGGCCCGCAGGAAGGGATCCCACTCGTCCGTGTGGATGGAGGGCAGACCCAGGTGCGGCGGTATCTCGGAGAAGGCGACGGCGCGCACGCCGCGGGCGGCGTTGCGGCGGACCTCGGCGGCGGCGAGCTCGGCGTCCCAGAGCGGAATGAGGGTGAGGGGGATGAGACGGCCCTGCGCGTTGGGCCCGCACCACTCGTCCACCATCCAGTCGTTGTACGCCCGCACGCCGAGCAGGCCGAGTTCGCGGTCCTTGGCCTCGGTGAACGTCTGCCCGCAGAAGCGGGGGAAGGTGGGGAAGCAGAGGGCGGACTGGACGTGGTTGACGTCCATGTCGGCGAGGCGGTCGGGCACGCTGAAGGACCCCGGGCGCATCTGCTCGTACGTGATGACCTCGAGCTTGATCTCGTCCCTGTCGTACCCCACGGAGGTGTCGAGGCGGGTGAGGGGCCGGTGCAGGTCCTCGTAGATCCACCAGTCCCCTATGGGTCCTTCGTCCCCCTTCGCCCCCATCACGGGGGCGAACTTCCCGCCCAGGAAGCTCATCGACTTCAGGGGCGCCCGGACGATGCGGGGCCCGCTGTCCCGGTACTTCGACGGGAGCCGGTCCTGCCAGACATGGGCGGGCTCAACGGTGTGGTCGTCCACCGAGATGATCCTCGGGAACGTCGGCAAGGTCTCAGTGGTCTCCATGTGCTCCACGGTAGCGCTGATCTGACGACCCGTCAGCTCCTCGTCAGCTATCCATCGGTGATCGGCCGGCCGTCCATCCCCCGTCCATTACCGGCCGCCGAGTGCGTGGACCCTGTGAGAGCCGTCTCGCACGGCTGACGTATCCGCCATGAACAAGGCAAACTGGCGGGGAGCAAGAGCCGGGTGGAGAACGGAACCAGGCAAAGAGCGACAATCGCGGGCAGGGCAGACCCGCGCGCACGACCAGACCCGGTGACGGCCGGGCACGGAAGGGCAGCAGGGGGAGCGATGGACGTTGTACCGCGAGTACCGGACCAGCGACGTCCGGCCCCGGGGAACGCCCCCGAGGGGCTGAGACCGCACTTCAGCGTGCTCGGCCCCGTACGCGCATGGCACGGCGCCGAGCAGCTGTCCATGGGCTCTCCGCAGCAGCGGGCCCTGCTGGCGGCGCTCCTGCTGCGTGACGGCCGCACGGCGACGGCACACGAACTGATCGACGCGCTCTGGGGCGAGGAACCGCCCTCGCAGGCACTGGCCGCGGTCCGTACGTACGCCTCGCGCCTGCGCAAGGTGCTCCCGGCCGGTGTCCTGGTCAGCGAGTCGGGCGGCTACTCGATCGCGGTGGCCGACGGCGCCCTGGACCTGGCGCTCGCGGAGGACCTGTGGGCGGAGGCGGAGAAGGCGCGCGGCGTCGCCGATCTCTGCCAGGCGCGCTCCCTGGTCAACAAGGCGCTGAGCCTCTGGGACGGCGAACCCCTGGCGAACGTCCCCGGTCCGTACGCGGAGACGGAGCGCACCCGCCTGGAGGAGTGGCGTCTCCAGCTGCTCGAATCCCGCCTGGACATGGACCTGGAGGTCGGCTGCCACGCGGAGGCGGTGTCGGAGCTGACGGCGCTCACGGCGGCGCACCCCCTGCGGGAGCGGCTGCGCGAACTCCTGATGCTGGCGCTCTACCGCAGCGGACGCCAGGCGGAGGCCCTCGCGGTCTACGCCGACACGCGCCGCCTCCTGGCCGACGAACTGGGCGTGGACCCGCGCCCGGGTCTGAAGGAACTGCAGCAGCGGATCCTCCAGGCGGACCCGGCGCTCGCGGAACCCTCGGCGGCGGCCCCTGAGCCGGCGGCAGCGGCGGTGCGCCCGGCGCAGCTTCCCGCGACAGTGCCGGACTTCACGGGCCGGGCGTCCTTCGTCTCCGAGCTGAGCGAGATCCTCTCGGCTGCGGAGGGCCGGGTGATGGCGGTCTCGGCGCTGGCGGGCATCGGCGGCGTGGGCAAGACGACTCTCGCGGTCCACGTGGCGCACGTGGCCCGCACGTACTTCCCCGACGGACAGCTGTACGTGGACCTGCAAGGGGCGGGTTCGAGGGCGGCCGAACCGGAGACGGTGCTCGGCGCCTTCCTGCGGGCCCTGGGGACCGCCGACTCGGCGATACCGGACTCCCTGGAGGAGAGGGCGGCGCTGTACCGGTCGGTGCTGGACGGGCGCCGGGTCCTCGTGGTCCTGGACAACGCACGTGACGCGGCGCAGGTGCGCCCGCTGCTCCCCGGCATGGAGGGCTGCGCGGCGCTGGTGACGAGCCGGATCCGGATGGTGGACCTCGCAGGGGCCCACCTGGTGGACCTGGATGTCATGTCCCCGGAGGAGGCGCTCCTCCTCTTCACGCGGATCGTGGGCGAGGAGAGGGTCACGTCGGAGCGGAAGGCCGCGCTCGACGTGGTGGCCGCGTGCGGTTTCCTGCCCCTGGCGATCCGTATCGCGGCGTCCCGCCTGGCGGCCCGCCGCACCTGGACGGTCTCGACCCTCGCCGCCAAGCTGGCGGACGAGCGGCGGCGCCTGGACGAGCTCCAGGCGGGCGACCTGGCGGTGAAGGCGACGTTCGAGCTGGGCTACGGCCAGCTGGAGCCGGCGCAGGCGCGGGCGTTCCGGCTCCTTGGCCTCGCGGACGGGCCTGACCTGTCACTGGCGGCGGCAGCAGCGGTCCTCGACCTCCCGGCGGAGGAGACGGAGGACCTCCTCGAATCGCTGGTCGACACGTCTCTGGTGGAGTCGGCGGCTCCCGGCCGGTATCGGTACCACGACCTGGTCCGGCTCTACGCGCGTGCGTGCGCGGAGCGGGAGCTGCCGCCGGCCGAGCGGGAATCGGCGGTGTCGCGGCTGCTCGACTTCTACTTGGCCACGGCGGCTCGGGTGTACGCGATAGAGCGGCCCGGGGACCGGACGGCGGACCATCTGGAGGTCACCGATCAGGTCGGCCTGGACTTCACCGACGGCACCAAGGCCTTCGACTGGCTGCACGCCGAGGCCTCCTGCATCCTGGCGTGCGTCCAGCATTCGCTGAGCCGCGACAACTTGCGACGTGCGGTGGACCTGCTGCTCGCGGCGAAGGACCTCGCGGAGTCGGGGGCGATCTCGTACCGGTACGAGATGGCGACGCGCGCCGCGTGCGAGGCCGCCACCGCGGCGCGGGACACGCGCGCCGAGGGCCGGGCGCGGGTGAGCCTTGCCCAAGTCCTCAACAAGGTCGGCCGTTTCGACGATGCCGCCGTCGAGCTGGAGCGCGCCACAGAGCTCGCCCTGGACTCCGGGGACCCTTGGACCACCGGAAACGCCCTCAACGAGCAGGGGATCATCAACAACTGCATCAACCGGCCCGAGGTGAGCGAGACTCATCTGCGCAAGGCCATCGACGTCTTCCGCGCCGATGACAACCGCCACAGCGAGGCCAGCGCCCTGTGCAACCTGTCCCGGGCCCTCCTCGCGATGGGACGCACCGCCAAGTCGATCGACCTCGCCGAGCAGGGGATCGCCATATACAGCGACCTCGGAGTCACGTTCCGCCTGGCCAACGCGAAGTACGCGCTCGGGCTCGCCCTGAGCGACGCGAATCGCCACTCGGACGCCCTCGACCAGCTGAACGACGCCTTGCAGATCTTCGCCGAGAACCGCCAGCGCCTGTGGCAGGGGACGACGCACTACCGGATCGCCCAGGTGTACCTCGCGGACCGTCATGTGGCACAAGCCGCCCAGCACTCCGAGCAGGCGCTCGCCATCGGGTGCGTCGGTGGCGAGTGGATGCGGGCCAATGTCCTGACCCTGCTGGGAAGGTCCCTCGCCGAACTGGGACAGCTCGACCGCGCCCAGGCCTGCTGGCGCGAAGCTCTGGCCATCCACGAGGAAGCGGGCGCACCGGAAGCCGCTCAGGTCAGGAAACTCCTCGCTCCTGCCACCGCCGCCTGACCGCACCCTGACCGGCGTTCATCGAACGTTTATGACCGGCTGCCACTCTCATGGAGTCGATCCGTCGCGTCGGGGGGCAGACGGGTCGCCAGGGCCCTACGGATAAGGTAAGCGGCCCAATACGCCCGTTCGGCGATCCTCGGGGGAGTTGCCGAACGGGCGTATCCGATCCCGAAGCCCCGCCCAGAGCTTAGGAGTTGTCCTGTATGAGCGAAATCGACAAGAACACCGGCATTACCACCATGGGTGAAGGCCACACGCCCGCCCCGCCCGCCAAGGACGGCACGGCCACCACCCAGGGTGAAGGCCACACGCCCGCCCCGCCCGCCAAGGACGGCACGGCCACCACCCAGGGCGAGGGCCACACGCCCGCCCCGCCCGCCAAGGACGCCTAAGACTCCTTTCCTGACGGGGGGCACGGGGGGCACGGGGGACGGGGGACGGGGGCACGGGGGAACAGGGGGAAAACGGGGGGTCGACCGCGGTGGCGCGGAGGGGGAGCCACCGCGGTCGACGCATGTCCGGGCCCACGTCCGGACGCCTCCCATGGCAGAAAAGGCGGGGAACTCGTCATTGCAGCCATCGGGGCGCGCCTCAAGACTTGAGGCACGGCACGACACCTCGCCTCTGGGAAGGGACCCCCATGCAGATAGCGATCCTGCTCTACGACAAGTTCACCGTTCTCGACGCCGTCGGCCCCTTCCAGACCCTCTCGGGACTCCCCGGCGCCGAAGTCGTCTTCGTCGCCGAGCAGGCAGGTCCCGTACTCGACGACACCCGCACCCTCTCCCTCGTCGCCACGAAGTCCCTCGCCGAGGTGAGCAGCCCGGACATCGTCGTCGTACCGGGAAGTCCCGAGCCCGACCTGGAGAACGAGGCCGTGCTCAGCTGGCTCCGTGCCGTCGACGCCACCACCACCTGGACCACCTCCGTCTGCACCGGATCGCTGATCCTCGCGGCCGCCGGGCTTCTCAAGGGGCGCCGGGCCACGTCCCATTGGCTGGCGCTTGAGCAGATCAAGCAGTTCGGGGTCGAGTCGACCGGGCAGCGCGTCGTCTTCGACGGGAAGTACGTCACCGGGGCGGGCGTCTCCGCCGGGATCGACATGGGCCTCACCCTCGCCGGGAAGATCGCGGGCGACGAGCACGCGCAGACCGTGCAGTTGCTCATCGAGTACGACCCCCAGCCGCCGTACGACGCCGGGTCCCCGGAGAAGGCCCCCGCCGCGCTCGTGGAGAAGTTCCGGGCGCAGACCGTGTCCTAGCCGTGTCCGGAGGCGGGCCATGCGCGTCGGACACTCGTGGCAGAGTCATCCGCATGGTCCGCATGGTCACCTCAACTCAGCGGCGACGACGCCTCGGCGCGGTGTCCGCTCTCCTCATGGGCGCCGCCCTGGCCTCGGGCTGCGGCGAGCAGCGGCACGACACCGCGGCCCAGTCGAGCGCGCGCTCCAGCCCCAGCGGCTCCCCCTCCCCCGGCGCCTCCCCGTACGTGGAACCCGGCGTCGTCGACGGCGCGCCCCACAACGGTGACAACAACGCCTACCGCCGCCCCGGCGACATGTCCCCCGCGAGCGAGGAAGCCGCCCAGGCCGAGGCCGCCCGCATCGGGCCCGTCCTCAAGCGGCTCCACAAGGCGAAGACGTGGGACCCCGAGAGCGTGCGGGCCGCGCTCACCGGAGAGCTCGGGTACAAGATCGAGAAGTACGGCAGCAAGGGCAAAATCCTCAGCGGCAACCTCACCGTCAGCGAAATGCGTTCCCGCTACGAGAACGACGAGTACGTCACCCCCGAGGGCACGATGATCGGCCTCCGCGTACGCGACGACGCCTGCGTCACCGCGTTCGTGCAGCCCACCAACTACGAGGCGAGGGCCAACGGCCCCTTCATGGAGACCGGCTGCATGGCGCCGCCCGTCGGCCACTGAGGGCGTCGGGGCGCCGGGGCAATCAGGCCGTCAGGCCGTCGGGGCGTCAGGCGACGTGGAACGCCCTCAGCCACTCCACCAGGAGCCGGTTCACCTCGAACGCCCGCTCCTGCTGAACCCAGTGCCCGCACCCGTCAAGGATGTGCGAGGACACCAGGCCGGGCAGCGTCTCCGGGTAGGCCTTGATCGCGTCGGCCAGCCACGTCGTCGACGCGTCCTGGTCGCCGCCGATGAACAGTGACGGCTGGGTGATGGGGGCGCCGTCCCACGGCGCCAGGTCCTCCCAGTCGCGGTCGACGTTGCGGTAGCGGTTGAGGGCGCCCGTCATACCCGTCCGCTCGAACTCGCCCGCGTAGACGTCGAGATCGGCCTCCGTCAGCCAGGAGGGGAGCGTGTCTCCGCCCGCCACGAAGCGGTCCGACATCCTTCCGCCTCGGGGTACGAAGTGGAGGCTCGGGTGGTCGGGCGACGGCATCGTGTCCGCCGACAGGCCCGCGTAGAACCCCGCGAGCCAGCCCCGCACGTCCGGCTCGATCTCCGCCTCCGCCGTCCCATCCTCCTGGAAGTAGCTGACGTAGAACTCCTCGTCCCCTCCGCCGATCATGGCGAACGCGTCCGTGGGACGGGGCCCGCCCCGGGGCGCGTATGGGACGCTCAGCAGGCCCACCGCCGTGAACACGTCCGGCCTGAGCAGCGCCGAGTTCGCCGCGATGGTCGAGCCCCAGTCGTGGCCCACGATCGTCGCGGTCTCCGCACCCAGGGCGCGTACGACCCCGACGTTGTCGGCGACGTGCGCCAGCATCCGGTACGCGTCCACCGCGCGCGGCTTCGACGAGCGGCCGTAGCCACGCACGTCGATCGCCACCGCGCGGAAGCCCGCCTCGGCGAGCACCGGGAGCAGGTGACGCCACGAGTACCAGGACTCGGGGAAGCCGTGGACCAGGAGGACCAAGGGGCCCGTGCCCTGCTCCACGAGGTGGATCCGGCCGCCGGGGACGTCCACCAGGCGGTGGTGCGGGGCGTGGTGCGACATGTTTCCTCCCGGATCAGGATCAGCAGATGCGTGCGCAGTAGGTAGGTGCGCGGCAGATACGTACGGAACAAGTACGTACGTCATGATCCTGGGCCCCCGCGTCCCCCGCCCGCGAGGAACTTTGCCGACCCGGCAAATGGCTCATCCCGATCCCTGCGCCCCCCGCGCCACCACCACCGCCGCCTTGAGGTCCGCCCAGAACTCCGGGCGGACCGAGACCCGGAACCCGAGCCGGTACACCGTCGTCCGCTCCCTCCCCCGCACCCGCAGCCGCACCTCCGTGGGGCCCGGGTGCGAGCGGAGGATCTCCTTCAGCCGGGCGACCGAGCGCGGGGTCACCTGGGGCCCGTGCATGTCGAGGAGCACGGGTGCGTCCGCCGCCGCGTGCGAGAGGTCGGGGACCGAGAGCTCCATCCCCACCAGGCGCGGGACGTCCTCCCGCTTGTCGAGGCGCCCCTTCACGAACACCACCGTGTCCTCCACCAGTTGGGTCGACACCAGTTGATACGCCGCCGGGAAGAACATGCACTCCAGCGATCCCGCCAGGTCCTCCACCGTGGCGACCGCCCACGCGTTGCCCTGCTTCGTCACCTTGCGCTGGAGCCCGGAGATGATGCCGCCGATGGTCACCACCGCACCGTCCGCGTGCTCGCCCCCGGTCAGGCTCGCGATCGCCGCGTCGGCCTTCGCGGCCAGGACGTGCTCGATGCCGAAGAGGGGGTGGTCGGAGACGTAGAGACCGAGCATCTCCCGCTCCTGTGCCAGGAGATACGTCTTCTCCCACTCCTCGGAGGGGAACTCGACGTCGAGCCCGATCCCCGGCCCGGCCACCTCCCCCTCACCTCCGAAGAGGTCGAACTGCCCCTCCGCCTCCTTCCGCTTCACCTGTACGGCGTTGTCGATCAGGGGCTCGTAGCAAGCCGTCAGCCCCTTGCGCGTATGGCCCATCTCGTCGAAGGCGCCCGCCTTGATGAGAGATTCGGTCGTGCGCTTGTTGCACGCGGTCGCGTCCACCTTCTCCAGGTAGTCGGGGAAGGACGCGTACTTCCCCTTCTCCTCGCGGCACTTGACGATCGCATCGACCACACTCGCGCCCACGTTCCGCACCGCCGTCAGGCCGAAGAGGATGACGTCGTCGCCCTGCGCGGCGAAGTTCGCCACCGACGCGTTCACATTCGGCGGCAGGACCCTGATCCCCATCCGGCGGCACTCGTTGAGATAGACCGCCGACTTGTCCTTGTCGTCGCGGACGGAGGTCAGGACGGCGGCCATGTACTCGGCCGGGTAATTCGCCTTCAGATACGCCGTCCAGTACGAGACCAGCGCGTAGGCCGCCGCATGTGCCTTGTTGAACGCGTATCCCGCGAACGGGACCAGGACGTCCCAGACCGCCTGGATCGCCTCGTCCCCGTAACCCCGCTCCCGGCAGCCGTCACGGAACGGGAAGAATTCCTTGTCCAGAACCTCTTTCTTCTTCTTGCCCATGGCCCTGCGCAGCAGGTCCGCCTGGCCCAGCGTGTAGCCCGCGAGCACCTGCGCCGCCTTCTGCACCTGCTCCTGGTAGACGACCAGGCCGTACGTCAGGCCGAGCACGTCCCGCAGGGGCTCCTCCACCTCCGGGTGAATGGGGATGATCTCCTGCTGGGCGTTCTTCCGCAGCGCGTAATTGGTGTGCGTATTCATGCCCATCGGTCCCGGCCGGTACAGCGCGGTGACCGCCGTGATGTCCTCGAACTCGTCCGGCTTCATCAGCCGCATCAGCGAACGCATCGGTCCGCCGTCGAACTGGAAGACACCCAACGTGTCGCCGCGGCCGAAGAGTTCGAAGGTGCGGGAGTCGTCGAGGGGAATGCCGAGCAGGTCGAGTTCCACGCCCTTGTTCGCCGCGACCATCTTGACCGCGTCGTCCATGATGGTCAGATTCCTCAGGCCCAGGAAGTCCATCTTGAGCAGGCCGAGGGATTCGCACTGCGGATAGTCCCACTGCGTGATCGTCACGCCGTCGCTGTGCCGCACCCACACCGGCACGTGGTCGGTGATGGTCTCGCTGGACATGATGACGCCTGCCGCGTGCACGCCCATCTGCCGGACCAGGCCCTCCACACCTTTCGCGGTGTCGATGACCTTCTTCACGTCGGGCTCGCTCTCGTACATCCCCCGGATCTCGCCCGCCTCGCCGTGGCGGGGGTGGGAGGGGTCCGTGATGCCGGCGAGCTCGATTCCCTTTCCGCCCGCGTCCGGTGGCATCGCCTTCGTCAGGCGGTCGCCCATCGCGTACGGATATCCGAGGACCCGCGCGGAGTCCTTGATGGCGTTCTTCGCCTTGATCTTTCCGTATGTGCCGATCATGGCGACCTTGTCGGCGCCGTACTTCTCGGTCACATACCGGATCACTTCGACGCGCCTGCGCTCGTCGAAGTCGATGTCGACGTCCGGCATGGAGACGCGCTCGGGATTGAGGAACCGCTCGAAGATGAGGCCGTGCTCGATGGGGTCCAGGTCCGTGATGCCCATCGCGTACGAGACGAGTGAACCGGCCGCCGAACCGCGCCCCGGGCCCACCGCGATGCCGTTGTTCTTGGCCCACATGATGAAGTCGGCGACCACGAGGAAATAGCCCGGGAACCCCATCTGGATGATGATGTCCATCTCGTACTCGGCCTGCCGCGCATACGCGTCCCCCACCCCGCCGGGAAACCGCCGCCGCATTCCGGTGGCCACCTCGTCGCGGAACCAACTGACCTCCGTATAACCGTCCGGCACCTCGAATCTGGGCATGAGGTCGCGCTTCTCGAACATCCCGGTGGTGTCGATCTGCTCCGCGACCAGAAGCGTGTTCCTGCATCCCTCCTGCCAGGCGTCCGAGGAGTCGATGGCGTACATCTCGTCCGCGGACTTCAGGTGATAGCCGGTGCCGTCGAAGCGGAAGCGGTCCGGGTCCGAGAGGTTCTTGCCGGTCTGGATGCAGAGCAGGGCGTCGTGCGCTGCGGACTCATGGGCGTAGGTGTAGTGCGAGTCATTGGTGACGAGCGGAGGGATCCCCAGCCCCTTCCCGATCTCCAGAAGACCGTCCCTCACCCGGCGTTCGATCTCGATGCCGTGGTCCATCAGCTCCAGGAAATAACGGTCCTTGCCGAAGATGTCCTGGTACTCGCCCGCCGCCTTGCGGGCCTCGTCGAACTGCCCGAGGCGAAGGCGTGTCTGCAGCTCGCCCGACGGGCAGCCGGTGGAGGCGATCAAGCCCTCCGACCACGCGGCCAGGGTCTCCTTGTCCATGCGGGGCCACTTCTGCAGCCAGCCTTCGGCATACGCGTCCGACGACAGCCGGAAGAGATTGTGCAGACCCGTCCTGTCGGCCGCCCAGAGGGTCTTGTGGGTGTAACCACCGGAGCCGGACACGTCGTCGCGCTTCTGGTGCGGCTGCCCCCACCGGACCTTCCGCTTGTCGCGCCGTGACTCCGGCGCGACGTACGCCTCGATGCCGATGACCGGCGTGATCCCCGCGCCCTGGGCCTGGTGGAAGAAGTCGTACGCGCCGTGCAGATTGCCGTGGTCCGTCATCGCGATGTGCGACATGCCCATCTCGGCACAGGCCTTGAACAAATCGCCGAGGCGGGCGGCGCCGTCGAGGAGCGAGTACTGGGTGTGGACGTGCAGGTGGGCGAAGGGCTTCGGCACTTCCACTCCCGGGTCGGTCAGTCGATCAGTCGGCCGGTGGGTCGGTCGGCCGGTGGGTCAGTCGGCGGCGGGTGCGGTCCCGGCGTCCCCCTCGGTCCCGGCGTCCTCCTCCAGCCGCCGGGCGATGACCCGCAGGCCGACCGCCACGTCGTGCGCCGACGGCGCGTGGCCCGGGTCGATGAGCCACTGCTGGGTCAGGCCCGCGACCAGAGCCATGTGGACCGAGCCGACCGCGCGGGCCGTGTCCGGGTCGTCGGCGGCGTCGATGCCGTGCAGATGGGCGGCCATATCGGGGCGCGCGCGCTCGTACGCGGCGGCGATCTGCTCGCGGATCTCGGGGGCACGCTCGGCCTGCGCGAACGCCTCGGTGCTCGCGACCAGCATGGGCCGGTCCGTGGCCTCGGACCCGATGATGCGGGCCCACATCCGCTCCAGGGTCTCGGGCGCACCGCCCTCCGCATCCGCCGGCCGGTCGACGATCGCCGTGCCCCACTCCATGAGTGTCTCCAGGAGAGCGGCGTTGAGCAGGGCCTCCTTGGAGCCGTAGTGGTAGTTGATCGTCCCCACGGGGGCGTTGTTCGCGGCGGCGGCGATGTCCCGGGAGGTCGTACGGGCGTATCCCCGCTCCTGAAGGCATCGCTTGGCGCCGGTCATCAGCTGTTCTCGGTGTCCCATGGATCCACCGTACAACAGTCTTGAACGTCCGTTCAGAACGGAAGTTCAGAACAAACGTTCATGGGAGCGGATTCGGACGGCATCACTCCGCCCACAGGCCCCGGAAACTCGTTGGACAGCCCCCAGCCCCTCGCGGATAGTGCCGCGCATGACCACACTCGTGCGCCACCTCACGTTCGACTGTTCCGACGCCTACCGCCAGGGCACCTTCTGGGCCGAAGTGCTCGGCGGCAAGCTCTCCGACGAGGACTTTCCCGGTGACCCTGAAGCCCTCGTCGAGGCCGAAGGCATCACCCTGCTCTTCGTGACCGTCCCCGACACCAAGACCGTCAAGAACCGCGTGCACGTCGACCTGCAGCCGCAGGACCGCACCCGCGACGAGGAAGTCGAGCGGCTCCTGGAGCTGGGCGCCAAGCTCGAGGAGGATCATCGCGTGCCCGACGGGCGCGGCTGGGTCACGCTCAGCGACCCGGAGGGCAACGAGTTCTGCGTCGAACGCAGCAGCGGGGAGCGGGCCGGGGCCAACTAGGGCCTGCGGCCGCGCAGTTCGTGCTTGAGGACCTTGCCGCTCGCGTTCCTCGGCAGCTCCGTCACGAACTCGACCTCCCTGGGAACCTTGTAGTTCGCCATCTCGCGGCGTGACCACGCGATCAGGTCGTCCGCCGTGAGCACCGCTCCCGGCCGCCGCACCACGTACGCCTTCCCCACCTCACCGAGCCGCGGATCCGGGACGCCGATCACCGCGACGTCCGCCACCTGCGCGTGCACGCCGATGAGTTGCTCGATCTCCGCGGGGTAGGCGTTGAATCCGCCGACGATGAACATGTCCTTGATCCGGTCCGTGATCCGGAGGTTGCCGGCCCCGTCAAGGACCCCGACATCCCCCGTCCGCAGCCAGCCGTCCGGCGTGACCGCCTTTTTCGTCTCCGCCGGATCCTCGAAGTAGCCCTGCATGACGTTGTGTCCGCGGACCAGGACCTCTCCCGGGTGGCCCGGCGAGAGTGCCTCGCCGCCGGGGCTCACCACCCGTACCTCCGTGTCCGGGATGGCCCGGCCCGAGGTCGACGCGATGGTCTGCGCCGCGTCTCCCTGGCGGCACATCGTCACGATGCCGCTCGCCTCCGAGAGGCCGTACGCCGTCAGGACCGTGGCGATGCGCAGCTCGGTGCGCAGGCGCTCGACCAGTTGCAGGGGGACCACCGCCGCGCCCGTCACCACCAGGCGCAGGGCCGACAGGTCGTGCTGGTCGCGGGCGGGGTGGTCGAGGAGGGACTGGTGCAGGGTCGGCGGGCCGGGGAGGACCGAGATCCGCTCCGCGGCCACGTTCGCCAGGACCGTGTCCACGTTGAAGACCGGCTGCGGGATCATCGTCGCGCCGCGCATCAGGCAGGCGATGATCCCCGCCTTGTAGCCGAAGGTGTGGAAGAAGGGGTTGACGATCAGATAGCGGTCGCCCTCGCGCAGGCCCGCCAGTTCGCTCCATACGTCGTAGCAGCGCAGGGTCTGGGCGTGGGTGATGACCGCGCCCTTGGGGCGGCCCGTCGTGCCCGAGGTGTAGATGATGTCCGAGGGCGCCGCCGCGTCGACGCCGTCCGCGCGCTCCCGTACGTCCTGCCCGCTCACCCCGTCGCCGCTGGCCACGAAGTCCTTCCAGGTACGGAAGTCCTCCGGGGCGTCGTCGGAGAGGACCACCACCTGCTCCAGGTGCGGAAGGCCCGGCAGCGGCCCATCCCCCTTGCCCTCCACGGCTGCGCGGCGCAGCGACGCGACGTACGACGTGCCGAGGAAGGTGCCCGTCACGAAGAGCAGTTTGGCGCGGCTGCGCTGCAGTACGTAGGACGCCTCCGCGCCCTTGAAGCGGGTGTTGAGGGGGACGAGGACCGCGCCCGCCGTCACCGCGCCGAGCGCCGACACGATCCAGTCGACGGTGTTGGGGGCCCAGACGGCCACCCGGTCACCGGAGTTGACCCCATTGGCCATGCACGCGGCGGCTGCCCGCTCCACGCGCCGGCCGAGCTCCTCGTACGAGATCCGGGTGCGGCCGTCGACCACTGCCTCCCGCTCCCCGTACCGCTCGGCCGCCGCCCGGACCAGTCCCGGGATGCTGCCCCACTCCAGGTCGCCGCGCATCGCAAGCCCCTCCGCCGCAGTAGCTGACTATCCGTCAGATTAGCTGTAACCTGACGCGCTGTCAGCAGTCGGGACGACGTATGGCGAAGCCCTGGGGCCTCGCCACTCGCGGAGGTGCCGTTGCCCATGGCTTCACTCAAAGACGCTACAGCGATAGTCGGGATCGGGCAGACCGCGTTCGCCAAACAACTGCCCGAGGACGAGAAGACGTTGGCCTGCCGGGCGATCATCGCCGCGCTCGACGACGCGGGGATCGCGCCGTCCGAGGTCGACGCGTTCGCCTCGTACACGATGGAGGAGACGGACGAGGTCGAGGTCGCCAAGGCCATCGGCGCGGGCGACGTGACCTTCTTCAGCAAGGTCGGCTACGGGGGCGGCGGTTCCTGCGCCACCATCGCGCACCTCGCGGCGGCCGTGGCCACCGGACAGGCGAACGTCGGCATCGCCTGGCGCTCCCGCAAGCGCGGCAGCGGCCCGCGCCCCTGGAAGAACACGGCGGTCCAACTCCCCACCCCCGGCCAGTGGACGCGCCCCTTCGGCCTGCTCCGCCCGGCGGACGAGATCGGGATGCTGGCGCGCCGCTACATGCACGAGTACGGCGCGACCCGCGACCACCTGTTCAACGTGGCCCTCGCGTGCAGGAACCGGGCGAACCAGAACCCGGCCGCGATGATGTACGAACGCCCGCTGACCCGCGAGATGTACATGTCGTCGCGCTGGATCAGCGAGCCGCTCTGCCTCTTCGACAATTGCCTGGAGACGGACGGCGCGCTGGCGTGCGTCATCGTCTCGGCCGAACGGGCACGGGACTGCCGCCAGAAGCCGGTGTACATCCACTCCGTCGCCCAGGGCCTGCCCGCGCAGCACCACGGGATGGTCAACTACTGGAACGACGACCCGCTGACGGGCCCGGCCTGGACGGCGGCCCGCCACCTCTGGAAGCAGGCGGACTTCGCACCTCAGGACGTGGACGTGGCCCAGATCTACGACGCGTTCACCCCCCTGATCCCGCTGTCCCTGGAGGGATACGGCTTCTGCGGCCGGGGCGAGGGCGGCGCGTTCACGGAGGGCGGCGCACTGGAGAGCGGGGGCCGCCTGCCGATCAACACCGGGGGCGGCGGCCTGAGCGAGGCGTACGTCCACGGCTTCAACCTCATCAACGAGGGCGTGAAGCAGCTGCGGGGCACGAGCACGGCGCAGGTGCCGAACGCGGCCACGTGCCTGGTGACGGCGGGCGAAGGTGTGCCCACGTCGGCGGTGCTGCTCCGGGCCCCGTAAGGGGCGTGGGGAACTGCGCGAGCAACCACGACGGTCCCGCACCCGGAAGAGGACAACCACATGGCAGACGCGACGACAGAGACCGAGCCCCTGCTGTCCCCCACGATCGACAAGGACGGCGCCCCCTTCTGGCAGTACGCCGCCCAGGGCGAACTGAGGATCCAGGCCTGCGCCAACCCCAGCTGTGGCGAGCTCCGGTTCCCGCCAAGGCCCTGCTGCCCCCACTGCCAGTCCTTCGACAGCGAGTGGCGCCGCATGAGTGGCAGGGGCCGCATCTGGTCCTACGTAAGGCCTCACCCGCCCCTGCTCCCCGCGTACGCGGCGAACGCCCCGTACAACGCGATCATCGTCGAACTGGCCGACGCCCCCCGTATCCGCCTGGTCGGCAACCTCGTCGCCGCCCCGGACGCGCCCCTGAACTCCGTCGACCCCGACCGCCTCCGCATCGGCGCGAGGGTGCAGGTCGCGTTCACCGACGTGGACGGGATCACGATGCCCCGCTGGCTCCTGGAGCGGCCATGAGCCTGCGCACGGCATTCGACAAGGAGACGGGCGTGGCGGTCGTGACGCTCGACCGCCCGGCCCGCCACAACGCGATCGATCCCGATACGGCCGCTCAACTCACGGCCACATGGCGTGAGTTCCGCTTCGACGACACCGTGCGGGCGATCGTCCTCACCGGGGCCGGGGAGAAGGCGTTCTGCACCGGCATCGACCGGGACACGGACGTGCCGCAGCCCGGCTCCCCCTACTCGATGGACGATCCGCTCCTGTCCATCGGCCCCAAGGCCAACGACCTGTGGAAGCCGGTCATCGCCGCCGTCAACGGCATGGCATGCGGGGGCGCCTTCTATCTCCTGGGCGAGGCGGAGTTCGTCGTCGCCGCAGAGCACGCCACGTTCTTCGACCCGCACACCACGTACGGCATGGTCAGCGCGTACGAGGCGATCCTCATGGCGCAGCGGATGCCGTTCGGCGAGGTAGCCAGGATGTCGCTGATGGGGACGGCCGAGAGGGTCTCCGCGCGGCGGGCGTACGAGACGGGCCTGGTCTCCGAACTCGCGCCCTCGGATGAGCTGTTGGCGGCGGCGACCAGATCGGCGGCGGTCATCGCGTCCTGTCCGACCGAGCCGGTCCAGGGCACGGTACGCGCCCTGTGGTCGGCGAAGGAGGCGACCCGCGCCCAGGCCCTGTCCCAGGCCCCGCACCTCATCGCCCTGGGCAACCTGCCACCGGAACGGCAGGCGGGACTCTTCACGGGGCGGGGGCGCGAAACCGGCTTCCGGACCAGGTAGGGGCCTGTCCGTCCGCCTGGCAGGGTTCATGCACTCGGCGTAACGTCACGAGTGGACGGCCGCCGTCCGGAGCCCCTTCCAACGCTGGTGCGACGGCCGTCACGAGGCGCGGCCCGCATCCGGGGGCGCCTCGGGCCCACGCCTAGGACCGGGCGGTGCCGGTGCCCCGCTCCGCGTCCAGCGCGTACACACACCGGTCCTTGCTGCACGCGTACACCACGCCGTCCCGCACCACCGGCGCCCCGGTGATCTCGCCGCCCGTGGCCAGCTTCCAGCGCAGGCGGCCGTCGTCCGCCTTCAGCGTGTACAGCAGGTGGTCCGTCGAACCGAAGTGGATCCGCCGGTCGGCCACGACGGGGGTGCCGACGACCTCGCCGCCGGCCTGGAAGCGCCACTTCGGCGTTCCCGTGACCGCGTCGAGCGTGTAGAGCCCCTTGCCGCTGCCCACGTGCACATGGCCATCGGCGACCAGCACGGGCTCGATCGACGCCCGGGACTCCGTGGCGATGCGCCAGCGGTCGCGGCCGTCCGTGGCGTCGAGGGCGTACACCGTGCCCAGGTAGTCCGCGAGGTACACGCCACCGCCGGTGACCGCGGGGCCCGGCGCGAACGTGGGCGGACACAGGAACGCGGCGGGCGCCTCGAAGTGCCACCGGACGTGACCGGCGGCGACGTCGATCGCGAGGACGCGTGACCCCGCGGACACGTACACGTACCCGTCCTGCGCGGGCGCGAGCCGCACCGGGACGCCGCCGCAGGAGGCCGCGTCGCCGATGGGGTACGACCACCGCTCGTCGCCCGTGCGGGCCTCCAGGGCACGCAGGCGCGCGCCCTTCCAGACGTAGACCGTGCCGTCGTGGACGACGGGTCCCGCCTCGGGGGTCTCGAAGTCGGTCTGGGCCCCGGTGATCTCCCAGAGCTTCTCGCCGTTCGCGGCCTCCCAGGCCTGTACGCCGCCGCCGCGCGTCCCGGTCACGACGGTGCCGCGGTCGGCCTGCAGGGAGTACACCCAGGCGTCGGTCGAAAGGCGCCAGAGGTCGTTGCCGTCGGCGCCGTCCAGGGCGTACAGCGTGGGGCCGTCGGATGCGTGGATCCGTCCGTCGGCGACCGCCATGGACCAGGCGACGTCCCGCGTCTTGAAGCTGCGGCGGCCCGTCCCGACGTCCAGGGCGTGGACCTCGAAGGACGTGACGTACACGAGGTTGCCCGCGACGGCGGGCGTCCCCCACACGTCGTTCGACATCCGGAACCGCCACGGCCGCCACGAGGCCCCGGCGTCCGGCGCGACGGCGGGCGCGGGCACGACGGGGTCGACGCCGTTCGCCGCGGCCTTGGACCGCGACCACGAGGCGGCGAGCCCGGTGTCGGCGGGCACCGCTCCCACGGCGGCGGCACGCGCGTCGGCCACCCGCGGCCCCGGACCGATCGGCACCTTCGCCCCCGCGAGGTGCACGGGCCCGGCGTCCGGCACGCCCCCGAAGGGCGGCGGCTGCGTCGGCGGCACCGGCGGCGCGTGCTGCGGAGGCGGCGGTGCGACGGCGGGGGCGCCGCCACGGCCGCCGCTGCGCCCGGAGGAGGCGAGCGCGGCCCGCACGGGCGGACGGCCGCCACGGCGTGCCTCGATCAGCGCGACGGCCCGCTCCGGCAGCCACGCGGACGCCGTGCCGCTGTCGCCGTCCTCGCTCTCCGAGGCGAAGAGGTGCGGGGCGAGCTGGGCCTGGAGGTCGGCGGGGCTCGGCCGCAGGACCGCCTCCATCTGCATGCACGTCTCGATCAGCGGGCGCAGCTCGTCCGGGAGCCCCTCCAGGTCAGGGCCTTCCCGGAGCAGCATGAAGACGGTCTCCACGGGGTTGGCCCCGTGGAAGGGCGCGTGCCCGGTGGCGGCGAAGACGAGCATCGAGCCGAGCGAGAAGACGTCGCTCGCGCCGGTCACGCTGCGTGAGTCCTTCGCCTGCTCGGGCGACATGTACGCGGGGGTGCCCACGGCGACGTTCGTCATGGTCAGCCGGGTGTTGGAGACGCCGGACGCGATGCCGAAGTCGATGACTCGCGGTCCGTCCTCCACCACGAGGACGTTCGACGGCTTGAGGTCACGGTGGACGAGGCCCGCGCCGTGGATGGACTCCAGGGCCTCGGCGACGCCCGCGGCGAGCCAGCGCACGGCCTGCGTGGGCAGCGGCCCGTGTTCATTCACTATTTCTTCGAGCGAGGGAGCGGGCACGTAGGCGGTGGCCAGCCACGGCACGGCCGCGCGCGGGTCGGCGTCCACGACGGCGGCCGTGTAGAAGCCGGACACGGCCCGTGCCGCCTCGACCTCACGCGTGAAGCGGACACGGAACAGCTGGTCCTCGGCGAGCTCGGTCCGCACCGTCTTGATCGCCACGCGCCGCCCTGACGCGGAGCGCGCGAGGTAGACAAGGCCCATGCCACCGGCTCCGAGCCGGCCGAGCACCTCGAACGGGCCGATCCGCCTCGGATCGTGCTGCGTCAGCTGATCCACCACTTGCCCTGCCACCTCCCCGTACGCGGGCGCCGTATGAGCGGCCCCGTGCAGCGTCTCACCACCGAGCCGCTCCGGCGGCACGCACCCTGATTCTTCCTGTCCGGGGCGGTGGTTGCGAACCCGGGGCGGGATCGGGGTGTTGTGGGACAAAGAAGACGCAAGAAGAGGGAGATATGTGAGCGAAATTTGATTCGAACACACGATCCATTTGAAGGTGCTCCTTCACCGGCGCACGAAACAGAGAGGAATACGCCCCTCAATACGGCCCTCAACCCCATTTGCACTCGGCCGAATCGCGCTCCGATCACCCCTCGGTAAGCTGACGGCATGACAGGACAGGTACGTACCGTCGACGGCCGCGTGGCCGGTCGGCGCGGTCAGGCGACGCGTCAGAAGCTGCTCGACTGCCTCAGCGAGATGCTCAGCTCCTCGCCCTACCGGGACGTCAAAGTCATCGACGTCGCCCGGAAGGCGGGGACTTCACCCGCGACCTTCTATCAGTACTTCCCGGACGTCGAGGGCGCCGTCCTGGAGATCGCCGAGCAAATGGCGGCAGAGGGCGCCGAGTTGACCCAGCTCCTCGACGGCCGCTCATGGGTCGGCAAGGCGGGGTGGCAGACCGCACAGGAGCTGGTCGACGGCTTCCTCGACTTCTGGCGGAAGAACGACGCGATCCTGCGGGTCGTCGATCTGGGCGCCGCGGAAGGTGACAAACGCTTCTACAAACTCCGCATGAAGATCCTGAACTCGGTCAACAACTCCCTTACGGACACGGTCAAGGAGCTCCAGGCCAAGGGCAAGGTCGACAAGGACGTCAACCCCGCAGCCATGGCCGGCTCCCTCGTGGCGATGCTCGCCGCGGTCGCCTCGCACCAGCGGGGCTTCCAGTCGTGGGGCGTCAAGCAGACCGAACTGAAGCCGAACCTCGCACTGTTGGTGCATCTGGGCGTAACAGGCAAGAAGCCGACGAAGTAGGGCATCCCATACGTCTTCTCTTCTGACGCTTCCCAAGTCCTGTCACCGCAGCGGCGGATCACGGTGTTCCAGTGATCCGCCGCTGCGTTCCCCATTCAGCTGCTCCGCCGTCCAGCTACTCCACGCGCCGCTCCAGGCGGAACAGACGGATCTCCCGCTCCACACGGGACTGATACGTCGCGTACGGCGGCCAGAACTTCAGCACCGCGTCCCACGCCGCGGCCCGCTCCTCCCCCGCCAACAGCCGCGCCCTGACCGG
Organism: Streptomyces sp. NPDC044044; assembly: GCF_056434405.1. Classification (NCBI taxonomy): domain Bacteria; kingdom Bacillati; phylum Actinomycetota; class Actinomycetes; order Kitasatosporales; family Streptomycetaceae; genus Streptomyces; species Streptomyces sp. NPDC044044. Next base: position 285,830 of record NZ_JBWKFG010000005.1, on the reverse strand, counting down.
AATGTCCGCGCCCTGCCAGTTGACGTCGGCATCCGGATGGGCGATGAGGTTGCCGGTCCAGGCGGGGTGCCCCGGGCGCCCGAAGTTGGAGCCGATGAGGATCCAACTCCCCTTGTCCTCCGGCATGCAGGCCAAGGGAGTACGCCGCGCAAGCCCGCTCTTGGCGCCGCGCACCGTCAGGATCACCCCCGGCAGCATCTTCGCGCTGAGCAGCACCTTGCCGCGCGTGAGGCGGTGCACCGTGCGGTCCATCGCGGGGATGAAGTGCGGGGCGATCTTCGCGAAGGTCCGGGTGGACGACATCTTCTGCATCAGACGAACACCGGGCGGCATCAGACGGCCGCCTTCGGCTGCGCTTCGGAGGCCGGTGGCTTCGGCTTCGGCTGCACTTCGGACGCCGGTGGCTTCGGCTGCGCTTCGGACGCCGGCGGCTTCGGCTGAGCCGCAGACTCCGATGCCTTCGGCTGAGCCGGGGAAGCCGATGCCTTCGGCTGCCCTTCGGGCTCCGGCTCCTTCGCCGGGGCGAACAGCTCGGCCCGTTCCGCCGCACGCGCCCGCAGCCGGTGCACGGGACCGAAGAGCAGCTCGTCGCTCGACGCCCGCTTGAAGTACAGATGCGCCTCGTGCTCCCAGGTGAATCCGATGCCGCCGTGCAGCTGCACGGCCTCAGATGCGGCTGTCCGCAGCGCGTCGAGCGCCTGCGCGAGCGCGAGGCCGCCCGCCTGCTCGGAGCCCGCCCCCGCGGCCCACGCCGCGTAGTACGCCGCCGACCGCGCGGCCTGCACCTGCACATACACGTCCGCGAGCCGGTGCTTGACGGCCTGGAAGGAACCGATCGCCCGCCCGAACTGCTCGCGCTGCTTGACGTATTCGACGGTCCGCTCAAGGGCACGGTCCGCCGCGCCCACAGTTTCCGCGGCGAGCACGGTGGCGGCGGCGTCACCGGCCGCGGCCAGCGCGCCCGGCACATCGGCGTCGTCGGCGTCGCCGAGCAACTCGGCTTGCACGTCGCGCAGTTCGACCCGGGCCTGCGGCCGGGTCTCGTCGAGGGAGGTCTGCCGGGTCCGTACGAGTCCCGCGGCGTCCTCGCGCACGAGGTAGAGGAGCGTGCGGGAACGGGCGAAGCCTCCCGTGTGCGCGGCCACGACGAGCAGCCCCGCGCTGTGCCCGTCGAGGACCTGCTCGGCCTGGCCGTAGAGCCGCCAGACACCGTCCGAGAGCTTGGCCTGCACGCCGCCCGCACGGCCACCGCCCGACCAGTCGCCGAGGTTGTCCCCGACGAGGCCGAGCGCGGTGGCGAGCCCGGTGCCGGGCACGGCGAGCGCGGCGGTCAGACCGCCGTTCGCGATGCGGGGCAGCAGCTCCGACCGCTGCTCGTCGGTGCCCAGGCGCTCAAGGAGCGGGGCGACAAGGGCGGCGGTGGCGAAGAGGGGCGAGGGGGCGAGGGCCCGGCCGAGCTCCTCGCTGCTGAGGGCGAGGTCCGCCGGGCCGCACCCCACGCCCCCGTACGTCTCGGGGATGGCGATGCCCGGCAGGCCGAGCTGTTCGGCGATGGCGGACCAGAGGGCCGCGTCGTGTCCGGCGGGAGTGCGGACCGCGGCCTTCACCTCGTCCGGACCGCAGCGTTTGGTGACGAGCTCACGAAGGGTGCGGCGGATTTCTTCCTGCTCCGCGGTGAAGGCGGCGTCCATCGGCGGGCTCCTCCCCCGGGTCGCGGCCGTGCCCCTCGGCGCCGTGCACGAGGGCGAGCCGTCCCGGATCTGACGGGCCGTCATGCTAAGACGGCGCCCGCCAGATGCACAGGGCCGCGACGACACGTAACACCTCCCTTGGTCAACTACATCTGATGTACCGTCAGATTCATGCCAACTCCCCTCCCTTCTAGCCCTCGTGAGACGTCGGCCGGTGCGGGCTCGGCGGCGACCCGCCCGCGCAAGGTGGCCGTCGTCGGCATATCCCTCTCCGACTGCGGCCGCGTCGACGAGGCCACTCCCTACGCCCTGCACGCCCAGGCTGCCCGCCGCGCCCTGGCCGACTCGGGCCTCGGCCGCGAGGTCATCGACGGCGTCGCCTCCGCGGGCCTCGGCACGCTCGCCCCGGTCGAGGTCGCCGAGTACCTCGGCCTGAAACCGCGCTGGGTCGACTCCACCTCCGTCGGCGGCTCCACCTGGGAGGTCATGGCGGCCCACGCGGCGGACGCGATCGCCGCGGGACGCGCCAACGCCGTACTCCTCGTGTACGGATCGACGGCCAGGGCGGACATCAAGGCGAGGCGGCGCACGTCGAACCTGTCGTTCGGCGCGCGCGGGCCCCTGCAGTTCGAGGTCCCCTACGGCCACTCCCTGATCTCCAAGTACGCGATGGCCGCGCGCCGCCACATGCACGAGTACGGCACGACCCTCGAACAGCTCGCCTCGGTCGCGGTCCAGGCACGGGCGAACGCGGCCACGAACCCCGACGCGATGTACCGCGACCCGATCACGGTCGACGAGGTCCTGGCAGGCCCGATGATCGCCGACCCCTTCACCAAGCTGCACTGCTGCATACGCTCCGACGGCGGATGCGCGGTGCTCCTGGTGGCGGAGGAGTACGTGGCCGACTGCGCCTCGACACCGGTCTGGGTGCTCGGTACCGGCGAGCACGTCTCGCACACGACGATGTCGGAGTGGGAGGACTTCACGGTCTCCCCGGCGGCGGTGAGCGGACGCCTGGCGTTCGAGCGGGCGGGAGTGCGCCCCGAGGACGTCGACGTGGCGGAGATCTACGACGCCTTCACCTACATGACCCTGGTGACCCTTGAGGACCTGGGGTTCTGCGCGAAGGGCGAGGGCGGCGCGTTCGTGGAGAAGGGCCGCCTGCTGCGGGACGGCGAACTGCCGACGAACACGGACGGCGGCGGCCTCTCGGCCCAACACCCGGGAATGCGGGGCCTGTTCCTGCTGGTGGAGGCGGTACGACAGCTGCGCGGCGAGGCGGGCGAAGGCCGCCAGGTGCGCAAGGCCGGAGGACGGCTCCCGGAGGTGGCGGTGGCTTCGGGGACGGGCGGCTGGTTCTGCTCGTCGGGGACGGTGGTGCTCGGGCGGGGGTAACGCGGCCGACCACCCTGTGGGCCGCGGGGCTCGGGGCCGCTCCTGTGGACCTTCGAGCTCGGGTCCGCCCTGTGGACCACCGGGCTCGGGGCCGCTCCCGTAGATTCGCCGGATGGACGACTCCGACACCAGGCCCGATGACACCACCCACGGCCGCGCCCTCCTGCGCGCCCTCCGCGTCTGGGACACCGAACTGCCCGCCTTCGACCCGGCTGCCGCCCCCGCCGACCCGCTCGCCCTGTTCTGGCAGTGGTTCGTGGACGTGGCCGAGGCGGGCCAGGTCGAGCCGCACACGATGACCCTGGCCACGGCGGACGAGTCGGGCCGCCCCGACGTACGGACGCTGATGCTGCACGACGCGGACGCCGCGGGCTGGCACTTCGGCTCACACGCGGGCAGCGCGAAGGGCCGCCAGCTCGCGGCTCGCCCCGAGGCCGCGCTCGGGTTCTACTGGCCCGTGCAGGGCCGCCAGGTCCGGGTGCGGGGCCGGGTCACGACGGCGGGCGCCGCCGAGAGCCGCGCCGACCTCGCACGCCGTTCGCCCGGAGCACTGGCGTCGGCACTGGTCGGCAGGCAGAGCGAAGTACTCCCGTCGTACGGGGATCTGGTGGCCGCGAGCCAAGCGGCATGGGAGCACGCGCAGGCGGAGCCGGACGCCCCGGCGCCGAGCTGGACCCTGTACGTGCTCGAACCGACGGAGGTCGAGTTCTTCCAGGGCGAGGCGAGGCGCCGGCACGTGCGGCTGCGGTACCGGCGGGAGACGGACGGAAACTGGGCCAAGGAGCTGCTGTGGCCGTGAGGGCCGCATCACCGGATGCGGGGGCGGGCACGCGGAGATGAAGGTCAGCGCGTGAAGCGGTACTGCGTGAAGTCCCGCACCGGGCGGAAGCCGAGCCGCTGGTAGAGCGCGTTGCTCGTGGGATTGCCGACGTCGGTGAAGAGCAGCACCTCGTCCGCGCCCGCCGCAAGCGCTGCGCGGCTCACCGCGACGGTGGCCGCGCCCGCGTAGCCTCGCCCGCGCAGTTCGGCGGGGGTGTAGACGGGGGCGACCCTGACCTGGCCCGCGACCTTACGGGTGTTGCCCGCCATGGCGACCGGGGTGCCGTCGGGGGCCTCCCAGAGGGTGATGCCTCCGTAGGCGATGCGGGCGTCGGCCCACTCGCCCGCGTCCATCCCGCCCTTCTCCCCGATGGCCTCGTGGAACTCCCCGTGCCAGCGCACGAGCAGCCCCCGGTCGGCGTCGGTGGCGACGCGCGCGCGGCCTGCCGCAGAGGGCTCGGGCGGGGTGAGGGTGCCGAGGCGGAACAGCCGCTGCGGGAAGCTGACGGCGGCGGTGGCACCCGTCCGCCGCTGCCAGGCTGCCGAGAACGCGGCCGCGGTGGCGCTCTCGGCGCCGACCCCGGGCAGTTCAAGGCCCGCGTCGGCGAGCACCCCGGCGAGCTCGTCGGCGGCGGCATCGGCGGCGAGCGGGCTCAGTGCGAGGAAGTGCGGCGGGGTCCACAGAAAGGCACCGCTCACACCGCCGTCACCGCTATCGCCATCCACGCCGTCGCCATCGGTGCGGATTCCGAAGAGGGGATCTTCCTTCCCGTACGCGTGGAGCCCACGCGTACGCAGCGTGTCGGTGACGCTGAGCAGCGCGGTGTGCAGGGCGGGCGCCGAGTGCAGGAAGGACGCCGTGCGGGAGTGGAACTCGTCGAGGTCGGAGGTCAGTTGCCAGCCGGGACGCGGAGAGGAAGCCATGGGCCATGATCCCCCGCCGTGCGCCACAGCAGAAATGGATTACGACGCACGCCGGAACACCGGCACCGTCACGCCGAAGCCCTCCCGCGCCCCCTCTCCCTCCCCCGACTCCGCCCCCGCCTCACGGAACGCGACCTGCAGCGCCATCCCGATCCGCAGCTCGCCCTCCTCGCAGTCGACGATCTCCGTCATCATGCGCGGGCCTTCGGCGAGGTCGACGACGGCGGCGACGTACGGGACGCGGGAGCCGAAGGGCGGCAGGTCGTTCCGGTGCACCACGGACCAGGTGTAGAGCGTGGCGTGGCCGCTCGCCCGCTCCCAGCCGCCCTCCTCGCTCCAGCAGTGCGGGCAGAACTCGCGCGGGTAGTGGTGCGCCTTGCCGCAGCCGCCGCAGCGGCGGATGAGGAGATGTCCCTCGGCCGCCGCGTCCCAGTAGGGGCGGGTGAAGGCGTCGGGCTCGGGGAGGTCGTAGCGGGGGCCCGCGGGGCTCGCAGTGCTCACAGGAACAGTCCCATCGCGTCTCCGGACAGAGGATTCTGACGGTACGTCAGTTCAGCGCATGCCCGGCGCGTGCGCAAGAGACGTACGCAAGAGGCCGTACGGCGCGTGGGCCCCGCGACGTGGCGCGAAACCCACGGACGGAGGGCCCGCCGCGTACACCCGTGATCAATTCGCAACCGGTTTGGGGCTTGACCGTCCCCCATCAAGTGACCACGTGATTACTCTCAGGTTCATGGCCGACACCACTCCCCCACAAACGCCACACCAGGACCGCCCCGTGTACGTCGTCGGCGGCGGACCCGGCGGGCTCTCCGTGGCGGCCGCTCTGCGTGCGCGCGGCGTTCGCGCGGTCGTGCTCGAGAAGTCCGACCGGGTCGGCGCCTCCTGGCGCACGCACTACGACCGCCTGCGCCTGCACACGACGCGCCGCCTCTCCGCACTGCCGGGGCTCGCGATACCGCGCGCCTTCGGACGGTGGGTGTCACGTGACAACGTCCTGCGCTACCTGGAGAAGTACGCCGAGTTCCACGAACTGGAGATCGTCACCGGAGTCGAGGTCTCCCGCCTGGAGCGGTCGGCCGACGGCACCGGCTGGCTGCTGCACGCGAGCGGCGGCCGGGAGTTGACCGGCAGCGCGGTCGTGATCGCCACCGGCTACAACCACACGCCCCGGCTGCCGGACTGGCCCGGCCGCGACACGTACGCGGGCGAGCTCCTGCACGCGAGCTCCTACCGCGACCCGCGCCCCTACGAGGGCAAGGACGTCCTGGTCGTGGGCGTCGGCAACACCGGCGCCGAGATCGCCGTCGACCTCGTCGAGGGCGGCGCCGCGCGCGTCCGCCTGGCGGTGCGCACCGCGCCGCACATCGTCCGCCGCTCCACAGCGGGATGGCCCGCGCAGCGCACGGGCATCCTCTGCCGCAGGCTTCCCGTCGCGCTGGTGGACCGGCTCGCGGGCCCGATCGCCAGGGTCAGCGTCCCCGACCTGTCCGCACGAGGGCTGCCCCGCCCCGCCACGGGCCTGTACTCCCGGGTCAAGGAGGGCGCGATCCCGGTGCAGGACGTGGGGCTGATCGACGCGGTACGCAAGGGCAAGGTCGAACCGGTCGCGGCCGTGGAGTCCTTCGAGGACGGCAAGGTCGTCCTGGCCGACGGCACACTGATCGCCCCCGACGCCGTCATCGCCGCCACGGGCTACCACCGCGCCCTGGAGCCGCTCGTCGGCGACCTGGGCGTACTCGACGCGAAGGGCGCCCCCGTCGTCCGCGGAGCCCGCACCCCGAAGTCGGCCCCCGGCCTCTACTTCACCGGGTTCACGAACCCCATCAGCGGAATGCTGCGCGAGATGGCGCGGGACGCGGAGAAGATCGCGAAGGCGGTGGCGAGGACACTGAACGCGAGCCGCTGACGACCCCCGCCCCGCGAGAGCCACGGTCCCCGCGCAGCCCCCAAAGGGGCGCGGGGAACCGCGCGACCAGCCACGATGGCGCCGCAGACAGTCGACGGCACTTCGCGGGGCGACCCCGGTGGCCGGTACTGCACCCTCCGGCGCCCCCGCCCCCCGGAAGGGGAGTAGCCCCCCGGGGCACCTGGGTACTGCTAGAGGACCGCCCCAACTCTTTGTGCAGCACTGTTCCTGACACAGCGTCAGTTAAGTAATCTGACTGTGCGTCAGTTGCATTCCTTCACCCAGGAGCGGGCGGACCGATGCTTGGATCGACATACGGCACCTTCACCACCGACCCCCGCCGCGCGCGTGTCGTGGCCTGCGGCGAAGCCCCGGCACCCGCCGTCCACGGACGGGCCGCCACTACGGACGACCTGGACGTGAGCGGTCGCCCACTGCACGCCGAAGTACCGGATCTGGACCGGTTCTTCCGCCCCGAGTCCGTCGCCGTCATCGGCGCATCGGACGCCGAGGGGCGGCCGAACACCGGCATCACGCGGCAGCTCATGGACTGGGCCGAGCGAGGCGGCGCCCGGCTGCATCCGGTGCACCCCACCCGGCAGTCCGTCTTCGGCACACCCTGCTTCCCCTCCGTCGCGGACCTGCCGGAACAGGTCGATCTGGCCGTTCTCCTCGTCAGTGACCCCCTTCCCGTGATCGAGGAACTCGCCGAGTCCAAGGTGAAGTTCGCCGTCGCCTTCGCCTCCGGCTTCGCCGAGACCGGCGAGGAGGGCGCGGCCGCCCAGGCCCGCCTTGCCGCCGCCGTGGAACGCTCGGGGCTGCGGCTGCTCGGGCCGAACACCAACCTCAACGCCTTCGAGAAGTTCCGCGACGACCTCGAAGGACCGGCGATCGCCCTGATCACCCAGTCCGGCCACCAGGGCCGCCCCGTCTTCACCATGCAGGAGATCGGCGTACGCCTCTCGCACTGGGCACCCACCGGCAACGAAGCCGACCTGGAGACCTCCGACTTCATCTCCTACTTCGCCGAGCGCCCCGAGGTCGGCGCCATCGCCTGCTACGTCGAGGGCCTCAAGGACGGCCGCTCCTTCCTGCTCGCCGCCGACCGCGCCGCCCAGCGCGGCGTGCCCGTCGTCGCGGTCAAGGTCGGCCGCACCGAGACGGGCGCCCGCATGGCCGCCTCACATACCGGCAAGCTCACCGGCGCCGACACGGTCGTCGACGCGGCGATGCGGCAGTACGGCGTGATCCGCGTGGACGGGCTCGACGAACTCCAGGACACGTCCGCCCTGTTGGCGCGCGCGAGGCCGCCGCGGGCCGAGGGCGTCGTCGTCTATTCGATCTCGGGCGGCACGGGCGCGCACTTCTCGGACCTGGCGACCGAGGCGGGGCTGCCGCTGCCCGCCCTCTCGGACGCCAAGCAGGCCGAGCTGCACCAGTGGATACCGGACTATCTGAACGTCGCCAACCCCGTCGACAACGGCGGGCACCCGGTGGGCGACTGGCGCGGCCGCAAAATCATCGACGCGATCCTGGACGATCCGGAGGTGGGGGTGCTGATCTGTCCCATCACCGGCCCCTTCCCTCCGATGAGCGACAAGCTGGCTCAGGACCTGGTGGACGCGGCGGAGCAGACGGACAAGCTGGTGTGCGTGGTGTGGGGCTCGCCCGTGGGCACCGAGGAGGCCTACCGCACGACACTGCTCGGCTCCTCGCGCGTCGCCACCTTCCGCACCTTCGCCAACTGCATCACGGCGGTGCGCGCCTATCTGGACCACCACCGGTTCACGACCCGCTACCGCTCCCCCTTCGCCGATGCGCCGCGCACGGCCTCGCCCTCCTTCCGCAAGGCCCAGGCCCTGATGCGGTCCGGTCAGCAGCTGAGCGAGCACGCGGCGAAGCAGCTGCTGCGCGCGTACGGGATTCGCGTACCGCGCGAGCAGTTGGTGACCAGTGCGGCGGCTTCCGTGCGGGCGGCGGGGCTCGTCGGCTACCCGGTGGTGATGAAGGCGTCCGGGGCGCGCCTTGCCCACAAGAGCGAACTGGGCCTGGTGAAGGTCGGCCTGACCTCGGCGAGCCAGGTCCGCGACGCCTATCGGGAGCTGACCGACATCGCGCGCTACGAAGGGATCGCGCTGGACGGCGTACTCGTCTGCCAGATGGTGGAGCGGGGTGTCGAGATGGTGGTCGGGGTCACCCAGGACGAGCTGTTCGGACCGACGGTCACCGTCGGGCTCGGAGGTGTCCTTGTCGAAGTCCTCCGGGACGTGGCCGTGCGGGTGCCGCCCTTCGGGGAGGACCAGGCCCTTGCGATGCTGTCCGAGCTCCGCGGGCGGGCTCTGCTCGACGGGGTGCGAGGGGCTCCGCCGGCTGATGTGGATGCGCTGGTCGAGGTCGTGCTGCGGGTGCAGCGGATGGCTCTTGAGCTGGGGGACGAGCTGGCCGAGCTGGACATCAACCCCCTGATGGTGCTGCCCCGGGGGCAGGGGGCTGTCGCGCTGGATGCTCTTGCCGTCTGCCGGTGAGTCGGTTTCCAGGACGCCGCTGCGCGGCGCATCTCTCCCGCCCACCCGTCCGAGCACCCCGCAGCGAAATGGAGTCCGTACCCGCATGACACCCTCCCCCGAAGCCGCGACTGATCCCCTCGACTCATTGGTACTCCACACCACTGACAACGCCGTCTCGTGGATCACCCTCAACCGCCCCGAAGCCATGAACGCCGTCACCTGGGACCAGCGCGAACGCGTCATCTCACTCCTCGCCGCGGCCTCCGCGGACCCCGCCGTCCGCGCCGTCGTCATCACCGCCACCGGCAAGGGATTCTGCGCGGGCGCCGACCTGCGCGGAGCGCCGAGCACCGCCGAGCGCGTGCCCGGTGACGTGGCCCGCACGATCAGGCTCGGCGCCCAGCGCCTCATCGCCGCCGTCCTGGACTGCGAGAAGCCGGTGATCGCCGCGGTGAACGGGACCGCGGCCGGGATCGGCGCCCATCTCGCGTTCGCCTGCGATCTCGTCATCGCCGCCGAACAGGCCAAGTTCATCGAGGTGTTCGTGCGCCGCGGCCTGGTGCCCGACGGGGGCGGGGCCTATCTGCTGCCCCGGCTCATCGGGCCGCAGCGGGCCAAGGAGCTGATGTTCTTCGGGGATTCCGTCCCGGCGGCGGAGGCCGAGCGGCTCGGGCTCGTCAACCGCGTCGTACCCGCCGACGAACTGGAGAAGACGGCCCGCGCCTGGGCGGAACGCCTCGCGGCGGGACCGACCCGCTCCATCGCCATGACCAAGCAACTGGTCAACGCCGCCCTCGAATCGGACCGCGCGACGGCCTTCGCCGCCGAGGCAGCGGCGCAGGAGATCAACATGACGACGGCCGACGCGAACGAGGGCGTGGCCAGCTTCGTGGAGCGCCGTTCACCTTCGTACGAAGGCCGCTGAGCCCCCTCCAACCCGTCAGCGCCCGAAGGAGCCAGAGGGGGCCAGAGGAGCCAGAGGGGCCAAAGGCGACCCTCCCCCCCCCACTTCCCCACCTTCTCGATCACGCGGCTGAAGACATGCGGACCCGAAGAGCGCCGATGCGCCACGTCCCCGCCCTTCCAATCTGACGACCCGTCAGCTTCAATGGCTGATGTGATGGGACATGCAGGGATGGCGGCCACCGTCGTCCGATACCTCAGGTCGGTCGGCGAACCGACCACCACAGGCCCGGTCGAAGCCCTGCCGCGCCCGCAGCTGCGGGCCGTCGGCGAGGACGAGCGTGCGCCGCTCGACGCGGGCGAATTCCGGCGCGTACTGGGGAACTTCGCGACCGGCGTGACCGTGATCACGGCACCGGCGTCCGAAGGCGAGCCCGGCCCTGCCGGGTTCGCCTGCCAGTCGTTCTCCTCGCTCTCCCTCGCCCCGCCCCTCGTCTCGTTCATGGTCGCGCGTACGTCGACGACGTGGCCGCGCATCGCGCGCGCGGGCGTCTTCTGCGTCAACGTCCTCGGCGCCGATCAGGGCCCCCTCTGCCGCGGCTTCGCGGTGAGCGGCGCCGACAAGTTCGCCGGGGTGGACCACGACGCCGCGCCCGTCACCGGATCCCCGCGCCTGGCCGGGGTACCGGCCTGGATCGACTGCACGATCCAGGCCGTGCACACCGGGGGCGACCACCTGATCGTGGTCGGCAGGGTGGACGCCCTGGGCGCCACCGACGACGGCGAACCGCTCCTGTTCCACCGGGGCAAGTTCGGCGGCTTCGCCACGTGAGCGACGGGCCACGTGAGCGAGGGTCCCGCTAGCCGACTGCGGGCCGCACTGCCTCCCCGTCACCGGCCCGCCGGATGACCAGGGCCATCAGCGCAGCCGCCGCGCACAGCGCCCCCGAGGCGATCCACATCACGTCGTACGACCCGAACGCGTCCCGCACGACGCCACCGATGACGGCCACGAGCGCGGCACCCACCTGGTGCGACGCGAGCACCCAGCCGAAGACGATGGCGCTGTCCTCGCCGTACTGCTCGCGGCACAGGGCCAGGGTCGGCGGCACGGTCGCCACCCAGTCGAGGCCGTAGAAGACGATGAAGAAGATCATCGGCGGGTGCACGGTCGCGTCCAGCAGCAGCGGCAGGAAGAGCAGCGAGATGCCGCGCAGCGCGTAGTACACGGCGAGCAGCCGCCGCGCGTCGTAGCGGTCCGTGAACCAGCCGGACGCGATCGTGCCCACGACGTCGAAGACGCCGATGACGGCGAGGAGCGAGGCGGCCACCCTGACCGGCATGTGTTCGTCGTGCGCGGCGGGCACGAAGTGCGTCTGGATCAGACCGTTCGTCGAGGCACCGCAGATGGCGAAGGTCCCGGCGAGCAGCCAGAACGGCCCGGTGCGGGCGGCCTTGAACAGCACGGTGACCGCACGCCGCGCGGCGCCCGTGGCGGGCGGCGGCTTCTCCACGAACTCCTCGGAGCCGTACGGCTTCAGGCCCACGTCCGCCGGGTGGTCGCGCAGCAGCAGCCACACGAACGGGACGACGACGAGCGCCGCAAGGGCGACGGTCACCGCGGCGGGCCGCCACTTGTAGGTCTCCACCATCCAGGAGAGCACCGGCAGGAAGATCAGCTGCCCGGAGGCGGAGGCCGCGGTCAGGATGCCGGTGACGAGTCCGCGCCGCGTGGTGAACCACCGGTTGGTGACGGTGGCGGCGAAGGCCAGCGCCATCGACCCCGACCCGAGGCCGACGAGCAGCCCCCAGTACAGCAGCAGCTGCCAGGCGGACTCCATCCACACGGTGAGCCCGGACCCGAGCGCGATCACGACCAGAGCGACCGCCACCACCCTCCGGATGCCGAAGCGGTCCATCAGCGCGGCGGCGAACGGCGCGGTCAGCCCGTACAGCGCGAGGTTGATGGAGACCGCGAGGCCGATCGTGCCGCGCGACCAGTCGAACTCCTCGTGCAGCGGATCGATGAGCAGGCCCGGCAGGGACCGGAACGCCGCCGCGCCGATGATCGTCACGAAGGTGACGGCGGCGACGAACCACGCCCGGTGGATACGACGCCGCTGCCGCGGCACCTCCACGAGGGTCTCGACCGGCTGATTCACGTCTGTCTGGTTCACGACAACAGCATCCGGCCCCTGCCGCGCCCGATCGAGTGGCCCAAAGGACAGCATTAGCTAGAATCGGGCCATGGCAGCCTCCGCGAACGGCACCCCGAGGCCCGCCCGGACCACCGGGACCACTCGCCACCGAGTGGTCGTCCTGGCCCTGGACGGCGTCATCCCCTTCGAGCTCGGCATCCCGCAGCGGATCTTCGGCCGCGCGCGTACGGCCGACCACGAGCTCCTGTACGAAGTCGTCACGGCGTCCGTCCGGCCCCCGGGCCCGGTGCGCACCGACGCCGACTTCGCGATCCTCGTGGAGAACGGCCCGGAGTGCCTGGCCGAGGCCGACACGGTCGTGGTCCCGGCGTCGTACGAACTGGGTCCGGTCTACGAGGAAGGCCGCCTGACCGCCGACCTCGCGGCGGCCCTGGCCCACATCAGGCCGGGCACACGCCTGATCTCCATCTGCACGGGCGGCTACGTCCTCGCCGCCGCGGGCTACCTCGACGGCCGCACCGCGACGACGCACTGGTCGTCGGCGGAGCACTTCCAGCGTCTCTTCCCGCGGATCACGGTGGACCCGGACGTCCTGTTCATCGACGACGGGGACGTCCTCACCTCGGCGGGGGTGGCGGCGGGCCTCGACCTCTGCCTCCATGTCGTACGCGGCGACCACGGCTCGGCGGTCGCCAACGAGGTCGCCCGCCGTACGGTGGTGCCGCCGCACCGCGACGGCGGCCAGGCCCAGTACATCCAACGCCCTGTCCCGGAGCCGCAGTTGGCGACGACGACCTCGGCGCGGGCGTGGGCGCTAGGTCACCTCCACGAGCCGATCCAGCTCCGCGACATGGCGGATCAGGAATCCATGTCCGTACGCACCTTCACGCGCCGTTTCCGTGAGGAGGCGGGGGTCAGCCCCGGGCAGTGGCTGGCGCGGCAGCGGGTCGAGCGGGCCCGTCACCTTCTGGAGTCCAGCGACCTGTCCGTCGACCAGGTCGCCCGCGATGCCGGCTTCGGCACGGCCCAGTCCATGCGGGCGCACTTGCAGGCGGCGCTGGGTGTGACCCCCACGGCCTACCGCCGAACGTTTCGCGAAGGCGTGCCTGCTGGGCCTGGGCGGTGATCTCGGGGGACCCCGCATCCCCCTGACCGAACGGGCCTCTCCCACCCACCCGCCCGATCACCCCGCATCCGACCCTGGACGAACAAGCCTTTCCCGCCCACCCACCCGATTGCCCCGCAGCGATCGGCGATTCGCCGCAGTCGGGAGCGCACGGGAGGGGACGTGGCGGTATGTCCGCCCGGAGCACGGCTCGCGGCACTCCCCCGCCGCAGCAACCCCACGGCCACCGGACGACAGCGAGGACGGACATACCGGCACGGCCCCGCACCCACACACGAACCAGACCCGCCCTCGCGACGACCCCCGCCTCAGAACGTCAGCACCCCCCGCGCCACCCGCCCCGCCTCCGCATCCCCCACCGCCTTCGCGAAGTCCTCCACCGGGTACGTCTCCGTCACCAGTTCGTCCAGCAGCAGCCGCCCCTCCCGGTACAGCTCCGCGTACAGCGCGAAGTCCCGCTGCGGACGCGCCGAACCATAGCGGCAGCCCAGGATCGACTTGTCCAGGAACAGTGACGAGACCAGGAACGACGCCTCGGCGGTAGCCGGCGGTACGCCAAGAAGCACCGCCTGCCCATGCCGGTCCAGGAGGTCCACCGCCTGCCGGATCAGCTCCACCCGCCCCACACACTCGAAGACATGGTCAGCCCCCGTCGGCAACAGCTCCCGCACGCCCTCCGCCTCCGCCGACAAGAAGAAGTGCGTGGCCCCGAACTGCCGCGCCACCCCCTCCTTCTCAGGGTTCGCGTCCACCGCCACGATCCGCGTCGCCCCGCCGATCCTCGCCCCCTGCAGCACGTTCAGGCCGATCCCCCCGGTCCCGATCACCACCACGCTGTCCCCGCGATCCACCTTCGCGCGGTTCAAGGCGGCGCCGACCCCCGTCACCACCCCGCATCCGATCAACGCCGCCGACGTCAGCGGAATGTCCTCCGGGATCTTCACGGCCTGCACGGCCTTCACCACCGTGCGTTCCGCGAACGCGGAGTTCGCCGCGAACTGATGGATCGGCCTCCCGCCCCGCGAGAACGGCTGCTCCGGCATCCCGATCGCGCGCCGGCACATCGTCGGCCGCCCCCGATTGCACTCCCCGCAGGTCCCGCAGCTGGCGATGGTCGAAAGGGCCACGTGATCCCCGACCCCCACATGCGTCACCCCCGCACCGACCGCCTCCACCACCCCCGCCCCTTCATGCCCGAGCACCACCGGCGAAGGAAACGGAATGGTCCCGTCGATCACCGAGAGGTCGCTGTGGCACAGCCCCGCGGCCTTGATCCCGACCAGCACCTCCCCCGGTCCCGGATCCCGTATCTCAAGGTCGTCGACGACCTCGACCCTGCTCCCCTCGGCCCTGCTCCTGTCGAAAACGACACCCCTCATCGCGCCTCCCTCGGCAGGCCGAGCACACGCTCGGCGATGATGTTCCGCTGAATCTCGTCCGAGCCGCCGTAGATGGTGTCGGCCCGCGTGAAGAGGAAGAGCCGCTGCAGGGCGTCCAGTTCGTACGGAGCGCTCTCGCTCCAGTCCCCGGGGCCGACGGCACCCACGGCCCCGCGCACCCCCATGGCCAGCTCTCCCAGCCGCTGATGCCACCCGCCCCACAGCAGCTTGGCCACACTCGGCGCCCCCGAGCCGCCACCCGAACTACCGGAACTTCCGGTCCCACCAGTCCCACCCGAGCCACCCGAGCTGCCCGAACCACCCAACGTACGCAGTGCGTTCCACCGCATGACCCGCAACTCGGCCCACTGCCGAACCAGCCGATCCCGCAGCACGGGATCCTCGACGGCCCCACGCTCGACCGCCTCCTGGACAACGCGTCCCAGCTCCTCCGCGAACCCGATCTGCTGCACGAGCGTGGAGACCCCCCGCTCGAAACCGAGCAGCCCCATGGCCACGCGCCACCCGTTGCCGACGCCGCCCACCACGTGCGAGGCACGCGCGATCGCCCCGTCGAAGAAGACTTCGTTGAACTCGCTCGTGCCCGTCAACTGCCGTATGGGCCGCACCTCGATACGTCCGGGCTGATCCATCGGCACCAGCAGGAACGAGATCCCCCGGTGTCCGGCGGACCCCGCCTCGGTCCGCGCAAGCACAAAGCACCAGTCCGCCTCATGGGCCAGCGAGGTCCAGATCTTCTGCCCGGTGATCCGGTACGCGTCACCGTCCCGCACCGCCACCGTCCGCAGCCCCGCCAGGTCCGACCCGGCCCCGGGCTCGCTGTACCCCTGGCACCACAGCGCCTCCCCGCGGGCGATGGGCGGCAGGAACTCGTCCCGCTGCTCCTGCGTGCCGTAGGCGAGAAGCGTCGGGGCCAGCAGGTTCTCGCCGATGTGCCCATGGCGACCGGGCGCCCGCGCCCGCGCGTACTCCTCGGCCCACACGACCTGCTGGGTCAGCGTCGCCCGCCGATTCCCGTACTCCCCCGAGCCTGCACCTGCCCCCAGACCCACACCCGAGCCCGCACCCGAGTCCGAGCCCGCCCCCAGCCCCGCACCCCCCTCCCACCCGAGCCCGATCCAGCCCCCCCGCCCCAACTCCCGCTCCCAGGCCCGCCGCTCCCCCGCCCCTTCGTGCTCGCTCCCGGGCCCGCCAAGACCCACCGCACCGGCGAACACCCCCGCCAGATGCTCACCGAGCCAGGCGCGCGCCTCCGCGCGGAACTCCTCGTCCTCAGGACCGAATCCGAACTCCACCGCCCCGCCGCCTACGCGTTCGGCCGGTCTTTGGCGGCGGCGGCCTTCGCCATCGCCTCCAGCTGCGCCAGCATCGGCATCGGGTCGACCCCGACCGTCCCCGGCAGGAAGTCGGCGATCTTCTCCGGCGTCCAGCCACCCTCCACGTACCCCGCCCGCAGCTCACGCGGCTGTGCCCACACCGCGATCTTCGGCCCCGCGACCGTGTAGACCTGCCCGGTGATCTTCTCCTCCCGGGCCCGGTCGCTCAGCAGATACGTGACCAGCGCGGCCACGTCCTCCGGCTCCCCGATCTCCTTCAGCTCCATGGGTACGTTCGCGGACATCCGCGTCCGCGCGACGGGCGCGACCGCGTTCGCCGTCACCCCGTACTTGTTCAGGCCGAGGGCCGCGCTCCGCACCAGAGAGATGATCCCGCCCTTGGCCGCGCTGTAGTTGGCCTGCGCGACCGACCCCTGGTGGTTGCCGCTGGTGAAGCCGATCAGCGTGCCCGTCCCCTGCTTCCGCATGACCGCCGATGCGGCCCGGAAGACGGTGAACGTGCCCTTGAGGTGCGTGGCGACCACCGGGTCCCACTCCTGCTCGGACATGTTGAAGAGCATCCGCTCGCGCAGGATCCCGGCGACGCACACGACACCGTCGATGCGCCCGTACTCGGCGAGCGCGACGTCCACGATCCGCTGCCCGCCCGCCATGGTCGAGATGTCGTCCGCCACGGCCACGGCATCGCCGCCCGCGGCCTGGATCTCCTTGACCACGCCGTCAGCTATCTCGCTGGTCGGTTCAGCACCCTCCATGGAGACGCCGTAGTCGTTCACGATGACCTTCGCGCCCTCGGCTGCGGCGGCCAGCGCGACCGCCCTGCCGATGCCACGCCCGGCACCGGTCACGGCAACCACCTTGCCTGCCAAGAAGTTCCCCACGTCCGGCCCCTTCCCGCGGTTTCTGACGGACCGTTAGATTCTATGACCCGTCAGACACCAGAAGACAAGCCCCGGGGAGGACCCATGTCAGACTCGGCATCCGCGGAAGCCGCGCCCACCGGCACGGCATCCACAGACACTGCATCCACAGACACCACCACCCCCTCCGCGCTGCCACCCGAGTTCCACGACATCGCCAAACGCGTGAACAACTGGGGCCGTTGGGGGACGGACGACGAGATCGGCACGCTCAACCTCATCACCGACGAGGTCGTACGCGAGGCCGCCGCCGGCATCCGCACCGGCCGCCGCATCCCGCTCGCCCTGCCCCTCAAGGAGGACGGCGTCCAGACGGGCCTGATACCCGGCAGGATCAACCCCCTCCACACGATGGTGCAGATCAACCAGGAGCTCTTCGGCCCCGGCACGGTCGCCACCAGCGACGACGCCGTCACGATGGGCCTGCAGACGGCCACCCACTGGGACGCGCTGACCCACGCCGCACACTCGGGGAAGATCTACAACGGCCGCCCCGCGGACACCATCACCGCCCACACCGGCGCCCGGTTCAGCGGCATCGACAAGGTGCCACACCTCGTCTCGCGCGGCGTCCTGCTCGACGTCGCCCGCGCCAAGGGAGTCGACCGGCTGCCCGGCGACCACGCGGTCACCCCCGAAGACCTCGCGGAGGCCGAGGAGTTCGCGGGGCTCACCGTCCGCGCAGGCGACATCGTCCTCGTACGCACCGGACAGATCCGGACCTACCTGGCGGGCGACAAGCACGCGTACGGCTATCCGTCCCCCGGCCTCTCGATCCGCACCCCGGAGTGGTTCCACGCCCGCGATGTCGCGGCGGTCGCCAACGACACCCTGACCTTCGAGATCTTCCCGCCCGAGATCGAGAACCTCTGGCTGCCCGTGCACGCGCTCGACCTGGTCGAGATGGGGATGCTGCAGGGCCAGAACTGGAATCTGGAAAAGTTGTCCACAGCCTGTGCAGAAGTTTCCCGCTACAGCTTCCTGCTCTCCGCGATGCCCGAGCCGTTCATCGGCGGCACGGGAACACCCGTCGCCCCGGTCGCGATCCTGTGAGTCCCGCCCCACGCGCCCCGCGCGCCCTGTGAGCCTTGGGATGGCGGCGCCCCGGCTCCCGCCCCGAGCGCGTTGCCGCACGCGCCGCCATCCGGCTCCGGCGCGCAAGTCCTGCCTCCCACGGCCACGAAGGGACCGGCGCCGACTGGCGACCCACATCTCGTCGAGGACCGGGCCACGGGCCGCAGGCCACTGACCACCGTCCCTCGACGTCCCCTCGCGGCGAATCGCTGCACACAAGCGTGATCAATCGGACACGGTACGTCAACACCCGTCCGGTGATTAATGAATTATGCCGCTTTTGTTCCGGCCGCGCACGGCCGCGCATCGTGGCATGTGACGGCGCATACGGGCGCCCACTGCGGACACGTGACGCTCAGACCATTTCGCAGACCGTTTCGCAGACCGTTCGTAGGCCGTTCGCAGGTCGTTCCGCAGACCGCTTCGTCAGACCGCTTCGTACGCGACGTCTTCGTACGTCGTCCCCTCGAACGCGACCGCCGAGACCCCCGGCTCGCACCGGTCCACCTCGCACCAGATGCTCTTGCCCGTGCCTTCGGTCTGCCAGCCCCAGCGGTCGGCGAGGCCGTCGACGAGTTCGAGGCCCCGGCCGTTGGTCGCGTCACCGTCCGCGTGCCGCTGCTTGGGCGGACGCGCGCTGGCATCGGCGACCTCGACACGGACCGTCCCGGGACCCGCTCCCGCAGCTCCCGCAGCACCTGAGGCGCCCGAGGCGCCCGAGGCACCCGCGGCCTTCCCGGCGGCATCGGGGGCGTCCGGCAGCCGCATGCGCAGAACGGCCGGACAGCCCGTGTGCACCACCGCGTTGGTGACCAGCTCCGAGATCAACAGGATCAGCGTCTCGGCCAGCGGCTCATCGACCTCTATCCCGGAACAGGCGAGCCGCGAACGCGCCCACCTTCGGGCCCGCCCCACTTCTGCGGGGTCAGGCCTGACCTCCAGTTGAACTTGAAGCACCTGCACCGCTCACACCATCCGAACCGGCGGACACATCGCCTCGCGACTCCACAGGGTCACGGAACGTGATCCCCTTGAGAGACAGCATGGTTGACGTTCAGTCACCCCAACAAGCGCTTCAGGCATATTCCAGCGCGAAGGAGTACGCGTGCGGCATACTGTGCGACGCGCGCTGCGGGGGGTCGAACAGGCGGGCATACAGCCCCCTCCTGCACTGCGAACGGCACGCATTGCCGGGCCCGGCGCCGCCTCAGGGGCAGCACCGGCATGGCTCGACCTCAGAACCACTCGCATCTCACACAAGGTACCGGAGCGGAAGCCCGACTCCATGCCGTGACGAGTCACGCCTAGGACACAACCCGGTATCGACGCTCAGTAGCCTCCCCCCACTTCGGGGACCCGGCAAGTCGATCACTCTCCGCACATCCGCCCCAGGGCAATTCCGCCGTCCCACGGACCCCACAGGCCCCAAGGTCTCCACGGCCCCCGTCGACCCCCACGGGCTCACAGCGCCGCAGCCAGCTCCTCCTCCGCGCGAGCCGCCGACCGCCCGAGGCCGGCCCGTACCCAGGCCCGCTTCAGATGCAGGTGCACATCGGCTTCCCAGGTGAACCCCATCCCGCCGTGCACCTGCAGGCAGTCCCGCGCGCCCCGCACCGCCGCCTCGTCGGCGAGCAGCTTGGCCCCCACGATCTCCGCCCCGTCGCCGGTGACGGACGCGGCGTACACGGCGGCGCGGGCGACCTCGGTGCGCACGAGCATCTGCGCGCAGAGGTGCTTGACGGCCTGGAAGGCCCCGATGGCCTGCCCGAATTGCGTACGTTCACGGGCATAGCGGACGGCCATCTCGCAGGTCTTCCCGGCGCTGCCGAGCTGCTCCGCCGCGATCAGGAGGTCACCCTCCGCGTCCGCCGCCCCGCCCGCACCCACCTCACCGCCGTCGCCGGGCACCCGGTGGAGCGGCGTCAGTGGATCGACGGACCGCAGCGGAACAGCCCCGGACACATCCCCCCGGACCACGTCCGCCGCGTCGAGCCAGGGAACGAGCCCGCCGGAGAGGGCGGTCACCACGGTCGTCCCCTGCGCCGCGCCCGCGACATCCCCGGCCGCGAGGAACGTCGCCACCAGCGGCCCGGGAAGCAGCGCACGCCCCGCCTCCTCGAAGGCCAACACGGCCTCCGGAAGCCCCAGTCCGACCCCGCCGTCCGACTCCGGCATCCGCAGCGAGAAGAACCCGGCGTCCCCGAGCTCCCGCCACAGGGTCCGGTCCAGCGAAGGGGTCCCGGAGTCCGCCGCGCCCCGCAGTGCGGCTCCGCCGAACCGCCCTTCCAGGATCTCCCGCACTCCGTCCCGCAACGCCCGCTGGTCATCGGTCAGTTGGAAGTCCATGCGCCCCCTCACCGCCCCTTCGGGAGGCCGAGTATCCGCTCGGCCACGATGTTCTGCTGGATCTGCGAGGTCCCTGCGGCGATCGTGTACGAGAGCGAGGAGAGCCGGTCCAGGGTCCACTCGTGGCCCAGGTCGAGGGCGCCCGCAGGCCCGAGGACCTCGCCCGCGGCCTCGTACAGCTCCTGACGGGCGTGCGAGTACCGCAGCTTGAAGACGGACCCGCCGACCCCCGGCACCCCGCTCCCCGCCCGCTGCGACTCGCTGACGTTCCACTGCGTGAGCCGCCACAGCGCCCCGAACTCGGCGCTCAGCCTGCCGAGCCTGCGCCGCAGCACCGCGTCGTCCCAGCGCCCGTTCTTGCGGGCCTCGCGCGCGAGCTCGCCCAGGACCCGCCGGCAGGCGACGACCTCCCCCACGAAGGCCGTCCCCCGCTCGTACGACAGTGTCACCATCGTCACGCGCCAGCCGTCGTTCTCCGCGCCGACGCGGTTGGCGACCGGTACCCGCACCTCGTCGAGGAACACCTCGGCGAACTCGGTCGATCCCGCGAGCGTGCGCAGCGGACGGACCGTGATGCCGGGGGCGTCCATCGGCATCGCGAGCCACGAGATGCCGCGGTGCTTGGGCACGTCCTGGCTCACCGGGGTCGTCCGCACGAGCAGCTCGCACCAGTCGGCGACCTCGGCGTGCGAGGTCCAGATCTTGGAGCCGCTCACCACGTAGTCGTCGCCGTCGCGCCACGCGCGCGTGCGCAGCGACGCGAGGTCGGAGCCCGCGTCGGGCTCGCTGAACCCCTGGCACCACACCTCGTCGCCGCGCAGGACCGGCGGCAGCCACCGGGCGCGCTGCTCGGGCGTCCCCTCGGACGCGATGGTCGGCCCCGCGTGCAGGAGTCCGACGAAGTTCGCCCCCACGTAGGGCGCGCCCGCCTTCTCCGTCTCCTCCAGGAAGATGAGGTGCTGGGTGGGGGTGGCTCCGCGCCCGCCCGCGTCGACGGGCCAGTGCAGCCCCGCGTACCCGGCGTCGTACAGCCTGCGCTGCCACCCCATGTCGTACGTGCGGCGCCCCGGCCAGTCCAACGGGTCGGGCCGGGGCGGCAGTTGGGGAAGGGTCCGGGCCAGCCACTCCCGCAGGCCCGCCCGGAAGGATTCCTCCTCCTCCGTGTACGTGAGGTCCACGTCAGTCTCCTCCGGTCATCTCTCCGGCCCTTCCGAGATACCTGATGGTCCGTCAGATGGCAGGCTATCCCCGCACCTCTGGACCGACAAGGCGGTGAGGCTTACGCTCTCCGCACGATCTGACTCACCGTCAGTTCAGGGCCTTCCAGAGGGGATCGCATGAGGACCTCGGAGAACGAGACCGCGTACGAACTGGGAGCGTCCCGCACCCTCTGGGAGCTCATCGAGCGCCGCGCCGCGCTCACCCCCGACACGCCCGTCCTCATCCAGGCCGCCGCCGATCCGGCCGACGACCGGACGCTGACCTTCGGCGAACTGCGCGACCGCTGCGAGCGCGTGGCCGCGGGCCTGTACGGGATGGGGGTGCGCCCCGGCACGGTCGTGGCCTGGCAGCTGCCCACCCGCATCGAGACCGCCCTGCTCTCCTTCGCGCTCGCCCGCATCGGCGCGGTCCAGTCACCGGTCATCCCCTTCTACCGCGACCGCGAAGTCGGCTTCGCGCTGCGGGAGTCGAAGGCGGAGTTCTTCGCCGTGCCCGGGGTGTGGCGCGGCTTCGACCACGCGGAGATGGCGGGGCGGCTCGGCGCGCGCGGCGTCTTCGAGGCGTACGCGTACGACGAGCTGCCGGACGGCGACCCTTCCGTGCTGCCCGCGCCGCCCTCCGACGGCACGTCCGTGCGCTGGATCTACTGGACGTCGGGCACGACGTCCGACCCCAAGGGCGTGCTGCACACCGACCGTTCACTGATCGCGGGCGGCTCCTGCCTCGCGCACGCGCTGCACCTCTCGGCGGACGACATCGGCTCGATGGCGTTCCCCTTCGCGCACATAGCGGGCCCCGACTACACGGTGATGCTGCTCCTGTACGGCTTCCCCGCGGTGATGTTCGAGCAGTTCGCGCTGCCGGACGCGCTGGAGGGCTACCGGCGGCACGGCGTGACGGTGGCGGGCGGGTCGACCGCGTTCTACTCGATGTTCCTCACCGAGCAGCGCAAGCTGGCGCCGGGCGAGAAGGTCATCCCCACCCTGCGCCTCCTCGCGGGCGGCGGGGCGCCGAAGCCGCCGGAGATCTATCACGCGGTCGTACGAGAGATGGGCTGCCAGCTCACCCACGGCTACGGCATGACCGAGGTGCCGATGATCACCATGGGCGCGCCGGACGACACCGCCGAGAACCTGGCGACGACGGAGGGGCTGCCACCACAAGGGATGGAGATCCGGATCACGGACGCCGAGGGCAAGGAGGTGCCCGCCGGTGTCGACGGCGAGGTGCGGCTGCGCGGGGAGGCGGTCTGCCAGGGGTACTTGACTCGTTCTGCCGGGGGTACACCCCCAGGCCCGCACGAGCAGAGTGCGGAGGTCTTCGACGCGGACGGCTTCCTGATCACGGGGGACCTGGGGCACGTACGGACGACGGGCCATCTGGTCCTGACCGGCCGGGCCAAGGACATCATCATCCGCAAGGGCGAGAACATCTCCGCGAAGGAGATCGAGGACCTGCTCCACCGGCATCCGGCCGTGGGGGACGCGGCGGTGATCGGCCTGCCCGACCCCGAACGGGGCGAACGGGTCTGCGCGGTGATCGAGCAGCGGCCGGGGTCCCACGACGCCCTGACGCTCACGTCCATGACCGCGTATCTGCGCGGGGAAGGACTCTCCACCCACAAGCTGCCGGAGCAACTGGAGCTGGTGGAGGCCCTCCCCCGCAACGAGACGCTGCGCAAGGTGCTCAAGTACAAGCTGCGGGAGCGTTTCACGCAGGGCTAGCCCGCGGACGTCCTCACTCGGGAACGGTGAAGTACGCCGCGAACGCCGCGACGATCTCCTCCTCCGTGACCCGCCCGTCCCCGTCGGTGTCGAGCGAGCCGCCCGCGGCGCTCGCGATGTCCGCGGGGACGCCGAGGGCCCTGAGCAGGCGCTCGACCTCCTGAGGGCTGACCGCACCGTCGCCGTCGCTGTCCGCGACGGAGATCGCGGCGTCCAGGAACGGCCGCGCGATCTCGGCGAACCGGGCCGGGTTGTCCCGCAGCCGCTTCACCGCGCCGCCCACGAACTCCGGCTTGGTGATCCGCTGGTCGCCGTCACGGTCGGCGATCCCGGCCATGCCCTGCCAGAAGGCCTCGGCCCCGATATAGAGGGCCTGCCCCTTCTCGGAGCGTGCCGTGGCGCCGAACTCGGTGAGCAGGGCGGCGGCCGCCGTGCTGAAGTCCTCACGGGAGATGTAGCCGTTGCCATCCTGATCGAAGGTGACGAAACGGGCCGCGATCTTACGCTCGTACTCGGCACTGTCCATGGTGTTCGGGCCGCCTCACTTCTGCGGTTGGGTGCGTGTGCACAGGGGGTTCCCTGGGTGTCTCTGGCAGCGAGCGTACGTGTTCGGCGACCGCCCGGAGGCGGGAAGCCGACGCTTGTGCCAAGACCGGAACAAGAGAGGTTGTACCAGGAGCCGATCCTTGGTGATCTTTTGGGTCTCCCTTGACCTCTCCTCACCCACCGTCGATGTCTGCGCTTTCACGCCACTGCGCTCCGTGATCCAAACCTCCGGAGTGTCATGATCAGGTCAAAGATCATTTACGTACGCGCAAAGCGAACACACAGTGAGCCGCGCCCGACAGTCCGTGCGCGCGAAATCTCAACTGGTCGTGTCGTACGGGGGTGTTACGTTCCTGCATCCCTTGATCAAACAAGGGGCGACCGCCTCGTGGCACAAGATCCCGACGCTGTCGAGCAGCGGCGTCAAGTTCAAGAACGGCTACTACAAGTTCGAGGCGCCCGGCGCCAACCACGGTGCCTTCCACTGGAAGGGCGACCTGCAGGACACTTCGGCCGGTGACGGCCACAACGTCTACGTGCAGGTGAAGGTCGAGGGATACGACTGGAACCGGTTCAACGGCAAGCAGAAGAAGACCGTCCACAAGGACAAGCTCGTGTACGACGGCGCCGCCCGCTACACCAGCGACGCCTGGATACGCGCCTGCCGTGACCGGGGCTCCTTCCACCCGGACAACTGCTCGGTGACCAAACACTACAAGCGGTAGTCACCACCGGCACGAAGCGGCAGCCCTGACCAGCTGCCACGCATGCACGCCGGGCCCGGGCCCCCGCCCCGGGCCCTTCGCCTTCTTGGGGGAAGCGATCAGTACGCCGATCAGTACGTCAGAAGTCCTCAGCGCCACGGGAGTCGACCTCTCCTACGGCTCCACTCCCGCCGTCCGCGACGCCCATCTGACCCTGGCGCGCGGCGAGGTCGCTGCGATCACCGGGGCCAGCGGCTCCGGGAAGTCCTCGCTCCTGTACTGCCTCGCCGGTGTGCTGCCGGCCGCGCGCGGCGAGGTGCGGTTCGAGAGGCAGGCGTACGGCGAGCTCGACGACGAGGGCATCAGCGCCCTGCGCCGCGAGCGCTTCGGCTTCGTCTTCCAGTACGGCGAGCTGCTCCCCGAGCTGACCATCGAGGAGAACACCGCACTGCCGCTGCGCCTCGCCGGACAGCGCAAGCGCCCCGCACTCAAGACCGCGGCCGAGGTCCTCGACCGGCTCGGGATCGCCGACCTGCGCGAGCGGCGGCCCTCGCAGGTGTCCGGCGGGCAGAGCCAGCGCGTCGCCGTGGCGCGGGCCTTGGTGCACCGGCCCGCCGTCGTCTTCGCCGACGAGCCGACCGGGTCCCTGGACAGCGCCAACGCCGCCACCGTCCTCAAGGAGTTCCTCGGCCTCGCCCGCTCGCAGGGCACCGCCGTCCTCCTGGTCACGCACGACGCGAACGTGGCCGCCCAGGCCGACCGCAACTACACGATGGCCGACGGTGTCCTCACCGCGAAGGGCGCGTCCGCATGAGCGAGTTCCTGCTCGGCCTGCGGCTCCTCTTCGGCTCCGGGCGCGGCACCCGCGTACGTTTCCTCCTGATGACCCTCGGCGGCTCCCTCGGGGTGTGCTGCCTCGCGCTCGTCCTGACGATCCCCTCGATCCTGGGCGCCCACGACGGCAGGGCCGCCGACCGCGACCCTCAGGTCCACGTCGGCAAGAGGTCCGGGCAGCCCACCCTCGTCCTGGAGCGCTCCGACCCGCACGGCTCGAAGCCGTTCAGCCGCGTCTTCGTCGCCCGGGGCAAGGACGCCGACAGCGTGCAGCCCCCGCCCGGTCTGGGCGAACTGCCCGCTCCCGGCGAGGTGTTCGTCTCCCCCGCGCTGCACGACCAGCTCCGCCGCGAGCCCGGCCTCAAAGGGCTGCTCCCCGGCGACGAGAAGGGCCTGATCGGCCCCTCGGGCCTGACCGACCCGAACGAGCTGTACGCCTACGTGGGCGCCACCCGGGACCAACTCAGCCACGACGCCCGCGCGTTGAAGAGCTTCGGCTCCGAGCACCCGCCCACCACCGCCGTCGAGAAGTCCACCCTCGACATCCTGCGCTTCACCCTCGCCGCCCTCGTACTGCTGCCGCTCGGCGTCTTCCTCTCGGTCTGCGCCAAGCTCTCCGCCGCCAGCCGCAACCGGCGCCTCGCGGCCCTGCGCCTGCTGGGCCTGAGCGCCAAGGGCACGCAGCGCGTGAACGCCGCGGAGACCGTCGTCGCCGCCTTCCTGGGGGCGCTGCTCGGCCTCGCCGAGTTCTGGCTCCTGAACCAGATCATGGCCAGGACCGGGCTTCCCGGCCTCAAGTGGTACCCGGCGGACGGAGCGCTCTCCGCGTCCACGATCGCCGTCTGCCTGATCGGCTGCACCGCGCTCTCCTGGTTCGTGGGCCGGGCCAGCGCCCGCGCCGCGGCCACCAACCCGCTGAGCACCCGGCGCACCGCGGCCCCGCGCGCGCCCCGCGTCTGGGGCGGCCTGCTGCTCGTCACCGGGCTCGGCATCGTCATCGGCTACTGCGCGACCGGCCTCACCGACAACCCCGCGCAGAGCACCGGCATCAACTCCCTCCTGGTGCCCGGCGGGGTGCTGCTCACCGGGCTCGGCCTGGTGACGGTCATGCCGCTGCTCTCGTACGGCATCGCAAGGCGCCTGGCACGCTCCGGGCATCTGGCCCTGAGCCTGGCCATGCGGCGCAACGAGGTCGAGCCGGGCAGCGCGATGCGTGTCGTCACGGGACTCGTGCTCCTCGTGTTCTCGGCGTCGCTCGCGCAGGGCGTGCTGGTGGAGGAGCAGCAGATCACCCGGTCCGACTCGCCCGTGCAGGAGTACGGCCTGCGGCTCTCGCAGCTGAGCGCGGACCAGCAGGGGAAGCTGCGGGACATTCCCGGGGTGCGGGCGGACGCGATCGTGATGGACCCGCACACCGACCCCACCAAGGAAGGCGGCGACTGGCAGGCCCCCGCCCTGGTCGCCACCTGCGCCCAGCTCGCCCGTCTCGTCGAGCACTCGGCGGGCTGCGAGGAGGGCAAGGTCCTGCGGCTCCAGGACCCGAACGTGTCCGAGTCGCCCCTCAAGACCTCGACGTACGTGATGAAGCAGGGCGACAAGCGCACCTCACTGAAGGTCGATGTGCCCGACGCCGCCGTCCTGTTCGACGGGTACGACGTCACCAACCTGCCGAGCCCCGGCCTCCTCGTGCCGCCATCCGAGCTCCCCGCGCACGCCGTGCCCACCGCGGCCACGCTCGTCCTGGTGAGCAGCTCGGATCCCGGCACCGTGCGCGACGTCCTCGACCGCATCGGCGCCGTCGCGCCCACCGCGGAGGTCGACCCCGCGGGCATCAACATCGACGGCCTCCAGCAGATCACCGTCATCGAGACGCTGCTCGCGCTCGGCATGGTGATGGGCCTGGTCATCGGCGTCGCGGCGTTCCTCGTCTCCGTCACCGACCGCGCCGTGGAGCGCCGCCCCCAGGTCACCGCGCTCTCCTTGATCGGCGCGCGGGCCCGCACCCTGCGCCTCGTGCAGTGCACGCAGGTGGTGCTTCCGCTGGCCGTGGGCCTGGTGCTCGCGCTCGTCGCGGGGAAGCTCGCGGAGACCGCCTATCTGGTCACCGGCGGCGGCGAGATCTTCTGGGACGGGGCCGGGGTGCCGCTGCTGGTGGCGGCCATGGCCGGGGTGCTGGTCCTCGCGGTCCTGGGGACGCTGCCGCTGGTGGGGCGGCGCATCGACCCGGAGCTGATCCGGCGGGACTGAGCCGTGGGGTGCGTCACGGGGTGGTGCTTGTCGGGGTGGTGCTTCTCGGGGTACGTGCGCGGGGCGGGGTCACGCGGAGAGCGGGACCGCCTCGTCGTCCACCGCCGCCGCCACGTCCGGGAAGACCTCGAAGAGCCTGCGTACGCCGAGGGCCGCGAGGACGCGGTTCACGTGGGAGCCGTCCTCGGCGCCCTTGGCGGGCAGTATCAGGCGCAGGCGGCCCTGGCAGGAGCGGAAGAGGCGCCGCGTCGCGATGAGCACGCCGACGCCGCTGGAGTCGCAGAAGAGCACGTCGGAGAGGTCGAGGACAAGGCTGTGGCGGCCGTCGGCCACCGCGTCGTGCACGCGCTGGCGCACGACGGGCGAGGTCACGAGGTCCATCTCGCCGGACACCCGCAGCACGGCCCAGCCGTCCTGCTCGTCCACGGCCACCTGCAGCGTCACTCGCACGCCTCTCGCTCGCTGATACCGCTCGCTCGTCGTAGCTCGTCGATGCGGAAGCCTTCCCTACGCTTCCTAGGTCGCGGCTGCCCCACCTGTTCTCCATGAAACACCAGGAACGCCTGTCCCTATCACCCGAGGCCAGGTGCTGGCGCACTTTGCCGTAAAGGGAGTGCGTTGTCGGCGGTGGCGACTACATTCGATGGAGGGTTTCGATCGGGACGAGTTGTCGGCACGAGCAAGGAACGGCACGCGCAGAGGGGGCCGCATGGCGAAGGACGCGCCGCGTCGCTGGGACCGCCGCATGCAGCAGCGACTGGCGCACGGCGAAGCAGCCGCGCTCGGGGAGCTGTACGACCGCTTCGCCTCCCTCGTGCACGGCCTCGCCCACCGCGTGCTCGGCGACGAGGACGCCGCCGACCGGATCACCCGCGAGGTCTTCGCCCACATCTGGGAGAACCCCGACGCGTACGACCCCAAGCAGGGCCCCCTGCGCTCCTGGGTCGCCACGCTCACCCACCAGCAGGCCGTCCGGCGGCTGCGCCAGACCGAGTCCGCCGCCCTGGCCCGCGGCGGCGAGGGCACCATGGAGGACCTGGAGCGCAAGGTGCGCCGCGCCTCCGCCGCCGCCCGCGCCGACTACATCGTCACGGCCATGCCCGCCCCGCTGCGCGCCGCCCTTGAGCTCGCCTACTTCCAGCGGCGCGACTACCGCCAGACGGCCGCCGACCTCGGCGTGACGGAGGACGAGGCACGGCGCCGCCTGCGCCTTGGCCTGCAGCTGCTCTCCACGGCGAACGACGCGGCGGGACCGGCGGAGCCACACCCCTCACCGGGGCCGCACCCCGGTTACGGGAGAGCGCTGTGAAGGGGCCCGACCGGCAAGAACCGTTCGAGGAACCGGACCGCCCCGCGAACGAGAACGAGGGCTACGGCGCCGGTGCCGATGCCGGTGCCGATGCCGGTGCGCAGGACCGGGGCGAGCAGAAGGACTCCCGGCGGCCGCCCCGTATACCGATGCCACGCACCTCCATAGAGGACACCGGCAACCCCTTGCCGGATCCGCCCTTCGCCCTCGACCACCGCGTCCTGAAGTCGCTCCTGGGAGCCTGGGCGCTCGCCGCCTGCTCGGTCGACGAAGCCATCGCCGTGGAGGAACACCTGGGCCACTGCGGCCCCTGCGCGGAAGAGGCCCTGCGGCTGCGCGACGCGGTGGGTCTGCTGCACCAGGAGGAGAGCCTCGACCTCGACCCTGGCCTGCGCAACCGCGTCATCGAGAGCTGCCTCGGCCGGCGCCCGCCGCGCATCCCGGTGCCCGAGTGGGCCGTTCCGTACGACGCGGAGACCGCGCGGCTCGACGCCCTGCTCCGGGACATCGGCGAGTCGGAGTGGCACGCTCCGGTGCGCCTGCGCTGGTTCGACGAGGACAACCCGGTCAGCCGCAAGACGACGGTGGCCGGAGTGATCGCCCATCTCCTCGCCGTCGACGGCCTGGTCGCGCTGGCCCTCGGCCTCGACGACCCGCTGGGCAGGGATGCACCGCCGCGGTCCGACCCGGGCCGCCGCACCGAGGCGTACTGGCGCGCTTCGTACTTCCCGCCCACGCGCGCGGTGCGCGGCCCCTGGCGCGAGCAGACCCACGAGCTGATCCGCACGGTGTCCTTCACGGCGGGCGGTGCGTACGGCTCCGGCTCGGGCGGCCTCACCGTCCCGTACAGCGCCCCGGACGAGAACGGCCGCCGCGTCGAACTGCCGCTGCGCGACTCGATGGTGGACCGCGCCTTCGAGTGCTGGATCCACGCGGGCGACATCGCGGAGGCGGTGGACTATCCGTACGAGCCGCCGTCCCCGCGCCATCTGCACCGCATGATCGAACTCGCCGCCCGGCTGCTCCCCGGCACGCTCGCCGAGCGCCGCCGCTCGGGGCGCGCCGCACCGTCGCGCGGCCTGGTGGCGGCGGGCGCTCCCGGGCGGAGCCTGCGCCTCGAGGTCGAGGGCTTGGGCGGCGGCGAGTGGTTCATCCCGCTCGACTCCCCCGGCGCGAGCGCGTCGGCGGACCGTGAGGTGGCCCATGTCGCACTGGACGGCGTCGAGTTCTGCCGCCTGGCCGCGGGCCACGTGTCGCCGGAGGAGGCGGCAGCGGGCCAGGTCGGCGACCGCGAGGCGATCAGGGACGTGCTGTTCGCGGCGGCGTCACTGAGCAGGATGTGACCTTCGGGCGGGGCCCACTCCGCGGCAGGGCCTCGCAGGACCCGCCCTGCGGTCAGGCGAAGACGACCGTACGCCGCCCGTTGAGCAGGATCCGCCGCTCCGCATGCCACTTCACGGCCCGCGCCAGCGCCTGGCACTCCACGTCACGGCCGATCGCGACCAGCTGGTTCGGCGTGACGTCGTGGCCGACCCGCTCGACCTCCTGCTCGATGATCGGCCCCTCGTCGAGGTCCGCCGTCACATAGTGCGCGGTCGCGCCGATCAGCTTCACACCACGCGCATGCGCCTGGTGGTACGGCTTCGCGCCCTTGAAGCTCGGCAGGAAGGAGTGGTGGATGTTGATGATCCGGCCGCTGAGCTGCTTGCAGAGGTCGTCCGAGAGCACCTGCATATAGCGGGCGAGGACGACGAGCTCCACGTTCTCGGCGCGCACGAGCTCCAGGAACTGCGCCTCGGCCTCCGCCTTGTTGTCCTTGGTCACCGGGATGTGGTGGAAGGGGATGTCGTACGAGGCGACCAGCTCGGCGAAGTCCGTGTGGTTCGAGACGACCGCCGCGATCTCGACCGGCAGCGCGCCGATCCGCGAGCGGAACAGCAGGTCGTTCAGGCAGTGCCCGAACTTCGACACGAGCAGGACGACGCGCATCTTGTCGTCGGCGCGGTTCAGCTGCCAGTCCATGTGGAAGGAGTCGCCGATCGCCGCGAAGCTCGCCCGCAGCTTCTCCAGCGTCACCGGCGGCTCCGCCGAGAAGTGGACCCGCATGAAGAAGAGGCCGGTGTCGTGGTCACCGAACTGCTGGCTGTCCTCGATGTTGCACCCGGTCATGAAGAGATAACTCGACACGGCGTGCACGATGCCCTGCTTGTCCGGGCAGGAGAGGGTGAGGACGTACTGCTCAGCGGGGTCGGCGGACGCGGCGACGGACGGCTCGTTCATGCAGCCAAGGTTCCCACAACCGGCACCCGCCTCGGTCCGCGTTCCGCACGTCGGGACCGGCTGCGCCCCTTCAGGGGCGCGGGGAACTGCGCGATCAACCCCCACAGACCCGCAGGTCCGTCACCGCGATTCCGGCGGGACGCTCAGCTCCCGGCCCGCGTCATGATCCGAAGGACCTCCAGCGTCCGCGGCGGCACGTCAGGCTCCTCCCCGTCGCTCGCCGCCAGGCGGACATGCGCGTCCCGCGCCGCCCTGACCGCCTCCGGCCACCCCGGGTGGTCCAGATAGGCGGACACCAACGCGTCCGGCCCCACCTCATGCATGATCCGCAAGACCCTCAGCACCGCCGCGTCGACCAAGGCCGCCTCCTCCGCGTCGCGGAAGATCGTCCCCACGTACTTCTCTGCGGACCAGTTGTCGAGCCAGGTGTCCTCGACAAGGCGGTACACGGCGTCGGTCACGTCCCCGTACTCGTCGCGCCCGGCGAGCCAGCACTCACGCTGGAACCCCGGGTCGGAGAGCATGTGCAGCGCCGAGCGCACGTTGCTGCGCCAGCGCCACCATGGCATGTCGTTCGTTGGCATGCCGCCCATGGTGCTTGAGCGACGGCCACGACGGGAAGAGTTCTCCGAACCTTGCACGGTCATCGATCGTACGTTCCCCTTTCGCGGAGCCGAATCGGCCCCTGCCATTCACCTTCTTGTCACCATGCGTTGAGAGCGCGTCACTCCATGGTTGGCACTGCGGCGGAATCGTGCATGACCATGCCCGTCTCGCGACGCACCCTGCTCCCCCGCCCCTCCAAGACCGCATCCCTCACCGCGGCCGCCCTGGTGGCGGCGTGTGCGTCCTTGACCACCGGGTGCGGGGTCATCCCTGGTTCCACGGGGGGATCCAGGGAGGACCCCGTGACCGTCATGACCTGGGCCCCCGAGAAGACCAAGGCGACCAACAAGCCCGGCATCCCCGCGATGGCGCAGGCCTACGCGCGCTGGGTCAACGCGAACGGCGGGCTCGACGGGCACAAGCTCAAGGTCATCACCTGCAACGACCACAACGACCCGGTGGGCGCCGCCGACTGCGCCCGCAAGGCGGTCGACATGGAGGTCGCGGCCGTCGTCGGCTCCTACAGCCAGCACGGCCAGTCCTTCCTCTCGCCCCTCCAGGTCGCCGGAATCCCCTACATCGGCGGGTACGGCGTCACCGACGAGGAGTTCAGCAGCCCCCTGTCGTACCCCGTCAACGGCGGCGAACCGGCGCTCATGGCGGGCAACGGCCGGCAGCTCGCCGCCCGCTGCGAGCGCGTCTCCCTCGTACGCCCCGACACCATCGCCGGCGACGACCTCCCCAAGCTCCTGGACGCGGGCCTCACCGAGGGCCACCGCAAGCCCTCCTCCGACATACGGGCGTCCGAGGACGGCACCGACTTCACGGCCCAGGCCGAGCAGGCACTGGAGCGCGCGGGCACCGGCGGCTGCGTGACCGCGGCGCTCGGCGAGCGCACGGACACGTTCTACGACTCCTACCGGCGCACCGAGGACGCGTACCCGACCGCGAAGATCTCCTCCGTGCTCGGCAGCATCGACCAGTCCCTCATCGACCGCACGGGCGGCGGCAACGGACCGTACGAAGGCGCCTACATCACCGGCTGGTATCCGGCGGCGAGCGACGCCCGCTGGGACGAGATGCGCGAGGCCATCCGCCGGCAGGCGTTCGGCGACAACCGGATCGACCCGACGGACGCGGGCGTGCAGACGACGTGGATCGCCTACACCGTCCTGAAGCAGGCCGTCGAGTCGCTCGACGGCGGCGAGGTATCGGCGCGGTCGCTGCGACGGGCACTCGACGAGGGGCTGGAGGTCCGGACGGGCGGACTCACTCCCACGCTGAGCTGGCGCTTCAAGGACATGCTCGCGGCGAGCGACTTCCCGCGCCTGGTCAACGCGAACGTCACGTTCCAGACGGTGCGCGACGGCCGTCTGGTGCCCGCGCGCAAGGGGTTCGTGAACGTGTCGAAGACCCTGGAGCAGGTGCGGTAACCCACACCCACCCGGCCCCCCGCGCGGCCCCCGCCCGCCCTACAGCTGCGACTTGTCGCGCGTGGTGAGGCCGTACTGCTTGGCGATGGCGTTCCACAGCCCGGCCGCTTCCTGCTTGGCCGTGGTCGCCTCGCCGCTCGACTTGTTCGCGGCGACCGCCTGCGGTGTCGTGCGCGCGTGGCCCTTCTTGCAGCCCTTCTTGCCCGCGACCTGCCCCGCCCACGCGGCGTAGTGGTTGTCGGCCGCGGCGGACGCCTTCCAGGCCTTGGTGAGGGAAGCGGTCAGCTGGGCGTTGGCGGGGAGCTTGTCCACGGAGAGCTGCGAGAGGCGCGTGACCAGGCCGTTGCGCTGCTTGGCCGCGTTGCGCAGATCGGTGGCCGACTGGCTGAGGTCGGCGCACTTGCCGACGTTGCGTACGGCGCCGATCACCGAGTCACGGCTGTTGTTGCTGTCGGCGAGGAGCTTGTCCAGGGCGACGGCCTGCTCCTTGGCGGGGTCGACGGAGGGCGAGGGCTTCTCGTCGGTGGGTGCGGACTCGGAGACGGTCTGGGGACTGTCCTTCTCCTTGTCACCGCCGCCGCTGAGCAGGGCTCCGGCCCCTACGCCGATCACGGCGATGGCGACACCGGCCGCCACGAAGATCGGCACCTTCGACCCGGTGCGTCCCCCGCCGCGCGGCGCGGGAGCGGCGGCGGCGGCACGGCGCGCGGCCCTGCCCCCACCGTCGCCGTGGCCGTGGGCGGCGGGCTGCGGCGGCTCGAAGCGGGGCATCTGCTGGGTCGACGCGGGGCCTTCGGGCTCCGGCTGCTCGGTACGGAAGAGACTGTCGAACTCGGCGGGCGGCTGCCGGTCGCCGGGGGCGCCGGGCCGTATCCCGAAGGGTGCCTTGCCGGGCTCGGCGGGCACGGGGGCGATGAACTGCGTCGGCTCGTTGTCGGAACCGGCCGCCGGGGGCATGGGCGCGCCCGGCATCGGCGAGCGTCCCAGGAACTGCGTGGAATCCCCCGCGGGCGCCTCGGGCGGCAGGGCGCCGGGGGCCACGGGAGGTATGTACTGCGTGGCGCCTTCGTCGACGCCCGCGCCTGCGCCGGGCATCGCGGGTATGTACTGCGTCGCGTCCGCGTCACCCGGGGCGGCGGGCGGCAGCGGCGCGAGGCCCCCTGCGACGGGCGGCAGCGGCGCGCTCCCACCGGAGCCGCCGGGAGGAAGCTGCCCGGTCTGACCGGTCTGCGCGGCCGGGGGGAGCTGCCCTGCCTGCGCTGCGGGCGGAAGCTGCCCCGCCTGACCGGCCTGCGGAAGCGGCTGCCCAGCGGCCTGTCCGGGGTGTCCCTGGGGTATCTGCTGCCCCTGCTGTACCTGCTGCCCCTGCTGCCCGGGGTACGCGGCGTCGGCGGGCTGCCCGGCATGGGCTCCGCCCGCCTGCTGTCTCGCGTGCGCTCCGCCCGCGGGCTGCCCCGCGTGCGCCCCGCCCGCGCCCGGTCCCGCGTAGGGCCCGTCGGCGGCGGGCTGCCCCGCGTGCTGGCCGCCCTGGGCGTGACCCGCGTGCTGACCGCCCGCGTACGGCGCGCCCTGGGGCTGGCCCTGCGGCTGCCCCGCGTACGGCCCGCCCTGCGGCTGAACCTGAGGCTGCCCCGCGTACGGGTCGCCCGCACCCTGCTTCGCCCCGTAGGAGGCCCCGTAGCCCTGCGCCTGACCTCCGTGCGCCTGACCTCCGTACGCGGCGCCCGAAGGCTGCCCCCCGTAAGAAGCGTCCTGCGGATAGCCATAGCCCTGCTGCTGCCCGCCCTCGGCAGGAAGCGGGGTGCCCGCGCCGTACGACTGCTGCCGGCCGCCTGCGGAGTCCCACGCCTGGCCCGAGCCGGGCTGCGGGTCCGCGGGAGCAGGGCCCCACGGCTGGCCCCAGGGGCTACCGCCCGCGGGGGCCACGTGGTCGCCGGTGGTGCCGGGCATCAAGGGCTCGCTTCCGTCGGCAGGCAGCACGATGCCTTCGTGCGCGTGCCGGTCCGCGGGATGCGGATCGGAGGAAGCGGCGCCCTGCCCGCTCTGCTGCGTCACCGGGACTCCTACGAATGGGGGACCTACGGAACCGTCAGCTCACGCTACCGGGTCGCCACAGCCGTCTGCCACGCAGCTCAAACCTCCGTCGCCGCTTCCATCACGGAAGTAACAAAAGCTCTCCACGAAACGCTGATTACGCCACAGGGAAGGACCCAACGCGTACGGGAGTTGGCTGTTCACGGTACGGAAAGGGCGGGGACGGGCCACGTTCACCGGTGCGCGACACACATCACAAACCCTTCACGCACCCGCACCCGGTCCCGCACCCCTTCACGCCGCCTGGACGTCCATCCGCGCCCCGAACTCCCTTACCACCGGCTCCTCGCGGTACGGCTCAAGACGCTGCTGGAAGTCCTCCAGGTACTCGGCGCCGCGGTTCGACCGCAGCGTGCCGAGGAGTTCGACCGCCTTCATGCCCGTGTGGCACGCCTGCTCGATGTCCCGCCGCTGCACCTGCGCCGTGGCGAGCAGGACGAGGCCGATCGCCCGCCGCCGCGCCCGCGTCTGGGGGTGCCCCGCGAGGGACTCCTCGGCGCTGCGCGCCGCCGCGTCCGCCTGCCCCAAGTCACGGTGACAATGAGCCAGTTCATCGGCCAGATACGCATGGTCGAAGTGCCGGATCCACACCGGGTCGTCGCCCGATTCCGTCTCCCCGGCCGCCCGGTCCATCGCCTCGACCGCCCGGCCGGCCACGACCTGCGTGGAGCGCCCGTCCCCGAGCAGCGCGTGCCCCCTGGCCTCGGCGGCGTAGAACATGGCCTCCGCGCGCGGGGTGACCCGCCCGCGCGTCCCCTCCTGGGCCGCCCGCGCCAACTGCGCGATCTCCCTCGGATTTCCGAGCTGGGCCGCGAGATGGCTCATGGACGCGGCGAGCACATACCCGCCGTACCCCCGGTCCCCCGCCGCCTGCGCGAGCCGCAGCGCCTGGATGTAGTAGCGCTGGGCAAGGCCCGGCTGGCCCGTGTCCACCGCCATGTACCCGGCGAGCTCCGTCAACCGGGCGACGGCGGCGAACAGTTCACGCCCCACCGCCTCGCGGTACGAACCGGCGAGCAGCCCCGAGACCACACTGTTCAGGTAGTGCACGACCACCGGCCGCACATGCCCGCTGCCGTACTGGTGGTCCAGCTGCGTCAGCGCCTCCGTCATGGCCCGCACCGCCGCCACGTCGGAGAGCCCGACCCGCGGCCCGGCCATCCGGCCGACCTGCGAGTCCGGGGACGAGATCAGCCAGTCGCGGCTCGGCTCGACGAGCGCGGACGAGGCGACGGACGAACCGGACAGGAAGTCCCGTCGCCCCACGTCGCTGCGCCACAGCTCGCAGACCTGCTCGATGGCGCCGAGCACGGTGGGCGAGAACTGCAGACCGACGCCGGAAGCGAGGTTCTTGCCGTTCGCCATCCCGATCTCGTCGATGGTGACCGTCCGGCCCAGCTTGCGGCCGAGTGCCTCCGCGATGATGCCGGGCGCCCTGCCGCGCGGCTGCTGACCGCGCAGCCACCGGGCGACGGACGTCTTGTCGTAGCGCAGATCGAGACCGTGCTCCGCGCCGCACATGTTGACCCGGCGGGCCAGGCCCGCGTTCGAGCAACCCGCTTCCTGAATGAGTGCCTGCAGCCTTTCATTGGGCTGCCGCGCGACGAGCGGCCTTGCGGCCATGGCGTACCCCCTGATGTGCACCGTGGTTCATCTGGTCGGAGGGGCCGGAATCAGCCACCCCAGATGATCAATGCCCTTGGAACAAACGGAAGATGCACCACAAACGGACGATAAGTCGGCAACTGGGCATCTTCGGAGTGCCACAGCCTTGGCTACCCGCACATGGAACCCATTCCCCATGCGCGCCCCCGCCCGTGCACCCATGCGCCCCACATGCAGGATCGATGCTCCGCCCCCGCGCACGCGCGGGCCGTAACCGTAGGTGGCGGGCGGAGTTGAGAAGTCCGTGGAAGAGACCATCGGAGTCACGTCAGCCGCGCACATCCCGAAGCAGCGCGGAGAATCCTTGCTGGACACGGCCGTGCGATACGCGGAAGAGCGCCACTGGGACGTGTTCCCCGGGACGTGGCTCGAGTCCGTCGAGGGGGCCGAAATCTGCTCGTGCGGTGACACCGCGTGCACGACACCCGGTTCGCACCCGGCGCGCGAGGACTGGGCCACGCAGGCGACGGGGAGCGCGACCGTCGCTCGGCGGCTGTGGTCCAAGCAGCCGAAGTCCTCGATCCTGCTGCCCACGGGCCGTACGTTCGACGCCATCGACGTGCCCGAGACGGCCGGGTTCCTCGCGCTTGCCCGCATGGAGCGGATGGAGCTGACGCTCGGGCCCGTCACCTGCACGCCCGACCGCCGCATGCAGTTCTTCGTCCTGCCCGGCGCCACCGCGAAGGTCCCCGACCTCGTACGCAAGCTGGGCTGGCCGCCGGCCGCGATCGACCTCGTGGCACTCGGCGAGGGGGCGTACGTGGCCGCGCCCCCGACCCGCTTCGGCGCGTCGGGCGCCGTGCAGTGGGCGTGCCGCCCCACCGCGGCGAACCGCTGGCTGCCCGACGCCGAGGAGATCATCTCGCCGTTGGCGTACGCCTGCGGGCGCGAGGCGCGCAGGTAGACATCACGGGGGCGCAGAAGCCGGACGGGCTGGAAATCCAGCCCGTCCGGCTTTTGTCGCCCTCGCCGACGTATCGTGCGGAAACGGCGACGAAAGGCGGGCACCGTGACCGAGGCAGCACCGGCGGAAGCACCCGCCGCAGTACGGGTGCAGGGGCTGTGGAAGGCCTTCGGCCAGCAGATCGCCGTCGCCGGGATCGATCTCACCCTCCCCGCGGGCAAGTTCATCGGCCTCGTCGGCCCGAACGGCGCGGGCAAGACCACCACCCTGTCCATGGTGACCGGCCTCCTCCGCCCCGATCGGGGCACCGTGGAGGTCGTCGGCCACGATGTATGGACCGACCCGGTCCAGGTCAAGGCCCGCATCGGCGTCCTGCCTGAAGGCCTGCGCCTCTTCGAGCGCCTCTCGGGGCGCGAACTCCTCGCGTACACCGGACGGCTGCGCGGGCTGCCCGGCGACGAGGTCGACAAGAGAGCGACCCAGCTCCTGGACGTACTCGACCTCGCGGGCGCCCAGCACAAACTGGTCGTCGACTACTCGACCGGCATGCGCAAGAAGATCGGGCTCGCCGCGGCCCTGCTCCACAACCCCGAAGTCCTCTTCCTGGACGAGCCCTTCGAGGGCGTCGACCCGGTGTCCGCCCAGACCATCCGCGGCGTCCTGGAGCGCTACACCGCATCCGGGGCGACGGTCGTCTTCTCGTCGCACGTCATGGAACTCGTCGAATCGCTCTGCGACTGGGTCGCCGTGATGGCGGCGGGACGCATCCGCGCGCAAGGCACCCTCGCGGAAGTGCGGGGCGCGTCCCCGTCCCTTCAGGAAGCGTTCCTCGAACTGGTCGGCGCGGGCGGCAGGGACACCGGCTCGCACCTCGACTGGCTGGGCGGCGGCACCCGATGAGCACGACCACCTCCCCGTCCCCGTCCCCCTCGATCACCCCCGTCTTCGTACGCCTGAAGCTCTCGCTCCTGCGCAACGGCCTGCACCAGTCGACCGGACGCCGCGCCGCCTACATCGCGTCCGTCGCCGCGGCGCTCCTCGTCGCCGCACTCCAGCTCCTCGGCCTGATCGCCCTGCGCGGCAACGAACACGCCGCCACCGTCTCCGTCCTGCTCACCGCCGTGCTCGCGCTCGGCTGGGCGGTGATGCCGCTGTTCTTCGCAAGCGGCGACGAGACCCTCGACCCCACCCGCCTGGTGATGCTGCCGCTGCGCCCGCGACCGCTGGTGCGCGCGCTCCTCGTGGCGTCCCTGGTGGGCATCGGACCGCTCTTCACCCTCTGCCTCGCGCTCGGCTCGGTGATCTCCCTCGCGCACGGCGCGGCGGCGGCCGTCACCGGGGTCCTCGCCATCGCGCTGACCCTGCTCGTCTGCGTGGCCCTCGCGCGGACCGTCGCCGCCGCCAACATCCGCCTCCTGACCAGCCGCAAGGGACGTGATCTGGCCGTTCTGAGCGGCCTGGTCATCGCGGTCGGCGCGCAGGTCGTCAACTTCGGTGCGCAGCGGCTCGGTTCGTCGGGGCTCTCGCAGCTCGACCCCGCGGCGGCCGTCGTCCGCTGGGTCCCGCCCGCGTCGGCCATCGGCGCCGTCGACTCGGTGAGCGAGGGCTCGTACGCCACCGGGATCGCCCAACTCGCCCTGAGCGCCGCCGCCCTCGCCGTACTCCTCGCCCTCTGGCAGCGCAGCCTCACCCACCTGATGACGGCCCCCGACGGCTCGACGCTCGCGGCGGCGGAACCCACCAAGGCCCGCTCGGCGCGCGGCCTGGGCAAACTGCTGCCCGGCGGGCGCACCGGCACCGTCATGGAGCGCAGCCTGCGCTATGTGTGGCGCGACCCGAAGACGAAGGCGGCCTGGGTGACGTCCCTGGCCATCGGCCTGATCGTGCCGCTCTTCAACGCCCTGCAGGGCACGGGCTCGATCTACTTCGCGTGCTTCGCCGCCGGGATGCTCGGCGTCCTGATGTACAACCAGTTCGGCCAGGACACCTCGGCGTTCTGGATGGTCGCGATGACGATCTCGTCGACGTACGACGCGTACATCGAACTCCGCGCCCGCGCCCTGGCACTCCTGTTCATCACCCTCCCCTACGCGACGCTGGTGACGGTCATCACGGCGGCCGTACTCGGCGACTGGACGGGCCTGCCGGAGGGACTCGGCCTCTCCTTCGCCCTGCTCGGCGCGATGCTGGCGACGGGTGCCTGGTCATCGGCGCGCTTCCCCTACTCGATCCCGCAGGAGGGCTACAAGAACGTGGCCCCCGGGCAGGCGGGCCTGGCCTGGATCTCCATCTTCGGCGGGATGGTCGCGGCGGCCCTGCTCTGCGCCCCGGTGCTCACCTTCACCATCTGGCTGCACGTCTCGGGCGCGAGCGACTGGTCCTGGGTGCTGCTGCCGCTGGGCGGGGCCTACGGAGCGGTGATCACGTACTTCGGTCTGCGGCTTGCGGCGCCGAGGGTGGCGCGGCGGCTTCCGGAGATCCTGACGGCGGTCAGCAGGGGCTGAGGGCCGCTGACGGACCGTGCGGGCCGCCCCTGGAACGCAGACGACCCGCGAGCCGTGGTTCCCGCCGTACGAGACGGCGGGAAGCCGGCCGGACTCACCGGCGGCTCGCGGGTCGGGTGACTGCTTGGGATTGGGCCGGTTGCACGCACATCACACGTGCTGGTCCGGCGCCGAAATCGAGTTGCGACGACGGGCCACTAGCCCGCAGTCACCTCACGCGTCCGGTTTCCATACATCTGCCGAACCACCTCCCTTCATGTGTACGTGTCACCCTAGGAACGGCCTGTCCGTCGCACAACCGATTTTCTGATGGCTTTGCCCGAAGGCTTCTCGGGGCTTCCCGAAGCCTCTCGGGGCTTTGGGGGCTTTGGGGGGCAACGATTTCGTCGAACTTCCGGGAAGTGCCTGTGGGCTGCGTCACGTTCGAGTTGAATGATCTGACGTGCGGTACATGCGGAACTCGCAGAACATGCAGCTCATGAGGACACGGCCTGCAGGGGGTGCCAGGTGAGTGCTTCCCGGCGTAGTGGAACCACCGACGAGCTGGGGCCTGAAGAACCCGAGCCCGGTGGGGCCGAATTGCTCGCGGCATTGCTGGACGGGATGGACGCCGCCTTGTGCGCGTTCGACGCCGACGGGGTGGTGACGCACTGGAACCGTGAGGCCGAGCGGATTCTCGGGTGGTCGGCGGCCGAGGCCGTCGGGCGGCAGGGGTTCGCGGGCTGGGCGGTGCGGACCGCCGATGCCGAGGAGGTCGAGGCGCGGCTCCTGTCGGCCATGGAGGCGCACGGCCGTCAGGTGCACGAGTTCGCGCTCCTGACGAAGGACGGCGGGCGGGTCCTGGTGCGGACCCAGTCCGCCGCCGTGCGGGGCGGGGACGGGAAGCCTGCCGGTGTGTACTGCGCGTTCAGCGAGGTCCATGCGCAGATCGACCTGGAGCGGTCCATCGCGCTGAGCGAGGCGCTGTTCGAGAACGCGTCGTGGGGTGTGGTGCTCGTCGACGCCGATCTGCGTCCCGCCGTGGCGAACGAACACGCGGCGCGTGCCCTGGGGATGGGGCGTACGGCCTTGCTGGGGCGCCCCCTTGGGGAGTTGCTCGGGCAGGGCGTGGAGGAGCTGGAGAGCGCGCTGAGCCATGTGCTCGCGGAGGGGGCGCCGCCCGCGCCCGCCGAGATGTGGGTGTCCGTGCGGGCCACGGAGAGCGGTGAGCCGGAGCGGCGGTGCTGGCGCAGCGGCTTCCTGCGGCTCGCGTCGCCGCTCGCGGAGGAGCCGGTGCCGCTGGGGGTCGGCTGGCTCTTCACGGACGTGACGGAGGCCAAGCAGACCGAGCAGGACGCGGCGCAACTGCGCTTCCGCTCGCAGCAGTTGCACCGGGCCGCGCGGGCTGCGGGCGAGTGCGA
Source organism: Streptomyces sp. NPDC044044 (assembly GCF_056434405.1). NCBI lineage: Bacteria > Bacillati > Actinomycetota > Actinomycetes > Kitasatosporales > Streptomycetaceae > Streptomyces > Streptomyces sp. NPDC044044. The sequence goes on along the minus strand of NZ_JBWKFG010000005.1, from coordinate 243,846 downwards.
GGACCCCACGGAGGCGGCGACGGTCCAGCTGGACTTCGCGCTCGCGGGGTTCGCCGACCACGCGCTGATCGACCTGGTGGCGGGCGAGGGGGAGCCGGTGCGCCTGATCCGCGTCGCCGCGACGCCCGCGGGCGCGCCGGGCCCGTGCCTGCCGGTGGCCAAGGCGGGCCTTCCCGTCCGCTATCTGGAGGGCCACCCGGCCCCGCAGTGCGTGGACCGGGTGGGTTCCGTACGGGCCAGCGCCGGCACCGCACCGCCCGAGCGGGCCCGGGAGTGGGCGGCGGCCAGGCAGTGGCCGGAGGACTCCGTCCACGCCCTGTGCACGGTGCTGCGCAGCCGGGGGCGGACGCTGGGCGTGGTGACGTTCCTACGGGGCGCGAGCCGCACGCAGTTCGAACGGGCGGACGCGACGTACGCGGAGAGCGTCTCGGCGAGGGTTGCGGCTTCGCTTGACCTGGCCCATGCGCTGGGCGGCTGAGGGCTCCCGCCGGGGGGAGCGGTGTTGGCGCTGCCCGCCGGGGGTGTCCGGGGGCGGCGGTGCCTGCCGGGGGTGTCCAGGGCTGACGGCTGCCCGCCGGGGGGTGCCAAGGTCGGCGCTGCCCGCCGAGGGCAGGACCGCCGATTCCCCAGCGGTGGGCGGGTGTTCAAGGCCGCCGCTTCGCGGCGGATCTTTCCCGCCCACCCACCCGTTTGCCCAGCGGCGGATGATCACCCAACCGATGCGCTGCGGGGCGCTCGGTAGGTGGGCGGGGGAAACCCGCCGCGAAGCGGTAGGCCAGACCCCATCCACCGCCGGGTAATCGGGCGGGTGGGCGGGAAAGATCCGCCGCGAAGCGGTGGGCCAGAACCCATCCACCGCCGAGTGCTCGGGCGAGTGGGGAGACTCCGCCGCGAAGCGGCGGTTCAGGCCGTCCGTCAGGCGGCTGGACCCGGCAGTCCGGAGTCCGCCCGCCCAGCCGACAGAACCCGCCGGCCAGGCTAGGCCGCGTGCAGCGCCAGCGTCGGCGAAAGCCGGGCCGCCCGGACCGCCGGGTACAGGCCGGCCACCGTACCGATCACCAGCGTCGCCCCGAAACCCCCGCTCACCGCCCACAGGGGCACCACCCAGGGGAGCCCGCCCGACACCGCGTACGCGCCCGTCGCCGCCGCGCCCAGCGCGATTCCCGCCAGGCCGCCGAGGCCGGACAGCATCAGGGACTCCGTCACGAACTGGATCCGGATCTGCCCCTTCGTCGCGCCCATCGAGCGGCGCAGGCCGATCTCGTACCGTCTCTCCAGGACCGAGATGATCATGGTGTTGGCCACCCCCACACCCCCCACCAGCAAGGCGATTCCGCCCAGCCCCAGCAGCAGCGTGGAGAACGCCCCCTCGGTCGCCGCCTTCGCCTTGAGCGCCGACGACGGGTCCGTCACCTGGACGTTCCGCGGGTTCTCCGGGTCGATCGAGGCGGCGAGCAGGCTCCGGACCTCGTGCACCGAGGCGTCGGTCGACCGCTCGTACACCGACGTGGGGCGGCCGTCGAAGCCGAGCTCACTCTTGGCCGCGTCCCAGCCCACGAGGACCGAGCGCTCCACGTCGGGCGAGAGCGGCAGCGGGTCGAGGATGCCGACGACCGTGAAGTAGCGGTCGTCCACCCACACTTGCTGGCCCGGCTCCGTGATGCCGAGGCGGTCGGCCGCGACGTGGCCAAGGACGATCGAGGGGTAGCGGCTGTTGGCCGCGTTGAACCACGTGCCGTGCCCCATCTCGCCGCGCAGCACCTTCAGCAGGCCCTCGGTCGCCGCCTTGACGGCGATGCCGCCGGTCTCGTCCTCGGGGATCTTCTCGCTGCGCCGCACGGTGCGTTCGAGGTCGCCGGTCGCGCCGACGTCCCGTACGCCCTTCACCCGGGAGACCCGCCCCGCCGCGTCACGCGGGAGCACCACCTTCTCGCCGGAGAACAGCGGCTCCCCCGGCGCGGCCACCAGCATGTTCGTGCCCAACTCGTCCAGTTCCTCCATGAGTTGAGCCTTGCTCGACGACGAGATGCCCACCACCGCGATCATCGTGGCGATCCCGATGGCGATCCCGAGCGCCGACAGGACGACCCGCACGGGGCGGCTGCGCAGCCCCGCCGAGCCGACATGCAGGACGTCCCGGGGCCCGAGCCGCGCCGCCTTCAGGCGCGGGCTGCCGACCTTCTTCGTACGGATCATCCGGCGAGCACCCCCTGGCCAACGGCGGCGGCGCGGGTATCCGCCACCACCTGCCCGTCCCGGATCCGCACCTGCCGCGGAAGTCTCTCCGCGATCTCCGCGTCGTGCGTGATGACGGCGATGGTCGCGCCCTCCGCGTTGAGATCGTGCAGCAGCTCCATCACCGCCTCGCCGGACGCCGAGTCCAGCGCCCCGGTCGGCTCGTCGGCGAGGAGCAGGTCCGGCGCCCCGACCACGGCGCGCGCGATGGCGACGCGCTGCTTCTGACCGCCGGAGAGTTCGTGCGGGCGGTGCTTCATGCGGTCCGCGAGGCCGACCCGGTCGAGCGCCTCCGCGGCCCGCGCCCGGCGCTGCGCGCGGGAGAGCCCGGAGTACAGGAGGCCCTCCGCCACGTTGTCGCGCGCGCTGATCCCCGGCACCAGGTGGAACGCCTGGAACACGAAGCCGATGTGCCGTGCGCGCAGCGCGGAGAGGCTGCGGTCGGCGAGCGTCGCGACGTCGTGGCCCGCGATCGCCACCGAGCCCTCCGAGGGGCGGTCCAGGGTGCCGATGATGTGCAGCAGCGTCGACTTGCCGGACCCGGAGGGGCCGACGATGGCGAGGAGTTCGCCCTCCTCCACCCGCAGGTCCACGCCGCGCAGGGCGGCGACTCCGCCCGGGTACTCCTTGGTGACCCCGGCCAACTCCACGACGGCGCTCATATCTTGGGCACCCCGACCTTCATGCCGTCCCGCAGTCCTCCCCCGGTCACCTCGACCCGTCCCTGCCCGAACATGCCGAGCTCGACCTTCACCTGGCGGGCGCGGCCGTGCTCGACGACCTGGACGCCGTAGCCGCCGCCGGGCAGGGCGAGGAGGGCGTTGACGGGGACGGAGAGCACGTCCTCGCGGGTCTCCCCGGTGAGGTTGACCGTCACCGGGGACTGGTCGAAGCCGTCGACCTTGCCCGGGTCGTCGAAGGAGACCGTCACCGGGATCTTGGGGGTCTTGTCGGCCGGGTCGTCGCCCGGCTTGGCGGTCTTGCCGACGGACGCGACCTCGCCCTTGGCGGTCGAGCCGTCCGGCAGGTCCACGGTGACCTTGGTGCCCACCTTGGCGAGCTTCCCGTCGGCGACGTCGAGCTGGAAACGTACGACGCGTTCGGAGCCCGTCGTGCCGAGCACCGGCTTGCCCGGCGCGACCTGGTCGCCGACGGACGACTCGGTGGACTTCACGCGGACGCCGCCCGGCGAGAAGGCGATCTGGTCGGGGCCCACGCGCCCGGTCTGCTTCTGGTCGTGCGCCTTCTGCCACTGCTTGACCGCGGCGGCCGTCCCCGCCGTGTACTCGTCGTCGACGACGAGCCCGGCGCCGTACCCGAGCGCCTGGAGGTTCTCTTCCAGCTGCCGTACGTCATTGCCCTCGTCGCCGGTCTTCAGCGTGCGGTACATGGGTTCGGTGCCGTACATGAGGCGCACCGGGACGCCGTTGACCTCGTACAGGCGCCCGTCGCGCTCGATGGTCGAGCCGTTGCCCGTGGACCAGGTGAGGGTGCCGGTGGTGCCCGCGTTGATCTTGCGTTCCTTGGCGTAGCCGAGGGTGCCGTCGCTCTGGGTGCCGCTGCTGAGGTCGCCGCGCTCGACGGCTGCGGTGGCGGGCGGGAGTCCGGCGTCCTGCCGCGTGGACCGGTCCTTGCCGTTGTCGGCGAGTGCGGTGACGGCGACACCTCCGCCGGTGATGGCGAGCAGGGCCACGACCGTGGCGACGACGGCGGTGCGGCGCCTCACGCGACGATGTCCTTGCACGCCTTGGCGGCCTTCTCCATCTTCTTGGCCTCGGCGCCCTCGGGCATCTTCTGGGCTTCCATGGCGCCGCCGTCGAACTTCGGGTCGGGCATGTTGAAGCCGTTCTCGCGCATGCACCGGGCGTACTTGAGCATCTTGTCCTTGTCGGCCTGCGAGACCGATCCGCCGCCGCCCGGTCCGCCGCCCTTGGTGCAGGCCTTCATGGCGGCCTGCATCTTCTCCTTGCTCAGGTCGCCGCCGATGGTGATCCCGTGGGTGTCCTCGCCGGCCTTGGGCTCGGGCACCTTGAGGCCGTGCTTGCGCAGGCACTCGCGCTCCTTGAAGGCGGCGTCGGCCTGCTTTCCCTTGCCGCCGTCGGCCTTGTCCTGGCTGCTGTCGCCGCCGCCGGAGGAGCAGGCTCCGGCGAACAGGGCGAGTGCGGCGAACCCTGATGCGATGGCCGTTGAACGCGTACGAGTCCTCATGACGTCCCCTTCACTGGTCGCGTAGTCGCGTTGTCACGTCGACGCGCACAGGCTGACGGGAAGGGAGGTTTCGTTTCTCTCAACGGAGACGCTTACACCGACGAAAGGTGCACTTCAGGTACACAGGGCCGCATGCGCGTACTGCTGGTGGAGGACGAGGAATTCCTGGCCGAGATGATCGCCGACGGGCTGCGCCGCGACGCGCTCGCGGTCGATGTCGCGGCCGACGGCCTGACGGCGCTGCGCAAACTCCAGCTCGGTGAGTACGACGTCGTCATCCTGGACCGGGACCTGCCGGGCCTGCACGGCGACGAGGTGTGCCGCAGGGTGGTGTCGCAGCGGCTGCTCACGCGCGTCCTGATGCTGACGGCGTCGGTCACGGTCAGGGACCGGGTCGCGGGCCTGGGCCTCGGCGCCGACGACTATCTGACCAAGCCCTTCGCGTACGACGAGCTCCTCGCCCGCGTCCTTGCCCTCGGCCGCCGCACGCGCCCCGCGCTGCCGCCCGTCATCGAACGCGCGGGCCTCGTCCTGGACACGGCCCGCCGCCAGGCGAGCCGCGACGGCCGCCATCTCGCGCTCTCCCGCAAGGAGTTCGCGGTCCTGGAGGCGCTGCTGCGGGCGGAGGGCGCGGTGGTCAGCGGCGACGACCTGATCGAACAGGTCTGGGAGGAGGACACCAGCTACCGCACGAACGCGGTCCGTGTCACCCTCTCCAAGCTCCGCACGAAGCTGGGCGATCCCCCGGTGGTGGAGACGGTCCCGGGCGCGGGCTACCGGATCACGGGCTGGTCGGCGTGAGGCGCTCGGGTGCGGGGGACGGGCGCGGGTTCCGCATCGGCGGCCTCAGCAGCGAGCGCGGCCGCCTCACCGCCCTCTACGGCGGCATGCTCGTCCTGGCGGGGGCGCTGCTCACCGGCCTGGTCTACTTCCTCGTACGGCAGGGTCTGTACTCCTCGATCAGCACCGCCGTCACCACCGCCGTGCCCGCCAAGCGGCTGAGTCCGCCCTGGGTGATGCCGAGCCCGGCCGAGTCCGCGTCGGTCGCCAGGCCGCTGCCCTCCGCGAGTGTCTCGGCCGACGACGTCACGCAGGGTCTCGCCGTCACGAAGATCAGCGACGTGGCCGAGCAGGCGGCCCTGAGCCGGCTCCTGACCGTCTCCGTCATCGTGCTGTTCGTGTACGCGGCGCTGTCCATCCTGCTCGCCTGGTGGATGGCGGGCCGCGTCCTGCACCCGGTGGCCGTGATCACCGGTACCGCGCGGCGCCTGTCCGGCGAGAACCTGCACGAGCGGATCGCGCTCGACGCCCCGCCCGGCGAGCTGAAGCAGCTGGCCGACACCTTCGACGAGATGCTCGGGCGGATAGAGCAACTGGTCAGCGCGCAGCAGCGGTTCGCCGCCAACGCCGCGCACGAGCTGCGCACCCCGCTGGCCGTGCAGCGGGCCGCCGCCGAGATCGGTCTCGCGGGTGAGCCCGACGCGCGGCAGGTGGCCAGGATCCGTACGAAGCTCATCTCCGTCGCCGACGACAGCGAGCACCTGATCGAGGGTCTGCTGCTCCTGGCCACCTCGGAGCGGGGCCTTGAGCGCAGGGAGCCGATCGCGCTCGACGTCGTCGCCGACGCGGTGACGGAAGGGCTCGCGGGCCGGGCGTCCGAGCGGGACATCACGCTCTCCCTGCACGCCGAGCCGCTCACCGTGTACGGCGACGGGGTGCTCCTGGACCGCCTCGTGCACAACCTGGTGGCGAACGCCGTGCACTACAACGTCAAGGGCGGCCGGGTCGAGGTGCGCACGGGCCCCGACGGCATCGAGGTCTCCAACACCGGGCCCGCCGTCCCGCCGGACACCGTCCCGCACCTCTTCGAGCCCTTCCGGCGCCTGCGGGAGCGTACGCATGCGAGGGGGGAGGGTGCGGGGCTGGGACTGTCCATCGTCGACGCGATCGGGCGGGCGCACGGGGCGGAGGTGTCGGCGCAGGCGAACGGGGAGGGCGGAGGGCTCACGGTGCGGGTCCGATTCCCGCCGGGGCGCTAGGGCGCCCCTTCAGGGGCGCGGGGAACTGTGCGAGCAACCACAGACGACCCGCAGCCGCTCAGCGACGGTAGAAGATCCGGTCTCCGTACTCCTCGAAGACCTTGCCGTTCCACTCGTGCCCGCCGTCCACGTTCCCGGACCGGAGCACCGGCGGCTCGACGCCCCGCGCGGCCAGCAGCTCGACGGCCGTCGCCGTCATCGCCTGCATGATCGTGTTCGCGACGACGCTGGAGGCGGGCCCGAAGGGTGCGCCGACCGTGTCGAGGCTGAGCTCCGCGTCGCCGAGGGCGATCTTGGAGTCGATCACGACGTCGCAGTGGTCCTTCAGGAAGGTGCCGGACACGTGCCGCGACTTCGTCTCCGTCGCGTACGCCACCGACGTCACGCCGATGACCTTCAGGCCGAGCGCGCGGGCGTTCATCGCCATCTCCACGGGCAGTGAGTTCCGCCCGGAGAGCGAGATGATCACGAGTACGTCGCCGGGGCGGGCCGGTGAGGAGTCCAGGACGGCGCCCGCGAGCCCGTCCACCCGCTCCAGGGCCGAGCCGAGCGTGGCGGGCATGACGTCGATGCCGACGACTCCGGGGACGGCGAGGAGGTTCATCAGGGCGAGGCCGCCCGCGCGGTACACGACGTCCTGGGCGGCCAGCGAGGAGTGCCCCGCGCCGAAGGCGAAGAGCCTGCCGCCCGCCTCGACCGCGTCGGCGAGGAGCGTGCCCGCCGCGTCGACGTTCCCGCCCTCCTCGTCGCGCACGCGGCCGAGCAGGCCGATCGCGGCGTCGATGTACTGACCGGCCAGCTTGCTCTCGCTCTTCGAGCCCATGCGCCGAGGAACCTTTCCGGGTACGTATGTCCTGTACGTATTCACTGCACGTGTTTCCCGTGTGCCGCGGATCACGTTGCGGTCTGGACCAGTGCCCTGTCAATACGGCCCGAGCACCCCGTCAGGACCGCCTGGACCGGGTTTTCACCCGGCGCGATCCGGTTGTCAGTGGTATGCGTCAGAATTGAGGGCAGGGCCGGCCGCACGAGAGAAATCTGAGGGGCACCCATGTCGGGGCTTATTGACACCACTGAGATGTATTTGCGCACCATCCTCGAGCTGGAGGAGGAAGGTGTGGTCCCCATGCGCGCCCGGATCGCCGAGCGTCTCGACCAGAGCGGGCCGACGGTGAGCCAGACGGTCGCGCGCATGGAGCGCGACGGCCTGGTGGCGGTCGCCAGCGACCGGCACCTGGAGCTGACCGAGGAGGGCCGCAGGCTCGCCACCCGCGTGATGCGCAAGCACCGCCTGGCGGAGTGTCTCCTGGTCGACGTGATCGGCCTGGAGTGGGAGCAGGTCCACGCGGAGGCGTGTCGCTGGGAACACGTGATGAGCGAGGCCGTGGAGCGCCGCGTCCTGGAGCTCCTGCGCCACCCCACCGAGTCTCCGTACGGCAACCCGATCCCGGGCCTGGAGGAGCTGGGCGAGAAGGACAGCGCCGACCCGTTCCTGGACGAGGGCATGGTCTCCCTGGTCGACCTCGACCCGGGCGCGGAGGGCAAGACCGTCGTGGTGCGCCGCATCGGCGAGCCGATCCAGACGGACGCGCAGCTGATGTACACGCTGCGGCGCGCGGGCGTGCAGCCCGGCTCCGTGGTGAGCGTGACGGAGTCCGCGGGCGGGGTGCTCGTGGGCAGCAGCGGTGAGGCCGCGGAGCTGGACGCGGAGGTCGCTTCGCACGTCTTCGTCGCCAAGCGCTGAGGTCCGCAGGACCGGGCGATGACGCCCACAACCCCGGGCGACGGCGGAATCCGGCTCCCGTTACCGGGAGTTCGCGTCAACTAGCGGTAACTGTTGGGCAGTTGTGAAGACTCCGGGATCGAATGGGGTCCAAGATTCAGTGTGCGGAATCGCAGCGCCCGGACGTTTTGCGTGCGAGGCTGTCGCGAGAGGCATATGACCTGAGGGCTCTTGACCGTGTCGGCGCCGGGTCTGGCTGCCACGGCCGTGGGAGGGGGCAGGAGGATGTGCCCATCTGGTGAGCGGGAGCGCGTGGGCGAGCGGTGCGTATCGGCACGTCCTGCGCGTGCGTACACATCGGCACGTCCTCTGCGCGCGTGCGCATCAGCACGCCTTGTGCGTACAGAGGGCCCCGGCGCCCTTGAGCGCCGGGGCCTGTCCTCCCCTGTTCTGACCCGGAGCCCCGAGCTCCCAGGGTCATCCCCCTCGGACCGTTTTCCCCGAGCGGCCCGCCTCCCGATGAAGATCTCCCCTCGGCAGCGGCGGCCAATCCTTGAGCGTGGTCACTCGAATGAGGGGTGTTGCCGGCGATCCGGCCGCTTTCGAAAAAGAGTTCGATAGCGTGCGGGGGTGCGTGACAGAACCAGGCGTTCAGCCCGAGAGGATTCAAGGGGGGTGCCAGGAACCATGGTGCGGCGCATTGACGTGACGGGCGCGGGTGGCGTACGCCTTGCCGCCTGGGAGTTCGCCGATCCTCCCAAGTCCAGGGAGACCGACGGATCGCCCGGAGGCGTCCTGTTACTGCACGGCCTGATGGGCCGTGCATCGCACTGGGCGGGCACCGCCCGCTGGCTCGCCGAGCGGCATCGCGCGGTCGCACTCGACCAGCGCGCGCACGGGCAGAGCGACAAGCCCCCCGAGGGCCCCTTCACCCGCGACGCCTACGTGGACGACGCCGAGGCCGCGCTCGTCCAGCTCGGCCTCGCCCCCGCCGTTCTCATCGGCCACTCCATGGGCGCGCTCACCGCCTGGCAGCTCGCCGCGAAGCGCCCCGATCTCGTCCGCGCCCTGATCATCACCGACATGCGGGCCTCCGCACTCGGCGCTGCGTCGCAGCGCGAGTGGGAGGACTGGTTCAGGGCCTGGCCCGTGCCCTTCGCCACGCTCGCCGACGTACGCAAGTGGTTCGGCGAGGACGATCCCTGGGTCGAGCGGCCCAATCCGTCGCGCGGCGAGTTCTTCGCCGAGGTGATGACCGAGGGCCCGGACGGCTGGCGCCCCGTCTTCGACCGCGACCAGATGCTGAAGTCCCGCGAGACATGGGTGTACGACGCGCACTGGGAGGACCTGACCCAGGTCCAGTGCCCCGCCCTGGTCGTCCGCGGCCTGGACGGCGAGCTGGGCCGCGCCGAGTCCCAGGAAATGGTCCGTGTGCTGCCCCGCGGCGCGTATGCGGAAGTGGCCGACGCGGGCCACCTGGTGCACTACGACCAGCCGGAGGCCTGGCGCGAGGCGATCCAGCCGTTCCTGGACGGGGTCCTGACGGGGTAGGACCCCGCAGCCGCGCTCACGGACTGAGGCGCTCCACGGTCCAGCCGTCCCGCTCTGCGGGTACGTACCGCAGGCGGTCGTGCAGGCGGTTCGCCCTGCCCTGCCAGAACTCGACGCTCTGCGGCTCGACGCGGAAGCCGCCCCAGTGCGGAGGCGCGGGCACCTGCTCGCCCTCCGGGTAGCGCGCCTCCAAGTCGGCGTAACTGCGGTCCAGTTCATCGCGCGTGGCGATGACCGAGGACTGGGCGCTGGCCCAGGCGCCGAGCTGGGAGCCGTGCGGGCGGGTGCGGAAGTACGCCACCGTCTCCTCGCGGGCGACACGCCGCGCCGTGCCCGTGACGATGACCTGGCGGGCCATCGGGTGCCAGGGGAAGAGCAGCGCGATGTTCGGGTTCTCGGCCAGTTCGCGGGCCTTGCGGGACTCGTAGTTGGTGAAGAAGACGAAGCCTCGCTCGTCAAAGCCCTTCAGCAGGACCGTGCGCGAGCTGGGGCGGCCCGCGGTGTCCACCGTCGAGACGACCATGGCGTTCGGCTCGTGGAGCAGGCCCGCCTCGGCCGCGGCGAGAGCCTGCGTGAACCAGAGGGCGAAGAGCTCGACGGGCGTGGCGGGCAGCTCCGTCTCGACGAGTCCGTCCAGGCCGTAATGGGCCCGTATGGCGGCGGGATCGGACACGGAGGAGGCAGCGGACGAGGCTCCTGCTGCGTCTGCTGCGGAGGCGGCGGCTCGATCGGTCACGCCGTCATCTTGCCGTATACGAAGAGTCAGCCGCGGGCCGTCGTGCACCACGGGGAGGTGACGTGTGGCACTGAGTGCCGTATGCCATCGCCAAGGGTGGCACCAAGGGATATCGTTCCGCTGCCGAATCGGTTGGGTGACCACCAGCCGGGCGGGGCATCACCGGGGTGACCGATCCGGACCGCGAGTCGAAAGCCGGAAGCCATCGACGTACCGGCATACCGCGGAACCGGACCGCGAATGCCCACTTCTGACACATGGTCACGAGCTGTCTGTCACCACCATCTGTCGTACACATCACGAGGAGCCGCCTGATGTCCGACTTCGTACCCGGACTTGAGGGAGTCATCGCGTTCGAGACGGAGATCGCCGAACCGGATAAGGAAGGCGGCGCGCTTCGCTATCGCGGCGTCGACATCGAGGATCTGGTCGGCCACGTCTCCTTCGGCAACGTCTGGGGCCTGCTGGTCGACGGCGCGTTCAACCCGGGCCTGCCGCCCGCCGAGCCGTTCCCGATCCCGGTGCACTCCGGTGACATCCGCGTCGACGTCCAGTCCGCCCTTGCGATGCTCGCCCCCGTGTGGGGCCTGAAGCCGCTCCTGGACATCAGCGAGCAGGAAGCCCGCGACGACCTGGCACGAGCCGCCGTCATGGCCCTCTCGTACGTCGCCCAGTCCGCCCGCGGCCAGGGCCTGCCGATGGTGCCGCAGCGCGAGATCGACAAGGCCGACACGGTCGTCGAGCGCTTCATGAAGCGCTGGCGCGGCGAGCCCGACCCCAAGCACGTCCAGGCCGTCGACGCGTACTGGACGTCGGCCGCCGAGCACGGCATGAACGCCTCCACGTTCACCGCCCGCGTCATCGCGTCGACGGGCGCGGACGTGGCGGCGGCGCTGAGCGGGGCCGTGGGCGCGATGTCCGGGCCGCTGCACGGCGGCGCCCCCTCCCGTGTCCTCGGCATGATCGAGGAGATCGAGCGGACGGGGGACGCGGTCGCGTACGTGAAGCAGGCGCTGGACAAGGGCGAGCGCCTGATGGGCTTCGGGCACCGGGTGTACCGGGCCGAGGACCCGCGTGCGCGCGTCCTGCGCCGTACGGCGCAGGAGCTGGGCGCTCCTCGCTACGAGGTGGCCCAGGCCCTGGAGAAGGCGGCCCTCGACGAGCTGCACGCCCGGCGCCCCGACCGCGTCCTCGCCACCAACGTGGAGTTCTGGGCGGCGATCGTCCTGGACTTCGCCGAGGTGCCGGCGCACATGTTCACGTCGATGTTCACGTGCGCGAGGACCGCCGGGTGGTCGGCGCACATCCTTGAGCAGAAGCGGACGGGGCGGCTTGTCCGTCCTTCGGCCCGCTACATCGGGCCCGGGTCGCGTGACCCGCGTGCGGTCGAGGGGTACGGGGACATCGCAAGGTAGGGAATCTTCCCCGAACGCCGGACAGGCCGGTTCTTTCAGCCTTTTCGGCGTTCGGGAGCGGGGGTCTGGCGCTCAGCCCCAGTTCCGGGAAGGAGTTGGGGGAAGGGGCGGGACGGGGGAAAGCTCAGCGCAGCGCCCCCTCCACCAGCACCGTCCACTGCGCCACCACCTTCTCCCGCCGGGCCCCGTCATCCGTCAGGAGATTCGCGAGCCCGAGGCCCCGGGCCATGTCCAGGAGGCCCTGGATGGTCTCCCGGACCCCGGGGCGGGACTCGTCGGCGCCCAGCAACTGCACCGCTATCCGGTGCGTCTCGCGGCCCACCCGCGCCTCCAGCTCCGTCACCCGATCCCCCAGTTGGGGTTCGTTCGACGCCGCGACCCACAGATGCAGCGCCGCACGGAAGAGCGGGCCCGTGTACAGGTCCACCAGAGCGGCCACCACCGACGCCCGGTCCTGCGCCGGAAGCTCCCGCAAGGCCGTGGACCGCTGCTCGGCCACGTACTCCACCGCCGCCGTGAAGAGGTCCTCCCGTGTCGGGAAGTGATGCTGGGCCGCCCCTCGCGAGACACCGGCCCGCTCGGCGACCACGGACACCGTGGACCCCGCCCAGCCGCTCTCGGCGAGGCACGCCACCGCCGCCTCCAGGAGCCGCTGCCGCGTCACACGGCTGCGGTCCTGCTTGGGCGAGCGATCGGAGCGATCGGCCGCGGTCACAGCACCCATGGGCACTCCCGTCGTTCAAGGAACGCCCCCATCCCCTCCCGCGCCTCCGCCGAGGCGAAGAGCCGCGCGGACAGGGCGATGAGGGAGTCCGTGTGGTGGTCGAATGCGTCGAGCACCCTAGCCGTGAGCAGCTTCTTCGTCTCGGCCAGGGCCTGCGGAGCCGCCTTCCGCAACCCTTCGAGCAGGGGCGAGAGCTCCCCGTCCACGTCATCCCCCGCCACCGTCACCAGACCCACCCGCGCCGCCTCCGCCCCGCCGAAACGCTCCCCGGTGAGGAAGTAGCGGGACGCCGCGCCCGGGTCGATCCTGGCGAGCAGCGGCATGGAGATGACCGCGGGCGCCACCCCGATCCGTACCTCCGTCAGCGCGAACGAGGCGCCCGGTCCCGCGACCGCCATGTCGCACGCGCCGAGCAGACCGAGCCCACCCGCACGCACATGCCCGTCCACCCGCGCCACCACCGGCTTCGGCAACTCCACGATCTGCCGGAGCAGCGCCACGAAGACGGCCGGGTCCGGCGGCTCCCGCAGGTCGGCGCCGGAGCAGAACGTCGAGCCGGTGTGCGTGAGGACGACCGCGCGTACGTCCGGGTCCTTGGCGCAGTCGTCCAGCAGCTCCGCGAGCCCGGTCAGGAGACCCGCCGAGAGCGCGTTGCGGTTGGCGGGTGTGTCCAGGGTGAGCGTGACGATGCCGCGCTCCGGGGGCGCGTGCACAAGGCCCATGGGTCCTCCAGGAGTTCAGGGGCGAGCAGGGACTCAGTACGACTTGGGCAGGCCAAGCGTCTGGTGCGACACGTAGTTGAGGATCATCTCCCTGCTCACCGGGGCGATCCGCGCCACCCGCGACGCCACGATCAGCGAGGCGAGACCGAACTCCTTCGTCAGGCCGTTGCCGCCCAGCGTGTGCACCGACTGGTCGACGGTCCTCACGCACGCGTCGGCCGCCGCGAGCTTGGCCATGTTGGCGGCCTCACCCGCGCCCATGTCGTCTCCGTCGTCGTAGAGCCGGGCGGCCTTCTGCATCATCAGGCGGGCCAGTTCGATGTCGATGTGGGACTGCGCGAGGGGGTGCGCGATCGCCTGGTGGGCGCCGATCGGGCTCTTCCACACGCTGCGTTCCTTGGCGTACCCGACGGCCCGGGAGAGCGCGTAGCGTGCCATGCCGATCGAGAACGCCGCCGTCATGATCCGCTCGGGGTTGAGGCCCGCGAAGAGCTGGAGCAGACCGGCGTCCTCGTCGCCCACCAGGGCGTCGGCGGGCAGCCGTACGTCGTCGAGGGTCAGCTCGAACTGCTTCTCCGGGGCCTGGAGTTCCATCTCGATCTGGCGCCGCTGGAAGCCCTCCGTCTCGCGCGGGACGATGAAGAGGCAGGGCTTGAGACTGCCGGTCCTCGCGTCCTCCGTACGGCCCACGATCAGCGTCGCGTCCGCGATGTCGACACCCGAGATGAACACCTTGCGGCCGGTCAGGAGCCAGTCGCCGCTCGCCTCGTCCTTGCGCGCGGTCGTCGTGATCCGGTGGGAGTTGGAGCCCGCGTCGGGCTCGGTGATGCCGAACGCCATGGTGCGGGTGCCGTCGGCGAGACCGGGCAGCCAGGCCTGCTTCTGCTCGTCGGTGCCGAAGCGGGCGATGACGGTGCCGCAGATCGCGGGTGACACGACCATCATGAGCAGGGGGCAGCCCGCCGCCCCCAACTCCTCCAGGACTATGGAGAGTTCGGCTATGCCGCCGCCCCCTCCGCCGTACTCCTCGGGCAGGTTCACGCCCAGATAGCCGAGCTTGGCGGCGTCGGCCCACAGTTCGTCGGGGTGGCCCTCGCTCCGGACGACGCGGGTGAGGTAGTCGCGGCCGTAACGCTTGCCGAGTGCGGCGACGGCTGCGCGCAGGGCCTGGTGCTCTTCGGTTTCGAGGACGGTGCTCATACGGACTGTTCCTCCTGTACGACGGCTCAAGCGACTTCAGGCGAGTTCAGGCGGCTTCGGGGGCTTAGAGGGCTTAGGCGGCTTAGGGGACTTCCACACCGTGTACGACATCTGCGGCATCGACGACATCTACGACTGCGAGCAGTGCGCCGACCTCGACCTGGCGGCCGGGCGCGGTGTGCAGGGCGGTGAGCGTGCCGGACGCGGGAGCGGAGATGCGGTGCTCCATCTTCATCGCCTCCAGCCAGATGAGGGGCTGACCCGCGGTGACCCGCGCCCCCTCCGCGAGCCCCTCGGCCAGGCGCACGACGGTGCCGGGCATCGGGGCGAGCAGGGAGCCGGGCTCCTGACGGGTGGTGGGTTCGGGGAGCAGCGGGAGCGAGGTGAGGGCGGTGTTGCCGACGTACACGCGATCGCCGCCGTAGCGACTGACCTCGAACTGGCGCCGCACACCGTCGACTTCGAGCACGACGAGCTCACCGGACACGGAGAGCACCCGCACACCCTCCGCGCTCAGACCTTCCCGCGTGTGCCGGTAGCGCACCTCGTGCTCGGTGCCGTCCGGCTCGCTCCGGAAGAGCTTGATCTGCGGCTGCGACGCGAGGTTGCGCCAGCCGCCGAACCGCGAGCGCCCGTGCGCGTCGGCGAGCGCTGCGGCCAGCGGGGCGTACGGGTCCGGGGCGGGGGCGGCGAGTTCGGCGACGTACCGGTCGTAGAACCCCGTGTCCATGCGGGCCTCGACGAACTCCGAGTGCCGCAGGGACCGGACGAGCAACTCCCGGTTGGTGACGGGACCGTGGACCACCGCACGCTCCAACGCGCCCGCCAGTGCCCGCACGGCCGCCGTACGCGTGGGGGCGTACGCGATGGCCTTGGCCAGCATCGGGTCGTAGTGCACGCCGATCGCGTCGCCGTCCACGTACCCCGTGTCGAGCCGCACGCCCGGCACGGAGAGCCGGTGCAGGGTGCCGGTCTGCGGGGCCCACTGCGCCGCCGGGTCCTCGGCGTAGAGGCGGGCCTCGACGGCGTGCCCGCGCGCGGTGGGCTGCTCTTCCGGGAGGCGTGCGCCCTCCGCGACCTGGATCTGCAGCGCCACCAGATCGACGCCGAACACGGCCTCCGTGACGGGGTGTTCGACCTGGAGCCGGGTGTTCATCTCCAGGAACTGCGCCCGGTCGCCCGCGACCAGGAACTCCACCGTGCCCGCACCGCGATACCCGGTCACGCGCGCCGCACGCACGGCCTGCGCGTGCAACTCCTCGACCAGCTCAGGGGCAAGGCCCGGCGCCGGGGACTCCTCGATGACCTTCTGATGCCTGCGCTGGAGCGTGCAGTCCCGGGTGCCGAGCGCCCAGACGGTGTCGTACGCGTCGGCCATGATCTGCACCTCGACGTGCCGGCCGCCCTCCAGATAGGGCTCGACGAAGACCTCGCCGTCCCCGAAGGCGCTGGCCGCCTCCGCACTCGCGGCGGCCAACTCGCCCTTCAGAGCGTCGAGTTCCCTCACGACCCGCATGCCGCGCCCGCCACCGCCTGCCGCCGCCTTCACCAGGACCGGCAGATCGGCATCGGTGACGTCGTCCACGCCCATCGGCGCGATGCCCATGAGCTCCTTGGCGCGCGTCTTGGAGGCCATGGACTCGATCGCCTCGGGCGGCGGCCCGATCCACGCGAGTCCCGCGTCGATGACGGCGCGCGCGAAGTCCGCGTTCTCGGACAGGAAGCCGTAGCCGGGGTGGACGGCGTCCGCGCCGGCCGCCTGCGCGGCCTTCACGACGAGGTCGCCGCGCAGATACGTGTCGGCGGGCGCCGCACCAGGCAGGCGTACGGCCGAGTCGGCCTCACGGACGTGCAGGGCGTCCGCGTCGGCGTCCGAATACACCGCCACCGTGGCGATGCCCAGGTCGCGGCAGGTGCGGAAGACGCGGCAGGTGATCTCGCCGCGGTTGGCGACAAGGATGCTGCTGATCATGGTGAGTTCCTCACATCCGGAAGACGCCGAAGCCACCGCGCGCGCCCTCGTAAGGGGCGGTGTGGATCGCGGACAGGCACAGGCCGAGGACGGTGCGGGTGTCGCGGGGGTCGATCACCCCGTCGTCGTAGAGGCGGCCCGAAAGGAACATCGGCAGCGACTCCGACTCGATCTGCTGCTCCACCATGGCGCGCAGTCCGGCGTCGGCCTCGTCGTCGTAGGGCTGCCCCTTGGCGGCGGCGGAGGCACGGGCGACGATCGACAGGACACCCGCCAGCTGCTGCGGCCCCATGACGGCGGACTTGGAGCTCGGCCAGGCGAAGAGGAAGCGCGGGTCGAAGGCGCGCCCGCACATGCCGTAGTGCCCGGCTCCGTACGAGGCCCCCATGAGCACGCTGAGATGCGGCACCCGCGAGTTCGACACGGCGTTGATCATCATCGCGCCGTGCTTGATGATGCCGCCCTGCTCGTACTCCTTGCCGACCATGTAGCCGGTGGTGTTGTGCAGGAAGAGCAGCGGGATGTCCCGCTGGTTGGCCAACTGGATGAACTGGGCGGCCTTCTGGGACTCCTCGCTGAAGAGCACGCCCTGCGCGTTGGCCAGGATGCCGATGGGATGGCCGTGCAGCGAGGCCCACCCGGTGGTGAGACTCGACCCGTAGAGCGGCTTGAACTCGTCGAAGTCGGAGCCGTCGACGATGCGGGCGATGACCTCGCGCGGGTCGAAGGGCACCTTGAGATCGCCGGGCACGATGCCCAGCAGCTCGTCCTGCGCGTACTTGGGCGGCTCGACGGCTCCGGCCGGATCGGCGTACGCCTTGCGCCAGTTGAGCCGTTTGACGACCCGCCGGGCCTGCCTGAGCGCGTCCCGCTCGTCCTCGGCTAGATAGTCCGCGAGGCCGGAGGTGCGGGCGTGCATCTCGGCGCCGCCGAGCGACTCGTCGTCGCTCTCCTCGCCGGTGGCCATCTTCACCAGCGGCGGCCCGCCGAGGAAGACCTTGGCCCGCTCCTTGACCATGATCACGTGGTCGCTCATGCCGGGGACGTAGGCGCCTCCGGCCGTGGAGTTGCCGAAGACGACGGCGACCGTGGGAATTCCGGCGGCCGACGACTGGGTGAGGTGCTTGAAGAGCGCACCGCCCGGAATGAAGATCTCCTTCTGGGACGGGAGGTCCGCGCCCCCCGACTCCACGAGATGGATGGACGGCAGCCGGTTGGCGTGCCCGATCTCGTGCGCGCGGAAGGCCTTCTTCAGGGTCCACGGGTTGCTGGCACCGCCGCGCACGGTCGGGTCGTTGGCGGTGATCAGGCACTCCACGCCTTCGACGACACCGATGCCGGTGACCATCGAGGCGCCGACGGGGTAGTCGCTCCCCCAGGCGGCGAGCGGCGACAGCTCCAGGAACGGCGTATCGGGGTCGAGGAGCAGCTCGATCCGCTCCCGGGCGAGCAGCTTGCCGCGCTTTCGATGGCGGGCGACGTACTTCTCGCCGCCGCCCTCAAGGGCCTTGGCCTGCTCGGCGTCGAGCTCGGCGACCTTGGCGAGCATGGCCTCGCGGTGCTCGGTGTACTCGGCGCTCGCGGGGTCGAGCGCGGAGGCGAGGACGGTCACGGTTGTACCTCCGTCGGTTCGACCAACTCAGTTCGTGGTTGGGTCGGTTCAAGGAGCGCGGCCGGTACGTCGAGGTGGCGGGCGCGCAGCCACTCGCCGAGGCCCTTGGCCTGCGGATCGAAGCGGGCCTGGGAGGCGACGCCGGCGCCGAGGATCCCCTCGACGACGAAGTTCAGCGCCCGCAGGTTCGGCAGGACATGGCGTACGACGGTCAATTCGGCGGCCTCGGGGATGAGTTCACAGAACCGCTCGACGGTCAGCTCATGGGCGAGCCAGCGCCAGGCGTCATCCGTGCGCACCCACACCCCGACGTTCGCGTCCCCGCCCTTGTCACCGCTGCGGGCCCCGGCGACGAGGCCGAGGGGGGCGCGGCGCGTGGGGCCCTGCGGGAGCGGCGCGGGCAGGGGCGGCGGGGCGAGGTCTTCGAGGACGCGGGTGCCGCCGGGGGCCAGGACGGCGGTGCGCTCACCGCCGGGCAGTACGGCCACGTGGTCGACGGTGCCGCGCTCGGCGTACGCGGCTTCGAAGACTCCGTAGGGCGCGCCCTTGCCCGGGGGTGCCGTCACGTGGAATCCGGGGTAGCTGCCGAGGGCGAGCTCGATCGCGGCGCCGCTCAGGGCGCGGCCGACGGGGTCCTGCTGCGGGTCGCGCACGACGAGCCGCAGATGGGCGGACGCGGCCTCTTCGCTCGGCGCGTCCGGCCGATCAGTACGAACGAGTTCCCAACGCACCTCACTCGGGCGCGGCTTGGCGCGACCCAGCGCATCCTCGACCTGAGCCCGCACAAGTTCTGCCTTCGCCTCCACATCGAGCCCGGTGAGGACGAAGACGACTTCGTTGCGGAAGCCGCCGAGGCGGTTGAGGCCGACCTTCAGGGTCGGCGGCGGGGCCTCCCCGCGCACGCCCGCGACGCGCACCCGGTCGGGCCCCTCCTGGGTGAGGGTGACCGTGTCGAGCCGGGCGGTGACGTCGGGCCCCGCGTACCGGGCGCCGGAGGTCTCGTACAGGAGCTGCGCGGTGACCGTGCCGACGTCGACGAACCCGCCCGTGCCGTCGTGCTTGGTGATGACGCTGGACCCGTCCTCGTGGATCTCGGCGAGCGGGAAGCCGGGCCGGAGCAGTTCGTGCGGCGAATGCCCGCCGAAGAAGGCGTAGTTGCCCCCGGTGGCCTGTGTCCCGCATTCGAGGATGTGCCCGGCGACGACGGCTCCGGCGAGCCGGTCGTGGTCACCGTCCTCCCACCCGAAGTGCGCGGCGGCCGGCCCGCTGACGAGGGCGGCGTCGGTCACGCGCCCGGTGACGACGACGTCGGCACCGGCGCGCAGGCAGGCGGCGATTCCGGCGCCGCCGAGATAGGCGTTGGCGGTGAGGGCGTCCGGGAAGCGCGCGCCCAGGTCGTCGCCTTCGACATGCGCGACCCGCACTCCGACCCCGAGCCGTCCGGCCAACTCCCTCACAGCATCGGCGAGTCCGGCCGGATTGAGCCCACCGGCATTGGCGACGATCTTCACGCCCCGCTCCCGGGCGAGCCCCAGGCACTCCTCCAGCTGCCGCAGGAAGGTCTTCGCATAGCCGCGTGAGGGGTCCTTGAGCCGGTCGCGCCCGAGGATGAGCATGGTCAGCTCGGCGAGGTAGTCGCCGGTGAGGACGTCGAGCGGGCCGCCGGTGAGCATGTCGCGCATGGCGTCGAAGCGGTCGCCGTAGAACCCGGAGGCGTTGCCGATACGCAGCGGACGGGGCACTTCCCGCTCCCCCCGGCCGATCACCGTCCGCTCTCCTTGGCCGGTCACGGCAGCTCCCCGCTCTCCTTGGCTGGCCGTCCGGGACCCGGGGGCCCGGCGAAGGCCTGCGCGATGCCGAGCCACCGATCGGCGTCGGCGCCTTCCGCGTGGACGGCGAGGTCGTCACGGTGCGCGCGCTGCGTGACGAGGAGACAGAAGTCGAGGGCGGGCCCGGTCACGCGCTGATCGGCTTCCTCAGGCCCGCTGACCCACAACTCCCCACTGGGAAGCACCAGTTCGACGCGGAAGGCGGCTTCCGGCGCCGTCAGCTCTCGTACGCCGAACGAGAAGTCCCGGGCCCGGACACCGATATGGGCCACGTGCCGCAGCCGGTCCGTCGGCACCCTCACCACACCCAGGGCGTCGGCGACGTCCTGGCCATGGGCCCAGGTCTCCATCAGCCGGGCGGTCGCCATGGAGGTGGCCGACATGGGCGGCCCGTACCAGGGAAACCGGGTGCCGCGCGGGGCGGCCGTCAGGGCTTCCCGCAAGGCATCGCGTCCGGCGCGCCACCGGGAGAGCAACTCGGCGGGCGGCAGCGCGGCGCCTTCCTCGGCCCCGTCGTCGACGAACGAATCGGGAGCCGCGAGGGCCTCCTCGACGAGCCGCCCGAAGGCGTCGCCGTCGGTGACGGCGATGAGCGCGGCCCGGTCGGTCCAGGCGAGATGGGCGATCTGATGGGCGACGGTCCAGCCGTCGGCGGGGGTGGGAAGCGCCCAGCGCTTCTCGCTCAACCCCTCGACCAGCTGGTCGAGTTCCTCACTCTCACGGCGCAGATCGTCGAGTACGGGCACAGCTTCGGACACGGAGCGCTCCCCTCGGGGCACGGCGGTGTGCCCCGGAGCATGGCAGCGTCCAGAGAAACAAGCAAGCGTGCTTGCATTACTTTCCGGACGTCTCCGGAACGGGCTCCTCGGCATCAGTGATGTCGGCGACGTCCTCAACGCCCTTGGCGTGCCCGGCGGCCCCATCGGCGGGGAGCAGCACGGCATCCGGAGTGGCCCCGGAGACGACATCCCCGGGCTTACGGGCCTTCCCACGCCCGACCTGGGTCCGGACGGCACCCATGCTGGCGGCGATGACCAGCGAGATCGCCAGGGCCTCGTTCACGGAGAGGGCCTGGTTCAGGACGAGGAACCCGGCGATGGCCGCGATGGCCGGTTCCAGACTCATCATGATCGCGAAGGTGGAGGCGGGAAGCCTGCGCAGGGCGAGCAGTTCGAGGGTGTACGGCAGCACGGAGGACATGACGGCGACGGCCGCACCGAGCGCGAGGACCTCGGGCCGGACGAGCTTGTCCCCCGACTCGATGAGGCCGAGCGGCAGGAAGAGGACGGCCGCGACGACCATCGCGAGGGCGAGCCCGTCGGCCTGCGGGAAGCGACGCCCCGTACGGGCACTGAAGAGGATGTACGTGGCCCACATGACACCGGCGCCAAGGGCATACGCGACACCGACGGGATCGAGCCCGCTGAAGCCGCCGCCACCCCCCAGCAGAAAGACGCCACAGAGGGCGAGCCCGGCCCACACCAGGTTCACGGCGCGGCGCGAGGCGAAGACGGACAGGGCGAGCGGCCCGAGCACTTCCAGCGTCACGGCGGGCCCCATGGGAATCCGGGCGACGGACTGATAGAAGAGCCCGTTCATCCCGGCCATGGCGACCCCAAAAGCGACAACGGTCCCCCAGTCGGCCCGGGAGTGCCCCCGGACCCTGGGCCGGCAGAAGATCATCAGCACCAGAGCGGCGAAGGCGAGCCGCAGGGTCACGATGCCGAGGGCCCCGGCCTTGGGCATCACGCTCACGGCGATGGCCCCGCCGAACTGAACGGAGACCCCGCCCGCGAGCACAAGCCCGACGGGCCCGAGGGCACCCCACCGCCCACCGGGTGCGGCCTCCTGCCCACTCCTCGACGCGTCCACAGCCAACCCTTCCACTTCTTCAACCTCGGCCAGTCCACTCACCTGAACTACTCCGTCCAAGGTAGTAGACCACGTCAGGATTGTGGAGCCCTTTTACTGCTGTACGCAAATGACGTCCACATTCCGAAGCTACGAGGCGGGGCGGGGCGCGTGAAATGCCGATTGAGCGCTGGTTATGCGCGGCAGGCATGACGGGGAGGGCCGGGGGCGGGAGGAGAGCTGCGGCACCTCGGGCGCAGCAGCGAAGCCCCCGGGCAGCCGGGCAGCCGGGCAGCCACCCGATCACCCAGGGTGCGGCACGCGGTGCGGCACGGTCATCCGATGCTGATCTCGTAGCGCAGGCGCTGGCGTGCGGCGGGCATGGTCATCAGGTCGGCCTGGATCGGTCGACCCTCGCCGTCCGGTCGCCGGACGCTTGACGAAACCGGCACCCACCCCGAAGCGACCGCGCACCACGTCCCGTGACGGCCACCCCGGAAGATCCGGTCCGCACCCGGCAACGAAGCAGGACGCCCCGAACAGGGGTGTCCGTAGAGCCTCACCCCTGGGCCGCCCGGTCGCCGTCCACGCGCGGTGAAGGGGCGGGTGTCAAGGGTGGCCCGCAGGGTCATCGGCGAAGCCGACGCGACGCAGGAGCGCCCTTGACTCCCGTCCCGGAACCGCCAACCTCGCACCAGCCGGGCGGCCCCGGCGCCGACTGCACCGCAGGCACACCAAAGCTCGGGCACCGGGCACCCTCACGCCGCGGGTGCACCAACCCGCGGCTACCGCGGCCCGGTCCGGCTGCCCGAACCGGAGGGGCGGGCGGGTGAGGACGAGGCGGCACCGCACCGTGCCGGGACACCGATGCCGCAGCCAGCGACCGCAAACCGCAGCCGCAGTCAGCGCCTCAGGGGCGGGATGCCCGACTGGGTAGGGGCGGGTGAGTGGGGACGAGGCGACGCGCCCGCACCGCAGGGCGCTGACACCACCCCCCGCCCGCCCGCACCGCAGGGCGCTGACACCACCCCCGCTCCACCGCGCCCCGCGAGCCCCTCCACCGCGCCCCCGCGAGCCCCCTCACCGCTCCCCCAAGCCCTCAGCCAACACCTCCGCCAAATGCCTCCCCCGCGCCCCATCCCCCAACTGCTCCAGCTGCGTCCGGCAGGAGAAGCCGTCCGCGAGGACCACCGGGCCGCCCTGCCCCTCCGGCACGGAGCCCCGTACCGCCGGCAGCAACTGCTCCTCCGCGCACGCCACCGACACCTCGTAATGCCCCGCCTCGAAGCCGAAGTTCCCCGCGAGCCCGCAGCAGCCCCCGCTCAACTCGCCCTCCAGGCCCGCCTTCTCGCGCAGTCGGCGCTCGGCCCCGTCCCCCAGGACCGCGTGCTGGTGGCAGTGGGTCTGGCCCACCACCTCCCGGTCGATGCGCGGCGGCGACCACTCCGGGGCCAGTTCCTCCAGGGCCTCCGCGAACGTCCGTACCCGCCCGGCCAGTTCGACCGCCCGCTCAGCCACCCTCGCGTCCCCGCCCGCGCCCGCCCCGACCAGCTCCACCAGATCCGTCTTCAGCGCCGCCGCACAGCTCGGTTCGAGGACCACGAGCAGCGCCCCCGAATCCAGCAGCGGCCCCATCCGCTCCAGCGTGCGCCGCATCACCGCGCGCGCCCGGTCGAGCTGGCCCGTGGAGACGTACGTCAGCCCGCAGCACACATCCCCCGGCGGTACGACGGGACGCAGCCCCGCGTCCTCCAAGACCCGCACGGCCGCCCGCCCCACACCCGGCGACAAATAATCCGTGAACGTGTCCGGCCACAGCACCACCGCCGGACCCACCGGACCCCCCGAAGCCCCCGAAGAATCCGCCCGTCCCCTGAACCATCCCCGAAACGTCTCCCCCGCCAGCCGCGGAATCTCCCTCTCCGGCGCGATGCCCCCCACCCGCTTCGCCAGCGACGCCAACACCCCCACCCGCGCGAGCGCATTGGCCACCCCCGACGTCCGCGTCCGCGAGGCGAGCCGCAGCCACATCGGCAGCCAGCCCATCGCGTAGTGCGCCGCGGGGCGCCTGCGGCCCTCGTAGTGGTGGTGCAGGAACTCCGCCTTGTACGTGGCCATGTCCACGCCCACCGGACAGTCCGACCGGCAGCCCTTGCAGGACAGGCACAGGTCGAGCGCGTCCCGCACCTCCTCCGAACGCCACCCGTCCGTCACCACCTCCCCCGCGAGCATCTCGTGCAGGAGCCGGGCCCGGCCCCGCGTGGAGTGCTGCTCCTCGCCCGTCGCCCGGAAGGACGGGCACATCACCCCGCCGCCCGAAGCAGGCGCAGTCGTACGGCACTTGGCGACCCCCACACACCGCCGCACCGCCGCCGAGAAGTCCCCGCCGTCATGGGGGTAGCCGAAGGCCACGTCCACCGGCTTGCGCGGCAGCGGGTCGAACCGCAGGTTCGTGTCCAGCGGCGCAGGCCGCACCAGCATCCCCGGATTCAGCAGGTCCGCCGGGTCCCACACCCCCTTCACCCGCTCGAACAGCCGGATGAGATCGGCCCCGTACATCTTCGGCAGCAGTTCCGCCCGCGCCTGGCCGTCCCCGTGCTCGCCCGACAGCGAACCCCCGTGCGCGACCACGACCTCCGCAAGCTCCTCCGAGAAGCGCCGGAATCGCCGCACTCCCACCTCGCTCATCAGGTCGAAGTCGATGCGTACGTGGATGCAGCCGTCCCCGAAGTGCCCGTACGGAGTCCCGCGCAGGCCGTGGTCGGCGAGCAGCCCCCTGAAGTCCCGCAGATACGCCCCGAGCCGCGCGGGCGGCACCGCGCAGTCCTCCCAGCCCGGCCACGCCTCGCTGCCGTCCGGCATCCGCGTCGCCGTCCCGCTTGCGTCCTCGCGCACCCGCCACAGCGCGCGCTGCCCCGCCGGGTCGGTCACGACCACGGCGTCCACCGTGTCCCCGGAGGCCGCCCGCGCGATCGACTCCGCACGCGCGCGTGCCTCGCCCTCGCTCGCGCCGCCCGTCTCCACGAACAGCCAGGCGCCGCCCTTGGGCAGCCCGCTCGTCCCCCGTACGAGGTCGGCCGCCATCCCCTCCACCGTCAGCGGGCCGTGCGGAAGGAGTCCGGCCGCGGCCTCCGCCGCCGCGCTCTCGTCGGCGTACCCGAGGACCGCGAGCGCACGCGCGCGTGGCGCGTCGACGAGGCGTACGACCGCCTCCGTCACCACGCCCAGCGTGCCCTCCGACCCGCAGAACGCGCGCGCCAGGTCCACGTCCCGCTCGGGCAGCAGCGCGTCGAGGGCGTAGCCGGAGATACGCCGCGGAAGCTCCGGGAAGCCGGTGCGCAGGAGCTCCAACTCGCCCTCCACCAGCGGGCGCAGCCCTTCCGGCGCCCCGGCCCAGCCCTGGCCGAGAGCCAGCCGTGCGCCCGCGCCGCTCACGACCGAGAGCGAGGCGACGTTGTCGGCGGTCGTGCCCCAGGCGACCGAGTGCGATCCGCAGGAGTTGTTGCCGATCATTCCGCCCAGGGTGCAGCGGTTGTGGGTGGAGGGGTCGGGGCCGAAGGTCAGGCCGTGCGGGGCCGCCGCGCCCCGCAGGCTGTCGCAGATCACGCCCGGCTGTACGACCGCGGTCCGCGACTCCGCGTCGAGGGACACGATCCGGTTCATGTGCCGGGTGAAGTCGAGGACGAGCCCCGTGCCGGTCGCCTGCCCGGCGATGGACGTACCGGCGCCGCGGGCCACGACGGGCACCCCGCGCTCCCGGCACACGGCGAGCGCCGCCGCCACGTCGTCCGCGTCGCGCGGGGCGAGGACGCCGAGCGGCACGCGACGGTAGTTGGACGCGTCCATGGTGTTCAGGGCCCGCGCGGTGACGGAGAAGTCCACCTCCCCCCGCACAGCAGCCCGCAATTCCGCTTCCACGCCTCCGAGATCGCTCATGCCCATATCCATGCCCTCAGGATGCATCCGCCAAGGCCCTCACCCGCCGCAGTCAAACGCCCGACGCGGAACGACCTGCACGACCTGTACGAGCTGCCGGTGCGGCTCGGCACCTGAGCCTGAGCCTGGGCCCTCGCGGCGTCCACCCTGTGGTGCGGCGCGATCTCAGCCGCCGGACGCCCGGATGACGGCCCGTCCTGAGCCGTTAGGCTCCTCCCGTGGCTGAGATCCAGATTCCCGCTGACATCAAGCCCGCCGACGGACGTTTCGGCGCGGGCCCCTCCAAGGTGCGCACGGAGGCGCTGGACGCGCTCGCCGCCACCGGTACCTCCCTGCTCGGCACCTCCCATCGCCAGGCCCCGGTCAAGAACCTGGTCGGCAAGGTGCGCGAGGGTGTGCGCGACCTCTTCTCCCTCCCCGAGGGGTACGAGGTGATCCTGGGCAACGGCGGCTCCACCGCCTTCTGGGACGTCGCGACGCACGGCCTCATCGAGAACAAGTCGCAGCACCTCAGCTTCGGCGAGTTCTCCTCCAAGTTCGCCAAGGCCTCGAAGCTCGCCCCGTGGCTCGCCGAGCCCACCGTGATCACGAGTGAGCCGGGCACGCACCCGGAGCCGCAGGCCGAGGCGGGCGTGGACGTCTACGCGTTCACGCACAACGAGACCTCGACCGGCGTCGCGGCCCCCCTCAAGCGGGTGGCAGGCGCCGACGCGGGGTCCCTCGTTCTGGTGGACGCGACCTCCGGTGCGGGCGGCCTCCCGGTCGACATCGCCGAGACGGACGTCTACTACTTCGCCCCGCAGAAGTCCTTCGCGTCGGACGGCGGTCTGTGGATCGCCGCGTTCTCCCCGGCCGCGATCGAGCGTGCCGAGCGGATCCACGCGTCCGGCCGTCACGTCCCGGAGTTCTTCAGCCTCCCGACGGCGATCGACAACTCCCGCAAGAACCAGACGTACAACACCCCGGCGCTCGCCACGCTCTTCCTGCTCGGTGAGCAGCTGGACTGGATGAACAGCCAGGGCGGCCTGGACTTCACGACCGGCCGCACGGCCGCCTCCTCGCGCACCCTGTACGGGTGGGCCGAGGAGTCCAAGTACGCGACGCCCTTCGTCACGGACCCGGCCAAGCGCTCGCAGGTCATCGGCACGATCGACTTCGCGGACGAGATCGACGCCGCCGCGGTGGCGAAGGCTCTGCGGGCCAACGGGGTCGTCGACACCGAGCCGTACCGCAAGCTGGGCCGCAATCAGCTGCGCGTGGCGATGTTCCCGGCGATCGACCCGGCGGACGTCGAGGCGCTCACCAAGTGCATCGACTACGTGATCGACAAGCTCTAGCAGTTCCTACGCGAAGGGGGCGCCCGGCAGGTGAGACCTGCCGGGCGCCCCCTTCGCGTAGCCGAAGCTCAGTCCTCACCTGCGGGTGCGTCGTGGCTGGGCGCGCAGTTCCCCGCGCCCCTTCGGGGCGCTCGCCCCCGCCAGTCCTCAGCGGCTCAGCTGCTTGAACTTCCGTACCGCGAGCGGCAGGAACAGCAGCGAGATCGCCACCGGCCACACCACCGCCATCAGCACCGCGTTCTGCTCGACCCAGCTCGCCCCGCCCGCCCCGGGGTTGCCGAACAGCTCGCGGGCCGCCGTGCCCGTGGAGGAGACCGGGTTCCAGGCGGCGATCGGAGCGAGCCAGTCCGGCATCAGGGACGGCGCGACGAAGACGCTGGAGATCATGGTGAGGGGGAAGGCGACCGCGTAGAGCCCGCCCGCGGCCTCCGGGGTCGGCACCACGAGGCCCAGGAACACGCCCACCCAGATCAGGCTGAACCGCAGGAGCAGCAGCAGGCCGAAGGCGGCCAGGGTCTCCGGCAGCCCGGCGCTCGACCGCCAGCCGATCGCGAGCGCGGTGAGCGCGAGGATCGTCAGCTCGGCGCAGGCCACGATCAGGTCGGCGAGGCCGCGCCCCGCCGCCACCGCCGACGGGGCCATCGGCATCGAGCGGAAGCGGTCGATGACGCCCTTGGTGGAGTCCGTGACCACCGCCATCGCGGTGTTCATGAAGCCGAAGGCCATGGTCATCACGAACATGCCGGGCATCAGGAACTGCTTGTAGTCGCCGTCGTCGCCCCCGCCGGGCACCTTCATCGCCTCGCCGAAGACGAACCCGTACAGAAGCACGGAGATGATCGGGAAGCCCAGCTGCCAGGCGATGTTGACGGGCTGGCGCTGGAACTGGGTGAGGTAGCGGCGGGTGACGTTCCAGGTGTCGGAGAGCGCCCAGTAGAGGCGTCCGTGGGCGGGGTGCGTGTCCGTGGCGTCCGTGGCGTCCGCGGTCAGTACGGCGCTCATGCCGCGACTCCCGTCTTCTCGTCGATTCCGGCGGCGGCTTCCGCGGGAGCGGTCGCGTCTTCCTCGTCCTCCGTGCGGTGTCCCGTGAGGCGCAGGAACACGTCGTCGAGGCTGGGTCTGCGAAGGCCGATGTCCTCCACCGCGATCCCCTGGTCCTGCAGGGTCCGCGCCACGTCCGTCAGGGCGCCGACCCGGTCGGTCACGGCGGCCTGGACGCGCCGCTCCAGGTCGACGGCCTCGGGCACGCCATCCGCGACGCGGGCGACGGCCTTCATGGCCGCCGGCAGATCGGCGGCCTCGCGCACCACGACCTCCAGATAGCTGCCGCCCACCGTGTTCTTCAGGCCGTCCGGGGTGTCGTCGGCGATGGCGCAGCCCCGGTCGATGACGGTGATCCGGGACGCCAGCTTGTCGGCCTCCTCCAGATACTGCGTGGTGAGCAGGACGGTCGTGCCGTCCGCGACCAACTTCCGTACGGTCTCCCAGACTTCGAGGCGGCCCCGCGGGTCGAGCCCGGTGGTCGGCTCGTCCAGGAAGAGGACGGCGGGCGCGAGGATCATCGACGCGGCGAGGTCGAGCCTGCGCCGCATGCCGCCGCTGTACTGGCCCGCGCCCTTGCCTGCCGCGTCCACCAGGTCGAACTGCTCAAGGAGCTCCTGGGCGCGCAGTGCGGCCCGCTTTCCGCCCAGGTGGAAGAGGCGGCCGAACATCTCCAGGTTCTGCCGCCCGGTGAGCACCTCGTCGACGGCCGCGTACTGGCCGGTGAGGCCGATGCGGCCGCGCACGACGGCGGGGCTGCGCACGACGTCCGCGCCCGCGACCTCGGCCCGGCCGCCGTCGAGGCGCACCAGCGTCGCGAGGATGCGTACGGCGGTGGTCTTGCCCGCGCCGTTCGGGCCGAGAAGGCCGTGCACCGTGCCGCGCTCCACGCGCAGATCGAAGGCGTCCAGGGCCCGCTTGTCCCCGTAGCGCTTGTCGAGCCCCTCGGCCCGCACCGCGTATTCGTTCTCGCTCACTGCCCCTCCAGATCTCACCCTCTGGGTACACCGTACCCAATGAAGAGTACACCGTACTCAGTTTCTTGGGTACGGTGTACCCAATAGGTGGTCCGACGATTAGGCTGAGCGCCATGACGAGCACGAACGGCGGCGACACCCAGCGCACCGGCAGCGACATCTCCCGCAGCCTCGAACTGCTCTGGGGCGAGGGCGAACGCCCCACGCGGGGCCCCAAGCCCGGACTCACCCTGGACCGGATCGTCACGGAGGGGGTGCGCATCGCGGACGCCGAGGGGCTCACGGCGGTCTCGATGCGCCGCCTGTCCACGGAGCTCGGCACCGGCACGATGTCCCTGTACCGCTACGTCCCCGGCAAGGGCGAGCTGCTCGACCTGATGCTGGACCGCGTGTACACCCCGTCCGCCGACGCCGACGCCGGGCCTCCCGGCGGCGGCTGGCGCGAGGCCGTGGAGGCGTACGCCCGCGAGACGCTCGTCCTCTACCGCGACCACCCCTGGCTGCTCCAGGTCAACCAGGCCCGCCCGGTGCTCGGCCCCGGCTCGGTCGGCGGCCTTGAGCGGACCCTGTCCGGGATCAGGTCCATGGGCCTGACCGACCCCGAACTGATCGGCGTGATCGTCATGGTCGAGGGGTACGTCACCGGGGTCGCCCGCACCCAGGTGCACGAGGTGGAGGCGGTGAAGAAGAGCGGCCTCACGGAGACGGCGTTCTGGGAGGCGCAGTACCCGACCCTCGAACGGATCATGAAGAGCGGCCGCTACCCCCACCTCGCCGGTCTCTCCGACGACGCGTTCGGCTCACAGTTCGACCATTTCGAGTTCGGACTTCAGCGCCTGCTCGACGGCCTTGACGTCCTGGTGGCAGGGCGCGAGGCGAAGGGACCCGGCGCGCGGAAGGCATGACACGGCTCAGGCCGGAGCCGCCCGAGCGACCCGCGGCCCCGTCACCTCACTTCCGCCGGAACATCCGCTTCAGCCCGAAGAAGCCGACGAGCACGGCGAGGGCGATCGCGCCCAGCTTGACGCCGCCGCCGACCCCGGAGTCCCCTCCGGCCCCCGCCTCACCTGAACTGCCGCCACTGGAACCCGAGTCGGAGCCGCCCGCCCCCTCGACCTCGACGGGCTCGACGTCGCTCTGCCCGCCCTCGGTGCCGTACATGAGGGTCGTCCCGTCCAAGGTGTACGTCACGGACTCGCCCTGCCGCTGGAGCGGAACGCTCAGCCGTCCCTCGCGCTCGGGCTTCTTCCCCTCGCCCTTCCACGTGTACGAGACCCCGCCGAGGTAGCCGCGCAGCGCGAGCTGCTTCCCGTCGGGCGAGAAGGCGCCGTCCGTGGTCCAGAGCCCGGTGTCGCCAAGACGCTTGAAGACGTTGACCCCGGAGGCGGACATCTGCGCGGGCCCTTCGTAGAGCCCGCCGCCCTCCTCCTTCTTGTCGGCGATGTAGATCCGCCCGGTCTTGGGGTGCACCATCAGCGCCTCGGCGTCGCGCGCCCCGTCCGCGTACTTCACCGTGTACTGGGTGGCGCGGACGGTCCGGTCGCCCAGCTTCTTCGGCTCGGGCAGCTTGTAGATCCACACGTGGGACCACGTGCCGCCGAGGTTGTCGCCGATGTCGCCGACGTAGATGTTGCCGTCGCTGCCCACGGAGACGGCCTCCACGTCGCGGGGCGTGCCGACGCCGGTCATGGTGATGGTGGCGACGGTCTTGCCCGTCCTGCCGTCCACCGCGTAGAGCAGCGCACCGTTCTTGTCCTGGTCGTTGTGCGTCCAGTAGACGCCCGGGTGGGCCCGGGACGCGGCCAGGCCGCTGGACTCGATGATGCGGGGGTCCTTGATGACGAACCCGTCGTGGCTGTCGCCGTCGGCGGCGGCAGGACCGGTGGCGCCGGCGAGGACGAGCAGGGCTCCGGCACCGACGGCACCCATCGAAGAACGCAGTGAACGCATGGGCCAAGCCTGCCACCCCGGCGGCGGGGGCCGGACGTTCGGCGGGTGTTCAGCCTCACATCGCAGGCCGGGGCCTTGATCCGGGATGATGAGCGGATGCTCAGGTTCATGTTCGTCGGTGACTCGATGACGATCGGCAGCGCGGGGGAACACACCTGGCGCCACCGGATGTGGCAGCACTTGCTGACGTCGCTCGCCGACACGGATTTCGCCGTGGTCGGCCCGCGCAGGGCGCTGCACGACAAGGTCTCCGGCGAGCCGGTCTCGTACGACTACGCCTGCACGGACCCGGCCTTCCCTCGCCACCACTTCGCTGGCTGGGGCGAGGGCTGGCTGCACATGGCGCCGCAGATCGCGGACGCGGTGCGGCGGGACGGCGCCGACATCCTGCTGATCTCGCTCGGCCTGATCGACCTGGGCTTCTACACGAACGCGGAACAGACGGCGCAGAACGTGCGCCGCTTCGTGGCTCAGGCCCGCTCGGCGAACCCCCGCATCCGCCTCGTCATGCTCCCGGTGATCCCGAACATACGGGCCCGGACGGACGCCCCGTTCGCGGCGGAGGTGTCGCGCTTCAACGTGCTCCTCGCCAAGGCGGTGGCGGACCTGGACACGGGCGCGTCGCCGCTGCTCCTGGCCTCGACGCCGCCGTCGTACGACATCGACGTCGACACGTACGACGGGACGCACCCGGGCGAGAGCGGCGAGCACAAGCTGGCGGCGGCGTTCGCGGACGCGATGCACCAGGCGTGGGGCCTCGGAGCACCGTACGCCCCGAAACCCCAGCTCCAGCTCCCGCTCTCGGCCCCGCTCCCGCCCCCGCCCTCGCCCTCGCCCTCGCCCTCGCCCCTGAACGAGCTGACGGCTACCGGCTGAAGTTGGCCTTCAGGGCCTTGAGCCCGGCGATGTCCCACTTCGTGTACTGCCCGGCGTACTTCTTGCCGCGGGTGACGCTGCCGCCCTTGCCCATGGCGTGGCCGCCGTTGGGGGAGCACAGCACCGGCAGGTCCTTGCTGCTGTTGGTGACGCACTCGTAGCGGTCGGCGGTGTTGTTGGCGTCCGGGCCGTCCACGTTGGCATGGTCGAGTCCGATCGAGTGCCCGAGCTCATGGCTGATGAGGTTCTTGAGGCGGTACTGGTCGATGTACCACGAACCGTTCCAGTACTCGCTGTCCATCCATATCCACCCGCCCCAGGCGCTCTTGTTGCCGCTGGCCGTGCAGGGGTGGGCCTGGGACGTGCCGGGCTTGTTGCCGGGCATGAAGGGCCGGTACTTCATGCCGACGGCGATGACGTGCCGCTCCGCGGTGGAACAGGCCGTCACCTCCTTCTGATATCCGGCGGCCACCGTGAACTTGGTCCCCGTGACCGAGGTCAGCTGGGCGGCGCTCTTCTTCAGCTGCGCGCGCAGCTGGGACTCGGCGGTCTTCTTCTGAGCGGCCGTCAGCTTGCTGGAGGCGGTGGGCTTCACGATCTTGATGACATACGGATCGGGGCTGAGCGACTGGATCCCCTGCCCGGTCAGGATCCGCCAGCCGGTGCCCTTGTAGACATCCCCCGCGGCATACGCCGGATTGCTCAACGCCACGAGACCCGCGGCGGCGGCGACGACCCCGAGGGAACGGACGATCTTCTTCTTGGTCATGAACGGCATCATCACGGAGGGCGCCAACATCTCCCCAACGGGGCGGCGCCGCACAGTGATTCCCCAACGGGGCGGCGCCGTACGGCGATACGGCATGATCGCCCGCATGAATCACCAGGAGCGCAGGCTTCAGCGAGTCGTCTGGACCTACACGGGTTTCACCATCATCGGCATCGCCGTCGGCTTCGGCCTCGCCGTCCTGCTCGGCTTCGGCGACACCGCCCGGTCCGTCTCCGTCGGCGCGTGCGCCATCCTCGGCGTCGGCGCCGCGGTGGCGTATCTGCTGCGATCGGCGGACTGACGACGCCCATGACACGGCGGACTCGCGGCGTCCTCGCGCCGTCCTCGCGCCGTCCTTAAGTCGCGCGACAGGGACGTGGACCGTATCCCTTCGGCCGCCGCGGGCAGCCGGAAGACGGATGTCCGCCCCGGGGCCGTCTTCCTAGCGTTCAGGCATGACGGTCGAGAGCACTGACGAAGCCCCACCCGGTTCCGCGCGGACCCTGCCCCGACGTACGGGCGTTCTCCCCGGCGAGCGGGCTCTCGCGCCCGATCTCGCGCGCGGTCTCATGCTGCTGTTCATCGTGCTGTCCAACACCGCGTTCCACCTGACGGCGGCCCGGCACGGGCCGTCCGGGTGGCAGCCGGTGGACGGCGGGTGGGTCGACCATGCCGTGCAGTTCACTATGATCACCGTCCTTGACCTGCGCATCTATCCGCTCTTCGCGTTCCTCTTCGGGTACGGGATGATGCAGCTCTTCCTGCGGCAGACGGCCGCAGGGACCTCGGAGCGCGAGGCCGTGCGGCTGCTGCGCCGGCGCAGTCTCTGCCTGATCGTCATCGGGCTTCTGCACGCCACACTGCTGATGGCGGGGGACATCGTCGGCTTCTACGGAATCATCAGCCTCGCCCTTGGCTGGCTCTTCCTGCGGCGCGGCGACCGCGCGCTGAAGTGGTGGATCTGGATCGCCACCGCCCAGCTCCTGCTGCTCGCCGCCGAGCCCGTCGTATCCGCCCTGCTGTCGGGCGAGTTGGGCACGATGGGCGACGCGGGCGCGGATCCGGGAGCGGACGCGTACGCGGCGGGCGAGGGGAACTGGCTGACGGCGGCGGGGACCCGCTTCACGAGCGGCCTGTTCGTCACCTTCGCGGCGGCTCCGCTGTCGCTGGTGGGCGGCGTGTACGTGATCTTCCTGCTCGGCTTCTGGGCGGCGCGCAAGCGTGTGCTGGAGGAGCCTGGGCGTCACTTGCCCCTCCTGCGGTGGACCGCCGCGATCGGCATCACGGTGGGGTGGCTGGGCGCGCTGCCCGCGGCGCTTGCCCACGTCGGCGCGATCACCGTCCCTGACGACGCGCAGAGCGAGGGCGGGGTCCTGACCCTGCTGCGGGATGTCACGGGGAACGCGGCGGGCCTCGGATACGTGGCGGCTGTGGCGTTGTTCGTCCACTGGTGGACGCGGCGCGCGTCCCGCAGGGGATCGAGAGCGGTCGCGGCCGTCTCCGCCGTCGGCAAGCGCTCCCTCTCCTGCTACCTCGCCCACTCCCTGCTCTTCGCCCCGGTCCTCGCCGCCTGGGGCCTCGGCCTCGGCGAACATCTGACGAGCGCGACCATGGCGCTGTTCGCGGTGGCGGTGTGGCTGGTGACGGTGGCCGGGGCGTACGCGATGGAGCGGGCGGGGCGGCGGGGGCCGGTGGAGGTGGCGCTGCGGCGGGTCATGTACCGGAGGTGAGGGCGCCGTCCGCCCGACCGGGGCGGGAGGGCGGCCTCACGTGGCGCGCGTCAGCCGGTTCGCCAGCGTCGACATCGTGTACGTACCGATCCCCATCACGACCTCCAGGGCATTGCGCTCCGTGTGGCCCGCCGCAAGGAACCTCTTCAGCTCCTCGTCACCGACGCCGCCCGCGGTGGCGAGCACCTCCAGCGTGAACTGCCGTACCGCCTCCAGTCGTTCATCGCCCAGTGCCCGCCCCTCGCGCAACGCGGCGATCACCTCGGTGTCCGCACCCAGCTTCCGCAGCTTGGCGGTGTGCATGGTCACGCAGATGTGGCAGTCGTTGCGTACGGCCACGGTCATGACGACGGTCTCGCGGGCCACCGGCTCCAGCGTCGTCCGCTCGAAGGACGCGCTCAACTCCAGGAAGCCGTTGAGCAGTTCGGGCGACTCGGCGAGCCGCGCCACCGCACCGGGCGTCTTCCCGAAGGCGGCGGCCGTGCGCTCCATCGCGGCGCGGGACTCCGCGGGCGCGGTTTCCACGGTGTGCTCGGCGAACAAGACGTACCCCCTACGATGGACAACGTGGTTGACGAAAAAAAGGTAAACCAGGTTGTCGATCCCCGCAAGGGTGTTCCGTCGGAGGCGTCGGAGAAGGGGCGCGAGGAACCGGATCCCGACGGGCGCGGCTACGAGCTGCCGCTCCTCCTCTTCGCCGGGTTCCGCACCCTCATCGACCGGCTCCACGCCGAGCTGGCCCGCCAGGGCCACCCCGACGCACGCCCGGCCCACGGCTTCGCGATGCAGGCCATCGGCCTACAGGGCGCGAGCGCCAGCGAGGTCGGCCGCCGCCTCGGCGTCTCCAAGCAGGCCGCGGGCAAGACGATCGACCGCCTCATCACCCTCGGCTACGCGGAACGCACCGACGACCCGGCGGACGCCCGCCGCAAGCTGATCCGCCTCACCCCGCACGGCATCGACGCGCTGCGCCGCTCGGCGGCGATCTTCGAGGAACTGCACGCGGAGTGGTCGAGGCAACTGGGCGCGCGGCGCCTGCACGCGATGGAGGAAGACCTGCGCACGGTCGTACCGCCGGACGCGTTCCGCCTGGACGCGGCGGGCTGGCTGGGCGGCTCGTGACCTCGCCTCCGTGCGTATCGTTGCACTGCGCGGCCGCACTCGACCGGGGACGGCCGGGGAGGAGCGCCACGATGACCGTCGTAGAGACCGACAGGATCGCCATGGCCGACGATTTCCCCCGCGATTGACCTGGGCCGTCCCCAACCCCCTTGCATAGAGCCCACTCCAAGTCGTTGGCTGGGCAACCATGAAGTACACGCAGCTGGGACGCACAGGACTCAAGGTCAGCCGACTCGCGCTCGGGACCATGAACTTCGGGCCGCTGACGAACGAGCCCGACAGCCACACGATCATGGACGCCGCGCTCGACGCGGGCATCAACTACTTCGACACAGCCAATGTCTACGGGTGGGACGAGAACAAGGGCCGCACCGAGGAGATCATCGGCACCTGGTTCACGCAGGGCGGCGAGCGGCGCGACAAGGTCGTGCTCGCCACCAAGATGTACGGGAACATGGCCCTCGACGGGAAGCCTGCCTGGCCCAACCACGATCTGCTCTCGGCGGTCAACATCCGCCGCTCCGTGGAGGCTTCGCTCAAGCGGCTGCAGACCGACTACATAGACATCTACCAGTTCCACCACATCGACCGCCGCACTCCCTTCGAGGAGATCTGGCAGGCCATCGACACTCTCATCACGCAGGGCAAAATCCTCTACGCGGGTTCATCGAACTTCCCCGGGTACAAGATCGCCCAGGCCAACGAGATCGCCAAGCGCCGCGGCAGCTACGGCCTCGTCAGCGAGCAGTGCCTCTACAACCTCGCCGAGCGCAGCGCCGAGATGGAGGTGATCCCGGCCGCCCAGGACTACGGCCTCGGCGTCATCCCGTGGTCGCCGCTGCACAGCGGACTGCTCGGCGGCGTGCTCAAGAAGGAGGGCGAGGGCTCACGGCGCACCAGCGGCCGGGCCGCGTCCGAGCTCGCCAAGCCCGAGGTGCGCGCGCAGGTCCAGGCGTACGAGGACCTGCTCGACAAGCACGGCCTCGAGCCGGGCGAAGTGGCGCTCGCCTGGCTGCTCACCCGGCCCGGCATCACCGGGCCGATCGTCGGTCCGCGCACATCGGAGCAGCTCACCAGCGCTCTGCGCGCGGTCGAGCTCGACCTCTCGGACGAGCTGCTCGGCGCCCTGGACGAGATCTTCCCGGGGCCGGGCCCCTCGCCGGAGTCCTTCGCCTGGTAGCGGGCGGCGGCAGCTGACGGCAGCGGCTCTACGCGACCGCCGTCACGGCAGCGGCTCTACGCGGCCGCGGTCATCGCCTCACTGGCCGACCGCGGCCGCCACGGCCACCACGACGAACATCACTACGAGCACACCGGCCATGATCCGGTTCCTGGTTTTCGGGTCCACGTAGTCGAGGTTAACCGGCTCCGCCCAGCGGCCATCGACCGACCACCTCATAGCGGGGCCGCTCCCCCGGCACTCCGCTCCTCGGCAGATTGCTTCGTACGAGGGTCAGCTCGGCCACGGTCCACTCCTCGCCCGCGAAGTCCGCGAGGGCGTCGACGTACGGGCGCAGGGACGGCTCCCCGTGGCCTCGGGCCAGCGTCAGGTGCGGGCGGTAGTGGCGGTGCTCCTCCATGGTGATGCCGGACTTGCGGGCCGCGGCGTCCGCCCGCTGGGCGAGGAGGCGCAGGGTGTCCACGCCGCCCGCCGCCCCGGCCCACAGGGCTCGGTCGCCGAAGTGGCCCGAGCCCCGGAGGGAGAGGGGGAAGGCAGCGGTGCGGTGCGCGGCCCGCTCCAGGCGGGTGGAGAGCTCCGGCAGCGTCTCGTCCGGTACCTCGGACATGAAGGCGAGCGTGAAGTGCCAGCTCTCGCGGAGCGTCCAGCGGAGGTCTTCGGCGCCCGGCAGGGGCTTCAACTTGTCCACTGCGTGGGCCAGTTCGTCCGCTGCGGCATCCGGCGGCAGCACCGCCGCGAAAAGTCTCATGCGGTGAGTCTCACCTCCGGCGGTCCCTCTCCCCAACCCCGCCCCTTCCCACGAACCCGCTCGGCGCGGGAGCCTCGGTGGCCGTCATCACCGGCTCCGCCGAGTTCGTCCTCAAACGCCGGACGGGCCGAAAGACCCTGGGCGAGGATGACCGCATGGATCACATAACCATCCGCCCCGCCGGCCCCGACGACATCCCCACCGTCCTCGCCCTCTTCGACGACGCCGTCGCCTGGCTCGTCTCGCAGGGGCGCACCGGGCAGTGGGGCGATCAGCCCTGGTCGACGCGGCCCAAGACCGTCGCCCTGGTCGAGAAGTACCTCACCACCGGCTCCGCCTGGATCGCGGAGATCGACGGGGAGCCGGTCGGCACGCTCACCCTCACCGACGGGCCGGGGTCGTACATCGCGCCGGTGGACGAGCCGGAGCAGTACATCCATCTCTTGACCGCCCGGTACGGCTCCGGCGCGGGCGCCGCCCTCCTCGCGCACGCGGCAGCAGAAACCCGGAGCCAGGGGATCTCCCTGCTCCGGGTCGACTGCTACGCGGGCGGTGACGGCAAGCTCGTCGCGTTCTACGAGCGCAACGGCTTCACGCGGACCGAGGCCTTCGTCGAGCAGGACGGCACCTGGCCGGGCCAGATCCTGGCCCGCCGAGTGTGACCCCACCGGGGGCTCACGCCGCCGTCGCCAGCTGCTCCCGCGGCACGAACTGCACGTGCTGCTGCCCGCGCCGCAGATCCACCTTCAGCCGCAGGTTCGCGGCGCGGGCCAGCATCAGGCCGACGCCGACCGCGGCCACGGCGCATATGAGGCCACCGGCGGCCATGCTGAGGCGCACTCCGTACGCGTCGGCGAGCCAGCCGAAGAGCGGTCCGCCCAGCGGCGTACCGCCGGTGAACACCATCATGAAGAGCGACATGACGCGACCGCGCATCTCCGGGTCCGTGGCCATCTGGACCGAGGAGTTGGCGGTGACGTTCACCGTCAGGCCGAGGATGCCGATCGGGACGATCAGGGCGACGAACATCCACAGCTCGGGCGCGAACGCGGCCACGATCTGCAGCACACCGAAGGCGATCGCGGCCCCGGCGAGCAGCCGCAGACGCGAGGTGCCACGGCGCGCGGCGAGCAGTGCCCCGGCCAGGGAGCCGATCGCCATCAGGGTGTTGAAGAGCCCGTACATCCCCACGCCGCCGTGGAAGATGTCGTCCGCGAAGGCGCTCAGCCAGATCGGGAAGTTGAACCCGAAGGTGCCGATGAAGCCGACGAGGACGATCGGCCAGATCAGCTCGGGGTGCTTGGAGACGTAGTTCAGGCCTTCCCTCAGCTGTCCCTTGCCGCGCGGCTTGCGCGGGGTGTGGTGCAGCTCGCTCGTGCGCATCAGGAGCAGGCCGGTGAGCGGCGCGAGGAAGGACAGACCGTTGGCGAGGAACGCCCAGCCGGGGCCGACTGCGGCGGTGAGACCACTCGCCACGGCGGGGCCGATGAGGCGCGCGGACTGGAAGTTCGCCGAGTTCAGCGAGACGGCGTTGCGGACCTGGTCGGGTCCCACCATCTCGGACACGAAGGACTGCCGGGTCGGGTTGTCGACGACCGTGACGAGGCCCGTGAAGAAGGCCGCGAGGTAGACGTGCCAGACCTGGACGTTGCCGGTCAGGGTGAGCGTGGCGAGGAACAGGCCGCTGATGCTCATCGCGCCCTGGGTGCAGAAGAGCAGCTTGCGCTTGGCGAAGCGGTCGGCGATGACGCCGCCGTACAGGCCGAACAGGAGCATCGGCAGGAACTGCATCGCGGTGGTGATGCCGACCGCGGCCGAGGATCCCGTGAGGCTCAGGACCAGCCAGTCCTGGGTGATGCGCGCCATCCATGTGCCGGTGTTGGAGACAACGGCGCCGGAGGCGAAGAGCCGGTAGTTGCGGATCTTCAGCGAGCTGAACATCGACGACTTGGCGGCGGGGGACTTGTCGAGGGCGGTTGGTGCGGGGGCGGAGTCTGCTCCGGATCCCGTACTCAAAGTGGGTTCGCCTCCTTGGCGTCGTGTGGCACGGCGGCGGCCGGGGCCTGCCTCGTGCGCTCTCTACAGATGGGCGAGCTTCTCCAGGACGGGGGCGGCGGCGCGCAGTCGCGCCCACTCGTCCTCGTCGAGGTGCTCGGCCAGACCGGCCAGCCAGGCGTTCCGCTTGCGGCGGCTCTCCTCGAGCATGGCCTCGGCCGTCTCCGTCTGGGTCACCACCTTCTGGCGGCGGTCCTCGGGATGCGGCTCGAGCCGGACGAGACCCTTGGCTTCGAGCAGCGCGACGATGCGGGTCATCGACGGCGGCTGCACGTGTTCCTTGCGGGCCAGCTCACCGGGGGTGGCGTGGCCGCAGCGGGCGAGGGTGCCGAGCACCGACATTTCGGTGGGGCTCAGCGATTCGTCGACCCGCTGGTGCTTGAGTCGACGGGACAGGCGCATCACGGCGGAGCGCAGGGAGTTCACGGCGGCGGCGTCGTCACCATGGGAGAGGTCCGGCATGTTCGTTAGAGTAACTCATTACTCTAACTAAAGACCACTCGATTCCCTCATCACGCGCCACAGAACCCTTTCGTCACCCATATGAGTGAGGTGACTTCGGAAAGTGAGACACGGCCCGCCGGACGGCAGGGACCCTGGCACGCATGGGATCGACAGTGCTCAGCCTGCGAATAGACGGGGAGCTGCTGGACCGGCTCCGGCAGCACGCCGCCAAACGGGGAATGAGCGTCCAGGACTATGTGGTCGGGACGCTCATCAGGGACGACTTCGACGAACGCTTCCAGAGCGCCGTCGAGGAGACGGAAAAGTTCTACGGGGCGGCCTGACGGCCGCCCCGCATGTACTGACGCGACAGGACCCGGCGCACCGACGCGGGCCCGGTCGGCTACGTGAGACCCAGCGCCGGCATCAGGTAGTAGAAGCCGAAGACGGCCGCCACGACGTACATCGCGACCGGCACCTCACGGCCGCGGCCCGCGGCGAGGCGCAGCACGGTGAAGCTGATGAAGCCGATGCCGATGCCGTTCGTGATCGAGTACGTGAACGGCATCATCAGCATCGTCAGGAACGCCGGGATCGCGACGGTGAAGTCGGTCCAGTCGATCTGGGTGATCGAACCGGACAGGATCAGGAAGCCGACCGCGAGCAGCGCGGGCGTGGCCGCCTGGGACGGGACCATCGTCGCGATGGGCGTGAGGAACAGCGCCACGGCGAAGAGACCGCCGGTGACGATGTTGGCGAAGCCCGTACGGGCGCCTTCGCCGACGCCCGCCGTGGACTCCACGAAGCAGGTGGTGGCCGACGAGGACGAGGCGCCGCCCGCGGCGACCGCGATGCCGTCGACGAACAGGACCTTGTTCATGCCGGGCATGTTGCCGCTCGCGTCGGTCAGCTTGGCCTCGTCGCCGATGCCCATGATCGTGCCCATGGCGTCGAAGAAGCAGGACAGGAGCACGGTGAAGACGAAGAGGACGCCGGTGAGGAGTCCGACCTTGTCGAAGCCGCCGAACAGGCTGACCTGACCGACGAGGCCGAAGTCCGGTGTCGCGACCGGGTTGCCGGGCCACTCGGGCGTCGTCAGGCCCCAGGAGGGCACCGTCGCGACCGCGTTGATGATCATCGCGACGATCGTCATGACGACGATGCTGATGAGGATCGCGCCGGGCACCTTGCGCACGAGCAGGCAGAGCGTGAGCAGCGCGCCGAGGACGAAGACGAGGACGGGCCAGCCGTTGAGGTGGCCGTCGCCGCCCAGCTGCAGCGGCACCGTGGTGTGCGCGGCGTCCGGGATGCGCGAGACGAAGCCGGAGTCGACGAGGCCGATCAGCATGATGAAGAGGCCGATGCCGATCGCGATGCCCTTGCGCAGGCTCAGCGGCACGGCGTTCATCACGCGCTCCCGCAGGCCGGTGGCCACGAGCAGCATCACGACGAAGCCCGCGAGGACGACCATGCCCATCGCGTCGGGCCACGACATGCGCGGCGCGAGCTGGAGGGCGACCACGGTGTTCACGCCGAGACCGGCGGCGAGGGCGATCGGGACGTTGCCGATGACGCCCATGAGCAGCGTGGTGAAGGCGGCGACCAGGGCGGTCGCGGTCACCAGCTGACCGTTGTCGAGCTGGTTCCCGTACATGTCCTTCGCGCTGCCCAGGATGATCGGGTTCAGCACGATGATGTAGGCCATCGCGAAGAAGGTGGCGAAGCCGCCGCGGACTTCCCTGACCAGGGTCGAGCCCCGTTCGGTGATCTTGAAGAAACCGTCGATGCCACCCTGCGGGGGCGTCGGCGGCTTGGCGTCGACCGGGGCTGTGGCCGAGGAAGGCATGCGGGACCTCGTGGACTCAGAGAAGGGGAAGATCGTTAAGTGGCGGGCATTGATCGATTTGTTTGTTCTTACGAAAACAACCAGCCATTAACGAGCCGTTTCAGTATGAATACATGAGAGGGAATTCGCTATCTCCGCGCGTAGACCCTTGGGGCGCCTGGCCGTACAAGCCCCCGCGGGACCCCGCGCCGCGTACTCGTAAGCTGTGCGCATGGAGAAGTGGACCCCAAAGCACGACGCGCCGGAGCCCCTGGAGGGCCCCGTCGTCGCCACCATCACGGGCGGCACGATCCTCTGGTTCGTCCTCTTCCTGGTGCAGCTGCCGTTCTACGGCTGGTTCGACGACCGCGACGCCACCTGGTGGGTGTGGACCTGCCTCGCCGGAGCCGGCCTCGGCCTGATCGGCATCTGGTACGTGCGGGGCCGCGACGCCGCGATCAAGCGGGACGCGGAGAGCAAGGCCGCGACCACCTCCGAGTAGCGCATCCCGCGGGGAGCCGCCCGTACGACCACGGGACGGTCCATGTCCTACCGTGGTCGGATCTTTGGGCCACTCAAGGGGTGAACCCCCCATCCCGCCCGTACCGTCGATGCCATGACGCATATCGACGCGGGCGCCGAGCTCGACCCGGTCCACCCGGCGGCACCGCCCACCGGACGCGCGGCGGGTCTGAGTGCCGCCGAGGTCGCCGAGCGAGTCGCACGCGGCGAGGTCAACGACGTACCCATCCGCAGTTCACGGTCCACCACCGAGATCGTCCGGGCGAACGTCTTCACCCGCTTCAACGCGATCATCGGCGTGCTCTGGGTGATCATGCTCTTCGTCGCGCCGATCCAGGACAGCCTCTTCGGCTTCGTGATCATCGCCAACACGGGCATCGGCATCATCCAGGAGCTGCGCGCCAAGAAGACCCTGGACGGGCTCGCGGTCATCGGCGAGGCCAAGCCCACCGTGCGGCGCGACGGCACCGCGGCCGAGATCTCCACCTCCGAGATCGTCCTCGGCGACCTGGTGGAGCTGGGGCCCGGCGACAAGATCGTCGTCGACGGCGAGGCGGTCGAGACCGACAGCCTGGAGGTCGACGAGTCGCTCCTGACCGGTGAGGCCGACCCGGTCATCAAGAAGCCCGGCGACAAGATGATGTCGGGCTCGTTCGTGGTCGCGGGCGGCGGCGCCTTCACCGCCACGAAGGTCGGCCGCGAGGCGTACGCGGCGCAGCTCGCCGAGGAGGCAAGCCGCTTCACGCTCGTCCACTCCGAGCTGCGCTCCGGCATCTCCACGATCCTCAAGTACGTGACGTGGCTGATGATCCCGACCTCGATCGGCCTCATCATCAGCCAGCTCGTCGTCAAGGACGACAACTTCAAGGAGTCCATCGCCTACACCGTCGGCGGGATCGTCCCCATGATCCCGGAGGGGCTCGTGCTCCTCACCTCGGTCGCCTTCGCGATCGGCGTGATCCGCCTGGGCCGCCAGCAGTGCCTGGTCCAGGAGCTCCCCGCCATCGAGGGCCTCGCCCGCGTCGACACGGTCTGCCTCGACAAGACCGGCACCCTCACCGAGGGCGGCATGGACGTCACCGAGCTGCGCCCGCTGAACGGCTCGGACGAGACGTACGTACGCACGGTCCTCGGCGCCCTCGGCGAGTCCGACCCGCGGCCGAACGCGTCGCTCCAGGCGATCATCGACGCCTACCCCGACGGCGAGGAGTGGCGCTGCACCGAGTCGCTGCCCTTCTCCTCGGCCCGCAAGTACAGCGGCGCATCCTTCAGCGAGGGCGACGGCAACAGCTCGACGTGGCTGCTCGGCGCCCCCGATGTGCTGCTGCCCGCGGACGACCCGTCCCTCGCCGAGATCGAGGACCTCAACCAGCAGG
This sequence comes from Streptomyces sp. NPDC044044, assembly GCF_056434405.1. Classification (NCBI taxonomy): domain Bacteria; kingdom Bacillati; phylum Actinomycetota; class Actinomycetes; order Kitasatosporales; family Streptomycetaceae; genus Streptomyces; species Streptomyces sp. NPDC044044. Next base: position 200,141 of record NZ_JBWKFG010000005.1, on the reverse strand, counting down.
GCCTGCGCGTGCTGCTGCTCGCCCGCGCCGCCGGTGAGCTGGACGACCCGGAGGTGGCCGCCGGAGCCCGCGCCACCGCCCTGGTCGTCCTGGAGCAGCGCCTTCGCCCGGACGCCGCGGACACCCTGCGGTACTTCGAGGAGCAGGACGTCAGCGCCAAGGTCATCTCCGGCGACAACGCGGTCTCGGTGAGCGCGGTCGCGGGGAAGCTGGGCCTGCCGGGCGCGGAGAACACCGTGGACGCCCGCAGGCTGCCCACGGAACAGGGCGAGATGGCGGAGGCGCTGGACGCCAACTCCGTCTTCGGCCGCGTCACCCCGCAGCAGAAGCGCGACATGGTGGGCGCCCTCCAGTCACGCGGCCACACGGTCGCGATGACGGGCGACGGCGTGAACGACGTGCTCGCCCTGAAGGACGCCGACATCGGCGTCTCGATGGGCTCGGGCTCGGAGGCGACGCGGGCGGTCGCCCAGATCGTGCTCCTGAACAACAGCTTCGCGACGCTGCCCTCGGTGGTCGCGGAGGGCCGCCGGGTCATCGGCAACATCACGCGCGTGGCGACGCTGTTCCTGGTGAAGACCGTCTATTCGGTCGTCATCGCACTGCTCGTGGTCTGCTCGCAGGTGGAGTATCTGTTCCTGCCGCGCCACCTGACGCTGCTCTCGACCCTGACGATCGGCGTCCCGGCGTTCTTCCTCGCCCTCGCGCCCAACAAGGAGCGGGCCAAGCCCCACTTCGTACGAAGGGTCATGCGGTACGCGATCCCGGGCGGTGTCGTCGCGGGCGTCGCCACCTTCTGTACGTACCTCCTGGCGCGCCACCACTACGCGGGCGCGGGAGCACGGGAAGCCGAGACCAGCGCGGCCACCCTCGCGCTGTTCCTGATCGCCATGTGGGTGCTCGCGATCATCGCCCGCCCCTACACGTGGTGGCGGATCGGGCTGATCGCCACGATGGGTCTCGGCTTCCTGCTGGTGCTCACCGTGCCGTGGCTCCAGGACTTCTTCCAGCTGAAGCTGGTGGGCACGACGATGCCGTGGGCGGCGGTCGCGATCGCGGCGGTGGCCTCACTGGTCATCGAGGTCATCTTCCGCTGGGTGGGCCGCCGCTTTCCGGCCTAGTCGGTACTGGTCGGCACTGGTCGGTACTAGTTGACGTCCACGAAGTCGGCGGTCGACGTGACGGCCGGGGTCGTGGACGTACCGGCGAAGACGTAGCGGAAGTAGCCGTCCGCGGAGGCCTTCACGGTCGTCTTCAGGTTGCCCTTGGAGTCCGACGTAACGGTCTTCAGGGTGGAGTAGGAGGCCGCACCCTTCTTCTTGTACTGCAGCGTCACGGACTGCTTGGTGTAGCCCGCGTACTTCGAGGTGTCCCAGTTGGCGCGGGTCAGGGCGCCGGTGACGGTGAGGGTCTTGCCCTTCTTGACGGGCTCCGGGGAGGCGTTGGTGGTGAGGCGGGCGTTGCGCTGGATGCTGGCGTAGCCGACCGTGTCCTTGCTGACGGAGTCGGCGTCGTTGCCGATCGCGTACGCCGACACCTTCCACTTGCCGGCCAGGATGTTGCTGTAGAGGTCGAGCGTCGGGTCGACCGTGACGTTGACCGTGCAGGTGGAGGTGGTCGCGTCGACGACCTTGCAGGTGGCCCCGGCCTCATCGGAGAAGAGCAGGCCGTCGATGTCGGTCTCGATGTCCGAGCCGTGCCACAGCGAGGCATCGGCGTCGTAGATGCCCTCGGGGTCCGTCGCCGTGATGGCGACGGTGAACTTCTTCTTCTCGGTGGTGCCGACCACGATGTTCTTGCCGCCGTTGACGGTGACCTTCGTGATCTTGGTGTCGCCTACGACCTCGTCGAGCGGCACGTTGGAGGCGAAGGGCGCGAGCTTCGGGGCGTTCGGCTCGTCGGCCGCCTGGGCGGCGGGAACGACGAGAGCGGACAGAGCCAGGGTGCCGGTCAGTACGGCCACGGTGGCACGGATGCGCATGTGTTTCCCCACTTGGGAAGGGGCTCTGCGGTGCGTGGGGGCTGTCACGCGGGGCCCGGTGATCTAGGAGTCTGTTGACTCGGAAGATCAGACCCGCGACCCGCCCCGCTGGTTGTACGAGAAGTGAAGATTTTGTGACCGGGAAGGGGAGCGGGGGCTTCCGGCAGTGTTCACCGGAAGCCGGTCGTCAAGCGAGCGGTCCGCTCCCCGCTCCTCAGTCGAACCAGCGGTCCCGCTCCAACTCATCCGTCCGCGAGGGATCTTCCAACAGCGCCGCGACCTCGAAGCGGCGCGGCCACTGGCCCGCGGCCCAGGCGAGCCCGGCGGCGACACCCTCCAGCGTGGCGGCGTGGACGGTGCCGTCCGGGGTCCTGCGCCAGTCCAGCTCCACTCCCCCGGCGATCAGTTCCTCGTGCTCGATGTACGTCTCCGGGGTGGCCGCCCCGAGCAGGATCCGCACCGCCTCCGGCACCGGATGCTCGGCCCCCTCCCCCGCGGGCTCCACGGCCGCCGTCTCGCTCAGCCTGCGCACCTGGAACAGCTCGGCCAGATCGCGCGCCTTGCGGGGCGCCACGGGCAGCAGGGCCACACCCTCGGTCAGCGGCAGCAGGTCAGGGGCGTCGGCGACGACCGCGTCCGCCACGTCGACGACCACGACCTCGCCGTCCACGACGGCCCGCACCTCGTCCGGCAGCGTCACCTGCTCCGGGTCCAGATCGGCCAGGGCGCCGTACAGCGCGTGCAGTTGGGCCGCCGAAACGGTCCTCTCCGGGTCCGCGAGCCGGTCGAGCAGCTCGGCGGCGCCGCCGGGCTCCTCCAGGAGGGCGGCGACCGACGTGCGGACACCGAGTGCGCGCAGCACCTGCTCGTCGTCGAACCCGGAGGCGTCGGCCGCGTCGTAGAGCCCTTCGAGCAGCGGGTCACTGCCCGAGGCCCGCAGACCGGCGGGTCGCCGCCCGCCGAGGACGGGATTGCCGCGCAGCCACCAGGCCGTGTACGACCGCACGGTCTCCGTCGTGCCGTCCGGCAGCAGGATCCGCAGCGGCTGCGTCAGCGCGTCCCGCAGCGGCGGGCGCGAGAGCATCGCCAGGGCCTGCGGCCAGCAGTCGTCGTCGACCAGATCCAGATCCCGTACGGCGATGATCTCGGTCGCGACCGGCGGAACGGGCGTCTCCGGAAGCCGGTCGAGCACGTCCTCGCACCACACGTCGACCGCGTCGAGCAGACCGGCGTCGTCGGGCTCGGCGAAGTCGCCGTCGCGCGGCTCCAGTTCGTCCGGGTCGAGCACGATGTCCGTGGCGCGGACCAGCGCGAACGTGGCGAGCACACCGCAGGCGGCGAGCGGCTGCTCGCCCCAGCGCTCGGCGAGCTCCGCGTCCACCGTGGCGAGTTCGTCCTCGCTCATGATCTGGGCGAAGGGGCTGCCGGGAAGGACGAGTTCCCCGGCGGGAGCGAGGTCGCCGTCCTCGTCGTCGGGCAGGGCGAGCGCGCCGAGCCAGGGCTCGTCGCCGGGCGCGAGGTTCGCGTCGCGCACGAGCGAGAGCACGATGTCCGCCAGCTCCTCGGCGTCCACGGCGTCCTCGTCCCACGTGTCGTCGTCGAGTGACGCGGCGACGGCGGCGCGGACCTGCGGGGTCGTCAGGACGGCGCGGGGCGTGGCGGGCAGGGCGCCGAGCTTCTCCAGGAGGGGATGCACGGCGTCGGGGTGCGCGACCTTCAGGCCGAGCCGGACGAGGGCGGCGGGATCGCTGTCGTCGCCGATGACGGGCAGCAGGACCTGGCGTGGCCCGATGGTGGTGCGCCCTCCCCCGGAGCCGAAAGCCTGGGAGGTGCCCCCGGCGAGCGGGACGGGAAGCCCGGTCAGGCGGTCGGGATCGACACCGGCGAGGGTGTCGTAGAGCCGCCGCCACCAGCCCGGCTCCCGCTCCAGACCCGCGAGGCGGTCGATCGCCTCGGTCAGCGCGACGCGGGCGACACCGAGGGTGCGCAGCTCGGCCCGCCGCTCAAGTCCCGCGGGCAGCAGGCTCGGCAGCACATCGGCGAGCACGCGTACGGTGTCGGCGCCCGCGCCCTCCACGACCTCCGCGTCACGCGGCCGCAGCGCGACCGGGACCTCCCACTCGGGTACGTCGGGGTCCTGTTGCGGGACGGCCTCGACCGCGGGCGGCAGGAAAGCCGTGCGGGGCAGCCGGTCCAGGATGGCCTGGCGCAGCGCGCCGTCGAGCTCGCTCTTGCCGAGCGGGCCGGGGACGAGGCTGATGATGCCTTCGCCGACGGGCCGCCAGCCGGCCAGGAGTTCGGCGTACGCGTCGGCGGCGCGCTGTACGAGGAAGTCGGTGAGGGGGCCGGGCGCCGCGTGCCGCCGGGTGGTGTCGAGCGGGAACGAGGCGATGAGCAGGGCGGGCACCCCGAGCGGCTCGTCGCTGGGGGTCGGCGCGTGCAGGACGGGGGTGCTGCTGGGCGGCTTCGGGGCGCCTTCGCGGTCGGTGGGCACGGCCCAGGTGACGGACCAGTGGGGCCGCAGCCGCTCTTCGACGGGCCGGTCGGCGAGGAGGTCGGGCTCCAGGGATCCTTGCCTGCTGACGACCCGCCAGCGAGTGCCGGCGTCACCATCACCGTCATCGTCACGGCTGTCGAAGACATCCACGTAGCCGGGCTCGGCGGTGCGGCGGAGGGTGCGGGGAGCCTGGTCCCCGACCTGGACGACGACTTCTTCGAGCCCGGGAAGGGCAAGGAGAAGGGCAGCGTCGATGCCGTCCAGCAGCCGCACGACGAGATCTTCGGCGGCGGCGTCGCGCAGGGGCAGGATCACGACGGTGTCGTACCCGTCCGGGGCGGATCCTTCGGCGGCGAAGGGCAGCCGCAACAGCGGCACGTGCCCGTCACGCCTGCGGACCTCGTCCCCGAGTCCCGGGCTGAACCGGGCGGTGTCGGCGGCGAGTTCACGGGCCTCGCCGAGAGACCAGCGGACGCCGCCGGTCCGTCCGACGAGGGCGGGCTCGTCGGAGACGGCGAGCACGGCGGCGAAGCCGACGCCGAACCGCCCGACGGCGCCGTTGTTCTGCTCCTCGCGCTTGGCGGAGGCGCGGAGGGTGGAGAGGGACTCGACGCCGGTGGCGTCGAGAGGGGTGCCGTTGTTGGCGGCGGCGAGCACTCCGTCCCGGAGGGTGAGGGCAAGACGTCCCGGGGCTCCGGCGCGTGCCGCGGCGTCGGCGGCGTTCTGGGCGAGCTCGACGATCAGCCGGTCCCGGTAGCCGCCGAGGGCGAGGTCCTCCTCGGCGTTGGCGTCCTCCCGGAACCGGGCGGGACTGGCCGCCCAGGCGTCGAGGACCCCTCGCCGGAGCCGTGCCGTGCCGAACGGGTCAGTACCCTCGGCCGCCGGCCGCACGGTCTTGCTCACGGTGTCGTCTCCCTCGCTCGGTTCGCGGGGCGAACGGTACCGCGTCCCACGGCTGACCCCGTGCTACGGGGCAATCGGGTGGGTAGGTGGGAGAGATCCCGCGCGGAGCGCGGGAGAAAAGACCCACCGAGCCGCAGGCAGCAAAAGCCAGCCACCCCCCAGCGGGAGCTCAGAGCTCAGCTGTGGCCGAGCTCCTCCGCGGCCCCCTCCAGCGGCACCGAACCCGAGTCGGGCGCGGGCCGCAGCGGCAGGACGTCCACCCGGGTCTCGTCGAGGACGGGCGCGGCGGGCCGCGACGGCTTCGGCATCACGGCAGCCTCCGAGTGGCCCCCGCAGCCGTACGCGAGGGACACCACATGCCCGTCCGCCGGACCGAACTCATTCGCGCACACACCGAACGCCTGCCCGAGCGATCCGCCGATCGGGGCAAGGAAGCCACAGCTGACGCAGGAAGCGGGCGCCGCCTGCGCCATCGCCGTCTTCGCGCCGTGCGACTCCTCCCAGCGGTCGGCCGCGGCATGCAGGCCGTACCGGGACAGGACGCGCGCCCTGCGCATGCCCAGCTCGTCGGCGATCGCGGCGATCGAGCCACGCGCGGGCGCCGGCGGCACCTCGGCGGAAGGCTCCGCGGTGATCTCGGCGTCCTCCGCCTCGACCAGCTCCGCCATCTCCTCCGAGAACACGGAGTTCGGCGGCGGCTCCTCCTCGCCCGAGTAACCGGGCTCCAGGCGCAGATCCTCCGCGTCCGTGGGCAGCAGGTCCCCCGGGCCCATGTCACCGGGGCGCAGCCGCTCGCTCCACGGCACCCACTCGGGGGCCAGCAAGGCGTCAGGGCCGGGCAGCAGCACCGTCTCGTCGAGCGTGACGACCTTGGCGCGCGAGGCACGGGCCACCGTCACGGCCCAGCGCCAGCCCCGGTAGCCGAAGTCCTTGCACTCGAACAGGTGCGTGACGACGCGGTCGCCCTCGACCACGGCCTCGACGTGCTCACCGACCACACCGGGTGCGGCGGCCTCCTCGGCCGCGTCCCGGGCCAGTCCCACCGCCTCGGCGCACAGGCGGTCGGGAGTACGCGGGGTACGCGGGGTACGGCTTCGCGTTGTCGCTGCGCTCACAGGTATCGCTTCTCCATTACGCCGTCTCACGAGTGCGCCACCCATACGCGGGAGTGCGGACGGAGCGGACCGGAGGGCCGCGTCGACGTCCGCGCCCGAACGTCCTCGGGCGCACCTACGTCATCCATTCTGCGGGATGACCGAGAGGCGCGCGGCCAAGAACAACCGCCGCAGGCGCGCTACGCACGCTACCTTCTCCTGGCCCCTGGGCCTACACCGGCGTGCCCGGCCCTCTGCCCGGGGGGCGCTCCGGCGCCGCTTCGCGGCTGTTTTCCCGCCCACTCGCCCGATTGCCCCGGAACTGCCCCGGAGCAGATTTCGCGCCCCCCGCCCGATTGCCCCGCAGCGTATGCGCACTAGTGCCCCCCTTTAAGGGGCACTATGACGGAGTGGCTGCCGCAAGGTCGTCGTCCCACGGAGTCAGCGGACAGGGCCCGGTGCTGAACCGGGCCGCCCGCTGGATCGGCCGCGCCCTGCACCTGCCCTTCACCGGCACCGCCCGGGGCATCCGCAAGGCCACGCACGCGCACGGCGCGGGCGAGTCGGGGCTCGGCAAGCTCATCGAGCTGCACGCCGTGAACGGCGCGGGCGACGTCATGATCACCATCGCGCTCGCGTCCACCGTCTTCTTCTCCGTCCCGACGGACGAGGCCCGCGGCCGAGTCGCCCTCTATCTCGCCATCACCATGGCGCCCTTCACTCTGCTCGCCCCCGTCATCGGTCCCCTCCTGGACCGCCTCCCGCACGGCCGCCGCTATGCGATGGCCGCCGCGATGCTGGCACGCGCCCTGCTCGCCCTGCTGCTGTCCGAGGCGGTGATCACGGGGAGCCTGGAGCTCTATCCCGCCGCGCTCGGCGTCCTGGTCGCCTCCAAGGCGTACGGAGTCGTGCGCAGCGCCGTGGTGCCCAGACTCCTGCCCAAGGGCTTCTCCCTGGTCAAGGCCAACTCCAGAGTCACGCTCGGCGGGCTCCTGGCCACCGGTATCGCCGCTCCCATCGGGGCGGGGCTGCAGGCGCTCGGGCCGCGCTGGCCGCTCTACGGCGCCTTTGTGATCTTCATCGTCGGGATGTTCCTCTCCCTCTCGCTGCCGCCCAAGGTGGACTCGGCGAAGGGCGAGCACAAGGCGCTGCTCGCGGCCGACGAGGAGCATCTGCACCTGCACGCGCGCGCCGAAGCCGCCACGGACACGTCCAAGAAGCGGCGCCTCGGACTGCGTACGGTCGGGCCCGCCGTCACCCACGCCCTCACCGCCAACGCCTCGCTGCGCTGTCTCTCCGGGTTCCTCATCTTCTTCCTCGCCTTCCTGCTGCGCGAGGAGCCCCTCGGCGGCCAGAGCGCCGCGGTGTCCCTGGGGATAGTGGGTGTCGCCGCGGGCGTCGGGAACGCGCTCGGCACGGCCGTCGGCGCCGGGCTGAAGTCACGGGCGCCTGAGGTCATCATCGTGACCGTCGTCGCGGTCGTACTCGGCGTGGCGATCACCGCAGCGGTGTTCTTCGGCGCGATCGGCGTCGCCTGCCTCGGCGCGGTGGCGGGCTTCGCGCAGGCCATGTCGAAGCTGTCCCTGGACGCGCTGATCCAGCGTGACGTGCCGGAAGAGGTGCGGACCTCCGCCTTCGCGCGCTCGGAGACCATCCTTCAGGTGGCGTGGGTGGTGGGCGGCGGAATCGGCATGGCCCTGCCGCTGGTCGGGTCACTGGGGCTCTCGGTGGCCGCGGGGATCGTCGCCCTCGGCTGGCTGACGACCGCGCGGGGCCTGCTCTCGGCGGCCCGGCACGGCGGGAAGCGCCGCCGCCGGGTGGCATGAGCCCGCCACATTGACGGGAGCGGCACGCCGCGACCCCCACGTGGCGAGACGGCACGGGGTGCCCGATAGCCTTCGCCCATGACCTCCCTGCTCCGCGGCGGAGCCGCACTCGTTCACAGCTCGGCGCGCCGTCGCCGCTCCGTGGCCGCCCTTGGCGCTGTCTCCGCCGGACTCCTCGTCCTGTCGGCCTGCGACAAGCCGACGCCGCTCGCCACCATCACGGTGGGCAGCAACTCGGTGAACTCCGAGGCCTCCTGCTACAACGACGGCAAGGAGCTCAAGCAGTCCCAGCTCCAGGGCTGCCTCAAGGACACGGACGTCAAGTCCATCAAGGTCGACCCCGACGAGAAGGTCCGCTTCGGCGTCGACCCCGAGGTCGCCGAGAAGGGCTGGACGCTCCTGATGAACGGTCAGCCGCTCACCGAGGCCAGCAAGAAGACGTACGTCGTCATCCCCGGCAGCGTCTTCTTCAACCAGCAGTACGGCGGCGGCACGAACTCCACCACCGTCAGCCTCCTCGAAGGCGGCAAGGGCTCCACCGCCAAGGCGACCGGCCTGTGGTCGTTCAAGCTCAAGAAGGACGCCTGACCCCCCTGCGTGTCCTGGTGGCCACCGCCGTCCCCGCCGAACGGGACGCGGTGGCCGCATCGCTGCCCCCGTACGCCGACGCCGTCGCGGTCGGCGTCGGGCCCGCGGCGGCCGGGGCGCACACGGCGACCGCCCTCGCACGCGCCCCGTACGACCTGGTGATCTCCGCCGGAATCGGCGGCGGCTTCCAGCCCGACGCGCCCATCGGCTCCCTCGTCGTCGCCGACGAGATCACCGCCGCGGATCTGGGCGCGGAGACACCCGACGGCTTCCTGCCCGTCACCGAACTCGGGTTCGGCGCCGTCACCCACCGGCCGCCCCCGTCCCTCGTACGGGACCTGGCCGCCGCCTGCGGCGCGCGCACCGGCACCGTCCTGACCGTCTCCACCGTGACCGGCTCCGCCGGGCGCGCCGCCGAGCTGCGGCGCCGCCATCCGCGGGCCCTCGCCGAGGCGATGGAGGGGTTCGGGGTCGCCGAGGCCGCCGCCGCCCACGCACTGCCCGTCCTGGAGATACGCGCGGTCTCCAACGCCGTCGGACCGCGGGACCGCGGAGCCTGGCGGATCGGCGAGGCACTCGGCGCGCTCGGGGACGCGTTCGGGAAATTCGCGCCCGTACTGGAGAGTTGGAACCGGCATGACTGAATCGCCCGCATCCCCCGCATCGCCCGCGCAGGACGCGAACGCCCTGCAGATCGCTTACTCCCCCTGCCCGAACGACACGTTCGTCTTCGACGCCTGGGCCCACGGCCGGGTGCCCGGCGCGCCCGCGCTCGACGTGACGTTCGCGGACATCGACATCACGAACGGCATGGCCGAGCGCGGCTCGTGCGAATTCGACGTACTGAAGGTGTCGTACGCCGTGCTGCCCTACGTCCTCGACGAGTACGCGCTGCTGCCCTGCGGCGGCGCGCTCGGGCGCGGCTGCGGGCCGCTGGTCCTGACCCGGGAGGCCGGGGTCGACCTCACCGGCAAGACGGTCGCGGTGCCGAGCGAGAAGTCGACGGCGTACCTGCTGTTCCGGCTCTGGGCCGCGGACACCCTGCCCAGCGGCGTGGGCGAGATCGTCGTGCTGCCCTTCGACCAGATCATGCCCGCGGTGCGGGACGGCAAGGTCGACGCGGGCCTCGTCATCCACGAGGCCCGCTTCACGTACCAGAACTACGGCCTCAACTGCCTCGCCGACATGGGCGAGCACTGGGAGAACACGACGGGTCTGCCCATCCCGCTGGGCGCGATCATCGCCAAGCGGTCGCTCGGAGCCGAGCGCCTGCGGCAGCTCGCGGACGCCGTCCGCACCTCGGTGCGCATGGCCTGGGACGACCCCGAGGCCTCGCGCCCCTATGTGCAGGAGCACGCGCAGGAGATGGATCCGGCCGTCGCCGATCAGCACATCGGCCTGTACGTGAACGAGTTCACGGCCGACCTGGGCGAGAACGGCTACGCGGCGATCCGCGGGCTGCTCACGCGAGCGGCGGCGGAGGGGCTCGTACCGCCCCTCGCGCCGGACGCGCTCGCATACGACCGGTAACCGACGCGTAGCCGACGGGCGACTACACGTCCAGCTGGTCCGCTACCGCACGCAGCAGACCCGCGATCTTCGCGCCCGACGCCTTGTCGGGGTAGCGCCCCTTCTCCAGCATCGGCGTGATGTTCTCCAGGAGCGTCGTCAAGTCCTGGACGATGGACGCCAGTTCATCGGGCTTGCGCCGCTGGGCCGCCGCCACGGACGGCGTCGGGTCGAGGATCGTCACCGAAAGAGCCTGGTCACCGCGCTGGCCCGCGACGACGCCGAATTCGACGCGCTGGCCGGGCTTGAGTGTGTCGACACCTGCGGGCAGTACGGAGGAGTGCACGAAGACGTCGCCGCCGTCATCGCGGGAGAGAAAGCCGAAGCCCTTCTCGCTGTTGAACCACTTGACCTTGCCGGTAGGCACCTGAAGTCCTCGTCCTCGTACTTGTCGTCGTACGCGTCTATGCCGCGGAAAACGGCTCTGGATAGCACTACAGCGGGTCGCCCGACCCGCCAGCACCAAGACTATTGGTCCGTGAGCCGGTGACAAGACGTCCCCGGATTCTTCCTTCGCGCTGGGAACTACCCTGGTGGGGTGCGTGACAAAACCCAAGCGAATTCCGCCGGACCGGGCGATGGCCTGGTCCGGACCGGAGCAATCGTTTTCTTCGTCGGAGCCGTGGCCACTCTGGTCACGGTGGCCCCACTGTTTCTCGGCACCGACCCCTTCCCCTCCATCGCATACGCGGTGTGCATGCTGATGGGCGTCGGATTCCTCATCGCCGGGGCAGGAGTGCTGCGCGGTATCGCCGTTCAGCGCCGTCAGGCGAAATCCGCGGCCACTTAGGCGGCGCCGCCCGCGACGTACGCGTCGAGCCAGGCGGGGAACTCCGTCAGGTCGGTGAGCACGACGTCCGCGCCCGCCGCGCGCAGTTCCGCTGCGTCGCACGGCCCGGTCGCCACCGCGACGGAGAGCGCGCCCGCCGTACGCGCGCCGCGTACATCACCGGTGTGGTCACCGACGTACACCGCCGCGTCGTGCTCGCGCAGCGCGTCCGCCTTCGCCTCGGCCCACAGCCAGCCGATCACCGCGTCCGCCTCGATGCCCAGGTGCGCCAGGTGGAGCTTCGCGTTCGGCTCGTGCTTGGCGGTCACCAAGATCGCCCGGCCGCCGTGGGCGCGCACGGCCGCGACCGCCTCGGGGGCGCCGGGCATCGCGAGCGTGGGGGCGATGGCGTATGTGGGATAGATCTCGCGGTAGCGGTCGCCCATCGCCTGGATCCGGTCGTCCGGGAACCACTGGCGCAGCTCGTCCTCCAGGGGAGGGCCGAGCCGGGTGATCGCGAGATCGGCGTCTATGTACGTCCCGGTCTCGGCGGACAGGGCCAGGTAGGCCTCCCTGATGCCGGGCCGGGAGTCGATCAGGGTCATGTCGAGGTCGAAGCCGACCGTCAGAGCGCGTGCAGTCATGGGGCCATTGTGCCGAGGCCCGACGCCCGGGTGGCGGGCCTTGAGGTCGCCCTTACGCTTGGCCAAGCCTTACCAAGCTTCCCGTTCAGCCCCACCGAACCGAAACGAGCTCAGCCGATGCGTGTGCCGGCCAGACGCGCTGTCGCGATGACGGCGGCCGTCGTGGCCCTGCTGCTCGCGGTCCTGCTCAGCCTCTCCGTCGGCGCCCGCGCGATCGCCCCGTCCGCCGTCGTCGACGCCCTGCTGCACGGCGGGCACAGCGACGCGGCCGAGGTCATCCGCGAGATGCGGGTGCCGCGCACGCTCATCGGCCTGATGGTCGGCGCCGCGCTCGCCCTGGCCGGCACGGTCCTGCAGGGCATCACCCGCAACCCCATCGCCGACCCCGGCATCCTCGGCGTCAGCCAGGGCGCATCGGTGGGTGTCGTCATGGCGATCGCGTTCGCGGGCGTGCACACCCTCACCGGCTACGTCTGGTACGCCTTCGTCGGCGCGGGCATCGCGTCCGTCGCGGTGTACGCGATCGCCGCGAGCGGACGGGGCGGCGCGACCCCCGTGAAGCTCGCGCTCGGCGGCGCCGCGATCAATGCCCTGCTGGTCTCCGTGACCACCGGGATCCTCACCACCAAGGCCTCCGCCCTGGACGAGTTCCGCTTCTGGCAGGTGGGCTCGCTCTCCGGACGCGACGCGGAGATCGTCGGCCAGATCTGGCCGTTCCTCCTGGTGGGGCTCGTGCTCGTGCTGTCCGTGGCACGCGGGCTCGACGCGCTCGCCCTGGGCGAGGACGTGGCCAAGGGGCTCGGGCAGAAGGTCGCGACCGTGCGGATCGTCGGGGGGCTCGGGGCGACCGTGCTCACCGGCGCGGGCGTGGCGGCGGCCGGTCCCATCGCGTTCATCGGGCTCGCGGTCCCGCACATCGCTCGCGCGATCGTGGGCAGCGGGCATCGCTGGGTGCTGCCGATGGCCGCGGTCCTCGGGCCCGTCATGCTCCTCGTCTCCGACACGGTGGGGCGCGTGATCTTCCCGCCGAGCGAGGTGCCCGCGGGTGTGATGACCGCGCTCATCGGGGTGCCGTTCCTTGTGACCCTGGTGCGCCGGAAGGCGGTGGCGGCGTGACGGCTTCCCTGGATGCGGGCCGGCCGATGAAGCTGCGTCCAGCGGGGTATTCCGTACTGCGGCTACGGAAGGCCGCGTTCCTGATGCACCGCAGAGCAGCCGCGGTCGCCGTACTGCTGACGCTGCTCCTGGCGGCGAGCTGCCTCGCGTACCTCTGCGTCGGCGAGTCCTTCGTCGCGCCCGGCGAGGTTCTGAAGGTCCTGACGGGGCAGCCCTCCCCCGACGAACTGGTCGTGGGAACGCTGCGCGAACCCCGCATGGCCGTCGGCCTCCTCGTCGGCGCAGCCTTCGGCGTCGCGGGCGGGCTCATCCAGACCGTCGCCCGCAACCCCCTGGCCAGCCCCGACATCATCGGCATCAGCCAGGGCGCGAGCGCCCTGACGGTGGGCGCGATGACCCTCGGGGTCACCTCCACGACCGTCCTGCCCTACCTCTCGGTGCTCGGCGGCATCGCGGCCGCCGCGCTCGTGTACGTCTTCGCCTGGCGCGGCGGCCTGCACGCGACACGCTTCGTGCTCATCGGCATCGGCTTCGCGATCGCCCTGCGCTCCATCACCACGCTCTTCATGACCAAGGGCGACTATCTCGTCGCCCAGCAGGCGCAGATCTGGATGACGGGCTCGCTCAACGGCCGCGGCTGGGCGGAGGCCACGCCGCTCGCCTGGACCCTGCTCGTGCTGCTCCCGTTCGTCTTCTGGGCCGCCCGCGCCCAGCGCTCGGTGACCATGGACGACGACACGGCGACCGCCCTCGGGGTGCGCCTGGGACACGTACGCCTCGGTCTCGTGCTGCTCGGCGTCGTCCTCGCCTCCGTGGCGACCGGCGCCGCGGGTCCCGTCGACTTCGTGGCACTGCTCGCCCCGCAGATCGCCCGCCGCATGACCCGCACCGCGCAGATCCCGCTGCTCTGCTCGGCGCTCATGGGCGCGCTGATCGTGGTACTCGCCGACCTGCTGGCCCGGCGGCTCTTCTCGCCCACCGAGCTGCCGGTGGGCGTGCTCACGGCGGCCGTCGGAGCCCCGTACCTGATCTGGCTCATCGTTCGCAGTCGTTCCGTCCGCAATGGAGGCACCTCGTGACCGCCGCCCGCCTCAGCGCCCGCGAGCTGACCCTCGCCTACGAGGACCGCGAAGTCGTGCACGAGCTCGAACTCACGGTCCCCGACGGCAAGGTCACGGTCATCGTCGGCCCCAACGCCTGCGGGAAGTCGACCACCCTGCGCGCGCTCGGCCGCCTCCTCAAGCCCAAGAGCGGCGCGGTCCTGCTCGACGGCGACGCGCTCGCCAAGCTGCCGACCAAGAAGATCGCCCAGCAGATCGGACTGCTCCCGCAGACTCCGGTCGCGCCCGAGGCGATCACCGTCGCCGACCTCGTCGCGCGCGGACGCCAGCCGCACCAGCACTGGTGGCAGCAGTGGTCCGACGAGGACGAGCGGGCCGTGACGGAGGCGATGGAACGTACCGATGTCGCCGCGCTCGCCGAGCGGTCCGTGGACGAGCTGTCGGGCGGTCAGCGCCAGCGGGTGTGGATCGCGATGGCCATCGCGCAGGAGACGGACATCCTGCTCCTGGACGAGCCGACGACGTATCTCGACATCTCGCACCAGGTGGAAGTACTCGACCTGGTGCGCCAGTTGGCCGCACGGACTCACGAGGGCGAGCGCGGGCGGACCGTGGTCGTGGTGCTGCACGACCTCAACCAGGCCGCCCGGTACGCCGATCACCTCGTCGCCATGAAGGCGGGCCGGATCGTCGCCGAGGGCGCGCCCGCCGATGTCGTCACCGAGGATCTCGTGCGCGAGGTGTTCGGTCTGGAGTGTGTGGTGGTACCGGATCCGGTGACGGGGTCGCCCCTGGTCGTCCCCGCGGCCCCGTGGGCCGCCGAGCCGCGCCCGCACCCCTCGCCCGCCGATCGAAAGGTGGCCCAGAAGCCATGACCGCCATGACCGCCAGCATCAGCTCCACGCACCGCCGCCGCGCACTCACCGCCGGGGCCCTCGCTCTCGGCGGCGCGCTCGCGCTCTCCGCCTGCGGCTCGTCGGACTCGGACTCCGGCTCGGACGGTGGCTCCGGCTCAGGCTCCGGCTCCGGCTCCGGAAAGACGCACGTCGTGAAGACCGCCATGGGCGACGTGAAGGTCCCCGTCGCGCCCGAGCGTGTCGTCGTCCTCGACACGGCCGAGCTGGACTCGGCGATCACGCTGGGCGTGCGGCCGGTCGGCTCCACGCACGTCGAGGCGTCGTCGGGCTACCCGAGCTATCTGCCCGAGGACAAGGTCAGCGGCATCAAGGACGTCGGCGAGATGCTGAACCCGAACATGGAGGCCATCGCGGCCCTCAAGCCGGACGTCATCCTCACCAGCAAGATCCGGCACGCCGCGAAGTACGACCAGCTCAAGCAGATCGCGCCGACCGTGATGACCGAGAACACCGGCCACCCCTGGAAGGAGAACTTCCAGACGCACGCCGACGCGCTGGGCAAGAAGGCCGAGGCGAAGAAGGCCGTCGCCGACTACGACGCACACGCGGAGAAGGTCACCACCGCCGTCGGCGGCCCGGAGAAGGCCAAGGTGACGGAGGTCAACGTCGTCCGCTTCGTGGAGGGCGCGGACATCCGCATCTACGGCGAGAAGACGTACATCGCCACGCTCCTCAAGGACGTGGGTCTCGGCCGCCCCGCCATCGCGGCCAAGGCCAAGGACGGCTTCTCGTACGACGTGTCGCCCGAGAAGATCGACCTCGCCGACGCGGATGTCATCTTCCGCTCCACGTACGGCGATCCGAAGAAGTCCAAGCAGACGCAGACCGTCGGCAGCAGCCTGTGGAAGAACATGGACGCGGTGAAGAAGGGCAATGTCCACACCGTCGACGACGAGCTGTGGATCCAGGGCATCGGCTACACGGCGGCGAACAAGATCCTGGACGAGATGCAGGCGGACCTGACGAAGAAGTAGCCGCCGCGCCCGCGTCCCGCCCCGCGCACGTACAAGACACGTACACAAGACACGTACAAGAGCGGCGTACGCCGACGGGATGTCGGAGTACGCCGCTCTGGGTGGGACGAGTTGCGGGAGAGTGCCCCGCGCTGTCACGGCGGTTACTTCGGGTCGTTGTTGAACTTCGCCTTCGACCAGAAGTAGCCGAGCAAGGTCAGCCCCAGGCACCAGGCGATGGCGATCCAGCCGTTGTTGCCGATCTCGCTGCCGAGCAGCAGGCCGCGCAGGGTTTCGATGGCCGGGGTGAAGGGCTGGTACTCGGCGATCGGCTGAAACCAGCCCGGCATCGTGTCGACCGGGATGAAGGCGCTGGACAGGAGCGGCAGCAGGATCATCGGCATCGCGTTGTTGCCGGCCGCCTCGGCGTTCGGGCTGACCAGGCCCATGCCGACCGCGACCCAGGTGAGCGCCATGGCGAAGAAGACGAGCAGTCCGAACGCGGCGAGCCACTCCAGGACCGTGGCGTCCGTCGAGCGGAAGCCGATGGCCACGCCGACCGCGCCCACGAGGACCAGGCTCATCACGCACTGGAGCACGCTGCCGACGACGTGTCCGACGAGCACGGAACCCCGGTGGATGGCCATGGTGCGGAAGCGGGCGATGATGCCCTCCGTCATGTCCGTGGAGACGGACACCGCGGTGCCGATCGTGGTGCTGCCGATGGTCATCAGCAGGATGCCGGGAACGATGTAGGCGATGTAGTCGGCGCGGTCCGTGCCGCCGATGCCCGCGCTCATCACGTCGCCGAAGACGTAGACGAAGAGCAGCAGCAACATGACTGGTGTGAGCAGCAGGTTGAGGGTGAGGGACGGGTAGCGCCGGGCGTGCAGGAGGTTGCGGCGCAGCATCGTGGACGAGTCGCGCGCGGCGAGGGAGAGGGAGCTCATCGGACGTTCTCCTTGGTCTGGTTGGGGATGCCGGCCGGGCCTGTCAGGGCGAAGAAGACGTCGTCCAGGTCGGGGGTGTGCACGGTCAGTTCGTCCGCCTCGATGCCGGCGGAGTCCAACCGGTCGAGGATGGCGCGCAGTTCGCGCTGGCTGCCGCCGCTGAGGATCTGCAGGGACAGGGCCTCGTCGTCCTTCGCGGCCTCGTCGAGCGCGAGGGCGGCGGACCGATAGGCGGCCGGGTCGGTGAAGCGGAGCCGGACGTGCCCGCCCGGGATGAGGCGCTTGAGCTCTTCCGCGGTGCCCTCGGCAGCGATCTTGCCGTCGTTGAGTACGGCGATGCGGTCGGCGAGTTCGTCGGCCTCTTCCAGGTACTGCGTGGTGAGGAGGATGCTGACGCCGTCGGCGACGAGCTCGCGGATGATCTGCCACATGTTGTGGCGGGAGCGCGGGTCGAGTCCGGTGGTCGGCTCGTCGAGGAAGATGATCCGCGGGTCGCCGACCAGCGTCATCGCGATGTCGAGGCGGCGCTTCATGCCGCCGGAGTAGGTGGAGGCCGGCTTCTTGGCCGCCTCGGTGAGGTCGAAGCGTTCCAGCAACTCGGCGGCGACCCGCCGCCCTTCCCTCTTCGGCAGGTGGTGCAGGTCCGCCATGAGGAGCATGTTCTCCTCGCCGGTGATCAGGCCGTCGACCGCGGAGAACTGCCCGGTGACACCGATCGCGGCCCGCACGGCCTGCGGGTCGGCGGCCAGGTCGTGCCCGCCGACGCGCAGTTCCCCGGCGTCGGCGCTGATGAGGGTGGAGAGGATCTTCACGGCGGTGGTCTTGCCTGCGCCGTTCGGACCGAGCAGCGCGAAGATGGTTCCTTCGGGGACGGTCAGGTCGATGCCGTCGAGGACGACCTTGTCCCCGTAGGACTTGCGCAGCCCGTTCGCCGCGATGGCCAAGCTGGTCATGGTGAATGCTCCTTGAGTGACTGTCAGAGGCTTTCAGGGGCTGTCAGGGGCTGCGGGTGGCGGAGGTCAGAGGCTGCGGGCGGTGATGTCGCCGTAGCCGGTGGTCGCGTGGATGGTGAGTTCGGCGGTGGCGCCTTCGGAGTTCTTGAGGGAGTTGTGGATCCGGCCGTAGGAGGTGCCGGCGTCCAGGGACGCGGAGACCCCGCGGGCGGCGCCGACCGAGATCGCGCCCGCCTCGGTGCGCAGCTCGACCTTGCCCTGCACGGCCTCGGTGACGGTGAGGTCGCCCTTCTGGGTGCTGATCTCCGCGGGTCCGCCCAGGCGGCCGACCGAGACGTCGCCGGCCTGGAGGGTGAGGCGGGCGCTCGCGGTCTCGTCGAGCTTGACCACGCCGTGCGCGCCCTCGAAGACGACGTCACCGAGCCGTCCGACGCCCCGGAAGTCGGAGCTCGCGGCCTTCGCCTCGACGCGGGAGCCGGCGGGCAGCTGGACGGTCACCTCGACGGATCCGGAGCCGCTGCCGAGGATCCGGTTCTTCGCCGGTGCGGCCTCGATCCGCAGGACGCCGTCGCCGTACTGGACCTCGACCTGCTCGGCCGCCTTCACGTCGCGGCTGCTCGAGGAGTCCGAGGGGATGACCTCGACCGCGGTGTCGGCACGGTCGGCGGCGATGAACCGGATGTGGCCGACGGGGATGTCGAGGACGGCGGCGATCGGGGCGGGGGTGTCGAAGTTCTGCATGGTGTGCTCCTCGGGGTTTCCGTTGCTGTGTGTTTCCGACATGGGAAAAGCTACGTTGCGTTCACAGATCCGACAACAGCTTCGTTGCGTAGAGATTAGATATGCACAGGTCAAGGCAGCTTAATCGTTGCAATGGCCCAAAAGATAACGCAACAGCAACCCCACATGCGTTGCAATGGATTGAAGGTGAACGCTATGGTGGAGGCACCCGAGGAGTACGAAGGAGATCGCGATGCCGGGCGGCAGACTCACCCAGCAGGAACGTCAGCAGATCGCGCTGGGACTGGCCGAAGGCCACGCCTACGCGGAGATCGCCAGACGTCTCGAACGTCCGACCTCGACGATCACGCGCGAGGTGATGAGGAACGGCGGCCCCACCGCGTACCGCGCCGACCTGGCCCACCGCGCCACCGAGCGCCGCAACCACCACCGCAAGCAGGCCGCGCCCCGAGGAGCGGAGGCGCCCCCGCAGGCCCACGGGCGCGACGCCGAGGCCGTGCAGGAGTACGTGGAGACGCTCACCACCGTCTTCATGCAGTCGGGGATGTCCAAGATGACGGCCCGGGTGCAGGCCTGCCTCTGCACCACCGACGAGGGCCGCCTCACCGCGTCCGAGCTCGTCCAGCGCCTTCAGGTCAGCCCGGCGTCCATCTCCAAGGCGATCACGTTCCTGGAGAGCCAGGGGCTCATCCGCCGGGAACGGGACGAACGCCGCCGCGAGCGCTATGCCGTCGACGACGACGTCTGGTACCAGTCGATGATGGCCAGCGCCCGGTCCACCGCCCAGATCGTCGAGACCGCACGGCAGGGCGTCGGCACCCTCGGCCCCGACACTCCGGCAGGCGCCCGCCTCGAAAACATCGCCCGCTTCCTCGACTTCGTCAGCGAGAGCACGGCTCGCGCCGCGGACCAGGCCCGCGAGATCCTCCACACCAAGCCCGCGGCAACGACGCCCGGCCCGGATCGCGGATGACTCAGGGCCGTTGCCGCTGCGATCTCCACACCAGGTAGAGCGCGGAGGCGACGGCCGCGCCGCGGACGACCCACGGCCAGGTGTCGGCCATCGCGTCGCTCATGTGACCGTCGCGGATGGGATCGCCCCAGCGGCCTTCGTTCCTGCCCCACAGCCAGGTGATCCCGGCCGCGACGGAGAGGCCGGGAAGACCGATGACGGCCCACTTCGCCTCGGCGCGGCTCAGCCTGCGCGAGGCGTAGGCGAGGAGCCAGCCGCCGCCCAGGGCAAGCCAGTTGCCGAGGATGGCGCCGACGGTGAGGAGGGCTGCGGCGAGCAGGAGGAGGGGGTTGGTGAAGCGTGGGGTGGCTGCGGATGCGGGGCGGCGGATACGGATGCGACGCCGCCGTCCGGCGGGCTCACCGGCTTCCTCCCACGCTTCGTCCCCCTCGCCCTCTCCGTCACCCTCTTCGTCCCCCTCCCTCTCTCGCTCCCTTTCTCGCTCCCGCTCCTCTTCTTCGAGGCGCTTCTGCTGCGGGGGCTTGAGGATTTCCGGGATCTCTACGCCGCCGGTGAAGCCGGGCACGCTGTCGGCGAGGCCGAAGGGACTGCTGTCCACCCGCCACCAGTCGGGCTCGGATCCGCTCTCGCCGAGCTCGTCCGTGCTCGCGAGGTGCGGCGGGGACGGCCCGGGGTCCTCCTCGGGCAACTCCGGTTCCTCCGCCGCCGGGCGGGGGCGGGGCACGATGCGGCGCAGGCGCTTGGGGCGTTCCTTCGGCTCCGAGGTGCGTTGGGTGGGGACGGCGGGGGGACGGGGGGTGGCCGTCTTGGGTACGTCATCGGGGCGGCCCCCCGTATCCCCGCCTGTACCGGCGGCTTCGACCAAGTCCTCGGGGGTGCCGAGGCGGTCCAGGATGCGGCGTATCGCGGCCGGACTGTCGCCCGTGGTCCTCGCCCGGCTCCGGTCGATCTCGTTCCGCAGGGCGGAGACCAGGCGCATGCGGGTGCCTGACGGCAGCTGGTGCTGCTGGGCCAGGTCGCCGACGCGGCTCAGATAGTCGAAGACGAGCTGATCGCTCTCGATCCCCACGAAGTCCCCTCCGGGGCGGCCTCGTTGACGAACCGCCCTTTGTACCCGGTGAGTCGACGTTACCGCGTCCCCCGGGCCCCGGGGGCAGGCCCCTCCCCGGCACCCCCCCAAAGCCCCAATCCCCGAACACCCTTCCCCACCCACCCACCCGATCCCCCGCACCCCACCTGCCCGAACAAGCCTTCCCACCCACCCGCCCGATTGCCCCGCGGTGGCAAGGGATTCCATACGGATGAGGGGGGGTGGGGAACGTACAGGTGGGGTGGGTGGGAGACAGAGCCTCAGGGGGGGTGGGGAGCGGGCCCTCGGGGTGGGGTGGGGAGCGTCGTATGAGCAGGGGTGGGCCGGGGAGGGCGGGCCTCGGATGTGAGTTGGGGACGGGTAGGCGGGGGTGGGTTTCGCAGGGCCTGAGGGGGACGGATGGGGGGTGTGTGCGGGTTCTGGCCGCCGATGCCCGCAGTCGGCAGCGCGCCGGAGGGGACGGGCCGGTATGTCCGCCCGGAGCACGGCTCCCGGCGCTCCAGCAGCGAAGCAGCAACACGGCCACCGGACGATAGCGAGGACGGACATACCGGCGCGGCCCCGCACCCACAGACGGACCAGACCCGCAGCAGCCCCCACGCACCCGCAGACGGCCACGCACCCGAGGGGACGGGCCGGTATGTCCGCCCGGAGCACGGCTCCCGGCGCTCCAGCAGCGAAGCAGCAACACGGCCACCGGACGATAGCGAGGACGGACATAC
>NZ_JBWKFG010000005.1:116340-178700 GCF_056434405.1 Streptomyces sp. NPDC044044 | reverse complement strand
CCTACCGGCACGGCCCCGCACCCACCGACAGACCAGACCCGCAGCCCACACGCACCCGCAGACGGCCACGCACCCGAGGGGACGGGCCAGCATGTCCACCCGGAGCACGGTTCCCAGCACTCCCCCACCGACGGACCAGACCCGCAGCCCGCCAACCGGTGCCGCACCCCGCCCCACGCCCGGACCACCGCCAGGAACGCCCGGCACCGCACCCCAACCCGCTACCGTGACCCTGATGAGCACCGACGAGCAGCCCCAGCGCCCAGCGGACACACCCCGGTCCCTCGCCGAGGCACTCCGGTCCCGCGACGACGCGTCCCTCGGCGCGCTGCTCCGCGCCCGGCCCGATCTGCTCACGCCGGTCCCGAACGACCTCACCCAGCTCGCCACGCGCGCAGCGACCCGCGCCTCCGTCGTCCGCGCCCTGGAGCGGCTCGACCGGTTCGCCCAGCAGGTCGCCGAGGCGCTCGCCGTGGCCCCGGAACCGGCCACGTACGAAGAACTGCACGCACTCGTCGCCGGGGACGAGCACGGCGGCCAGCAGAGTGAGCAGCAGAGCGACCAGCAAGGCGGCCAGCACGGCGACCAGCACGGCGGCTCCAGCGTCGACGCCGCCCTAGGCCGCGCCCTCGCCACCCTCCGCGAGCAAGCCCTCACCTGGGGCGCCGAAGACCGCATCCGCCTGGTCCGCACCGCACGCGAACTCCTCGCCCCCGCCCCGCAGTACCCCTCCCCCACCGGCCTCGGCCCCACCGTCGCCGAAGCCACCGCGGGCATGTCGCCGAACCGTATGCAGGACATCGTGGCGGCGGCCGGGCTCCCCTCCACCCACGACGCGGTCTCGGCGGTCAAGTCGCTCACCGAGCTCTTCGCGGACCGCACGCGGATGTCCGCGCTGCTCGACGAAGCCCCCGCCGAGTCCGTCGAAGTGCTCTCGCGGCTCGTCTGGGGCCCGCCCTACGGCCAGGTCACCGCCGACCCGGCCCGCCACCTGCGCTGGCTCCTGGACCGGGGGCTCCTGCTCCCCACGTCCCCCGGCACCGTCGTACTCCCCCGCGAAGCCGCCCTGCACCTGCGCGCGGGCCGCGCGCACCGGCTCATCGAACCGGCACCCCCGGCCGTCGAGCCGCTGCGCGAACACCGTCCACAGGCTGTGGACGCCGCGGCGGCGAGCCAGGCGTACATGGCGCTCGACACGGTCGAGGAGCTCCTGAAGGACTGGGACGAGGGCGGCCCCACCGTGCTGCGCGCGGGCGGCCTCAGCGTGCGCGACCTGAAGCGGACGGCGGTGGCCCTCGACGTACCGGAGCCGGTGGCGGCGTTCTGGGTCGAACTGGCCTACGCGGCGGGCCTCGTGGCGCCGGACGGCGACGCGGACGAGCGGTACGCGGCGACACCCGCGTACGACGACTGGCAGGAACTGCCCGCCCCCGAGCGCTGGTCGGTCCTCGCCACGGCCTGGCTGACGGCGACCCGCACGGCGGGCCTCATCGGCGGCCGTGACGGCAAGGACCGCACACTGTCGGCGCTCGGCCCGCACCTGGACCGCTCATCGGCGCCGGAGATCAGGCACCGGGTGCTCACGCTCCTCACCACCCTGCCGGACGGCGCGAGCCCGACGCCCGAGTCGATCCTCGCGCGCCTGCGATGGGAGCGCCCGCCGCGCGGCTCGGCCGGGGGCGGCGCGTCCGCCGGCGGCGTGTCCACCCACGCTCCGGCCGGCAACGCACCCATGGAGCTGCGGGCCCGCATCGCCCAATGGACGCTGAACGAGGCGGAGTTGCTCGGGATCACGGGCCGCGGGGCACTGTCCGCGCACGGCCGTGCGCTGCTCGGCTCCGAGAGCGAGGAGGAGGGTGCCACGCGGCAGACAGCAGCCACCCACACCACTCAGCCCACCCACACCACCCCCGCAACCCACCCCGCACCCCCCTCCCCCGCCGAACTCGCCCTCTCCGGAGCGAGAGCCGCCCGCCTCCTCGCCCCCCTGCTCCCCGAGCCGCTCGACCACGTCCTGCTGCAGGCCGACCTCACGGCCGTGGCCCCCGGCCCCCTGGAGCGCCCGCTGGCCGAGACGCTCGCCGTGCTCGCCGACGTCGAGTCGAAGGGCGGCGCGACGGTCTACCGGTTCACGCCCGGCTCCGTGCGGCGCGCGCTCGACGCGGGCAAGGCCGCCTCCGACCTGCACGCCTTCCTGGCCGCGCACTCCCGTACGCCGGTTCCGCAGCCGCTCGCCTACCTCATCGACGACGTGGCCCGTAAACACGGCCACCTGCGGATCGGCGCCGCATCCGCGTACGTGCGCTGCGACGACGAGGCGCTCCTGAACGAGATCCTCGCCGACAAGCGCTCCCAGAACCTGCGCCTGCGCCGCCTCGCGCCGACCGTGCTCGCCGCGCAGGCCGACCCCGGCGCGCTCCTCGAAGGCCTGCGCTCGATGGGCTTCGCGCCCGCCGCGGAGAGTGCCGAGGGCGACGTACTGATCACCCGGGCGCACGCCCACCGCTCGCCGCCCCGCACCGCGCCCGAGCCGGTCCACGACGGCCCTCCGCTGGCCGACGCCACGCTGATCGGCGCGGCCGTACGCGCCATCCGCGCGGGCGACCTGGCCTCGACGGCGCCCCGCAAGGCGGCCCCGGAGACGGGCGACTCGCTGCCCCGCACGACGGCGTCGGAGACCCTCGCCACGATGCAGGCCGCGGTCCTGACGGGCGAGGCGGTATGGATCGGCTACGTCAACGCGGAGGGCTCCGCGAGCCAGCGCGTGATCGCCCCGATCCGGGTGGAGGGCGGCTTCGTCACGGCGTACGACCACACGGCGGACGAGGTCCGCACGTACCCCCTGCACCGGGTCACGGGGGTCGCGGAACTGGCGGACGACTGAGCGCAGCGCCCCGGCCGCCACCTGAGGCCGGAACGTATTCACGCGCCATGCGGCACACTGGACGTTTGGCTTACCGAAAGGGTGCGCGCGTGAATGGTCCCCTGATCGTCCAGTCGGACAAGACTCTCCTGCTCGAGGTCGACCACGAGCAGGCCGACGCCTGCCGCCGAGTCATCGCGCCCTTCGCGGAGCTGGAGCGTGCCCCCGAGCACATCCACACCTACCGCGTGACGCCGCTCGGCCTGTGGAACGCCCGTGCCGCCGGGCACGACGCCGAGCAGGTCGTGGACGCCCTTGTGGAGTTCTCCCGCTATCCCGTGCCGCACGCGCTGCTCGTGGACATCGCCGAGACGATGGCGCGCTACGGCAGGCTCACGCTCTCCAAGCACCCCACGCACGGCCTTGTCCTGACCACCACCGACCGGCCGGTCCTCGAAGAGATCCTGCGGTCCAAGAAGGTGCAGCCGCTCGTCGGCGAGCGGGTGGACGCGGACACCGTCGTCGTCCATCCCTCCGAGCGCGGACAGGTCAAGCAGACCCTCCTGAAGCTGGGGTGGCCCGCCGAGGACCTCGCCGGTTACGTCGACGGCGAGGCGCACCGGATCGAGCTCGCGGAGGACGGCTGGGCGCTGCGGCCGTATCAGAAGCAGGCGGTCGAGGGGTTCTGGCACGGCGGCAGCGGTGTGGTCGTGCTGCCCTGCGGCGCGGGCAAGACGCTGGTGGGCGCCGGGGCGATGGCCGAGGCCAAGGCGACCACGCTGATCCTGGTGACCAACACGGTCTCCGCACGGCAGTGGAAGCACGAGCTGATCAAGCGGACCTCGCTGACCGAGGAAGAGATCGGCGAGTACAGCGGGACCCGCAAGGAGATCCGGCCCGTCACCATCGCGACGTACCAGGTCCTGACGACGAAGCGGAAGGGTGTCTATCCGCACCTGGAGCTCTTCGACTCCCGGGACTGGGGTCTGGTCATCTACGACGAGGTGCACCTGCTGCCCGCCCCCGTCTTCAAGTTCACCGCCGACCTCCAGGCCAGGCGGCGGCTCGGCCTGACGGCCACGCTGGTCCGCGAGGACGGCCGCGAGTCGGACGTCTTCTCCCTCATCGGCCCCAAGCGGTTCGACGCTCCGTGGAAGGAGATCGAGGCGCAGGGATACATCGCGCCCGCCGACTGTGTCGAGGTGCGGGTCAATCTGACGGACTCGGAGCGCCTCGCGTACGCGACGGCCGAGGCCGAGGAGAAGTACCGCTTCTGCGCCACCACCGCCACGAAGCGGAAGGTGACGGAGGCGCTGGTCAAGAAGCACGCCGGTGAGCAGACCCTGGTCATCGGGCAGTACATCGACCAGCTGGACGAGCTGGGCGAGCACCTGGACGCGCCGGTCATCAAGGGCGAGACGACGAACGCGCAGCGCGAGAAGCTGTTCGGCGCGTTCCGGGAGGGCGAGATCTCCGTCCTCGTCGTCTCGAAGGTCGCGAACTTCTCGATCGACCTGCCCGAGGCTACGGTCGCGATCCAGGTGTCCGGGACGTTCGGCTCCCGGCAGGAGGAGGCACAGCGGCTCGGTCGGGTGCTGCGTCCGAAGGCCGACGGTCATGAGGCCCGCTTCTACTCCGTCGTGGCCCGGGACACCATCGACCAGGACTTCGCGGCGCATCGGCAGCGGTTCCTGGCGGAGCAGGGGTACGCGTACCGGATCGTGGACGCGGACGAGCTGCTTGCCGACAGCTGAGCACGGCGATGATCACGAGGGCCAGCAGGGTGTAGGGCGACGCCAAGGGCTGTTGCCAGTGAGGGAGTCGTAGGTCCAGGTCGCCCTGGTGCGGGATCAGCCACAGGGTGCGGGCCGTGAAGAGGGTCGCCACCGCCGCGGTCAGGCGGGGGCGGCCCTCCGCCATGAGCAGGGCCAGGAGCGGGACGCACCAGATCCAGTGGTGGGACCAGCTGATGGGCGAGACGAGCAGCGCGGTGGCGGCCGCCAGGAGAACGCCGCGGGCTTCGCCGGATGTCCGGGGCGACCGGTGTGCCCGAGACGGCCGGTGCGCCCCGGACGACTGGTGCGCCCGGGAGGCCAGCCACAGGCCGGTGGCGGCGGTGAGGGCGGCGGGGACGGCCCACAGGAGCCCCGGGTGCGGGTCGTGGGTCACGCGGGCGACGAGCCCCTGGAGCGACTGGTTGTCGACGATCCACGCCTTGCCCACACGGCCCGTCTCGAAGATCCGGTGGGTCCAGAAGTCGAGGCTGGCGGCGGGGAGTACGAGCGCGCCGAGCGCGAGGGTCCCGGTGAGGGCGGCGGTGGCGGTGAGCCCTTCGCGTACGCGCCTGGTGAGGAAGAGGTACGCGATGAAGACGGCCGGGGTCAGCTTGATCCCGGCGGCGACACCGATCGCGAAGCCCTTGCCGACGGCGCCGGGGGGCCTGGTGAGGTCCCAGAGGATCAGGCAGGCGAGGGCGAGGTTGATCTGCCCGAAGAGCAGGGTCTGGAAGACGGGCTCGAACCAGAGGGCGAGGGCGGTGCCTGCGAGGAGGGCGGGGAGGCGGGTGGGGAGACCGGCGAGGCGGCAGGAGAGGTGGACGAGGAGGGCGAGGAGGGCGACGTTGCCGATGAGGAAGGTGAGCTTGAGGGCGGGGAGGGGGAGCCAGGTGGTGGGTACGAAGAGGATGGCGGCGAAGGGCGGATAGGTGGCCGGAAGGTCCCACTCGGTGACGGTGAACCCGTAGAGATCGCTCCCCTCGACGACGGCGGCGCCTTCGGCCCGGTAGACGAGGGTGTCGGCCATGGGGAGGCCCTGGGCCACGCAGAGGGTGGCGAGGGCGGCGAGGGAAACTGCGAGGAGGGCGGCGGCCGACGCGGGGTTGCTCACGTACCGCGACAGCTTGCTCACAGTGGGTGCCTTCACGCGGCGACCCTAGTGGATCTCACCCGGGGCAATCGGGTGGGTGGGCGGGAAAGGCCTGTTCGTCAAGGATCGGATGCGGGTCAACGGGTGGGCGGGCGGGAGAGGCCCGTCCGCCAAGGACAGCACCGGAGACCCCCGCCCCCCCCGGGAGGAATTCGGTGGCCCCGCCACGCAGGGGGGCATAAAATGCCCGGTCTGCCCGCGTGCAACGCGCCCGCGCCGACCGGACGGCAACCGGCCGGCCCCCGATCCCGCACCCCGCCGGAGGCACCCCGTGCACGCCCAGCCCGACCCGCTCTCCCGAGAGCGGAACCACCTCTCCGCGTCCCGCTCGGCCCTCCGAGCCATGCGCGAGGACGCCGAGGCGCTCGACATCCGCGACGTCACCGCGAACTGGGTCAACGCCGCCGTCCTGCAGAGCCAGATCGACGACCGGATCAAGTCCCTCGCCGATCTGTCCCACACCCCCCTCTTCTTCGGTCGGCTCGACTACCTCCACACCCCCGGCGCCGATCAGGCCGAAGGCGCCGAGGGCGAGCAGTTCTACATCGGGCGGCGGCACGTCCACGACGCCGACGGCGATCCGATGGTCATCGACTGGCGCGCCCCCGTCTCGCAGCCCTTCTACCGCGCCTCCAAGAAGGCGCCGATGGACATCGGCCTGCGGCGGCGGTTCGGATACACCGGCGGTGACCTCACCGCGTACGAGGACGAACACCTCAGCGACGCCGACGAGAAGGAGCAGACGAGCAAGCTGCTCCAGCAGGAGATCGAGCGGCCCCGCGTCGGACCCATGCGCGACATCGTCGCCACCATCCAGCCCGAGCAGGACGAGATCGTGCGGAGCGGGCTCGGAGGGTCCGTCTGTGTCCAGGGCGGGCCCGGGACCGGGAAGACCGCCGTCGGGCTGCACCGTGTCGCCTATCTGCTCTACGCCCACCGCGAGCGCCTCGCCCGGACCGGGACCCTTGTCATCGGGCCCAACAAGTCCTTCCTGCACTACATCGAGCAAGTCCTCCCCGCTCTGGGCGAGTTGGAGGTCAAGCAGGCCACCGTCGACGACCTCGTCGCCCATGTGGAGGTGCGTGGCGTCGACGACGCACCCGCCGCCGTCATCAAGGGCGACGCCCGCATGGCCGCCGTCCTGCGCAAGGCCCTTCGCTCCCATGTGAGCATGCCGACCGAGCCCGTCGTCGTCGTGCGCGGATCCCGGCGCTGGCGCGTTCCCGCCTACGAACTCGAAGAGATCGTCGGGGAGTTGCTCGCCCGCGACATTCGGTACGGGGCCGCCCGCGACGCCCTGCCTCAGCGCATCGCCCACGCCGTGCTCGTCCGCATGGAGCAGGCCGGAGAGGCCCCGGACGACCGCGTGCAGGATGCCGTCGCCCGCAACGCCGCCGTGAAGGCCGCCGTCAAGGCCGTGTGGCCGCCCGTCGATCCCGCCAAGCTCGTGCTGCGGCTGCTCTCCGATGCCGATTTCCTCGCCGTGCACGCGGAGGGGATCCTCGACGCCGACGAGCAGAAGCTCATCGTCTGGGCCAAGCCCGCGCGGAGCCTGAAGGCCGTCAAGTGGTCCGCCGCGGATGCGGTGTTGATCGACGAGGCGAGCGATCTCGTCGCCCGGACGCACTCCCTCGGGCATGTCGTCCTGGACGAGGCGCAGGACCTCTCCCCGATGCAGTACCGCGCCGTCGGGCGCCGCTGCACCACCGGATCCGCCACCGTGCTCGGCGATCTCGCACAGGGCACCACCCCTTGGGCCACCCGCAGTTGGGAGCAGGCCCTCGGCCATCTGGGGAAGGGCGACGCCGTGGTGGAGGAGCTCACCGCGGGGTTCCGTGTGCCTCGGGAGGTGATCGCGTTCGCCTCCCGGCTGCTCCCCTCCATCGCCCCCGGCCTCGCCGAGGTCAAGTCCGTTCGTGAGTCGGCGGGTTCACTCGTGGTGCGGCCCGTGGAGGACCTCGACGCCGCCTCCCTCGAAGCCTGCGTCGATTCGCTGCGGCAGGAGGGGTCCATCGGGCTGATCGCCGCCGACGCGCGCGTACCCGCGCTCGCCGAAGCCCTCGACGCCGCCGGGATGACGTACCTCTCGCCCGGTGCGGAGACCACCCCCGACACCCGGCTCACCCTCGTGCCCGCCTCCCTCGCCAAGGGACTTGAGTACGACTATGTGGTGCTCGACGAACCCGCGGCCGTCGTCGACGGCGAGCCCGACGAGCGGACCGGGCTCAGGCGGCTCTACGTCGCCCTGACCCGTGCCGTCTCCGGACTCACCGTCGTGCACTCGGCCGCACTTCCCGAGCAGCTCGCCCTCGCCCGCTAGGCGAGCGGGGCGCGGGTCACTCGCTTGCCTTGGACCCGTCCGCCGGGGCGCCGGCGGACGGCAGGTGCGTGACGACGAGCACGAGGCCCGCGAGTGTCACGACCCGCGTGGCCGCGTCCAGGCCGTTCCAGTCCTCCGACTGCCACATGGCGAACCATTCGCCGCCGATCCCGATGAACCCCGCCCCGAACAGGACGAGGAGCATCAACAGGCCTATGGTGCCGACCCGTTGGGCTCTGCGCAGTCCCTGCGGGCGGCGCAGGGCACCGGCCCACAGGGCCGTCGCCGTGAGGAGGACCAGCGCGGCCAGGGTCTCCCAGACGATGATCCCGACGTACGCGGCGTCCTGGAGCGCGGTGGATCCCACCGCGCGCCACATCAGGTCGTCGTCCTTGAAGGTGGTGTCCATCGCGAGGACATGGCGGACGAACTGTTGGTTGCTGTCGAAATCGGTGATGTTCCCGAACGCGACGAGCGTGATGTAGAGCGCCACCGTCCCGGTGAGCAGCGTCGCGGCCACGGGCAGCGCCCCGGCCGCGAGCATCCGCTCCGCGGGACGCGCCTTTTCTGCTGGTGTCGTCATGAAGTTCTCTCCCCGTGAGCCCGGTTGTATCGCGTCCCGCGGAGAATACGATCAAGCGGCCCGCGGGACGAGATCAGGCGTCCACCGCTGTCCGCCACTGAGCGACGGCCTCGGCGGAGACCGGTGCCGTCCAGCCGTGCGGCCGCGATGCCCCGCCGATGTGGAACGCGTCGACTCCGGCGGCCTTGAGCCGCGGGAGGTGGTCGAGGCGGAGGCCGCCGCCGACCAGGATCTGCTGCTCGTAGCCCGGTTCGCCGGACCGTGCCGCCTCGGCGAGCAGCGTGGGCAGGCCGTCGTCCACGCCCGTCGCCGCGCCCGCGGTGAGGTAGGTGTCGAGTCCCGGCAGGTCCGCGAGCTGCTTGCGCAGGGCGTCGCGGTCGGGGGTCCGGTCGACGGCCCGGTGGAACGTCCAGCGGCAGCCGTCGAGCGCGCCCACCACCGACTCGACCGCGGCCAGGTCGGGGCCGCCCGTCTCGTCGAGGAAGCCGAGTACGAACTCGTCGGCGCCCGCGCTCCTGAGCTCGCGCGCACGGCGTACGAGATCGGCCACGTCGCCCGCGGCGAAGCCGTCCGCCAGGCGCAGCATCACGCGCAGGGAGATGTCCACGGCGGCGCGGATCTCGGCAAAGGTCTCGCGGGACGGGGTCAGGCCGTCCGCGGCCATGTCGGTGACCAGCTCGAGGCGGTCGGCGCCTCCGGCCTGGGCGGCGACGGCGTCCTCGGCGTCGAGGGCGATCACCTCCAGGACTGCACGCTTGCTCATGGATGTCTTCCTTCGGGTCCGGGGCCGCGGGGGCGGGCATCGCAGAAGTCTCCGAAGCCGCCGCACATAGGTCTAGTCCAATTACCCAGCCTACGCGCAGATCACCCCGGCGCGACCCAAGCGCACCGGGGTGATCGTAGAGACATGTACACGTCGGCCTTGCCGCAGGTTCGGGCAAGCGGCCCCTCGGCGTTCAGCTCAGCGGCTTGAACCCCCTCAGGCGCAGGCTGTTGCCGACCACGAAGACCGAGGAGAAGGCCATCGCGGCGCCCGCGATCATCGGGTTCAGGAGGCCCGCGGCGGCCAGCGGCAGCGCGCCCACGTTGTAGGCGAAGGCCCAGAACAGGTTCGACTTGATCGTGCCCAGGGTGCGGCGGGAGAGGCGGATGGCGTCCGCCGCCGCCCGCAGGTCTCCTCGTACGAGCGTCAGGTCGCCCGCCTCGATCGCGGCGTCCGTGCCCGTGCCCATCGCAAGACCCAGGTCGGCCTGGGCAAGCGCCGCCGCGTCGTTCACACCGTCGCCGACCATGGCCACGCTGCGGCCCTCCGACTGGAGGCGCTTGACGACGTCCACCTTGTCCTGCGGCATGACCTCCGCGATCACGTCCTGCGCGGCGATGCCGACCTCGGCCGCCACCGATGCCGCGACCGCCTTGTTGTCGCCGGTCAGGAGGATGGGCGTGAGGCCGAGGTCACGGAGGCGGCGGATCGCCTCCGGGCTCGTGTCCTTGACCGCGTCCGCCACCTCCAGGACCGCGCGGGCCTCGCCGTCCCAGGCGACCGCGATGGCCGTACGTCCCGCCGCCTCGGCCTTGGCCTTCGCGCGCTCCAGCTCCACGGGGAGGCCGATGGCCCACTCCGCGAGCAGCGCCTCGCGGCCGACCAGGACCGCGTGCCCCTCGACGATGCCCTGGACGCCCAGGCCCGCCACGTTCGCGAAGTCCTCGGGGACGGGGAGCGTGCCGACCTGCCCGGCCGCGCCGGTGGCCACCGCCTGGGCGATGGGGTGCTCCGAGGAGTGCTCCAACGCCCCTGCGAGGCGCAGGACTTCGGCCTCGGTGGTGCCGTCCGCGACGTGCGTGGCGAGCAGCGTCATCTTGCCCGTGGTGACGGTGCCGGTCTTGTCCAGGACGATCGTGTCGACCTTGCGGGTCGTCTCCAGGACCTCCGGGCCCTTGATCAGGATGCCGAGCTGGGCGCCGCGTCCGGTGCCGACCATGAGCGCGGTCGGCGTCGCGAGGCCCAGGGCGCAGGGGCAGGCGATGATCAGTACGGCGACCGCGGCGGTGAAGGCGGCCGTCAGGCCGGAGCCGTTGCCGAGCCAGAAGCCGAGGGTGGCGACGGCCAGGGCGATGACGACCGGCACGAAGACGGCCGAGATCTTGTCGGCGAGGCGCTGGGCCGCCGCCTTGCCGTTCTGCGCGTCCTCGACGAGCTTGGCCATCCTGGCCAGTTGGGTGTCCGCGCCGACACGGGTGGCTTCGACGACCAGGCGTCCGCCCACGTTCAGGGTGGCCCCGGTGACCGCGTCGCCCTTGGCGACCTCGACCGGCACGGACTCGCCGGTGAGCATGGAGGCGTCGACGGCGGACGCGCCCTCGACGACCTTGCCGTCGGTGGCGATCTTCTCGCCGGGCCGGACGAGGAAACGGTCGCCGACCTTCAAGTCGCCCACAGGGATGGTCTCTTCACGCCCTCCGTCCCGTAGGACCGTGACGTCCTTGGCGCCCAGCTGGAGCAGCGCCTTCAGGGCCGCACCCGCCTTGCGCTTGGAGCGTGCCTCGAAGTACCGCCCGGCCAGGATGAAGGCGGTGACGCCCGCCGCGGCCTCCAGGTAGATGTTCCCGGCGCCGTCCGTGCGGGAGATGGTCAGCTCGAAGGGGTGCGTCATGCCGGGCGTGCCGGCCGTGCCGAGGAACAGCGCCCACAGCGACCAGATGAACGCGGCCGACGTGCCGACCGAGATCAGCGTGTCCATCGTCGCCGCGCCGTGCCGCGCGTTCGTGAAAGCGGCCTTGTGGAAGGGCCAGGCCGCGTACGTCACGACCGGCGCGGCGAGGGTCAGCGAGAGCCACTGCCAGTACTCGAACTGCAGGGCCGGGATCATCGCCATCGCGACGACGGGCACGGAGAGCAGGACCGCCGTGATCAACCGCTCGCGCAGGGGCCGCAGTTCGTCGTCGGCCCGCCGCTCGTCGTCGCCCGGGTCCGACTCCTCGGCGCGGGCCGGGGCGGGCTCCTGCGCGGTGTAGCCGGTGGCCTCGACGGTGGCGATCAGGTCCTGTACGGCGATGTCCTGGCCGCGGTAGCTGACCTTGGCCTTCTCGGTGGCGTAGTTGACGGTCGCCTCGACGCCGTCCATGCGGTTGAGCTTCTTCTCGATACGGGCGGCGCACGAGGCGCAGGTCATGCCACCGATGGCGAGCTCTACTTCGGCGGTGGAGGCCACCTCTGGGGTGCCGGGTGTGGTGGACATGTCTGCGGGCTCCTCATGTCGTGGGCGGATGGATACCTGGGGCGGGTACCGGTGACGAGATCCATATATACCCCTGGGGGGTACCGAGCGCAAGAGGGGCCCCGGGCTTGACTTCATACCCTAGGGGGGTATCTTCGGAGGCGTAAGGAGAGACCGCTCGCACCGGTCGCCTCTCCCGCCCCTTCGCCTCATGGGAGTCGTCATGAACACCGGACTGAAGATCACCGCCTTCGCCGCAGCCGTCGCCGCGACCTTCGGCACCGCGTACGGCGTGGGCCAGGGCGTCGACCCCGTGACCGCGGAGAAGAAGCCCGCGAGCGAGCACGGCGGGCACACGGGCGAGAAGGAGAAGCCAGGAGGGACGGAGACCGGCACCGGGCACGCGGACGCCGTGCCCGGCGGCCTGCAGATCTCCGAGCGCGGCTACACGCTCGACCTGAAGACCTCGCGCGTCGACGCCGAGAAGCGCGAGGAGCTGCGGTTCGCGGTGGTCAAGGACGGCGCAGGCAAGGACGGCCGGGGCAAGAACGTCACGGCGTACGAGACGGAGCACGACAAGGAACTGCACCTCATCGTCGCCTCACGCGACCTGACGACCTACCGCCACCTGCACCCGACCCGCGCGGCGGACGGCACCTGGTCGACGCCGGTCGAGCTCCCGGAGGCGGGCGGCTACCGCGTCTTCGCCGACTTCAAGCCCGAGGGCGCGAAGGAGGGCCTGACACTGGGGGCCGATCTCGCGGTGGCGGGGAAGTACGAGCCGAAGGGCCTCCCCGAGCGCAGCGCGAAGGCCTCGGTCGACGGCTACGAGGTGAGCCTCGACGGCGAGCTGAAGCCGGGGAAGTCCGCCGACCTGACCCTGAACGTGGCGAAGAACGGCAAGCCGGTCACCGACCTCCAGCCCTACCTCGGTTCGTACGGCCACCTGGTCGCCCTGCGCTCCGGCGACCTGGCCTACCTCCACGTGCACCCCACCGGCGAACCGGGCGACGGCAGGACGAAGCCGGGGCCGGGCGTCTCCTTCGCGGCGACGGCTCCGAGCCCCGGGTCGTACCGCCTGTTCCTGGACTTCAAGCACGAGGGGAAGGTGCGGACGGCGGCGTTCACCGTGACGGCGGGCAGCGCGGGCGAACCCGCGTCGGAGCACGACGGCGCCTCCGAGTCCGGCGAGCACGGGCACTAGGCCTGGGCGGGGGCGGACCGGGCCCCCGCCGACCCCCGCCCAGGGTGCTCGGCTTCAGCTGAAGATCGTGGACAGCTCGCTCTCCCTCGCGCCCGCCAGTTCATAGCGTGTCCCCGTCAGCGGGCGCCCCGCGTAGAGGCGGATCAGGGTCGGGGCGTCGCCGATGTAGCGGGCCGGGGGGTTGGTGCCGCCGGGCGTACCCAGGAGCAGTGGCTCGTCGCGGCCGTCGATGTCCGCGTGCAGCGGCACCGCTTTCACCACCCTGCTGCGCTCCGCGAGCAGCACCAGCGCGTCCGGGAGCCCCGCACCTCCGTAGGCCCCCGGCCTCCCCCACGCCGCGCGGACATCGCCCGCGTGCACCCACTCGCCGAGCGCGATCCCGTCCATGCGCCCCTTCGCGCGGGCCATGATCGCGCCCGCCTCCGTCATCCCCCGCTCCAGCTCGTCCACCACACGGGAGTTGGACCAGTCGGCGCGCTCGGCGATGTCGCGGTCGTTGGACTCCGGCGAGTACACACCCTCCTCGAAGCGGTTCTCGACCACCCGCATCAGCGCGGAGCCGCAATGCGCGAGCACATGCCGCACCGTCCAGCCGGGACAACAGGTCCTGATGTCGAACGCGGAGTCGTCGGCTTCCCTCAACAGCGGTATCAGGGCGTCGCGTTCGGTGCGCAGGAGGCGCTCCGGGCGCTCGGGGTCGTACGTCTCGTCAGTCCTCGTGGTCGTCATGTCGGCAGCCAATCGCGCACTGCCGCACATGGCAACGGCGCAACATCCACGCCATACCCCCAAGGGGTATAGCGGCATCTAGAGTCACCCCATGGCCGACAACGACAACGACGACAAGGAACTCCGCGCCCGCTGGCAAGCGACCCTGCTCCGCGCGAGCGACGGCGCCCCCGACCCCGCGCCCTACGCGGACAACCTGCTCGCACGCTGGGCCGAGCCGCAGCGGCGGTACCACACCACCGCCCACCTGACGGCGGTCCTCGACCACATCGACGTACTGGAAGAGCACGCGGACGACCCCGATCTCGTGCGGCTCGCGGCCTGGTTCCACGACGCGGTGTACGCGCCGGACCGCTCCGAGAACGAGGAGCGCAGCGCCCGCCTCGCCGAACGCGCCCTCCACGAGGCCGGGTTGGCGCCCGGGGCCACGGCCGAGGTGGCCCGCCTCGTCCGTCTCACCGTCACTCACGACCCCGCCGACGGCGACCACAACGGCGAGGCGCTGTGCGACGCCGACCTGGCGATCCTGGCCGCGGCCCCGGACGCGTACGCGGCGTACGCCGCCGCCGTCCGCGAGGAGTACGCCTTCGTGCCGGACGAGGACTTCCGCGCGGGCCGGGCGGCGGTGCTCCGCCAACTCCTCGCCCTGCCGCGACTGTTCCGCACCCCGCACGGCACGGCCGAGTGGGAGGGCCCCGCGCGCGCGAACCTGGCGACGGAAATGGACCTGCTCGGCGCCTGACGCTCCCGTACGCTCGGCCCATGCTTTCCATGGGTGGGGACCAGCTGGACGAGGCCGTGGCACACGCGGCGAAGGTGCTGCGTACGGCGGTCGGGCTCGACTGGAGCGCCAAGGCGGGCGGCCTCGACTGGAGCTGCCTGGAGACGGCCGAGCACATGGCGTGCGATCTCGTCTCGTACGCGGGGCAGCTGACGGGCCGGGCGACGGACGGGTGGGTCCCCTTCGAGATCTCCTTCGACGAGGGCTCGGGCCCCAAGGACGCGGTCAGCGTCATCGAGTCGACGGGCGGCCTGCTCTCGGCGGTGGTGCGGACCACTCCGCCCGGGGTCAGGGGCTACCACCCCTACCCCTCAGGCAGCGCGGACGCGGTGGGCTTCGCGGCGATGGGCGTCGCGGAGATGCTGCTCCACACGTACGACATCGCGCAGGCGCTCGGCGTCGAGGCGGAGCCGCCTGCCGCGCTCTGCGAGGCGGTGCTCGCCTGGCTCTTCCCGGAGGTCACGCCCGCGCGTACGCCCGCGGACCAGTGGGCGACGCTGCTCTGGGCCACGGGCCGCGGCACTCTGGCGGGGCGCCCGAAGCGGGAGCGCTGGCGCTGGCACAACTCCCTGTCGATTCCCGCGGGGCGGATCGTCCTGCGGGAGGTGTCCCCCGCGGCGGCGGCCGATCTCGCCGCGGGCGGCACGGGTGGTCTGACGTGGATCGAGGGCGGGCCCTTCGACGGGACGCGGACGGCTGCGGAGATGGTGACGAAGGCGTACGCGTCCGGGGTCCACCGGCCCGAGTGGGGGATGTTCGCGCTGGTCCGCGCGGAGGACGAGGTCGCCGTCGGCGGGATGGGGTTCCATGGGCCGCCGGACGAGGAGGGTGTGGCGGAGGTCGGCTATGACCTGGTGCCTGCGGCGCGGGGCCGAGGTTATGCCTCGGCGGCTCTGGACTCCCTCTCCGGGCTGGCTCTGGCCCGGCCCGGGGTGACGGCGCTCCTGGCCGTGGTCGAGCCCGAGAACACGGCCTCGCAGCGGGTGGCCCTCCGGGCGGGGTACGTCCGTGCCTCTGACCGCGAGGACCTCCAGGCGTACCTGCGCCGAGCCTGAACCGCCGCTCCGCGCCGGCCCCTTCCCACCCGATCACCCCGCATCCACCCCTGGACGAACAAACCTTTCCCGCCCACCCACCCGTGATCCCGCATCCGACCCTGCACGAACAAACCTTTCCCGCCCACCCGCCCGTGAGCCCGCAGCCGACCCTGGACGGACCAGCCTTTCCCGCCCGTGATCCCGCATCCGACCCTGCACGAACCAGCCTTTCCCGCCCGTGAGCCCGCAGCCGACCCTGCACGAACCAGCTTTCCCGCCCACCCGGCCGTGAGCCCGCAGCCGACCCTGGACGGACCAGCCTTCCCGCCCACCCGGCCGTGAGCCCGCAGCCGACCCTGCACGGACCAGCGTTCCGCCCTCCCGGCCGTTGCCCGGTAGCCGGGAGCGCACGCGAGGGGACGTGGCGGTATGTCCGCCCGGAGCACGGCTCCCGACACTCCAGCAGCGAAGCAACCCCGCGGCCACCGGACGATAGCGAGGACGGACATACCGGCACGGCCCCGCACCCAAAGACGGAGCAGCACCGCAGCAGCCCCACGCACCCGCAGACGGCCACGCACCCAAGGGGACGGGCCAGCATGTCCACCCGGAGCACGGCTCCCAGCACTCCCCCACCCACGGACCAGACCCGCAGCCCGCCAACCGGTGCCGCACCACCGGCCCAGGAATGCCAGCCCCACCCCAAGCGTTCACCA
Source organism: Streptomyces sp. NPDC044044 (assembly GCF_056434405.1). Taxonomy (NCBI): domain Bacteria; kingdom Bacillati; phylum Actinomycetota; class Actinomycetes; order Kitasatosporales; family Streptomycetaceae; genus Streptomyces; species Streptomyces sp. NPDC044044. The sequence goes on along the minus strand of NZ_JBWKFG010000005.1, from coordinate 162,324 downwards.
CGTTATGCCGACACCTGACCCAAAGGCCCCCGCCCCCAAGGCCCCCCGGCCAGCGACCCGCATGCCCATAGCCGTCTACATCCTCGGCCTGGCCGTCTTCGCCCTCGGTACGAGCGAGTTCATGCTCTCGGGGCTCCTGCCCCCCATCGCGGACGACATGGACGTCTCCATCCCCCGCGCCGGCCTCCTCATCTCCGCCTTCGCCATCGGCATGGTCGTCGGCGCCCCCCTCCTCGCCGTGGCGACCCTCCGCCTCCCCCGCCGTACGACCCTCATCACCCTCATCACCGTCTTCGGCCTGGGCCAGGTCGCCGGTGCCCTCGCGCCCACCTACGAGATCCTCTTCGCCTCCCGCGTCGTCAGCGCGTTCGCCTGCGCCGGGTTCTGGGCGGTCGGCGCGGCCGTCGCCATCGCGATGGTGCCGGTCAACCAGCGCGCCCGCGCCATGGCGGTGATGATCGGCGGACTGTCCATCGCGAACGTCCTCGGCGTACCCGCAGGCGCGTTCCTCGGCGACAACTTCGGCTGGCGGTCCGCCTTCTGGGCGGTCGGTGCCGCCTCCGCCATCGCCCTCGTCGGCGTACTCACCCTCATCCCCCGCATCCCTCTCCCCGCCGAAAAGCCCCGCCTGAAGCAAGAGCTCTCCATCTACCGCGACCGCCAGGTCTGGCTCTCCATCGCGATCACCGCGCTCGCCGCGGGCGGCGTCTTCTGCGCGTTCTCGTACCTCTCCCCGCTCCTGACGGACGTCGCAGGCCTCGACAAGGGCTGGGTCCCGACCGTCCTCGGCCTCTTCGGCGCGGGCGCGCTCCTCGGCACGGCGATCGGCGGCCGCATCGCGGACGCGCACCTCTTCGGCGTCCTCCTGAGCGGCATCGCGGCGTCGACGGTCTTCCTCGTGGCCCTCGCCCTCTTCTCCGGCACGGCGGCCGTGGCGATCTCCCTCTCGTTCCTCCTCGGCGTCTCCGCCTTCTACACCGCCCCGGCCCTCAACGCCCGCATGTTCAACGTCGCGGGCGCCGCGCCCACCCTCGCGGGCGCGACCACCACGGCCGCGTTCAACCTGGGCAACACCGGCGGCCCCTGGCTCGGCGGCACGGTGATCGACCTCGAGCTGGGGTACGCCTCCACGGCATGGGCGGGCGCGGCCATGACGGCGATCGCGATCGCGGCGGTCACCGTCTCCCTGCGGCTGCACCGCAGGACACCCAGCCGCGTGGTCACGACCTCTTCAGTCGAAACCGAGGCCCAAGCCCACGCCGAAACCGAAGCCCACGCCGTAACCGAAGCCCAAGCCGAAGCCACCCCCCAAGCTCAGGCCCCCTCACTCCAGGGGCCTTAGGAACCGCCGCTCGTAGCGCCGGATGCACCCCGTCCGGCGAGCGAGCTCGATGGCCTCCTGGCACTCGGCGTCGGTCGCGCTGTCGGTGCGGTACCGCTCGTACGCGGCGAAGCTCGGGAAGGAGAAGAGGGCGTACGCTATGTCGCTGTCGCCCTCGCTGGGCAGGAAGTAGCCGTGGTGGTCGCCGCCGAAGCGGTTGACCAGGACGACCCAGCGGCGGCCGTACTCCTCGAAGTCGTCGATGCGGTCGGGATCGATCTCGTACTTCAGGTGAATCGTGATCATGCGGGTCACCCTAGGGTCGCCCAGGGCTCAACTCACCCCAGGCTCAACTCACCCTAGGCTCAGCTCACCCTAGGCGGGCCTGCCCTTGGGCCTCCGCAACCCCGCATCCGTCAGCCTGCGCACCAGCTCCTTGGAGCCGATCTCGACCGCGCCCGCGCGCACCGCGTCGTCGTAGCGGTGCGAGGGCAGGTCGTAGTGGTCGCGCTCGAAGGCGCGCCTGGGAGCGCCGATGCCCGCCGCGAACGCGTGCAGTTCCTCGTACGAGGCGTCGCTGACCAGGTGCGACCACATCCGGCCGTGGCCAGGCCAGGTCGGCGGGTCGATGTAGACCGTCATGCCGGGCCACCCTGCGGCCGTCCCGCGGCCTTCCGCGCCCCGCGAGGACCCCTCACGTCAGGCCGCCCACCGGCGCAACCACCACGCCCGCCTTGCCGCACACCCAGTGCGGGTCGGGGCCCAACTCCGGTTCCACGTCCAGGGCGTGCGGGTCGCCCGTGCCGCAGACCGGGCACAGCGGCCAGCGGCCGTAGCGCTCCAGGAGCGCGTCCTGGACGTCCTGGGCGACGAGCCCCGCGACGTACTCGACGCCCTCGGGCCACTGCTCGGCCCACCAGCGGCGGTGCGCCACCGACTCCTCGACCAGCGAGACGACCTCGGCCTGGGCGACCTCGCGGGTCACCAGGTCGGCGAGGACAAGTGCACGAGCGGCGTGCAGCGCCTGCTCCAGGGGGTCGATCGCGTCCATGCAGCCATTGTCCACCCCACACGCAACTCACCCGAAGATCCATCCGAGATCGGACCAGAGCTCCATCCGAGATCGGACCAGAGCCCCACCCGAGATCGGACCGGAGCGCGTCCGAACCGGGCCAGAAGATCATCCGAGATCGGGACCAAAGGGCTCTTGACCCATCACGCGTCCGAAAATATCTTTCAAGCGTGACCAACAACGTGAAGGAAATTTTCGCGGGCGCGGCGCCCCCCGCCCCGGCCGCCCTCGCGGCCAAGGTGCGGACCCTCGCGCCGTCCATGACCCGCTCCATGCAGCTCGTCGCCGAAGCCGTCGCCGGCGATCCCGCGGGCTGCGCCGCCCTCACGGTCACCGGCCTCGCCGAGCTCACCGGCACCAGCGAGGCCACGGTGGTCCGCACCGCCCGCCTCCTCGGCTACCCCGGCTACCGCGACCTTCGGCTCGCCCTCGCCGGACTCGCCGCCCAGCAGCAGTCGGGCCGCGCGCCCGCCGTCACCGCCGACATCGCCGTCGACGACCCGATCGCGGACGTCGTGGCGAAGCTCGCGTACGACGAGCAGCAGACCCTCGCCGACACCGCGGGCGGCCTCGACACCGTCCAGCTCGGCGCCGCCGTCGCCGCGCTCGCCGTCGCGCCCCGCGCCGAGATCTACGGCGTCGCCGCCTCCGGCCTCGTCGCCCAGGACCTCGCGCAGAAGCTGCTGCGCATCGGCCACATCGCCCATGCGCACTCCGACCCGCACCTGGCCGTCACGAACGCCGTCACGCTGCGCTCCAAGGACGTGGCGATCGCGATCACGCACTCCGGGTCCACCGGTGACGTCATCGAGCCGCTGCGCGTCGCCTTCGAGCGCGGGGCGACGACCATCGCGATCACCGGGCGCCCCGGCAGCCCCGTATCGCAGTACGCGGATCACATACTGACCACCTCCACCGCCCGCGAGAGCGAGCTCAGGCCCGCCGCGATGTCGTCCCGCACGAGCCAGCTGCTCGTCGTGGACTGCCTGTTCGTGGGCGTCGCCCAGCGGACGTACGAGACGGCGGCCCCCGCCCTCGCCGCGTCGTACGAAGCGCTCGCGCACCGGCACAGCCCGCGCGGCGGCAGCCGCTGACCTCCCCGCCCCCAGGGCGCCCAGCGACCAGGGCTCCCCGCGACCGACCGCCACCCCCGCCGCACACGAAAGAGCCGCACCTCATGACCTCCACGACCGACGCCACCCCCTCCCCCGCCCCCGGAAGCGGATCCGGGTCAGGGTCCGGGGACACGTACGGCGAACTCCGCGCCCAGCTGGACACCCTCACCACCGAGGCGTTCCGGCCCGAGCTCTCCGAGATCGACCGGCAGCCCACGCTGGAGATCGCGAAGATCATGAACGGCGAGGACGCCACGGTGTCCGCGGCCGTCGCCGAGCAGCTCCCGGCGATCGCCGCCGCCATCGACGGCACCGCCGAGCGCATGGCCCGCGGCGGACGGCTCATCTACGCGGGCGCGGGCACGGCGGGACGCCTCGGAGTGCTCGACGCATCCGAGTGCCCGCCCACCTTCAACACCGACCCGGCCGAGGTCGTCGGCCTCATCGCGGGCGGCCCGAGCGCCATGGTCACGGCGGTCGAGGGCGCGGAGGACAGCAAGGAGTTCGCTGCCGAGGACCTGGACGGGCTCCGGCTCACGGCGGACGACGTGGTCGTCGGGATCTCCGCGTCCGGCCGCACCCCGTACGCGATCGGCGCGGTGGAGCACGCGCGCCGCAAGGGCGCGCTCACCATCGGGCTCTCCTGCAACGCGGACAGCGGGCTCGCGGCAGCCGCCGACCACGGCATCGAGGTCGTCGTCGGGCCCGAACTCCTCACCGGCTCCACCCGCCTGAAGGCGGGCACGGCCCAGAAGCTCGTCCTCAACATGCTGTCGACGATCACCATGATCCGCCTCGGCAAGACCTACGGAAACCTGATGGTGGACGTACGCGCCTCGAACGAGAAGCTGCGCGCCCGCTCGCGACGGATCGTCTCCCTCGCCACCGGTGCCTCCGACGAGGAGATCGAGACGGCCCTCGCAGCCACCGACGGGGAGGTGAAGAACGCCATCCTCACCATCCTCGGCGGAGTCGACGGCCCCACGGCCGCCGACCTGCTCGCCTCCTCGGACGGCCACCTCAGGGCCGCCCTCGACACCTCGCGCACGACCAGCACGACCCGTACGACCAGCACGACCAGCACGACCAGCACCCGTACCACCTGACCCCGAGCCGCTGGAAGAACAGCGCCACCCCGCACGCACAGCAAGGCACCCCGCACCATGGCAACTGACAAGAACCGCGCCACAGCCGCCGCGATCCTTCCCCTCGTCGGCGGAGCCCAGAACGTCACCTCCATCGCCCACTGCATGACGCGCCTGCGTCTGAGCCTCGCCGACCGCTCCCTGGTCGACGACGACGCCCTGAAGGCGCTGCCCGCCGTGATGGGCGTGGTCGAGGACGACACGTACCAGATCGTGCTCGGCCCCGGCACGGTCGCCCGTGTCACCCCGGAGTTCGAGGCACTGGTGGAGGAAGGCAGGTCGCAGGCGCCGGCAGCGGCCCCCGAACACGTCCTGACCGCCGACGAGTTGGCGGCGCAGGGTGCCGAGATCAGGGCGGCGAGGAAGGCGAAGAACTCCACCCCCTTCAAGCTCTTCCTTCGCCGCATCGCGAACATCTTCGTGCCGCTGATCCCGGCCCTGATCGGCTGCGGCATCATCGCGGGCATCAACGGCCTGTTGATCAACCTGGAGTGGCTGCCGGGCATCACCCCGGCGCTCGCGGCCATCGCCTCCGGGTTCATGGCGCTGATCGCGGTGTTCGTGGGCTTCAACACGGCGAAGGAGTTCGGCGGTACGCCGATCCTGGGCGGCGCGGTCGCGGCGATCATCGTGTTCCCGGGTGTCGCGAACATCGAGGCGTTCGGCCAGAAGCTGTCGCCCGGCCAGGGCGGCGTGCTCGGCGCACTCGGCGCGGCGGTCCTGGCGACCTACATCGAGAAGTGGTGCAGGAGGTGGGTCCCGGAGGCGCTCGACGTCCTGGTGACCCCCACCATCACGGTCCTGCTCTCGGGCCTGGTCACGATCTTCGGCCTGATGTTCCTGGCGGGCGAGGTCTCGACGGGCATCGGCACGGCGGCGAACTGGCTCCTGGACAACACGGGCGCGTTCGCGGGCCTGGTCCTCGGCGGTCTCTTCCTGCCCCTCGTCATGCTGGGCCTGCACCAGGCGCTGATCCCCATCCACACCACCCTCATCGAGCAGCAGGGCTTCACCGTCCTGCTCCCCATCCTGGCGATGGCGGGCGCGGGCCAGGTCGGCTGCGCGATCGCGGTCTACAAGCGCCTCAAGCACAACAAGTCGATCCGTACGACGATCAAGTCGGCGCTCCCCGCAGGCTTCCTGGGCGTGGGCGAACCCCTGATCTACGGCGTCTCGCTCCCCCTCGGCCGCCCCTTCATCACGGCGTGCGTGGGCGGCGCGGCGGGCGGCGCGTTCATCGGCTTCTTCTCGATGATCGGCGAAAAGGTCGGCTCCACGGCCATCGGCCCGTCGGGCTGGGCCCTGTTCCCCCTCCTCGACGGCAACAAGGGCCTTGGCCTGACGATCGCGATCTACGGCGGCGGCCTGCTGGTCGGCTACGTGGTGGGCTTCTTCGCCACGTATTTCTTCGGCTTCAGCAAGCAGATGCTGACCGAGCTGAACGTCGACTCGACCGCCCACGAGCAGGTCGTCGCGGGTTCCCCCGCCGCGACCGCGGACCCGGCCGACCCGGCCAAGTCGCCCGCGGCGGTCTGAGACCCCGGCACCGACAGGCGGCACCCCGCACGACGGGGTGCCGCCTACGCCGTTCCCCCCACCGGCCGCCGCAGCAGATAGACCCCCGCGGACGAGACCAGCACCGCCATGCACGCGATGAACACGAGCCCCGCCCCCTCAAGGCCCATCGGACCCGTCAGCAGCCCCACCCCGATGACCGGCAGCGAGATGCCCGTGTACGCCACCACGAACAGCGTCGAGATCACCGCCGCACGCCGGTCCGCGGGAGATGCCTCGGCCACCGCCGACAGCGCCCCGCGGAACGCGAGACCCTGACCGCACCCGCCGACCACCGCGCTGAGCACCACCAGTGACAGCAGATCCCAGTGCAGCGCGCCCGCGAGCAGCGCCAGGCCGGCGAGGAGTCCGGCGCAGCCCAGTGGCAGTGACCGCCCCACCCCGACCCGGCCGGTCGCCAACTGCCCCGCGGTCGAGGCGAAGAAGGCCAGCGCGACGACAAGCCCGCTCACCGCGTGGTTCTCCACGTCCAGGGACTCCGCGAGGAACGCCGGGCTGACCGAGGTGAACACCCCGAACAGCGCGAACCCCACGAACGAGGCGATCCCCGCGGGCACGAACACCGCTCGCACCTGCGGGGGCACCCCGGGCCGCTGCGGCCGTACCGTGCTCAGCGGTCGCGTCTGCCGCACCGTCTCCGGAAGCCGCAGCAGGACGACGGCCGAGACGGCGACCAGTGCGAGGTGCACGACGAACGGCAGGTACAGCGGCCAGGCGGCGTACTGCGCGAGCACACCGGCGAGCAGCGGACCGCAGCCGAGGCCGCCCATGTTGGCGGCCGTCGCCACGAACGTGGCCCGGGATGCGCCCACGTCCGGCGCCCTGTCCATCACGTACGCCGTGGCGGCCCCGGTGAACAGCCCTGCGGACAGGCCCGAGAGCAGCCGACCCGCATACAGCCAGCCCATCCCGACGGCGCACAGGAAACAGACGGCGCTCGCCGCCGCGCACGCCAGGCCCCACAGCAGCACCGGACGCCGGCCCACGGCGTCCGAGACGTTGCCCGCGAGAAGCAGCACGCCGATGACCGCGAAGGCGTACACGGCGTACACGACGGTGACCGTCAGCTCGGAGAACCCGAACTTCTCCTGGTAGAGGCCGTAGAGGGGAGTCGGCAGCGTGGTGCCCGCCATGCACACGGCGAACACCGCCCCGCTGAGGAGGCACTGGCGCCAACGCCGTTGATCAACGTCCATGCCGCCGACGCTAACCCCGCACACCGCCCCGCCCCGGTCGCCGCTCGGAGTTGTCCGCGAACTTCCCCGGAATTGTCCTTGATCGGTAACGGACTCCGCTGGGGTGCATCCCCCGCCCCCCATTCCTCGTCCTGCCAGGTGGCCGCGAGGGACCGGAGCGCGGCAAGGGACGGGACGCAAAGGGGCGGACATGGCGCGGCACAGCGGTGGGCGTGGCTGGTACGGCAAGTTGATCGGGGCCGCGCTCGGGGTGACGATGCTCGCCACCGGCGCCTCGGTGTGGACCGCACAGGCCTCGGGCGAATCGTCACCGGCGGCGAAGGCACCGGCCAAGGCCGTCAAGCCGGTCTCGGCGACCATCGCCCACTCCTCGGAGGCCGGGGAGCGCGGCATCAACCTCACCATCGACGACGGCCCCGACCCCAAGTGGACCCCCGAAGTCCTCGCCGTCCTGCGGGAGTACGACGTGAAGGCCACCTTCTGCATGGTGGGGACGCAGGCCGAGGCCCACCCGGACATGGTGAAGAAGGTCGTCGCGGCCGGGCACCGGCTGTGCGACCACTCGGTGTCGCACAACACCGGCATGGACAAGGACACCAAGGCCTACCAGTCCAAGCAGATCCTCGACGCCGAACGCATGATCACCAACGCGTCCGGCGGCGTACGACCGATGTACTACCGCGCACCCGGCGGTGCCTTCACCCCCTACAGCCGCAAGCTCGCCGCCGACCGGGGCATGCGCCCGCTCGGCTGGAACGTGGACACCAAGGACTTCGAGCGTCCGGGCACGGACGCCATCGTCGCCACGGTCGAGCGGGAGCTGCCCAACGGCCCGACGCTCCTCTTCCACGACGCGGGCGGCGACCGTACCCAGACCGTCGAGTCCCTGCGCACGCTCATCCCCCGGCTCAAGAACCAGGGCTACACCTTCGGCTTCCCGGTGCGCTGACCTTCACGGCAGCCGCCGCTCCCGGTTGAGCTGCCGCACCTTCTCCCGCAGCACCTCGCCCGGTGGCGCCTGCCCGACCGACTCCGGCGGGCAGTCCCACTCCCGGCCCCCGCACAGCGGCCTGAGCTGTACGAGACCGCCCTCGCACCCCATGACCTGTCCGACGCTGCCGTCCCGGAAGTCGACGGCGTACGTCCCCGCCTCCGGCACGCTCGGGTCGTCGTTCACCGCGTGCCCTCCAGTACGGCGGCCAGCCGCAGCGCCGTGTCGAGGTTGCAGCGCCCCAACTCGACCAAGGGAAGCGCCCCTTCGGCCGCCGCCGTCAGCGGGTCCATCCGCAGGGACGGCAGCCTGACGCCGACCTCTTCGAGCCCCGCTCTCAACTGCCGCACGGCCTCCTCCGCCGCCCGCACTCGTTCCTCCGCCGTCAGCGCCATGGTCTCTGCCTCTCACACTGGGTGTTGCTGATTCCTCACCCAGAGTGGTCGGCTGTGCGTAGCCTTGGAAGCACCGTCGACCCAACAACCCCTCGTGTTCACTGGAGGAGTTGCCCATGACCCGCCCCAAGGACCTCGACCCCTCGTCCAACCCCCGAGCCCTCCTCGGCTGCGAACTGCGCCACGCCCGCGAGCGAGCGGGCCTCACCCAGGAGGCACTCGGGGCGCCGCTGTTCGTCAGCGGCTCCTTCATCGGCCAACTGGAGGCTGGTACGCGCAGGATGCACTTGGAGTACGCCCATCACTTCGACGAAGTCCTCGGCACGGGGGGCTTCTTCGCCCGCAACTGCAAGGCGGTCGCGAAGTCGAAGTACCCGGATCACTTCGCGGAGGCGGCGGAGGCGGAAGCCGCCGCCACGGCCATCAAGCAGTACACGACCCTGCTGATCCCTGGGCTGCTCCAGACGAAGGCGTACGCGAAAGAGATCTTCCGCGCCTACCACCCGACAGCGACGGACGACACGATCAACTCCCAGGTGGAGGTGCGGCTCGAACGCGCCCATCTCCTCGACGACCCAACAACGCCGCTGTTATGGGCGGTTGTTGACGAGGCGGCCCTCAGGCGGGTGGTGGGCAGCGGCGCAGTGATGGCAGAGGCCCTGCGCCACGTCGCAGCCCTCGCGCGGAAGCACCGCATCATCGTGCAGGTGCTGCCGTTCGGCGCCGGGGCGCACGCATCGATGGCCGGAACGCTGAAACTCATGGAGTTCGCCGATGCACCACCGCTCTGCTTCGTCGAGGGTCCGGACATGGGGAAGCTACTCGACGACCCGGCCACCATCGCCCGTCACACTCTGATGCTCAATCTCCTCCAGGCGGCAGCTCTCTCCCCTCCGAAATCCCTGGCCCTGATCGAGTCGGTGGCGCAGGATTACGAGCATGGAGAACAGCACCCGTGAGTACGAGTACGAGCTGAGCACGGCGGTCTGGCACAAGTCCAGCTACAGCGGCGGCGATGGTGGCAACTGCCTGGAGGTTGCCACCTGGCGCAAGTCCACGTACAGCGGCGGCAGTGGCAGCGACTGCCTCGAAGTGGCCGACGGGCACCCGGAGATCGTCCCCGTACGCGACTCCAAGAACCCCGAAGGACCACGGCTGACGTTCCGCGCCGCCGCCTGGTCCGCATTCGTCGCGGATCTCAAGAAGGCCGACTAACCCATCCTCCGGTCACCTTCGCGACATACTTCCGCGCCCGCGGCACGCGAAGGCTGACCGAGTTGGACGCTGACACGGCCCACGAGGCCCCGCACTCGTAGGCCCCCGGCCGGGCCCTCGCCGGTCGGGGGCCCACCCCCGGAACACGCATGTCCCGGAAGGCGACGGGCGGCGGACGAACCGGCCACCGCGCCCCTGTCCGAAAGGCCCCCGCTCCCCGAGTGGAAAGCCGGGACCACCTACCGGCCGCTACCCGACGTATCGAAGATGACACCGAACGTCATCGGAGTGCATGTCATCGAAGTCGGAGTCGCACCCCCGGAGGGGACCCTCATGACCGAGCCCAACGAACAGCAGATCGCCGAGGCCTTGCGCGCCCACCCGCCGATCACCCTGGCGCCTGGCCCCAGGGAAGCCGCCACAGCCGCGCCCGAGCCCGACCAGACCTGGGAGCTGCCGGGCGGCACCGCGTGGGTGTATCTCGCGGATGCCGAGCAGGGCCTGCGCCGACCGGTGATCCTCGCGGACGGCTTCAACATCGGGCCGAGCGATCTCGACTTCTCGTGGGAGACCCTGGAGCGCGGCCCGTACGCGTTCATCAGCGCACTGCGGGCCCGCGAGAGGGACGTCATCCTGCTCGGCTTCGACGAGCGCAGTGCCTCGATCCTGGACAACGCGGCGGTCGCCAGGGCCGCCGCCCAGGAGGCGATCCGGCGGCGCACGGGCGAGCACCGGCTGACCGTCGGCGGCTTCAGCATGGGCGGCCTCGTCGCGCGGTACGCGCTCGCGAAGATGGAGCACGACGGCGAAGAGCACGAGACCACGCTGTACTTCTCCTACGACAGCCCGCACCGCGGTGCCTGGATCCCCATCGCGCTCCAGGCCTTCGCGCACTACATCCGGCGCCTGAACGACTCGTTCTCGACGCAGATGAACAGCCCGGCGGCGCGGCAGTTGCTGTGGCAGCACATCGCGGAGTGGGACGACACCCCGGAGACCGACAAGCAGCGCACCGAGTTCCTCGCGGAGTTGGAGCGGGTCGGCGGCTGGCCGCGGCACCCGCACAAGATCGGCGTGTCCAACGGTGTGCGCACCGGTGAGAGCAACGGCGTCCCCGCGGGCGAGCGGGCGTTCCGCGGCAAGGGCCTGACCATCACGGGCACCAACCTCTACACCCAGTCCGCGGGGGTGGACCAACTGGTCGCCCAGCTGCGGGTGGTGACCCTGCGCAAGCCGAAGATCCATACCTCGGCCCTGCCCGAGATCGACGGCGCACCCGGCGGCACCCTGGAGGGCTTCGGCATCCTCGCCGACGAGCTCGACAAGATCCCGGCGTTCATCGGCCTCGGCTCGGAGGCGGAGATCCGCGAGCACTGCTTCGTCCCCGCGGTCAGCGCCATCGCCCTGCGCGAGATCGACGACCACAGCAAGCTGTACGACCCGGTCGCGGACTCCGAGGACAGTGAGCTCGACGAGTACCTCTGCGCCGCGCAGAACGAGGGCCACACCCTGGTCACCGAAGACCTCTGCACCTGGATCCTGGACCGCCTGCCGTAGTCCGCACGGCTCCCGGCGCCCGGCTCCCGGCTCCCGGAAAACGCCCGAGGGCGGCACCCCTTCGTGAGAAGGAGTGCCGCCCTCGGTTCGCGTGAAGCGATGAACCACCGAGCCTGCGAAGAGGCTCAGAAGTCCATGTCACCGCCCGGCATGCCGCCGCCGGCCGGGGCAGCGCCCGCCTTCTCCGGCTTGTCGGCGATGACGGCCTCGGTGGTGAGGAACAGCGCGGCGATGGACGCGGCGTTCTGCAGGGCAGAGCGCGTGACCTTCGCCGGGTCGAGGATGCCCTCGGCGATCATGTCGACGTACTCACCGGTCGCGGCGTTCAGGCCGTGGCCGACGGTCAGGTTGCGCACCTTCTCGACGACGACACCACCCTCAAGGCCGGCGTTGACCGCGATCTGCTTCAGCGGGGCCTCGAGGGCCAGCTTCACAGCGGCGGCACCGGTGGCCTCGTCGCCCTCGAGCTCAAGCTTCTCGAAGACAGCGGCGGCCTGGATGAGGGCCACGCCACCACCGGCGACGATGCCCTCTTCGACGGCGGCCTTCGCGTTGCGAACGGCGTCCTCGATGCGGTGCTTGCGCTCCTTGAGCTCGACCTCGGTCGCGGCACCGGCCTTGATGACCGCAACACCGCCGGCGAGCTTCGCCAGGCGCTCCTGCAGCTTCTCGCGGTCGTAGTCGCTGTCCGAGTTCTCGATCTCGGCGCGGATCTGGTTGACGCGACCCTGGACCTGGTCGCTCTCACCGGAGCCGTCGACGATCGTGGTCTCGTCCTTGGTGATGACGACCTTGCGGGCACGGCCCAGGAGGTCGAGGCCCGCGTTCTCCAGCTTGAGGCCGACTTCCTCGGAGATGACGGTGCCACCGGTGAGGATGGCGATGTCGCCGAGCATGGCCTTGCGGCGGTCACCGAAGCCCGGGGCCTTGACGGCGACGGACTTGAAGGTGCCACGGATCTTGTTGACGACCAGGGTCGACAGGGCCTCGCCCTCGACGTCCTCGGCGATGATCAGCAGCGGCTTGCCGGACTGCATGACCTTCTCGAGGAGCGGAAGGAGGTCCTTCACGTTCGAGATCTTCGAGTTGACGATCAGGATGTACGGGTCGTCGAGCGACGCCTCCATACGCTCCATGTCGGTGGCGAAGTACGCCGAGATGTAGCCCTTGTCGAAGCGCATGCCCTCGGTGAGCTCAAGCTCGAGCCCGAAGGTCTGCGACTCCTCGACGGTGATGACGCCTTCCTTGCCGACCTTGTCCATCGCCTCGGCGATGAGCTCGCCGATCTGGGTGTCGGCGGCGGAGATGGAGGCGGTCGAAGCGATCTGCTCCTTGGTCTCCACGTCCTTGGCCTGCTCGAGCAGGGCGCCCGAGACGGCCTCGACGGCCTTCTCGATGCCACGCTTGAGGGCCATCGGGTTGGCACCGGCGGCTACGTTGCGCAGGCCCTCGCGGACCAGCGCCTGCGCCAGGACGGTCGCGGTCGTCGTGCCGTCACCGGCGACGTCGTCCGTCTTCTTCGCGACCTCCTTGACCAGCTCGGCGCCGATCTTCTCGTACGGGTCCTCGAGCTCGATCTCCTTGGCGATGGAAACACCATCGTTGGTGATCGTGGGGGCACCCCACTTCTTCTCGAGGACGACGTTGCGACCCTTGGGGCCCAGGGTCACCTTGACGGCGTCGGCGAGCTGGTTCATGCCGCGCTCGAGGCCGCGCCGTGCCTCCTCGTCGAACGCGATGATCTTGGCCATGTGAAGTGGTCCTCCCGGACAGGGGTGGCATGCTCCGGATCGCGCCAGTGCCCGCGACGGACGGCCTGCAAACCGTGTGGTTCCTTGCCCCACCCGGCCTGCGGGCCTCACCGACCCGATCCAAGTTCTGTCACTCTCACTGGGAGAGTGCTAAGCCCAATGATTAGCACTCGACCCCTACGAGTGCAAGCGCCTCTTACGGATCCCAGACGTACGAGGGGTGCCTGCCCCGATGACGTTTGAGGGGCGCGCGCCCCGTGACGCACGAGGGGCCCGTACCCCTGTCGGGATACGGGCCCCTCGTCACTCGCTAAGTCGCTGGCCGATCGCGCCGAGATCAAACGGCGAGCTTGACCATGTCCGCCTGCGGACCCTTCTGGCCCTGCGAGATCTCGAACTCAACTCGCTGACCTTCTTCAAGGGTGCGGTAGCCGTCCATCTGAATCGCGCTGTAGTGGACGAAAACATCCGCACCACCGTCGACCGCGATGAAGCCGTACCCCTTCTCCGCGTTGAACCACTTGACGGTGCCCTGAGCCATGCCTAACTCCCCTATTACTGGCCCTTGCACGGACCCGCACTTCGCGGACCCGGGTCAGACCTCACCCCCCCAATGGGTTGTGGAGGCGTGCGCCGGAACGCGTCGACCGCGGCTGAATGTATCTGTCCAACTGCCCTCTGCAACAGGTCAATCGGACGAGAATTCTGGGCACGCCTGATCGGAAATATGCGGAGGATTTACCGGAGTTCAGGGCAAGTCGGGCCAGACAAATGCCACGAGAAGGGCAAATGGGCAGTGCACTTTGGCTACTTCTTGTCGCCCTCGGGGCGACTTCGTATATGCGCTCGGCACAAACGGGGAAGCTCGCTTCCCAACTGTACCGCGCTCAACCACATGGAATTGCCCCCTCCACTTCTCTCGCGGAGGGGGCAATGAAGATTACGCAGGGTGTTTCTTTAAAGGATCAACCACCGGCGACGGCGGGAATGATCGAGACCCCCGCGCCGTCCGGCGTCGCCGTCTGAAGGCCCTGCTCGAACCGGACGTCGTCGTCGTTCACGTACACGTTCACGAAGCGCCGCAGCTTGCCCTGGTCGTCCAGGACACGGGCCGCGATACCGGCGTGCTTGGCCTCCAGGTCGGCGATGACCTCGGAGAGGGTCGCCCCCTCGGCGGCGACCTCGGACTGACCGCCGGTGTAGGTGCGAAGAATGGTGGGGATGCGGACCTTGACGCTCATGAATTCACCTCGGTAGTTCAGGAGGGGCGCCCGTCTGGGGCGCCCCTTCAGGGGCGCGGGGAACTGCGCGACCAGCCACAGCCGGCTCGCAGTCAAGCGAACAGGCTCAGCCTGCAAGCCCTGCGGCGCGGAACGCGTCAAGGCTGGGCCGGATGGTAGCGGTGGCCTGCGAAGTCTCAGCGACAGCGTCAAGCGTCTTGAGGCCGTCACCGGTGTTCAGGACCACCGTGGTCAGCGAGGGGTCGATGAGCCCCGCCTCGATCAGCTTCTTCGTGACGCCCACGGTCACACCACCGGCGGTCTCCGCGAAGATCCCCTCGGTCCTGGCGAGCAGCTTGATCGCGTCGACGACCTGCTCGTCGTTCACGTCCTCCACCGCACCGCCCGTGCGACGCGCGATGTCCAGGACGTACGGCCCGTCGGCGGGGTTGCCGATGGCCAGCGACTTGGCGATGGTGTCCGGCTTCTGCGGGCGTACGACGTCGTGCCCGGCCTTGAAGGCGGTCGACACCGGGGAGCAGCCCTCGGCCTGGGCACCGAAGATCTTGTAGGGCTTGTCCTCGACGAGGCCGAGCGCGATGAGCTCCTTGAGCCCCTTGTCGATCTTCGTGAGCTGCGAGCCCGAGGCGATCGGGATGACCAGCTGGTCGGGAAGGACCCACCCCAGCTGCTCGCAGATCTCGTACGCGAGGGTCTTGGAGCCCTCGCCGTAGTACGGCCGCAGGTTGACGTTCACGAAGCCCCAGCCCTCGCCCAGCGGGTCGCCGATGAGCTCGGAGCAGAAGCGGTTCACGTCGTCGTAGTTGCCCTCGATGCCGACGAGCTCGCCGCCGTAGACCGCGGCCATGACGACCTTGCCCTGCTCCAGGTCGTGCGGGATGAACACGCAGGAGCGGAAGCCGGCGCGGGCTGCGGCGGCGCCCACGGCACCGGCAAGGTTGCCGGTGGAGGAGCAGGAGAGGGTGGTGAAGCCGAACGCGCGCGCCGCCTCGATGGCCTGCGCGACGACACGGTCCTTGAAGGAGTGCGTCGGGTTGCCGGAGTCGTCCTTGACGAACAACTTGCCCTGTGCGACGCCGAGTTCACGCGCGAGGTTGTCCGCCTTGACGAGCTTGGTCCAGCCGGGGTTGATGTTCGGCTTGGACGCCACGTCCGCAGGGACGGGCAGCAGGGGCGCGTAGCGCCAGATGTTGTCGGGGCCGGACTCGATCTGCTTCCGGAGCGCCTCGGGGTCACCGGTCGGCAGGTCGTACGCCACTTCGAGCGGGCCGAAACAGGCCTCGCAGGCGAAGATCGGGCCGAGGGCGTACAGCTCGCCGCACTCGCGGCAGGAAAGGCCCGATGCGGGGCCGAGGTCCACAGAACCCGTGGTGGAGGGGGTGTTTTCGTTCGTTGCGACAGTCTGCGCAGCCATGGAGGCGAGGCCCTTTCTCCTCATCTTCCCCGTGACGCATCTCGTCACGAGACGGAATTGGCACCTTCCCCACCGAGACCTCGCGTGCGCGGTCGGCGGGATGGTTGCCGGGGCTTCAACGGGCCGTATCCCTCTGCCCCTCTGGATGAGCGGTATGGCGCCGGGGCTTCAGGGGCCCAGGGCATTTGTTACGCGTCGACCCCCGACATGCGATGGTCATCCGCGTTGTTCAAGACTGTAACCGACGGCCTGGACCCTTGAGATAGTCGTCCGAACCGCGAGATGGATCACATGTAGGCCACACACAGGAGGAGCAACCCGTGCTGGAAGAGGCCGAGCGCTGGCTGACCAGGCGTTCCTGGTCCGTTGCCGACCGTCCGCTCAGCGCACTCGTCGCCGCCAAACGGGCGTCGGGAGCCTCGGTGAGTGTCGTCCTGCCCGCGCTCGACGAGGAGGAGACGGTCGGGGAGATCGTCGCCGAGATCCGCCGCGAGCTGGTCGAGAAGGCCTGCCTGGTGGACGAGCTCGTGGTGATCGACTCCGGGTCCCGGGACCGCACGGCCGAGGTCGCGCGCGATGCGGGCGCGCGGGTCGTGCACAGGGACGGGATCCTGCCGCGCATCCCGGCCGTGCCCGGCAAGGGCGAGGTCCTGTGGCGCTCACTCCTGGTGACCGGCGGTGACATCGTCGCGTTCGTCGACGCGGACCTCAGGGAGTTCTCGGCGGACTTCGTCACCGGCATCGTCGGCCCGCTCCTGACCGAGCCCGACGTGGACTTCGTGAAGGCGATGTACGACCGCCCGCTGGCCGGAACCGCAGGTCAGGGAGGCCGGGTCACCGAGCTGATGGCGCGCCCGCTGCTGAACATGCACTGGCCCCAACTGGCCGGGTTCGTACAGCCGCTGGGCGGCGAGTACGCGGCACGCAGGTCCCTCCTGGAGCGGCTGCCGTTCCCCGTCGGTTACGGAGTGGAGCTGGGCCTGCTCGTCGACGCGCTGCACACGGTGGGCCTGGACGCGCTCGCGCAGGTCGACGTCGGCGTGCGCAAGCACCGTCACCAGGACGGGCAGGCGCTCGGCCGGATGGCGGCGGCGATCTACCGGACGGCGCAGCTGCGGCTGGCGCGCGGCCATCTCGTACGCCCCGAGCTCACGCAGTTCGAGCGGGGCGAGGACGGGTTCGAGCCGCGTACCCATTCGGTGGACACCGAGGAGCGGCCGCCGATGGCCGACATCGCGGAGTACACGGCTCGCCGCGTGGCGTAACAGCCCAAAGCCGGGCGTTTTGTCTACATTTCCCATTTATGTGGGTCAGACAGGTAATGGGAAGCGCGCGACGCATCGGCGGTGTGGCCATGGCCACGGCCGGACTCGCGGCAGGGGCGCTCGGCGCCGTGGCCGCACCCGCCGCCGCGGATGTGATCGAGCCCTTCGCCAAGCGCTACGACGAATCGCTGTACGGCGACTTCAGGACCATCGGCAACACGGTCATGGGCTGCCCGACAACGCCCGCGGACATGGCGGCGCGCTGCGCCACCGCCGCGGACGGCGAGGGCCGCGACAACAACAACACCTTCGTCATGCAGCGGATCAACGCCGCGGGCATGGACCCCGACCACGGATCGAGCACCGGCCAGGTCGCGATCCCGCCCGGCGCGAAGGTCGCGTACGCACGCCTCTTCTACGGCGGCAACGACGGAACGTACAAGGGCCCCAGCGGCGCCCAGCTCAAGCGCTGCGACATCTCGGGCGCCGACGTGCAGCCCTCCCCCGGCGACCCGCTGGACGCGGTGCCCGCCGTCGGCGTGAACGGCGGACCTCCCTCGAAGGTCACCCCGGCGAACCTGGTCAAGGACCCGGCGTCGACCAACGGCCCGCACTACTACACCGGCGAGGCCGACGTCACGGGCCTCTTCAGCGGCGTCACCGGCACCGGAGACCCCGTCCCGGTCGCGGTCGGCGACATCTGGGCGCCCACCGGCAAGGGCTGCGTCGCGGGCTGGTCCCTCACGGTCGTCTACAAGTACGACGGCCCCAACGACGACCACGCCCCCGACCGCCGCAACGTCTACGTCTACGGCGGCCACGTCCTGCAGCGCTCCACGTCGCCCGCCACCAGCGTCACGGTCGACGGCTTCTACCGCACGGACGGCAAGCCGCGCGCCAGCGTCACCGCGTACGAAGGCGACTGGAACACCCCCGGCGACCGCTTCCAGGTCGGCGGCCAGAACATGACCGAGCAGCACACGGGCAACACCAACAACTTCTTCATCAGCGAGGACGACGGTGCCCTCGACCCGAAGATGACCAACAACCTCTCCATCGACGCCAAGGAGTTCGACGTCACGGGCAGCGGGACCCGCGCCCCGGCCGCCGAGCCGATCCCGGTCGGCGCGACCTCCACGACGCTGAGCTTCTCCACGAAGGGCGACACGTACGTCCCCTCGGCGTTCGCGCTCTCCGTCCCGGTCCCCGACCTGGAGGTGACGAAGACGGCGAGCCCCAAGACGATCAAGCCGGGCGGCACCCTGACCTACACGGTCAAGGCGAAGAACATCAGCAAGCTCGACTACCCGAACGCCAAGTTCAGCGACGACCTGACGGACAACCTCGACGACGCGACGTACAACGACGACGCGAAGGCGAGCACCGGCGACGTCTCGTACACCAAACCGAAGATCAGCTACACCGGCGACATCCCGGCCGGTGAGACCGCGACGGTGACGTACTCGGTCAAGATCAAGGACCCGGTCAGCGGCGACGGCAAGCTGCTCAACAACGTCGACGTCGAGACCCCGCGCTCCAACTGCGACGCGGGCAGCACCGACCCCAAGTGCGGTGCCGCGCCGGTCATCGAGCGGAAGCAGCCGCCGGTCAAGATCACCAACGTGCCCGCACGGCGGACCGCGCCGGTGTGCAGCAGCGTCAAGAACACCATCACCATCAAGAACCCCTCGGGCAGCACGCGCACCGGAGCCACCGCGTCCTGGCAGGTGACGCCCGGCTCGAAGCCCGTCGCGAGCAGCGGCAAGGTCACCAAGCAGGGTTCGAAGTACGTCTGGAAGGGTGACGTCCGCCCGCACGGCAAGGTCACCGTCACCCAGAAGCTGAAGGTCTCCTGCACGGCGGGCCAGGTCAGGGTGGTCACCGTGACGGCGCCCGGCAGCAACTGCCCCGCATCCGTCCGGGGCGGCGACGACCCGTGCACCTCGGCGATCCTCGCCCAGCGGGTGCAGGCACGTCCGGCGCCGCAGGAGCCCCAGGAGCCGCAGAACGGCCCCGTGGGAAGCGCGGACGCCCAGCCTCAGCTGGCCGACACCGGCAGCGACTCGGGCACGATGCTGTACGCGGGTCTCGCGATCGCCCTGTGCGCACTGGGCGCGCTGGCGGTGGCGGCGGCGAGGAGCAGGCGGGACCAGGACTAGCCGCAGGTCTCTGAATTCGCCGAATGCGCCGAATGTATACGGCCGGGCCCGCCACGGGTCCGGCCGTACGTTTGAGCGCTTCCGGGAAGGGCTAGGTTCGGCACATGGTCTCCGAGCACGCTGCCGCCCAGGTCCTCGTCGCGTCCAACCGCGGCCCCGTCACCTACGCCCTGGAGGAGAACGGGGAACTGACGGCCAAGCGGGGCGGCGGAGGACTCGTCTCCGGGCTGAGCGCGATCGGGGACTCCGACGGTTCCGACCCTGCTGCCCTCTGGGTCTGCGCGGCGCTGGGTGACGGCGACCGGGAGGCCGTGCGGCGCGGGGTGGGCGAGCCCGGGGTCCGGATGCTCGACATCGACGCGGGCTCGCACGAGGGGGTGCACGCCGACGCGTACAACGGCATCGCGAACTCGGTGCTGTGGTTCGTCCACCACATGCTCTACCAGACGCCGCTCGAACCGGCCTTCGGACCGGAGTTCCGGGCCCAGTGGGCGTCGTACGAGACCTACAACCGGGCCTTCGCCGAGGCGCTCGCGGAGAGCGCGGCTCAGGGTGCGGCGGTCCTCGTCCAGGACTACCACCTGGCCCTGGTGCCGGGGATGCTGCGCGAACTCCGCCCGGACCTGCGCATCGGCCACTTCTCGCACACGCCGTGGGCGCCGGTGGACTACTTCCGGATGCTGCCGGACGACGTCGCGGAACAGCTCCTGCGGGGCATCCTGGGCGCCGACCGGGCGGCGTTCCTGACGGGTCGGTGGGCGGACGCGTTCACGGAGTGCTGCGTGGCGGTCCTCGGCGGTACGTCGGGTACGCGGATCGGGGTGCACGGGCTCGGGGCGGACGCGGATTTCCTGCGGGAGCGGTCGCGGCGGGCGGACGTGGAGGAGCGGCTTGTCGCGCTGCGGGAGCAGGTGGGGGCGGGCCGAAGGGTGATCGTCCGGGTGGACCGGACGGAACTGTCGAAGAACATCGTGCGGGGGCTGCAGGCGTACCGGGAGCTGCTGGCGTCGTGGCCGGAGTGGCGGGAGCGGGTGGTGCACGTCGCGTTCGCCTACCCGTCGCGGCAGGACCTCGCGGTGTACCGCGATTACACGGCTGAGGTGCAGCGGGTCGCCGACGAGATCAACTCGGAGTACGGCGTGGAGGGTTGGACCCCGGTCGTGCTGCACGTGAAGGACGACTTCGCGCGGTCGCTGGCGGCGTACCGCCTGGCGGACGTGGCGCTGGTGAACCCCATCAGGGACGGGATGAACCTGGTGGCCAAGGAGGTGCCTGTCGTCTCCGACGAGGGGTGTGCGCTGGTGCTTTCGCGGGAGGCGGGGGCGTACGAGGAGCTGGGCGAGGACGCGCTTGTCGTGAACCCGTATGACGTGACGGGGACGGCTGCCGCGTTGCACGCGGGGCTGACGATGCCGGTGGAGGAGCGGGCGGAACGAACGAAACGCCTCGCTGCGGCGGCTACGGCCCTTCCCCCGGCCCAGTGGTTCCTGGACCAGCTGCGGGCGCTGGAGAACTGACTTTCTCCCCCACCCCGCCCCTTCCCGAAAACTCGCTCGGCGCGAGGGCCTTGTCCTCAAACGCCGGACGGGCTGAAAGATTCAGCCCGTCCGGCGTTTGAGGACGAACTCGGCGAAGCCGGTGATGACGGCAACCAAGGCCCCCGCGCCAGAGCGGGTTTTCGGGAAGGGGCGGGGTTGGGGACAGAAAAATCCGTCCAACCTCACCCCACGTTTGTCCATGGGCCCGCGAGGCCCCGCCTCGCTACCTTCCCCCGCATGCCCCTACGCCGCACAAGCATCGTGGCCCTCACCGCCCTGGCCCTGGCAGGGGCCACGGCCCCGCACGCCACCGCCGCCAGAGCGGCCACGTACTACGTCGACTGCCAGAAGGGCAGCGACAACGCGACCGGCACCTCCGCCGGAACGGCCTGGCGCAGCCTGGAGAAGGCCAGTTCCCACACCTACGCCCCCGGCGAGAAACTCCTCCTCAAGCGAGGCACAAGCTGCACGGGGGTGCTGGCTCCCAAAGGTGCGGGTGCGGCCGGCGCCCCCGTGCTGATCGACGCCTACGGGAACAAGAGGGCCGCCAAGCCGCACATCGAGGCGAACGGCGCCCGCGCCGCCCTCCACCTCGTCAACACCGAGCAGTGGGAGATCAGGAACCTCGATCTCTCCAACACCGGCCCAGCCACCACCACCGACCGCCGCGCAGGCCTCTACGTCCAGCTCACCGACTACGGCACCGCCGACCACTTCCTCGTCGACGGAGTGGACGTCCACGACGTGAACGGGGCCGACTTCAAGGACCCCGACCCCTCCGGCGGCATCCTCTTCGTCGTCCAGGGCGACACCACCCCCACCCGCTTCAACGGCCTCCGCGTCGAGGACTCCACCGTCCGCCGCGTCGACCGCACCGGCATCGGCACCATGTCGACCTGGGGCAGCGGCACGGACGCCGACGCCGAACTCCTCTCCAGCGGCGTCGAGTTCGTGCGCAACAAGGCGTACGACATCGGCGGCGACGGCATCGTGATCCACGAGACCCGCAAGGCCCGCGTCGAGCACAACTACGTGGACGGCTTCAACATGCGCTCGGCCGGCTACAACGCGGGCATCTGGGCCTGGGAGTCGCAGGACGCGCTCTACCAGTACAACGAGGTGACCGGCGGCCACGGAACGCGCGACTCGATGGCGTACGACATCGACGGCGGCAATGTCCGCAACACCTACCGCTACAACTACAGCCACGACAACGAAGGGGGATTCCTCCTCGTCTGCAACGGCGAGGGGAAAGCCAGCGACGGCAACCGCATCCACGACAACATCAGCGTCAACGACCGCAACACGGCATCCCCTTACGCCGTGATCTCCGTCGTCTGCGGGGCCGCCACCGATACTCAGGTCTATCGGAACACTGTCGTGACCGACCGCGCCGACACCGCTCTCGTCTCCAACAACGGACCCACCGGTGTCACCTTCCGCGACAACATCTTCGTGGGCGCGCCCGGTGCCGGGTCTCCCATCAAGGACACCGTCAGCACCTTCAGCAACAACCTGTACTGGCGCACCTCTCAGCCCCGCGACACCGGCGGCGTCAACGCCGACCCGCGGTTCGTCTCCACGGCCCCCGGCTCCCCCGGCGACGTACGGCTCAAGCCCGGATCGCCCGCCCGCGGGCTCGGCACCGCCGTCGACGACGGGACCGTCCGCGACTACTTCGGGAATCCCATCCCCGACCCGCCCAACCTCGGCGCAGATCAGGGGAGTTGAGCCGCCACAGCGGCCAGCAGCTCCACCACGCCCGGCGGGCCGTCCACCACCAGGTCGGCCCGCTCGGCCAGTTCCGCCACCTCCCCGCTGCCGCTGCACACCAGGAGGCCCTTCACCTGGTCCGAGCGGAGCTTCTCCACGGCCGCGAAGGCGGGCAGGTCGCCCAGGTCGTCGCCCGCGTACAGGACGGTCTCGGCGCCCACCTCGCGTACGTAGTCGGCGAGGGCCACGCCCTTGTCGATGCCCGGTGGCCTCAACTCCAGGACCAGGCGGCCCGGTTCGACGATCAGGCCGTGGCGGGACGCCAGCTCGGCGAGGGGCTCGCGCAGTGCGTCGAAGGCGGCCTGCGGGTCCTGTGCGCGGCGGGTGTGGACCGCGACCGCGCGGCCCTTCTCCTCGATCCACGTGCCGCGCCAGGCGCCGATCGTGTCCAGGAAGCCGGGCAGTTCGGCGCGCACGGACGCCACGCCCGGGTGCGGCTCGGCCGCGTGCACGGTGGCGGAGACGGCGTCCCAGCGCTCGGCTCCGTAGTGCCCGAGCACGACGAGGTGTTCGAGGGCAGGGACGCCCGCGAGGCCGCCGTAGCGCACCGCCACGCCCGCGGGGCGCCCGGTGACGACGGCGACCGACAGCACCTTCGGCGCGAGCGCGGCGAGTGCGGGGACGGCGTCGGGGTGGGCGCGGGCCTGCTCGGGGTCGGGCACGATCGGGGCGAGCGTGCCGTCGAAGTCGAGCGCGATCACGGCCTTCTCGGGCCGCGCGAGGAGCGCGGCGAGGCCCTCGCGCCCCGCGGGAGTCACGGGCTCGGGCAGCTCGGGAGCGTTCACAAGGTCACCCATGGGCCTGACCCTACGCTCAACGCTCCCCGCGCCGGGACTCCCGAACCCGCCGAAGCCGGTTGACGGTCACCGGATCGTGGGCGAGGGCGCGGGGGTCGTCGAGCAGGGCGTTCAGGAGCTGGTAGTAGCGCACCGGCACCAGGCCGAGCTGCTCGCGCACGGCCCGCTCCTTGGCGCCGGGACCACTCACCCAGTCGCGGCGCTCCAGGGCGAGGATCGCGCGGTCGCGCTCGGATAGGCCGGTGCCGTCCGGGGTTCCGCCGTCCGGGGTTCCGTCGTCCGGGGTTCCGTCGTCCGGGGTTCCGTCGTCCGTCGGGCTTCCAGCGTGCGCGTCCGTCATGCCGGCCACGCTATTCCGCGTTCTCCTCCGTCGCCGCCTTGGTCTGGATCTGACCGAGGATCGACGCCGGATTGCCGTTCTCGTCGACGGTCTTGCCGATGTACTTCTTGACGTCGACGGAGACCTGCGCCCAGGACGTCTTGCCCACGGGGTACAGCTGTGACGTGGGCAGCTCGTCGAGGAACTCGGCGAGCGCCTTGTCGTTCTTGTCGCCCGTCATCTCCTGTGCGGCGGAGGTCGTCACGGGCAGCAGGTCGTACTCGCGCGAGAAGTCCAGGACGTTCTTCGTGCTGTAGGCGAAGTCGAGGAACTTGCCGACCTCCTCGCGGTGGCCCTTCTGCTTGAAGGCCATCATCCAGTCGGCGACGCCCATCGTGGCCTGCGCCTTGCCGTTCACCCCGGGCATCGGCACCATGCCGTACTTCACGCCCTTCTTCGCGGCCATCTGCATCAGCGTGGGGTGGCCGTTGAGCATGCCCACGTCGCCGCGCGTGAAGGCGGCGAAGGCCTCGGCGCGGTCGAGCTTTGCGGGGGGCGTGGGGCCCGTCAGGCCCTTGCCGACGAGCTCGTCCTTCAGCCAGGTGAAGGTCTTCACGTTCTGGGTGGAGTCGATGTCGTACGTGCCGACGTTGTCGGTGTAGCCGCCGCCTCCGCTGAGCAGCCACTGCATCGTCTCGGCCTGCGCCTCTTCCTTGCCGAGCGGCAGGGCGTAGGGGATCTTCACACCGCGTGCCTTGAGCGTCTTGGCGGCGGCCGCGAGGTCGGTCCAGCTCTGCGGCGGGGTGAGGCCGGCGTCCTTGAAGATCTTCTCGTTGTAGAAGAGCAGGCGCGTGGAGGAGGCGAACGGCATGCCGTACTGGACGCGCTTGACCTCGCCCGCCTCGGAGAGGGGCGCCATGAAGTCGGCCTGGGTGGAGATGGAGACCAGGTCCTCGGTGCGGTACAGCTTGTCCTGCGCGGCGTAGTCGGCGTAGGCGCCGATCTGGGCCATGTCAGGGGCGTCGCCCGCCTTGACCATCTCCTTGACCTTGCGGTCCACGTCGGTCCAGGAGTAGACGTCGACGTCTACCTTGATGCCGGGGTTCTTGGCCTCGAACTTCCCGGCCAGCTCGTCCCAGTACTTCTGGGAGCTGTTGGCCTTGGAGTCGCCGTAGTCGGCGGCCACCAGCTTGAGGGTGACGTCGCCGGAGTCGCCCGGACCGCCGCAGCCGGCGAGTACCGCCGCCATGCCCAGTGCGGCTATCGCCGCGGTCAGTCCTGTCGCGCGCCGCTGCACAGCTGTTCCCACCCTCGATGATCTACGTGAACTGCGATTTTCCCTCGCGTATGGACACGAGGTCTACACCACCTCAGTATCGCTTGTGCAACGGCGTACCAATGACGTCCCACCGGCAAGGAGCCTTGACGCATGTCGCGTACCGCAGCAGAGATAGCAACTCAGCCCGCCTGCTGGCACCGGGCGGCCGAGGCCGCATCGGCCTTCGACGGACTGCCGAAGCCGGGCGAGCGGGTCGCCGTCACCGGATGCGGGACGTCGTGGTTCATGGCCATCGCGTACGCGGCGCTGCGTGAGGCCGCCGGGCAGGGCGAGACGGACGCGTTCGCGTCGTCGGAGTTCCCCGCAGGGCGGTCGTACGACCGGGTGGTCGCGATCACCCGCTCCGGTACGACGACGGAGGTCCTCGAGCTCCTCGGCGAGCTGAAGGGCGTGGTCCCGACCACGGCTCTGACCGCGGACCCGAAGACGCCGGTCATGGACGCGGCCGACGCGGTGGCGGTCCTTGACTGGGCGGACGAGGAGTCGGTCGTCCAGACCCGCTTCGCCACGACCGCGCTCGCCTTCCTGCGGGCCGGGCTCGGGGACATCCCCGGCGTGAAGTCGATCGCCGATGCGGCGGTCGACGCGGAGCTCGCGGTGACGGAGCCGTTGCCTCCGGCGGTTGTGGCCGCTGAGCAGTGGACGTTCCTGGGGCGCGGCTGGACGTACGGGCTCGCCCTTGAGGCCGCGCTGAAGATGCGGGAGGCGGCGGGGGCGTGGACGGAGTCGTACCCGGCGATGGAGTACCGCCACGGGCCGATCTCCATCACCGGCCCCGGCCGGGTGGCGTGGATGTTCGGCGTGCTTCCTGAGGGGCTTGCGGGGGATGTGGCCCGGGTGGGCGGCGAGCTCGTCGCCCGCGAGGAGCTGGATCCTCTGGCGGATCTCGTACGGGCCCAGCGGCTGGCCGTGGCCCTGGCGGAGTCCCGGGGCTTCGACCCGGACCGGCCCCGGAACCTGACGCGGAGCGTCATCCTGAGCTAGTCAGGTCTCCTCGGCTGGTCGCCCACCCACCCGATTGCCCCGAAGCAACGGGTGGGCGGGCGGAGAGATCCGCCGCACAAAGGGGCACCCCACCCCGAAAGGGACCTTTGGCCGGGCGTAATCCCCCGAAGTGGACTAGACCTCTCGCGGCCGACGCGCGAGACTGTCCCCCGTGAGACACGTCATCGCCCTCGATGTGGGCGGCACCGGAATGAAGGCCGCCCTGGTCGGGGCGGACGGCGCGCTCCTGTACGAGGCGCGCCGGGCCACCGGCCGGGAGCGCGGGCCCGACGCCGTGGTCGAGTCCATCCTCGACTTCGCCGCCGACCTCCGCGCCCACGGGATCAAGGAGTTCGGGGAACCCGCCGCCGCGGCAGGCGTCGCGATCCCCGGAATCGTCGACACCGAGCGCGGCATCGCCGTCTACGCCTCCAACCTCGGCTGGCGCGACGTCCCCATGCGCGAGCTCCTGAGCCGCAGGCTGGAAGGCGTACCCGTGGCCCTGGGCCACGACGTGCGCACCGGCGGCCTCGCCGAGGGCCGGATCGGCGCGGGGAAGGGAGCCGACCGGTTCCTGTTCGTGCCGCTGGGCACGGGCATCGCCGGGGCCATCGGCATCGGCGGCGGCATCGAGCCCGGCGCCCACGGCTCGGCGGGCGAGATCGGGCACATCATCGTGCGCCCCGGAGGGCCACTCTGCGGCTGCGGCCAGCGCGGCTGCCTGGAGCGGCTCGCCTCCGCGTCCGCGGTGAGCGAGGCCTGGGCCGCGGCGAGCGGTGACCCCGACGCGGACGCCGCGGACTGCGCGAAGGCGGTGGAGTCGGGCGACCCGCGGGCACGGGAGGTCTGGCAGAACGCCGTCGACGCGCTCGCCGACGGCCTCATCACGGCCCTCACCCTCCTGGACCCGCACACTCTGATCATCGGTGGCGGTCTGGCCGAGGCCGGGGAAACCTTGTTCACACCCCTGCGGGCGGCCATGACGGCACGCATCGTCACGTTCCAGACCCAGCCCCTCATCGTCCCGGCCGCCCTGGGGGACACCGCGGGGTGCCTGGGCGCGGGCCTGCTCGCCTGGGATCTGCTCGAAGGAACCGACCCCGCCCCCGACCCCACCCAATCCACGGAGGTAACCGCCTGATGGCCACTAGCAAGGTCCTCGCCGGTGCTCAGGTGGTCCTGCCCACCGGGACCCTTTCCAACGGCCGCGTGATCGTCGACGGCACGCGCATCGTGGGGAGCGCTCCCGCGGACGCGGAGGTCGTCGATCTCGACCCCGGCCACTGGGTGGTCCCGGGCTTCGTCGACATCCACAACCACGGCGGCGGCGGTGCCTCCTTCACCTCAGGCACGGTCGAGGACGTGCTCAAGGGCGTCCACACGCACCGCCTGCACGGCACCACGACCGTCGTCGCCTCGACCGTCACCGGCGAGATGGACTTCCTCGTCCAGCGGGCCGGGGTGCTCTCCGAGCTCGCCGAGCAGGGCGACATCGCGGGCATCCACTTCGAGGGTCCCTTCATCTCGCCGTGCCGCAAGGGCGCGCACAGCGAGGCGCTCCTGCGCGATCCCGACCCCGCCGACGTCCGCAAGCTGATGGACGCGGCACGCGGGCAGGCCAAGATGTTCACGCTCGCCACCGAGCTGCCGGGCGGCATCGACTCCGTACGCCTCCTCGCCGAGCACGGCGTGATCGCTGCCATCGGCCACACGGACGCGACGTACGAGCAGACGCGGGAGGCCATCGACGCGGGCGCCACCGTCGCCACGCACCTCTACAACGCGATGCCGACGCTCGGGCACCGCGCGCCGGGCCCGATCGCCGCGCTCCTGGAGGACGAGCGGATCACGGTCGAGCTGATCAACGACGGCACGCATCTGCACCCCGGCGCCTTCCAGCTGGCCTTCCACCACGCGGGCGCGGCCCGCGCCGCGCTCATCACGGACGCGATGGACGCGGCGGGCTTCGGCGACGGCAAGTACATGCTCGGCCCGCTGGAGGTCGAGGTGAAGGACAGCGTCGCGCGGCTCGTCGAGGGCGGCTCGATCGCGGGCTCGACCCTCACGCAGGACCGTGCGTTCAAGCGCTCGGCGACCGTCGACGGCCTCCCGGTCGAGGACGTCGTACGGGCGATCTCCGCCAACCCGGCCAAGCTCCTGGGGATGTACGACACGGTCGGCTCGCTGGAGCCCGGCAAGGACGCCGACCTGGTGGTCCTGGACGCGGAGTTCGAGCTGAAGGGCGTCATGCGCAAGGGTGAGTGGATCGTCGCGCCCAATTAGCCCAAACTAGTCCCAACTGGGGTGATTTCAACACCCGTTGCCACCCCGTTGAAGTGGCAACAAACAGCAGGCGGTTGGCCCTCACCTCTGGGCCAACCGCCTTCTGTTTGGCATGATCAGACCCCGGAAGAGGCCGACAGCAAGCGCGTTCTCACGTGATCTCGGGGGTGAGTGACAAGTGATCCTCACAGTGACGCTGAACGCCGCCCTGGACATCACCTACCGCGTCCCCGCCCTCGTCCCGCACGCCTCGCACCGCGTCACCGAGGTCATCGAGCGCCCCGGCGGCAAGGGCCTGAACGTCGCCCGTGTCCTCGCGGCCATCGGCCACGAGGTGACGGTGACGGGCTTCGCGGGCGGCGACACGGGCCGCGTCCTGCACGAGCGCCTCGCGCACGAGCCCCGCGTCACGGACGCGCTCGTGCCCGTGGAGGGCGCCACCCGCCGCACGCTCGCCGTGGTCGACGCGGCCACCGGCGACACCACGCAGCTGAACGAGCCGGGCCCCGCGATCTCACCCGCGGAGTGGTCCGCGTTCCAGGAGTCGTACGAGGATCTGCTGCGCCGGGGCACGTCGGCGGTCGCGCTCTGCGGGAGCCTGCCGCCGGGCGTCCCGGTCGGCGCGTACGCGACGCTCGTACGGGCGGCGCGCGCCGCCAAGGTCCCCGTCCTCCTGGACACCAGCGGCGAGGCGCTGCGCCGTGGCGTCGCCGCCCGCCCCGACATCGTCAAGCCGAACGCCGACGAGCTCGCCGAGCTGACCGGCTCCCACGAGCCCGCCCAGGCGGCCCGTGACGCCCGCCGCAGGGGCGCGCACGCGGTGGTGGCATCGCTGGGCGCGGAGGGCCTGCGTGCCGTCACTCCGGACGGCACCTGGCAGGCGGCCCCGCCCGCCCTGGTGCGCGGCAATCCGACCGGCGCCGGTGACTCGGCGGTGGCTGGCCTGCTCTCCGCCCTGGTGGAGGAACTCCCGTGGCCCGAGCGCCTCGCACGGGCCGTGGCGCTTTCGGCGGCGACGGTGTCGTCCCCCGTGGCGGGCGAGTTCGTGCCCTCTGTGTACGAAGACCTGCTCACGCGGGTCGCGGTGACCGGGGAGGCCACCGCGGCGTGACGGCACGCGTCACCGCGTGGGCGACGCACAACGGGCCGTACCGGCCCAGGAATTGGGGACATTCATCGTGCCACTCGTATCCACCGGCGACCTGGTAGCCGACGCGCGCGCCGCGGGGCGCGGAGTCGCCGCGTTCAACGTGATCACGCTGGAGCACGCGGAGGCGATCGCGGCGGGCGCCGAGCAGGCGGGCAGCCCCGCGATCCTCCAGATCTCCGAGAACGCCGTGAAGTTCCACGGCGGCAACCTGTCCGCGATCGCCGCGGCGGCCGCGGCGGTGGCGCGGGGATCCTCGTCCCCGCTCTCCCTGCACCTGGACCACGTCACGGACCCGGACCTCATGCGGGCCGCGCACCCCGAGGGCTTCAGCTCGGTGATGTTCGACGCGTCGAAGATGACGTACGACGAGAACGTCAAGGCGACGGCGGAAGCGGTGCGTTGGGGCCACGAGCGCGGCATCTGGATCGAGGCGGAACTGGGGAAGGTGGGCGGCAAGGAGGGCGAGGCCCCGCTGGACGCGCACGCGCCCGGCGTCCGTACGGACCCTGCCGAGGCGGCGTCCTACGTGTCGGACACAGGGGTGGACGCCCTCGCGGTGGCGGTCGGCTCCTCGCACGCGATGACGTCCCGCACGGCAACGCTGGACCACGAGTTGATAGCGGCGCTGACGGCGGCCGTCCCGGTACCGCTGGTGCTCCACGGCTCAAGTGGCGTACCGGACACGGAGATCCGGGCGGCGATCGCGGCCGGCATGGTGAAGATCAACGTGGGCACGGCCCTGAACACGGCGTTCACGGGAGCGGTACGGGAGTACCTCAGCGCCCACGGGACGGGCGTCGACCCCCGGAAATACCTCGCCCCGGCTCGCGAGGCGATGGCCGGGACGGTGGCGGGGTTCCTGGGGCTCCTGAAGCAGCCCCAGGAGTGACCCCGGGCGGGCGGTGGAGGGTCAGCCGTTGCTGCCCTCCACGAGCCACATCTGGTCGATGTTCGCCCCGGTCGTCCCGCACAGGTCGCTCTGGGCGCAGGTGAGCGTGACCGCGTTGGTGCCCTTGTTGAGCTGGACCACCGCCCAGGTGTTGGTCCAGCCCTTCTCCCAGTCCCCTTCCTCCGCATGGGCGAAGTTCTTCATGTTCAGGGGACGGGTCTGCTTCTTGCCGTTCACGAGGATCGTGGCGTTGGAGTCCTTGCCGGGGACGCCGTACTTCACGTGGAGGCTGTACGAGCCTGCCTTGGGGATGCCGTTGACGGTCCACGTCACCTGGGCGCCGACCTTGTCGAACCCGGCCACATAGGCACCGCCCGCGGACTCGGCGCCCTCTATGTCCGAGGCCGTCGTCGTGCCGCCCTCCAGCTTCAGCGCCTTCGCGTCCGTCTTCGGGAGCTCGACCGGGTCCGCCGGGTCCTTCGTCGGCTTCTCGCTGGGCTTGACCGTCTCGCCCTGCGTCGAGCCGCCGCCCGCTTCCTTTCCGTCGCCCTCGTCGCCGCCGCCGGTCAGCATCGCCGCGGCGATCCCGATGGCGACGACCGCGACGACCGCGATCGCCCCGATCAGGAGGCCCTTGGTGTTGGGTCCGCCGCCGCGACCGCCTGAGCCGCGGGACGCCGGGGTGTACTGCGGTCCCGCGGGGGCTCCGCCGGGCTGCGTCTCCGGGGCGGCGTAGTGCGCGTTCGGCTGGCCGTAGGCCTGCTGCTGCGGGGGCACCTGCTGGCCGTACGTGGGCGCGGCCTGCGTGCCGTACGCGTTCGGGCGGCGGTCGCCGACCGCGCGCACCTGGTTGTACGAGGACCGGGAGCCCGGGTATCCGTAGCCGCCCCCGCCGCTGGGCGGGGTGGCGCCGGCCGCCTGTCCGTCTTCGTACAGATAGCCGAACACATCGTCGTCGCCCTCTGGCGCGTTCGGCGTAGGTTCGCCGTTATTGCCGGGCGTCATTCCCAGGTCACTCCCTCATATCGCTGACCGGGGGAGCCTACCCGCTCCGGGTGAGGTCACGGGGTGGCGTTGACCTCATCCGGACCCTCAGCCCGCCCGCCTGTGCTGCTTGGCACGGGACCGTTTCTCCACGTACATCCGCTGGTCAGCGGAGTGCAAGACTTCGTCCGCCGACATCCCGCAGTGCGCCCAGCCGATGCCGAAACTGGCCCCCACACGGACCGCACGCCCGTCCACCCGGATCGGCGGGATGATCGCGTTCCGCAGCCGCACCGCGAGGTCCTGCGCGTCGGCGCGCCCGAGCCCGTCCGCGAGGACGACGAACTCGTCGCCGCCGAGCCTGGCGACCGTGTCCCCGTCGCGGACGCCGCTGGTCAGCCGCCTCGCCACCTCTATGAGGACGGCGTCACCGGTGTGGTGCCCGAAGCGGTCGTTGATCGACTTGAAGCCGTCGAGGTCGCAGAAGAGCACCGCGAGGCCCTTGGTGCCGTCGTCCGTGTCGCCTTGCCCCTCGGGCGGCGCGACGGTGTGCACGTGGTGGTCGAAGCCTTCGCCGCCCTGCTGCAGGGCGTGCGCGTTGTTCGAGCCGTAGTCGAAGCTGTGCTGCCCGTCCGCGTCGTACACGCCGTCGTACGCCGCATCCAGCGAGTCCACCGCGCTCGGCTGACCCGCGTGCGGCCTGCGACAGAGACGGGCGCTGAGGCGCGAGCGCAGCTCGGCGGAGTTCGGCAGGCCGGTGAGGGAGTCGTGCGAGGCGCGGTGCGCGAGCTGGAGCTCGCGGCGCTTGCGCTCCTCTATGTCCTCGACGTGGGTGAGCAGGAAGCGCGGGCCGTCGGCGGCGTCCGCGACCACGGAGTTGCGCAGGGACACCCAGACGTACGTCCCGTCGCGCCGCGCCAGGCGCAGCTCGGCGCGGCCGCCCTCGGCGGAGGTCCGCAGGAGCGTGCCGATGTCCTCGGGGTGGACCAGGTCGGAGAACGAATAGCGGCGCATCGCGGACGCGGGGCGGCCGAGCAGGCGGCACAGGGCGTCGTTCGTGCGCAGGATCCGCCCGTGCTGGTCGCCGCCCATCTCGGCGATGGCCATGCCGGACGGGGCGTACTCGAAGGCCTGCCGGAAGGACTCCTCGCTGGCCCGCAGCGCCTGCTGCTCGCGTTCAAGGCGGACCAGGGCGCGCTGCATGTTGGCGCGAAGTCGTGCGTTGCTGATCGCGATGGCGGCCTGGAAGGCGTACATCTGCAGGGCCTCGCGGCCCCAGGCGCCGGGCCTGCGGCCGTTGCGGGGCCGGTCCACGGAGATCACGCCGAGCAGTTCGCCGCCGGCGGCGCCGGTCGCGTACATGGGGGCGAAGAGGCGGTCGGCCGGATGCCACTCGTCCTCGAAGCGGGGCTCGGGGCCGTCGGTGTACCACTGCGGGACGTCGTCCTCGTCCAGGACCCAGCCCTCGGTGTACGAGATGAACCTCAGGGCGCCCCAGGCCTCGCCCATGGAGAGCCGCTTCTCCCAGGCGTCACGGGAGCCGACCCGGCCGGTGATGAGCGCCTCGGCGGCGGTGTTGCCCGCGAAGGCGGCGACGACGAGATCGCCGTCAGGGCGCACGAGATTGACGCACGCCAGCTCATAGCCAAGGCCGTTGACCACGCCGTCGGCGACGGTCTGCAGCGTGTCCGCCAGGCTCCGGGCCGTGTTGAGATCCGCCACCACCTGATGCAGCTGCCGCAGGGTCGCAAGACGGACGTACGGCTCCGACTCGGTCTCCATTGCTCGCTCTCCCCGAGACCTCGACAGCAACTCCAGGATTCGCAGCGCCCTTACTGTTCTCTCAGTACCTGAGTTCTCTCAGTGTCTGATTGCCACCGTCACTGAATCACAGCGAGCAGCTCACTCGGTACACAGGGTCAACAAAATATGGGTCCTGTGACTCAAGTCACAGATGGGAAGCCTTCGTTGGTCCAGTCCACTCGCCCGGAGCGCGCCCGGCGAGAGCCCCGAAGGCCCCCTCGGCCATCGGTCCTAGGCCTGGTCTCCGCCCAGGGCCCGATGTGGTGACGGGTGCCGCGGGGCTAGCGTCGCTCCCGTGGTTCCCGTACTGAAGACATCCCCGGAGAGCGCTCCAGCGACTCCCCCAGCACCTCCCTCCCCACGTGTCCCGTCCCCCGACGGGCATCCTGTGGGGGTGAGCAACGAAGAGTTCCGCGCCGCCATGTCCCGGCTCGCCGCGGGGGTGGTCCTGGTGACCGCCTGCGAGCCGTCCCTCGACGCGGACGACCCGCAGGCACCGGTCGGCGAGGACGTCGGCATGACCGCGACGGCCTTCCTCTCGGTGTCCCTGGACCCGCCGCTCGTGCTGGTCAGCCTGCGTGAGGGCTCCCGGATGGACGACCTGCTCGACGAGCAGCCGCTGTGGGGCGTCTCGGTGCTCTCCGAGAGCCAGCGCCACATCGCGGGCCGGTTCGCGATGAAGGGCAGGATCAGCGACCGGCTGCTCTTCGAGGACATCCCCTACGTAAGGGGAGAGACGTCAGGGGCGCCCTTGGTCGGCGGCGCGCTCGCGACGCTGGAATGCAGGACCGAACAGACAGTGACAGCGGGTGATCACACCCTTGTCATCGGGCGAGTACTTTCGGCTGATCTGCCGAGCGCCGACGGGGGCCCGCTGATGTATTTCAAGGGGAAGTACCGACAGCTGGGCTGACGCATCCGGGCTGCGCGGTCTTTGCTCGCGCACCTTTGCCGGGCGGGCCGGGGGCTCAGCCCCAGCCCTCCCCCGCGCGGCCGCGTTTGGTCTGGCTGCGCTGCTTCTTCTCGCGCAGCCGCCGCTCGTTGATCCCCCGGGGGATCTTCGTGGCGCGGCGCGGCCGGGGCGGCGGCGCGGTGGCCTCGGCGAGCAGCGAGGCGAGGCGGCTGGCCGCCATCTCGCGGTTGCGCCACTGGGAGCGGTGCTCGGAGGCGCGCACGCTGACGACGCCGTCGACGAGCCGGCTCGCGAGCCGCTCCAGGGCGCGTTCCTTCCATACCGGGGGCAGCGCTTCCGTGCCCGCCAGGTCGAATCTCAGCTCCACCTGCGTATCGCTGGTGTTGACGTGCTGACCGCCCGGCCCTGAGGACCTGGAGAAGCGCCACATGAGCTCGGCCTCGGGCAGGCAGACGGAGCCGCGGATGACATAGGGACCGGACATGAGTCCTATGGTCCCGCGTCTGTCCGGTCCACGTCACCCGTATTTACGGCGCGCCCCGCTTGTGGCGGGAGGGGCGCAAGAGACGAGTAAAGAAAGTAAAAGGACCTGGAACCTCTGGGACCCCGGTCGACGTTCATAGGGGTGACGGTAGCTTCGTCCCCAGTACGAAGCCCGTTCGTACGCAACGAGGGAAGGGACTCCCAACAATGGCAGTAAGCCTGTCCAAGGGTGGCAACGTCTCGCTCACCAAGGAGGCTCCGGGCCTGACCGCCGTCACCGTGGGCCTCGGCTGGGACGTCCGTACCACCACTGGCACCGACTTCGACCTGGACGCCTCGGCCATCGCGGTGAACCCGCAGGGCAAGGTCTTCTCGGACCAGCACTTCGTCTTCTTCAACAACAAGGCGACGCCGGACCAGACCATCGTGCACACCGGTGACAACGTCACGGGTGAGGGCGAGGGCGACGACGAGCAGATCAACGTCAACCTGGCCGGCCTCCCGGCCGACGTCGACAAGATCGTCTTCCCGGTCTCGATCTACGACGCGGAGAACCGCTCGCAGAACTTCGGCCAGGTGCGCAACGCCTTCATCCGCATCCTCAACCAGGCCGGCGGCACGGAGATCGCCCGCTATGACCTGAGCGAGGACGCCGCCACCGAGACCGCGATGGTCTTCGGCGAGCTGTACCGCAGCGGCGCGGAGTGGAAGTTCCGCGCGGTGGGCCAGGGCTACGCGTCGGGCCTCGTCGGCATCGCGCAGGACTTCGGCGTCAACGTCTGAGGTTCATAGACCCGTTCACGAGGGCCCCCGGCGGAGTCTCCGCCGGGGGCCCTCGTGTGTCCGGCGCCCCCGTCGACCGGCCCTCCGGTCATTGCTTCCGCGCGGCGGCGGCAGCAGGATCGGCAGCACCACCCACCACTTGAGGGAGTGTGAGGGCCATGGCGACCGTGGTGCTGGTCGGGACGCTCGACACCAAAGGCGCGGAGTACGCCTGGCTGCGCGAGCGGCTCAGGGAGTACGGCAGCGACACCCTGCTCGTCGACACCGGCATACTGCCCCCGCCCGCACAGTCCCCCGCCCCCGACGTCACGGCCGACGCCGTGGCCCGCGCGGCCGGGCACGACCTGGCGAAGCTGCGGAGCACCGGCGAACGGGGCACGGCCGTCGCGGCGATGGCGGACGGCGTGACCGAGGTGGTCCTCGACCTGCACCGGAAGGGCAAGCTGCACGCGGTGCTCGCCGCAGGGGGCAGCGGCGGCTCGGCGATCGCCGCGCAGGCGATGCGCGCGCTGCCGATCGGGGTGCCGAAGGTACTCGTCAGCACGATGGCGGGCGGTGATGTGGCGCCGTACGTCGGCAGCAGCGACATCACCCTCATGTACAGCGTCGTGGACATCTCCGGCATCAACGCGGTCTCCCGGCAGGTCCTCGGCAACGCGGCGGCGGCAGCCGCGGGCATGGCCCGGCGCTTCGAGCGCAACCACGACGAACTGGCGGGCCAGGGCCGCAAGGTGGTCGCCGCGACGATGTTCGGCGTGACGACGCCCGCGATCGACGCGGCCCGCGCCCGCCTCGACCAACTCGGGTACGAGGTGCTCGTCTTCCACGCGACGGGCGCGGGCGGCCGGGCGGTGGAGAAGCTGGCGTCCGACGGCCTCCTGGACGGCGTACTGGACCTGACGACCACCGAACTCGCCGACGAGCTGGTCGGCGGCGTCCTCTCCGCGGGCCCCGAGCGCCTCACCGCGGCGGGCCGCGCGGGCATCCCGCAGGTGGTCGCCCCCGGAGCCCTCGACATGGTCAACTTCGGCCCCGCCCCGACGGTCCCGCCCCGCTTCGCGGACCGCACGCTCCTCGTGCACAACCCCACGGTCACCCTGATGCGTACGACGGCCGAGGAGATGGCCGCGCTCGGCACCACCCTCGGCCACCGGCTCGCCGCCGCGCGCGGCCCCGTGGAGTTCTTCTGGCCGCTGCGCGGGGTCTCCGCGGTGGACACCGAGGGCGGCCCCTTCGAGGACCCGGCGGCGGACGCGGCCGGGCTGAGCGCGCTGCGGACGACGGTGCGGGGCAGCGGCGTACGGCTCCATGAGGTGGACGCGCACATCAACGACGCACAGTTCGCGGTGGCGATGGCGGACCGCCTGGACGAGCTGATCGGCGCCCGCGCGCCGAAGCAGACGCCGTGACGCACGACTCGCCGTCACCACGACCCGCCGTCACCCACGACCCACCCGAGGAGAAGCCGATGACACAGATCACCCGCGAGGAAGCCCTGGCGCGCCTCAACTCCCAGGTGGCCAAGGGCAGTCCGGTGATCGGAGCGGGAGCGGGCACGGGCCTGTCCGCCAAGTGCGCGGAGGAGGGCGGCGTGGACCTCCTGATCATCTACA
Organism: Streptomyces sp. NPDC044044; assembly: GCF_056434405.1. NCBI lineage: Bacteria > Bacillati > Actinomycetota > Actinomycetes > Kitasatosporales > Streptomycetaceae > Streptomyces > Streptomyces sp. NPDC044044. The sequence continues at coordinate 125,261 of NZ_JBWKFG010000005.1, read as the reverse complement.
ACTCGGGCCGCTACCGCATGGCGGGCCGCGGCTCCCTCGCGGGACTGCTCCCGTACGGCGACGCGAACGCCATCGTGGTGGACATGGCCAGGGAGGTGCTCCCGGTGGTGAAGGACACCCCGGTCCTCGCCGGGGTCTGCGGCACCGATCCGTTCCGGGACATGGGCCGCTTCCTGGACGAGCTGAAGGGCATGGGCTTCACCGGCGTACAGAACTTCCCGACGGTCGGCCTCTACGACGGCACGTTCCGCACCAACCTCGAAGAGACGGGCATGGGGTACGGCCTGGAGGTCGACATGATCCGCGAGGCCCACGCCCGCGATCTCCTGACGACCCCGTACGTCTTCGACCCCGACCAGGCGGCGGACATGGCACGGGCGGGCGCGGACGTCCTGGTCCCGCACGTGGGCCTGACGACGAAGGGCGCGATCGGCGCGGGCACGGCCCTGACCCTGGACCAGGCGGCGACGGCGGTCCAGGAGATGCACGACGCGGCCAAGCGCGTGAACCCCGACATCCTGGTCCTGTGCCACGGAGGCCCCATCGCGGAGCCTCAGGACGCGGCCCACGTCCTGTCCCGCACCACAGGAGTCGTCGGTTTCTTCGGGGCGTCGTCGATCGAACGTCTCCCCACGGAGCGCGCGATCGTGGACCAGACGCGGGCCTTCAAATCCCTGAAGGCGTAGGCCCGAATGCGGCTAGCCTGCGCCGCATGATCCTCGAAACCCTCACCTCCGCGGAGGACGGCGCGCTCCCGGGCGAGCTGCTCACCGAGCTCACCGCCCTGTACGCGTCGAACCACGTCTTCCACGCGCTCTCCGGGGACTTCCCCGACCCCCACGACATCCGCCCCGAACAGGTCGCCGCCGCACTCGCGGACGATCTGGCCGAGCCGCGGGCGCGCGTGCTCGTCGCCCGCTCCGAGGGCCGGGCCGTCGGGATCGGCATCACGCTCGACCGGCACCCCGACCCCGCCGACCCGGACCCGTGGATCGGCCTGCTCATGGTCGACGCCGGGCAGCAACGCAAGGGGTACGGGCGGGAGTTCGTGACCCGGATCGAGGAGTACTTCCGCCAGGAGGGTCGCGAGGGGGTGCGTCTCGCGGTCCTGGACGGGAACGACACCGGGCTCGCCTTCTGGAGCGGGCTCGGGTACGAGGTCATCGGCCACCGGCGCGACATCGACGCGGGCCGCCCCTGCGCGGTGCTGCGCAAGCAGCTGCCGCAGCCGCTCTGACCACGCCTTACGGGCGCTCCGGCTTCCCGTCCCCGTACAGCCACGGGCCCCAGATCGCGCGGACCTTCTCGCGCGCCGCATCGCCGCCCGCGTGCTTCTCCACGTACCGCGTGAAGTCCTCGGTGTCCGCGTTGCCGTGGCGGTGTGCCTTCGTCCAGCCCCGCACGATGTCGTAGAAGGTGTCGTCGCCCACCGCCTGGCGGATCTTGTGGATGACCATGCCGCCGCGCTCGTACACCGGGCTGTCCGAGATGTTCGCGGCGGACGGCGGCTTCGCGGGCGGGAAGGCCCAGATGGCGTCGTTGTCCTCTTTGTCCTCGTAGTAGTCGTCGGCGTAGATCTGGTCGAAGGTCTCCTGCACGCTGTCGCCGTCGTGGTCCTCCTCCCAGAGCCACTCGGCGTAGGTGGCGAAGCCTTCGTTGAGCCACATGTCCTGCCAGGACTTGGGCGTCACGGAGTTCCCGAACCACTGGTGCGCAAGCTCGTGGACGACGAGTCCGGTGTCGGGGGCGCCGGGGAAGGTGGGGCGCGTCTGGGTCTCCAGGGCGTACCCCGCGTCCCCCTCGCGGGCGACGATCGCGCCGGTCGACGAGAAGGGGTAGGGGCCGAAGTTCAGCTCCTGCCACTCCATGATCTCGGGGATGCGGGCGAGCGCCTTCGCGCTGTCCTTGGCCTCGGACGGCTCCACCGCCGTGAGCACCGGGATGCCGGACTTCGTCGTCGACTTCTTCACCTCGTACGGCCCGATGGCGACGGTCGCCAGATAGCTCGCCATCGGCTCCGCGCTGTGCCAGGCGAAGGTGGTGCGGCCGTTCTTGGTCGACTCGCGCGTCAACTCGCCGTTGGAGATGGCCTTGAGGCCCTTGGGGACGGTGAGGCGTATGTCGTACGAGGCCTTGTCCGAGGGGTGGTTGTTGGAGGGGAACCAGGCCATGGAGCCCGTCGGCTCGCCAAGGGCGAGGGAACCTTCCTTCGTCCGCAGCCAGCCCTCCTGGGAGTCGTCCGGGTCGGTGATGGTCTCCGGGTCGCCGGAGTAGCGGACGGTCGTGCGGAACGTCTCGCCCTTGTCGAGGTCGTCCGGCGGGCGGATCGTCAGCTCCTGCCCGTCACGGTGGAAGGAGGCGTCCTTCCCCTCGACACTCACGCTCCGCACGTCCAGACCCTTGAGGTCGAGGTTGAAGGCGCTCAGGTCCTGGGTGGCGCGCGCCGTGACCTCCGCCGTGCCGGTGAGGCGGTGCGCGTCGGGGTCGTACCCGAGGGTCAGGTCGTAGTGCGCGACGTCGTAGCCGCCGTTGCCCAGTTTCGGGAAGTACGGGTCGCGCAGGCCGTCGGCTCCGGGCGTGCCGTGCACTCCGGAACCGCTGCAGGCGGTGAGGGCGAGGGCGGTGAGGGCGGCGACGGACGTGCCGCGGAGCGCCATGGATCGTGGGTGCACGCCTGTGATCTTATGCGGCATATGTTCGGTGGGGCAGCGTCGGCTTCCGGCTTCACCCGGGGGCGGCCTGCGGCAGGGCGGGCCAGTAGTGGTCGGTGAAGAGCCGGGCGACCAGCTCGCCCCTGCTGGAGACGCGGGCCTTGGTGAAGACGGTCTTGAGGTGGTCGCGGACCGCGTGCGGGGAGATGAACAGCGTCGCGGCGATCTCGGCGGTGGTCGTCCCGCGCGCACGCGGGCTCGATGACGAGGGCCGGCGGCCTTCGGTGGTCCGGATGCGCACACGGGCGTTGCCGAAGTGGTCGGCGGGCTGATGCCCGCCGACCCGCGCGTGCATGTGGTCGGAGGCCTCACCGGCGGCGGCTCGTTCATCACGTCGAGCGTCCCCGGCATCGCGTCCCAGGCCTCCCGCACGGCCCAGGCGCACCGTACTGCCCAGGCACTCCGTGCGTGGTGCGAAGGAAGTGCCTAGAGAACGGCGATGCCCAACGGGCGTTCCCCTGCCGGGAGTCGACGCGTGTCGCCGCTCTCCAGGTCGATGACGGTGATCCCGTTCCAGAACCCGTCGCGGGTGAAGCCGCCGGAGACGTAGGCGGTGCCGCCGTCCTCGGAGACGGCGACGTCCTCGTGCGGGCCTTCGAGCGGGAAGACCTTCTCCTTGCCGTCCTTCGTACGCATGGTCAGCGAGGGGCCCTTGTCCTCCGAGGGGTCGATGGGTCCCGTGCCGACCGCGAACAGGGTGCCGTCCTCGGTGATCCGCGCGCCGTGCTGGTGGGTGTTGGCCGTCATCGGCTCGATGTCGGACTCGCCGGTGCGCGGATCGACCACGACGAGCTTCTCGCCCTCGAAGGGGAACAGGAGCTTGCCGTCCGAGGGGCGTACGGCGGCGTAGTGCGGCTTGAGCCAGGAGCCGAGGCCGCCTTCGGTGCCGTAGGGGGCGACTTCGATGCGGCGGGGCTTCAGGGAGTCGGCGCGTACGACGGTGACGTCGAAGGAGTCGTGATTGGTCGCGTAGACCTCGCGGCCGTCCTTCGAGACGTCCACGTCGAAGGGGCGCCTGCCCACCGGAACGGTGTCGGTGACCTCGCGCTTCTCCGTGTCGATGACCTCCAACGTCCCCTTTCCGTCAGGGACATTGACCCCTACGTAGACGTGCTCGCCGTCCGGGGCGATGGCGATGCCCATGCCGCCGCCGCGGTACTCGCCGGTCGTCGCCGGGCCGCTGTCCGTCTCGTACGGGATGCGGTCGACGATTTCGCGGGTGCGGGTGTCGACGACCGCGACGGCGTCGGCGGTGGCGACCCAGGCGCGGCCGTCATCCCCCACGGTGAGCCCGTAGGGGGCGGTGCCGACCTTCACGGAGTCGATGGGGCCACGCTCGGGGTCGACGAAGGTGACGGTGTCGGAGCCGAAGTCGGCGACCAGGAGGGTGCCTTCGGGGGTGCGCTGCTCGGCGGGGAGGGTGGACGTGGCGGCGGCGGGCTCGGGGCCGCCGGACGGGGCCGACCCGCCGCCGCCGGCACCGCAGCCCGCGAGGGCAGCGGCCCCCAGGAGAGCGATGACCACCGTCCGGGAGGGCTTCACGAGGCAGCACCGCCCAGCAGCGCGGCGATCTCCGCGAATCCACGGCGCTCGGCGTGCGCGAGGGGTGTGACGCCGTCCCGGTCGGCGAGGCCGGGCGTGGCGCCCGCGGCGAGCAGCAGCTCCACGATCTCTCGATGAGCGCGCCCGCCGTCGCCGAGGATCACGGCCTCCAACAGGGCGGTCCAGCCGAGGTCGTTGACGTGGTCGACGTCGATGTCCGTGACGCGCAGGACTTCCCGTACGTACGCGACATGTCCGCGCTCCGAGGCCGGGATCACGGAGATCCCGCCGAAACGGTTGCGCAGCTTCAGGTCGGGCCCCGCGGGAAGCAGGACGTGCAGCATGGCGACGCTGCCCGTCACGCCGGTGGCGAGCCAGGGGCTGTCGGCGCGGTGATCCTGCGCGTCGACGTCGGCGCCTGCGGCCACCAGGACCCGGGCGGCCTCCACGTGGTCGCCGAGTGCGGCGAGCAGCAGGGGCGTGCGCAGCTCGGTGTCGCGGGCGTCGACGCGGGCGCCCGCGTCGAGGGCCGCCCTCACACCGGCGGCGTTCCCGGCCCGTGCGGCGTCGAGCAGCCGCTGGTCGTCAGCGGTCCTTGTCATGATCGTTCTCCTCGTCGTCGTACGGACCGGGAACAGCCTCAGCATGATGAGATCCGGCGGCTTCGGCAGCTCAGCGTCTCGGCTTCAGCGCTTTCAGCGGCTTCAGCGGCCGAGCGCCGCGACGCCCGCCTTCGCGAACTTCTCGTCCAGGTCGCCGGACGGGGCGCCCGCGACACCGATGCCCGCGATGGGCGCGCCCTTGGCGGTCACCGGCGCACCGCCCGCGAGGAACAGGGTGCCGGGGATGTCCTTCAGGTTCGGCGTCTTCTCCAGGTTCTTGGCCAGCTCGGAGGTGGGCGCGTTCCAGGAGACGGCGGTGTACGCCTTCTTCTCGGCGGACTCGTACGACTGCGGGCCCGCGCCGTCGCCGCGCAGCGTGACGATGGTGTTGCCGTTGCGGTCGACCACGGCGACCGTGACGCGCTGGTTCTCCTTCTCGGCGGCGTCGAGGGTGGCCTGGGCGGCCTTCGTCGCGGCGTCGATGTTCAGGTGCGTCGACTGCGTGAGGTTCTTGTTGCCCGCGTCGGCGGTGACGGCGGCCTTCGCGGCGGCGGCCGGGGCCTCGGCGCTGGCGGAGACGGCACCGAAGGTACCGGCGCCGAGGACGGCGGCGGTCGCGGCGATGGTCAGGACACGGGTGCGGCGGGAGATCTTCTGCATCGGAGGCTCCTTGAGATGAGGCGGGGATCGGGAGGGAGGGAGGTTGTTGTTTCCTCTGCCATCGATCCTCCGGCCGTTTCCGGCCCGAACCCCTCGGCGTACCGGCTGGGAGCCGCGCGCGACTCGGCCGACACCAGGGTCAACCGATCGGTTGACCCTCCCGTGGCCCCACCGGGTCACAATGAGGGTGTTTGCCCAGTTCAGCGACCGCGTGACGGCAGTACGAGAGGAGGCGCCCAGTGAAAAGGGAACACGGGCAGGGACGAGACGGACACGGACGGGGTCAGGGTCAGCGCACGCCCGGCCTGGCCCCCCGGACGCCGGACCCGGACGCCCGCTGGCTCGCGGCCGTCATGCACACGACGTTCTACCTGCTCCTGGGCGCCTCGCTGGCCCGCTTCCTGCTGCGCCACCCCGGCGGCGCGCGCGTCCCGTGGATCATCGCGCTCTCCGTCGTCCTGGCCGTCCTCTACGCCCTGCCCCTGCTGGGCAGAGGCTCCGCACCCCGCTCTCCCGGCGGCCCGGCACCCGGCATCCGCCGCACCCCACGCCGCCTTGCCTGGCTCGCCCTGGTCGTCGCGGTCTGGCTGGTCCTCGTGATCCTCGCGCCGAGCTTCGGATGGTGCGCGGTGCCGCTCTTCTTCACGGGCATGCGGACGCTGCCCCTGCGCGCGGCCCTGGTTCTGGTGGCCGTCCTGACCGGCTGCGTCATCGCGTCCCAACTGCGGCTCGCGGGCCGCTACGACCCCGACCTGATCCTCGGGCCGCCCGCCGTGTCGGCGATCGCGACAGCCGTCTTCGCCTACATGCAGCGCCAGGCGGCCCGCCAGCGCGAACTGATCGACGACCTCATCCGCACCCGCCGCGAACTGGCGGCCACCGAGCGCCGCGAAGGCACCCTCGCCGAACGTCAGCGCATCTCCATGGAGATCCACGACACCCTCGCCCAGGGCCTGTCCAGCCAGCAGATGCTGCTCCAGGCCGCCGACCGCGTCTGGGACACGGACCCGGCCAAGGCCCGCACCCATGTCCGTACGGCCGAGTCGATCACCGAACGCGGCCTGGCCGAGGCGCGCCGCTTCGTGCACGACCTGGCACCCGCCGACCTCGCCGACGGCGGCGGCCTCGACGAGGCGCTGCGGACGCTCGCCGCACGCACCGCGCAGGACGCGGGCCTCACGGTCCGCTTCCACTCCGAGGGCACGCCCGCGCCGCTCCCCGACCAGACGCAGTCCGCGCTCCTGCGCATCGCGCAGGGCGCCCTCGCCAACGTGACGGAGCACGCCTCCGCGACGACGGCGGCGCTGACGCTCACGCACCTGGACGACCAGGTGGTGCTCGACGTCGCGGACGACGGCCGCGGCTTCACGCCCGCCGAGCAGCCGCCCGCCGCGGACCGGCGGGGGCACGGCCTGCCCGCGATCCGCGCCCGTGCGCGGCAGCTCGGCGGCACACTGACGATCGAGTCGGCACCGGGCGAGGGCACGGTCCTCTCGGTCTCGATCCCGCTGACCCCCCAGGAGTCCCCATGACGCCCCCCGCACCCCCGGTCCGCCTCCTGGTCTGCGACGACCACATCGTCGTACGCGCCGGACTGCTCGCCCTGCTCGGCAGCGCGCCGGACATCGAGGTGGTCGGCGAGGCGGGCACGGGCGAGGAGGCGATCGCGCTGGCCGCGAAGCTGACCCCGGACGTGGTCCTGATGGACCTGCAGCTGGGCGAGGGAATGGACGGCGTGGAGGCAACGCGCCACATCACGTCGTCCGCCACGCCCTCCCCACCCCACGTCCTGGTCCTGACGACGTACGACACGGACGCCGACATCACCCGCGCCATCGAGGCGGGCGCGACGGGCTACCTCCTGAAGGCCGAACGCCCCGAGGAGCTCTTCGCCGCGATCCACGCCGCCGCGCAGGGCCGCACCACGCTCTCCCCGCCGGTCGCGTCGCGCGTGATGGCCCGCATGCGCAAGCCGCTGCCCACGCTCACCGAGCGCGAGCTCGACATCCTCGCGCAGCTCTCCCACGGGCTCGGCAACCGGGACATCGCCCGCGCGCTGTTCATCAGCGAGGCCACGGTCAAGACGCACCTGGGCCGGATCTACGACAAGCTCGGCGTGGACACGAGGGCGGGAGCGGTGGCGGTGGCGAAGGAACAACGCCTGCTGCCCTGAGCAGCGTCTCGCCCTCCCGGGCCATGACACCATCAATCACGTGCTCGACATCGGCTACGCCCTCTCCCACCGCTTTCCCGACCCCCCGCAGTTCGACTACCGCCGCGCGGACGTCCACGCGCTGCGGCACGACCTGTTCTGCGGGGACGTGTATCTCGCGGACACGAAGGCGGACCGGGAGCTGTCCACAGCCTGGGGATGGGTTCCCGTCCTCGACTTCGCGTGGGCGCTGTGCGACATCGTCGAGCAGGTGGACCAGGACCCGCGCGGCAGCCGCGCCTCCCGCCCCCAGTACGCGGAGCTCGACTTCACGGAGTCGACGGACCGCATGCTGTTCACGCGGCGGTTCGGCTGGGTGGACATCGAGGCGGACTGGATGCGGGCGGAGGACCCCCCGCTGACCTTCTCCCACTCCGAACTCCGCCGCGAGGCCCGGGACTTCCTCCAGGACCTCCTGGCAGACCTCACGGACCTCCACGAGCCCTTGGCGGACAACCCGGCCATCTGGTCCCTCCAGTCCCGCTTTCCCCGGGCGTAGGCGCCCAACAGCTCCCCACAGCCCCAACCGCACCGAACAAACCTCTCCCACCCACCCACCCGATTACCCCGCGGCGCCAGGGAGCGCGTAGAGCAGCGGGGTTGGGTGGGGACGTACGGCCGGGGGCCCGGGAGCATCCCACTGAGGTGGGCCGGTGAACGTAAAACGCGGGTGGGCCGAAGTGCCCCACAGCCACGACTCGCCCCAGCCATGAGGGACCGCCCAAGACGCACCCGCAGTCGGCGACGCACGCGAGGGGACGTGCCGGTATGTCCGCCCGGAGCACGGTTACCGGCACTCGGGAGCCGAAGTGGCCCGGCGGCCACCGGACGATAGCGAGGACGGACATACCGGCACGGCCCCGCACCCACAGACGAACCAGCACCGCAGCCCACACGCACCCGCAGTCGGCGACGCACGCGAGGGGACGTGCCGGTATGTCCGCCCGGAGCACGGTTACCGGCACTCCGGAGCCGAAGTGGCCCGGCGGCCACCGGACGATAGCGAGGACGGACATACCGCCACGGCCCCGCACCCACCGACAGACCAGACCCGCAGCCCACACGCACCCGCAGACGGCCACGCACCCGAGGGGACGGGCCGGTATGTCCGCCCGGAGCACGGTTACCGGCACTCCGGAGCCGAAGTGGCCCGGCGGCCACCGGACGATAGCGAGGACGGACATACCGCCACGG
>NZ_JBWKFG010000005.1:0-116245 GCF_056434405.1 Streptomyces sp. NPDC044044 | reverse complement strand
CACGGCCCCGCACCCAAAGACGGACCGCCCCGCAGCCCGCCAAAGCCGGACGCTAGTCCACCCGCACACCCACCTGCGCAGCAAACGCCGGCGCCAGATCCATGAGCTGCGCAGCACTGATCACCGACCCCGCCAAGCAGTCGATCCCCCGCAGAATGCCCACCTCCGCAGCCTCCCGCAGGTCGACATCCTTCATCCGGACCCCGCTGAAGTCCGCCCCCTTCAGCACGCAGCCCACGAACTCGACCCGCTCCAGCGACGCCTGCCCGAAGTCCGGCTCCACCAGCACGCACCCCTCGAAGACGACGTCCTTCAACCGCGCCTTCCGCAGGTTCAGATAGTCGATCTTCCCGCCCCGCACGACGACCCGCTCCAGCACACTCCCGTGCAGCTGAACGCCCCCCAGCCGCGCGTCCACCACCTCCACGTCCCGCAGCGAAGCCTCCACCAGCTCCGTGCCGACCCCCCGCAGCTCCGTCAGCACGGAATCCACGAACCGCGCCCTGCTGAGCCGCGTCTCGGTCACCCCGCAGCCCGTCACCGCACAGTCCAGGAACAGCGCTCCCCCGCCGTCCTGCCCCGCGAGATCGAGGTCCCGGAACTCGACCCCGTCATAGTCCCCGTCAGGCTCCAACTCGCCCCCGCCGAGCCCCAACTCACCGAACCCCCGCAGCACGGGCAACCGCACCTCGGGCCGCCGAGCCTTCTTCACCCCTGCCGCCGCGTCCCTCTGCCGATCCTTCTGTCCCATGCCCCCATCGTGCACCCACCCACTGACACCCACCGCCCCGCTGCCCCCACGGCCCTAACCGCCCTCACCGCCCCCACCGCCGTAACACCCCGATGTCACATCCCGGGCACCCCCGCCCGTCGTACCGAGTGAGTGAACACACCCGACCACCAACCACCGACCCCACCAACCACCGACCACCGACCACGACAGGAGCCCACCCCATGCCCAAGCCCGCCACCCAGCTGACCATCATCGGCGGCGGCTTCGCCGGCCTCACCGCGGCCATCACCGCCGCCGAAGCCGGCGCCCGGGTCACCCTCCACGAGTCCCACCACACCCTCGGCGGCCGGGCCCGCACCGCCGAAGGCGCGTACCGCACGAACGAAGGCCCGCACGCCCTCTACAACGGCGGCCCCCACTGGACCTGGCTCAAGCAGCGCGACCTCATCGGCCCCCTCGCCCCCCTCCCGCCCATCGAAGGCACCCGCCTCCGCCTCCACCACCAGGGAAAGCTCCGCCGCACCCCACCCCTGGCGATGCTGAAGCTCCTGCGCCGCAAGCCCGAACAGGCCCCCGTGGACCAGGACTTCATGACGTGGGCCACCGGCGAGGTCGGCGAGGAAGGCGCACGCGCCGCCGCGCACTACATCGCCGTGGCGACGTTCCACCACGACCCCGGCTCCCTCTCCGCCAGGTTCGTGCACGAGCGCCTGCGTCGCGCCACGAAGCTGCCCCCGGAGGCGCACTACCCGCGCGGCGGCTGGGGCTCGGTCATCGACCGCATGGCGACACTCGCCTGGAACCTGGGCGTACGCGTGGAGACGCTGTCCCGCGTCGAGACCCTCGCCTCGCTCCCCGCCGCAGGCCCCGTCGTCGTCGCCACGTCCCTCCCCGCGGCCCGTCACCTCCTCCAGGACGACACCCTCCAGTGGGACAGCGCCCGCACCACCCTCGTCGACGTGGCCCTCGACTCCCGCAAGGGCGACCCCTTCGCGATCTCCGACCTGGACGGGACCGGCTGGATCGAACGGTTCACCACCCAAGACCGCACCCTCGCCCCCGCGGGACAGGACCTTATCCAGGGCCAGATCCCGCTCGCCCCCGAGGAGTCCAAGGCGGACGGCGCGGCCCGCGCCGACCACCTCCTCGACCTCGGCTTCCCCGGCTGGCGCGACCGCCTGGTCTGGCGCCGCGACGCCGTCTCCAACGGCCGCACCGGCGCGGTGGACCTGCCCGGCACCACCTGGCGCGACCGCCCCGCGATCAACCGCGGGAACGGTGTCTACCTGGCCGGCGACCAGGTCGCGGCACCCGGCCTGCTCTCCGAGGTCTCCTTCAACAGCGCGCTGGAGGCGGTGACGCTCGCACTGACCCCCGCAAGGCTTGACCTCAAGTCCGCTTGACGTACGAGGGTGACACCAAGAGCAAGCACCACCCAACCGCCCACCACTCAAAGCCCCCAAGACCCAAGCCCCAACCCCCAACCCCCAAGACCCCCCAGCCCCCACCCCTCACCCCCCACCCCTCACCCCTCACCCAAAGCCCAAGGAGCAAGCCCCATGCACGCCACCCGCCTGCACACCTTCGGCCCGGCCGAGCACCTCACGTACGAGGAGACCCCCGACCCGGCACCGGCCCCCGGCCAGGTCCGCATCGCGGTGACCGCGGCGGGCGTGCACCTCCTGGACACCGCGATCCGCGCCGGAATCAAGGGCCCGCTCCCCGAACTCCCCGAGCTGCCCACGATCCCGGGCCGCGAGGTGGCAGGCACCGTCGAGTCCCTCGGCGAGGGAGTCGACCCCGCCCTGCTCGGCAAGCGCGTGGTCGCCCACATCGGCTTCGCCCCCGGCGGCTACGCCGAGCTCGTCGTCACGGAGGCCTCCCGCCTGCACGAGATCCCCGAAGCCCTGGACGACGCACAGGCCGTGGCCCTGATCGGCACGGGCCGTACGACGATGGGAATCCTGCAGTTCGCCGAGCTGACCTCCGACTCCGTCGCCGTCATCCCGGCGGCGGCGGGCGGCATCGGCACGCTCCTGGTCCAGTACGCCAAGCACGCGGGCGCCACGGTCATCGGCCTGGCGGGCGGCCCGGAGAAGACGGACCGGGTCGCCGCGTACGGCGCGGACCTCGCCGTCGACTACAGGAACCCGGACTGGCCGAACGAGGCGCACGCGTACCTGACGAAGATCGGAGTCCCCGGCGCGACCGTCGTCTTCGACGGAGTGGGCGGGGCATCCGGCCTCGCCGCCGTGGACCTCCTCGCCCCCGGCGGCACGCACCTCGTCTTCGGCTGGTCGGGCAAGGGCCCGCACGACGGCGAGCCCCTCTCCCTCACGGACGAGCAGCTCGCGGCCCGCGGCATCACGCAACTCAACGTCCTGGGCCCGGTGATGATGCAGAAGGCGGGCGGCGACAACCCGGTCCGCACCCTGGAGCTCGCGGCGCTCGCCGAAGCGGCGAAGGGCCACTTCACCCCGGCGGTCCAGCGCTACCCCCTGTCGTATGCGGCAACGGCCCACGCCGACCTGGAGAACCGCCGCACCACAGGCAAGGTGGTGCTCATCCCCTGAGCCCCCCCCCGCACTCCCTTGAGGTTCAGGACCCCAGTTCGGCCAACGCCCCGTCGGTCAGCCGATACACGGTCCACTCGTCCTGCGGCAGCGCACCGAGCGACCTGTAGAAGTTGATCGACGGCTCGTTCCAGTCGAGCACGGACCATTCGAGCCGCTCATAACCCCGCTCCACACAGATCCGCGCGAGCTCGGTCAGCAGCGCCTTGCCGTGGCCGCCGCCGCGCGCCTCGGGCCGTACGTACAGGTCCTCCAGGTAGATCCCGTGCACCCCACGCCATGTGGAGAAGTTCAGGAACCACAGCGAGAACCCGACGACCTCCCCCGAGCCCGAGCCTGCACTCGCCCCCGAGCCTGCACCCGCCCCCGAGCTCGCCCCCAAACCGGCCCCCGCCCCGTCGTCCACCGCAATGTGCGCGAACGCGGCAGGCCGCTCCCCGAAGAGCGCTTCACGCAGCTGCTCCTCGGTGGCCCTCGCCTCGTCGAGGGCCTTCTCGTACTCCGCGAGGTCGCGGACCATGGCGTGAATCAGGGGGACGTCATCAGGCGTGGCGCTACGAATCATGGCCGCAGGCTAACCAGACCGCCCACCGCGGCCAACCGCGGCCAACCGCGGCCAACCCGCGTCTCACGCCCCGAGCAGCAGCCGCGCGACCTCCAGATCGTCCTCGTCCAGCGCCCGCCCGTCCTCGATCTCCCAGAGCGCGTTCTGCAGCACCCGCCCCAAGGTCCAGGCACGAGCCCGCTCCCTGTCCAGCCCCAGCACCTCGGTCATCGCGTCGAACCGCCACAGCACATCGTCAGCATCAAAGCGATTGTTGAGCGCGGGCCAGAGATCGAACCCGGGGTCACCGGCCAGCGGCTTCGGGTCGATGGCGAGCCACGGCTCGCGCTCGGCCGCGAGGACGTTCTCGAAGTGCAGGTCCCAGTGCAGCAACCGGTCGCCTGGCTCCCCCATGACCTCGCGCACAGCGCCCCCGCACCGCTCCACGATCGCGCGCTCGACCGGATCGGCGATCGCCTTCAGCGCCCCCGGCAGCTCGTCGACCATCTCCCCCGCGATGTCCCCGAGCCGCCGCATCCCCTCGGGCGCGGGCACGGCGGTGAGCCGCGCAAGGAGCTCCGCGATGACGAGCACCGCCTTGTGCGTGTCCTGCATCGTCGACAACATCCGCCCGGAGTCCAGGCGTTCGAGCAGCATCGTGCCCGTGCCCTCGTCGTGGTCGAGGAGCCGCACGGCCCCGTCGCCGTCCCACACCCGGAGCCCGACGGGCTCCGACTCGGTCTCCTCGTCGAGCAGCTGGAACTTGACCGCGGCGGGGGTGCCGTCCCGCCGCACCACGGGCAGCACGAGCGCGGCCATGCCATGCATCGAGGGCCCGTCGACCGTCAGCTCCCACCGCTCGACGAACTCCGCCACGCGCGCGGGCAGCGCCGCGATGAAGGCACGGCCCGGCTCCCCCGCGTACTCGTACTGCGACTCGATCAGCCCGTCCGGAATGCGAATGTCGATCACCCTCGCGACGCTACCGGCGTGGGTGAATCGCCGCATGGGGATTATTCGGGCCACGAGGCCCGCGATGCGGGCTGTTGCGGCCTACATCCGCAGCGCTCCCGGCACCTACATCTGGCTCGCGGTCCTCTTCGTCACGACGGTCGCGATGCACCACATGTCACCGGAGTTCGAGCAGGACTTCCTGCGCCAGCGCTCCACGAACATCCACGAGCTGTCCAAGAACCCCGTCCGCGTCCTGGTCTCCAGCGCGCTGTGGATCGACGGCGGCACCTGGCTCTCGTACGCCGTGCTCTACACCGTCTTCCACGCCACCGCCGAACGCTGGCTCGGCACCGCGCGCTGGCTCGCGGTGGCCGCGGGCGCGCACATCATGGCCACGCTCATCAGCGAGGGCGTCCTCGCGCTCGCGATCCACCACGGCGCAGCCCCACCATCCTCGGTCAACACCCTTGACGTGGGTGTCAGTTATGCCCTCGCGGGCGTGATCGCGGTCCTCACCTACTGGGTCCCCACGCCCTGGAGATACGCGTACCTCCTGATCGTCATCGCCGTGTACGGCACTCCGCTGATCACCGGCAGGACCTTCACCGACCTGGGCCACTTCACCTCGGTCCTGATCGGCCTGGCCTGCTTCCCGCTGACCCGGAGCGCCGTACGCCCGGCACCGACGAGATGGACGATCAGGAGATCCCGGAAGCCTTGAGCTCCTCGGCGAACGCGTCCTGGTCGAACAGCGAGTTGGCGTCCGCCTTCTTGCCGTCGATGACGACCGTCGGCGTGCCCTGCATGCCGTCGTCGGTGAAGGCCTGCATGGCCTCACCGACCCACTTCTTGTACGTCCCCTTCTGCACGGCCTTGCCGAACTCGGCGCCCCGAAGACCGTCCACCTTGTCGGCGATCTTCAGCAAGAAGGCGGGCGTGTAGGCGTCCTCGGTCTCGGTCTCCGGCTGGTTGGCGAAGACAGCGGCGTGGAACTGCGGGAACTTGCCCGCGTCCACCGACGCCCGCAGCGCGTTAGCCGCGTTCACCGAACCGCTGCCGCCGAGGTTCTTGTCGAGGAACGAGGCGAGCGTGTACTCGACCTTCACCTTGCCCTCGGCCACCGGCTTCACCAGGGCCTGCGCGCCGGACTCCTCGAACTTCTTGCAGATCGGGCAGCGCGCGTCCTCGTACAGCTTGACCGTGTGCCCGGCCTTCGGGTCGCCGACCGTGATCACGCCGCCCTTCACCGTGGCGGGCGTCTTCGCGAGCGCGTCGGTGCCGGCCGGCGGCGCCTTCGCCTCGGGACCACCCGCGGACGCGGACTCCGAGGCCGACGCCCCCTTGTCGCCGCCCCCGCCCGTGAGGTCCTCGGGACCGCAGGCGGCTGCGCCCCCGGCGACGAGTGCGGTGGCGGCCACCGCGGCGACGATGCGCCCGGACTTGCGTGCGGCCTTGCGTACGGCCATCTGAACAGTCCTCCATGATCTCGGCACGTGACGCTTCGACATCGCCACGCACCGGATCAACGTATCGGAATGCCCTCCCCTGTACCCCTCCCCAAAGCCCCCACCAGCGCAGTAACGTCCGGCTCATGAGCAGCACGATCAATGGCGGCATCTCGTACTGGTACGCGGACCACGGCACCCCGGCCCCCCGCGAACCCCTGCCGGGCGACGAGAGTGCCGACGTCTGCATAGTCGGCGGCGGCTACACGGGCCTGTGGACCGCGTACTACCTGAAGAAGGCCGCCCCCTTCCTCCGCATCACCGTCCTGGAGCAGAAGTTCTGCGGCTACGGAGCCTCCGGCCGCAACGGCGGCTGGCTCTACAACGGCATCGCGGGCCGCGACCGCTACGCCCGCCTGCACGGCAGGGACGCGGCGGTCCGCCTCCAGGAGGCGATGAACGACACGGTCGACGAGGTGATCCGCGCCGCCGCCGAGGAGCAGATCGAAGCGGACATCCACCACGGCGGCGTACTCGAAGTGGCCTACACCCCAGCGCAGTTGGCGCGCCTGAAAGAGTTCCACGCCACGGAACTGGCCTACGGCGAGAAGGACCGCACCCTGCACGGCGCCCGGGAGACCGCCGACCGGATCCGCGTCGCGGGCGCCGTCGGCTCCACCTGGACCCCGCACGGCGCGCGCCTGCACCCGGTGAAGCTGGTGAAGGGCCTGGCGGCGGCGGTCGAGGCACTCGGCGTCACGATCCACGAATCAACACCGGTCACGGAGATCAAGCCGAAGCACGCCATCACTCCCTACGGCACGGTCCGCGCGCCGTACATCCTGCGCTGCACGGAGGGCTTCACGGCGTCCCTCAAGGGCCAGCGCCGCACCTGGCTCCCCATGAACTCCTCAATGATCGCGACGGAACCTCTCACCGACGCCCAATGGGAGTCGATCGGCTGGGAGGGCCGCGAGACGCTCGGCGACATGGCGCACGCCTACATGTACGCCCAGCGCACGGCGGACGGCCGCATCGCGCTCGGAGGCCGCGGCGTCCCGTACCGCTACGGCTCGAAGACGGACAACGACGGCCGCACGCAACCGGCCACCATCGAGGCCCTCCACGAGATCCTGACCCGCTTCTTCCCCCAACTGGCCGGAGTGCGGGTGGCCCACGCCTGGTCCGGCGTGCTCGGCGTCCCCCGCGACTGGTGCGCCACGGTCACCCTGGACCGCGCGACGGGCCTGGGCTGGGCGGGCGGCTACGTCGGCTCGGGCGTGGCCACCGCCAACCTCGCGGCCCGCACCCTGCGCGACCTGGTCCAGCAGGACTCGGGCCAGGCAGGCACCACGGACCTCACCACGCTCCCCTGGGTCAACCACAAGGTCCGCAAGTGGGAGCCGGAGCCGTTCCGCTGGATCGGCGTCCAGGGCATGTACGCGACATACCGCAACGCGGACCGCCACGAACTGACCACCCCAACCACCAAGGCCCCCCGCCTGGCCCGCCTCGCGGACCGCTTGTCGGGGCGCCACTGACGTACGCACGAGAACGCACGAAGGCCCGGGACACCTTGTCGGCGTCCCGGGCCTTCGCCCGCTCTGAGCCCCCTGTCGGATTCGAACCGACGACCTACGCATTACAAGTGCGTTGCTCTGGCCATCTGAGCTAAGGAGGCATGCGCTGCACTGACGTGCCCGAGCAGTGTAACCAAACACCGCCCGTGCGCCTGTCGAAAATTTCCTCGAAGGTCGCCGGTGCAGGACTACTGACAGACCCGGCCCCCCCGGGGTACCGTCCGAGCAGTTCACTCAGGTGGACTACACCACTCCTCTCTTTACAACGGATCGTCCGGCACGTTCCTGCCGGTGAAGGGGGCCTTCACCATGGCCACTGTTTCGTTCGACAAGGCGACCCGCATCTACCCGGGTGGCGACAAGCCCGCCGTCGACCAGCTCGAGCTCGACGTAGCGGACGGCGAATTCCTCGTCCTCGTCGGTCCCTCCGGCTGCGGAAAGTCCACCTCGCTCCGCATGCTCGCGGGCCTGGAGGACGTGAACGCCGGCGCCATCCGCATCGGTGACCGCGACGTCACGCACCTGCCGCCCAAGGACCGGGACATCGCCATGGTGTTCCAGAACTACGCGCTCTACCCGCACATGACGGTCGCCGACAACATGGGCTTCGCCCTGAAGATCGCGGGCGTCAACAAGGCCGAGATCCGCCAGAAGGTCGAGGACGCGGCGAAGATCCTCGACCTCACGGACTACCTGGCCCGCAAGCCGAAGGCCCTCTCCGGCGGTCAGCGCCAGCGTGTCGCCATGGGCCGCGCCATCGTGCGTGAGCCCCAGGTGTTCCTCATGGACGAGCCGCTGTCGAACCTCGACGCCAAGCTGCGTGTCTCCACCCGTACGCAGATCGCCTCGCTGCAGCGCCGCCTCGGCATCACCACCGTGTACGTCACCCACGACCAGGTCGAGGCCATGACCATGGGCGACCGCGTGGCCGTCCTGAAGGACGGTCTGCTCCAGCAGGTCGACTCGCCGCGCAACATGTACGACCGCCCGGCCAACCTCTTCGTCGCGGGCTTCATCGGCTCCCCCGCCATGAACCTCGTCGAGGTCCCGATCACCGACGGCGGCGTGAAGTTCGGCAACTCCGTCGTGCCGGTGAACCGCGAGGCACTGTCCGCCGCGGCCGACAAGGGCGACCGCACGGTCACGGTCGGCGTCCGTCCGGAGCACTTCGACATCGTCGAGCAGGACGGCTCCACCGCCAAGTCCCTCTCCAAGGAGACCGAGGACGCCCCGGCGGGCCTCGCCGTCTCCGTGAACGTCGTCGAGGAGCTCGGCGCCGACGGCTACGTCTACGGCTCCGCCGAGGTCGGCGGCGAGCACAAGGACCTCGTGGTCCGCGTGAACGGCCGCAAGGTCCCGGAGAAGGGCACGCAGCTGCACGTCGTGCCGCGTCCGGGCGAGATCCACGTGTTCTCGACGTCGACGGGCGAGCGCCTCACCGACTGACGACCCCGCTCACCAGCCATGACAGGGCCCCGCACTTCGGTGCGGGGCCCTGTTCGTTCGCCCACCGTGTCGACAAATACCCCGGCAGACCGGTCATTTCGCCAGGCGCCCGTCAACACTGCTCCAGAGAAACCTCATTCTCCGTCGCTCGACCGAGTGACGTAATGTCGCCAAATCATCACCGACCGCTACGCTCACTCGCGTGACGCACTCCGCCAACTACACCCAGAAGCCGCGCCGAGCCCACCGAGGCCCCGCCCGACGCATCGGCCGCACGCTCGCCCTCGTCCTGCCCGTGATGCTGGTGCTCTCCGGGACCCTCGCGGTCACCAGCGTCAACTGGTCCGGGAACTCGTCGGATTCGATGCTCACCGCATCCGCCGACAACCTCTCCGTACCGGCCAAGTCCCGCGCGCCGCAGGACGTCCTGCGCGACCGGCTGCTCCTGGAGCTCCAGGACAAGAACCCGGGCGTCGCGCTCACCCACCTCCAGCAGGAGGTGAACCGCCACCCGTCCCTCGCCCGGCACTGCGTCTCCGTCGCCCGTGCCCTCGGCCGCGCCGCAGTCCAGAAGTACGGCCCGAGCCGTGCCCAGTCGTATGCGCGCCCGGTCTGCGACACGTCCTTCGCGTCGGGCGTCGCCGCCCACCAGAACGGCTGACGGGGTCGGCACGTAGGGTTTCCGGCATGACCGGCGACCCTCACGCTCACAGACCCACGCAGGCCGTCATCCTGGCCGGAGGCCAAGGTTCGCGCCTCCGCCCTTACACCGACGACCGGCCCAAGCCGATGGTCGAGATCCCTGGCACAGGGACCCCGATCATCGGCCATCAGCTTTCCTGGCTGGCCGCCGAAGGCGTGACGGACGCGGTCGTCTCGTGCGGCCATCTCGCCGAAGTGCTCCAGGAGTGGCTGGAGTCGGCGGACCTCCCCCTGAACGTCACCACGGTCGTCGAGACCGAACCCCTGGGCCGTGGCGGCGGCCTCAAGTACGCCGCCCGCCACCTCCCGCACGCGGACCGCCCCTGGTACGCGACGAACGGCGACATCTGGACCCGCTTCTCGCTGCGCGACATGGCGGCCTTCCACGCCGAGCGCGACGCCACCGCGACCCTCGCCCTGGCCCGCCCCCGCATCCCGTGGGGCGCCGTCGAGACGGACGCGTTCGGCCACATCACGGACTTCATCGAGTCCCCGCCGTCCCCGTACCTGATCAACGCGGGCGTGTACGTCTTCTCCGCCTCCTTCACCGGACTCCTGCCGGACCGCGGCGACCACGAGCGCACCACGTTCCCGCGCCTCGCCCGCGAGAAGAGCCTGGCGGGCTTCCCGCTGCCGCAGGGCGCCTACTGGCGGGCCATCGACACGGCCAAGGACCTGACGGAAGCGGCCAAGGAGCTCGCGGCACAGACCGGTTGAGGGTCACCTCACCCCTCACCCGCCTTCTCTCCACGTACGCCGATGGGGCCCCGCACAGTGTCTGTGCGGGGCCCCATCGGCGTACTGCCCGGGACTGCTCAGCCGCCGCCGAGCAGTCCTCCCACGAGCCGGTCGTTGCCGCCGCCGCCCGTGCTGCCGCCGCTCGCGCCGCCCTCGGGCGCTCCGCCGCCGCTGCCGCCGCTGGACGTGGGTCCGGCGGTGGCCGACGACGGAGGCTGCTGGGGGGACGACTGCTGGGGCGGGGCCTGCCCTGTGGTGCCCTGCGTCTGGCTCGGCTGCCCCTGGCCCGCGCCCGTGGTGGCGGACTCGCGTGCCGCGCCCGGAGTGGTCGCCGCGCCGCCCTGCGTGGGGCTCGCGGAACTGCCCTGCGTCGGCGAACCGGAGGCCGTCGGGCTCTGCGACTGGCCCTGGCGCTGCTGCTGCTGCTTCTTCTTCCCGGGCTCCCCCGGAAGCGGCGAGCCCGGCAGTTCGTTGCGCGGGGCCTCGCCGGGCCCCGGCACGGTCACGCGGTCGGCGTCGCGCACCGCGCCGCCGAGCATCGAACCGATGAGGAGCGTGAGCCCGACGACGATCGAGCCGATGAGCGCGCCGCGCCGCAGCACACGGCGCCGCAGCTCCCAGATGTCCACGCGCGGCCCGAGCGTCCGCCAGGCCTCGCCCGCGAGGCGTCCGTCGACGGAGTAGACGGGCGCGCCCGCGATGATCAGCGGCGACCATGCGGCCAGATAGATGATGTCCGGCGCGTCGTAGGCGGGGACGGTCTTCCAGCTGACGGTGACGATGAGCGCGGCGGACAGGAGCACGCCGATGCTGGCCGCGACCCGCTGCCAGAGCCCGAGCACCGTGAGCACGCCCACGATGATCTGCAGGAAGGCGATGCAGAGTCCCGCACCCACCGGGTGCGAGAGCGCGAAGTCCCGCAGCGGCTCGGCGAGCGCCCAGGGGTGCAGCGAGTTGAGCCACTTGACCATGGAGCCGCGGTCGCCGCCGTCGAAGTACACGGGGTCGCAGAGCTTGCCCATGCCGGCGTAGATGGAGATGAACCCGAGGAAGACGCGCAGCGGAAGCAGCACGACGCCGAGGTTCATGCGGCGACCGGGGTAATAGGCGTGCCGCACGGGATCGGCCCCGTGCCGCCTGACGACCTGGCGCGCGTCGTCGTCGCCGTCGTCGAACTCGTCGTCCTCGTAGGGGAGCCGCTCGTCGAGGTCGCTCTGGGACATCGGCATGCGCGGGATGAGCCGGGTCTCGGGATCGGGGTGCCGAGGCCCGATGACGGCAGGCGTGGCCTGCGTGCTCTCGAGTTCGTCCTCGTCGATGCGGGGGATGACCTGCGTGGCACCTCCGTCGTCGTAGGAGGAGCCGCCGGCTTCGGCCGAATGGCGCACGCCGGTGCCGCGCACCGCCTGCAGCAGTCCGGTGGCTCCGGGGTCACCCGGCTCGGACTTCCCGCTCCAGACGACGGGCGAGCGGCGCCGTGCGGCGGAGCCGACTGCGGGGATGCGCACGGTGTCGTCGGCAGTGCTCAAGTGCCGTGCGATACGCGGGGATTGGGTCCGCTGCGCGGTGGGGAGCTGCACGCGGAAGCTCGCGTGATTCACGATGACCTGCGCCGGGTCGCTCGGCACCTTCACCATGCTCAGCGCGGGAGCTTCGTCGAACCCTGACGAGCTTCCCCCCGTGGGATTGCGGGGCGTTCTGGTGTCCACACTCATCTAACCGAGTGATGTGTGTTTAGGACACTGCCTTGACCGCGCGGAAATGTCCGGACCGCGTCAAGATCTCCCACGAACGCCCGCCGGCCCGGGGAATCCGGGCCGACGGGCGTCGGGGGTGACGGGCGTCGGGGGTGCTGATTAGCTCCGGCGCCGGGACGCCTCGTAGAGCACGACTCCCGCCGCCACACCGGCGTTCAGGGACTCCGTGCCGCCCGGCATGGGGATGCGCACGCGGTAGTCGCAGGTCTCGCCGACGAGCCGCGAGAGGCCCTTGCCCTCGCTGCCGATGACGATGACGACGGGACCGGACAGCGCCTCCAGGTCGCCGACCTCGTGGTCGCCGTCCGCGGCGAGCCCGACGATCGCGAGCCCGGCCTTCTTGTAGGCCTCCAGGACGCGGGTCAGGTTCGTCGCGCGCGCCACGGGCGTACGCGCCGCGGCACCGGCGGCCGTCTTCCAGGCACCGGCGGTCATCCCGGCGGCACGCCGCTCGGGGACGACCACGCCGTGACCGCCGAAGGCGGAGGCGGAACGCACCACGGCGCCGAGGTTCCGCGGGTCCGTCACGCCGTCGAGGGCGACGATCAGCGGGTCCTCGCCCTGGTCGAACGCGGCGGCCGCGAGCTCCTCGGGGTGCGCGTACTCGTACGGCGGCACCTGGAGCACGAGACCCTGGTGGTTGAGGCCGTTCGTCATGCGGTCCAGCTCGGGGCGGGGGGCCTCCATGAGGTGGATGCCGCCGCGCTCACCGGCGAGCTGCAGCGCCTCGCGCACGCGCTCGTCGTTGTCGATGAACTGCTGGACGTAGAGCGTCGAGGCCGGCACGCCCTCGCGCAGCGCCTCGACGACGGAGTTGCGCCCCACGACCATCTCGGAGGTGCCCTTGCCGCGGCCCTTCACGGCACTGGGACGACGGCCGCCGCCGGGGCCGCCGGAGGCCTTCTTGGCGGCGGCGTTGGCGATGCGGTTCTTCTTGTGTCCCTTGCGCGCCTCGGCGGGCGGCGTCGGGCCCTTGCCCTCAAGGCCGCGGCGTCGATTTCCGCCGCTGCCGACCTGCGCGCCCTTCTTGCCGGACATGCGGCGGTTGTTAGCGGCCATGACCTACCTGTCTCTGTGATGCGTGTGGCTGCCCGCGAACTGCGCGGCGGCCCACTGCGTGACTGCGTACGTATATGAAGTGTGCCGCCCGGGTCGCCGGGCGGCACATCGCGAGGTCAGACGCTCAGCGCGGGCCGAGAGTCCACCGCGGTCCGTTCGGGCCGTCCTCGATGACGAGGCCGGACTGGTTGAGCTGATCGCGGATGGCGTCGGCGGTGGCCCAGTCCTTGCGGCCGCGCGCGGCCTCCCGCTGCTGGAGCACGAGGCGTACGAGGGTGTCGACGACCCCGTGGAGGTCCTCCCCGCGGTCGCCCTCACCGGCCCAGTGCGGGTCGAGCGGGTCGAGGCCGAGCACGCCCAGCATGGCCCGCACTTCGGCGAGCCGCTCCACCGCGGCTTCCTTGTCGTCGGCGGCCAGGGCGGAATTGCCCTGCCGGACCGTCGTGTGGACGATGGCCAGCGCCTGCGGGACGCCCAGGTCGTCGTCCATCGCGTCGGCGAAGGCGGGCGGCACCTGGGCCGCGGGCTCGACGGTGCCCCCGGCCTTCTCGACCACGCGCTGCACGAAGCCCTCGATCCGCGCGAACGCGGACTCGGCCTCGCGCAGGGCCTCCTCGCTGTACTCGATCATCGAGCGGTAGTGCGGGGTGCCCAGGTAGTAGCGCAGGACGATCGGGCGCCACTTCTTGACCATCTCGGACACGAGGACGGAGTTGCCGAGCGACTTGGACATCTTCTCGCCGCTCATGGTGACCCAGCCGTTGTGCACCCAGTACCGCGCGAACGCGTCGCCGAAGGCCTTGGCCTGCGCGATCTCGTTCTCGTGGTGCGGGAAGATCAGGTCGATGCCACCGCCGTGGATGTCGAACTCACGGCCGAGGTACTTGTGGGCCATCGCCGAGCACTCCAGGTGCCAGCCCGGACGGCCGCGGCCCCAGGGGGTCTCCCAGCTGGGCTCCCCCTCCTTGGCGGTCTTCCACATGGCGAAGTCACGCGGGTCGCGCTTGCCGGTCTCGCCCTCGCCGGACGGCTGCAGGAGGTTGTCCAGCTCCTGGTTGGACAGCTCCAGATAGCCGGGGAAGGACTTCACGTCGAAGTAGACGTTGCCGTCCGACTCGTAGGCGTGGCCGCGCTCGATCAAGCCGCGCATCATCTCGACCATCTCGGTGATGTGGCCGGTGGCGCGCGGTTCGTACGTGGGCGGCAGGCAGCCGAGGACGTCGTAGCCGTCGTTGAAGGCGCGCTCGTTCTCGTACCCGATCGACCACCACGGGCGGCCCTGGTCGGCCGACTTCCGGATGATCTTGTCGTCGATGTCCGTGACGTTGCGGATGAAGGTGACGTCGTAGCCGCGGTAGTCGAACCAGCGGCGCATGATGTCGAAGTTGAGACCCGACCGGATGTGCCCGATGTGCGGGGCCGCCTGCACCGTCGCGCCACACAGGTAGATCGAGACACAACCGTCGATGAGCGGGCTGAAGTCTCGGATCTGCCGGGCGCTGGTGTCGTACAGGCGAATCGTCACCACTCCAGGGTAGTGGTCGCAGGACAGTGCCCTGCGACCTCCTGGGTCAACAGGGCACGGAACTGTGACATGCGCGGGTGTGCGAAGGCCTCAGAGGCGGCCGACGACCTTGCGCGGAGTGACGCGGACGACGACGCGGGGGTCGTCGTTCACGGAGGACGGATTGAACTCCACGTACTTCAGGCCGGTGTACTTCAGGGCCAGCTCGTCGATGAGCTCCTGCCCGCCCTCGGTGGTCATCGTCACCTCGCCGCGGATCTCGGCGTACGTGTACGGCGAGTCGAAGGGCTGGAGCAGCACCGTCACGCGCGGGTCGCGGCGCAGGTTCTTCTCCTTGCGGCGGCCGAGGGTGGTGGAGAAGAGCAGGTCGTCCCCGTCGCGCTTCACCCAGACCGGTGAGACCTGAGGGCTGCCGTCGGGCTGGATGGTCGCGACGGAGATGAAGACGGGGGTGTCGAGAAGGGCCTTGAGCTTGTCGGACAGTTCGGCTGCCATGGGGGTGCCTCTCTCTCGTACGACGACGGATGCCGTGCGGCTGTGCGGGGCGTGCTTTCCCGATACTGCTCCAACACGCCCCGCCGCAGCGGCATTTCACCCTCGCAGGTACGTGCCCCGGCACGGGCCCCGGTCAGTCCGTCCGCACGACCAGTGCGGTCGCGATCGCGGCCAGGCCCTCGGCGCGGCCGGTGAGGCCGAGGCCGTCCGTCGTCGTGCCGGACACGGCGACCGGGGCGCCCGCGGCGGCGCTCAGCGTCTTCTGCGCCTCGTCGCGCCGCTTGCCGACCTTGGGCCGTACGCCGATGACCTGGACGGCGATGTTGCCGATCTCGAAGCCTTCGGCGCGCACGATCCTGGCCGCCTCGGCGAGCAGCGTCACACCGGATGCGCCGGACCACTCGGGCCTGCTGGTGCCGAAGTGCGCGCCGAGGTCGCCGATGCCGGCCGCGGAGAACAGGGCGTCGCAGGCGGCGTGCGCGGCGACGTCACCGTCCGAGTGCCCGGCGAGGCCCGCGCTCTCGCCCTCCCAGAGGAGCCCGGCACACCACAGCTCGCGCCCTTCCTCGAAGGCGTGCACGTCGGTGCCGATGCCCACCTGCGGCAGCGAGAGACGGGCCGGGGTCTCAGAAGCCATCGTTGGCCCTCCTGCGGGCGAGTACGGCCTCGGCCAGGACGAGGTCGAGGGGCCGCGTCACCTTGAAGGCCTCTTCGTGGCCGGGCACGACGACGACCTGGAGGCCCAGCTGCTCGACCATGCTGGCGTCGTCCGTGACGTTCTCGGTGACCGTCGCGTGGGCGCGCACGAGGGTGTCGCGGTCGAAGCCCTGCGGGGTCTGCACGGCGCGCAGACGGGCCCGCTCGGGCGTGGCCACCACGGGCTCGGGCGCGCCCGGCTGCTCGGGGTCCGCCGGCTCGACCTGCTTGACGGTGTCGGTGAGCGGCAGCGCGGGGACGACGGCCGGTGCGCCGTCGCGTACGGCCTCGATGACGCCGTCGACGGTGTCCACGGGCACGAGCGGGCGGGCCGCGTCGTGCACCAGGACGACGCCGATGCCCTCGGGCAGAGCGTCGAGGCCGAGCTTCACGGACTCCTGGCGGGTCTCGCCGCCGGGGACCACCACGAAGTCGGTGCGCTCGGGCAGTGCGTGGTCGGCCAGGAGTGACTTGACCTCGGCCGCGCCCTCCGGCGGGGCCACGACGACGACGAGCGACACGGCGCGGGATGCGGCCATGGCTCGTACGGCGTGGATGAGCATGGGCGTGCCGTTCAGCGCGCGGAGCGCCTTGGGGGCGCCCGGGCCGAGCCGTACGCCGCGTCCGGCGGCGGGGATCACGACCGCGGTGCGGGATTCCTCAGACATCGCTTCCGTTCAGGTTTGTGGGCTCGGGCGAGGTGGGTATGGCCTCAGCGAGCCGGGCGCGAACGCCTTGACCGGACCCTTCCGTGACATCTGGTCGAGTCAGCTGCCCGAGCCCGGCTCGCACACCGAGCAGAACCGAGTACGTGACGAGTACGTGACGTAGTGCTGGGTAGTACGAGGTAGGAATTCAAAGACAAAAAAACAAAGACTGTGCCTGGGCATGAAGTCCGGGTACGAACATGCCGCAGCGCCCGGCGACACCATTGAGGGTCAGCGGGCACCGCGGCATTCATGGCGCCAAGACGTATGCGTATGTCAGGACGCGATCAGGACGCGAGGACCTCGTCAAGCAGGGCCTCGGCCTTGTCCTCGTTCGTGTTCTCCGCGAGGGCGAGCTCGCTCACCAGGATCTGGCGAGCCTTGGCGAGCATGCGCTTCTCACCCGCGGACAGTCCGCGCTCACGCTCACGACGCCACAGGTCACGCACGACTTCCGCGACCTTGATGACATCGCCCGATGCGAGCTTCTCGAGATTTGCCTTGTAGCGACGGGACCAGTTCGTCGGCTCTTCGGCGTACGGCGCGCGCAGTACTTCGAAGACCCGGTCGAGCCCGTCCTGACCGACCACATCACGTACGCCGACGAACTCCGCATTGTCCGCAGGCACACGTACCGTCAGGTCGCCCTGGGCGACCTTCAGCACCAAGTAGGTCTTGTCCACGCCTTTGATCTGGCGAGTCTCAATGGCCTCGATCAGCGCGGCCCCGTGATGGGGATAGACCACGGTGTCGCCAACCTTGAACGTCATGTGACAGGTACCCCTTCCGTGGCTATCCATCCTAACACGAGAACCGCCTCTTCTGAATGGCGTTTTCGCAGGTCAGGGCATATCTCGGGGCTTGACAACAGCAACAGGAACGTGCTGCGAAGGGCTTCCGGAGCGAGGTATTCGCAGGTGGGAGCGGCTCTTCGGGGAAGCGGAAACGCGCCCGTCACACGCCCTCCGAGAGCGCTCCACGAGGCTGAACGTCCCGGTTTGCCGGGTTCCAAGCGGTGAACTTCCGCTACTCCGTTCGGCGACCGGAGACACGTGCCCGTCGGCGTTCGACGTGAATCCGGAATTGATCAAGAGCCCTCCGGTGATCAATTTCCGGGACTTCCCCGGACTTCCCCGGACCGCCATGCATTCCTTACCGGAAATCCGCAGGACGGGGCGCGGCGACTCTTGACGGCTCTTATGTGAATGGTGAACGAGAGGTCAATGGCGTCAGAGTGACGGAAGTGGCTTGTACGGCCGGAACGGAAGCGGCGAGTGCGGTGGGACCGGAGTGCCGCGAGAGAGGCTCACGGGCCGTAGGGGCGGGTCGGGTGCGGTGGCGCGGGAACGGCTCGGTAACCTAAGCCCGCTGACACACACTTAGGACGGCTTTACGGCCGCCCGCCCCTCCCGTACCGCCCTCGTTCAAGGAGTTGCCGCCGCCGTGAGCCGCAGCCTTCGACGTGGCGCCATCGCCGCCACCGCCATCGCGTTCTCGCTCGCGTCGCTCGCCGCGTGCGGCGCCGGTAACAACGCTCAGACGCACGAGATCAAGCCGGACAACGCCGCGACAGCCGTCGGCGACATCAAGATCCAGAACGCCATGGTGATCACCCAGCCCGACCTGAAGTCGACGGGACCCGCCGTGGTCGCCGCCACGATCTTCAACAACGGCAGCACCGATCAGACCCTGGACGAGATCAAGGTCAACGGCACCGGCAAGACGGCCAAGATCACGCCGGCCAAGGACGACAAGGCCTCCAAGCGCGGCGGTCCGCTGACCATCCCCGCCGGTGGCTCCGTCATCATCGGCGGCAAGGACAACGCTTCGGCCGTCCTGCCCAGCAGCCGCGAGGCCGTCAAGGACGGCAACGCGCAGGCGGTCACCTTCGCCTTCAGCAAGACCGGCGACGTGAAGATGAAGACCTTCGTCGTGCCGGCCGAGAGCTACTTCAAGAAGTGGGGCCCGACCGAGGTTCCCGAGGCCCCGGACGCGAAGCCGTCGACGAAGCCCTCGGGCTCCGCGAGCGGTGAGCCCGCCGAGGGCGCGTCCACGGGCGCGAGCGGCAACCCTTCGGGTCAGCCGTCCGGACAGCCGTCGGGCAGCGCGTCCGGTGCGGCGAACACGGACCCGTCCGGCGCCGCGTCGCACGACGCTGGTGCGGGTGCCGGTACCGAGCACTGATCGACGTACGTACGAGCGAGAGGGCGGGAACCCGGTGCCGGGTTCCCGCCCTCTCGTGTGTCCGCGTGCGCCCGTCTGCTGAGGGGCCGGCTACTGAGGGGCCGGCTACTGAGGGGCCGGCTACTGAGGGGCCGGCTACGGCTCGAACTTGTAGCCCAGGCCCCGCACCGTCACCAGGTAGCGCGGCGCGCCCGGGTCGGGCTCGATCTTGGCGCGCAGGCGCTTGACGTGGACGTCGAGGGTCTTGGTGTCCCCCACGTAGTCCGCGCCCCAGACGCGGTCGATGAGCTGCATGCGGGTCAGGACGCGGCCCGCGTTGCGCAGGAGCATCTCCAGGAGGTCGAACTCCTTGAGGGGCAGGTCGACCTTGGAGCCGGAGACCGTCACCACGTGGCGGTCCACGTCCATGCGGACCGGGCCCGCCTCCAGGGCCTGCGGCGCTACCTCCTCGGGCTCGCCGCGGCGGCGCAGGACCGCGCGGATGCGGGCCACGAGCTCGCGGGACGAGAAGGGCTTCGTGACGTAGTCGTCGGCTCCTATTTCAAGGCCGACCACCTTGTCGATCTCGCTGTCCTTGGCGGTGACCATGATCACCGGGACGTTGGAACGGCTGCGCAGCTGGCGGCAGACCTCCGTGCCGGGCAGGCCCGGCAGCATCAGGTCGAGCAGGACGAGGTCGGCGCCGTTGCGCTCGAACTCGTCGAGTCCGTCCGGGCCGGTGGCCGCGATGGCGACCTCGAAGCCCTCTTTGCGGAGCATGTAGGACAGGGCGTCGCTGAAGGATTCCTCGTCCTCGACGACGAGCACTCGGGTCACGGAAGGACCTCCGGGGCAGGAATGGGTTCGTACGCAGTGGTCTCGTCGGGCCGTGCGGTGTCGGCTTCGCTGCCGACCCCGCCGTGACCGGATCCGCGGTCGCGGTTCGCGGCTGCTTCGGGCAGCCGCAGGGTGAAGGTGGAGCCCTGTCCCTCGGAGCTCCACACGGTGACCTCCCCGCCGTGCGAGGCGGCCACATGCTTGACGATGGCGAGGCCTAGGCCGGTGCCGCCGGTGGCGCGGGAGCGCGCCGGGTCCACTCGGTAGAAGCGCTCGAAGATGCGCTCCTTGTCCTTGTCGGAGATGCCGATCCCCTGGTCGGTGACGGCCACCTCGATGAGATCTCCGCCCGGTGCGGTGACCCTGCGGGCTGCGACGCCCACGCGGGTGCGTGCGGGCGAGTAGTTCACGGCGTTCTCGACGAGGTTGCCGAGTGCCGCGGCGAGCTGGCCGCGGTTGCCCCATATCTGCAGGTCGGCGGTGCCGCCCGCGGCCATGGTGATCTGTTTGTGGGAGGCCTGGTGACGGCTGCGGTCGATCGCCTCCGCCACCAGTTCATCGACACGGACGGGTTCGGCGTCCTCCAAGGGGTCGTCGTTCTGGACCCGGGAGAGGTCGATGAGTTCCTGGACGAGGTTGGTCAGGCGCGTGGCCTCGATCTGCATGCGGCCCGCGAAGCGCTCGACGGCCTCGGGGTCGTCAGAGGCGTCCATGACGGCCTCGGAGAGGAGGGAGAGCGCCCCTACCGGGGTCTTGAGCTCATGGCTCACGTTCGCGACGAAGTCGCGTCGTACGGCCTCGATGCGGCGGGCCTCGGTGAGGTCCTCCACCAGGAGCAGGACCAGGCGGGAGCCGAGGGGGGCGACGCGCGCGGAGACGGCGAGGGCCTCGCCCCAGCCGGTGCCGCGGCGTGGCAGGTCGAGCTCGACCTGGCGTATCTCGCCGTCGCGGCGGGTGTCGCGCGCCATCTGGAGCATGGGTTCCACGGCGAGCTTGCCGCCGCGGACCAGGCCGAGGGCGTACGCGGCCGAGCTGGCCTTGACGACGCTGTCCGCCTCGTCGAGGACGACGGCGGACGAGCGGAGCACGGAGAGAACCGTGTCGACGCCCGGCGGCAGTACGGCGTCTGTGTGCAGGGAGGTCCGGGTGGGGCGTTTCAGGTCGCGCTCGCTCCAGCGGAACGCCAGCATGGCGATGACACCGGTGCACACCCCGGCGATCGCTGCCGCTGCGGCGACCGCCGCGTTCACGTCCATGCCTCCAGGTTATGCGCCCTTTACGCACGGACCACAGCCATACGGGTGCGCACTCGAACACTCGTCGCCCAGAGTTCACCGAGGGGACGGTGGTGGTTCACTTCCGCTGAACGGGTTACTCCGGTCCTCGTCGGCGCGGCTCCCGGGAGCGTGCCACGCGTCGCCCACAGTTCACCTCGGTGACAGGGGTGGTTCATTCGGGATGTCGGAAACGGACGCGTCCGACCCGCACCGTGGGAGCGTGGGGGTCACCCCCCGGGACGTACTAGAGAGGGACATCCACATGCGGGACGCGTACCACGAGGAACTTGACTCGATCGGCGAAGGCCTGGTCGAGATGGCCCGCCTTGTCGGGTCCGCGATCGGGCGCGCCACCACGGCCATGCTCGACGCCGATCTGAAGATGGCCGAGAGCGTGATCGCCGCTGACCAGAAGGTCGACGATCTGCAGCACGACCTGGAGGCGCGCGCGATAGCCCTGCTCGCGCGGCAGCAGCCGGTCGCCACCGACCTGCGCATCGTCGTCACCTCGCTGCGGATGAGCGCCGACCTGGAGCGCTCGGGCGACCTCGCCCAGCACGTCGCGAAGCTGACCCGCCTGCGCTTCCCGACGTCGGCCGTTCCGCAGGATCTGCACGCGACGATCCTGGAGATGGGGCAGCTGGCGCAGCGCCTCATGGCCAAGGCGGCGGAGGTCATCATCACGAAGGACGTCGACCTGGCGCTCCAGCTGGAGCAGGACGACGACGAGATGGACCTGCTGCACCGGACGCTCTTCCAGCACCTGATGGACGACCGCTGGAAGCACGGCATCGAGACGGCCGTGGACGTGACGCTCCTGGGCCGCTACTACGAGCGCTTCGCGGACCACGCGGTCTCGGTGGCGAAGAGGGTCGTCTACCTGGTCACCGGCGAGCACGCGGACGAGATCCAGACGACGGGGACGCCGGTGGAGGGCGCCTGAGCCCCGCGTCGCCCGGCAAGCTCGCCACGACGGGATGTGCCCCGCGCCATCGGTGCGGGGCACATCCCGTCGTACGCGATGCCTCAGCCGCAGCAGCCGCCGCACTGGCACGGTCCGCCCGACTGGCAGCCGCAACCGCAGCCCGCGCCGCAGCCGCAGGCGCCGAGGAGCACGAGGGCGGGCAGACCTGGAGTATCGGCCGGCTGCTCGGGGACGGGTTCGGTCATCGGGGACTCAGCCATGGGTCTCCTCCTCGAAGGCGTACTCGGCGTACTGCCTGATGCCCGTTCCATGCCCACTGGGGAGGGGCGCACCAACGGCGCACGCGCGCGTTCGGCGGGCCCGCAGCACCGGCCCGGCGCCGACCCGGCACCGACCCGGGACCCCACAACTCACTCGCGAAACTCTCTCCACAACCTTCACAGCTATGCCTTACTGTGATGGCGCTGTAACAGGGGGTCGAGGCCCAGGTCGGCTGACCTGGGTTCTTCATATGTGGGGGGTCACATACCGTGCGCACAAGCACTCGCACACGCACACGCACCATTTCGACCGCGACAGCGCTCGCGGTCCTCTTCAGTTCCGCTGCCCTGGTCGCCGTGACGGCAGGACCCGCGGCAGCCGACTCGGCGCATCTCCTGGGCGTGAAGTCCGCGGCCGACATCCTCGTGGACGGCGCCCACCAGCGCGTCTACGTCTCCGACCCGGTCGAGGGCAAGATCGTCGTCACGGACTACGCGGGCGCGGTCAAGGCGACCTTGGACGGGCTGCCGGACGTCGACGGCCTGGCCCTCTCGCCCGACTCCGGGCAGGTGTACGCGGCGGTGGCCGGGCTCAACCGCATCGTCGCCGTGGACACGTCCACGTACGCCCTGAGCGCGAGCCACAAGCTCGACGGTGCCGAGAAGCCGCGCACCCTGGCGATGGCGAGCGGCAAGCTGTGGTTCGGCTACGGGCCCGATGCCGAAGGCAACATCGGCTCGCTCGACCTGTCCGGCGGCGAGCCGGTCGTCGCGCTCGGCCAGGACGGCGACGCGAGCTTCTACGCCGCTCCCGAACTCGGCTCCGACCCCGACTCGGGGGTACTGGTCGCCGGTGAGAAGGAGACGAGCAGCGACTCCCTGACGGTGTACGACGTCTCGGGCCCGAAGCCGGAGCTGCGCGTCACCAAGTCGGTGGAGGGCGGCTTCTTCGACGACATCGCGGTCTCCCCGGACGGCACCCAGATCGTCACGGCGAGCGGCTCCCCGTACTACCACCCGGTGTACTCCACGGAGGACCTCTCTCCCCTGGGCCGCTACAACTCGGGGAGCTACGGCTCCGCCGTGGACATCGCCCCGGACGGCACCGTGGCGGCGGGCACCTTCTCCTGGTACGGGCCCGACGTGCACATCTACCAGCAGGGCAAGTGGTCCAAGGTCCGGGAGTACGAGTTCCCGAACACCGGCAGCAGCAGCGGCGGCGACACCCTGACCGAGGGCGGCCTCGCCTGGGCGCCGGACGGCAGCCGGCTCTTCGCGGTCTCCGAGAACAGCGCCGGGGTCTTCTCGCTGCGGGTCCTGACCGAGCCGGACAAGTCGCTGCCGGAGCTCACGGTCGCGGCCCCCGAGAAGGGGACGCGCGCCAAGTCCCTCACCGTCACCGGCAAGATCACCGACGCGGCGGCGCCGCTGCCCGCCGGGACCGAACTGACCGTCACGCGCTCGGACATCGAGACCCCGGACGGCAAGAAGCTGCCCGCGGTGAAGGCCAAGGCTGACGGCTCCTTCTCCTTCGACGACACCCCGCCCGCGGGCGGCAAGGTGACGTACAAGGTCGCGTACGCGGGTGACGCCACGCACGCAGCGGCCTCCGGGTCGGACGCGGTGGAGGTCTCGCGGAGCGCGACCAAGCTGACGCTGAACAAGAACGGCGACGTCTACTCCTACGGCGCCGACGTCTCCTTCACCGCGCACCTCGGCACCACGCACAAGAACCGCACGGTCGAGATCTGGGCCGACCCCTACGGCTCCGACAAGCCCAACAAGCTGATCAAGAAGGGCGTCGTGAACGCCCGCGGCGACCTGTCGGCGACCGTCGACATGAAGCGCGACACGAAGGTCACCGCGGTCTTCGCCGGTGACGCCCGTTACGCGTCCAAGAAGGCCACGTCCACGGCGTACGCCAAGGTCAAGGTCTCCGCGTCGGTCGCCGGGCACTACAAGACGGGGAAGATCGGCTCGACGACGTACCACTACTTCCACAAGAACTCCGACCCGGTCCTGAAGACGACGATGTCGTACTACAAGGGCCGCAAGCACCGCTTCGAGATGCAGGTGCGTGTGGACGGCCGGTGGCGCTCGGCGGGCGCGTCCGAGTACTTCAGGCTCGGCACCGACGGCACGTCCGCCGTCCGCGTCGAGGCTCCCGGCGAGTCGGGCATCCGCGCCCGGATGCGCGCTTCGTACATCAACGGGACGTCGGGCGACAACGTGAACTCGACGACGCACGGGTCCTGGAAGTACCTCAACTTCACCCGGTGACGCCGGTGTTCACCCGGTGACAGCCTTCACCCGGTGACGCCAGGTACGCGGTCGGCGACGCCGTCGGGTGCGGGGACGGTGGGCGTGGGCACCACGCCCACCGGCTCGCCCGCCGTCCCGCCCTCCGCGGGAAGCGCCCTCATCAGCGACCAGTAGCCGACGGCGGCGACCGTCCCGATGACCGCGCAGATGCCCCAGAGCCACTGGGCCCCGAAGCGGTCGATGACGAAGCCGGACATCAGCGGGGCGACGAGCGCGGCGACGGCCCAGGACAGGGTGTACATGCCCTGGTAGCGACCCCGGCCGTGGGTCGGCGAGAGCTGGACGACGAGGCCGGTCTGCGTGGGGGCGTTGATGATCTCGGCCAGGGTCCAGACGCACACGGTGAGGGCGAAGACGCCGATGGACCCGGCGAAGGCGGTGAGCCCGAAGCCGTAGCCGGCGAGCAGCGCGGAGATGACCAACAGGCGCTGCGGGTCGCGGTGCTCGATGAAGCGCGTGACCGGGATCTGGAGGGCGACGATCAGTACGCCGTTGACGGCGATGGCCATGCCGTAGTCGGCGGGCGTGAACCCCGCCTCTCCCATGGCGACGGGCAGTCCCACGGCGCCCTGCTGAAAGATCAGGGCGAGGAGGAAGGAGAGCCCGACCACACCCATGAATCGCCCGTCGCGCAGGACGGTCCCCAGGCCCACGTCAGGGTCCGACGCCTTCTCCAGGGCGGTGCGCACGGGCCGCGACTCCGGCAGCTTCGCGAAGACGACGATGGCGCAGACCATGGTCATCACGGCTTCGATGAGGAACCCGGCGAGGTAGCTGAACTCGGCGATGAATCCGGCTCCGGCGGACGAGACGGCGAAGCCGAGGTTGATGGCCCAGTAGTTGAGCGAGAAGGCCCGCACCCGGTCCTCGGGGCGGACGATGTCGGCCATCATCGCCTGGACCGCGGGCCGGGACGCGTTGCTCGCCATGCCGACGAGGAAGGCGACGGCCGCGATGGCCAGGGGGTCCTTCATGAAGCCGAGCAGGGCGACGGAGAGCGCGGTGGAGGACTGGGCGATGAGGAGGGTGGGCCGCCGCCCGAGCCGGTCCGTCATGACACCGGCGCCGAGCGAGGAGATGACGCCGCCGAGGCCGTGCAGGGCGGCGACGAGACCGGCGTACGTCGCGGAGTAGCCGCGGTCCAGGGTCAGATAGAGCGCCATGAAGGTGGCGACGAAGGCGCCGAGGCGGTTGACGAGGGTGCTGGTCCACAGCCACCAGAACTCGCGGGGAAGGCCGGAGACGGACTCCTTGGCGGCACGTCTCAGAGCGGCGAGTGGCATCGGGGTCCCCCACAGGATCAGGCAGATGTGTAAGCGTCACCAGCGATATGTAAGTGTCTCTAGCGATGAATGAACATTACGATCCCGAGCCCCGGAAGAGCCAGTGGATTAGCAGAAACCGTCAACTGTCGCCCTGCCCGCGGCCACTGTGTCCGGGGTCCGGGCGGACGCGCGGGGCACCCGGCGGTTCGATTACGCTCAGGGGCATGGCCGACGCACCGTACAAGCTGATCCTCCTCCGCCACGGCGAGAGCGAGTGGAACGAGAAGAACCTGTTCACCGGCTGGGTGGACGTCAACCTCACCGCGAAGGGCGAGAAGGAGGCGACGCGCGGCGGCGAGCTGCTCAAGGACGCCGGCCTGCTCCCCGACGTGGTCCACACGTCCCTCCAGAAGCGCGCGATCCGCACCGCGCAGCTCTCGCTGGAGTCCGCCGACCGCCTCTGGATCCCGGTCCACCGCAGCTGGCGCCTGAACGAGCGCCACTACGGCGCCCTGCAGGGCAAGGACAAGGCGCAGACGCTCGCCGAGTTCGGCGAGGAGCAGTTCATGCTCTGGCGCCGCTCGTACGACACCCCGCCGCCGGCGCTCGACCGCGACGCGGAGTACTCGCAGTTCTCCGACCCCCGCTACGCGATGCTCCCGCCCGAGCTGCGCCCCCAGACGGAGTGCCTCAAGGACGTCGTCGTGCGCATGCTCCCGTACTGGTTCGACGGCATCGTCCCGGACCTCCTGGCGGGCAAGACGGTCCTGGTCGCGGCCCACGGCAACTCGCTGCGCGCCCTGGTCAAGCACCTGGACGGCGTCTCGGACGAGGACATCGCGGGCCTGAACATCCCGACGGGCATCCCGCTGGCCTACGAGCTGGACGCGGACTTCAAGCCCGTGAAGGCCGGGGGCACGTACCTCGACCCGGACGCGGCGAAGGCGGCCATCGAGGCGGTCAAGAACCAGGGCAAGAAGAAGTAACCCACTCATGTGCTGGGTGCGCTGAGCCCCCTGCCCGCGGATTCTCCGCGGGCAGGGGGCTTTTTGCAGGGCGTGGCGGCGGTCGGGTGAGGGGGTGGCCTCAGCTGTCGCGCCTGCGGGCGACGTAGACCGTGTTCGTCGCCGTCCCGCCCTGGAGCGGGTTGTCGAAGTCGACCACGTGCGCGGCCGTCTCCGTGAAGACCTCTGCGAGCACCGCGCCGAACTCCTCGTCCGGCGGGTCGTTCGACCACAGGGCGAACACTCCCCCGGGGTGGAGCAGTTCGGCCAGGGCCGTCAGACCCGCCGGGCGGTACAGCGCCGCGTGGCCCGGGTGCAGCACGTGGCGTGGTGAGTGGTCGACGTCCAGCAGGATCGCGTGGAAGCGGCGGCCGGGGGTCTCCGGGTCCAGGCCGTGCGGGACCTCGCCGGAGCCGTCGGCCGCGGGGACCGGGCCGCCCGCAGCCGCGCCCCCCGCGGCCATCGCGAAGAAGTCCCCGCGGACGAGTCGGCAGCGGGGGTCCGACGCCAGACCAGCGCCCAGCGGCACGAGCCCGCGCCGGTGCCAGTCGATCACCTCGGCCAGGGCGTCGACCACGATCAGCGAGCGCACCCGCGGATCGTCGAGCGCGGCCCTGGCCGTGTACCCGAGGCCGAGTCCGCCCACGGCGACGTCGAGCGGGCCATCGGGCAGCACCGCGAGGCCGAGCCGGGTCAGCTCGATCTCTCCCGCGGTGAAGAGGCTGGACATCAGGTACTCGTCGCCCAGCTTCACCTCGTAGACGTCCTCCCCCGATGCCGGGTCCCGCCGGCGCCGAAGGCTGATCTCGCCCATGGGAGTCGCCCGCCAGTCGATCTCTTCGAAACGTGCGCTCATCCGGTGTTCTTCTCCGCGTCCTGTCGGCGTCCGCGGGCGGGTTCAGCTGCGCCGCAGAGAAGCACCGTACTGGGCGGGACCGGAGCTCATGGACTACCCGCGTCGGAGATCCCCTGCGCGACTTCGCCCACGGTGCCCAGGATCCAGTGCCCGAAGGCCGTCGGAGCGATCAGCACCCCGAAGACCAGGACCACGGCCATGGTCATTCCCGTGTCGAGGCGGCTCCGGGCCTGCACGCGTCTGCGCCACAGCAAGAAGACGATGACGGCCAGCAGAACCGCGAGATCGATCGTCAGCACCACTTGGCGAGCCCCCTCTTAAGGTCCCCCCGTCAGGCAAGAACGTCCCAGCTCCCCTGTGTAGCTCGAACTGCCTGCTGCAGACACCTAGTTGGACGGGTTTGGCGGCAAAGCACCCGTCCGGGGCTCAATCGGCGGACTTGCCAGGGCTGCAGCTCCTTCTCCTGCTCCTTCTCCTGCTCCTGCTACAGCTCCCTCTGCGCCTCGTACAGATTCCGCGGCCGCACCACACCCGTCGTCCCGTAGAGCTCGATGCGGGAGTGCAGGTCTCCGGAGAAGTCCGGTACGTCGGTCTGGTCGAACTCCCTGACCTCGTTGATACCGACCGTGGCGCTGTACGGCGCCAGGCCGTCGATCTTCATCAGGCCCGCCCGCTCGTTGGTGACGCGGATGTTCCAGTGCGTGAAGCGGGCGCCGAAGAGAGGGCCCGCGGACGCGTCTCCGCCGTGGCGGCCGTTGTTGTTCACCGTGATGTCCGTGCGGACGTTCGCGAAGGGCATGCCCCGGTGGCTGTCGAACGTGCCCATCTCCATCTCGCCCCGGGACCAGACGTTGTAGGAGGACAGGCCCTCTACGTTGATGCCGTGGAGTTGGGTGCCCGACGGGGCCGGGGTCGTGCGCTCGTCGATCCTGAAGTCCTCGACGAGGTTGTCGTGCGAGCCCTCCCGGCAGAAGTACGGGTGGTGCGCGCCCCTGCCCGTCACCCGCGTGCGCCGCAGGGTGCAGGCCGAGGCCGCCACCAGGCCGAAGCCGTTGTCCACGTGCCGGACCACGACGTCGTCCGCCCAGCAGTCGTACGCGCACTGGAACGTGACCCCGTTGTAGCCCTTGTCCAGGAGGTGGGGGGACTGTGGGGTCTCCACCGCTTCCAGGGTCAGTGCCTCGACTCCCGCGCCCGTCAGTGCCTTTGCGTGTGTCGTCAGGCGCGGGTCCCACTCCTCGCGTACGTCGAGAGGGAGCGGGCGTTCCAGGGTGACCGTGTTCTTCCTCAGCGACGTGATGCGCACCGGCCACTCGTACGGGACGTACGACGTGAGCTTCGTCTTGTCGTCCCATACGTACGCCTCCGGGCCCTCGCCCCCGCCCGCCATGTGCTCCAGAAGCGTGTGGTCCGCGTCGTCCGCCAGGCGCAGCAGCACCAGGTCGCCCTGGTGGAGGCGGGAGGTGTCCGTGACCCTCAGGGTGCGGTCGCCCCGTCTCGCGGGGGCAGTCGTGGTGAGGGTCCGCCACTCGTCCCTCTTGTTGCCCGTCCAGCCCTCGAAGGGCCAGGCCTTCGCCTTGATCGCCGCCGTCAGCGTCTCCCAACGGGACTGCGGGCAGAGCCAGATGAGGCCTCCCGCCCAGGACCAGCTCGACTTGTCCCCGCCGTAGCGGGAGCCGTACGGGCCGATCAGTTCCGTGAGGTTCTTCGTCGCGTGGAGCGTGGTGCGGCCGCTGCCCGCCCCGCGGAGCACCACGTTGTCGTGGGCGATGCGGATGACGTCGTCGATGCGGTACCTGCCGGGCGGGACGACGACCGTGCCGCCGCCCCTCGCCCCCGCTTCGGCCAGGGCCCGGTTGATCGCGGGGGCCGCGTCGGTCGTGCCGTCCGGCCGCGCTCCGTAGTCCCTTACGTTCGCGGCCACCTTGGGCCGGGGCAGGCGGCGGGCGCCGGAGCGGGCGCCTGCTCGGGCTACGTAGGGGATCTGGGGGTGCGTGTACGGGGTTGCCTTGAACTCCCGCCAGAGGGTGGGGGTTTCAGCCTGGGGTCCAGCCGCCCCCGCGAATGCCGTCCCCGCGTGTGCCGTCCCCGCGTGTGCCGTCCCGCCGGTCACGGCGACCGCCGCCACGGCTATCGCACCGCCGAGTACGCCCCGTCTACTGGGGTGCTCCATTCCCCTGCCCGTGCCCATGCCCGCCGCCACCTTCCATGGATGTGAACGCCATTCATGTCTGCGATGGGCGCGAGCATGCCACGAGGCCTGGCGTGTTGGAAGATGTCCTACCGGAGCTTGTTCGGAGCGGCTCGGGTCCGGACCGTCAGCCCTGCGGCCGAGTCAGGTGAGTGAACGCGTCCAGGTTGCGCGTGGACTCGCCGCGCGACACCCGCCACGCGTACTCCTTGCGGATCGCCGAAGCGAAACCCAGCTCCAGAAGCGTGTTGAAGGAGCCGTCCGCGTTCTCCAGGACCGAGCCCAGGAGCCGGTCGAGCTCGTCCGGGGTGACCGCCGAGAGCGGGAGCTTGGCGGTGAGGTAGATGTCGCCGAGGGAGTCGATCGCGTAACTCACGCCGTACAGCCGGAGGTTCCGCTCCAGGAGCCAGCGGTGGACCGCGGCATCGTTCTCGT
This sequence comes from Streptomyces sp. NPDC044044, assembly GCF_056434405.1. NCBI lineage: Bacteria > Bacillati > Actinomycetota > Actinomycetes > Kitasatosporales > Streptomycetaceae > Streptomyces > Streptomyces sp. NPDC044044. The sequence goes on along the minus strand of NZ_JBWKFG010000005.1, from coordinate 85,756 downwards.
CGGGGTGCCGGATCACGAACGCCATCAGCGTCAGGGCGTGCTTGCCGACCTTCAGGGAGAGCGTCGTCGACAGCTTGCGCGTGCCGGGCAGCGTCACCACGTACGAGCCCGGCTCCGGGTTCTCCCACTCCAGGTCCGCCTCCGTCAGCGTCCCCTCGATGATCTCCGCCGCGCGCGCCTCATCAGCCATGATGCGAGCGTACGCGACGCCTGTGCTCATGCACGGCCGCCGTGTACACGTCCGCCGTGGCGGACGCGGCCGTGTCCCAGCCGAAGGATTCCGCGTGCCGCGCGGCGGCCCCGCCCATGCGGTCCACGAGGTGGGGGTTCTCGGCGAAGTCGCGCAGCACGCGCGCGTAGTGGGCCGGTTCGTGGCCGTCGATCAGGAAGCCCGTCTCCCCGTCGCGTACGGCGACCGGCAGACCGCCCACCGACGCCGCGAGGACGGGAGTGCCCGCCGCCTGCGCCTCTATGGCCACCAGGCCGAAGGACTCGCTGTACGAGGGCATCACCAGGACCGAGGCCGCCCTGAACCAGTCCGCGAGCTGCTCCTGGCCCACCGGCGGCTGGAAGCGGACCACGTCCGCGATGCCCAGCCTGGCGGCCAGCTTCTGCAGGCCCTCGGGCTTCGCGAGGCCGCTGCCGCTCGGACCGCCCACCACGGGGACGACGATGTTCGAGCGGAGCTCGGGGCGCTGGTCCAGGAGGACCGCGACCGCGCGCAGCAGGACGTCCGGGGCCTTCAGGGGCTGGATGCGGCCCGCGAAGAGCGGGACGAGGGCGTCCTGCGGGAGGCCCAGACGGTGCCGGGCCGCCGCGCGGCCGTCGGCGGGGCGGAAGCGGTCGAGGTTCACGCCGGGGTGGACGACGGCGACCTTGCCCGCCTCCGCTTCGTAGTGCCGTACGAGCTCGTCGGCCTCTTCGGAGGTGTTGGCGATCAGGCGGTCGGCCGCGCGGACGATCTGCGTCTCGCCGATCACGCGCGCCGCGGGCTCCGGGGTGTCGCCGACCGCGAGCGCCGCGTTCTTGACCTTGGCCATCGTGTGCATGGCGTGCACCAGCGGCACGCCCCAGCGCTCGGCGGCCAGCCAGCCGACGTGGCCGCTGAGCCAGTAGTGCGAGTGGACCAGGTCGTAGTGGCCGGGGCGGTGGCCCGCCCACGCCTGCATCACGCCGTGCGTGAAGGCGCAGAGCTGGGCGGGCAGCTCCTCCTTCGCCAGGCCTTCGTACGGTCCCGCGTCCACATGACGTACGAGGACGCCCGGGGCCAGTTCGACGGCGGGCGGCAGCGCGCCCGTCGTCGAGCGCGTGAAGATCTCGACCTCGATGTTGATCGCGGCGAGGCGCTTGGCCAGCTCCACGATGTAGACGTTCATGCCGCCGGCGTCGCCCGTCCCCGGCTGGTGCAGCGGGGACGTGTGCACGCTGAGCATGGCCACCCGGCGTGGCCGCCGGTGCGTGCCGGGGAGCCGGAGCCTGCTGGGAGCCGCCGGTGAGCGGCGACCGAGCCTGGTCACGTACTGGCTCACGTGGCGGTCCTCCTTGTGCGCGCGCGGGCATGGCTTAAGGGAGGGCGTGCACGGTCCTCCAGAAGCGAGAACATCGGAAGGCGCGACTCCATTTCCTCTTTGCCAAATGATTACTGGATGCGGCTCAACCGATGACCGCGCGAAGATCGACGAGTACCCACGCGTCCGCGGCGCATACCCTTTCCCCCATGGCCTCCCGCACCCCTTCCCGCCCCGTGGGAACGGTGACGCGCGGGACCACCAACCCCAACCGTCTGCGCCGCATGGACCGCTGGATCGCCGCCGCGCACGGAGCCGAGCTGCGCCGCTCCCCCGACCCCGTCGCCGTCGACCTCGGCTACGGAGCCGCACCCTGGACCGCCGTCGAGCTGCTCGTCCGGCTCAGGACCGCCGCACCGCACGCGCGCGTGGTCGGCGTCGAGATCGATCCGGCGCGGGTCGCGGCCGCGAAGCCGTACGAAAGGGAAGGGCTCTCCTTCCGGCACGGCGGCTTCGAGGTCCCGCTGCCGGGCAGGCCCGCCCTGATCCGGGCCGCGAACGTGCTCAGGCAGTACGACGAGGAGCAGGTCGCCGCCGTGTGGGAGCGGCTGTGCGGGCGGCTCGCGCCCGGCGGTCTGCTCGTCGAGGGGACGTGCGACGAGATCGGGCGACGGCACGTCTGGGTCGCGCTCGGGCCCGAAGGGCCGCGCACGGTGACCTTCGCGACCCGGCTCGGATCGCTCGACCGCCCTTCCGACCTCGCCGAACGCCTGCCCAAGGCGCTGATCCACCGGAACGTGCCGGGCGAACCGGTGCACGCGTTCCTGCGCGACTTCGACCGCGCCTGGGCCGCCGCCGCGCCCTACGCCTCGTACGGCGCCCGGCAGCGGTGGATCAGGACGGTGCGGGACCTGGCCGCGGACTGGCCGGTGGCGGACCGTCCCGCGCGGTGGCGGCAGGGCGAAGTGACGGTGCGGTGGGAGGCATTGGCGCCGCGTCAGGCGGGCCAGGCGGGTCAGGCGGGTCAGACCCCTCAGCCCCCTCGGACCCCTCAGGGGTGAACGCGCGGGGTGCCTGCGGGTGAACTCACGAGGCGACGGCGGGTGAACTCCGCGTGCGGCGCCCCGCGGAGGGAACGATCTCCGCGTGCCGTTCGTCACATGGGGCGGTTGGGGTGGGGAGTTGCCCGCGCGCTCTGTCGAATTGCGCGCCGACGTGGCACCATCCCGGGATCAACCGGAAGTTACTGACGGTAAATCAGCTTTGGGGGAGGCGGACGTGACCGGCAAGCGGAGTTCGACAGTGGCTGGCCTGGCGCTGATCTGCGCGGCAGCGGTCCTTGGCGCACCGGGCGCGGCCCACGCGAGTCCGGCGAAGCCAACGCCCGGCAAGACCAAGTCGCTTGAGGACCTGCGCAAGGAGATCGAGAAGCTCTACCACGACGCGGGCGTCGCCACGGACGCGTACAACGCGGCGGAGGAGAAGAGCGAGAAGCAGTCCAAGCAGATCGTGAAGCTCGCCCGCTCCATCACCAAGGGCCAGCAGAAGCTGGAGAAGCTCAAGTCGCGCGCGGGCGCGGCGGCCCGCGAGCAGTACCGCAGCGGCGGGGTGTCGTCCGAGGCCCGGTTGATGCTGAGCGACGACCCCCAGGAGTTCCTGGACAGCGCCGGGCGCATGCGGCAGGGCCACAAGGCCACCAAGGGCATGCTGACCGACATGGAGCGGACGCAGGAAGACCTGCGGATCTACGCCAAGGACGCCACGGCCCAGTGGAAGAAGCTGGAGGCCAACCGCAAGGCGAAGGCCGAGTCGAAGAAGAAGATCAAGAAGAAGATCGCGGACGCCGAGGAGATGGAGTCCAAGCTCGAGAAGAAGGAGCTGGAGCGGCTCCGGAAGCTCGAGGAGGAGGCCCAGCTCAAGAAGCAGTCGGCGTGGGTGAGTTCGGGTGTCCTGAAGGACATCAAGGGCAAGGCGACCGGGCCGGGCAAGAAGGCCGTCGAGTTCGCCACCGCGCAGCTCGGCAAGCCGTACGTCTGGGGCGCCGAGGGCCCGTCCTCGTACGACTGCTCCGGCCTCACGTCCAAGGCCTGGGCCGCCGCGGGCAAGGGAATTCCGCGTACGTCACAGGAGCAGTGGAAGCAGCTCCCGCGCATCGACATCAAGAACATGCGCCCCGGCGACCTGATCATTTATCACGCGGACGCCAGCCATGTCGGGATGTACGTGGGTGACGGCGCGATCGTGCACGCACCGCGCCCCGGCCGCGATGTCACCGTCGCGGGCGCGGGGTCGATGAAGATTCTCGGCGTCGTGCGGCCCGACAAGTAGTCGTCGCCCTCGAGACGTAGCGTCGCCCTCGAGACGTAGTCCTCACCCTCGAACCACAGGCGCCGTGCCCGAAATGTGGGCACCACGCCCCGAAAACCTAGGGCGTCGCGCCCGGCGAGTGGCCGCATCGGGGGCGGTGTGTCAGGTGAACGGCCGGTCTGTGCCGTACGTCATGTGACCCACCGCACCCCGTTCTCGTCCTTCGGGCGCCTCTCAACCCTTCAGGCGTGATGTTCGTCATCCCGGTCAGGACCTGTCGTGCCCAATTGCGGTCCTTGATGCGGCATATGACGGTGGCTGTTTTCTGCGCGCCATTCCAATCGGGGCGCGGCTAACGCTATGGTCCCCGTCGGTGGAGCGTTCGACCGTCGACCCACCGTGCCCTCGGGGGGAGGGAAGGAAACCCAAGCGATGCCCGTACCCATACCGCGGCAGAGAGCGATCCCGGCCGTGGAAAGCGGTCAGGCTGACACTCTGCCGACGCCGGCCCCTGCGCCGGCGCCCACAGCCGGACCCGCAGCCGTGGGTCCCATGCCCACGTTCCCGCCCTCGTCCCCGTCCCCGTCCGTGGACATCGGCCAGCAGGCGAGCAGCACCGGCCTCAGCCTCCTGGTGATCGAGGACGACCCGGTGGGCTCCCTCACCGTTCCCCAGATGCTGGACTCCGCAGGCAAGCCCATCAGGGTCCGCACCGCCCGCAACCTCACCGAGGCCGAGCGGCTGCTCACCGACGACGTGCACTGCATCCTGCTCGACCTGGCCCTGGCGGGCCCCACCTCCCCGGAGGGCGACGAGGACGAGCTGGCCACGCTCAAGCACGTCCTGCGCCTGGCACCCCGGCACGCCGTCCTCGCGCTCACCGCGAGCGGCGACACCGAGGGCGGCGCGGAGGCCGTGCGGGTCGGCGCCCAGGACTATCTCTTCCGTGACGAGCTGGACGGGCGGCTGCTGAGCCGCGCCATCCGGTACGCCGTGGAGCGCAAGCGCGCCGACGCCGCCCAGCGCCAGCTGACGGAGTCGCGGCTTCGGGCCCAGGAGAACGCCCGTCTGGAGCGCGGTCTGCTGCCGACGCCGCTGCTCGACGGTTCACCGCTGCGGTTCGCCGCGCGCTACCGCCCGGGACGTTCGCGGGCGCTGCTCGGCGGCGACTTCTACGACACGGTGCGCACCCCCGACGGCTCCGTGCACGTCATGATCGGCGATGTCTGCGGCCACGGGCCCGACGAGGCCGCGCTCGGCGTCGAGCTGCGCATCGCCTGGCGGACGCTGACCTTCGCGGGCCTGTGCGGCGACGAGCTGCTCGGCACGCTGCAGAAGGTCCTGGAGCACGAGCGCGCCGACGACGAGATCTTCGCGACGCTCTGCACGGTCGACATCGCCCCGGACGGCCGCAGGGCCGGACTCTGCCTGGCGGGACACCCGTCCCCGCTGATCGCCCGCGACGGCCGCCTCGCCGAGCTGCTTCCGTACGAGAACAACGGCCCCGCGCTCGGACTCCTGCCGAACGCGCGCTGGCCGCGCCGCCAGGTGGAACTCGGCGGCAAGTGGAGCCTGATGCTCTACACGGACGGCCTGATCGAGGGCCGCATCGGCGAGGGCAACCAGCGCCTGGGGCAGGAGGGCATGGTCGAGATGGTGCGCCGCCAGATCGCCGCGGGCCTGCGGGGCGACGAGCTGCTTGAGGCCGCGGTGAACGAGGTGCGCGAGCTGAACGGCGGCGACCTGACCGATGACGTGGCCGTGCTGCTGCTCGACCGGGACCGGGACCGCTAGCCGAGGGGCGGGCGGCCGGGGCCCCGGGAGCCGGGCCGGGAGCCAGGAGCCGGGGCCGGGATCCGGAGCCGGGGAGCCAGGGGTCAGCGACCGCCGTTGTACGGCCCGTACGGACCGTCGCTGCTGGAACCGCCGCGGCGTCCGCCGCCCCCGCCGGTGATCTGCCGCAGCGCGGGCCGCACGTCGACCATGTAGACGATGGTCGCGATGAGCCCGATGATCGGCAGGAACGACAGGATGTTGAAGATCAGGTTCACGATGAAGGCGAGCCCGAGGATGATCAGCCAGAACGGCTTGGTCTTCTTGTCCGCGGCGCGATAGGCGTCCTCACGCCGGATGGCCGCGTCGACGAGCGCGAAGCCGCTGAAGACGATCAGCGCCAACGACAGCAGCCACATGAAGTTCGCGAACCCCTGCATCAGCACAACGTCCACCACCAGTCTCGGCTCTTGAGTACGCGGACACCGTACCCGCTACCCGGAGAACGGGCCGGGCACTTCTGGAGTGCCCGGCCCCTCCCCACGGGTTACTTGGCGGGCGGCGTGGTCTTCTTCGCCGCAGGCTTGCGGGCGGCCGGGGCCTTCTTGGCGGCGGGCTTCTTCGCCGGTGCGGCGGCCTTCGGCTCGGAGGACGCGGACGTCCCCGCACCGGCGGACGCCGGCTTCTCGTCGGCGTCCGGCTCGACGGCCACGGCAAGCTCGGTGATCTCCTCGGCGGCCTCGCCGCGCCAGGTCTTCACGGCCTGCTCGCCGTGCTCGGCGACCTCTTCGTACTTCTCGCGCGCCTTCACGGCGTACTCGGCGGCGACGCCGACCGAGCTGAGGGCGAGGCCCTGAGCGCTCTCGCCCAGCTTCTTCAGGTCCGTGTCGAGCGTGCCGAGCAGCTCGGTGACCCTGGCCTGAAGGGTCTCCTGCGCCTCCTTGGCGCGGGCGACGGCCTTGTCCTGGACGGCCTTGGTGTCGGTGTTGCGCACGGCGTCGATACGGGCGGGCGCCTCGGCGATCAGCTGCTCGATGGCGCCCGGCACCTTCTTCGCCTGCTGGAACGCCAGGTCGGCGGTGCCGACGACGAAGTAGGCGGGGGTGGTGTCGGTGAGGGTGTTGCGCAGGTCGTCCTTGATGGCCATGGCGATGGTCCTCCCGGATTCGCGTTCAGCTTGAGGGATGGTCCTTGGGGCTGGCATCACTGCCGTCGGCCGTGCGGGGGCCGTCAGCGGTGGCGTCCACGTCGTCCGCGTACGAAGCCTCGTCGGCGTACGACGCGTCATCCGCGTACCCAGAGACCTCGAAGCCGTTCTCTTTTCTGAACGACTCGTAGATCTGCAACAGGACCTGCTTCTGCCGCTCGTTGATGGAGGGGTCGGCGAGGATGACGGCGCGCGTCTCCAGCTCGTCCCGCTCCTTCTCGTCGAGGATCCCGGCCCTGACATACAGCGTCTCGGCGGAGATCCGCAGCGCCTTGGCCACCTGTTGCAGCACTTCGGCACTCGGCTTGCGCAGGCCGCGTTCGATCTGGCTCAGATACGGATTGGACACCCCGGCGGCGTCGGCGAGCTGCCTGAGCGAGAGCTGCGCGCTGCGCCGCTGCTCACGCAGATACTCACCGAGATTGCCGACGTTGAGTGATGCCATGCCTCGATACTGCACGCCCCTTGCTAACTATTGCAAGCACCTGCTTGCAAAAGTGCGCTACGCCACTGGACTGTGGAGCGCGGCCGTGCGATCGACGAGTCCGTTCCCCACCCCACCTGCAGCTAATCCAAGTGACGTCGAACGGGCTGCCGACCTAGCGTTCCGCCCATGACCACACAAGACGTCGGCACCGACGCTGAGGCCGGCGTGACCATTCGCTGCCAGGACAGCGCGTCCGTCGCGGTGACATTCCGCGACCGGTTCAGCTTCCACGCAGACTCCGTGCACTATGCCGTTGAGCTGCGGGCCCCCGGTCTGACCGCTCGCGTCGACGAGGTCGTCGCCGGGATCTGGGGCAGCGATCTCACCGCGTTCCTCGAAGAGCTTGCCGCCGACTACCGGGGATGGGACGGCGAACGGAGCTGGCAGACCAACGACCAAGACCTGACGGTGTCGGCGGTCTTCCGGTCCGGCGGCCACGTCGGGGTGACCTGGGCCTTGCGGCCGTGGCCGCAGGCCGCCGGCGGCTGGGGCGCCTCGGTGACCACCTGGCTGGAGGCCGGCGAGCAGATGACTTCCTTGGCGGCCGATGTCCGGGCCTTCCTCGCCGAGGAGCACCAGTGACGCCGAGGAGCACCAGTGACAAGGTCGAGCTCACCGCGTCCTCCATCACCAATGCGCCCGAGGAGTTCCCGGAAGGGCTGTTGACCGTCGAGGACGCGCTTGTCTCCCGCGGGTACCCCCACGACGCCGTCGCCGCGATTCTGGGCGGCAACTTCCGCCGCGTCGCCGCGCTGGTGTGGCAGTAGCCCGAGCGGCGTCCCCGTTCACCGGCGGTCGGTAACGTTGCCGGTGTGTCTGTGTCTCTCTCCGACCTCGTCCGGCTGCGCCAGGCCCGTGACCGCATGGACCGCGACTACGCGGAGCCCCTGGACGTCCCGGCCCTGGCACGGGCTGCCCTCATGTCGCCGGGGCACTTCTCGCGCAGCTTCCGCGCCGCCTACGACGAGACGCCGTACAGCTATCTCATGACCCGCCGGATCGAGCGGGCCAAGGCTCTGCTGCGGCGCGGCGACCTGTCGGTGACGGAGGTCTGCATGGCGGTGGGGTGTACCTCGCTGGGATCGTTCAGCTCGCGGTTCACCGAGCTGGTCGGCGAGAGCCCCAGCGCGTACCGGGCCCGCGACCACGGCGACAGCGCCGCCATCCCGGCCTGCATCGCCAAGATCCGCACCCGCCCGATCAGGAACGGAGAAGCGAAACCCCCGGCCACTCCGTAGCGTGAAACGCATGGAAATCAACCTCGCACAGTGTTTCATCGCCGTCGACGACCACGACAAGGCGCTCGCCTTCTACCGTGACGCGCTGGGCCTCGAAGTACGCAATGACGTCGGCTTCGAGGGGATGCGCTGGGTGACGCTCGGCTCGCCGTCGCAGCCGGACGTCGAGATCGTGATCGAGCCGCCGCTCGCGGACCCGAACGCCACCGACGCCGACCGGCAGGCCGTGGCCGAGCTGATGGCCAAGGGCCTGCTGCGCGGCGTCATCTTCCGGACCGACGACGTCGACGCCACGTTCGAGCAGGTCCGTGCCGCGGGCGGCGAGGTGCTTCAGGAGCCGATGGACCAGCCGTACGGCGTCCGCGACTGCGCCTTCCGCGACCCCGCGGGGAACATGCTGCGGATCAACCAGCCGAGCAAGAAGTAGAAGTAGAAGTAGCAAGTAGGGGCTCTCACAGGCTTCGGCCGGGCTACGCCACCCATTCCCCGTCACGCATGAGGACCCTGCCGGTCAGCTCGTGCTCGCCGCGCCAGGCGCGCACCGTTCTCGGCGTCACGCGCAGGTACAGGAAAGGGCCCTCCTCCTTGCGCGGGTCCCAGCCGAACTTGCCCGCGAACCCGTCCGCGGCGTCCCGCGGGACGTCACGGGCCGGGAAGCACTCCGCCTCGCCCTGTACGAGCACCACGTCGGCGGTGTCCGGCAGCGCGAGGCGTACGCGTGGCTCCTGGCGCGCGTTGCGGGCCGTCGCGGAGTTCGCGCCGGTGCACATCCACAGCGCCCTGCCGTCCCACCAGAACCACAGGGGCACCTGGTGCGGGCCGTGCTGCGGGTGAGACGTCGACAACCAGATGTCCCGTTCCCGGTCGAGGCGCTCCAGCGTCTCGCGCCTGCGCTCCGGGCCTTCGCGTCGAGCGAGCTTCGAGTTCTGCATGATCACCGACCCTAGTGAGCGTCCTCGCACCGCGCATGGGGCGCTGGTCCTACACCCGAGGACCGACACCACCGGCACCGACATCCCCGGCACCGACCCCCGCACCGAACGCCCGCCGGTAGTCCCCCGGTGACACCCCCACCTGCTTGAGGAAGTGGTGCCGGAGGTTGTTCGCCGTGCCGAGGCCGCTCAGTTCGGCGATCTTGTCGATCGGGGCGGCCGTCGATTCGAGGAGGCCCTGCGCGCGGGCCAGGCGCTGGTTGAGCAGCCACTGGAGCGGGGTCGTGCCGGTGGCGGCCTGGAGGCGGCGGTAGAGCGTGCGCGGGCTCATCGCCGCGCGGCGCGCCAGGTCCTCGACCGTCAGGGGGCGGTCGAGGCGGGCGCGCGCCCAGTCGAGTACGGGGCCAAGGCCCTCGTCGTCCGTCGGCGGGACGGAGAGGTCGATGAACTGGGCCTGGCCGCCGGGGCGGTGAGCGGGTACGACCATGCGGCGGGCCAGCTGGTTGGCGACGTGCGCGCCCAGGTCGCGGCGGACCAGATGCAGGCACAGGTCGAGGCCCGCGCTGACGCCCGCGCTGGTCAGGACGTCGCCGTCGTCCACGTAGAGCACGGAGTCGTCGACCTCCACCTTCGGGTAGCGGGCGGCGAGCTGGGCGGTGTGCATCCAGTGCGCGGTGGCCCTGCGGCCGTCGAGCAGCCCCGCCTCGGCAAGCGCGAAGGCGCCGGTGCACAGGGAGACCATGCGGGAGCCCGCGTCGTAAGCGCGCCGCAGCGTCGAGGCCAGGCCGTCCGGCAGCGGGCGGCCCTCCTCCACGCAGGCGTCCGGCACGGACGTGACGATGACCGTGTCCGCCCCGACGATGCCGTCCAGGCCGTACGGCGTGCGCACCGAGAGGCCGAAGTCGGATGCTCCCGAACCCGCGCCCTCGCCCGAGCCCGCTCCCGAGCCCTCCCCCTCGTACGCGCTGCAGAGCCGGAAGTCGTACCAGTGGTCCGACAGATCCGGCTGCGGCTTCCCGAACACCGTGCAGGGGATGCTCAGTTCGTACAGATCCCACGACGGGATCGCTATCTCCTCGGTCACGACCAGTGCGACGGAACCAGCGCTCATACGGCGAGACTAGGCCGCCTTCGGGGCACACGGGGCACGCCGGGCACGCCGTGACGTGGCAGGAATTTGGTGGGCGCCGTCATCCCTGTCACTGTCCGGCGGAGCGGCCCGCTGCGAGCGTGGTCCGCATGAGCACAGAACGCATGAGCACAGAGAACACCGTCACCGCGGGGAAGACCCCCGTCACCGTCATCGGCCTCGGCAACATGGGCTCCGCCCTCGCCGCCACCCTCCTGGAGAACGGCCACCCCACCACCGTCTGGAACCGTTCCGCGGCCAAGGCCAAGCCCCTTGTCGACCGGGGCGCACGCCTCGCCTCGACCCCCGAAGAGGCCGTCGCGGCAAGCCCGTTGATCCTCGCCTGCGTCCTCGACCACGACGCCCTGCACACCGTCCTGGACCCCGTCGCCGGATCCGTCACCGGATCCCTCGCCGGCAAGGCCCTGGTCAACGTCACCTCCGGCTCACCGGAGCAGGCCGACGAGGCGGCGGCGTGGGCGGAGCCGCTCGGGCTCGGCTATCTCGACGGAGCGATCATGACCACGCCGCCGGGCGTCGGGAACCCGGAGATGATGTTCCTCTACAGCGGCTCGGCCGAGGTCTTCGAAGAGCACCGCGCGGCGCTCGCCGTGCTCGGCGACCCGCTCTATCTGGGCCAGGAGCCGGGCCGGGCCTCCCTCTACGACGTGGCCCTGCTCGGCCTGATGTGGTCGACGTTCACCGGCTGGCTGCACGGAACGGCCCTCGTCGGCGCGGACGCGACCAAGGCCGCCGACTTCACGCCCGTCGCCATCCGCTGGATGACGCACGCCGTCGCCGGATTCCTCGCCACGTACGCCCCTCAGGTGGACGCGGGGCGCTATCCGGGCGACGACGCCACCGTCGACGTACAGATCGCGACGATCGGCCACCTCATCCACGCGGCGGCCGACCGCGGCATCGACAACGCGCTGCCGGAGCTCCTGAAGGCCACCATGGAGCGGGCGAGCGCCACCGGGCACGGCTCCGACAGCTACGCGAGCGTGATCGAGGTGCTTCGCGGACAACGGCAGGACGACGGCACTCGCGTGTGACCATTCGGCAACAACCCGGGTAAGACCCGTACATCCGTGTGCATGATGAAGCCTCATCCTGTCCTGGTGTCACGGGTCTTGGGGGGACCGTATGAACAGGCCGCTGCGCCACATAGCCGTCTTCTGCGGGGTGCTCACGCTCGCCTTGCTCCTGCGCGCGACCTGGGTGCAGTTCGCCGAGGGCGAGTCGCTGGCCAAGCACGACAAGAACCGGCGCGTGCAGATCGAGGCGTTCTCGCACCCCCGTGGCGACATCATCGTCGGCGGCAAGCCGATCACCGGCTCGAAGGAAGTCAGCGGCACCGACTTCAAGTACCAGCGGGTCTTCAAGAACGGCCCCATGTACGCGCCGGTCACCGGCTATTTCTCGCAGGCCCAGGGAGCGACCTTCCTGGAGGGCGTCGAGAACGACGTGCTCAGCGGCGACGACGACCGCCTCTTCATCCGCAACACCCTGGACATGCTGACCGGCGAGAAGCGCCAGGGCGGCGACGTCATCACCACCATCGACCCCAAGGCCCAACAGGCCGCCTACAAGGGTCTCGTGGACCTGAACGCCCGGGGCGCGGTCGTCGCGCTCGACCCGCGCTCCGGGAAGGTCCTCGCGATGGCGAGCACCCCCTCGTACGACCCCTCCGTCTTCGCCGGGATCTCGCAGAAGGAGGGCAAGGAGTTCACGCGGCTCAGCAAGAACAAGGACAAGCCGCTCTCCAACCGCGCGCTCCGCGAGATCTACCCGCCCGGATCCACCTTCAAGATCCTCACCGCGGCGGCCGCCCTGGAGCACGGCGTGATCGACGACATCGACGAGCCCACCGGCGCCAAGGCCCCCTACAAACTGCCGCTCAGCTCGACGACGATCGGCAACGACGTGGCCGGCGCCCCCTGCGACAAGGCCTCGCTGAAGGTCGGCATGCAGTGGTCCTGCAACAACGTCTTCCTCGACACCGCGCTCAAGGTCGGCGAGGACGACATGCGCGAGACGGCGGAGAAGTTCGGCTTCAACAAGCAGCAGTTCATCCCCGTCCGCTCGTCCGCGAGCAGTTACCCCGACGGCCTCGACAAGCCGCAGACCGCACTGACCGGCATGGGCCAGGGCAGCCTGACCAGCACGCCGCTGCAGATGGCGATGGTCGCAGCGGGACTCGCCAACGACGGCAAGCTGATGAAGCCGTACCTGGTCGAGGAGCTGCGCGGACCCGACCTCTCGACGATCGAGAAGGGCAGCCCGGAGGTCCTCGAACAGGCGGTCTCCGAGGACACCGCGGGCAAGGTGCAGGAAATGATGGAGCACACCGTCGAGGAGGGCACGGCGAACAAGGCGAAGATCGACGGCGTCACGGTCGGCGGCAAGACCGGCACCGCCCAGCACGGCTCGGACGTCAACGACGAGCGTCCGTACGCCTGGTTCGTCTCCTACGCCAAGAACGAGGACGACTCGTCGCCGGTCGCGGTCGCGGTGTTCGTCGACCCGAAGGACATGAACATCCCGCGCGAGGAGATCGCGGGCGGGAAGCTGGGGGCGCCGATCGCGAAGGCGGTGATGGAGGCGGTCCTGGACGACTAGTACCGGCACTCGGCATGGCCCGGTCAGCCCTCCAGGAGCCGCCCCGCGAGCCGCTCGATGCGGGCGTGCCAGGCGGCGAGCGCCTCGTCCGTGGCCGCCGCGCCGCCGAAGGGCCCGGTCTGCGTCAGGACGAGCCGGGTGCCGTAGCCCGTGCCCTCGCCGAGCTCCCAGCGCACCTCGCCCTTGGGATGCACGGCGTACGTGAGCGACACCGGGGCCCGCAGCGCGGTGACAGGCCCCGCGGACACGCCGTCCGCCAGGAACCCGTCGGGTGCCGTGTCACCCTCCAACGGCTCCTCGCCCGAGCAGAGTTCGGCCCACACCGCGTCCGCCGACCGCACCAGCTGACGCTCGAATCGGATGCCCTCGCCGGTCACCGCCCCGTGCCCCAGGTCGAACTGCTCCAGATACGCCTCGTGCAGCTCGCCCGCGTCCCGGCTCACCTCGGCCTGCCCGCCGTCCAGGAACTGGCCGAGCGCCGAGATGCACAGCTGCCAGCCCGCGGCGAAGCTCGGGGCGCCGAAGCGGTCGCCGAAGGTGTGGACGAGGGTCAGGAGCGAGCCCCGGCCGTCGGGGCCGTCCGGGGCGATCTCCCAGCGCAGGTGGTCGTCGCCCCAGCTGAAGGCGAAGAGGCGGGGCTCGTCGGCGTCGGTGACCTCGCCGGTCATGCCGGGGCCCTCGTCGCCGGGGAAGTGGAAGCCCATCGCGCCGCCGGGCCGCAGCTCAAGGGTCACCTCGGAGGGGAACCACTGGGCGAGGTGCGCGGGCTGCGTGATCGCGGCCCAGACCTTGGCGGGCGGGTGCGCGAGGCGGCGCTCCATCCGCAGGACGTTCCGGCCGCCGTCGTCGCCTGCGGGGGTGAGGGTGTCGGAGTGCGGGTTCATGAGGAGTCACCGTCCATGTTCATCGTTCATCAGGACTCACCGTCCATGACGTCGAGGTGTCGTTCGAGGGCGTCGAGCCGGTCCGACCAGAGGTGCCGGTAGTGCGCGAGCCACGCGTCGAGCTCGGCGAGGGGCTCGGGCCGCAGCTCGTACCACCGGCGCTGCGCGTCCTGCCGCACCCGCACGAGCCCCGCGTCGCGCAGGACCCGCAGATGCTTGGACGTGCCGGGCTGGCTCAGACCGAGCCGCTCGGTGATCTCACCGACCAGATGGGGACGCTCGAGGAGCAGATCGAGGATCTTCCGCCGGCTCGGCTCGGCAAGGACGTCGAACGGTATGGGCATACACCGAACATACCCTGACAGCTATATAACCGCAAAGGAATGTTCGCTCATGCCTCCCAGGGCAGCGGCCTGCTGTGCAGGACGTCGAGCCGGGACACCGCCCTGGTCAGGACCACGTAGAGGCGGTGGTGCCCGCGGCTCTCCGCCTCCGCGATGGCGGCGGGCTCGACGGCCACGACATGGTCGTACTCCAGGCCCTTCGCCACGGACGCGGGCAGCACCGTCACCCGCGCGCCCAGGTCGTCCGGGCCCGCGCTGTCGATGCCCGCCGTGGCGAGGGCCTCGCGCAGGCGGGCAGTGTCGGCGTCGGCGGCGATGACGCCGACCGAGCCCTCGCGGGAGAGCGCGGCCCGCACCGCGTCGACGGCGGCGACGCCCACGTCCCGCACCTCCCGGATCCTCAACTCACCGTCCGTACGCAGGGATCGAGCGGGCGGTACGTCGACGTCGAGCGAGGCGAGGACGCGGTTGGCGAGCCCCACGACCGCCTTCGGCACGCGGAAACCGATGGTGAGAGGGGTGACGGAGGCGTCGGGCTTCCCGAGGTGGGCGAGGAGTTCGGGCCAGTCGCGGGCGGCCCACGGGGTGGTGCCCTGGGCGAGGTCGCCGAGCACGGTGAGCGAGCCGAACCCGGCGCGGCGGGCGATCACCCGGGCCTCCATCGCGGAGAGGTCCTGCGCCTCGTCGACGACGATGTGGCCGTAGCCCTCGGGCCGTTCGAGCAGCCCGGCGATCTCGTCGAGCAGCACGAGATCGGCGGCGGACCACTTCGCCGACTTGTACGAACGCGGGGGCTTGGCCCAGCGGATCGCCCGCTGCTCCGCCGCGTCGAGAACACCGTCCGCCGCCGCGGCGAGTGCCTCCGGGTCGGCCAGCAGGGCGGCGAGCACCTCCTCCGGCTTGACCTTGGGCCAGGCCGCGTCGACGAAGGCCGAGACGGAGCGGGCGCGGGAGATCTTCTGCAGCCAGACGTTGTTCACGGTGCCGGCCCGGCGTTCGGCCTGCTCCCGGATGTGCCTGACGGCACGTGTGCGCACGCGCTCGCGCCCGACGGCGTACGGAGGTTCCTCGGCGCGCACGTCCGCGATGATCCGCTCCAGGTCGTCGAGCGCGACCCGCCAGGTGTACGAACCGTCCGGCACCGCGATGGGGTCGGTGGGCGCCGCGACGCGCGAGTAGAGCGCGCGGCGCAGGACGGCAGCCATCCGGGCGTCGTGCTTGACGCGCGCCGCGGCCTCGTCGTCCTGGGCCCGGACGGGGGCCGCGGCCCTGGCGATCTCGTCCGCGACGGTGGACTGGCGCACGCCGGTCTCGCCGAGCGAGGGGAGCACCTCGGCGATGTAGCGCAGGAAGGTGCGGTTGGGGCCGAGGATGAGGAGTCCGGCGCGCTGCACGCGCTGGGGGTGGGTGTAGAGCAGATACGCGGCGCGGTGCAGGCCGACGGCGGTCTTGCCGGTGCCGGGGGCGCCCTGCACGCAGACGGACGCGGTGAGTTCACCGCGGACGAGGTCGTCCTGCTCGGGCTGGATGGTGGCGGCGATGTCGCGCATGGGGCCGACGCGGGGGCGCTCGATCTCTCCGGCGAGGATGCGGCCGCCCTGGAGGGTGGGCGCGGCCGGGGCGCCGCTGACCAGCGGCTCGTCCTCCAGCCCTGTGAGGTCGGCGGAAGCACCCTTGCTGCCGGGCGCCCAGCCGAAGCGGCGGCGGACGGCGACGCCTTGGGGGTCGCGGGCTCCGGCCTGGTAGAAGGCGCGGGACACGGGGGCGCGCCAGTCGACGACGAGGGGCGGGGCGGAGGGATGTTCCGTGATGCGGAGACGGCCGACGTGGTAGCTCTGCCCGCGGTGATCACCGGCTCGGGCGGCTTCGGGACCGTCGGCGGCGAAGTCGAGACGGCCGAAGAAGAGCGGCGCCTCGGGGAGTTCGCGCATCGCTTTGGCGTGGCTGCGGAACTGGTAGCCGAGGACTTCGGCGTCGGCACCGGACGCGGAGACGTCCGCTCCCCTGACGACCTGCTCCTCCGCGCCGTCGACCATGCCGGTGAGAGCGGTGCGGCAGGTGTCGTGGTAGCGGCGTTCGGCGGCGAGGGCAGCTTCGATGGGGTCGCTTGGCGTCATGCCGCCAAGGGTAACGAAAAATGTAACCGAGTTAAATTTATTACCGAGAATCACAAATGCGATAGGCTCCCCCCATGGCCATGAAGGACGAACAGCCAGACACCCCCACCGACCCCGAAACCGCGACCGACCCCGGCGGCCCCGGCCTGCGCGAGCGCAAGAGGCAACGGATGTACCAGGCGGTCTCCGACGCGGCGATCGCGCTCTTCCTGGAGAAGGGGTTCGAGAAGGTGCCGGTCGCGGAGGTGGCGGCGGCCGCCGAGATCTCCAAGCCGACCCTGTTCCGGTACTTCCCGGCCAAGGAGGACCTCGTACTCCACCGGTTCGCCGACCACGTGGACGAGGCGGCACGCGTGGTCGCCGAGCGCCCCGCGAAACGCTCCCCCCTGGACGCCTTGCAGCGCCGCTTCCTCGACGGCCTGGAGCAACAGGACCCGGTGACCGGCCTGTGCGACAACGTCCACGTACTCGCCTTCCACCGACTCCTGTACGGAACGCCGTCGCTGGTGGCACGGCTGTACGGCTACCAGGAGCGGTCGGAGGCGGCGCTGGGCGAGGCGTTGAGCGACAGCAAGTCGGACAGGTCACCGGACACCGACGCACTGGCCGCACGGCTGGCCGCCGGCCAGATCATCGCCGTACAACGCATCCTCGCCCTGGAGAACTGGCGCCGGATCGACGCGGGCGAGAGCGCGGAAGCGGTGTGGCCACAGGCGGTGGTGGCGGCGAACCGGGCATTCGGGCAACTGCGTTCGGGACTGACGCCATACGCGTGACGAGGGCTCAGGCCTCGACAGCCCGGCCGGACCCACGCGCCCGCAGTCGGCGACGAGACGCGAGGGGACGTGCCGGTATGTCCGCACGGAGCACGGTACGAATCAACTCCCCCGCCGAAGCACCCATGCGCTCGGACCGAGATAGCGAGTACGGACATACCGGCACGGCCCCGCCGCCGCCCGCGAACCGACTCCGCACCCGCAACCCCCACCCGCCGCCGCTGCGCCGCAGGCCTCCCACCCACATCCCGCACCCCAACGACCCACGGCCGACGACCCACCACCCACGGCCTACGACCCACGGCCTACGACCCACGGCCAACGGCCAACGACCTACCGATCCCCCACCAACACAGCCACCCCATCCAGCACCCGCCCGATCCCGAACTCGAACTCCATGGGCTCGGCGTCCGCGACGTCGAGGACCCCCGCCGCGAGGGTCCGCCGCAACGCCGGAAACCGTTCGGGGTCGGTCGAGGTCAGCGCGTCGATCGTGCGCGCGTACTGCCGCATCACCTCGTCGGGCTCCTGGCCCCCCGCCCTCATGGCCCCGTCCAGATCGGCCATCAGCGTGACCTCGTTGCGCACGAACCCGCCCACCAGCATGAGCACGGACAGCTTCCAGCCCTCCTCGAGACCGCTGTCGTCGAGCGCCGCGAGCCCCTGCTCCATCCACTCCAGATAGTGGGGTGAAGCGGGCGGCGAGGTGATGGGGATGCGCACGAGCCACAGATTGCGCCGGAAGACCTCGCGCTGGGCCCGCGCCCACCACTCCAGGCGCGCACGCCACCCCGCGACCTCCGGGGGCATCTCGGGCGGAGCCCCGGTAGCGGCGTCCTGCATCAGGACGTACAGCTCGTCCCGGGAGGAGACGTACCGGTAGAGGGACATCGGCGAGGCGCCGAGCGCCTTGGCCACCCGCCCCATCGTGACCGCGCCGATCCCCTCCGATGCGGCGATGGCGATGCCCGCGTCGACGATGCGGTCAAGACTCAGGCCGGGCTTGGGCCCCTTGGACGGCCGCTCACGCAACCCCCATGCGGTCTCAAGGCTCACGGACAGCCCCGTGCCACCTTCACCCTGCGCACCTTCACTCCGCGCACCTTCGCCCTGCGCACCTTCACTCCGCGCACCTTCGCCCTGCGCACCTTCACTCCGCGCACCTTCACTCCGCGCGCCTTCGCCCCGCGCACCTTCGCCACCTACCGCCATAGCCCGCCGCCGCCTCCTCCTGAGCTGCCGTGCTTGACGCACATCGTAGTTCTGCGTAACCATTACTCAGTAATGCGTAGGTCATACGCAATAGACGATGACGCGGCGAGAGCGAGAGCGCCACACCCTCCAGGAGCACACATGCAACCCACCGCCATCGAGGCCAAAGCCCTCACCAAGACGTACGGCGACCCCGGCGACCGCAAGGCAGTCCCCGTCCTGCGCGGCATCGACCTCCACGTCCCGCCCGGCACCGTCTTCGCCCTCCTCGGCCCGAACGGCGCAGGCAAGACGACGGCCGTCCGCATCCTCACCACGCTCACCACCCCCGACGCGGGTACGGCGCGGGTGGCGGGCCACGACATCCGTACGGGGCGGCGCGAGGTCCGCCGCGCGATCAGCCTCACCGGCCAGTTCGCGGCGGTCGACGAGACACAGACCGGCGCGGAGAACCTCCGCATGATGGCGAGGCTCGCGGGCCTGCCCCGCCCGGCGGCCCGCGCCAGGGCAGCCGAACTCCTGGCCCGCTTCGGCCTCACGGAGGCGGGCGACCGCCTGGTCCGCACGTACTCGGGAGGCATGCGCCGCCGCGTGGACCTGGCGGCGGGCCTCGTGGGCGACCCGGAGGTCATCTTCCTGGACGAGCCGACGACGGGCCTGGACCCGCGCAGCCGCCAGGAGATGTGGGAGGTGGTGCGGGACCTCACGGCGCAGGGCACGACGGTCTTCCTGACCACCCAATACCTGGAGGAGGCGGACCAACTGGCGGACCACATAGCGGTGCTGCACGAGGGAGTGATCGCGGCGGAAGGCTCACCGTCGACGCTGAAATCCCTGGTGTCGGGCCACCGCCTGGACGCAACGGTCACCACCAAGGAGGCCTACCTGCGCCTCGCCCCCAGGGCGACACACCACTCCCCCGAGACGCTGACGCTCGGCTTCCCGACGGACGGCACAGCGAACGACGCACGAAAACTACTGACGGAACTCGACCCGCACCACACCGACTTGGCAACGTTCACCATCCGCACGGCAACGCTGGACGAGGTCTTCCTGTCCCTCACAACCCCGTCAACCCCACCGAACCCACCGAACCCACCGCTGCCGAAAGGGCTGACCCATGCCTGAGGCCCTGATCATGACCGGCCGGGCGATCCGCATCAGCCGCCGCAACGTGGACGCCCTGATCACATCCATGGCGCTCCCGGTGATGCTCCTGCTGATCTTCGTCTACTTCTTCGGCGGCGCCATCAAGACGGACACGCAGTCGTACGTCACGTACGTGGTCCCGGGAGTCCTCCTCCTCTGCGCCGGCTTCGGCTCCTCGAACACGGCGACAGCGGTGACGGAGGACCTGAAGGGCGGCATCATCGACCGCTTCCGCTCCCTGGACATCGGCGGCACACACATCCTGACGGGCCATGTCATCGCCTCGGTGGCCCGCAACCTCATCGCCACGACCCTGGTCCTGGCGCTGGCCTTCGCCATCGGCTTCCGCCCCTCGGCGACGCCGGCGGCCTGGCTCGCGGCGACAGCGATCCTCCTGGCCTTCATCCTGGCCCTGTCCTGGCTCTCGGCAACGGTGGGCCTCCTGGCCAAGTCCCCGGAGGCGGCGGGAGGCTTCACCTTCTTCGTGAGCTTCCTCCCCTACCCGAGCAGCGCCTTCGTGGAGACCTCGACCATGCCGGACTGGCTCCGCCCCTTCGCCGACAACCAACCGGTGACGCAGGTCATCGACTCCCTGCGGGGCCTGCTCCTCAACCAGCAGGTGGGTCATACACCTTGGGTGGCCCTGGCCTGGTGCGCGGGGATCCTCGCCGTCTCGGTGGGGGCTTCGGGGGTGTTGTTCAGGAGGCGGACGGCGTGAACCTGAAGCGGGAAACCCCGGCTCACTGGCGCCACGAAGGCGTGGCCGCCAGCTTCCACACCCCCTCGAAGTGACTGATCTGCGTCGCGACCGCCGTCTCGGCGGCAGCCGTCCCCTCCTTCCGGGAGCGGACGGCAAGATCCGTGTTGTATCCCTTGGGGTCGTAGACCTCGCAGTCGGGATCCTGCAGGGGCATGGTGGCGACCACGTCGTAGGGGCCGCAGAGCACCAACTCCTTGTTGAAGATGCAGACTTTGTCCCGCGGATCTCCGTTGTAGAGCCGGTACTCGCACTGGGCCGTCACCCTGCCGTCAGCGGTCAGCCGGTCAGCGAGCCGGGAAAGAATCTGGTCGTACTCCCTGCACTTGGCCTCCAACCGCGCCCGGAACTCCGGGTAGTCGACGGGCTTGCCGTCGGGGCCGACGCGCGAGGGAACCGCCATCTCACGCCCGAAGTCCGGTATCAGCATCCTGATCGACACCCGCTTTGTGGGCCCAGGGTCGTCCAGCAGGCTCTCGAGCCGGTGATACAGCTCGTTGTAAAGCGTCTCTCCCGTGTAGCCGAGGAAGCAGATCTCCACTTTCCTGGATTCGAATGCCTCGCCCACAAGACTGCCCAGGTCACGGGAGTTGACCAGCCCGCGGTCCGGAGGGCGAGAGGAGACAGCGAGCTCCTGGACCGCGTTGTACAGCACATATCCGACCAGGCTGAGCAGCGCTCCCCCCAGAAACGCCTGGCCCTCCAGAGCGTCACCGACCGGCTTCACGAACTGCGCGGTCAGCCCGGTGACAAAGATGCCGAGCAGCAGGACACGCGTAGCCGCCGACTCGTACCGAGCCCTGTATCTACGAAACCACGCGCCTAAGCCACTGCCCGCTGCCCCGTTCACCGTTCCTGCCACGCGAGCCCTCCCCCGAGCATGCCTCTACGGCATCGACCTCAACACTCCATGCTGACCGTGCGGAAGAGCACGGGCAAGGTAGGGATTGGCCGTTGGGCTGGCCCGGAGCCCCCGGAGCCCCAGGGACGCCTTCGCCGCGGCCAAGGTCATCGCGTACGAGTCGACGGCACGCTGCACATTGGGGGCGTCCAGATCGGCGCCGGTCACCAGTCTGTCGAGGTCCACGTAGGCCGACCGGACCCCCTCGATCCAGCGGTAGACCGGCCAGTCGTCCTTCCACCCCTCCGTGCACTCCGGCGGAAGGCAGCCGACCCAGCGGGCGAACATGCGCTGCCTGATCTCAGGACGGGTCGGGGTCAGATGCATGTGGCGGACCAGGTCGTAGAGCGGGTCACCGACCATCGCCATCTCCCAGTCGATGACGGTGAGTGGTCCGCTGGCACCGTCATGCCGTACGAGATTCCAGGGGTTGAGATCTCCGTGCAGCAGCGAGGGCCGGCGCGGCGTGAGCTGGTGACGGCTCAAGAGCTCCCACAGCCGGTAGCTGTCCGGCAGACCTAGCTCCCTGGCCAGCTTCTGCGACTCCTTGGGCAACTCACGTACCAGTCGCGCCAGTTCGTCGCAGAGCCACGGGTAGAAGTCCGTCCTGCCGACCGTGGGGTCCAGCTGTTCGGTCCCGATGCGGGCCAACGCGCCCAGCTGGTCGACCAGATGGTCGGCCTCGGCGGGGCGCAGACCGTCCACGGGGTGCTCCGGGGGCAGGTCTCCGGCACCCGGCCCTTCGTAGGAGTGGATCGCGAACTGATCGTGCAAATGACTGGCGCCCAGGGCCAGTACGCGGGGCGCCCGAACCGGCTCTCCCGATTCCTCGATGACCTTCAGCACCGCGTGCTCGCTGAGGATGCTGCGCTCACGGCGCTCCGCGGAGCTCAGTTTGCGCCGGACCACGACCGGAAAATCGATCGCGCGCACCCTGACCACCGTATTGAGGTGGGCCGTCCCCTTGAAGACCTGGGAGGCCGGGGCAGCGCCCTCCTCGATCAGCGCTTCGAGTACGGCGGACCGGGGGAACGCGCGGTGCTCCGGCACGCGTTCGTTCGGCTCCCAGCAGATCGGAGTCGCCTGCCGCACGCCATCGGCCCGTCCACCGAACCGGGCGGCCTGCCAGCGGAAAAGGACCCCCCGAATCTCTTCCTCGTCCGGCACGTTCGGCAGCTGAAGCGGAACAGCCGCGACTTCCAGCGCCTCGCGCACCGCACGGGTCGCCCCGTCGAGGCTCTTGCGGTCGGACGACCCACCCAGCGACTTGGCGGCGCGCATGACGTCCGGGTAGACGGACTGGCCGTGCTCGAAGGCGACGTAGTGATCCAGGTCCCGGGACAGTCCGTTGACCGCCCTTGGTCTGACCTCCTCCATCGCCGCTGCCCAGGCCTCGATCACTTCGCTCCACTGATCTTCCGGGTACCGCATACGGACGAGGTGCGTCGCCAGGTCGTGCAGCGGATCGCCGAAGGTGGCGAGCTCCCAGTCCACGCAGATCAGCGGTGGATCACCGCCGTAGGAGAAGATCACGTTGTCGCGGTGCAGGTCCGTGTGGAGGAGGCTGTAGGGGCGGCGGGCCATGCTGGGCACGCGCTCCGCCAGCCTGAGCAGCGCGTCGTCGGGAATGCCGAGCGCGGCGAAGAGGCCACCGAACTCAGCCCAGTTGGGCTGCCGGATCTGGCGCTCGGCGAGCTCGGCGAGTGTCCGCAGGAACGTCGGCCCGCCCTTGTCTATACGGGGCCAGTCCGCCGGCAGTGGAGGCAGCGCCTCCCTGCGCACCCGGGCCATCTGCGCGAGCAGTCCGGCCAGGGCCTTGATCAGCAGGGAGTCGACCGGTTTGCCGTTCTGGCAGATGCTGGAGAACGGCACGCCCTCCACATAGCTGTGCACCGCGGAGTCGCCTCGCTTGGCCAGGAACTCCGGCACGTGGGGCAGCACGCCCTTGATGGCCCGCAGGATCTCCGACTCGTCCTGCCAGGTCCGGATGACGACCGGCAGCGCGTCCCGCATCCGCATCCGCACGGTGACGGGCCGCCCGGGATAGCGGTCGACCAACCGGGCCATGGATTCCGTCAGGGGAAGCACATAGTTCAGGTTGTGGTGGCCACGGGTCATCGTCCCGTGCCGCAAGGCGTGCTCGACGAATCCGTCGTAAGGGTCGGGAGTTGCATGCTCCTCCGCGGATACCTGGGGCGGGGGACAGGGCACAGATGACACGCCCACGGGCCGCTCCTGGATAGTCACGCGATAGAGGCGAAAGTGATGCACACCCTAGTGGTGCATGAGGACACTCACGACGCGTGAGCGGTAAACGATGGGCTCAACGAGGTAAGCGCCACTCCTAGGGGGCGTGACGTTCGAAGAGCTTCCGCCGCGTGCCGTATCGCTTACGGCTTGGCCAGCAGTTCCCAGCAGGAATCGAACCAGCTCTGCATGCTGTCGACGAAGAGGGACCCCTGCGATTCCGGCCTCTCGTCCCGCACATAGTGGGTGAGGGCCGAGCCGAGTCCGAGCACGTCCAGGGCGTCGATCTCCTCGCCGTCGTCCAGCTGGATGCGGCGCTCGATCACCTCGTACGGACCGTGCAGCGCCTCGGCGCCATTGAGCAGGTAGAGCTTGAACGCGGGGGTCAGGGGCACGTGGCGCACCGCTACGTTCACCTCCGGCACCAGTCCTTCGGTGTGCAGGTCCCGCAGTGCGTTGCTCAGCGATGCCGTGTGCCGCCGTGTGATGTCGCGCAGGCGCTGCTGTGGACGCGGGTCGGCGGGGTCGTCCTTGACGCGGGGGTACGGAAGTTGGACGGAAAGTTGATCGCTTCGCTGGTTCGACCGGCGAACCAAGAGGGGTGGGGACCCATGATCTTCTTCCAGCTGCTCTCGGCCGTCATCGGCTTCGGGATGGAACAGCTGCTTCAGTCGCGCTACGGCAGCCTGGGGATCCTCGCCCTGGTGCTGCTCGGCATCGGTATACGGGCGGAGAACAAGACCTGCCTGTCCGCATCGGCCATGATCTTCTTGCTCCTGATGGCTCAGGCCTGACTCCGCAACACCTGCAGCACCGGCTCCAGCGAACTCACCACACAGGCTGCCCCCGCATTCTTCAGCAGCTTCGCCTTGCGCTCGTTACGCGCGTAGCCCAAGAAGTCCACTCCCGCCGCCAGCGCCGCTTCGTAGTCCGTGGGGGCGTCGCCGATCATCAGTGCCGCCGCGGGTTTTGCGCCCATCGCGCTGAGGGCCCGGTGGAGGCAGTGCGGGTGGGGCTTGAGGAGGTGGAGGTCCTGGGTGCGGCCGTAGATGTGCGGGTCGAAGCAGCGCTGGAGGCTTCGGCCCTCGAGGTAACGATTCACCGCCCGCGGCGAGTTGTTCGTGGTGACGGCCAGGCGCGAGCCCATCGCGTGCCACGTCATGATGAGCGGATCCGCGTACTGCGTGGGCCACGCCGATGCCACCGCCGTCAGCTCCTGCTGGGTGAGACGTTCCTCCAGCTCGGCCACCAGATCGCTGCCGGGGTGCCTGCGGTCGACCGCGCGCAGGACCGCGTGCGGGTCCGGCTCCGCACGCTCCTCCTCGGTCAGCAACCCCCGCAGCCCCCGCTCCTCGAGCCAGCGGACCTGATCACTCGCGATCCGCTCGGCCGAGTGCCCGGCGAACAGCCGGCAGATGGGTCCGTCGAAGTCGAAGAGTACGAAGCGGGCGCGCTTGATCAGTTCCCGCAGTTTTTCTGTCTCTTCTGCCATCCGCTCAGTCTGCGTCGTATCAGGAGTCACTAAGAGAGTGTCAGCTCCGTCGCGATGGTTGCCCAGAGCGCGTCGAACCATTTCTGGGACTCTTCCACGAACGCGGCATCCCGCGGCGCCGCGTCCTTCTCGAAGGAGAAGAGCGGGGATCTCAGCCCCGAGACGTCGAACGCCTCCACCTCCGCGCTGTCCACGTCCAGCATGCTGCGCTCGATCGTGTAGTAGGCGAGGAGCGCCTCCCGCTGGTTGAGGAGGTACAGCTTCACCGGCGGCGTGAACGGCAGCGCGCGGAACGAGACGTCCACGTCGATGCCGTGCGAGGACCGCAGCGCGCGCAGGTTGTGGCGCAGGACCTGGCCCTGGGTGTTGCGCAGCGCCAGCCACCGCCCATGGACCTTGCCGCCCTCGTCCTTGCCGCTGGTCGGGCGGGGGAAGGCCAGGTCGATGTCGCTGCTGGGGAGCATGATCCGCACGCTGATCGACTTGGGGTGGATGAGTCCCTCGTGGATGTGCCGCACCGGCTCCCCCAGCGCGATCATCAGCGTCTCCGCCGTGTACGAGACCACGTCTATGCGCACCTGGGGCTCCGAGAACGCCGCCGCGAGCCTCGGCGCGAGGCCGACCATCGACGCCTGCGGTTCCACGCCTGCCGACGGCGCCGCCCCCGGTGGCTCCGCCGCGATCCGCGGCGGGCTGCCCTTGCTCACGTTGGCAAGGAGGCCGTCGCTCTGCAGCGTCTTCAGCGCCTGGCGCACCGTCCCCCGTTCCACGCCGAACTCCTCCGCGAGCACTGCTTGCGTGGGGAGGCGGTCGCCCGGTTTGAGGTCGCCGGAGCGGATGCGGTCGCGGAGGGTGTCGGCGATGTCCTGGGGGGTGAGTTTTCTGCTGCCGTTCACTGCAACGTTCTCCTGGGTCACGACCAGACGATACAACTCCGCACCATCTCAGGGCAGTTGTCTTGAAGTTGTTTATGTTGTGGGACCAAGTGGGGACAACTTAAGTGAAGTTGGTTGCCAACTCATCCGAGATGGCAGAAGGGGGAACCATCATGGCCGTCCTTGCCCTCCTCGCAGCCGCGTTCGCCATCACCATCGAGCAGTTCGTGCAGTGGCAGTACGGGGCCACCGGCCTCATCGGACTTCTGCTGCTGACCATCGGGATCAAGGCGAAGAGCCCCACCTGCAGCTCCATCGGCGCCGTCGTTCTGGCACTGATGATGACCGGCCCCGCGATCTAGCCCCGCGATCCAACCCCGCGATCCAGCCGCGCGCCAGCTCTAGCCGCGCGCCAGCTCCAGGTCCTGGCTGATCGTGCCCCACAGCGCGTTGAACCACAGATGCGACTGCTCCACGAACGTCGTGTCCCGCAACCCGTCGCCCTGGTGGAAGGGGAAGAGCATCGACTGCGCGCCCTGGGCGTCGTACATCTCCAGCGGCTCGTGGTCGATCTGCTCGCTCTGTTTGGCGAGGGTGTAGTACGCGAAGAGTGCCTCGGAGCCGTTCAGGAGATACAGCTTCACCGGCGGCGTGAACGGCAGCGCGCGGAACGAGACGTCCACGTCGATGCCGTGCGACGACCGCAGCGCCTGGAGGTTGTGGCGGAGCACCTGCCCCTGTGCGTTGCGCTGGTCGAGCCACCGCCTGTGCACCTGCCCGCCCTCGTCGTCCCCGCTGACCACCGGCGCGGGGAAGGCGAGGTCGATGCTGCGGCTCGGCAGCAGGACGCGGACGGAGACCTTGGCCGGTTTCCGCTGCCCGGCGTGAATCTGACGGAGCGGTTCGCCGATCGCCATCGTGAGCGAGATGGACGTCAGGCAGAGCGCGTCGATCTCCACGTGGTCGGCCTCGAACGCGGCCGCGATGCGCGGGGCAAGACCGACCATGGTGGGCTGCGGCTTGACGCCGCCGGGCCCGGACAGCGCGTGCTTCGAGTTCTCGGCGACCGTGGCCGGGCTCCCCTTGGACACGTTCGCCAGCAGGTTCTCTCCCTGCAGCGTGCGCAGCGCCTCACGTATCGCGCCGCGCTCGACACCGAACTCGTCGGCCAACTCGGCCTGCGTAGGCATGCGTTGGCCCGGTCGAAGCAACCCGGACCTGATCCGGTCGCGCAACTCGTCGGCCACCTCGCGGTGAGACCTGTGCGGCCTCTTCAACCCATTGACTGGTGCAGGATCCGGGCTCACAACCAAACAGTACAACTTCGCGCCATCTTTGGGGAGTTGCTCGGAAGGTGGTTATGAATCGAGCCATCGCGGAGATAACTCAGGTGAAGTTGGTAGCCAACTTAGGCAACCTGGCAGGAACCCTCAGGGGTTGGCCGCCAGCCACTGCCCACCGGAAGGCCGCCAACCTGATGGGCCGGGGCCCGACAGCCCCGTCCCGAAAGGGGGAACGTCATGCCGCTCATCGCCATCGTCATCGCCGCCCTCGCCATCGGATTCGAGCAGCTCATCCAGTGGAAGTACGGACCGATGGGCATCGTCGCCTTCGTCCTGCTGACCGTGGGCATCAAGGCCAACAACATCAAAATCAGCGGCGTCGGGGCTGCGATCCTCGTCCTGCTGCTCGCCCAGTCGGGCTGACAGAGCTGGCTGACCGGGCTCCCATCCGGAGGGGAGCCGGGAGTCCGGTCAGCCACCAACCGAAGAGATCCAAGAGATCCGCGCTAGAACGCCGCGCGGATCTCCCCCACCTCGGCGGCGCCGCCCAGCAGGGGCGCGCGGCCGACCCGGGCGAGAACGTCCGCCTCCACGCCCGCCAGCCGCAGCGCACGGGCCAGGACGGGGCCAAGGGCCCGTATCCCCCCGTCGTCCACCTTGAAGGCCAGCGCACGGCCGTCCGGCAGCGCGAACGCCTGGACCGCCTCGGCGCCCATCTTGGAGAGCGCACCGGGGATCTCCCGCATGAGCCAGGTGTCGGGGCGGCGCGTGCCCGCGACGTACTCGGGGTGGGCCCGCATCGCGTCCGCGACCCGGCGCTCGGCCGAGCCCTCGGGGGCGAGGACGAAGTGACGGAAGGCGCGGGCGAGGCCGGTCAGGGAGATCGCCATCAGGGGCGCGCCGCAGCCGTCCGTGCCGACGGCCGCCACCTTCTCCCCCGCCGCTTCCTCGACCACCTGGAGGATCAGCTGCTGGAGGGGGTGGGCCGGGTCCAGGTACGAATCCGTGGGCCAGCCGTTGAGCTCGCACACCGCCAGCATCGACGCGTGCTTGCCGGAGCAGTTCATCGTGACCCGGTCACGAACGGCACCCGCTGCCAGATAGGTCTCGGCCTCGACCGCGTCCAGCGGGAGGTCCGGCGGGCACTGCAGGTCCGCCGCCGTCAGGCTGTGCTCGGCCAGCATCTTCTGGACGAGGTCCCGGTGGAAGGTCTCCCCGGAGTGGCTCGCCGCGGTCAGCGCGAGCCGCTCGCCCGCCAGGTCGAGCCCCGCCCGCAGCACCGCCGCCGCCTGCATCGGCTTGTTGGCGGACCTCGGGAAGACGGGGGCCGTGACGTCCCCCATCGCAAGATCCACGCTGCCGTCCGCAGCGAGCAGCACCAGGCTTCCCCTGTGACGGCCCTCCACGAAGCCGGAACGTACGACCTCGGCGAGGACCGGGGATATGACAGGGGTGGCGGTGGACTCGGCGGACGTCGAGGTCATCTTCGGCCTTCCGGGGCGGGGGGTGGCGCGACGGCCGCCCGCGAAAGGCCGGGATCACCGGGTCACGAGAGCAGGTCGTCTACTTGTGCTTCACCTTCACGGTACCTGCGGGCGATCTCCGCGCTGCAATCGTCCGCCGTGCGCTGCAGCTGCTGGCGGCGCCGGGAAACCTGCTGTTCGTAGCGGATGAGCCGCCCCATGGCCGTGTGCAGCTCGTCGTCCGTACGCGCGTCCAGGTCGGAGAGCTCGACCTCGGCGAGCATCTCCGTGGCCAGGAGGCCGTACTCCGCGCTGTGCGGCGTGCCCAGCGTCACGTGCCGGGCCGACGAGCGGTGCCGGGCGGGCCCGTCCGTGAGGATCTCCGAGAGCCGGTGCACCAGCGGCCCCTCGGGCCCCGGCGCCGACGGGTCCTTGCGGCGCGCGACCTCCGCCCGCAGGATGTCGATCCGCCCCTGGAGCAGGCGCCGGACATAGCTCAGGTCCGCCTCGTTCTGCTGCGCGTCCCTGCGCAGCTCACGCAGCTCGCGCAGGAGCAGCGTGGCCAGGTCGTGCTCGGGCTGTTCGGAAAGGACCGCACTGCCCGTGCGCTGCATGGGCGGCCGCGGCACGTTCGTACGTCGCGCAGCGCTCATGCGGGTCAGCGACACAGGTCCGGGCGGCTGCCCCGTACTGGATGTGCTCATGTGGCTCTACCGTCCCCTCGACCGGCGCGGTACACCGCGTGTGAGCATGGTGCCACCACCAGTGGCCGCTATGTGAGCGAGTGGCCCCATTCGGCCCCAGATGGGGGGTTCAGGCCAACCTCTCGGGCGGCGCATCCGGCGTCATCGCCGCCGTACGGAGCACGGCATGATGGGCCATATGCGTGCTGTGGTGCAGAGGGTGGACGGAGCGAGCGTCGTCGTCGAGGGCGAGAACGGCCCCGAGACGGTCGGCGAGATCAACGGCGAGGGACTGTGCGTCCTGGTGGGCGTGACCCACGAGGACACCAAGGAGAAGGCGGCCCAACTGGCCCGCAAACTCTGGTCCGTTCGCATGCTGACCGACGAGAAGTCCTGCTCGGACATCGACGCCCCGCTGCTGGTCATCAGCCAGTTCACGCTGTACGGCGACGCGCGCAAGGGCCGCAGGCCCACCTGGAACGCGGCCGCGCCCGGCGATGTCGCCGAGCCCCTCGTCGACGAGGTGGTGGCCCAACTCCGTTCGCTGGGCGCGACGGTGGCCTGCGGCCGCTTCGGCGCGCAGATGCGGGTCTCGCTGACCAATGACGGGCCGTTCACGGTGCTCCTGGAGATGTGACCGCCCGCCCACCCGATTGCCCCGCAGCGCTACGGCTCGACCACGACCTCCTGCGCCGCGGCCGTCGTCCCCGCCAGCAGCCCCGCGTCCAGCGGCACGTTCCGCTTCACCAGGGCAAGGGCGATCGGGCCCAGCTCGTGGTGGCGTACGGCGGTCGTGATGAAGCCCAGCTTCCGGCCCTCCTCGCCCTCCGAGGCGAGGCGCAGCTCCGTCCCCGCCACCGGCAGGTGCACCTCGCTGCCGTCCAGGTGCAGGAAGACCAGGCGGCGCGGCGGCTTGCCCAGGTTCTGGACGCGGGCCACCGTCTCCTGGCCGCGGTAGCAGCCCTTCTGCAGATGCACCGCCGTACCGATCCAGCCCAGCTCGTGCGGGATCGTGCGGTGGTCCGTCTCGAAGCCGAGCCGCGGCCTGTGCGCCTCCACGCGCAGCGCCTCGTAGGCGAGGATGCCGATCGCGGGGCCGTTCTCGGCGGCGTACGACTCCAGGGAGGCACGCGGCAGGAACAGGTCGCGCCCGTGCGCGGTCTCCCGTACGACGACACCGTCCCCCACCGGCGCGATCGAACCGGCCGGCAGATACACGACCGCGAACTCGTCCGTGCGGTCGGCGACTTCGACCCGGTTGAAGAACTTCATGCTCTCCAGATACGCGACAAGCGCGTCCTGCGTGCCGGGCTCGACGTGCGCCCAGACGGTCTCGCCGTCGTCGACGAGATAGAGGGCGTGCTCGATGTGGCCGTGCGCGGAGAGGATCAGGGCTTCGGTGGCCCGGCCGACGGGCAGCTCGGTCACGTGCTGCGTGAGCAGCAGGTGCAGCCAGCTCAGCCGGTCGGGGCCGGAGACGGAGACGACACCGCGGTGCGACAGGTCGACGAGACCGGTGCCGTCGGCGAGGGCGCGCTGCTCACGGAACAGGTCGCCGTAGTGGGCGGCGACGCCTTCGTCCACGCCCTCGGCGGGGACGGCGCCGGGCAAGGACAGGAGGGGGCTCTTCATGTTCACCCACACTACGACCCGGTGGCGGCCGTTCTTATTCCTCGACGCCGTCGGCGGCCTTGGCGCCCCTGCCGGAGCAGTTCTCGCAGCGGCCGAAGATCGCGAAGTGCTTCAGATCCGTGTCGAAGCCGAACGTGTCCCGCAGTTTCGCGGTGAACTCGGCGGCCACCGAGACATCCGCCTCGATGACGTTCGTGCAGTCCCGGCACACCAGGTGCATGTGGTGGTGGCGGTCCGCGAGGTGGTACGTCGGAGCCCCGTGCCCCAGGTGGGCGTGGCTGACGAGGCCGAGCTCCTCCAGGAGCTCCAGGGTCCGGTACACCGTGGAGATGTTGACCCCCGACGCCGTCTTGCGCACTTCGCAGAGGATGTCGTCGGGGGTCGCGTGCTCAAGGGTGTCGACGGCTTCGAGGACCAGCTGACGCTGCGGCGTCAGGCGGTAGCCGCGCTGTCGCAGGTCGCTCTTCCAGTCGGAATCGGTGCTCGCCACACAGGCAGTCTAGGCCCACCGGCCCCAGGACCTGCTGGGAGAAGCCGACGGCCTGCTTGAAGAAACCGACGGCCTACTTGAAGAAGGCGATGCCGTCGTCCGGCAGATCGCCCAGGCCCCTGGCCATCTCGGCGACGTCCTCGGGCGAGACGACCTTCTTCAGCTGCGCCGACATGTACGGACGGAGCGGCACCTCGGGGGTCTGCTTCTCGCCGACCCACATCAGGTCGCCCTTCACGTACCCGTACAGACGCTTGCCGCCGGTGTACGGGCCGGAGGCGGCCGTACGGGCGACCGCGTCCGTGACCAGGTCGATCTGCGGCTTCTGGTCGGCGAGCTCGCCGTACCAGACCTCGACGACGCCGTCGTCGCGCACCATCACGGTCTCGACCTTGCGGTCCTTGTCGATGCGCCAGAAGCCCGACTCGGACTCCAGCGGCTTGACCTTGTTGCCGTCGGCGTCGAGCACCCACGTGTGCGAGTGGTACTCGATGAAGTCCCGCCCGTCATGGGAGAAGGACACTTCCTGGCCGAAATTCGCCTTCTCGGCGCCGGGGAAGTCGGTGACGCCCGCGCCGGCCCAGTTGCCGAGGAGCCAAACGAGGGGCACGAGGTCGGGGTGCAGGTCGGACGGAATCTCGATCATGGGAAGCTCAGGCGATCTCTAGGTGACGTACGGGGCGTACGAGCGTACGGGGCTCAGCGCTGACCCTGGTACAGCTTCTTCACGGACAGTCCGGCGAACGCGATGACGCCGACGCAGACCAGAACCAGCAGGGCGGAGAAGAAGGCCTCAAGCACGGGGTGCTCCTCGGTGAGCTATTGGGGCAGGTATCAGAGCCGCTCCCACTCTAGTCGTGCGCGGCCCGCCCCTCTCTGCGAGGTGGCCTTACGGGTGGTGGCGCAGGGGGTGACAGGGCGTGGCCTTACGATGCCGCCATGGCGAAGAAGCTCGTGATCAAGGTGACCGCCGGGGCCGACGCACCCGAGCGCTGCTCGCAGGCGTTCACGGTGGCGGCCGTGGCCGTGGCCAGCGGCGTGGAGGTCTCCCTCTGGCTGACCGGTGAGTCCGCGTGGTTCGCGCTGCCGGGGCGCGCGGCGGAGTTCGAACTGCCGCACGCGGCACCGCTCCCCGACCTGATCGACTCGATCGTGGCCGCCGGACGGATCACGCTCTGCACCCAGTGCGCGGCGCGCCGCGAGATCACCGAGAAGGACGTGATCGACGGGGTGCGGATCGCGGGCGCGCAGGTGTTCGTGCAGGAGGCCATGGCGGACGGGACCCAGGCGCTCGTCTACTGAGTTCTCCGCCGCTGGGTGGTCCGCTGTCGGTCTACTGACGCGGCGGCCGCCGCTTCCCGTCCAGCTCGTCCCACCACTCGTCGGACTTCGAGTCCCCCGAGGGGTCGTCCCACCAGCGGTCGTCGGGACCGCGCCGGTTGGCGACCATGGCCGCGACCGGCGGGATCACCATCGCCACGACGCACATGGCGACCGCGGCGGGAATCGACCAGAGCCGTACGACACCCCACGCCAGGACGAAGAGGGCGATGCACGTCCCCATCATGGCGAAGTAGGCGTGCCGCCTTCGCGCGTACATGGATCCAGCGTAAGCCGAAGAGCCGCACCCCGTTCCAAGTGGCGTCCAACCCCCTGGGGTGCGGCTCTCCGGCCGTCAGTGATCCGCGGTCGTCAGACCGCGATCGCGACCTCCGCGAGGCCGCCCGTCTGCGCCACGACCGTACGGTCGGCCGTGCCGCCCGGGATCAGGGCGCGCAGCGTCCACGTGCCCTCGGCCGCGTAGAAGCGGAACTGGCCGGTCGCCGAGGTCGGGACCTCGGCGGTGAACTCGCCGGTCGAGTCGAGCAGGCGCACGTAGCCGCTGACGGGTTCGCCGTCGCGGGTCACCTGGCCCTGGATGGTGGTCTCGCCGGGCTTGATCGTCGAGGCGTCGGGTCCGCCGGCCTTCGCTCCACACATATGCGTTCGTCCTTAGCTGGTCACTGCGGGGGTTCGGGGAGGGTGTGGTGACTTACTTGTTGGCGCCGAGCTCGATCGGGACGCCGACGAGGGAGCCGTACTCGGTCCAGGAGCCGTCGTAGTTCTTGACGTTGGTCTGGCCGAGCAGCTCGTGCAGGACGAACCAGGTGAGCGCCGAGCGCTCACCGATGCGGCAGTACGCGATGGTGTCCTTGGCCAGGTCGACCTGCTCGTCCTCGTAGAGGGCCTTGAGCTCGTCGTCCGACTTGAAGGTGCCGTCGTCGTTGGCGTTCTTCGACCACGGGATGTTGCGCGCGGACGGGACGTGGCCCGGACGCTGCGACTGCTCCTGCGGAAGGTGCGCCGGGGCGAGCAGCTTGCCGCTGAACTCGTCGGGCGAGCGCACGTCGACCAGGTTCTGGGCGCCGATCGCGGAGACGACGTCGTCGCGGAAGGCGCGGATCGAGGTGTCCTGCGGCTTGGCCTTGTACGAGGTGGCCGGGCGGCTGGGAACCTGGTCGCCGTCGACGAGGTCGCGGGAGTCGAGCTCCCACTTCTTGCGGCCGCCGTCGAGGAGCTTCACGTCCTGGTGGCCGTAGAGCTTGAAGTACCAGAAGGCGTAGGACGCGAACCAGTTGTTGTTGCCGCCGTAGAGGACGACGGTCGTGTCGTTCGCGATGCCCTTGCCGGACAGGAGCTTCTCGAAGCCCTCCTGGTCGACGAAGTCGCGGCGGACCGGGTCCTGGAGGTCGTCGGTCCAGTCGATGCGGATCGCGTTCTTGATGTGGTTCTTGTCGTACGCGGAGGTGTCTTCGTCGACCTCGACGATGGCGACCTTCGGGTCGTCGATGTGGGCCTCGACCCAGTCGGCGTCTACCAGGACGTCGCTGCGGCTCATACTTCTTCTCCTCCGGGGCAGTTGCGGCGGGGCTGCGGTGCTGTGCGAGGGGGTGCCGGGTACGGAACGAAATGCACGGATGCGTCGAGTCGCGCTGTACGGCGGCACGGGGTGGCCCTGACGTGGTCAACGGGCCGGGGGATACGGGAGTCGGAGCTCCCGCTCAGAAGGTGCGACAGAGCATGGCGGCGACGCGGCACAGGTCTACTGCCCGCCGCTTCGTGAGGTCCGCCTGTCGCTGCATGCGTCCGATCGTAAGGACGCAAGGGCTGCCGTGTCACCGGCGTGTCGGATGATGAGACGGGATCATCCACGATGTGGGATTGATTGAACGACGAAGCCGTCCGCGCGGGGGCGGAGGGCTCCGTTCACCCGCGCCGCATCCATCGCGCGGACGGCTCTGTCTCGTACTGCGGAACGGCCGCTGTTCACGGCCCCGCCGGGGGATCAGCCCGCGAGCTTCACGTTCGTGCCCTTGACGGAGATGTCCACGCCGTCCTCGGCCGGCGTCACCTCGTCGATCTTGATGCCGCCCGGCAGGCCGCTGACCTTCTCCTCGAAGTCGGTCACATCGCGGACCAGACCCTCGGGGAGGGGGATCGAGACGCCCATGACCTCGAACTTCTTCGGGATCTCGTCGGCGTTCACCTTGATCGTGTCGTCCTCGACCCGGACCGAGCTCAGCACGTGCACCGGCTTGGGCAGCTTCGTGCCGCCCTTGCTCACCTCGACCTCGACCTTGATCTTGCCGTCGCCGCCGTCCGAGAGCCCGACCACCTTGCCGGTGGCGCCGAGGGGCAGTTTGACCGGCGGCTCGCCCTGCGCCTCCTTGAGCAGCTCGTCGTACGAGATCCGGGCCGTGCCGGTGGCCTTGTCGGCGGTGGCGGAGCTGTAGTCGCCGGAGAACTCGACGCCCTGCATGCGGGCGTTCAGATCGGCGATGCGGATCTTGTCGGAGCCGGAGGTGGCGTCGTAGTCCTGGATGCCGATCTCGACGTCGTCGAGCGTGCCGCCCGCGACCTGCGTCAGGAAGGGAAAGCCCTTGATGGAGACGTCGGGTGTCTCGCTCAGCCCCTCGCTGGTCCGCAGCTTCTCCGCCGCCTCGTCCTCCGCGAAGCCCACCGCGAGACGGTCGGCGCCCACGAAGAGGCCCCCCAGGATCACGACGACGGTCAGAGATATTCGTACGGCGCGCTTGCTCATGTCCGGTGTTCCCCCACCTTGTGCCCCCGACTCAACTGTCTTTTGCCGCGAGCCTAAAGGACAGGTCCCCGGCGGGAGAGCCCGACCGGGGACCTGTCGATCAGCTGTGACGATCAGCCGTGACGATCGGCTTCCGCCGTCAGCCGTCAGCCGATGGCACGTCCCAGGACGTAGACGGCCGGGGCGGCCGCCGCGAGCGGCAGGGCGACACCCGCCGTCATGTGCACGAAGCGCGACGGATAGTCGTAGCTGGCCACGCGGTGGCCGATCAGCGCGCAGACACCGGCACCGAGGCCGAGCAGTGCACCCTTGCTGCCGAAGTCCGTCGTACCGCCGACGGCGATGCCCGCTCCGGCGGCGGCGAGCAGCGCGACGACCACGGAGGCGGGCGTCGGCAGGGGCAGCGCGCGGGCGATCACGGCGACCGCGACGGCGATGCCGCCCACCGTCACGGCGTCGTCCGACGCCGCGAGATGCCCGGTCGCGATGATCGCGAGGGCGGCGGACACGACGGTCGCCATCAGCCCGTACATCCGCTCGTCGGCGGATGCGCGGCTGCGCAGCTGCAGGACGAGCACGAGCAGCACCCACACGCCCAGGGTGCCCAGGATCGCGGCGGGCGCGTGCGCCTTGCCGGTGACGAGCAGCGCGATGTCGGCGACGACACCGCCCATGAAGGCGAGCGCGATGCCCTGCCGCGCGGGCCACATCCCGTTGAGCCGGAACCATCCGGCGGCGGTGACGGCCTGCAGCAGGATGAGGGGGACGAGGAGTGCGTACTGCCCGATGGCGGCCGTAACCGCCAGCAGAAGCCCGAGGACGGCGGTCAGCGCGGCGGGCTGGATCCCCGGCTCTATGACCGGCGACCGCCCTTCGGCACGGGCGCGCTGGGCGTCGGTGACGCGGGGGTTGCCGGTGGTGGTGGCGGGGCCGTAGGTGGTGGGGTCGGCTTCGGGCTCGGGCTCCGCCCCGGCCATGGGCAGGTGGGCATGGCCACCAAGGCTGCCGGGTTCGGCGTGAGCAGCGGCGGGCTCCGAAGGCAACGGCTGCCCATAGGCCTGCGGGGGCAGATAGGCCGTATCCGTCACGTCCACCACGGGAGAGGGCTGGACCTGCGTGTCCCAGGTCTGCCCCTCCCACTGCTGGGTGTACGAGTCCTGGGCGTACGGCTGCTGCTGCGGGGGGTACTGGTACTGCTGCTGAGCGGCGTACTGCTGCTGCTGCTCGGAGGGATAGCCCTGCTGCTCAGGAGCGTAAGGCTGCTGCTGCTGCTCAGGAGCGTAAGGCTGCTGCTGCTGCTCGGGGGCAGGGGGATATTCCTGGCGGTAGGGGTCGTAGTCCACGTACCCCTCGTACCCCTGATATCGCGGATCGCTCATGTCGCTGCTCACCCTCCTGCGAACGGCGGGAGCACCTCGACCGTGCCGCCCTCGGCCAGCCGTACCGTCTCATGCCCACGGGTACCCACGGGGTCGCCGTCGATGAGGAACGAGCATCGCCGCAGTACACGGACCAGCTCACCGGGGTGTCGCTCGCGTGCCGCGTCCAGCGCCTCGGCGAGCGTCGTCGCGGCGTACGGCTCCTCCGCGACGCCTGCGGCTGCTTTGGCCGCGGCCCAGTAACGAATGGTGCCGTTCACCATGGCAGCTCCTCTCGGTCGGCGGTTGCCGACGTCCATGATGCCGTGGCCCACTCGGCGATCCGACCGAGCAGGGCGTCGTCCGCCGCGTTCTCCGCGTGCCCCATGCCCTCCTCCAGCCACAGCTCCGCCCCGCCCCGCGCGGCGGCGGCCAGCATCCGGGGGTGGTCCACGGGGAAGTACGGGTCCCGGTCGCCGTGCACGATCAGGAGCGGCGTGGGCGCGATCAGCGGGACCGATTCCACCGGCGAGAGGGGAACGGGGTCCCACTCGTGCGGGTGGATCCGCGTGCGCAGACCGAGGCGGCCCACCACGCGCCCCAGGGGACGCGTGACGACCCAGTGCAGCCGCCGCATCGGCGCCGTCCCCCGGTAGAACCAACGTGCCGGAGCGCTCACGGCGATCACCGCGTCAACCCGCGCTTCCGTGCGCCCCCCGTGCTCGGCCCCGGCGAGCGCCGCGTGCCGGAGCACCACGGAACCGCCCATCGAGAAACCCACGGTCACCACGCGCGCGTGGCCCAGCGAGCGCGCCCACTCCACCGCGGCCGCCAGATCGAACACCTCGCGGTCGCCGACCGTGGAGAGCCCGCCGGACGCCCCGTGCCCCCGGAAAGAGAACGTGATCACGGCCGCACGCTGGGCGAAGACCCCCGCGGCGCGGCGCACGTGCGGCCGGTCGAGGCCGCCGGTGAAGCCGTGCGCGAGCACGATCGCGAGCTCTCCCGCGGGGTCGGGCCCGGGGTCGTACGCGGCCTCGATGCCGACCCCGTCCTGTGTACGGAGCGTTGCGCTCCGTTGAACGCGGGAAGGAGGGCGAGTGATCGGCGGCACAGAAGATCCCGCCGCTTGGCCTGCCGGACCGGAAGTCATGTGGGCTATTCTCCTTGGCAGAGGATCCGGGCAGCGAAGCCCCCGGGTCCTTTCGTGCTTTCCGAAGCTTTGTATACGGCCGGTCGCATCGGTCGTCACGAAGTGGGGAAACCGCACGTGGGGATCCCAGGGCGCGGGCTCCCCGCCGCAGTACTCAGTACGAAGCAGTGCCGTAAACGTCCTCGCAGGGACCGAGGAGGAACCGACGTTATGGGCGAGCGAACCGTGCACAACCGTAGGACGACCCAGGCAGGTGGGCGGCGATGAGTTCTCTGCTGCTCCTTACCAATGCCCTTCAGCCGTCGACGGAGGTGCTTCCCGCCCTCGGCCTGCTGCTGCACAACGTGCGGGTGGCCCCCGCCGAAGGCCCGGCCCTCGTCGACACCCCTGGTGCCGACGTCATCCTGATCGACGGCCGCCGTGACCTCCCGCAGGTCCGCAGCCTCTGCCAGCTCCTCCGCTCCACGGGACCCGGCTGTCCACTCGTCCTCGTCGTCACGGAGGGCGGCCTCGCGGCCGTCACCGCCGACTGGGGCATCGACGACGTACTCCTCGACACGGCAGGTCCTGCCGAGGTCGAGGCGCGTCTGCGGCTCGCGATGGGCCGCCAGTCGATCACCGCCGACGACTCCCCCATGGAGATCCGCAACGGCGATCTCTCCGTGGACGAGGCGACGTACAGCGCGAAGCTCAAGGGCCGGGTCCTGGACCTGACCTTCAAGGAGTTCGAGCTGCTCAAGTACCTGGCGCAGCACCCGGGGCGCGTCTTCACGCGGGCCCAGCTGCTCCAGGAGGTCTGGGGCTACGACTACTTCGGCGGCACGCGGACGGTCGACGTCCACGTACGGCGCCTTCGCGCGAAGCTCGGTGTCGAGCACGAGTCGCTCATCGGCACCGTCCGGAATGTCGGCTATCGCTTCGTGACGCCGGAGAAGGTCGAACGTGCGGCCGACGAAGCCAAGAAGAAGGCGGCCACTCCGCCGGCCGAGGGCGAGCACAGGGAGCAGCACAGGGAGATCCCGAAGCGGGACGCGGCACCCGCCGCGTCCGCGCCGAAGGAAGCTGCCGTACGCCCTGCCCAGCGGTAGTTCCATCCGCGTAGACTCCGCGCGTGGCCAAGGTGACTCGGGATGACGTAGCGCGACTTGCGGGTACTTCCACCGCCGTCGTCAGCTATGTCATCAACAACGGACCCCGGCCGGTTGCCCCGGCCACGCGCGAGCGTGTACTCGCCGCGATCAAAGAGCTGGGGTACCGCCCTGACCGGGTCGCCCAGGCCATGGCGTCGCGGCGTACCGACCTCATAGGCATGATCGTGCCGGACGCGCGCCAGCCGTTCTTCGCGGAGATGACGCACGCCGTGGAGCAGGCGGCATCCGAGCGCGGAAAAATGGTGCTCGTCGGCAACACGGACTACGTGGACGAGCGCGAGGCCCACTACCTGCGGGCCTTCCTCGGTATGCGGGTCTCCGGCCTCATCCTCGTCAGCCACGGCCTGACCGATTCGGCC
Source organism: Streptomyces sp. NPDC044044 (assembly GCF_056434405.1). Lineage (NCBI taxonomy): Bacteria > Bacillati > Actinomycetota > Actinomycetes > Kitasatosporales > Streptomycetaceae > Streptomyces > Streptomyces sp. NPDC044044. The sequence goes on along the minus strand of NZ_JBWKFG010000005.1, from coordinate 46,146 downwards.
GCCGCGGAGATCGACGCGTGGGACGCGCGGGTCGTGCTGCTTCACGAGCGGCCCGAGGCGATCGACGACGTCGCCGTCGTCACGGACGACCTGGGCGGCGCGCAGCTGGCCACGCGGCACCTCCTTGAGCACGGGCACGAGTACGTCGCCTGTGTCGGCGGCACGGCCGAGACCCCGACGGTGGGTGACCCCGTCTCCGACCATGTCGAGGGGTGGCGGCGGGCCATGCGGGAGGCCGGGCGGTCGGTGGAGGGGCGGCTCTTCGAGGCGCCGTACAACCGCTATGACGCGTATCAGATGGCGCTGGAGCTGCTTGCCCGGCCGGATCGGCCGAGCGCCATCTTCTGCTCCACCGACGACCAGGCGATCGGCATTCTGCGCGCCGCGCGGGAGCTTCGGATCGACGTGCCGGGGCAGTTGGCCGTCGCCGGGTTCGACGACGTGAAGGAGGCGGGGCTCACGGACCCGCCGCTGACGACGGTGGCTTCGGACCGGCCCGCCATGGCGCGGGCGGCGGTCGATCTTGTCCTGGACGACGGGCTTCGGGTCGCCGGTTCGCGCCGGGAGCGGTTGAAGCTGTTCCCCTCGCGACTGGTGGTCCGGCAGTCCTGCGGCTGCAGCTGACCCTCGGTCCGGCAGCGGTGGGCCCGGCGGGAGCCGCGAAGCGGCGGCCTTGAGCACCTTTATATGGGGCATACGAGGTTCTACCGGTGTTCTCAGGGCGTACTCAGCCGCCTCTCATGAACGCCCCGCAGCCTGGGTTCCATGACAAACAGCGGTGAGTACCCCCAGCAGCAGCAGTCGTCAGCGCCTGTTCACCATGGCGGTACGCAGGGCGCGTACCCGCCCCCGCCCGCTTACTCCCCCGAAGAGCCGCCGAAGCACCGGCGCCGGGCACGGGGCCCCCTGGCCCTGCTCGCCGCCGTCGCCATCGCGGCAGCGGCAGTCGGCGGCGGCACCGCCTACGCCTTCCAGGAGCTGACCGGCAAGGACGGCTCGTCGAGCAGCGCCACCAACACGAACGTCGTGCCCACCAGCCAGAAGGGCACCGTCGCCGGCGTCGCCGAGGCGGTCAGCCCCAGCATCGTGGAGATCAGCGCGAAGTCCAGCTCGGGCGAGGCCACCGGATCCGGCGTGATCATCACGGACGACGGCGAGATCATCACCAACAACCACGTGATCTCCGGCGCCTCGTCGGTCAAGGTGAAGACGAACGACGGCAAGTCGTACGACGCCAAGGTCGTCGGCACCGACAGCAAGAAGGACCTGGCGCTGATCAAGGTCGAGGGCGCCTCCGGCCTCAAGGCCGCGAGCCTCGGCAACTCCGACAACGTGAAGATCGGCGACGACGTCGTGGCGATCGGCTCCCCCGAGGGCCTGACCGGCACCGTCACCAGCGGCATCATCTCCGCCCTCGACCGGGACGTCACCGTATCGACGGACGAGGACCAGGGGCAGCAGCAACAGCAGGGCGGTGGCGGCTGGCCGTTCGAGTACGGCGGCGAGCAGTTCAACGGCGACACCGGGTCGTCGAAGACCACGTACAAGGCCCTGCAGACCGACGCCTCGCTCAACCCGGGCAACTCCGGCGGCGCCCTCATCGACATGAACGGCAACATCATCGGCATCAACTCCGCGATGTACTCGCCCAGTTCGTCCTCGCAGAGCGGCGCGCAGTCCGGCTCGGGCAGCGTCGGCCTCGGCTTCTCCATCCCGATCAACACGGTCAAGGCCGACCTCGACACCCTGCGCGCCGGCTCCACCGACTGACCCGTCCACCCCTCTGGAGGCCCTCATGTCCGGACCGACCATCACCGTCAACCGCGCCCGGCACGCGCTCGCCGTCACCATCGGCTGGGGGCAGCCCGACACCGATCCGGCGGGACTCGGCCTCCCGCTCGCCGTGGCCGGGGAGCTGCACGGCGCCACCGCGGCCCGCGCCCCGGAAGTGGCCGCCTCCCAGGTGTCGTCCCGCCCCGCCGCACGCCGCAAGCCCCGCGCGCGCGTGCGAGGCTGATACCGGCCCCGTCCGACCCGTGCCCGGACCCGTACTCAAGGAAGTCACAAGCCGATGAGCCCCGCCGAAGGCGAGCAGCAGCAGCGCATCCTGATCGTCGACGACGAGCCCGCCGTGCGGGAGGCGCTGCAGCGCAGCCTCGCCTTCGAGGGGTACGGCACGGAGGTCGCCGTCGACGGCGCCGACGCGCTGGAGAAGGCGGCGGCCTACCGCCCCGACCTCGTCGTCCTCGACATCCAGATGCCCCGCATGGACGGCCTCACCGCCGCGCGCCGGCTCCGCGCCACCGGATCCCTGACGCCCATCCTGATGCTCACCGCGCGCGACACCGTGGGCGACCGCGTCACGGGGCTCGACGCGGGCGCCGACGACTACCTGGTCAAGCCGTTCGAGCTCGACGAGCTCTTCGCCCGGATCCGGGCACTCCTGCGCCGCAGTTCGTACGCGGCCGCGGCGGGCCAGGCCGAGGAGGGCGACATGCTCGCCTTCGGCGACCTGCGGATGGACCTCGCGACGCGTGAGGTCACTCGCGGGGCGCGGACGGTGGAGCTGACCCGCACGGAGTTCACCTTGCTGGAGATGTTCCTCGCGCATCCGCGCCAGGTCCTCACGCGGGAGCAGATCCTGAAGGCCGTCTGGGGCTTCGACTTCGAGCCCTCGTCCAACTCCCTGGACGTGTACGTCATGTACCTGCGCCGCAAGACCGAGGCGGGGGGCGAGCCTCGCCTTGTTCATACGGTGCGGGGTGTGGGGTATGTGTTGCGGCCGGGTTCCGGGGGCGGCGAGTGAAGGGGCTCGTCCGGCGCTTCCGGGCGCTGCCGCTCCGGTCACGCCTTGCCATGCTGGTGGCCACGGCGGTCGCGTTGGCGGTCGCGGCGGCCGCCGTCGTGTGCTGGTTCGTGGTGCGCACCGCGCTGATCAACTCGCTGGACGAGGCGCTGAGTTCCAACCGGGTGCCGGATCAGCTGGTGCTCAGCCTGATCGACGGCAGCGGACAGTGCCGCCATGCGTCGGTCATCAGCAACCAGGAGAACGATCCGAACCCGTTCAAGTCGACGGTCCAGGTCGTCGACCGCAAGGGCAACAGCTGCGTCATCTCCGGCAAGCAGTCCATCGAGGTCTCCCCCGGGGACGTCGATGTCGCCGACCGCACGTCCACCCAGGTGATCCACACCGCCACGGCGTCGAACGGCGCCAAGTACCGCGTCCTCACCTACCCCCTGGACGGACAGCCTCTCGCGGTCTCCGTGGCCCGGCCCCTCAGCGAGGTCGACGACACCCTGGGCAACCTCGTCCTGGTCCTCGTCCTCGTCGCCGGAATCGGCGTACTCGGCGCAGGCGCCGCCGGCCTCTGGGTGGCCCGCACCGGGCTCCGCCCGGTGGACGAGCTCACCGCGGCCGTGGAGCACGTGGCCCGCACGGAGGATCTGGATCTGAGGATCCCCGCCGAAGGCGACGACGAGATCGCCCGCCTCTCGCGCTCCTTCAACTCCATGACCGCATCCCTCGCCTCATCGCGCGACCTGCAGCAACAGCTCATCGCCGACGCGGGGCACGAGCTGCGCACCCCCCTCACCTCGCTCCGTACGAACATCGAGCTGCTCGCCCGCAGCGAGGACACCGGGCGGGCCATCCCGCCCGACGACCGCAAGGCCCTGCTCGCCTCCGTGACGGCGCAGATGACCGAACTCGCCTCGCTGATCGGCGACTTGCAGGAGCTGTCGCGCACGGACACCGGGCAGGGCGGCAAGGTGCAGGTCATCGCCCTGCACGAGGTCGTGGAGAACGCACTGGAGCGGGCGCGGCTGCGCGGGCCCGAGCTGACGTTCGCCGCGGACCTCGCCCCCTGGTACGTACGCGCGGAGCCCGCGGCCCTTGAGCGGGCCATCGTGAACATCCTGGACAACGCGGTGAAATTCGGGCCCCCCGGCTCGACCGTCGAGGTGGCCCTGAAGCACGGCGCGCTGACCGTCCGCGATCACGGCCCCGGCATCCCCGACGACGAACTCCCGCACGTCTTCGACCGCTTCTGGCGCTCCCCGTCGGCCCGCAGTCTCCCCGGATCGGGCCTCGGCCTGTCCATCGTGGCCCGCACCGTGCACCAGTCGGGCGGCGAGGTGGCGCTCCAGCACGCGGAGGGCGGCGGGACGGAGGCGACGGTCCGCCTGCCGGGCGCGCCCACCCCGCCCCCGACCGGCTAGACCCCTGCCGCTACTTGCCGATGCTCAGGCCCGTGCCCGTGAGCCGCACCCGGATCCCCTCGTCCTGCACGCTGACGTCCTTCAGCCACACGTGCCCGTCCCCCGGCAGCTTCGGCAGCTGGAAGGCGAGGGTGAGGCGGTCGGCGAGCACGGGGCGGGTGAGCTGGGAGAGGCCCTTGAGGAGCGCCGGGTCGAGGCCCAGCTTCTTCAGGAGCTCGGGGTGGCCCATGGCGACGTCGATGAGGTTCAGGCCCATCACGTCGTTGATGAAGCGCGGCGAGCCCACCAGGTCGTGGAGCTTGGTGTCGCTCTTGAGGGCGCCGCTGACCACCGAGTCCGGCACCCCGAGCCGCTTGACGATCGACGGGACGGAGAGCAGCGCCTTCGCCTTGGCGGTCTCTTCGGCGAGACGGTCCGCGGACTTCTTGCTGAGGTGCAGGCCCTCGGACTCGCGGGTGCCGGGCCGGTAGGTCGCCAGGTCGCCGATCTGCAGGCTCATCCTGCCGATGTCGGTGGAGATGCCGCGGTCGCCGTTGCGCTGGATGCGGGCGTCGGCGCGCAGCTTCAGGTCGTGGCCCGCGACGGGCAGCGTGCCGCGGGCGAGCACCTGGTCGCGGCCGTGGCCGGTGAACGTGACCTGGGATGCGCCCAGTTCACGGTTCAGGTCGTCGAAGGAGAGCAGCACCTCGCCGTTCATCTCGGAGATGAGGGCGCCCTTGATGTCGGTGGCGCCGTCGCCGGTGATCTTCACGTCGTTGGCGGTGGCGGAGACCTGGGCGAGCGAGATCCGGTCGGCCGCGACGTCCGGGACGGTGACCTTGACCTTGTCCACGCGCTTGTCGACGACCTGGGTGAGGAAGGGGAAGCCCTCGATGTCGACCTCGGGCGTGGCGCTCAGGTGCATGGAGTCCTTGAGCTTCTCCGCGGCCTCGTGCTCGGCGTAGAGCAGGGCCCAGCGGTCACCGAGCCCGAGGAAGGCGGTGGCGACCAGGAGGGCGACGAGGGCCTTCGCGGCGAGCGGGAGCCCGGCGAACCGGTTGCTGCGGCGGCGGCTGCGGCTGCCGCGGCGGTGGTTCGGCGGCTGCCAGGGAGCGTCGGACCTGTCGGCCTCGTCGTCGTCCGCCTCGCGGAGGAAGTCCTCCAGCGGGTTCGGCGACGCGAGGGCGCCGAGCTCGTCGTACGGATTCAGGGGAGCGGTGGTCTCTACCGCCTCTGAGGTTGCTTCTGGGGGAACCGATTCGGCGTGCCAACCATCAGACGGATAGGCCTGGTTGTGATCGGGCGGAAGCGTGGCTATGCGGTGGGGGGAACGCATCAGCTGATTTCACCATACGTTCACACCCCACCCCAAGCCTTACGCCCAGTAACCGCCGATTTGGGCCACCTTCTGAGCGCGTCTGTTAACGCGTCATTCACTTCACGATGGTGATCCTGTCCGCCTTGGGCGGTGCGATCGGCTTGTCCGCCGAGGAGTTGGCGGTCAGGTAGTCGTTGAACGCCTTCAGGTCATCGCTGCCGACCAGCGGCTTCTGGCCCTTGCCGAGCTCGGCGAAGCCGTCGCCGCCGCCCGCGAGGAAGGAGTTCATCGCCACACGGTACGTGGTGGCCGGATCGATCGCCTTGCCGCCCAGCTTGATCGAGTCCGTCACGACACGATCGGCGCCTGACTTGGTCATGTCGAGCGTGTACGTCAGGCCGTCCGAGATCTGCAGAATCTTCGGGGATGCCTCGTTCGACCCGCTCACCTGCTGCTTCAGGCCGGTGATCAGCTGGGCGCCGGTCAGGTCGACGAGATTGACCGTGTTGCTGAACGGCTGCACGGTGAAGCCCTCGCCGTAGGTCACCACGCCGTCACCCTCGCTCCCGCTCGCCTTGTGGACGAGGTCGGAGCGGATGCCGCCGGGGTTCATCAGGGCCAGGTCCGTCTCCGGGTCGAGCGACTTGCCGTGCGCGAGCTGCGCGTCCGCGATCAGGTCGCCGAGCGGCGCCTCCGGGGTGGTGGCGCCACGGCCCGGAATGTCGGCGGAGAGGAAACCGACCGGCTTGTCGGCGACCGGTGCGGCCAGCTTGTCCCAGCGCTGGATGAGCGAGGTCATGTCACGGGCCTTGGGCTGCTCCCGGCTGACGACGTGGTTCGCCGACTTCGCGGACTTCACGCTCGTACGGACGATGTCCTTGGTCCTGCGGTCGTACGTGAGCGTCGTGTCCGTGTAGAGCTTCCCGAAGGACGAGGCGGACGTGACCATGCGGGGCTTGCCCGCCGGGTCGGGGATCGTGCAGACGTACGCGGCGTGCGTGTGTCCGGTGACCATGGCGTCGACCTTGGGCGTGATGCCCTTGGCGATCGTGGTGATCGGTCCTGAGATGCCGTCGCCCGCGCCCGGGGAGTCGCAGTCGTAGTTGTAGCTCTGCGACGCCGGGGACCCGCCCTCGTGGATCAGCGTGACGATCGACTTCACGCCCTGCTTGTCGAGGATCTTGGCGTACTTGTTGACCGTCTCGATCTCGTCGTGGAACTTGAGCCCCTTGACGCCGTCGGCCGAGACGATGTCGGGCGTGCCCTCCAGGGTCACGCCGATGAAGCCGACCTTCACGCCCTTGTGCTTCCACACCCAGTACGGCTTGAGGATGGGCTTGTCCGTCTTCTCGTCGGTCACGTTGGCCGCGAGGTAGGGGTAGTCGGCCCCCTTGAACTTCTTGCCCTTCTCGAAGCAGCCGTCCTTGGGGTGACAGCCGCCCTTCTGCATGCGGGCCAGCTCCTTGGCCCCCTCGTCGAACTCGTGGTTCCCGACGCTGGTGACGTCGAGGTCCAGCTTGTTCATCGCCTCGATCGTCGGCTCGTCGTGGAACAGGCCGGACAGGAGCGGGCTCGCGCCGATGAGGTCACCGGCCGCGGCCGTGACGCTGTAGGGGTTCCCCTTGCGGGCCGTACGAAGAGACGTGGCGAGGTACTCGGCACCGCCGGCGTCGATCTTCTTCTCGGTCCCGTCGGGCTGCTTCTCCGTGACCTGGCCCGACGATCCGGCCGGCGGCTGCAAGTTGCCGTGGAAGTCGTTGAAGGACAGCAGCTGCACGTCGACGGTGCGCTTCTTGCCTGCCGCGCCCGCAGCATCCCCTCCGGCTGACTGCCCCGCGCTCGCGGGCAGTGCGGCGACCAGCGCGCCGAGCGTGGCGAGACCGGCCGCGGCGGCGAGCACACGGGTGGCGCGGCGTCTGGGCCGACGTGGCTGAGGAGTGGCTGGCACGAGTCCCCCTGGGAGAGGTATGAGACGGCTGAGGGTGTGAAACTCCGCGCAGCCTAAAGTCAACGCGCGTAGCGCGACAGGGGGTTACGGGTTACGAGGTGGTTGCCGTCGGGGGCGTTGCGGACACTTGGGACAAGCGTGACGGCGTACCGGGGACGAGCGGGACGGCGTACCGGGGACGTGCGGGAGTCGAGCGAGCGCGAGGGCGAATACGTCCGTGATCTGCTGCTCGACCTGCCGTCGCCGTACCCTCGACTCCATGACTGACGAGCAGCAGCCTCCCGCCCCCCTGCGGCAGATCGACACGGTCGCCGCCCTCACCTCCGACCAGGCCGACGCCGTGCTCGGGCTCATCGCGGAAGCAGCCCGCGCGGACGGCCAGCAGGCCGTGTCCGAGCAGGGGCGGCTGCAGCTGCGGGGAGGCGCGCGGACCGGCGTGCGGCACCTGCTGCTCGGCGTCGGCGACGAGCTCGTCGGGTACGCGCAGCTGGAGGACACCGATCCCATCGAGGCCCCCGCCGCCGAGCTCGTCGTGCACCCCGCGCACCGCGGCCGCGGGCACGGCCGCGCGCTCGGCACCGCACTGCTCGCCGAGTCCGGCCGGCGGCTGCGGATCTGGGCGCACGGCGGGCACTCGGCCGCGCGGCACCTCGCGCAGGTGCTCGGGCTCACCCTCTTCCGTGAACTGCGGCAGATGCGGCGCTCGTTGGGCGATCTGGACCTGCCCGATCCCGTCCTGCCCGACGGCGTGTCCGTCCGCGCCTTCGTCCCCGGCCAGGACGACGCGGCCTGGCTCGCGGTGAACGCCGACGCCTTCGCCCACCACCCCGAGCAGGGCTCCCTCACCCAGCTCGACCTGGACGACCGCAAGGCCGAGCCGTGGTTCGACCCGGCGGGCTTCTTCCTGGCCGAGAAGGACGGCGAGCTCGTCGGCTTCCACTGGACCAAGGTGCACGCGGACGAGGGCCTCGGCGAGGTGTACGTCCTCGGGGTGCGGTCCGGCGCGCAGGGCGGCGGCCTCGGCAAGGCGCTGACCACCATCGGCCTGAACCACCTGGCGGGGGCGGGCCTGCCCACCGCGATGCTGTACGTGGACGCGGACAACAAGGCGGCGGTGAGCGTCTACGAACGGCTCGGGTTCATCACGCACGAGACGGACCTGATGTACCGGACGGAGTCGTGAGCCACTGAGGGCGGACGGCAGGAAGGCGCGGCCTTCCTGCCATCCGGTCACGCTACTTCGGCGTGATCGGCTTCAGGCACATGCTGTACTGCACCCGGCCGCGCCGCGTCTGCTCGTAGCGGGACTCACCCGGCTCGCACTCGACTTCGTGCGTGCTCGTGACCTTGTACTGCGCCGTGGCGCCGGAGCAGTCGACGGTCTCCATGTCCGGGCTGCTGTCGGACCCCTTGTTCCGTACGCAGTCGCCGACCTCGGTGGCCGCGGGCTCCTTGGCGGCCTCGCTGCCGGGGCCTGTGGTGTTGCCCCGGCTGCTGTACCACCAGACGCCCGCGATGACGGCGGCGATGAGCAGGGTCACCACCTTCATCAGCGGTGACTGCCGGCTGAACGAGCCGCCGCCACCACCGCGCGGGCGCTGGGGCTGGGGCGGCTGGGGCTGCTGTGGTGCGAACTGCTGCTGGCCGTAGGGCTGTTGACCGTACGGCTGCTGACCATAGGGCTGCTGACCGTACTGCGGTTGCTGCTGCTGACCGTACGGCTGCTGGTAGCCGCCTTGAGGCGGCGGAGGCATGGACAAGGTAAGTCCCCCGACTTTCCAAACGTGTTCACGTCAATGCTGAGCGGCAGACGTTACAAGGTCATCGACCCCTTGACGGAACGCACCCCCTTGCACCACCCTTTCACTACTCAATTAGTGAAAGGGTGGTGCAGGGCATGGTCGAGTTCCGCATCGACCGGCGCAGCGGCGTCGCCACCTATCTCCAGATCGTCCAGCAGACCCAACAGGCCCTGCGCCTGGGCCTGTTGGAACCGGGGGACAAGCTGCCCACGGCCCGTGAGGTCGTCGAGGCGACGGCCATCAACCCGAACACGGTCCTGAAGGCCTACCGCGAACTGGAGCGCGAGGGCCTGGTCGAGGCCCGCCGCGGGCTCGGCACCTTCGTGCGGAAGTCGCTGGGCTCCACGCCCGCCGACTCCCCGCTGCGGGGCGAGTTGAGCAAGTGGGCCGCCCGCGCCCGCGCCTCCGGCCTGGAGAGGGACGACGTCGCGGCACTGTTCAGCGCCGTACTCGAAGAACAGTTCACGCAGTCAGGGCACTCGGACGACTCCGAGCACGCACAGCACGTGACCAAGGGGGACCACGCATGACCGACACCGCCATCGAGGCGGCCGCGCTTGCCAAGAGCTATGGGCGGCGGGGCCATGCCCTGCGCGACTGCTCCTTCCGGCTGCCCGCCGGAAGGATATGCGCGGTCGTGGGGCCCAACGGCGCGGGCAAGTCGACGCTGCTCACCCTCGCGGCCGGACTCCTGAGGCCCACCGCGGGCACGCTCACCGTGCTCGGCACCGACCCGGCCGCCGCGCGCGAGCACGTCGCGTACGTCGCCCAGGACAAGCCCCTCTATCCGCAGCTCAGCATCGCCGACACCCTGCGGCTCGGCGCCGAGCTGAACCCCGGGCGCTGGGATGCCGCCATCGCCGAACGGGTCGTACGCGAAGGGGACTTGGACCCGAAGCTGCGCGTGCGCACCCTCTCCGGCGGTCAGCGCACCCGCGTGGCGCTCGCCCTCGCCCTTGGCAAGCGGGCCGACCTCCTGCTCCTGGACGAGCCGATGGCCGACCTCGACCCGCTCGCCCGCCACCAGCTGATGGGGACGCTGATGGCACAGGCCGCCGAGCACGGCACCACCGTGGTGATGTCCTCGCACATCGTCGGCGAACTGGCCGAGTCCTGCGACCACTTGCTCCTGGTGTCCGGCGGCCGGGTCCGGCTCGGCGGCGGCATCGACGACCTCGTCTCCGCGCACGCCCTGGTCACCGGGCGCCGCCCCGTCGAGGAGCTCGCCCCGCACACCGTCGTCGAGTCCCGCGCCACCGGGCGCGGCCTGACCGCGCTGATCCGGCCGGAGGGCCCGGTCGGCGACGGCTGGGAGGTCGAGGAGCCGTCCCTGGAGGAACTGTTGCTGGCCCACCTGCGCTCCCCCGAAGCACCGGCACTCCTGACGCCGGGCACGGCGCCCGCCGAGCACGAGGTGACGGCATGAGCGCCCCTCTTCTGCGCGGTCCGCGCTGGGCCGATGTCCGGGTGCACCGCAGCGCGCTGCGTGCGGGGCTCGGTCTCGTCGTACTCGCCGCCGTGGCGACGGGCTCCCTCCGCTGGGCTGCCCACGCCTACCCCGAGCCCACAGGCCCCTGCACCTCCAACGGCTCCTGCGACACGTTCCTCGGCTTCTCCAGCGCCCGGGCGCTGCTGTACGAGTTCATGAAGAACTACTCCCAGGGGATGCTCCTGATCCCCATCCTGATCGGTGCCTTCGTCGCGGGCCCGGTCATCGCCCGCGAGATGGAGTCGGGAACCCACAAGCTCGCCTGGACCCAGTCGGTGACGCCCACGCGCTGGCTGCTGTCGAAGCTGACGGTGTTCGCCGTGACGAGCGTGGCCGGCGGCCTCGCGCTGATGGCGGTCTTCTGGCTCGGCCGATCCGGCACCGGAGCCGTCTGGAACCTGGGATGGGCCGACCGCGGCGTCTACGAGTCCATCGGCCCCGCCCTCGTCGCGTACTGCCTTCTCGGCCTCATGGCCGGCGCACTCGTCGGTCTCCTCGTGCGCCGCACGCTCGTGGCGCTGGCCGCCGGGGGCCTGGTCACCGGACTCGTCCTGCTGGTCATGGGCAACGTGCGGTGGCAGCTGTTCCCGGTGAAGACGATCTCCGGGCCCGCATCCGGCACGTCCACGAGCTACACCATGCACGACGTCCCCGTGGACTCCCTCATCGTGGACATGGGTGTCCACAACGCCGCCGGTGAACGCTTCGTCGAGAGCCAGTGCTCCGCCGATCAGATGGCCGACTTCCCTTGCCCGTCCGACACCCGCATCACCGGCTGGTACGCCGACGTCCACCCCCATTCCCACTTCTGGTACGTCCAGTTCATCGAGACCGGCATCGTCCTTGCCCTCACCGCGGCAGCCGCGTACGCCGCGTTCCGCGTGCTCAAGCGCCATGCGGCCTGACACGACGACGAGCCGCTGACAGCCCCCCGGACGTGTAGACGTCCGGGGGACTCCGGCACATGTCCCGCACGTCATGTCGCCGTAACCAGTGATTCAGACTGGCTTGCGACCCTCGCTCAATGCAGCCCGCCGTGCCCGACCCTCCCCCCATGAACGGGAAGCTCGTCTTCACCCCGGCACTCTCCGACGCGCCCATCGGGGTCCCCGCGCGGAAGAATGGGGCCATGAGCCAGCCCAGCACGCAAGGTCAGGTCCAGCACGCCCAGCCCTCCGTCGGCTCCATCGCCGCGCACCGCCCGCACACGCTGTCGGCGGCGGTGTCGGATCTCGACCCCGACATCGACGCGGATCTCGACGCGTACGACGAGGACGGTCAGGTAGGACACGACGGCCAGGAGCTTCCGCAGGGCCGTTTCCTGGACCGGGAGCGCAGCTGGCTCGCCTTCAACGAGCGCGTCCTGGAGCTCGCCGAGGACGCGAACACGCCGCTACTCGAACGGGCTAATTTCCTGGCGATCTTCGCCTCGAACCTGGACGAGTTCTTCATGGTCCGGGTGGCCGGTCTCAAGCGCCGCATCGCGACCGGCGTCGCCACCCGTTCGGCCTCGGGTCTGCAGCCCCGCGAGGTCCTGGAGCTGATCTGGAACCGCTCCCGCGAGCTCATGGCCCGGCACGCCGCCTGCTACCAGGAGGACGTCGCCTCCGGCCTCGCCGACGAGGGCATCCACCTGGTCCGCTGGAACGAGCTGACCGAGAAGGAGCAGTCCCGCCTCTTCACGCTCTTCCGCCAGCAGATCTTCCCCGTCCTGACCCCGCTGGCCGTGGACCCCGCGCACCCCTTCCCGTACATCTCGGGGCTCTCGCTCAACCTCGCCGTGGTCGTGCGCAACCCGGTGTCGGGCCACACGCACTTCGCCCGCGTGAAGGTGCCGCCGCTGCTCTCCCGCTTCCTTGAGGCCTCGCCCCAGCGGTACGTCCCCATCGAGGACGTCATCGCCGCTCCCGCGCACCTCGCGGAGCTGTTCCCGGGCATGGAGATCCAGGAGCACCACATGTTCCGGCTCACCCGGAACGAGGACCTGGAGGTGGAGGAGGACGACGCCGAGAACCTCCTGCAGGCCCTGGAGAAGGAGCTCATGCGGCGCCGCTTCGGGCCGCCCGTGCGCCTTGAGGTCGAGGAGTCCATCGACCGGAACGTCCTGGACCTCCTCGTGCGCGAACTGAAGATCAGCGAGGCCGAGGTCTATCCGCTGCCGGGCCCGCTCGACCTGACCGGGCTCTTCGGCATCGCGGCCCTGGACCGGCCCGAGCTGAAGTACCCGAAGTTCATCGCGGGCACGCACCGCGACCTCGCCGAGGTGGAGTCGGCGTCCGCGCCCGACATCTTCGCCGCCCTGCGCGAACGCGACGTCCTTCTGCACCACCCGTACGACTCGTTCTCCACGTCCGTCCAGGCCTTCCTGGAGCAGGCGGCCGCCGACCCGGACGTCCTCGCGATCAAGCAGACGCTGTACCGGACGTCGGGCGACTCCCCCATAGTCGACGCGCTGATCGACGCCGCCGAGTCGGGCAAGCAGGTGCTCGTCCTGGTCGAGATCAAGGCGCGCTTCGACGAGCAGGCGAACATCAAGTGGGCGCGGAAGCTGGAGGAGGCGGGCTGCCACGTCGTCTACGGCCTGGTCGGCCTGAAGACGCACTGCAAGCTCTCGCTCGTCGTCCGCCAGGAGGGCGAGTCGCTGGTCCGCTACTCGCACGTGGGCACCGGCAACTACCACCCCAAGACGGCCCGTCTCTACGAGGACCTGGGTCTTCTCACCGCCAAGCAGGAGGTGGGCGCGGACCTGTCCGACCTCTTCAACCGGCTCTCTGGATACTCGCGCCGCGAGACCTACCGCCGTCTTCTCGTCGCCCCCAAGTCCCTGCGCGACGGACTCATTTCACGCATCGACAAGGAAATACAGCACCACCGCGCGGGCCGCCCCGCCTACGTACGCATCAAGTGCAACTCGATGGTCGACGAGGCGGTCGTGGACTCCCTCTACCGCGCGTCGCAGGCGGGCGTGCCGGTGGACGTGTGGGTGCGCGGGATCTGCGCGGTGCGGCCGGGCGTCGCGGGGCTCTCGGAGACGATCCGGGTGCGTTCCGTGCTCGGCCGCTTCCTGGAGCACTCCCGCGTCTTCGCCTTCGGCAACGCGGGCGAGCCCGAGGTGTGGATCGGCAGCGCCGACATGATGCACCGCAACCTCGACCGACGTATCGAGGCACTGGTCAGGGTCACCGACCCGGCACACCGGGCGGCCCTGAACCGGCTCCTGGAGACCGGCATGTCGGACACCACCGCCTCCTGGCACCTCGGCGCGGACGGCAACTGGACCCGGCACGCGCTGGATCCGGAGGGCCAGCCCCTGCGGAACGTACAGGAGATGCTCATAGACGCCCGGAGGCGCCGGCGTGGCACAGCTAAACCATGAGACGACGACAGGCGATGTCCTGTCGGCCTATCTGCAGGGCCAGGCCACGGAGTTCCTGCGCTCGCTGCGGCTGCACCGCGAGTCGACGACGGACGCGCAGGGCGCCGAGGTGTCCCTGGAGGCCGCCATGGCCCTGCGCCGCGCGGCCCGCCGCATCGGCGGCACACTGCACACGTTCCGCCCGCTCCTGGACCAGGAGTGGGCGGCGGCTCTACGTCCCGAACTGGCCTGGCTCTCCGGCACATTGGCGAGCGAACACGCGTACGCGGCCCGCCTGGAGCGGCTCCTTGACGCACTGCACCGCTTGTCGGGCACACCGACGGTTCCGGCACCGGTGGTCCACGCCTCACCGCTGGGCAGCACCCGCGCGGGCGCACAGCCCACCCAGGCAGCCGCTCCCGCTGTGGGCAGGCGTTCCGCAGGGCGGAACAGGTGGGCACAGCCTTCACTGCAGGGCGCCGATGAACAGGGCGGGACTCCAAGGGGCCTCACGGTGGGCGCAGCCAAGGCAGCAGCACTCCTGGAGCGCCAGCTGACCCTGGCGCGAACCAGGGCCCACTCAGCCGCGCTGCAAGCGTTCGGCTCCTCCCGCTTCCACGCAGTGGCGGACAACGTCGCCGTACTGGCGAGCGAGGTCCCGCTGACCCGAGCTGCCAAGGACCTGAAGCCGCTGGCGGCAACCGCCGAGGAGAACCTCACGGAGGCCGTCGCCGCGCTCCCCCTGGGCCAGGCGGGCCACCCGTACAACGCGGAAGCGCTGACGCACGGCCTCGCCGCGAGCGAGGCCCCCGAGGCCCAGGACGCCCCCTGGCTGAAGACCCGCGCCCTCCTGCGCCTGCACAGGTACGCCCAGGAAGTCCTCACCGGAGGCGCGGGCGACCCCTGCGGGGACCTGCGCCTCGCGGAAGCGGGCCACGCCCTGGACCGCCACCGCGAGGCCGCGGACGCCGCATCGGCAGCGGCATCGGCCGCCCGCACCCCCCGCATCGCCCCGGCGACGGCGTACGCCCTGGGCGTCCTGCACGCCGACCAGCGCCACGAGGTGGAAGCGGCCCGCTTCGCCTTCCACCAGGCCTGGCTCCGCGAGACCGAGGTGGTGAGCACCCCATGACGCTCGACGAGCGCGGAGTCGTCCTGGCCGCGGGCTGCGTCCTGTGGCGTCACTCCCCGCACGACGGCCGCCTGGAGATCTGCCTGGTGCACCGGCCGAAGTACGACGACTGGTCGCACCCCAAGGGCAAGCTGAAGCGGACCGAGGACGCCCTCGCCGGCGCCCTGCGCGAGGTCGAGGAGGAAACCGGCCACCGCTGCACCCCCGGCGCCCGCCTCCCCACCGTCCGCTACGCGGCCCAGGGCCGCCCCAAAGAGGTCCGCTACTGGGCGGCGGAGGTGGCCGGCGGCCGCTTCATACCCAACGACGAGGTCGACCGCATCCTCTGGCTCTCGCCGACCGCGGCCCGCAACCGGCTCACGCAACCCCGTGACCAGCACCTCGTCGACGCCCTGCTCGGCGTCCTCAACCCGGCGTAACAGATCCGCTACGTTCCGTAGCACATTGCCGAACCAGGCCGACCGCCGAGGTTCACCCTCCGTTCACTCATGCCCTTTGGCCGCTTCACCTGCCCTGCCTAATTTCAGCCTTACAACACAACGTAAGACCGCAGAACAGCAACGAAGACCTCGCACGCCGCCAGCAAAGGGCCGGCGGCTCCCGGAAGGAAGACCCGAAAAGTGAAGCTTCAGCGCAAGAACCGGCTCCGCGCCCTCTCCCTCGGCGCCATCGCCGTCTCCGGCGCCCTGGCCCTCACGGCGTGCGGCTCCGACGACACGAGCGGCGGCGACGGTGGCACCGGCAAGGAGACCAACGCCAACGCCAACATCAAGTGTGATGACGCCAAGGGCCAGCTCGCGGCCTCCGGTTCGTCCGCGCAGAAGAACGCGATCGACGCCTGGCGCAAGGTCTACTCGACCACCTGCAAGGATGTTCAGCTGAACTACAACCCGACGGGTTCCGGGGCCGGCATCACCGCCTTCATGCAGGGCCAGACCGCGTTCGCGGGCTCCGACTCGGCGCTGAAGCCCGAGGAGATCGCGGCCTCGAAGAAGGTCTGCAAGAACAGCCAGGCCATCGACCTTCCGATGGTCGGCGGCCCGATCGCCGTCGGTTACAACGTGCCCGGCGTGGACAACCTCGTCCTGGACGCCGAGACCCTCGCCAAGATCTTCGACGACAAGATCAAGACCTGGGACGACAAGGCGATCGAGAAGCTGAACCCCGACGCCAAGCTGCCCAGCACCAAGATCCAGGCGTTCCACCGCTCGGACGAGTCCGGCACCACGGACAACTTCACCAAGTACCTCAAGGGCGCGGCCCCGTCCGCCTGGTCGCACGAGCCCGGCAAGTCCTGGGAGGCCAAGGGCGGCCAGTCCGCCAACGGCTCCTCCGGTGTCGCGGGCCAGGTCAAGCAGACCGCCGGCGCCATCTCGTACTTCGAGCTCTCGTACGCCTCCGACGGCATCAGCACGGTCGACCTGAAGACCGACGCCAAGGAGCCGGTGAAGGCCACCGTCGACAACGCCTCCAAGGCGATCTCCGAGGCCAAGGTCGTCGGCAAGGGCAACGACCTCGCCCTGGAGCTCAACTACAAGCCCACCGCCGAAGGCGCGTACCCGATCACCCTGGTGACGTACGAGGTCCTCTGCGAGAAGGGCAACAAGGCCGAGACCCTGGCCGCGACCAAGTCCTTCCTGACCTACATCGCGAGCGAGGACGGCCAGAACGTCCTCAAGGAGAACGACTACGCGCCGATCCCGGCCGAGATCATCTCCAAGGTCCGCACGACCGTCGCGGGCCTGAGCTAGCTGAACCGCGTGCGGCCGGCCCCGTGAGTCAGGGCCGGCCGCACCGTCCGGTGCACCGCCGCCAGGAGCAACTCCCGCCGAAAATGCGGTGATTGGCTCCGCAGACCGGAGAATCCCATGGACATAGCCAGTAGTACGACCGCACCTCCACCCCTCGACGACGTGAAGCCATCGGGCATCACCCCGAAGCGTCCACGCCGCAGCGCGACCCGCCCCGGAGACCGGATCTTCCTCGGCCTCTCGCGCGGCTCCGGTATCGCGCTGCTCGTGATCATGGCCGCCATCGCGGCCTTCCTGACCTACCGTGCGGCCCTCGCGCTCTCGGACAACACGGGCAACTTCCTCACCACCTTCGAGTGGGACCCGGCCGGCGGCACCACCGGCGGCAAGCCGTACTTCGGCATCGCGGTCCTGGTCTTCGGCACGGTGGTGAGCTCGGTGATCGCCCTGGTGATCGCCGTCCCCGTCGCCATCGGCATCGCGCTGTTCATCTCGCACTACGCGCCGCGCAAGCTGGCGACCCCCATCGCCTTCGTGATCGACCTGCTGGCCGCCGTGCCGTCGATCGTCTACGGCCTCTGGGGCGCCCTCGTGGTCGCACCCAACCTGACCGGCCTCTACAGCTGGCTCGACGACTACTTCGGCTGGACCGGCGTCTTCGAGTACCAGGGCGGCGCCCCGCGCTCCCTGATGACGGTCGGCATCCTGCTCGCCATCATGATCCTGCCGATCATCACGAACGTAAGCCGTGAGGTCTTCCTGCAGGTCCCGAAGATGCACGAGGAGGCCGCGCTCGCGCTCGGCGCCACGCGCTGGGAGACCATCCGCATGTCGGTGCTCCCCTTCGCCCGCTCCGGCGTGATCTCCGCCTCGATGCTGGGCCTGGGCCGCGCGCTCGGCGAGACCATCGCCGTCGCCACCGTGCTCTCCCCGACCTTCCTCATCAGCGCGTCCGTGCTCGACCCCGGCGGCGGCACCTTCGCGCAGAACATCGCCAGCAAGTTCAACGAGGCGACCGAGTACGGCCGTGACGCGCTCATCGCATCCGGCCTGGTCCTCTTCATCATCACGCTGCTGGTCAACGGCGCGGCCCGCATGATCATCGCGCGCCGCAAGGAGTACTCGGGGGCCAACGCATGAGCGCCACCATCGTCAAGCCCGCGAGCCTGCAGGGCGCCCGCCTCCCGCGCTGGACACCGGCCGTCGTCGCGCTCGGCTCCGCGGCCGTCGCCATCGGCATCGGCGTGGGCGCGGACCTGCACAGCCGCATCCAGTGGGGCCTGATCGCGGCCATCCTCTACATCGTCGCCTCGTACGTCCTCGCGGTCGCCGTCGAGGGCACCCGCCAGGCCAAGGACCGCCTCGCCACCTCGATGGTGTGGGTGATGTTCCTGCTCGCGGTCGTCCCGCTGGCCTCGCTGATCTACGAGACCGTCGAGCGCGGCACGACCGTCTTCAACGGCTACTTCCTGACCCACTCCATGGGCGTGGTCGCGGACGACGAGCCCGGCGGCGGCATCTACCACGCGATCATCGGCACCCTGGAGCAGGTGCTCCTGGCCTCCGTCATCGCCGTGCCGATCGGCCTGCTCACCGCGATCTACCTCGTCGAGTACGGGCGCGGGAAGCTCTCCAAGGTCGTCACGTTCTTCGTGGACGTCATGACCGGCATCCCCTCGATCGTCGCGGGCCTGTTCGTCCTCAGCTTCTGGATCCTGATCCTGGGCTTCGACTTCTCCGGCTGGGCCGGCGCCATGGCGCTCGCCATCCTGATGATGCCGGTGATCGTGCGCTCCACGGAGGAGATGCTCAAGCTCGTCCCGAACGAGCTGCGGGAGGCGTCACTCGCCCTCGGCATCCCGAAGTGGCGGACCATCCTGAAGGTGGTCCTGCCCACCGCGATCGGCGGCATCACGACGGGCGTCATGCTCGCGGTCGCCCGCATCGCGGGCGAGACCGCACCGGTCCTGCTCCTGGTCTGGGTCAACCCCATGATCAACACGAACCCGTTCGAAGGCTCGCAGGCCTCGCTGCCGCTGTACATCTACCAGCAGTACGCGGCGGGCAACCAGGCCGGTTACGACCGCGCCTGGGCGGCGGCCCTGGCCCTCATCGGCTTCATCATGATCCTCAACCTGGCGGCCCGCGGCGTAGCCCGCTGGAAGGCCCCCAAGACGGGCCGCTGACGCGGCCACTCAGCGACCCTCTCGTACCCCCTTAAGGCAGTGATCCCCATGGCCAAGCGAATCGACGTATCGGGCCTGACCGCTTACTACAGCGCCCACAAGGCCATCGAGGACATCTCGATGACCGTGGAGCCCCGCTCCGTGACGGCCTTCATCGGCCCCTCCGGCTGCGGCAAGTCCACCTTCCTGCGCACCCTCAACCGCATGCACGAGGTCACCACCGGTGGCCGCGTCGAGGGCAAGGTGCTCCTGGACGACGAGGACCTCTACGGTCCCGGTGTCGACCCGGTCGCCGTGCGCCGCACGATCGGCATGGTGTTCCAGCGCCCCAACCCGTTCCCGACGATGTCGATCTTCGACAACGTCGCCGCGGGCCTGCGGCTCAACGGCTCGTACAAGAAGAGCGAGCTGAACGCCATCGTCGAGAAGTCCCTCAAGGGCGCCAACCTCTGGAACGAGGTCAAGGACCGCCTGAACAAGCCCGGCTCCGGCCTCTCCGGCGGTCAGCAGCAGCGTCTGTGCATCGCGCGGGCGATCGCCGTCGAGCCCCAGGTCCTGCTCATGGACGAGCCCTGCTCGGCCCTGGACCCGATATCGACGCTCGCGATCGAGGACCTGATCGGCGAGCTGAAGGAGCGCTTCACGATCGTCATCGTGACGCACAACATGCAGCAGGCGGCGCGCGTCTCGGACCGTACGGCCTTCTTCAACCTCGCGGCGGTCGGCCAGCCCGGCAAGCTCGTCGAGATCGACGAGACGGAGCGGATCTTCTCCAACCCGTCCGTGCAAGCCACCGAGGACTACATCTCGGGCCGTTTCGGCTAGGCCCCGCCCCGGGTATCCCCCGACTCCTTGCGGTGCTGCATGGCGGTGCCACCGCAGGGGCAACAAAGAAAGGCCCGCCCCCTGGCTCCCGGGGGGCGGGCCTTTCCGTTTACTTGTACGGCCGTTGCTCTTACGGCCGTTTGTTTTTACGGCCGGTTACAGGAACGCGAGATTCACGATCCAGAAACTCACCGCGGCGACAATGGCGGCGGCAGGCATCGTGATGAACCACCCGAGGATGATGTTCTTGGCGACACCCCAGCGCACGGCATTCACACGCTTCGTGGCGCCCACACCCATGATCGCGGAAGTGATCACGTGCGTGGTCGAGATCGGCGCGTGGAACATGAACGCGGTGGTGAACATGATGCCCGCGCCGGTGGTCTCGGCGGCGAATCCCTGCGGCGGGTCCAGCTCGATGATCTTGCGGCCGAGCGTACGCATGATGCGCCAGCCACCGGCGTACGTACCGGCGGAGAGCATCAGCGCACACGCGATCTTGACCCAGATCGGGATGGGCGCGTCGGCGTCCTGCACATCGGAGATGACCAGGGCCATCACCACGATGCCCATCGTCTTCTGCGCGTCCTGAAGACCGTGTCCGAGCGCCATGCCGGCCGCGGAGACCGTCTGCGCGATGCGGAATCCGCGCTTGGCCTTGTGCGGGTTGGACTTCCGGAACATCCACATGATCGCGCACATCACCAGATAGCCGGCGACGAGGCCGACAACGGGCGAGATGAACATCGGAATGACGACCTTGTCGAGCACTCCGGACCAGATCACCCCGATCCCACCGGCGAGCGCGGCTCCGACCATTCCACCGAACAGTGCGTGCGATGAGGAGGAAGGAAGCCCGAAATACCAGGTGATGAGGTTCCAGACGATGGCGCCCACCAAGGCGGCAAAGAGGATCCACATTCCCTTGTTGCCTTCGGGCGTCTCGATCAGGCCCTTACTGACCGTCTTGGCGACGCCGCTGCCCATGAAGGCACCGGCGAGGTTCATGACGGCGGCCATCGCGAGTGCCGCACGAGGCGTCAGCGCACGGGTGGAGACGGAAGTGGCAATGGCATTCGCAGAGTCGTGAAAGCCATTCGTATACGTAAATCCGAGCGCGACGCCAATGGTCACGATCAAAGCAAAGGTGTCCATGGAGAGGCCTCAGGACTCCTTGACCGCGATGGTCTCCACCGTGTTCGCGACGTGCTCGAACGCGTCGGCCGCCTCTTCAAGCACGTCGACGATCTGCTTGAGCTTCAGCACCTCTATGGCGTCGTACTTGCCGTTGAAGAGCTGAGCGAGAAGCTTGCGGTGGATCTGGTCGGCCTGGTTCTCCAGACGGTTGACCTCGATCCAGTACTCGGTGAGGTTGTCCATCGTCCGCAGATTCGGCATGGCCTCGGCCGTGAGCTCGGCGGCTCGCGACAGGACCTCGATCTGCTGCTCGACTCCCTTGGGGAGTTCCTCGACCTGGTAAAGGACGACCAGGTCGACGGCCTCCTCCATGAAGTCCATGATGTCGTCCAGGCAGGACGCCAGGTTGTAGATGTCCTCGCGGTCGAACGGCGTGATGAAGGAGGAGTTCAGCTGGTGGAAGATCGCATGTGTCGCGTCATCTCCAGCGTGCTCCGCGGCCCGCATACGCTCTGCGATCTCGGCTCGGGCGGAGGCGTCAGCCCCGAGCAGTTCCATCAGGAGCTTCGAGCCCGTGACAATGTTGTCCGCGGATGCGGCGAACATGTCGTAGAAGCTCGTCTCCCTGGGGGTCAGACGAAAGCGCACGTGGGGTCCTCGGGGTGCTTTGGATTCGGTCAGGCTGATGCTAGGCGCATCATCCGGCCACGGCTAACCGGCCAGACCCCAGTGTCGCCCATCAGGCACAGTGATCAGCACGCCCCCCGAGCAATCGAGTATTCTATACCCACTAGGGGTATAGGAAGCCAGTTGAGCCAGCGGCTTTTCTATCACTGCCCAGAAGAATGACTGTCCAAGCAGTCCGAGCAGGAGGACGCGATGACGACCACTGATGCGGCCGGTGTGGCCATGAACACCGAAGCGCCCTCCGAGCCCGGCGGCCACGACCAGGGTGTCCACGGCTACCACAAGCAGAAGGACGAGCACCTCAAGCGCCTGCGGCGCATCGAGGGGCAGATCCGTGGCCTGCAGCGGATGGTCGAGGAAGACGTCTACTGCATCGACATACTCACCCAGGTCTCGGCGGGCACGAAGGCGCTGCAGTCCTTCGCCCTCCAGCTCCTCGAGGAACACCTGCGCCACTGCGTGGCGGACGCGGCGGTCAAGGGCGGTGACGAGATCGACGCGAAGGTCGAGGAAGCGACGAAGGCGATCGCGCGCATGATGCGTACGTAAGGCTCCCGCCTCGGGCAACCACGCCCCGCCCCTCGGCCCGGCCCCACCTCACCCCGGGGCTGGCCCTCAGCCCGACCCCGGCTCGCCCTGCGGCGGGCCCTCAGCCCGGCCCCCGCTCGCCCCGCGGCGGGCCCGGCCCCGGCTCGCCCGCGGCGGGCCCACCCACGGCCACGCCGCGCCCGCGACGAGCCGGTCCGGCCCGCCGCTGCGCGACGGATGTCTCCCACCCACCCACCCGATCACCCCGCAGCGCACCCATCCCGCCCACCGCCCGATGAGCCTGCTGGGTAACGGACGGCCAGACGTCCCCCAACCACGACCACCCGACAGCCCTGCCGAGTAACGGATGGGCAGACGCTCGCACGCACCCCCCCGCCTCCCCCCAATTGCCCTGCCGAGTAACGGGTGGGCGGGTGGGGAAGATCCGCCGCGGAGCGGCGGGCCCGGCAGGTGGCGAGGCGACACGACAGCCTCAGCCCACCCCGCCCCGCGTCACGTCGCCCCGCGTCACCGCAGCGCAACGGCGGACCGCCGCTCGGGAGCCATCCCCGCGAAGCGGCAAGCGCAGCAGGACCCGGGGCGCACACACCCCCCGGGGGGAAGCAGGGCCCGGGACGGACTAGTCCCGGCTCTCGCCCAGGTGACGCTCCACGTCAGTGGAGACGTTCAGGACCTCGTCGATCCGGTCGGCGCTCAACCGCTCCTCACCCGCCGCACTCGCCGCAATGATCAGCTCGCCGCAGAGTTCGATCTCGGCGAGGGCAACGTGGTCCTGAACAGTCGTACCGCGCACCAGAGCCACGTCCATCACCTCTTCCTGACCTTGCTTCCTGCCGCCGCCGACTTCCTAGAGTAGGGAGCGGCCTACACACCGCGCATGGCACGGACGGACCATTTCCACACCCCCGGGCGCGACTAGCCGGGTACCCCCACTTCCCGGCGATTACCGCTCCGCGGCACTCACTTCTCGGCGATCTTCCCCGCGAAGATGTCCTCGCTCGCCGGCAACCGCACGTCCACCCGCACACCGAAGTCGTACAGCAGCGTGGTCGACGCCACCTCCGCGTTCGCGACACTGAAGTGCTGCCGCAGCTTCCGCAGCCGCCCCTGCTCGTCGAGGTACGCGTCGAACGGCACCCCACCCTTGCTGAACCCTTTCGCCGCCGCCCCCAGGGCCCGCCGCTGCCCCTCGGAAGCGGACTTCGCGGCGCTCGGCAGGTCCGCGGTCCCGCGGTAGTGCCGCACCTTCACGCCCGCCACCGCCGTCTCCCCGACGTACGACGCCTTGCTCACGCCCCGCAGCAGTTCCGCCGCGGCCAGCGGATCGGTCGCCCCGCCCGTGACCAGGTTGCCGTCGGAGAGCGACGCCGTGTCGATCCGCACCCACTTGTCGGCGGGCACCCCGGCGCCCCGGTTCTTCATGTAGAGCGCGCCGCTCGCCATCAGCTCGGTGATGGGGCGGTGCTCCTCGTCCCCGGCGGGATCCTTCGGCAGCACCACCACGAACCGCCCCACCTGCCGCCGGAAGTCGTACGAGCCGTGCCCGCGGATGGTCACGCGGGTACCGCCGCTCGCCATCTCCATGGACGTACGCGCCTTGGAACTCCCCGCGCGGACAAGGGCGTCCGCGGAGTCCCGCACGACGTCGACGGCGTCCTCGGAGGCGCTGCGCCCGTCGTCCGCCGCGGCCCCGCCTCCCGAGCACCCCGTGGCGACGGCCATGAGACCCACCGCCGCGGCCGTGACGACCGCCCCGCCTGTGCGCCTGTGCTGCTGACCCATCGCCCGACTACCCCCAAGCCTTCCCGCGAGGTGCTGTAGCCCCCTGTCGTTCCGTGTAACGACCGGTACGTTGACCCGTCACGCGTAAGAGCGTTCACCCGGCGTGGGTACGGTGGAGACGTGGCCGAGGAGCAACAGGACGAACCCCACCGCACGACGACGGTCGAGCAGGGCCGATTCTGCGCGGCACGGTGCAGCTGCGGCTGGCGCGGCCCGGCCCGCAGAGCGCGCAGCAAGGCCCGGACGGACGCCGAATCCCACATGCCGGACAGATAGCCCAACACCCCTTTCCGCTCACCGGAACCCATGGGTCCCGCAGCCCGTCTCGTACTCCGGGAAGCAATGGGAGGCGGGTCATGGAGCGACGTACGTTCATCGGCACGACGGCGGCGGCCACGGCGGCGTTCGCGGTCGCGGGCTGCACCGGTTCGGGCGGGGGCAGCGGGAGCGGCGGCGGCGCCACCTCCCGCAGCGCGAGCGGCCCGCGCTCCGGCACTCCCATCCGCACGTCGAGCGCCGCCGCGTCCGCCGCGGCGAACCTCACCGCCCTCGCCAAGGACCTGGACGGCACCCTGGTCAAGCCGGGCGAGGCGAAGTGGGCGGCAGCGCGTCAGCTCTACAACACGCGCTACGACAGCCTGAAGCCGACGGCGGTCGCGTACGTGGCGCACCCGGACGACATCCGCACGACCCTGGCCTACGCCCGCGCGCACGGCGTCCCGGTCTCCATACGCAACGGCGGCCACTCCTACGGGGGTTGGTCGTCCGGCACGGGCCGTCTCGTCGTCGACGTGTCGAAACTGAACAAGACGCGGGCCAGTGGCTCGACGGCGACGGTCGGCGCGGGAGCGAAGCTGATCGACGTCTACCGCGCGCTCGCCGCGAAGGGCGTGACGATCCCGGCGGGCTCCTGCCCGACGGTCGGCGTCTCCGGCCTCACCCTGGGCGGCGGCCATGGAGTGGTGTCACGGGCGTACGGCCTGACCTGCGACAGCCTGACGTCGGCGACGCTCATCACGGCGGACGGCAAGCAGCTGACGGCGAGCAGGAGCGAGAACAAGGACCTGTTCTGGGCGCTGCGCGGCGCGGGGAACGGGAACTTCGGCGTGGTGACGGAGCTGCGGTTCCGCACGCACGCGGCCCCGCAGGGGGTCTCGGCCTACATGTCCTGGCCCTGGTCGAAGGCGGCCGCGGTCATCAAGGCGTGGCAGGAGTGGGGGCCCGACCAGCCGGACGAGATCTGGTCGTCGGCACACCTGGCGAATTCGCCCGGCGGCACCCCCACGGTCTCGGTCGCGTGCTTCTCCCTCGGGACGTACGGGGAGCTGCAGAACGCGGTGGACCGCCTCGCGGACAAGATCGGCGCCCCCGCGCGCAGCGTCTCGCTGAAGCGGCGCTCGTACGAGGAGTCGATGGAGGTGTACGCGGGCTGCTCGTCCTTCTCGGCGGACGCCCAGTGCCACCTGCCCGGCGCGACGCCGGGCAGGAGCCCGCAGGGTGCCCTGAACCGCGAGACGTACGCGGCGAGTTCGGACTTCTTCGACCGTTCGCTGTCGGCGGCGGGCATCCGCGCGCTGCTCTCCCAGGTGGAGAACGTGACGGGCGCGAGCGCGGGCAGCATCGCGCTGACCGCGCTCGGCGGCGCGATCAACCGGGTCGACCCGACGGCCACGGCCTTCGTGCACCGCCGCTCGCGGATGCTGGCGCAGTACATCGCGTCCTGGCGCCCCGGCACGTCCGGCAAGCCGGCCCAGGCATGGCTGAAAACCGCTCATGGGGCGATGGGACGGTACGCGTCCGGGGCGGCGTACCAGAACTACGCGGACCCGACGCTGAGCAACTGGCGTGAGGCTTACTACGGTTCGGCCGCGGGCCGCTTGAAGCAGCTGAAGAAGCAGTACGACCCGAAGCGCTTCTTCGACTTCCCCCAGGCGGTGTGACCGGCCGGATCTCCCCCGTCCCCCGGACGGCCGCCCCCGCAACCCGAACAGCTCACCCGACACGCCCTCAGGTGGCCCACTCAGCAGGACCCCGCTGCCCTGGGGGTATGAGACCACGAATAGCCACCACCGCGGCGGCCACCGCCGCCCTCCTGGCCCTGGCGGCCCCCGCCGCCCACGCCGCCGAACCCGAGCACCCGGCCGCAGGCCCCCTGACCGCCGCGTCCGCAGGAGTCACCGCTGCCGCGGCCGGCGCGGGCTGGTGGCTCCTGAAGCGGCGCCGCGAGGACGCTACGCGGCAAGATCCCGCTCGTCCGGAACGGAGGCCGACGCAGGGGACGCCGCCGAGGGCGAAGGCTGAGGAAGCTCCGCCACAGCCTCTCCCGGCTGCGGCGACCACACCAACCGCCCGCCCCACCCCGTCCGCCCGACAGCCTTGGCCACAGGCGTGAGCGCGGCCATCGCCAGCGGCGAGAGCAGCAGCGCGACAGCCGTCCCGAGCGCGAATCCGCCCACGACGTCCGTCGGATAGTGCACGCCCATGAACACCCGGCAGAACCCTTCGAGCAAGGCGAGGGCGATGCCGACAAGACCGAACTTCCGGTTGGCCACGAAAAGGGCGACGCCAAGAGCCATCGCGAGCGTCGCGTGATCGCTCACGAAGGAGAAGTCGGTCTTTCCGTGCACAAGGAGCTCAAGGCCGTCGTGATCCTTGAAAGGGCGACGACGTTCGACAAATCCACGGATCGGCACATTCACCAGGACGGCGATCCCGGCCGCCAACGGCGCCCAGACAACAGCGGCGACAGAGGAAGCCGCGTCATCGAGCGCCCCGCGCTTTCGCTGGCCCCACCAGCACCAGAGCACGAGCAGAACGAGTGCGAGCAGCAGTCCGTACTCGCCGACGAATGCCACCGACTTTGCCAGCCAGTCCGGAGAATCCTCAGCCAGGCCGTTGATGTCGTAGAGCAGGCTGACGTCGGGGTTCGACCCGGTTGTATCGAGTCCAGCCATGGTGCTGCGGCCCCTTGTCTTCTCGCCTCGGACGCACCTTGCCGTGCGCCCTGCCATCAACCCCCGTGTTTTCGTGCCGCTTGCTGCGTGGTCAATGCCGCTCGCTACTGGGTGGTCGCGCTCTTCCAGTCAAGGGAACGCGCAGTCCCCTTCACTACGTTCCACTCTCCACTGAATGATCACGCAGACGTTACCGAAGAGAGACTCATCGCCGCAGCTCAGAGAAGTGTACTGACGGAGAGTTCAAGCCACATCACGCCCCGCGCACACGCTCCGTGAGGGCCGCTCACGCGGGCTCGCGGGGCGCTCGCACGGCGTTCTCAAGCCGCCGACAACTTGTCCGGCACGGCATTCGCCCCGTCCTCGGTGACGCGAGTCGCGCCAAAATAGTCCGGTGTGTCGATCGGGTCGAAGCGGATCACCGCACCGGCCCGCGGGGCGTTAATCATGTAGCCACCGCCCACATAGATCCCGACATGCCGGATGGCGCGGGAATTGGTGAGGTCGTCGGAGAAGAACACCAGGTCGCCGGGGAGCAGTTCGTCCCGTTTCGGATGTGGTCCCGCGTTGTACTGGTCGTTCGCCACACGCGGCAGATCGATATCCACGCTGCGATAGGCGGCCAGAGTGAGGCCGGAGCAGTCGAAGCGGCCGCCCTGTTCGGGGGTTCCATTGCCGCCCCACAGATACAGCGTGCCGAGCTTCTTCTGCGCGTAGTAGATGGCTCCCGCCGCCTGCTGCGACGGCTGCACCCTGCCGGTGGGCCGGGCGAAGCTCTTCTCCAGGTCCGTGATGGTCTTCACGTAATTCTGGGTCTCGCTGTAAGGCGGTACGCCGCCGTACTTGATGACGGCGTAGGCGCCCGCGTTGTACGCCGCGAGCATGTTCTTCGTCGGGCTTCCCGGGGCGTCCTTCACGTAACTGGCGAGTTTGCAGTCGTACGAGGCGGCGGACGGGATGGCGTCCTGCGGGTCCCAGACGTCGCGATCGCCGTCACCGTCACCGTCGACCCCGTGCGTGGCCCAGGTGCCCGGGATGAATTGCGCTATCCCCTGGGCCTTGGCCGGGCTCTTGGCGTTCGGATTGAAGCCGCTCTCCTGGTACAGCTGCGCGGCGAGCAGGGCGGGGTTGATCGCCTTGCAGAGGTTGCCCCACTTCTGGACGAGGGGCTGATAGGTGCTGGGGACGGCGCCCTTGGCGAGGCCCACGTTCCCCCCGCCCGAGCCGTTGGCCATGCTTCCTGCGGCCATGTACGTCCCCACGACGAGCAGGGCGATGAAGCTCATCGCCCCGCTGATGCCGACGGCTGCGACCAGCCACGTCTTACGCACCGTCAACCACCCCTCACCGCGCGGGAGTCCACCGCGCCTCAGTGTAGAGGCGGCACCTGTGCCCGCGGGGGATCACCGCCGACCTCCGTCGGCCACTTCGTGGAGGGCGTCACGCGGCGGGGCTCATCGCTGGACGAACTCGTCCGTCAGCACGCACCCGTCGACCGACGCGGGAGCCGTCGAGACATCTCCCTGCGGCTGGAAGTTCGGGTTGCAGTTGAGGACGAGCAGCCCGGAGGCCGACAGGTCCCGGATCGTGTCGTCATCCGGCGCGATCACGGCGAAGTCCTTGCCGACGGCGAACCCACCCCTCACTCCGGCGAGTTCGTTCGTCTTCGTCTCCTCGGCGATCTCCGCCCGGTACGCCGTCTGGAACTGCTTCATGTCGCTGGTCTTGAAGACCCGGATCCAGCCGTCCCCACTGTCGTCGCACGTGCCACGGAACTGCACGCCCCAGGACATGTCGAACTTCTCGTCCATGGGGTAGTAGCGCTCGTCGGACGGATCGATGCTGTACCGCTCGCACGTGGTGAAGCGCTGGAGGTACTCACCCGCGGCCATGACGGTGTCCGCCTGGGGCAGGTTCTCCAGCATCCACTTCTGGCGGACTTCGGGGCCACCGCTGGTACCGCCGTTACGAGCGGGAGCCTCATCCGAGCCCACGTCGGCACCGGCGGCACCGGCGGCACCGGCGGCACCGGAGGTGGGGGTGGAGCTGGAATCGGAACTGGAACCGGAGCCGGAGCTGACACCGGAGCTGGAGCTGGAACTGGAGCTGGAGCTGGCAGCAGCCCCGTCGCTCTCCCCCTCACACCCAGTCACCGTCAGAGCAAGAGCCGCCGCCCCGACAACCACGGCCGGCCTGAAGCGCGTACGCATGATGCGTGTATCCGTTCCCCCGTCGAGCAATGACGCCGGGACCCTAGATCACCAGCATGTCCATGATCAAACCCCTCCCCCGCCCGTCCCACTCCACCATCCCAAGCAGGGCACGTTCACGCAGGTCAGCCCCCTGAAACCATCCCAGCGTCCCGGATGACCCGGCACTCCTTGCCGCCGCCGGACCCCGCCCCCTTAGCTGTGATCACCACACAACAGCAGCACCACTACGGGGGACCCCATGAAGCACACCCGCAAGGCCGTCGCCGCAGTCATCGGCATCGTCGCCGCCCTCTCGCTCACCGCCTGCAACGGCGACGACACCGGGGCGGCGGACAGCAAGACCACCGCGCCGCCCTCGTCGGCGGACAAGGGCGGCAACGAGGACACCGGCACGGGCACCGGCTCCGGCTCCGGAGAGACGTCCGGCACCGGAGAGGCGTCCGGCGGCGACGAAGCCGCCCAGGGCACGGCCGCGGGCACCGGCGACAACAGCGACGGCGAGGTCGGCATCTGCCGTACCGACGAGCTCGAAGTGAATGCCACGGACAACACCACGGACAAGACGGAAGGCGTCGTCACCGTCGCCTTCAAGAACGGCGGTGGCCGCGACTGCACCATCAAGGGCTTCGCCGGAGTCGACCTGACGGCGTCCACGGGCGACACCCTCTCCGTGAACCGCAACGGCGAGCAGGCCGCGCCCGGGGTCCTGAAGGACGGCGAGTCCGCCGCCTTCAACATCACGTTCCCGTACAACAACACGGGCGGCTCCGGCATCCGCATCACCAGCCTCGTGGTCACGCCCCCGAACGAAACCAAGCACGTCACCCTCGACTGGCCCGCGGGCACGCTCCCGGTCACCGACGGCGAGGGCGCGGTCAAGCTGGAGATCAGCCCGGTGAACAAGGTCAGCGACTCCCCGGCAGGCTGAACCGCGTGCGGGGGCCGCCGGACGACTCCGGCGGCCCGCACAGACGGAGACGGGGACGGTGTCAGCAGGGCTTGACGTAGTAGGTGCCGCCGGGGCTCCTGACCTTGCCCTTGCTGTAGGCCCCTCCGGTCTTCTGGATCGTGTTCTTGTTCTTGTCCTTGAACTTCGCGACGGTGCCGCGCGTCTGGTTGTTGATGTAGTAGGTCGGGTGGAACTTCGTCCACGGCCCGTGGTTGACGCAGGAGTAGTACGGCTGCGCCCAGTAGTACTTCTTGTGGCCGTTCACCCACTTGTAGCCGTGCACGCAGATCGCCCCGGAGTTGCAGCGGTAGGCGGCGACCGACGCCTCCGCGGACGTCTGCGCCTGCGCCTGCATCGGCGCCCGTGCCTGTGCCGACGCCGTGGCGCCGCCCACAGCGAGGACCGCGGCACAGGCCACGGCCGCCCCCGCGATGCGCCGCCTGGTCCCGGCGCTTCCGTTGAATTCGACGCTTCCGTTGGTTCCGATGTTCATGTCTCCCCCGTACTGGCACTGTCTGGGATGACGCATCGGCGGTGTCTTGCCCGCCGTGCACACGTCACTGTGCCCGGACTGTCCCGGTACGGGCCATACAGTTCGGCGGAGCCCGAAAGGACCACCTCAGGCCCATTCAGCCGCCCAACTCCTGCTCCCCAACCCCCGACGCTCAACCGGTCCGCGGCCGCACCACCTTGAAGCCGAAGCCGTACGTACCGATCGCGTCCCCCACCCCGATGAACAGCAGCGCGGCATGCTCCTGACCGCGCGCGGTCCCGATGCCCCCCAGATCCAGCTGAGCGGCATCGGGCCAACCCAGGTCGCCGAGCAACTGCCGAGTCGTCCGCTTGGCGGCGGCGTCGTCACCGGAGAGGAAGACCATGCCCGTCTCCTCCAGGCTCCCCGGATTCGTCATCACGACCGAGTCCATGGTGACGAGCGTCTTGACGACCGGCGTCTCGGGGAACGCCGCCTGAATCTCTTCACTGAGGCTGTAGTTGGGGTGGGAGAGCTCCATGTTCTCGGTGAACCCGACACCGACGTCGACCAGCGCCTTCCCCGCCAGGGCAGCCGCGCCGATCCCCCTGAGAAGCGCCACCGACTCCGTGCCGGGCGTGGCATTGACCAGCACCTCCCCATGCGCGGCGGCCTCCCCGAGCCCCACGACGACAAACCCGCCCAACTCCTCCGCGACTCCCCGCTCCTTGGGAGACCGAGACCCCAGTACGACATCGTGCCCGGCCGCCTGCCATCCAGCGGCCAGCGCGCGAGCGACATTCCCTGTTCCAAGCAGTCCGATTCGCATGAGTACGACGCTAAGTGCCGCCCCGCGCAAGGAAATCGGGCAGAAGTTGCGGGCCCACTGGTCCCGTCGACGTACCCCACAAGCCCGATGGGATGCTCAGGCCGCGGCCGAGGTGAAAATCTTGGCCAGGTGGTAATCGAGCGTGCCGCGTACGTCGTCCAGCGTGCGGCGGCCATGCAGGACGTCCCCGCCAAGCCCGACCGCCGCGGCCACGAGCAGGTCGGCCTCGCGCTGGGCGTCCAGGCCTGGGGCCGTCTGCCCGCTCTCCTGGGCCGTGGCGATGAAACCGGCGACGAGTTCCTCCAGAGGGTGGTCGTCGCTCAGGAAGACCGCCGCGATGGCGGGGTCGGTGAGGCTGCGGGCGTAGTACGCGGAGAACACCCGCAGAGCCATGGTCCGTTGGGCGTCCAGGGGCAGGAACTCGTCGAGCATCGCGCTCAGTACGCCGCGCAGGTTCGCGGGGTCGAAGTGGACGCGGGTCCTGGCGAGGCGTTCGTTCTCGCGGTGGAGCATGTGCAGGGCGGCGACCAGGAGTTGGTGCTTGCTGCCGAAGTGGTACTGGACCATCCGCAGCGACACCCCCGCCTCCGCCGCGATCTCCCGCATGCTCGCCGCGTCCAGGCCCCGCTCGGCGGCGATGCGCCACACCGCCTCGGCGATCTGCCCGCGCCTGCGCGACCGGGCGTCGGACGAGGGCGCGGGGCGCTCGGGCGCCGGAACGGGCGGCCGCTTCCGCCGCCGGTAGGCCCTCGCCTGGCAACTGCGGGAGCAGTAGAGAGCGGGGCGTCCACGCTTGCCCGGGGTGCTCATTCCGGCACGGCAGACCGTGCAGCGGGCCTTCTTTTCATCACGCATGACTCTCATTCTAGAACCTGGAATGTGTGACGTAATAGCGAGAATTCCCTTGGTGGGGAGCGGTATTTGAAGAACCCGCTGATACGTTCGTAACGTGAAGTACGACATCCTGCAGATCCTCGGCGCAGTCCTGATGTGTTTCTCCGCCCAAGGTCTCATCCGACTACTCATCGACCACGACAACACCGGCTTCATGGGCTGGCTCCCCGGCGGCTTCGCGGCCCTCCTCGCCGCCTACGTCGTGGCCCTCACCACCGGCGTACTCCTGACCGTCTGGTCCCACACCCGGGCGAAGGCGCTCGGCCGCCGGAACTGACCGGAGCTCACCGGAGCTGACCGGAACTGACGGAACTGGAGGGCGCGCGGGCGGTTGACGGGTGTCCAACTTTCCCCGATCGTTGGGGAATTGGGCGCAAATCAAAGCGCTGTGTTGTGACGGCTGGGGGGAGCCGAAATGCAACCTGGGGACGAGCACGCCGCGGAGCCGAGCGATGCGGTGCCACCGAGGCAGGGCGATCAGTTCGGACCACCGCCCCCGATGACACCGCCACCCTCCGCCTCACCACCACCCCCCGCGTCGCCGCCGCCACCGCCTTCCGCGCCACCGCCTTCCGCGTCACCGCCTCCCTCCTCACCTCCGCCCCTGCCCCCGCCTCCCGCGGCCCCGCCCACCGTCGGCCCACCCGCACCTCCGCCCGCACCCCCGCCCGCACCCCGGGCTGCCCCGGACGCCCTGCGCGCCCTCTCCGCGGCCCTCCTCAACCTCACCGGCCTCGGCCTCGGCTACGTCCTCCTGAAGCACTGGCTCCTGGCAGCCGTCTGCTGGGCCGCGACCGCCGCGCTCCTCTTCGTGGCGTTTCCCGCCGAGGTCGACGGCGTCCCCGGCGGCGTACTCATCGGCTTCGTGGCCTTCCTGCTCCTCGCGGCGGCCGACGGGGCCCGCCGCGCCCTCCGCACGCACCGGACCTGGCCGCTGCGCGCGCCGCTCGCCGTCGGACTCGGGCTCGTCCTGCTCGCCGTCCCCGCAGGCGGGGTCATCGCGTACGACGCCGCGCGCGACGACGCGGTCGAGGAGATGCTGCTCGACCGGCTCGACAAGGCCGACAGGATCGTCACGGCCGCCGACGGCCGCACCTTCGACTCCGCCAAGGACGACTACCGCTCCGCCCTCGCCATCTACCGCGACCTCGGCGACGACCACCCGGACTCGAAGGCCGCCAAGCGCGTGCCGGACAGCCTCAGCGCGTACTACAAGTCCGTCGCCGCGCCCTACGACGAGCGCAAGTACTGCGACGCCCTCGAACCCCTGAAGTACCTCCGCACCCTCCCCGACACCCTCGGCAAGGACCGCGTCGGCACCCTCGCCACCTGGCCCGACGACCGCCTCGCCACCTCCCTCTACGAGTGCGGCAGCCAGGGCCTCGGCACGGCGGCAGGCGCGACGGCCGGCACGGGCACCGGCGGCGAGTTCGGCGAGCTCCTGCGGACGTTCCCCGAATCCGACCAGGCCGGGAAGGTCGAGCCCGCGATCCGCGAGGCCATCGACGCGCGCTCGTCGGACCTGAAGGGCTCCGACCCCTGCAAGGCCACCGAGGAACTCCGCGGCATCGGCACCACCGCCAAGGCGCTCCCCGCCGACGCGGGCGGCGACCTCTCCGGCGACGCAGCGAGCGCGGTGGAGTCCGGGGTGTACGCGTGCGGCGTGGACGAGTTCAAGGACGGGAAGTTCGGGGCGGCCGCCAAGACGCTCAACGACTTCACGGGGACCTACAAGAGCAACGGCAAGCGCGACCGCGCCAAGGACATCGCCATCGCCGCCGAGATCGCCGAAGTCCGCCCTTCGGCCGGAAGCAGCCTCCCGCCCGCCAAGTCGCCCGGCGGCGCGAAGCTCACGTACGTCGTCGAGAACGGCGGCCCAGGACCGCTCGAAGTCCTCTACACCGGCCCCACCACCGGCAGCCTCAAGCTCGCGTCGTGCGGCGGCTGCAAGACGTACACCAGCAAGGCCCAGGGCAAGAAGGCCTGCCTGGCGGGCAAGGGCCACCCGCAGAAGACGCTCAGCCTGCCCCCGGGCGACTACCACTTCCTCTACAAGCGCGACGCGAGCAGCGTGGGAAGCGTCCGCAACAACGCCGAGGGCAGCAAGGTCCAGCCCGGCTACCGCTACACCGACTGCTCGTACGTCGTGACGGGCGGCGGCCTCGGCGGCCTCGATGGCCTGGACGGGCTCGACGGGCTCGACGGGCTCGACGGACTCGATGACGTCAGCGACCTCGATGGCCCCGACGGGCCTGCATGACCCATGATGTGAGTCTCCGTCACCGGACCAGGTCAGAATGAGACCTGGTCAGAGGGCACGCCGGGCCGTCATTGCCCGGCGTCACTCACCGTGATACACAGAGTGACCATACGTTTCAGCCAACGAATGACGCCAAGTCGACATGCACTGGCCCATTTGTCGGCGAGAATGAGCCTGTCCTCTGTACTGCGGTAGGCAGAGGTGACGGAACAACCCACTAGGGGCGGTGAGTTACACATGCTTATGGCAGCCGAAAAGGGCGACATCACCACCATCATCGGCGGGATCGCCCCCGACTGGGGTCCCTTCGGGAGCCTGGGCAACGAGGCGCGGGTGATGATCGAGGTCGTGATGGCGATCGCCATCCTCCTCTGTCTCGGCATTGCGATCTGGGGCGCGGCGAAGCAGCGCATCGGCGCGACGGCGCTGCGCGACACCTTCAGCGCCGAGCAGGGCAAGGGCCTGATCATCGCGGGCCTGACCGGCGTCTTCATCATCGGATCGCTCGGCACGGTCTTCACCATCGTGTACGGCATGGCGGTATAGCCCCGCCACTTTCTTATGTCCCCGTCCCCCTGTCCCCCCTCCCCCTGTCCCCCTCCCCCTGTCCCCCTCCGACCCACCCATCCGTCGTGCCCACCGGCTGAGGTTGCAACTCCCTGATGTCGAGTCACCACACCGCGCCCGCGCGGGAACCAGCACGGCTACCGTCGTACGTGGCGGTTCACCGAGAGGTTGAGGGGGCGTACGCGGCATGAGTCTCGACGACGAGCGGAACGACGGCCTCTACGGCGGCTCGGGCGAGACCCGGACGCGTCTCCCCGAGGGCGAGGGGGGCGGCCAGGACGGGTACGGAGGACCGCGCAGATCCGGCCGTTCTTCGTCACGGAGTCTCGTGACGGTGGTCGGTGTGGTGGTGCTGCTGATCGCGGCCATCGCCTTCGCGAACCGTGGCGGCGATGAGGGCTCCTCCGGAGGGGGAGGCGGGGACGGCAAGAAGGCGGGGGCGGATCCCACGGCCGCCTCCGGCGAGAAGCCGGTCGACGGCAAGACGTCGGGGATTCCTTCCGGGTTCGCGAAGAGCGAGCAGGGCGTACAGTCCGCTGCCGCGAACTATGCGGTGGCACTGGGATCGGCGGACATGTTCAAGCCCGCCCTTCGCCACAGCATCGTCAACACCGTCTACACCCCGGCGGCGGCCGCCGACCGCCAGGGTTCACTGGACAAGGTGTACTCCGGCAAGGAGTTTCTGACGGGCATCGGCCTTAACCCCGACGGTAGCGCGCCGAACGGCACGACCTTCGTATCGCGCATCATCCCCGTGGGCACGAAGGCCAAGAGTCTGAGCGGCAACTCCGCGACCGTGGAGATCTGGTACTCGTCGCTCTTCGGCCTCGCCGGAGAGAACACCAAGAACCCCGTCTCCGAGAGCTGGTTCACGAACACGTACGAGATGCGGTGGGTCGGTGGCGACTGGAAGGTCGCCGACTTCAAGCAGAAGGACGGCCCCGTCCCCGTCGGGCGCGACCAAAGGGCCTCGACAGCCGACGACATGGCGAAGGCTGTGGAGGAGTACGGAGGGTTCACTTATGCCCGGTAGCAACCGCCGTCGGACCCTCACGCTTGCCGCCGCAGTCACCACGGTGCAGACCGCGGTGGTCCTCTTCTCGACGCGTGCCTTCGCCGCGCCCGAGCCCGACGACGACCCCTGCGACCTCATCCGGGGCCCTGCCAAGGAGTACTGCGAAAAGGGCAACGACAACGGCAGCGGCGGAGGCAGCGGCAAATACCCCACAGACGCCCCCATCGACTCCACCGCCGACCCCCTCTCCTCCCTGGCAAAGGGCTGCGCCGAAGCCGCCTCCTGGACTGTCGACAAGCTCTCCGACGCCGTGAAGGAGACCGCCGAGGTCGACTTCACGAACCCCAGCTTCCTCAAGCAGTACGCGGTCGTCTTCGCCGCGTCGACCATCCTGACCCTGCTCCTGTGGCTCCTCGCAGTGGCCAAGCGCGCAGTGCGAGGCGTCCCCCTCACCACCGCGCTCAGCGAAGCCATCGGATTCCTCTGGCTCACGGTCCTCGCCTCCGCCTTCACGCCGCTGATCCTCTACACGGTCGTCTCGGCGGCCGACGGCGTGAGCGACGTCATCGCGAAAGCGACGGGCGGTCAGACGGACACGTTCTTCGGGACGTTCTCGGCCGCGCTGAAGAAGGGCGACGACATCGGCGGCGGGCCGATCATGCTGATCGTCGTCTCGCTCGTCTCGATCCTCGCCGCCGGCATCCTCTGGCTCGAGCTCGTCATCCGGGCCGCCCTGCTCTACGTCGGCGCGCTGCTCGGCACCGTCGTGTACGCCGGTCTGGTCGACAAGAACCTGTGGACGCACGTCCGCCGCTGGGCCGGGATCATGATCGCGGTGGTCCTGGTGAAACCCATCATCGTCATCGTGCTCGGCCTGGCCGGAGCGCTCTCCGCGGGCGACGGCCCCGACTCCTTCTCCGCGGTCGTCTCCGGGCTCTCGATCATCCTGCTCGCCATCTTCGCGAGCGCCATGATCTACCGCTTCGTCCCCGGCTTCGGCGACGAGATCGCCAACTCCCGGAACAACCGCATCTCCCAGGGCGCCGAGAATCGCGCCGCGGCCGTCATCACCTCCCCCGCGTCCCTCGTCTCCCAGGGCATCAAGACCCACAGCTCCCGTGGAGGCGGCGGAGGCGGCGGCAACAACCAGCCGCGGCCCGCCAACCCCGTCGGCGGCGGCGTAGCCGCCCACAGCAGCCGCCCCAGCGGCGGCGGAGGCGGCTCATCGAACGGCGGCGGATCTGTCCCCTCCGCCGCACCCCCGCCCCGGGGCAGCGCGACCAGCACACCGCACGCGCGCAACCGCGGCGGGGCAGGAAACGGTTCCACTGGAAGTACCAAACGCACGGGAGGTGAAGGGCGTTGACGACTCAGTCCCACGTGTCGCAACCGATCGCGCCCCGCCGCACATATCTGATCGGCCGCGCGCGGCCGAACGCCATCGTCGGAAAGAACCGGGAGACCGGCGAGATCGCACTGATCATCGCGGGAGCCTTCCTCGGGATGATGTGCGGGCTCCTCGTCCCTGTCCTCTCCCTGCGCATCGTGCTGCTCATGGGCTTCCCGATGCTCGCGATCGCCGCGGTCTACGTCCCCTACAAGGGCCGCACGTTCTACAAGTGGTTCGAGATCAACCGCAGCTACAAGCGCTCCCTCAAGCGCGGCACCGCCTACCGCTCGGCCACCCCCGAGGCGGGCGTCCGCTTCGACGGCCGGGAGATCGAGGTCGGCCCGCCACCCGGCATCGGCCGCATCAGCTGGCTCGCCGCGCCCTTCGGTCCCGACGAGATCGCCGTGCTCCTGCACGCCGACCGGCGGACCGTCACCGCCGCCATCGAGATCGAGGGCCCGGGTGTGGGTCTTCGCGACTCCGAGGACCAGGAGGCGCTGGTCGACCGGTTCGGGACGCTGCTCAAGCACGTCGCCAATGGCGACGGCTTCGTGACGCGGCTCCAGATGCTCGCCCGCACCCTCCCCGCCGACCCGGACGCCCACGCCAAGGACGTCAGCGTACGAGGCGACGACCGGGCACTGCCCTGGCTGCAGCAGTCGTACGAGCAGCTCCAGTCGATGGTCTCCACCAGCAGCGAGCAGCACCGCGCCTATCTGGTGGCCTGCATGCACTACTCGCGCGACCTGGCCGCCGAGGCCCAGGCGATGGCCCGCGCCAGCCGCCCGCACGGCGGCCGGAAGCTCGACAAGGACGGCGGTCTCGCCGTCGTCATGGCGCGCGAGCTGACCGACATCTGCTCGCGGCTCCAGGAAGCCGACATCCGCGTACGGCAGCCGCTCGGACAAGGGCGGCTCTCGTCTCTCGTGCACTCCATGTACGACCCGGACCACCCCATCGACCACATCCAGGCGATGACGAAGCGCAACGCCTGGCCGGCCGAGCTCGACGCCATGGAGCCCACCTACCTCCAGGCCAAGACCCGCGAGTCCTCCACCCGCGCGCCCTGGTGCCACGCCACGGCCTGGGTGAAGGAGTGGCCGATGACGCCCGTCGGCGTCAACTTCCTCGCCCCGCTGCTCGTCCACACCCCGGACGTGATCCGCACGGTCGCGGTGACCATGGACCTCGAACCCACCGAGGTCGCCATCGAGCGCATGCTGACGGAGAAGACGAACGACGAGGCCGAGGCGAGCCGCCAGGCCAAGCTGAACCGCACGGTCGACCCCCGCGACATCGCATCGAACTCCCGTCTGGACCAGCGCGGCGAGGACCTCGCGAGCGGCGCGGCAGGCGTCAACATCGTCGGCTACATCACCGTCTCCTCCCGTTCCCCCGAAGCCCTCGCGCGCGACAAGCGCACCATCCGGGCCTCGGCCGGGAAGTCGTATCTGAAGCTGGAGTGGTGCGACCGCGAGCACCACAGGGCCTTCGTCAATACGCTGCCGTTCGCGACCGGCATCCGACGCTAGAGGCGAGGGCTGCCAACATGCGGGATCCGCTGACCATCCTCACGGACGCCTTCACGTCCTTCCTGTTCGGGAAGGTGGAGACGACCCGACTCCCGGTGCGTACGTCGACGGGGCAGGCCCAGGCGGTCTATCTGCCGACGGCCGCCCCCGGCCTCGGCGACTCGGGCGTGATCATCGGGCGCGAGGTGTACTCCGGCAAGGGATACATCTACGACCCCTTCCAGCTCTACGGCCAGCAGCTCCCCGCCCCGCACTGGCTGGTGCTCGGCGAGTCGGGCAACGGCAAGTCGGCGCTCGAGAAGACGTACGTCCTGCGGCAGTTGAGGTTCAAGGACCGGCAGGTCGTCGTGCTCGACGCGCAGGGCGAGGACGGCGTGGGCGAATGGAACCTCATCGCCCAGGAGCTGGGAATAACTCCCATCCGCCTCGACCCGACGGCCGCCCTGGACATGGGGATCCGCCTCAACCCCCTCGACCCCGCGATCACGACGACGGGTCAGCTCGCGCTGCTCAGAACGATCATCGAGGTCGCGATGGGGCACGGGCTCGACGAGCGCTCGGGCTTCGCGCTCAAGGTCGCCCACGCGTACGTGAACGAGACGATCGTCGAGCGCCAGCCCGTCCTGACGGACATCGTGGAGCAGCTCAGGCACCCGGAGCCGGAGTCGGCCGAGGCCATGAACGTCGCCATAGACGACGTACGGGCGTGGGGTCTGGACGTCGCGCTCGTCCTGGACCGTCTGGTCGACGGTGACCTGCGGGGCATGTTCGACGGCCCGACCACGGTCGGCATCGACCTGGACGCCCCGCTGATCGTCTTCGACCTCTCGCACATCGACCGCAACTCGATCGCGATGCCGATCCTGATGGCGATCGTCGGCGTCTGGCTGGAACACACCTGGATCCGCCCGGACCGCAAGAAGCGCATCTTCCTGGTGGAGGAGGCGTGGCACATCATCAACTCCCCCTTCGTCGCGCAGCTCTTCCAGCGCCTGCTGAAGTTCGGCCGACGGCTCGGCCTCTCCTTCGTGGCGGTGGTCCACCACCTGAGCGACGTGGTGGACGGGGCGGCGGCCAAGGAAGCCGCAGCGATCCTGAAGATGGCATCGACACGGACGATCTACGCCCAGAAGGCCGACGAGGCGAGAGCGACGGGCCGGGTCCTCGGCCTGCCACGCTGGGCGGTGGAGATCATCCCCACCCTCACGCCCGGCATCGCGGTGTGGGACGTGAACGGCAACGTCCAGGTGGTCAAACACCTGATCACGGAGACCGAACGACCCCTGGTCTTCACCGACCGCGCCATGACGGAGTCGTCGGCGGACCAACTGCTCGGCGACGACGCGCTGCGGGCCGCGGACCTGGAGGCGGAGGAGCGTGCGGCATACATGGAGCAACAGATGAACGGTCCGTCGTCGTCGCGTTCCGGGGTGGCATGACCGATGGGATACCGGCAGCCTGAGCCCGAGTACCGCGACCGGGGCGGGCGCCGCGAGTCACGGGAACGGGGCATCCCCGACGGCCTCCTGGTGGGCGGCCTCGCCTTCGTGCTCGGCCTGACGGTCCTCGTCTGGTCGGCGACGGGCCTGGCCGGCCTGTTCTCGCACGGGTCCTGGCCCAAGAACGTCACCTTCGGCAATACGCCGGTGGCGATGCGGCACCTGGTCCAGCAGCCGCACGACATCACGGGCGCGTGGCCGGCCACCCCGGCGACGCAGCTCACCGGCTACGGCCTGTTCTGGGGCCTGCTCATCGGCCAGCTGATGGTGCTCGTGGTGCTCACGATCTTCGTCATGGGCACGGTGACGCGCTGGCGCGCGGTACGCAGGGCGAGACGCGAGGCTCCAGAGCCCCACGCTCCGGCGGAGGCGGCCCCGACACCGACTCAAACCGAGGCGCTTCCGGCTCCGGCTCCGCTTCCGGCTCCGGCTCCGGCTCCGGCTCCGGCTCCGGCTCCGGCCGAGCCAGCTCCCGTCGAGGCCGCCCCCGCCACCCCCGCCGCGGTGTACAGCACCGAGCCGCCGGGCGCAGAAACAGCCACTGTCCCCACCCCCCGCACACCCCTCGTACTAGGCCCCCAGGAAACCCGCAGACCCCTCGCAGCAGAGGCAATCAGAGACGCAGAGGGCGCAGCCCTGGTCCTCACCTCGGACCCCACCTTGTGG
This sequence comes from Streptomyces sp. NPDC044044, assembly GCF_056434405.1. Taxonomy (NCBI): domain Bacteria; kingdom Bacillati; phylum Actinomycetota; class Actinomycetes; order Kitasatosporales; family Streptomycetaceae; genus Streptomyces; species Streptomyces sp. NPDC044044. The sequence goes on along the minus strand of NZ_JBWKFG010000005.1, from coordinate 4,748 downwards.
GAAGAGACCAAGGACGCCAGAGCGAAGCTCGGCCCAGTCCTGGTCTACGACCCCTCCCACCTCTGCGACACCCCCGCGAGAATGCACTGGTCCCCCACGGCCAACTGCGAGGACAAGGCAACAGCGGCCCAACGAGCCACCGCCCTGCTGGCCGCCATAAGGCCGAGCGCCAAGCTGGACAGCACCGTCGCCGACACCGCGGAAACCCTCCTCCGCAGCTTCCTGCACGCCGCCGCGGTGGACGGCCGCCCCGTCAAGCACGTACACCGCTGGGCCCAGGGAACCGGCGTCCAGGACGCCGTCCGCATCCTCCGCACCCACCAGAAGGCCGCATCGGGAGCCGCGGGCGAACTGGAGGCGGCCCTCACCGCGTACCCGGAACGCCGCGACATGGCCCAGGAGTTGACGGCACGCGCGCTCTCCGCCCTTTTCACTCTCAACGTACGTGAATCGTGCACCCCAAACAGAACCGATGCCCTCACCCTGGATTCCTTCATCGATGAAGGGGGCACGCTTTTTGTGGTGGGTGAAGCCATCGAGGACCCCAAATCGCCCAAGGGGCCGGGCGCGATGCCCCTCCTCACGGCCCTCGCCTCAAGCGTGGTCGAGCACGGCCGGCGCATGGCCGAACGGTCATCCTCCGGTCGGCTCGACCCACCAATGACGCTGGTCCTGGACGACGTGGCCGCCGTGGCCCCGCTCCCCCAGCTCCCGGAGCTCCTGTCCACCGGCGCGGACCGCGGCCTGCCCACCCTGGCCCTCCTCCGCTCGCGCGAACAGGCCCGCACCCGCTGGCCGCACGCGGAGCTCCCCGGCTAGACACGACCCGAGGACGGACTCAGGGTCCCCGTCCTACCGCGGTACTACCCCTGCCCGCCCACGTCCCGCCCCTGGTCCGACGCCCCGCGCCCCCGCACGCACCAGCATCGGAACCATGATTCGGGCATACGAACTCACCAAGCGCTACGGCGACAAGACCGTCGTGGAGGACCTGACCTTCACCGTCCACCCGGGCACCGTCACCGGCTTCCTCGGCCCCAACGGCGCGGGCAAGTCCACCACCATGCGGATGCTCCTCGGCCTTGACGCCCCGACCCGCGGCCGCTCCACCGTCGGCGGCCGGGCGTACGCGACGCATGCCGCGCCCCTGCACGAGGTGGGCGCGCTCCTCGAGGCCCGGTCCATCCATCCGGGCCGCACCGCCTTCCACCACCTGATGGCCCTGGCCCACACGCACGGCATCCCGCGCCGCCGCGTCGACGAGGTCCTGGACCTCGTGGGCATCCACGAGGTCGCCCGCAAGCGCGTGAAGGGCTTCTCCCTCGGCATGGGCCAGCGCCTGGGCATCGCGGCCGCGCTCCTCGGCGACCCGGCCGCGATCATCCTCGACGAGCCGGTCAACGGCCTCGACCCCGAGGGCGTCCTGTGGATCCGCAACCTCCTCAAGTCCCTTGCCGCGGAAGGCCGTACGGTCCTCGTCTCCTCGCACCTCATGAGCGAGATGGCGCTGACCGCCGAGCACCTGATCATCATCGGCCGCGGCAGGCTCCTCGCGGACACGACGGTCGAGGCGTTCGTACGCGACTCGGGCACCGGCTCCGTCAAGGTCGTCACCCCCGAGGCGGGCCTGCTCGGCGAACTGCTCGCCGCGCCCGGCGTACAGATCACGGGTGAGGGGCCCGGCGTCCTCGACGTACGCGGCACGGACGGCGAGCACATCGGCCGCACGGCGGCGCAGCACGGCATCCCGGTCTTCGAACTCACCCCGCACACCGCCTCGCTGGAGCAGGCCTTCATGGACCTGACGCGGGACTCGGTCGAGTACGTCGCGTCGGTCTCCACCAGCGTGCCGGAAGGAGCAGCGGCATGAGCACCTCCACAGCAACCGTCCCCCGCACAACCGCCCCCTACCGCCTCACCACCCCCGGAATCCTCCGCTCCGAGTGGCACAAGCTGTGGACGCTCCGCTCGACCTGGATCATGCTCGGCCTCGCGAGCGTCTTCACCGTCATCCTCGGCATGATCCTCGCCGCGACCTACACACCCAGCCCCGACGACGAGATCGACCCGGTCACCTACGCCCTGCTCGGCACCCAGATCGGCCAGGTCGCGATCGCGGTCCTCGGCATCCTCATCACCGCGGGCGAGTACTCGACGGGCATGGTGCGGGCCACGATGGCCGCGGTGCCGCGCCGCCTGCCGGTGCTCTGGGCGAAGAGCGCCATGTTCTCCGCGGTCGCGCTCGGCACGCTCCTGGTCACCAATTTCCTCACGTTCCCGCTGGCCCAGATGTTCCTCGGCGGCACGGACCTGGAGGCCTCGCTCGGCGACCCCGGCATCGCACGCGCCCTGGCGGGCTCCGCCGCGGGCACCGCCCTCATCGGCGTCATCGTGCTCGGCCTCGGCTCGGCCCTGCGCAGCGTCCCCGGGACGATCGGCGCGTACGTCGGCGGCCTGATCCTGCTGCCCCAGCTCGCCACGATGATCCCGAACGACACGGTGCGGGACGCCCTCGGCTACTTCCCGCTCCCTGCCTCCGAGTCCCTCGCGGCCCTGCACACCTCGTCCGGCGACCTCTCGCCCGGCGCGGGCCTCCTGACCCTGTGCGTGTGGGCGGTGGCATCCCTGGCAGCGGCGGCGTATCTGCTGAAGCGACGGGACGTATGAGCGGATCGCGTACGAGGATGAGGCCGTGACCCCCCGGATCTCCCCGCACCCGGCCGACGACGGCGCCCCGGACCACGACTGGTCCGAGGGCGCCCAGCCGCTGACCCGGTACGTCGAACGCGGCGTCCAGTGGGTGCGCTCCTTCGACCGGCGCCGTCCCCTGGTCTGGGACATCCTGCTGACCGGCTTCTTCGTGGTCGCCGCCTTCATCGACGTCGCGGGCGACGGCTGGCTCAACATCACCGAGAACAAGGACGTCCCGCTCTGGCTGGTGTACACGTTGACGGCCGTGTTCTCGGTGCCGCTGCTGTGGCGCCGCCGCCATCCCCTCGCCGTCTACGCCGTGATGGCCGTGGCCACGCTGGTCAACGACTGGTCAGGCGCGTCCCTCCAGGCCTCGCTCACCCTGCTCATCGTGGTCTTCAACATCGCGATGCGGCTGCCGGCGCGCACACTGGCCTGGACGTACTGCCTGACCGTGGTGCCGAGCGTGGTCGGCCACATCCGCTATCCACAGGGCAGTTGGGACCAGCAGGTCGTCCCGACGATGATGAGCTTCGCGATCGTCGCCCTGATGGGCATCGCGTTCCGCACCCGCCAGGAGTACATGGCATCGCTCGTGCAGCGAGCCAAGCAGCTCGAAGTCGAACGCGACCAGCAGGCGCGGCTCGCCACGAACGCCGAACGCACGCGCATCGCCCGCGAGATGCACGACATCATCGGCCACAACCTCTCGGTCATCACGACGCTCGCGGACGGCGGTTCGTACGCGGCCGCCAAATCCCCGGAGCGAGCCGCCCAGGCCCTGACGGCCATCGGCACCACAAGCCGCCAGGCCCTGACGGAACTGCGCCGCCTCCTGGACGTACTGCGCGAGGAAGCCCCGCAGACCGCGGCCCTCGCTCCCCAGCCCGCACTCACGGACCTGGACCAACTCATCGACGGGGTACGGTCCGCGGGCCTTCCGGTACGCAGCACGGTGCGCGGCCGCCCCGACTCGCTCCCGGCGGGCCGGCAGCTCACGGTCTACCGCGTGGTGCAGGAGGCCCTCACGAACACGCTCAAGCACGGGGGCCCGGAGGCGACGGCCTATGTGGACGTCGCGTACGGCGACGACGGGGTGCGGGCGACAGTGACGGACACGGGGGTGGGCGGACAGCCGTCCGCGGACTCCGGCGGCAGAGGCATCACGGGAATGCGCGAGCGAACGGCCCTGTACGACGGGACACTTGAGGCAGGCCCGCGGCGAAAGCCGCCGGGCGGCTGGCAAGTAGAACTCCACATCCCCAAGGAATCCGCCCAGTGACGACCGTGCTCATCGTCGACGACCAACCGATGCAACGCTTCGGCTTCCGCATGCTCCTGGAGAGCCAGGACGACATGGAGGTGGTGGGAGAGGCCGGCAACGGCAGCGAGGCGGTCCGCATGACGGCCGAACTCCACCCGGACGTGGCCCTGATGGACATCCGCATGCCGGGCCTCGACGGCATCGAGGCCACACGCCGCATCGTGGCCGCGGGCGACCGCACCCGGGTTCTGATCCTCACCACGTTCGACCTGGACGAGTACGCGTACGCGGGCCTGCGCGCGGGGGCATCGGGCTTCCTCATCAAGGACGCGCTCCCGGAGGAGCTCCTCTCCGGCATCCGCGCGGTCGCCACGGGAGACGCGGTCGTGGCCCCCAGCCTGACCCGCCGCCTCCTCGACGCATACGCCGATCACTTGCCGACGCGTACGGGTGCGGACGCCGACGACCCCGCACGGGACCCGCGCCTGGCGTCACTGACGGACCGGGAGCGCGAGATCCTGACGGTCATCGGTCAGGGATGGACGAATGCGGAGATCGCGGGACGGCTGCACGTCGCGGAGTCGACGGTGAAGACGCATGTGGGACGCATTCTCGCGAAGACGGGGGCGAGGGACCGGGTACAGGCGGTGATTCTGGCGTACGACACGAAATTGGTGAGCCCGGAGTAGGCAATGGCTGGTGAACGCAGAAAACCCCCGCACCCAGAGGGTGCGGGGGTTTCCCGTTAATAATAGTTCGGCGGCGTCCTACTCTCCCACAGGGTCCCCCCTGC
>NZ_JBWKFG010000004.1:0-878766 GCF_056434405.1 Streptomyces sp. NPDC044044 | reverse complement strand
GTTGATAGGCCAGATCTGGAAGCCCGGCAACGGGTGGAGGTGACTGGTACTAATAGGCCGAGGGCTTGTCCTCAGTTGCTCGCGTCCACTGTGTTGGTTCTGAAACCACGAACAACCCCGTATGTCGGGCCACGACTACGGTGCGGTTGACAGTTTCATAGTGTTTCGGTGGTCATAGCGTGAGGGAAACGCCCGGTTACATTCCGAACCCGGAAGCTAAGCCTCACAGCGCCGATGGTACTGCAGGGGGGACCCTGTGGGAGAGTAGGACGCCGCCGAACTATTATTAACGGGAAACCCCCGCACCCTCTGGGTGCGGGGGTTTTCTGCGTTCACCGCATATAGGCCCTTCAAGGGCCTATTTCTGTTTCAGAGGCGGCCGGCCGCCTTCAAGGACAGGTATGCGTCTGCCAAGGCGGGGGCCAGGTCGGTGGGGGTCGCGTCCACGACTGTGACGCCATGACGGATGAGTTGTTCTGCCGTGCGATGGCGTTCCGCGTGGGCCTGGGCAGCGGCTGCCGCGTCGTACACGGCCTCCGTTGTTCCGCGGGCCTTGGCCATCTGCTCTATGTGGGGGTCGGCCACTGATGCCAGCAGGACCGTGTGGCGCTGGGTGAGTCGGGAGAGTACGGGGAGCAGGCCCTCTTCGATGGGGGCTGCGTCGAGGCTGGTGAGCAGCACGATCAGCGAGCTGCGCCTCGCTGTGCGGAGGGCCGTTGAGGTCAGTCCTCTGGCGTCCGTTTCGACGAGTTCCGGTTCGAGTGTGGCCAGGGCGTTGACCACGGAGGGGAGTACCTCGCCTGCCGCCTTGCCCTGGACCAGGGCGCGTACCCGGCGGTCGTATGCGAGGAGGTCCACCCGGTCGCCCGCTCGGGAGGCCAGGGCCGCGAGGAGCAGGGCCGCGTCCATCGAGGCGTCGAGGCGCGGGGCGTCGCCGACGCGGCCCGCCGAGGTGCGGCCGGTGTCGAGGACCAGGAGGATGTGGCGGTCGCGTTCCGGGCGCCAGGTGCGGATGGCGACGGTGGACTGGCGGGCGGTGGCGCGCCAGTCGATGGAGCGGGTGTCGTCGCCGGGGACGTAGTCGCGGAGGCTGTCGAACTCTGTGCCCTGGCCGCGGGTCAGGACGCTGGTGCGGCCGTCGAGTTCGCGCAGGCGGGCCAGCTTGGACGGGAGGTGCTTGCGGCTGGTGAAGGGGGGCAGGACCCGGAGCGTCCACGGGACCTTGTGGCTGCCCTGGCGGGTGAGGAGGCCCAGGGGGCCGTACGAGCGGATGGTGACGCGGTCCGCCCTGTGGTCGCCGCGGCGGGTGGGGCGCAGGCGGGTGGTGAGGCGACGGCGTTCGCCGGGAGGGATCGTCAACCGGTTGCGGGATGCCTCGACTTCGGTGCCGGGCTGCCAGCTGCTGGGGGGCCAGGCGTCGCGGAGCTGGGCGCGCAGGGGGCGGCCGGAGGGGTTGGTGACGGTCAGCTCGACGTCGGCGGATTCCCCGAGGCGTACGGAGGTGTCGCCTGCGCGGGTCAGGCCGAGGCGGCGTACGGGGGCGGCCAGGGCGAAGTCGCAGGCGCAGGCCAGGGCCAGCGGGGCGTTCACGGCGAGGATGCCTGTCCAGCTGGGGTCCCAGATGCCCACGGGGAGGCTGCCCAGGGCCGCCAGGAGGGCTGTGCGGCCGGTGAGGGCCATCAGCGGGGGACCGGGACGTGGGCGAGGATCGCGTTGATGACGGAGTCGGCCGTCACGCCCTCCATCTCGGCCTCCGGGCGGAGTTGCACGCGGTGGCGGAGGGTGGGCAGGGCGAGGGCCTTCACGTCGTCGGGGATGACATAGTCGCGGCCCGTCAGCCAGGCCCAGGCGCGGGCCGTCGAGAGGAGCGCCGTGGCGCCTCGGGGGGAGGCGCCGAGTGTGAAGGACGGGGATTCGCGCGTGGCGCGGCAGATGTCGACCACGTAGGCGGTGATCTCGGGGGAGATCGACGTCTTGGCGACCGCTGCGCGGGCTGCTTCCAGGTCGGCGGGGCCTGCCACGGGGCGGATGCCGGCGGCGTGGAGGTCGCGGGGGTTGAAGCCTTGCGCGTGCCGGGTGAGGACGTCGATCTCGTCCTGGCGGGAGGGGAGGGGGACGGTGAGCTTGAGGAGGAAACGGTCCAGCTGGGCTTCGGGGAGCGGGTACGTGCCTTCGTACTCGACCGGGTTCTGGGTCGCTGCGACGAGGAAGGGCTCGGGGAGCGGGCGGGGGGTGCCGTCGACCGTGACCTGGCGCTCCTCCATCGCTTCGAGGAGGGAGGACTGGGTCTTGGGAGGGGTGCGGTTGATCTCGTCGGCGAGGAGGAGGTTGGTGAAGACCGGGCCCGGCTGGAAGGAGAACTCGGTGGTGCGGGCGTCGTAGATGAGGGAGCCCGTGACATCGCTCGGCATCAGGTCCGGGGTGAACTGGACGCGCTTGGTGTCGAGTTCGAGGGATGCGGCGAGGGCGCGGACGAGGAGAGTCTTCGCCACTCCGGGTACGCCTTCGAGCAGGACGTGACCGCGGCAGAGCAGGGCCACGACGAGGCCTGTCACCGCGGGGTCCTGGCCGACCACGGCCTTGGAGATCTCGGTGCGCAGGGACTCCAGGGAGGAGCGGGCGCTACCGGAGCTTCCGGAGTTCTCGGCGTTGTCAGTGGTCGGGTCCATCATGAAGTACGTACCTCTTTTTCGAGGGCGTCGAGTTGGTCGGCGAGGTTGATGAGGGCTGCGTCGTTGCCGGGCGGCGGGCCGAAGAGGAGGGGGTGCAGGTCCTGGCCCGGGGTGCGGAGCCTGGCGGTCAGGGCGGGGAGCAGGGTCTCGGGCGCGTGCGCCTGGCCGGGGGATACGCCGATGAGGGGGGCGATGCGGGTGCGGGTGGTCGAGCGGAGGGCGGCGGCCGCGCGGTCGCGGGCGTTCGCCTTGCGGTAGAGGCGGGCTCGGCCTTCGACGGTTTCCGAGGCGCGGATGGCCACGGGGAGGCGTTCGGGGACCAGCGGGCCGAGGCGGCGGGCGCGCCACAGGGCGGCGAGTGCGGCGGCGATGGTGAGTTGGAGGGTGGCCCAGAGCCAGCCGTCGGGGATCAGGTCGAAGAAGTCGCGGTCGGCGGAGTCGTCGGACGCCGCGTCGTCGGCGGGTGAGGGGAGGTACCAGACCAAGTGGGGGCGGGAGCCGAGGAGTTGCAGGGCCAGTGAGGCGTTGCCCTGCTCGTCGACGCGGTCGTTGAAGAGGATGTCGGGGGCGCCGAGCACGACGGTGTCGCCGGCTCCGTCGGCCGCCGGGAGGTGCAGGAGGCTGGGCAGACCGTCGCTGAGGTAGCAGGACTCGGCGTCCGGGGCGAGGGTGTCGTAGCGGAGGCCGCCCACGTCGGCGGAGCCTGCGCGCTGGGCGGCGGGCAGGGAGCAGCGAGGGGAGAGCGTCGAGTCGATGCTGGGGGTGGCATCCGCGGTGACCCCTGGTGCGAGGGTGCTGATCGACGGGGTTCCGGGGGCGAGGAGGACGGTGCGGCCTCGGGAGTCCTCGGTGGCCGTGCGGAGGCGTGACTGCTGGCGCTCGGTGAGCCGGTCGGGGGAGGCCACCAGGAGCGTGGTGTCCGGGCCTGCCGCGGACCTGGCCTCTTCGGAGGTGGTGACCACGCGGGTGGATACGCCGCGGTCGGCGAGGAGTTCGGCTACCGCACGGCTGCCGTAAGGGTCGGCCGAGCGGGGGTCGAGGCGGCCGTGCTGGGCACTGGAGCGGACGGTCGCGATGGCGATGGCGGCTGCCAGGAGTACGACCACGGCGAGGAGGATGCCGCGGGTTCGGGTCCAGAGTTGGCGGGGGGTGGGGGCGGAGGAAGTGGGGGCGGGGGCGAGAGTGAGGGCGGGGTTGTCGGCGTTGGCATTGGCGCTGGCGCTGGTTGGGGTGTCTGGGGTGCCGGTGCCGGTGCTCGTCGAGCCTCCGGAGTTGCCGGGGCTGCTTGGGCCGCCGGTGTTGGCTTCTGGTGTTGTTCCGCTCTCGGTTCCGGATCCGGCCCCGGAACCGAGAGTGGCCCCGGCCCCGGCTTCGGGCTTGGGTCCGGCCTCGGTCCTGGCTTCGGGCTCGGCTTCGGTCCCGATCCCGGTCCCGGGGCTCGTTCCGCTGGCTTCCCCTGGTGCGTTGTCAGCCTTGGGGGAGGTGTCCGTGGGGTCCTGGGGGGCCGTCAATTGGGGGCTCCCTCTTGGGTGCTGAGGGTTGGCCTTGTTTGGGTCAGGGCCTTGTCCAGGGTGGTCAGGCGGCGGTACGTCGGTTCTGTGGCTGTGCGGCCGCCGTACGTGATGGCGTCGAACGACTGGGCTGCCGCGTGGAGTTCCGTGGCGTGTGCCGGGAGGGTGGCGGAGGCCTCCGCGGCTGCTTCGTCCGCGGTGCGGCCGGGGCGGGGGTCCAGGAGGGCGCGTTCCTCCAGGGAGCGGACCAGCGCCCGCATGCGCTCCTGGACGGCTTGGTTCCAGTGGCCCTGGGCGGCGTGTGCCTCGGCGGCGGCGCGGTGTTCCGCGGCGGTGCGCGGGCGGTCGTCGAAGAGGGCGGGGGACGACGTGGGAGCGCGGTGCGGGGTCCCGAGGCGCCACCACAGGGCCGCCATGACGGCGACCACTGCGATGACGATGACCAGGAGGCCAAGGGCGCCGCCCGGGGTTGCCCCCGAGGCGGCGGTGAACAGGTCGTCGACCCATTCCCAGAAGCGGTTCAGGGCGCGCTGCAGGAGGCTCGGGTCGTTCTCGTGGTACGCGGGGTCGGACAGCTCGCGCTCGGCCGCCTCCCTTGCGGGGTCGCGCGGGATCGTCACCGGTGGGTCGTCGTCGCCGGTGCGCGTCAGGAGCGGTGCGAGCGCCCTTGTTCCGTGCAGTACTGCCCCCGTCACCGCATCAGCTCCCGGGGGTTCCGGGGGCGTTGGAGCCGTTGTCGCCCTGGAGGCCCGCGGCGCGCGCGAGTTCGAGGTCGAGCGCCTCGCGGCGGATCCGCTGGTCGATGTAGAGGAGGACCGTGACGCCGGCGGTGATCGGGAACGTCAGCATCGAACCGATGACCGAGCCGACGCCGCTGACGATCAGGAAGGTCCAGCCGAGATCGCCGGTGCCGCTGTCGAGGAAGCCGGTGACGCCGTCGCCGCTCAGCGCGCCCGCGATGAGGGTGAAGGGGATGACGATGATCGACGCCACTACGTTGGCGATGATCGCGGCGAGCAGCTGGATGCCGAACACCCGCCACCAGGAGCCGCGGACCAGCTTCACCGAGCGGGTCAGCGACTTCTTCACGCCCTGCTTCTCCAGCATCAGGGCGGGCGAGGCGAGCGAGAAGCGGACGAGCAGCCAGGTGGCGACGACCAGGGCGGCGAACCCGCCGAGCACGGCGAGGCTGATGCCCGCGTCGGACGCCCCGGCCACCGCGATCAGCACACCGGGCAAGGAACCCGCGGCGACGACCGCCATGCCGATGAGCGGGAGCAGCAGCGTCAGGCCGATCAGTCTCGGCAGCTGTGGCTTGGCGTCCTGCCAGGCCTCCGCCGTGGTGACCGACTTACCGAGGACCGCGCGACTGGTGACCATCGTGAGCAGGGCGGTGGCGACGATCGTGCCGAGCAGGGTGATCAGCAGGATCACGCCGGAGTTCAGCAGGGTGTCGCCCAGGGCGCGGGTCAGTTCGCCGACGGTCGCGCTCGGGTCGTCGAGGACGTCCGTGGTCTCGCTGTCGTCGAGGACGAGCCCCTGCAGCAGGATGACGACGATCTCCGTGAACACGGCCACGGCAAGGGAGATGCCGAGCACCGTGCGCCAGTACGTACGCATCGTGGAGACCGCGCCGTCCAGGATCTCGCCGACGCCGAGCGGCCGCAGCGGGATGACGCCGGGCTTGGCGGCGGGCGGCGGGCCCTGCCATGCGCCCCAGCCCGGGTAGCCGCCGGGACCGCCAGGTCCACCGGGGCCGGGGCCGCCCGGACGTCCGCCGCCCCAGCCACCGCCGGGCGGAGGCGCGGGGGGAGGCGGGGTCTGGCCGGGCGTCGGCGGGCTGGGGGCGGACCACTGGGCGGGCGGCGGCTGCTCCTTGGACCACTTCGAGCCCGGACCGTTCGGCTGGTCCGAGGGCTCGGCGGGCTCGGCAGGTCCGGTCGTGCCGGAGTCCTGTCCGTCGGAGGGGGCAGATCCGGGCGAAGCCCAGCCCGGAGTGTCGTTCATCGTCGCTCCTTCACGGTGCCCGTCCGCGGTCGCGGCGGCCGGTTGGCAGCCATCGTGCCACGGCACACCCTTGCGGTGACCGGGCAGCGTATGGGCTGCACACCTTCAATTGTCCGTCAGGTACGGGGCAGACTGGACGGATGGCTGATCAGTACGCGCAATCCGGCGAGGACGCACGGCCGACCGAGACCCCGATGAGCTCAGCGCACCCAGTGGACGTGAAGACCCCGGCGATCCCCGTGATCCGCTGGGCCGAGCCACCGGAGGGCCCCGTACTGGTCCTCCTCGACCAGACCAGGCTGCCCGGCGAGGAGACCGAGCTGGTGTGCACGGACGCGCCCGCCCTGGTGCAGGCGATCCGCACGCTGGCCGTCCGCGGGGCGCCGCTCCTTGGCATCGCCGGGGCGTACGGCGTCGCGCTGGCCGCCGTACGCGGCTTCGACGTGGACGAGGCCGCGGGCGCGATCGCGGGGGCCAGGCCCACCGCGGTCAATCTCGGGTACGGCGTCCGCAGGGCCCTGACGGCCTACCGCTCGGCCGTCGCGGGCGGGGCCGGCCAGGAGCTCGCGGGCGCCGCGGCGCTCGATGCCGCGCGGGCGCTGCACCGGGAGGACGCCGAGGCGAGCGCCAGGATGGCGGTGAACGGTCTGGCACTGCTCGACGAGATGCTGCCCGGCGGCTGGCACCGGATCCTCACGCACTGCAACACGGGGGCGCTGGTCTCCGGCGGTGAGGGCACGGCGTTCGCGGTGGCCCTCGCCGCGCACCGGAAGGGGCGGCTGCGCAGGCTGTGGGTGGACGAGACGCGCCCCCTGCTGCAGGGTTCGCGGCTGACCGCGTACGAGGCGGCGCGGGCCGGAATGGCGTACACCTTGCTCACGGACAACGCGGCGGGGTCGCTGTTCGCGGCGGGGGAGGTGGATGCCGTACTGATCGGCGCCGACCGCATCGCGGCCGACGGTTCGGTGGCCAACAAGGTGGGGAGCTATCCGCTCGCGGTGCTCGCCCGCTACCACCACGTTCCGTTCATCGTGGTGGCTCCGGTCACGACCGTGGACCCGGACACCCCGGACGGAGCGGCCATCGAGGTGGAGCAGCGGGGGAGTCATGAAGTGACGGAGGTCACGGCGTCCTATGGGCCGATGTCCGGCTTTGAGTCGGGAGGCGGGATCGCGGTGGCCCCTCTGGGGACCCAGGCGTACAACCCCGCGTTCGACGTGACGCCACCGGAGCTGGTGACGGCGATCGTCACCGAGCAGGGTGTCGTGTCGCCCGTGACGGCGGCGGGCCTGGAGGAGCTGAGGTCGGCTCCACAGCTCTAGGCGCTCCGGGCAGTCGTCCCCGGCGGCTCCTGCGCGAAGCCGCCGGGCCGGGCGCGATGTACGGTGCGGCGAGCGCAGGGGGAGCGGTGCGGAGCGATGCGGGACTGGGATGACGGCACCGAGTACCGCGACGCGGTCGGCTGTGGGGCCGACTCATGATCGTGATTGCTCTCGCCTGTATGGCGGTAGTCATCGGTCTGGCGTCGTCGGGCTGTCCGGCGTCTTCGGGGTGACGGAAATGCCGTCGGTCCTATCGGACTGACGCCCGCCGCCGCGCCCGCCCCGACCTTCGTGGCCGATATCGACGGTGGCGGGCGACGGCAGACAGTAGTGACCTCGTACGACTATCGTCACAGGCCAGTGACCTACCTCACCAGCGCCCCGGTCACAGTTACGAGAATGGGATGATGTCAGGCATGAAGGGACGAGTCCTTGTCGTCGACGACGACACCGCACTGGCCGAGATGCTCGGGATTGTGCTGCGTGGAGAAGGTTTTGAGCCGTCGTTCGTAGCTGATGGCGACAAGGCGCTGGCCGCTTTCAGGGAGGCAAAGCCGGATCTTGTACTGCTGGATTTGATGTTGCCGGGCCGCGACGGCATCGAGGTGTGCCGCCTGATCAGGGCGGAGTCCGGGGTGCCGATCGTCATGCTCACGGCGAAGAGCGACACCGTGGACGTCGTGGTCGGCCTTGAGTCCGGCGCCGACGACTACATCGTGAAGCCCTTCAAGCCGAAGGAGCTCGTCGCCCGCATCAGGGCGCGGCTGCGGAGGTCCGAGGAGCCCGCGCCGGAGCAGCTGACCATCGGTGACCTGGTCATCGACGTGGCGGGGCACTCCGTGAAGCGCGAGGGGCAGTCGATCGCGCTGACGCCGCTGGAGTTCGACCTCCTGGTCGCGCTGGCCCGCAAGCCGTGGCAGGTGTTCACGCGTGAGGTGCTCCTCGAGCAGGTCTGGGGCTACCGCCACGCGGCCGACACCCGTCTGGTGAACGTGCACGTCCAGCGGCTGCGCTCGAAGGTCGAGAGGGACCCCGAGCGTCCGGAGATCGTGGTGACCGTCCGTGGTGTCGGTTACAAGGCAGGACCGAGCTGACGTGACCCGGGACAGTTCCCCCGTACCGCCCGGGGCTCCGGGCGGCCGTTCGGGGCGGACTGGAGGGGCCAAGGCCAAGGGACCGGCGCGGCGTGGCTCCACGTTCGGGCGGCTCCTCGACGGCGGTCTGCTGCTGCAGGACGGGGTGCAGGGCAGCCCTGTCCTGAGGCTCTTCGTGCGCTGGGTGCGGCGTCCGCTGCTGCCCGCGCTGCGGCTGTGGCGGCGCAACATCCAGCTGAAGGTCGTCGTCACGACGCTGCTCATGTCGCTCGGGGTCGTGCTGATGCTCGGCTTCGCCGTCATGAGCTCCGTGAACAACGGCCTGCTCAAGGCCAAGGTCAAGGCCTCGCAGAGCCAGGCCGACGGTGGATTCAGGGCCGCTCAGGACGAGGCGAACTCGGCCCGGCCGCGCTCCGGGCAGGACAGCGGCGGCACGTCCGGCGGCGGAGCCACACCGCCCACCGCCGTGTGGATGTCCGACCTGGTGGAGCAGCTCTCCAGTGGCGGCCAGAGCGCGTTCAACGTGGTGACGCTGAGCCCGACGTCCACGTCCGACGGCGCCAGCGTGCGCGGGCCGCGTGCCTCCGGGGGCGTCGACCCGATCCAGAGCGTGCCCGAGGCGCTGCGCAGCAGCGTCGACAAGGGCACCAGGGCGTATCAGAGCAATACGCGGATCGTCTTCAACGACGGCCGCGACGCACAGCCGGGCCTGGTCATCGGCAAGCGCCTGAACGACCTGAACGGCAACCCCTACCAGCTCTACTACCTCTTCCCGCTGACCCAGGAGGAGGAGTCCCTCGGCGTCGTCAGGACGACGCTCGCCACCGCGGGCCTGTTCGTCGTGGTGCTCCTCGGTGCCATCGCCTGGCTGGTGGTGCGCCAGGTCGTCACGCCGGTGCGGATGGCCGCGGGCATCGCCGAGCGGCTGTCCGCCGGGCGCCTTCAGGAACGTATGAAGGTCACCGGAGAGGACGACATCGCGCGGCTCGGCGAGGCCTTCAACAAGATGGCGCAGAACCTCCAGCTGAAGATCCAGCAGCTCGAGGAGCTCTCGCGAATGCAGCGGCGCTTCGTCTCGGACGTCTCGCACGAGCTGCGTACGCCGCTGACGACCGTGCGGATGGCGGCCGATGTCATCCATGACGCGCGCGTGGACTTCGATCCGGTGACGGCGCGGTCGGCCGAGCTGCTCGCCGATCAGCTGGACCGGTTCGAGACGCTGCTCGCGGACCTCCTCGAGATCAGCCGGTTCGACGCGGGCGCGGCGGCCCTGGAGGCCGAGCCGATAGACCTGCGTGAGGTCGTACGACGGGTCGTGGGCGGCGCCGAGCCGCTCGCGGACCGCAAGGGGACCCACATCCGGATCATCGGGGACCAGCAGCCCGTGGTCGCCGAGGCCGACGCGCGCCGTGTGGAGCGGGTCCTTCGCAACCTCGTGGTCAACGCCGTGGAGCACGGCGAGGGCCAGGACGTCGTGGTGCGGCTCGCGGTGGCGGGCGGCGCGGTGGCGGTCGCGGTGCGGGACTACGGAGTGGGGCTCAAGCCCGGCGAGGCGACCCGGGTGTTCAGCCGCTTCTGGCGGGCCGACCCGGCACGCGCGCGTACCACCGGTGGTACGGGCCTCGGGCTCTCCATCGCACTCGAGGACGCGCGGCTGCACGGCGGCTGGCTGCAGGCGTGGGGCGAGCCGGGCGGCGGTTCGCAGTTCCGTCTGACGCTGCCGCGCACGGCGGACGAGCCGCTGCGGGGCTCGCCGATACCGCTGGAGCCCGACGACTCGCGGCGCCACCGCGGCCTGAACGACGCGGGCCTTCCGCTCGGCGGCGGGAACAAGCTCGCCACGGTGCCGGTGCAGCCGTCGGCGGCGGAGCGGGTGCCGCCGCCCGTCCCGCCGAGGGCGCCGGTGGCGCCGCGGCTCGCGCAGTCGGGCGCGACGGCGGACCCGACGGCGTTGCCGGGAAGCGGTGCGCGCGTCGTGCCGCGGCGGCCGATGGACGACGACATGCCGCGCGGCGGGGAGCCCGAGGGGCCCGCGTCCGGGGCGGACCGGAGCACCGGTGAGCCGGCGAAGGAAGCGGACCGAGTGAGCGACACGGAAGCTGATCCCGCCAGGGAAGGGGAGGCCTCTCGTGGGCGCTGACCACGATCGCCGCGCGCACCGGCGCGCACTGCGGGCCGGTCTGCTGTTCGGCTCCTGCGGGGTGCTGCTCGCGGGCTGTGCCTCGATGCCCGACAGCGGCAATCTGAAGGCGGTCGACGCCTCCCAGCGCCCGGACTCGCAGTCCCAGGTCCGTGTCTACGCGATGCCGCCGGGTGAGGACGCGGGTCCTCTTGAGATAGTCCAGGGCTTCCTTGAGGCGCTGACCAGCGACGACCCGGACTTCGCGATGGCGCGCAAGTATCTGACCAAGGAAGCCTCCAAGGGCTGGGACCCGGATGTGCAGACCACGGTGCTCGAGAACGGGCCGAGCGCGGGGTCGGGCAGTGTCGAGGACGGCGGTGACACCGGCCGTTCGTTCCCGCTGACCGGGCGCACGGTCGCCACGGTCGACAAGGAGCACGCGTACCAGCTCGACAACGCCGCCTACAACCAGGTCGTCCACCTCTCCCAGCAGGACGGACCCAACGGCAAGGAGTGGCGGATCGACCGGGTGCCGCCGGGGGTCGTGCTCGGGCAGTCCGACTTCCAGCGGATCTACTGGTCCGTCAACAAGTACTACTTCGCGACGCGTTCGACCGGTGCGGCCGGTGGCGGCCAGGAAGGGCTCGTCGCCGACCCCGTCTACATACGTCAGCGAATAGACCCCGTGACGGAGTCCGTCAAGGCGCTGCTCGACGGGCCGACCACCTGGCTCAAGCAGGTGGTGGGCACGCGCTTCCCGACCGATACGCGGCTCAAGGCGGGCACCAGGACGCTGGCGCCCGACGACCAGGGCAAGCTGACGGTGCCGCTGAACGCGAAGGCCGATCCCATAGGCCAGGAGCGGTGCACCGAGATGGCCGCCCAGATGCTCTTCACGCTCCAGGACCTGACGTCGTCCGGCGTCCAGGAGGTGGAGCTGCAGCGCCGCAACGGCTCGCAGCTGTGCGTCCTGAGCAAGGAACGCGCCGAGTCCGTCGTCGCGCGCCGCACCGCCGATCACCCCGACTACCAGTACCTCATCGACGCCAAGCGGCGCCTGGTGCAGATGCCGGCCGCCCGCAAGGACGATCCGGTGCCGGTGCGGGGGAAGCTGGGCAGTGGCGAGCAGCCGCTGCGGTCCGCCGCCGTGTCGCGGGACGAGGAGCGGGCGGCCGGGGTGTCGCTCGACGGGCGCTCGCTGTACATGGGGTCGCTGGTCTCCGACGGCCCGCTCGGCAAACCCGAGGTGCGCAGCAAGGCCAAGTCGGAGGAGGACGGTCTCTCCACGCCCAGTTGGGACGGCCGCGGCGACCTCTGGGTGGCCGACCGCGACCCGAAGCGGCCGCGCCTGCTCTGGCTTGAGCAGGGCGCGGGAGAGCCGCTGCCGGTCAAGATCGCGAACCTCGACGGACGGATCGAGGCGGTGCGGGTGTCGGCCGACGGCGTACGGATCGCGCTCCTCGTGAAGAAGGACGGCAAGACGTCCCTGCAGATCGGCCGCGTCGAGCGGACGGGCGCCAAGGGTGAGCAGCCGGTCATCTCGGTGGACGGACTGCGCCGGGCGGCACCGCAGATGGAGGAGGTCACCGCCATGTCGTGGGCGGGTGGCAGCCGTCTCGTGGTGGTCGGGCGCGAGTCCGGCGGTGTGCAGCAGATGCGGTACGTCCAGTGCGACGGCTCGGTCCCCGCGGGCGCGACGCTTCCCGGCCTCACCGGCGTGAAGGAGATCGCGGCGTCCGAGGACGAGCGGCAGCCGCTGGTGGCGCACTCGGACGACGGGATCGTACGGCTGCCGACGGGTGCGCAGTGGCAGACGGTGGTCAAGGAGGGGGCGGCGCCGGTCTATCCGGGGTGACGCCTTCCGAAGGGCGGGACAGCCCTTCCCGAGCAACAGCTTTCCCGCGCCGTGGAGTTGTATCAGCAGGCGGTTGTCCACAGGCGGTTGTCCACAGGGGTGGCAGGGCCGTGCGCGCCTTGGCACAGTGGTGGGCATGCCGGGGTGGTGGCGGGACCTCACCGATCTGGTGCTGCCGGCCGAGTGCGGAGGCTGCGGCAGCCCTCGTACGGCGCTCTGCGCGCGGTGCCGCGACGCCCTGTGCGGGGTCGCGCCGTGCCGGGTGAGCCCCGATCCCCGGCCGGCCGGACTGCCGGTGGTGCATGCGGCGGCGCCCTACGCAGACGCGGTGCGGGCGCTGCTGCTCGCGCACAA
Source organism: Streptomyces sp. NPDC044044 (assembly GCF_056434405.1). Taxonomy (NCBI): domain Bacteria; kingdom Bacillati; phylum Actinomycetota; class Actinomycetes; order Kitasatosporales; family Streptomycetaceae; genus Streptomyces; species Streptomyces sp. NPDC044044. Next base: position 865,829 of record NZ_JBWKFG010000004.1, on the reverse strand, counting down.
GGAGCGGGGCGCTCTGGGGCTCGCGGGGCCGCTGGGCGCGGGACTCGCCGGGGCCGTGCGTGCGGGGCTGAGGGGCCCCGGAGCGGGGGATGGTGACGCTCCGGTACTGCTCGTGCCCGTGCCGTCGGCTCGCGCGGCCGTGCGGTCGCGTGGGCACGATCCGATGCGGCGGATCGCGCTGGCCGCCGCGGGTGAGCTGCGGCGGGGCGGGACGCGGGCCCGGGTGCTCTGCGTGCTGCGTCAGCGGCGTGCCGTGGCCGACCAGGCGGGGCTCAACTCCCGGCAGCGGCAGGCGAATCTGCGGGGCGCCCTGGAGGTGACGGCGGGTGGCGGGCGGCTCCTCGCCGACGGTGGCCGGGTCGTGGTCGTGGACGACCTGATGACCACGGGCGCGTCGTTGGCGGAGGCGGCCCGCGCAATACGTGACGTACACACGGAAAGTAAAGGGCGGGCCGCGGTGGTAACAGCCCGTGAAATGCCGTGCGAGAACGCGATCATCGCAGCTGTTGTCGCCTCCTCGCCGGATTCTTTCGGAATAAACCGGAACTGACTGGGAAGTTGCATCGTTGCAGGTAGTGAGAGTGCCAATACACCTGAATGGAGGTATGCGGCGGTAGAGGGTGACGACATCCGTCCGGGCGAGATATGTTCGGTTGTGAGGAATGGCGGACGCCGTCCCTCGCATATCGGAATGCCGGCCGCTGGGTTTTCTGCAATCACCCGGGCCGGTCGGGGTGGAGATCTTGTTCGCGGGGGAGGAGGAGGTGGAAGTCACCGAGTCCGAGGCTCCGGGAGTCACCGGGGCCTGGTGCAAAAGGGAGATGCTCCGCCGCCGAAGCGGGGCGATCCGGGAACGGAGTTCTGCGTGGACATCGTCGTCAAGGGCCGCAAGACCGAAGTAACAGAGCGGTTCCGCAAGCACGTGGCCGAGAAGCTGAATCTGGAGAAGATCCAGAAGCTCGACGGCAAGGTGATCAGCCTGGACGTCGAGGTGTCCAAGGAGGCCAACCCGCGTCAGGCCGACCGTTCCGACCGCGTGGAGATCACACTCCGCGGGCGTGGACCCGTGATCCGCGCGGAGGCCTCGGCAACCGATCCGTACGGTGCGCTGGACCTGGCCACGGCAAAGCTGGACGCACGACTGCGCAAGCAGCACGAGAAGCGCCACAACCGGCGCGGCAACGGCAGGCTCTCCGCCGCCGAGGTTGCCGAGCGGGTGCCGGACGCGGCGACTCTCAACGGAGACGGCACCGTCGCACGTGAGGAAGAGCCGGACGGCGTGCCCGTCAAGAGGATCGGCTCGCTGGAGATCCAGGGCGAAGGCCCGCTCGTGGTCCGCGAGAAGACCCACGTGGCGGCGCCGATGTCGCTCGACCAGGCGCTCTACGAGATGGAACTCGTCGGGCACGACTTCTACTTGTTCGTCGACTCGGAGTCGAAGGAACCCAGTGTCGTCTACCGCCGGCACGCCTACGACTACGGAGTCATCCGTCTGAACACCGACCCCATGGTCGCGCGGGCCGAGTCCGCCGGCGGGGGCGGTGCGCTCGGCGGCTGACCACGGTCGGCCGAGGGCTGAGTTGGTGCCCCTGGAGCGCGTTTGCGCCCCCAGGGGCATCATCATGCGACCCCTGCGCGCACCGCGCGGCCGTCCGGGCATGAAATCATGGGCGGAGCCGGCCAACCGGCGTGCTGTTGCCTCGGGTTGGCGGCAGCCAACGCACAACGGGCCATGGCCTTCAGGGGGAGGAACGATGGCGGACAGCTTCGGACCGATGCGGCACCAGGATGCCGACCAGGGCATCGGCATCGGCACGGACGCGGGCGCACCGCGCAAGGAGCCCATCAGGGTCCTTGTGGTGGACGACCACGCGCTCTTCCGCCGGGGCCTGGAGATCGTCCTCGCCGCCGAGGAGGACATCCAGGTCGTCGGTGAGGCGGGCGACGGCGCCGAGGCGGTGGACAAGGCCGCTGACCTGCTGCCGGACATCATCCTGATGGACGTGCGCATGCCCAAGCGCGGCGGTATCGAGGCGTGCACCTCCATCAAGGAAGTCGCGCCGAGCGCCAAGATCATCATGCTGACGATCAGCGACGAGGAGGCCGACCTCTACGACGCGATCAAGGCGGGCGCCACGGGCTATCTCCTCAAGGAGATCTCCACGGACGAGGTGGCCACGGCGATCCGCGCGGTCGCCGACGGGCAGTCGCAGATCAGCCCGTCCATGGCGTCGAAACTGCTCACCGAGTTCAAGTCGATGATCCAGCGCACCGACGAGCGCAGGCTGGTGCCCGCGCCGCGCCTGACCGAGCGCGAGCTGGAAGTCCTGAAGCTGGTGGCCACGGGGATGAACAACCGCGACATCGCGAAGGAATTGTTCATCTCCGAGAACACCGTGAAGAACCACGTGCGCAACATCCTGGAGAAGCTGCAGCTGCACTCCAGGATGGAAGCGGTCGTCTACGCGATGCGGGAGAAGATCCTCGAGATCAGGTGAGGGCGGCGGTCAGTGACGACGGTCAGGTGAGAGCGCGGACCAGCTCGGCGGTCAGCTCGGGGCGGTTCACCCGCTCCACCCGTACGGAGTCGCAGTTCACCCAGGACGCCGCCTCACGCAGCGCCTGAGCGACCGCGGGCACGGACTTGGGGCTGTCCAGCGACACCTGCTTGGCGACCAGCGTGCTGCCCTCGCGGGCGGGGTCCACGCGGCCGACCAGGTGGCCCCCGGCAAGGACCGGCATCGCGAAGTACCCGTGGATCCGCTTCGGCTTGGGGACGTACGCCTCAAGGCGGTGGGTGAAGCCGAAGATCCGCTCCGTGCGGGCCCGCTCCCAGATCAGGGAGTCGAAGGGCGAGAGGAGCGTCGTGCGGTGGCGGCCGCGCGGGGCCGTCTCCAGGGCCGCCGGGTCGGCCCAGGCGGGCTTGTCCCAGCCCTCCACCGTCACCGGCACCAGGCCCGAGTCCGCGACCACCGCGTCGAACTGCTCGCCCTTGAGGCGGTGATAGTCCGCGATGTCCGCGCGCGTGCCGACGCCCAGCGACTGTCCCGCGAGACGGACCAGGCGGCGCAGGCACTCCGCGTCGTCCAGGTCGTCATGGAGCAGCGTGTCCGGGATGGCGCGCTCCGCGAGGTCGTACACCCGCTTCCAGCTGCGGCGCTCGGTGCAGACCACCTCGCCGTACATCAGCGCGCGCTCGACGGCGACCTTCGCGTCCGACCAGTCCCACCACTCGCCCTTGTTCTTCGCGCCGCCCAACTCCGTCGCCGTGAGCGGGCCTTCGGCGGTGAGCTGCTTGATGACCGTGTCGTACGCCCCGTCCGGCAGGTCGTGGTGCCAGTGCGGGCGGGTGCGATACGCGCGGCGGCGGAAGGCGAAGTGCGGCCACTCCTCGATGGGCAGGATGCACGCGGCGTGCGACCAGTACTCGAAGGCGTGCGGCCGGGCCGGGCCCGCGCCCGCCGACGCCCCGTCCCAGTACGCCGCCTCGATCCTGTCGCGGCCGACCGCGCCGAGACGGGCGTACGGAATGAGCTCGTGGGAGCGGGCCAGGACCGAGATCGTGTCCAGCTGGACCGCGCCGAGATGTCGCAGCACGCCCCGCACACCGGACCTGCGGTCCGGGGCGCCCATGAAGCCCTGGGCGCGGAGCGCGATGCGGCGGGCCTCGTCGGCGGAGAGGGCGGTGGCGGGGCTCGGCAGGCTCGTCATGCCGGAAACGATAGGCGGCGGCACTGACAACGCCTGCGGCCTGCCGGAACGCGTCGGTGGCCGGGGCGGGCCTCGGTCTCGGGCCTCAATTCCGGGCCTTGGTCCAGGGCGTCAGTCCCGGGCGTCCCTGGCCGGCAGGTACGGCTGGCTCGACGACAGGCCGAGGTCGCTGGGGAGCAGGGCGCCCACCCAGCAGTCACGGAGCGTGGACTTGTTCAGGAGGGCGCCGCGGAGGGTGCCCTCGACGGTGAAGCCCGTCTTCTCCACCACCGCGCGCGATCCCGCGTTGCCGACCTCGGCGCGCCACTCCAGGCGGGTGCAGCCCAGGTCGGTGAAGGCCCACCTGGCCAGGGCGAGGACGATCTCCGTCATGTAGCCGCTGCCCCGGTGCTCCTTCGCCGTCCAGAAGCCGACCTCCCAGGCGCCCGAGCGCGGGTGGTGCAGGCTGGCGGCTGCGATCAGCGGGCCGCCGCCCCGGGGACGTACGGCAAAGGTGTACTCCGTGTCGTAGCGCCAGCCGTCCGGCACCATGCGCGTGATGAAACCCTCCGCGTCCGAGCGCGCGTACGGCGAGGGGATCGTGGTCCAGCGCTGGATGTCGGGGTCCTGGCAGGCCGCGTACGTCTCGTCGGTGTCGGCGGGCGTGAAGGTGCGCAGGCTCAGGCGTTCGGTGGTGAGGGTGACGGGCTCCATCCGGTGATTCTGCGGGGGCGAGGGACCCGAGGCCAGTGCTTTTGGCTGACCTTTCACCCGCATTTCGCCGAGCGCTGATCGGCACAACCCGGCACCTTCCAGGCCCCCCGTCCGTTGACGTATCGGCAGACCTCCCGGCGCGGCCCGCTCCTCGCTTACGATGGCCGTTGCCCTATGAGTAAACCGACCATGCCAGGCCCGACCGGCAAGGAGACCAACCCCCGTGTCCGTCCTCTCGAAGATCATGCGTGCAGGCGAAGGCAAGATCCTGCGCAAGCTGCACCGCATCGCGGACCAGGTCAACTCCATCGAAGAGGACTTTGTCAGCCTCTCCGACGCCGAGCTGCGCGCGCTGACCGAGGAGTACAAGGAGCGTTACGCCGACGGCGAGACCCTTGACGACCTCCTCCCCGAAGCCTTTGCCACGGTGCGTGAGGCCGCCAAGCGCGTCCTCGGCCAGCGGCACTACGACGTCCAGATGATGGGCGGCGCCGCGCTGCACCTCGGATATGTGGCCGAGATGAAGACCGGTGAGGGCAAGACGCTCGTCGGTACCCTCCCCGCGTACCTCAACGCCCTGTCGGGCAAGGGCGTGCACCTGATCACGGTCAACGACTATCTCGCCGAGCGCGACTCCGAGATGATGGGCCGCGTCCACAAGTTCCTGGGTCTGTCCGTCGGCTGCATCATCGCCAACATGACGCCGGCCCAGCGCCGCGAGCAGTACGCCAGCGACATCACGTACGGCACGAACAACGAGTTCGGCTTCGACTACCTGCGCGACAACATGGCGTGGGCGAAGGACGAACTGGTCCAGCGCGGCCACAACTTCGCGATCGTCGACGAGGTCGACTCGATCCTGGTGGACGAGGCCCGTACGCCGCTGATCATCTCCGGCCCCGCCGACCAGGCCACCAAGTGGTACGGCGACTTCGCCAAGTTGGTCACCCGCCTCACCAAGGGCGAGGCCGGCAACACCCTCAAGGGCATCGAGGAGACCGGCGACTACGAGGTCGACGAGAAGAAGCGCACCGTCGCCATCCACGAGTCCGGCGTCGCCAAGGTCGAGGACTGGCTGGGCATCGACAACCTGTACGAGTCGGTGAACACCCCGCTCGTGGGTTATCTGAACAACGCCATCAAGGCCAAGGAACTCTTCAAGAAGGACAAGGACTACGTCGTCATCGACGGCGAAGTCATGATCGTCGACGAGCACACCGGCCGTATCCTCGCCGGCCGCCGCTACAACGAGGGCATGCACCAGGCGATCGAGGCGAAGGAAGGGGTGGACATCAAGGACGAGAACCAGACCTTGGCCACGATCACCCTGCAGAACTTCTTCCGCCTCTACAAGCGCCACGACCACGACGGCAAGGAAACCCCCGGCCTCTGCGGCATGACCGGTACGGCCATGACCGAGGCCGCCGAGTTCCACCAGATCTACAAGCTGGGCGTCGTGCCGATCCCGACGAACCGGCCCATGGTCCGCGCCGACCAGTCGGACCTGATCTACCGCACCGAGGTCGCGAAGTTCGCCGCCGTCGTCGACGACATCGCCGAGAAGCACGAGCAGGGCCAGCCGATCCTGGTCGGCACGACCTCCGTGGAGAAGTCGGAGTACCTCTCCCAGCAGCTCTCCAAGCGGGGCGTCCAGCACGAGGTGCTCAACGCCAAGCAGCACGACCGTGAGGCGCCGATCATCGCCCAGGCCGGTCGCAAGGGCGCCGTCACCGTCGCCACGAACATGGCCGGACGAGGCACGGACATCAAGCTCGGCGGCAACCCCGACGACCTCGCCGAGGCGGAGCTGCGCCAGCGCGGTCTCGACCCCGTCGAGCACGTCGAGGAGTGGGCCGCCGCGCTGCCCGCCGCTCTGGAGAAGGCCGAGCGGTCCGTGAAGGCGGAGTTCGAGGAGGTCAAGAGCCTGGGTGGGCTCTACGTCCTCGGCACCGAGCGCCACGAGTCGCGCCGCATCGACAACCAGCTGCGCGGTCGTTCCGGCCGTCAGGGCGACCCCGGCGAGTCCCGCTTCTACCTCTCGCTCGGCGACGACCTGATGCGGCTCTTCAAGGCGCAGATGGTCGAGCGCGTGATGGCCATGGCGAACGTCCCGGACGACGTGCCGATCGAGAACAAGATGGTGACGCGCGCGATCGCGTCCGCCCAGTCCCAGGTCGAGCAGCAGAACTTCGAGACGCGCAAGAACGTCCTGAAGTACGACGAGGTCCTCAACCGCCAGCGCGAGGTCATCTACGGCGAGCGTCGCCGCGTCCTGGAGGGCGAGAACCTCCAGGAGCAGGTCACGCACTTCATGGACGACACGATCGACGCGTACATCTCGGCGGAGACCGCCGAGGGCTTCGCCGAGGAGTGGGACCTGGACCGGCTGTGGGGCGCCTTCAAGCAGCTCTACCCGGTGAAGGTCACCATCGACGAGCTGGAGGAGGACGCGGGTGACCGCGCGGGTCTGACCGCCGAGTTCATCTCCGAGTCCATCAAGGACGACATCCACCAGCAGTACGAGACGCGTGAGGAGCAGCTCGGCTCCGAGATCATGCGTGAGCTCGAGCGGCGCGTGGTTCTCTCGGTGCTCGACCGCAAGTGGCGTGAGCACCTCTACGAGATGGACTATCTCCAGGAGGGCATCGGCCTCCGTGCCATGGCGCAGAAGGACCCGCTGGTCGAGTACCAGCGCGAGGGCTTCGACATGTTCAACGCCATGATGGACGGCATCAAGGAAGAGTCCGTCGGCTACCTGTTCAACCTGGAGGTCCAGGTCGAGCAGCAGGTCGAGGAGGTTCCGGTGTCGGACGCGGCCGAGGGCAGCACGTCGCTGGACAAGAAGGACGCGGTTCCGGCCGGCGGCCGTCCCGAGATCCGCGCCAAGGGGCTCGACGCCCCGCAGCGGCCCGACCGTCTCCACTTCCAGGCGCCGAACGCCGAGGGCGGGGTCGACGAGGGGGACTTCGAGACCGAGGACGCGGGTGTGCGGTCCGAGTCGGACGGGATGACTCGGGCTGAGCGGCGTAAGGCCCAGAAGGGTGGGCGGCGCCGCAAGAAGTAGTGGCGTGACGCTTTAAGCAGTGCTGTGGAGGGCCGGGCGCCGTGAGGTGTCCCGGCCCTCTCGCGTTGTCATGGGGGTGGAGCTCCTACTTCGACCGCCGTGCAGCGCCACCTCTGGTCGTCGCCCAGGTGCAGGCGGAACGCCAGGGCCCTGAGGGCGGAACCCGTGCCGATCCTCGCGAAGACCTCGTAGACCCCGGGGCGGGGTTCGTAGTGGCCGATCCGGTGGACCGTGGGGCGTCGGTTGTTCACGGTGAAGGGTGCGAGTTCGGCGAGGCGGGTCAGGTCGTCGAACGCGGTGTGGGCGATGTGGCGGGCCGCCCAGTGGACCGGCTTCTGGCCGCTGAGCACCAGGAGCAGGCGTTCGGTGAAGAGCTCCGTGGGGTGCGGTGGGGGCTGGGGCGGGGTCCTGAGGGGGCGCGTGGGGGTACGTGGTGCCGCCGAGGGCCTGCGGGGGTCTGTGCGGCCCGGCGGGCGGGTGGTCGTCGCCGGGCGGGGGCGGGGCCTCGTCATTACCTTCTGCATGCCGTGTTGCCTCCGATACCGGGGAGTAACTTTCGTTGGAGATCTTGTACGGGGGCGGAGGCGGGGGTCGCAAGGGGCTGCCGGGTGTGAGGGCGAGGGGTGGAGGAGTCACCTATCAGGGTGATCGGGGGTGCGTTGTTCCTTGGGGGCGCTGGGGTGGGCCGGGTGAAGGGTGGGCGTGGAGGGTGACGTGGGGGGTGGGTGTGGGGCGCAGCTCGAAGGGGGACGCCCGCACGTATTCTGGGGGCCTGTTCTGTGCCTTCGGGTGCTGTCAGGTGCTTGTCAGGTGCTGGCAGGTGTCGTCAGCCTTCAGGTGCCTTCAGTGACTTCAGAAGCTGAGCTTCCGACTGTGAAAGCGGGCCGTCATGCGCGTCTACGTTCCCCTGACCCTGAGCCGTCTCGCCGAGGCGTACAAGGCGGGCGAGCTGGGGCCGGCGCCGCTGACCGCGTTTGCCGTGACGCCGGCTCTGCGCGAGTGGTACGTCTCCGATGACATCGAGGAGCTGGAGTACGCCGCCCTGAACCGGGCCGCGCTTGCTTCTCTGCGGTTGATCGCCGGTGATGCGGGGGCGGCTCGGCGGCGGGTCGTGGTGGCCGTGGATGTGCCGGACGGCGGGCTTGAGCCGGAGCCCGCTTCGGATGCGGCGCTCGGTGAGGTTCGGGTCGCCGGGGTGCTGGGGCTGAAGAAGGTCGCCGCCGTGCATGTGGACGCGGAGGACGCGGAGGGGGATGTCGCTGCGGCGGTGGGGGTGCTGGGGGCTGCGGATCAGGGGGACGATGACGCGCGGTTCACCGTGGACGGGGTCGAGGATCATGAGCTGCTGTGGTTCGCCACGCAGGAGATTCCCGGGTTGATCGGCTGAGGGGCCCTTTCCTGCGGGGCTTGGGCGGGGTGCGGTTGAGGGTTGCGGCTGCGGGCTGCGGGCTGCGACTGCGACTGCGGGCTGGGCTGCGGGGTCGGTCTGGCTGTGGGTGCGGGGCCGTGCCGGTATGTCCGTCCTCGCTATCGTCCGGTGGCCGTGGGGCTGCTGCGCTGCTGGAGCGCAGGGAACCGTGCTCCGGGCGGACATACCGGCACGTCCCCTCGCGTGCGCTCCCGGCTGCGGGTGCCTGCTTGCTCGGGTCAGCGGGTAGACCGGCGGGGAGCGTCCGTCGCGGGGCTGTGGGTGCCGGGGGAGTGGGTTGTCGGTGGGGGCGGGTAGCGTTTCCGTATGGGGAAGCTGCAGCGCGGGGCGCACATCGTGTGGGACTGGAACGGGACACTCCTGCATGACATTCATGCGGTGATCGAGTCGACGAACGCTTCGTTCGCGGAGATCGGGCTCGACCCGATCACGCTCGAGCGCTATCGCGACCTGTACTGCGTGCCTGTCCCGCTCTTCTACGAGCGGCTCATGGGCCGGTTGCCCACGGACGCCGAGTGGGAAGTCATGGACGCCGTTTTCCACAAGCACTACTGGGCTCGGGCCGAGGCGTGCGGGCTCGCCGACGGTGCCGCTGAGCTGCTCGCCGAGCGGCGGGCGGCCGGGCGTACGCAGTCGTTGCTGTCGCTCGCGCCGCACGAACACCTCGTGCCCATCGTGCGGCGGCACGGGATCGAGGAGCACTTCGTGCGCATCGACGGGCGCATGGACGCCTCGCACGCGGGCAAGGCCGAGCGGATGGTGCGGCACCTGGCGGCTCTTGAGGGAGTCGCCGCCGCCGAGCGGGTCGTGGTCATCGGGGACGCCGTCGATGACGCGGTCGCGGCGGCGCATGTGGGCGCGCGGGCCGTGCTCTACACCGGGGGGTCGCACAGCAGGGCCAGTCTGGAGGCCGTGGGGGTGCAGGTTCCCGTGGTCGACAGCCTTGCCGAGGCCGTGGAGGTGGCCGAGCGGCTCGCTGCCTAGGCGAAGTGAAGGGCGTCTCCCTCTGGGTGGCGGGGAAAGCGGCGCAAGGGACAGCTTGGCGGCTCGTGCGTGTGCACTGCATCGGTACCGGCCGGGAGCCCCATACGCATTTCCGGGACCCCGGCTTGATCGGTATACGTACCGACCCTGCTCTACGTCACGGGCGCCTTCGCCCGCAGCACCGTCAGGAACTCCCTCATCCAGCCCGAGTGGTCCGGCCAGGCGCGGGCCGAGACCAGCGTGCCGTCGACCACCACCTCCGCGTCACGGAATGTCGCGCCCGCCGTCTGCATGTCCAGCTCCAGGGCCGGATACGCCGTGACCCTGCGGCCGCTCAGGCCGCCGATCGCCGCCGTCAGGAGCGGGCCGTGGCAGATCTGGGCCACCGGCTTGTCCGAGTCGAAGAAGGACTTGAGGATCTTGCGGAGCTCCGGGTCGTTGCGCAGATACTCGGGGGCCCGGCCGCCCGGAATCACCAGAGCGGCGTACTGGCCGGGATCGACTTCGGAGAAGGCGAGGTCCGCGGGCCAGGTGTAGCCGGGCTTCTCCGTGTACGTGTCGAAGCCGGGCTCGAAGTCGTGCACCACGAACTGCAGCTTCTTGCGGGCGGGGGCGGCGATGTGGACGTCGTACCCCTCCTCGCGCAGCCGCTGGTAGGGGTACAGGACCTCCAGGGACTCCGCCGCGTCGCCGGTCACTATCAGGATCTTGGCTGCCATCGGTGCTCGCTCCCCAAATCGTGGGCGGACCGGGTCCGTCCGTCGCGCGCTGTCCGTCCGTCCCGCTCAACGTGCATCGGCCCGTCCGGTTTGCCAAGAGGGCCCACCGGTTTGCGGGGAGGGTCCATCGCCGACAGATGGCGCGAAAGTCTCTGTGCAGAGTGTCAAAGTTCCACCCCTGCTTTTGTACACATACGGCTCATGACGACTCCCGGGTGGAGGGCGATAGCCTTGTCCCGTGATCAGCGCGATATCCCGCGGGGGCGTGTACGCCCCCGCCCTGCGCCCGGGGAACACGGAGGACATCCGTGCCCGGGGCGTCGCTGACGCTTCTTCGCGGTGCGGCCAGCCAGATCATCCCGGCCATCGGTCAGCGAAACCGCTGAAAATGGCGGATAACCGCCCGCTCATCTCTCACCGCGGCATAACGTCGACTTCGACCGGAGACCCCGCGTCGCGGCGTTACGTCGGATCACTTCCCTACGTCACGCAACGGCGCGCGACAGGAGTCAGAGGACAATGCAGACCAAGCTGGACGAAGCCAAAGCCGAGCTGCTCACAAGGGCGGCCCGGGTAGCTGAGAACAGCCCGGTTGGGGGGCGCCTACCGAATGGGGCACCCACCGGGTCGAAGGGCGACGAGGCCACGCCCGACCAGGACACGGCCCTCGCGTTCCTCCAGCGCTACTACCTGCACACCGCCCCGGAGGACCTTGCCGACCGTGACCCGGTCGACGTCTTCGGCGCAGCCTTCTCCCATTACCGGCTTGCCGAGAACCGCCCGCAGGGCACGGCCAACGTCAGAGTGCACACCCCGACCGTCGAGGAGAACGGCTGGACGTGCAGCCACTCCGTCGTCGAGGTGGTCACCGACGACATGCCCTTCCTGGTCGACTCGGTCACCAATGAGCTCTCGCGGCAGGGGCGCGGCATCCATGTCGTCATCCACCCCCAGGTCGTCGTACGACGGGATCTGACCGGCAAGCTCCTGGAGGTCCTCACCGACCCCGGCACGGAGCGCCCGCACGACGCGGTCACCGAGTCCTGGATCCACGTCGAGATGGACCGCGAGACCGATCGCGCGGACCTCAAGCAGATCAGCGCCGATCTGCTCCGGGTCCTGTCCGACGTACGCGAGACCGTCGAGGACTGGGAGAAGATGCGCGATGCCGCGCTGCGCATCGCCGATGAGCTGCCCTCCGAGCCGACCGCCGACGACCTGCGCGACCAGGAGGTCGACGAGGCCCGCGAGCTCCTTCGCTGGCTCGCCGACAACCACTTCACCTTCCTCGGCTTCCGTGAGTACGTCCTGACGGACGACGACTCGCTCTCCGCGGTGCCCGGCACCGGCCTCGGCATCCTGCGCGCCGACCCGCAGCACGACGGGGAGGAGGACCACCCGGTCAGTCCCTCCTTCAGCAGGCTGCCCGCGGACGCGCGCGCGAAGGCCCGCGAGCACAAGCTCCTGGTGCTCACCAAGGCCAACAGCCGCGCCACCGTGCACCGGCCCAGCTACCTCGACTACGTCGGCGTGAAGCGGTTCGACGCCGAGGGCAACGTCATCGGCGAGCGGCGCTTCCTCGGGCTCTTCTCGTCCGCCGCGTACACCGAGTCCGTGCGCCGTGTGCCGGTCATCCGCCGCAAGGTCCAGGAGGTCCTCAAGGGCGCGGGCTTCTCGCCCAACAGCCACGACGGCCGCGACCTGCTCCAGATCCTGGAGACGTACCCCCGCGACGAGCTCTTCCAGACCCCGCCCGACGAGCTGCGCGCCATCGTCACGTCCGTGCTCTACCTCCAGGAGCGGCGGCGCCTGCGGCTGTACCTGCGCAAGGACGAGTACGGCCGCTACTACTCGGCCCTGGTCTACCTGCCGCGTGACCGCTACACCACCGGCGTGCGCCTGCGGATCATCGACATCCTCAAGGAGGAGCTCGGCGGCGACAGCGTCGACTTCACCGCCTGGAACACCGAGTCGATCCTCTCCCGGCTGCACTTCGTGGTCCGTGTCGCGCCGGGCGGCGGGCTTCCGCAGCTCACCGACGCCGACACCGACCGCATCGAGGCGCGGCTCGTCGAGGCCGCACGCTCCTGGGCCGACGGCTTCGGAGAGGCGCTGACCGCCGAGTGCGGCGAGGAGCGCGCCGCCGAGCTGCTTCGCCGCTACTCGGGCGCCTTCCCCGAGGGCTACAAGGCCGACCACACGCCGCGCGCCGCCGTGGCCGACCTCCAGCACCTGGAGCAGCTCAAGCACGGGCGCGAGGACTTCGCGCTCAGCCTGTACGAGCCGGTGGGCGCGGCCCCCGGCGAGCGCCGCTTCAAGATCTACCGCTCGGGCGGCCAGGTCTCGCTCTCCGCCGTCCTGCCGGTCCTCCAGCGCCTGGGCGTCGAGGTCACCGACGAGCGGCCCTACGAGCTGCGCTGCACGGACCGCACGAACGCCTGGATCTACGACTTCGGCCTGCGCCTGCCCAAGTCCCAGAACGGCAACGGCGACTACCTCGGCGACGACGGCCGCGAGCGCTTCCAGGAGGCCTTCTCGGCCGCCTGGACTGGCGAGGCCGAGGTCGACGGGTTCAACTCGCTCGTCCTGCGGGCCGGGCTCAACTGGCGTCAGGCGATGGTGCTCCGCGCCTACGCCAAGTACCTGCGCCAGGCGGGCTCCACGTTCAGCCAGGACTACATGGAGGACACCCTCCTCAACAACGTCCACACCACCCGGCTGCTCGTCTCGCTCTTCGAGGCGCGGATGTCCCCGGACCGCCAGCGCGCCGGGACCGAGCTGACCGACGGGCTCATGGAGGAGCTGGACGGCGCGCTCGACGAGGTCGCGTCCCTCGACGAGGACCGCATCCTGCGGTCCTTCCTCACCGTCATCAAGGCGACGCTGCGCACGAACTTCTTCCAGGAGGCGGAGGGCGGCAAGCCGCACACCTACGTCTCCATGAAGTTCGACCCGCAGGCCATCCCCGACCTGCCGGCGCCGCGTCCGGCGTACGAGATCTGGGTGTACTCGCCGCGCGTCGAGGGCGTCCACCTGCGCTTCGGCAAGGTCGCGCGCGGTGGTCTTCGCTGGTCCGACCGGCGTGAGGACTTCCGTACCGAGATCCTCGGTCTGGTCAAGGCGCAGATGGTGAAGAACACCGTCATCGTGCCCGTCGGCGCCAAGGGCGGCTTCGTCGCCAAGCAGCTGCCCGACCCGTCCGTGGACCGCGACGCGTGGCTCGCCGAGGGCGTGGCCTGCTACAAGACGTTCATCTCGGCGCTGCTGGACATCACCGACAACCTGGTCGCGGGCGAGGTCGTGCCGCCGGCCGAGGTCGTGCGCCACGACGAGGACGACACGTACCTCGTGGTCGCCGCCGACAAGGGCACCGCGACCTTCTCGGACATCGCGAACGAGGTCGCCCAGTCCTACAACTTCTGGCTCGGTGACGCCTTCGCCTCCGGCGGCTCCGCAGGCTACGACCACAAGGGCATGGGCATCACCGCCCGTGGCGCCTGGGAGTCCGTCAAGCGGCACTTCCGGGAGCTGGGCACCGACACCCAGACCGAGGACTTCACGGTCGTCGGCGTGGGCGACATGTCCGGTGACGTGTTCGGCAACGGCATGCTCCTGAGCGAGCACATCCGACTGGTGGCCGCCTTCGACCACCGGCACATCGTCATCGACCCGAGGCCCGACGCCGCCACCTCGTACGCCGAGCGCCGCCGCCTCTTCGAGCTGCCGCGCAGCTCCTGGGCGGACTACGACAAGGAGCTGCTCTCCGCGGGCGGCGGGATCTTCCCGCGCAGCGCCAAGGCGATCCAGCTGAACGCCCACATCCGCGAGGCACTCGGCATCGAGACGGGCGTCGCGAAGATGACCCCGGCCGACCTGATGAAGGCGATCCTGCAGGCGCCCGTCGACCTGCTGTGGAACGGCGGCATCGGTACGTACGTGAAGTCGTCGGCCGAGTCGAACAGCGATGTCGGCGACAAGGCGAACGACGCGATCCGCGTCGACGGCGCCGACCTGCGCGTCAAGGTCGTCGGCGAGGGCGGCAACCTCGGTCTGACCCAGCTGGGCCGCATCGAGTTCGCGCGCGCGGGCGGGCACATCAACACCGACGCCATCGACAACAGCGCGGGCGTGGACACCTCCGACCACGAGGTGAACATCAAGATCCTGCTCAACGCGGTCGTCGCGAACGGCGACATGACCGTCAAGCAGCGCAACAAGTTCCTCGCCGCGATGACGGACGAGGTCGGGACGCTTGTCCTGCGCAACAACTACGCGCAGAACACCGCCCTGTCGAACGCGGTCGCCCAGTCCCCGTCCCTCCTCCACGCCCACCAGCGCTTCATGCGCCGCCTGGGCCGTGACGGTCACCTGGACCGGGCCCTGGAGTTCCTGCCGAACGACCGGCAGATCCGTGAGCTCCTGAACTCCGGCCGCGGGCTCAGCCAGCCCGAGCTCGCCGTGCTCCTCGCGTACACGAAGATCACGGCGGCCGACGAGCTGATCCAGACCACGCTCCCGGACGACGACTACCTGCGCCGTCTGCTGCACGCGTACTTCCCCCAGGCGCTGCGGGAGAAGTTCCCCGAGCAGATCGACGAGCACGCGCTGCGCCGCGAGATCATCACCACGGTCCTGGTCAACGACACGGTGAACACCGGTGGTTCGACCTTCCTGCACCGCCTCCGCGAGGAGACGGGCGCCTCGCTCGAGGAGATCGTGCGGGCGCAGCTCGCGGCCCGCGAGATCTTCGGTCTGAGCAAGGTCTGGGACGCCGTCGAGGCGCTCGACAACGTGGTGGCGGCCGACGTCCAGACGCGCGTCCGCCTGCACTCGCGCCGTCTGGTCGAGCGCGGCACGCGCTGGCTGCTCAACAACCGGCCGCAGCCGCTCCAGCTCGCCGAGACCATCGACTTCTTCAGCGAGGGAGTCGCCGAGGTCTGGACCGAGCTGCCGAAGCTGCTGCGCGGCTCCGACCAGGAGTGGTACCAGAGCATTCGCGACGAGCTGACGGGCGCGGGCGTCCCCGACGAACTCGCCCAGCGCGTCGCCGGGTTCTCGTCGGCGTTCCCCGCGCTCGACATCGTGGCGATCGCCGACCGCATGGACAAGCAGCCGATGGCCGTCGCCGAGGTCTACTACGACCTCGCGGACCGGCTGCGGATCACCCAGCTCATGGACCGCATCATCGAGCTGCCGCGGGCCGACCGCTGGCAGTCGATGGCGCGTGCGTCGATCCGCGAGGACCTGTACGCGGCGCACGCCGCCCTGACGGCCGACGTCCTTGCCGCCGGGAACGGCGAGGACACTCCCGAGCAGCGCTTCAAGGCCTGGGAGGAGAAGAACGCGGCGATCCTGAGCCGGTCGCGGACGACGCTGGACGAGATCCAGAGCTCGGACGCGTTCGACCTGGCGAACCTGTCGGTCGCCATGCGGACGATGAGGACGCTGCTGCGGACTCACTCGTAATCCGTCGTACGTCGAGGGGGGCGCCCCGGGCCTGATGGCCCGGGGCGCCCCCTTTCGCGTATCAGGACTAGGCCGTTCACACCCCCCTGAAGAGCGCCAATCGGGCATTAGCGATAATTAGTAGGATGAGCTGGCATCTGACTGGAGGGACGCATGGGAGCGATAGGTGAGCGGGGGACGCCGGAGGCGCGACCCGATGTGTCCGTAGTGGTGATCGTCTACAACGACGCCGAGCGGCTGCCGACCGCCGTCCAGTCGGTGCTCGACCAGACGCTGCGCGGCGTCGAGGTCGTCATAGTCGACGACTGCAGCACGGACGGCTCGTACGCGGCGGCGCAGGAGCTGGCCGCCGAGCACCCCGAGCGGGTGCGGGCCTACCAGCTCCCGGAGAACAGCGGCGCGGGCGGTGAGCCCCGCAACGCGGGAATCGGCCACACCGTCGGCCGCCACGTGATGTTCCTCGACAGCGACGACGTCCTGGAGCGCAACGCCTGCCGCAACCTCCTCGAAGCCGCCGAGCGCGACGGCTCCGACATCGTCTCCGGGCTCTGCGTACGGCTGTCCATGGACACCCGCAACAAGAAGCGCGACCAGTGGTACCCCTGGCTCTACGCCACGACGCGCACCCTGGAGTCCGTCACCGAGCTGCCCGACCTGTTCGTCTGGGACACCCTCTCCACGAACAAGCTCTACCGCCGTGACTTCCTCGTCGAGAACGCCCTCCGCTTCCCCAAGGGGATGTTCTACGAGGACCTGATGTTCATCGCCGAGGCCTACCTCGCCGCCGAGCGCATCACCCTCATACCGAACCAGGTCTACTTCTGGCACGTCCACGAGCGCGCCGCCGACGCCGCGAAGTCCGTGACCAACCGGCGCCACGAGATGACCAACTTCCAGCACCGCCTGGAGATCCACCGCCGGATCGACGCGCTGCTCGCGGAGCGCGGCCTCGACGAGCTGCGGCTCGCCAAGGACATCAAGTTCCTCAAGCACGACCTGGTGCTCCACCTGCGCGACCTGCCGTTCCGCGACGCCTCCTTCCGGCGGGAGTTCGCCGGCCTCGCCCGCGGCTATCTCGCCGGGCTCGACCGCGCCGCGTACGCCGAGGTGCAGCCCATCCAGGCCATCTGCGCCTACCTCCTGGAGCAGGGCGACTGGGAGAACCTGCTGCCCGCCGTCGACACCCTCACCAACCGCGACAAGATCTCCTCGCCGCTGGCCGAGCGGGACGGCCACGTGTACTGGTGCGCCGAGCACCTCGACGACCCGTTCGGCCGCCAGGTCCTCGACGTCACCGCGCTCGGCTACCACAGCAAGCGCTTCGACCAGATGTTCCTGCGCAACGTCCTGACGCGGTACGAGGAGTCGGCGGGGACGGTGCGCATGGCGGGCCGCATCACCAACCCGCTCGGCACCGTCGCACCGGACGCCGTGCTCACCGCCGAGCTGGAGTTCAGCGCGCGCCGCCGCAGCCTGCAGTCCTTCCGCTTCCCGGTCTCCGCCGTGCGGTACGAGGGCGACGTCATCACCTGGGAGGCCTCAGCCGACCTCGCCCGGCGCCTTCGCCCGCTCGGCGTCGTCGACGCGGTGTGGGACGTGCGCCTGCACCTCACCGCCGACGGCGTGCGCACCAGGACGCGGCTCACCGCGGGCGACCCGGGGCTCGCCGAGGGGATGCTTCCGGTGCGCCCGAGGCTGACCCGCCTGGTCGCCGACCATCTGGAGCCGGAGGTCTCGCAGCGCGGGCACCTCGCGTTCCGCCTCGTCACGCGGGACGCGGCGGGCGGCCGGATCCAGGACCTGGTGGCGCGTGGCACCCAGGGCGTACCGGGACGGCTCGCCAAGTCCGGCTTCCGCAGGGCGAAGAAGCTGCGGGCGGACCTCACGTCCGGGCAGAGCAAACTGCGCGTGTACGACGAGGTGTTCAGCCGCCTGCCGGTGAAGAAGGGCACGGTCGTCTTCGAGAGCCACCTCGGCAAGCAGTACAGCGACAGCCCCCGGGCGATCTACGAGGAGATGCGGCGCCAGGGGCTCGACTTCGACGCCGTGTGGTCCTACAGCGGCAGCCCTAAGGGCTTCCCCGAGGACGCGACGCTGGTGCGGCGCTGGTCGCTGCCGTACCTGCGTGCCCTGGCGCAGGCCGAGTTCTGGGTCGACAACCAGAGCTACCCGCTCAAGCTCACCAAGCGTCCCGGGACGACGTACATCCAGACCTGGCACGGCTCCGCGCTCAAGCGCATGGGCTTCGACGAGCCCGCATGGAAGCTGCGCAGCAAGCCGCAGCAGGACGAGCAGCAGCGGGTGCTCGACCGCTTCGACCGCTTCCTGGTCCGCTCCGAGCACGACGTGCGGACCCTCGCCAAGGCCCTGCGCCTGAAGGAGAAGGTGCTGCTGCGGGTCGGCTATCCGCGCAACGACGCGCTGGTGCGGTCGAAGAGGCTGGAGGACGCCAGCGGTGTGCGCGAACGCGGGCCGCTGGCAGCGGAATTGGGCATCCCCGAGGACAAGCAGGTGCTGCTCTACGCGCCGACCTTCCGGCGCCACGGCGGTCGGCACGGGCGCTTTGAACTGCCCTTCGACGTGGAGCGGTTCGCCGAGGAGTTCGGCGACCGGTACGTCCTGCTCGTGCGCTCGCACTACCTCAACCACGTGGTGCTTCCGCCGTCCGTGCGGGGCCGCGTCATCGACGTCTCTGCGCACCACGACGTCACACCGCTCTATCAGCTCGCCGACGCGATGATCACCGACTACTCGTCCGTGATGTTCGACTACGCGCTCCTCGTCCGGCCGATGCTGTTCTTCACGTACGACTACGAGGAGTACGTGCACGAGGGCCGCGGAACCTACTTCGACCTGCGGGAACGGGCCCCCGGACCGGTGGTCGACACCGAGGACGAGCTGTTCGGGGCGCTGAAGGCGCTCGACGAGCAGGCCCTTGGGTACGCGGCGGCGCGGACGGCGTTCGTGGCCGAGTTCGGGGAGTACGACCGGGGCGATGCCGCAAAGAGCGTCGTCGATCAGTTCTTCTCGCACTGGAGCGGCAAGTGAACCGGGACATCTTCTTCGTCTCCAACAGCGTCAACGAACTGGGCGGGATCACCAGTTGGTCCCATCAGATGGCCCGCCTCTTCGTCGAGCGCGGCCACCGCGTGCACGTCATCGGCATCACGGACCCCGGAGTGCCGCAGGACGTCGGCACGGACCTGCCGTACCCCACCACGACGCTGTACGACGAGCATCCGCCGCGCGTCGGACCGGTGCGCGGCATCAAGGGGCGGCTCAACGTGGCCGAGCACCGGCTGCGCGCCCGGCGCCAGGAGGGCATGCACGAGCAGGCCGCCAAGATGACCGCGCTCTTCGCGCAGGCCGGGCCGGGAGCCGTCGTCATCGTCACGCAGGTGTGGGCGATGGAGTGGGTCGAACTCGCCGACACCAGCGGCATGTCGGTCATCGGCATGAGCCATGAGTCGTACGCCTACTCGCGGGCGTCCTCGCGCGGCAACCGTGTGCGCAAGCACTACAAGGACGTCGACCGGATGCTCGCGCTCACCCGCGAGGACGCCGACCTGTGGATCAGGCAGGGCCTGGACAACGCGTCCTTCATGCCGAACCCGCTGCCCTTCATGCCCGATGTGCCATCGCAGCGCACGGAGAAGGTCGTCACCAGCATCGGCAGGCTGCACGACCAGAAGGGCATCGACATGCTCCTCGACACCTGGGCGGAGGTCGCGCCGCTGCACCCGGACTGGAAGCTGCGGATCTACGGCTCGGGCGAGGACGAGGAGATCCTCAAGAAGCAGTGCACGTCCCTGGGCCTCGACGGCTCCGTGGAGTGGATGGGGCGGACGAGCGATGTGCCGGGCGCGCTGCGGGGCGGTTCGGTGTTCGTGCAGTCGTCGCGCGGCGAGGGCTTCCCGCTCGCGCTGATGGAGGCGATGGCCACGGCTGTTCCGTGCGCCGCATTCGACTGCGCGCCGGGCGTGCACGAGATCGTGCGGGACGGTGTGGACGGGCTGCTCGCGCGGCTCGGGAACACCGGTGAACTGGCGCGCAGGCTGGACACGTTGATGTCCGACAAGGAGCTGCGGGACCGGATGGGGGAGCTGGCCAGGGTGAACATCCAGCGCTACACGACGGATGAAGTCGTGCGGCGCTGGGAGGAGTTGTTCCTGTTCCTGGAGCGCTAGGGAGGGGCGGGTGGCCCCCCGGGACGGCGGTCCCGGGGGCTCGCTACTTCTTGCCGCCCGTGAACCGCTCGTACTCCTTCAGGACGTCCTGAGTCGGGCCGTCCATGCGCAGCTCGCCGTGCTCCAGCCAGAGCACGCGCTCGCAGGTGTCGCGGATCGACTTGTTGTTGTGGCTGACGAGGAAGACCGTGCCCGCGCGCTTGCGCAGCTCGCGGATGCGGGCCTCCGAGCGCTTCTGGAAGGAGCGGTCGCCGGTCGCCAGGGCCTCGTCGATGAGCAGGACGTCGTGGTCCTTGGCGGAGCCGATGGAGAAGCGCAGGCGGGCCGCCATGCCGGAGGAGTACGTCCGCATGGGGAGCGTGATGAAGTCGCCCTTTTCGTTGATCCCGGAGAAGTCGACGATGTCCTGGTAGCGCTCCTGGATCTGCTCGCGGCTCATGCCCATGGCCAGGCCGCCGAGGCGGACGTTGCGCTCGCCGGTGAGGTCGTTCATCAGCGCCGCGTTCACGCCGAGGAGCGAGGGCTGGCCGTCGGTGAAGATGCGGCCGTTCTCGACGGGCAGGAGCCCCGCGACCGCCTTCAGGAGGGTCGACTTGCCCGAGCCGTTCGTGCCGATCAGGCCGATGGCCTCGCCCTTGCGGGCGGTGAAGGAGACACCCCTGACGGCGTGCACCTTGCGTACGCCGGACTCCTCGCGGCCCTTGCCCCGCTTGAGGATGCGGCCCAGGGCGGCGGTCGCGCTGCCCCGGCCGGAGGGGGAACCGGCGCCGTGCACCCGGTAGACGATGTCGACCTGGTCGACGATGACCGTGGGCGCGGGGGCCGGTGCGGGTGCCGGTGCGGAGGTGTGGGTGGGGAGATCTGCCCTTGGGGGAGTTGCTGTCTTCTCAGCCACGGCCGTACGTCTCCTCTGCCTTCCAGAAGTAGATGAACCCGCCGACCCCGGCGAGCAGTGCCCAGCCGACGGCCCACGCCCAGACGTGGTGCGGGAGCTGGTCCGCGTGGAAGCTGTCGATGAGCGCGAACCGCATCAGGTCGATGTAGATGGCGGCCGGATTGCACTCCAGGAGGACCTGGAGCGCGTGCGGCAGGTGCTGGTCCTTGAGGACCGCGTCGATGCTCCACATCACGCCGGACACGTACATCCACGTGCGCAGCACGAACGGCATCAGCTGGGCGATGTCCGGCGTCTTGCTGCCCAGGCGGGCCATCACCAGGGCCAGGCCCGTGTTGAACGTGAACTGCAGGACCAGGACCGGGACCACCAGGAACCAGGACATGCTCGGCGGGACGCCGAAGCAGAGCAGGATCACGACCAGCGCGCCCATGGAGAACAGGAGCTGCTGGAGCTGCTGGAGGCTGAAGGAGACCGGCAGCGCGGCCCGCGGGAAGTGCAGGGCGCGCACCAGGCCGAGGTTGCCGGCGATGGCGCGGGTGCCCGCCATCACCGAGCTCTGCGTGAACGTGAAGATGAAGACGCCGGTGACCAGGAACGGGACGTAGTCCGGGACGTCGTGCTTGGTGTTCATCAGCACGCCGAAGATGAAGTAGTACACCGCCGCGTTCAGGAGCGGCGTCATCACCTGCCAGACCTGGCCGAGCTTCGCCTGGCTGTACTGGGCGGTGAGCTTGGCGGTCGCGAAGGCGGTGATGAAGTGGCGCCGCTGCCAGAGCTGCCGGACGTACGCCGGGAGCGTGGGGCGGGCGCCGCTGACGGTCAGGCCGTGCCGGGCTGCGAGCTCGGCGGGGTCGACGGCGTCGAGGGCGGGGCCGGGTGCGCCGGCCGCGTCCGCGGGGCGGGATGGAGCGTCCAGGACCTGACTCACGTCCGCTGCTTTCACTCGGGAGCCATGGGGCGCGTACGTCGGGACGGGCCCGTATCGTCGCAACGTCGAGAGTAGGACCATGCGACGTCGGAACGCAACCGTATCGTCGTCACGTTCTATGCTGTCCGCATGAAGACGAGCAGGCCAGGAGATGAACAGCCGCGCCGCAGGGCGCCCGCGGGGGCCGCGGTGCTCCGTGAGGATGTGACCGAGGCCATCAGGGCCGCCGTCTTCGAGGAGCTCGCGGCGGTCGGGTACGCGCGCATGTCCATCGAGGGCATCGCGCGCCGCGCGGGCGTCGGCAAGACCGCCGTGTACCGCCGCTGGCGCTCCAAGCTGCATCTGGTGCTCGACCTGGTGTCGGCGATAGCGGTCCAGGGTCTGCCGATGCCGGACAGCGGCTCCCTGGAGGGCGATCTGCGGCTGCTGTACGAGGTGACGTCGCGCGCCCTGCGGCATCCCGTGGCCTCGCAGGTGATCCCCGATCTGCAGGCGGAGGCGGCACGCAACCCGGAGATCGCGGAGGCCATGCAGAAGGCCTTGCGGGAGGGGCAGCACGGGGTGGCGAACGGCATCGTGCGGGCCGCCGTGGCGCGGGGCGAGGTGCGGGACGGGGTCGACGAGGACCTCGCCCTCGACCTGGTGTCGGGGCCGCTCTACTGGCGGTCCGTGGTGGTGCGGGCCGAGCTGCCCAAGGGGTATCTGGGCAGCCTCGCCACGGCTACGGCGGCGGCGCTTCGGGCGTTGTGAGTTCCGGGCGTCGTGAGTTCCGGGCGTCGTGAGTTCCGGGCTCAGGCCTGGGGGTGCCTTTCGCGCATCAGGAACAGGGCCACGCCCGAACCGAGTGTGGCGACGCCGGTGCAGACGCTGATCAGGACCTGCTGCACCCCGTCGAAGGCGAAGCTGGTGGAGACGTTGGCGACCAGGGCGATCGCGAGGACGAGCCAGAGCAGGGCCTTCATGGCGGGGCCTTTCAAGTCGGGTGCGGACAGCGGGGTGTGTCCCGCTGCGAGATCAACTCTGCCGGGGCGCGGGCCGCGTGACGATGGTGTGCTCTCCCGGACCGGGGGTGTAGCGCGCTACACCTTCCCCCGGGGAGCACTCTCGCCCGCGTGTGCGAGTGGGGTCGCATAGCCTCTGACCATGCGGGAGACACTGCGGCGTACGGAGCGGGCCCTGGAGCAGCTGGGCGTCGCGGCGCTGCTCTCCCTGGCGTCGTACCTCTTCATCGGGGTCATCCTGCTCACCCTCGTCACCACGCTCATCGTCGTGGGCGCGGGCGTTCTGCCCGAGACGGTCCTGATGCTGCGCAGGATGGCCGGCTTCAAGCGGCGGCGCGTCGCCGTGTGGACGGGCAAGGAGATCCCCGAGGCGTACGTGCCGCTGGTCGGCACGCTCGGCCGGCGGGTGCGCGCGGGGGTCACGGATCCGGCGACGTACCGCGATCTGCGGTGGCTGGGCCTGCATTTCTTCTATGGATGGTTGTTGCTGTACATCGCGCTTCCGGTGTTCATCGTCGGGATGCTGGTCGACGGTGTGTGGTGCGGGCTGCTCGGCCGCCGTGCCGTGGTGCTGCCGCTGGTGGCGCGCATCGCCGATCTGGAGGCCGCCTGGTCGGGGGCGCTGCTCAAGGCGTCGCCGGAGGCGGAGCGGGCCGCGCGGCTCACCGAGCGGGTCGAGGAACTGACCGTCACGCGGGCCGGCGCGGTCGCCGCGCACGGTGCCGAACTGCGGCGCATCGAGCGGGACTTGCACGACGGGACGCAGGCGCGGCTGGTGTCGATGTCGATGCGGGTGGGGCTCGCGAGGCGTGCCTTCGACAAGGATCCCGAAGCGGCTCGCAAGCTGCTCGCCGATGCGCAGGACCAGGCGGAGGAGGCGCTGACCGAGCTGCGGCACGTCGTGCGCGGCATCCATCCGCCGATCCTGACGGACCGGGGTCTGGTGGGGGCGGTGCGGGCGCTTGCCGCGAGCAGCGGGCTTGATGTGGCGGTGCGTGCCGAGGGTGTCGAAGATGTGTCGGGGGATGCGGTGCGGGCTCCGGCCGCGGTGGAGGCCGCCGCGTACTTCGTCGTGGCGGAGGCGCTGACGAACGCCGCCAAGCACAGCGGTTCGGAGCGGGCCTCCGTGGAACTTGCGCGGGTGGGCGGGGTGTTGAGGATCTCGGTACGTGACGAGGGGCGGGGCGGGGCCGATGACGCGGGTGGTAGTGGGAGCAGTGGTGGCAGTGGGGGTAGTGGGCTGCTCGGGATGCGGCGTCGGGTCGCTGCGCTCGATGGGACCGTGGAAGTGGTGAGCCCCGTCGGGGGGCCGACCGTGATCGAAGTGGAGCTGCCGTGCGCGTGGTGATCGCCGAGGACAATGCCCTGTTGCGGGAGGGGATGGTGCTGTTGCTGTCTTCCGCCGGGCATGAGGTGGTGGCGGTGGCCGCGAGCGGGCCGGAGGTGCTTCCGGCGCTCCTGGAACACCGGCCGGACGTCGCCGTCCTGGACGTGCGGATGCCGCCGGGGTTCCGGGACGAGGGACTGCGGGCCGCGCTCGCGGCGCGGGTGGAGATTCCCGGGCTTCCGGTGCTCGTGCTGTCGCAGTACGTCGAGGAGACGTACGCCGCCGAGCTGTTGGGCGGGGGCGCGAGCGGCGTCGGGTACCTGTTGAAGGACCGGGTGGGGCGGGTCGACGAGTTCCTTGACGCGTTGGAGCGGGTGGCGGGGGGCGGGACCGCGCTGGACCCGGAGGTGGTCACGGAGCTGCTGACGCGGCGGCGCGACGACCCGCTGGACTCGCTGACGCCTCGGGAGCGGGAGGTGCTCCAGCTGATGGCGGAGGGGCGGGACAACGGGACGATCGCGTCGGCGCTCGTGGTGTCGGACCGGGCGGTGAGCAAGCACATCGGGAACGTGTTCCTGAAGCTGGGGCTGCCGCCGAGCGACAGCGGGCATCGGCGGGTGCTCGCAGTGCTGGCCTATCTCAACAGGGGCTGAGCTCTGGACGGAGGCTGAGCTCTGGACAGGGGCTGAGCTCTGGCGTCAGGTCAGGACCGCTTCTCCCGCTTGACGAACAGGGTCACGCCGCAGGCGAGGGCCAGGACGCCGGTGGCCACGCTGACGAGGGCCTGCCGTGTGTTGTCGTCGATGACGAAGCTGGACGAGATGTTGACGACGAGGGCGACGGCGAGCACGAGCCAGAGAAAGATCTTCATGGGGTCAAGTGTGCCGGTGGGGCGGGGGCGGTCTGTCTTGGGGTGCGGGTCCCGTCTGCGGGTGCGTGTGGGCTGCGGGGTCGGTCTGCTTTGGGGGCGGGGCCGTGCCGGTATGTCCGTCCTCGCTATCGTCCGGTGGCCGTGGGGCTGCTTCGCTGCTGGAGTGCCGGGAACCGTGCTCCGGGCGGACATACCGGCCCGTCCCCTCGCGAGCGTCGCCGACTGCGGGGTCACGGGCGGATGGGCGGGGAGTGGCCGCCCATCCGCAGTGCCGTCAGCGCCCCTGCGAGGGGTAGCGTCCCCGCAGCGCCCGCCAGGCCGGCGGCAGCGTCCCCGCGGCTGTCGTCGCGGCGACCACCAGAGCGATCGACGCCACCTGCGCAACCGCAACGTACGGCAAGGAACGCGCCATCGCCGCCCCGAAGGCGAGCAGCGGGACCGCGGCCACCGCCGTGCCGACCGCGAGGCCGGTCAGCGCCGTGGCCGCCGCCTCCAGGCGCAGCATGCGGCGCAGTTGACCCCGGCCCGCCCCGGCGAGGCGGAGGAGGGACAGCTCGGGGCGCCGTCCGATGGTGATGAGGCACAGCGTGCTCAGGACGGCGATGACGGTGAAGCCGCCGATCGCGCCTACCGCCGCCACGGTCACCACCTCACCCAGCGCCCGGTCCTCCGGTTCGAGCCGCTCGGGCGCGGGGTCCGCCGTCACCTTCGCCCCGGGGGCAGCCGCCCGCAGGGCGCCGGCGGTGGTGCCGGGCGCGGCGACCAGGATCCGGTCCGCCCCCGGCACCGACGTGTGACGGAGCAGTTGTTCCCGGGAGAAGAGGAAGGCGCCGAGCGCCAGTTCGCGGTCGTACGTCGCCACCACCTCGAAGCGTGACTCCACACCGTCCCCGAAGCGCAGCGTCACCGTCGAGCCGGGACGCGCGTCCAGGGCGCGGGCCTGGTCCCGGCCCACCGCCACCGTGCCGGGGCGCAGTTCGCCGATGTCGCCCTGCCGCACGCCGGGGTCCAGGGTCCGTGCCAGGCCGCCGGGGGTGACGCCGAGCACCGGGAGGCGGTCCAGGCGGGGCGAGCCCGTCTCCCGGCGGGCCAGGACCACCGTGCTCTGTGTGATGCCGGTCGCGGACCGCACGCCGGGCACCTCCCGGATCCGCTCCAGCGTGCCCTCGGGCAGGCCGCCCTCCGCCGTCACCGCGAAGTCCGCCCGCGCCGCACCCTGCGACTGCGCCCCCGCGGCCTGCGTCATCGTCGCGCCCGCGGAGAGCTGGACCAGGACGAATGCCGTCACCAGGATGATCGGTGTGATGGCCGCTCCCAACCGGCGTGCTGATGCGATGCAGTTGGCTGCCGCCAGGTGGCCCGCCGCGCCGCCGAAGCGCCGCATCGGCGCCCCGAGCACCCGCATCGCGCCCTCGGCGATCCACGGGCCGAGCAGCGCGCAGCCGATGACCAGGACCACCGCCGCCGCACCGGCGGCCGCCGCCGCGGCCTCCCCGTGCTGGAGCGTGGCGGTGCCCGCCGAGCTCACGCCCAGGAAAAGCAGCACGAGGCCGGTGATCTGGCGGCCCCTGCCCGGCGCCGCCTCGCGCAACGCCTCGGCGGGGCGCACCTTCGCCGTCCTCGCGCACGCGATCAGCGCGGCCAGGCGGGCGGCGAGCAGCGTCAGGCCCGCGGTGACGAGTGGGGTCGGCAACAGCCAGGGAGGGAAGGGGAGTTCCAGACCCGGCGGCAGTGCGTCGCGCGCGTCGAGCAGTGCGCGGAGACCGAAGTACGCAGGGATCGCCCCGACCGCTCCGACCAGCGCCGCCACCGTCGCGACCCGGCCGACCTCCCGGCCCACCGCGCCCCGCAGCTGCCGTGGCGTCGCGCCGACCGCCCGCAACAGGGCCAGTTCGCGGGAGCGTTGCTGGAGTGCCTGCACGATCGTCGACGACACGACGAGCAGCGCGATCAGTACGACGGTGCCGGCCACGGAGCCGAGCAGCGCGAGCATGCCCGCGCGGGCCGGAGCGACCTGGAGGAACTCGGCGCCGCCGCGCCCGTCCCCGGTCAGGACGCGGAGCCCGGCGCCGTCCCCGTCCGCCCGGTGCCCGACGCTCTTGAGGCCCGCTGTGTCCAGGGCGTGCCGCACGCGCGCGTGGAGGGCCGACGTGCTCGTGCCGGGGTCGGCCGTGACGCCGATGGCCGCCACCGATCCGGGGTGACCGGCCAGGCGGCGGGCCTCGGGGGAGGTGAAGTAGACGGCGGCGCTCGGGCCTTCGGCGATCCCGGTGACCTTGTACGTGGCGTCGATGCCGGACGCGCGGACAGTGATCCGGTCGCCGACGCGGGCCGTTCCCTCGCCCACGACGACCTCGCGTCCGCGCCTCGGGGCGCCCCCGTCCCGTAGAGCCTGAGGCGCCAACTGGGCGGCGCTCCATGGCCGTCCGGTGGCCGCGCCTCCCCGCACGCCTCCCCGCACGCCCACCTGGAAGACCTCGTCGGCGATCGCCGCGCGGACCCCGGGGACCTCGCGCACGGCCTTCAGCGCCGCCCGCGGGACCCGCACGCGTTCGGTGAGACCGGCCGTCGCCGTCTCGGGGTCGCTGCCCCACGGCTTGGCCGTGAATCGGGTGCTCTGGTCACCGGTGACGACGAGGTCGGCCCCGTCGTAGCGCTCCACGCGCGCGTGCCCGAGCCCGGCCGACGCGAGCGCAAGGCCGAAGGCGCCGAGGAGGAGCGAGGTGAGGGCGAGCGCGGCGAAGACCGCGGCCCACGCCTTGCGGTGCATGCGGGCCGCGCGCGAGGCGAGAAGCCGGGTGACGTTCGGGGGCGTACTCGTCCGGTGCGTGCTCGTCCGGTGTGTACTCATACTGTCGTCCGCCCCAAGTCCCGCATGATGGAGTGCACTTGGGCGCTGTCCGGCCGGAGGAGCCGGGTGACCACGTGGCCGTCGGCGAGGAAGAGTGCTTCGTCGGCCCAGGCTGCGGCCGCCGGGTCGTGCGTCACCATCACCACGGTGTGGCCGTCCTGGTCGACGGCCTGACGCAGCAGCGCGAGCACGCCGTGCGCGGTGACGGGGTCCAGGGCGCCGGTGGGCTCGTCGGCGAAGACGACTTCCGGGCGGGTGACGAGGGCGCGGGCGATGGCCACGCGTTGCTGCTGCCCGCCGGAGAGTTCGGTGGGGCGGTCGTCGCCCCGGCCGCCGAGCCCGACCTCGGCGAGGCCGAGCGAGACGCGTCCTTCGTCGGGCTCGCCGCCGAGGAGCAGCGGCAGGGCGACGTTCTCGGCGACGCTGAGCGAGGGCACGAGGTTGTGCGCCTGGAACACGAACCCGACACGTTCACGTCGAAGGCGGGTGAGGGCGGCTTCCTTGAGGGAGCCGATGTCCACGCCCCCGATGCGTACGGTCCCCGCGCTGGGCCGGTCGAGTCCGGCGGCGCACTGCAGGAGGGTCGACTTGCCGGACCCGGAAGGACCCATGACGGCGAGGAACCGGCCACGGGGGAGCGTGAGTCGGAGGGGTTCGAGCGCGGCACGGCCGCCGCGCCGATAGGTCCGGGTCACCCCGTCGAGACAGAGCGCGTCGCCCCCGCCCGACGGACCGCCCTCCAGGGTCCCCACCGCGGAACCTTGCCGCCTGAACATCGCTGAACGCTCCCTCTCGCCCGACCGCCACTGCCACCGGAAACGCTAGGCAGCGGGGCCGACGGGAACGAGGGAGCACGGTCCCGGAGCGGGGGTGTAGCTGGCTCCACCAGAGCCAGGAGCCCCGGGACCAGGAGCCTCAGAGCCAGGAGCCCGCTCAGTACCCCACGGTGAACCGCCGCTGCACGAACCGCGGGAGCTCCGTCTCGTCCAGCAGCGCCACCGCCGCGTCCTCCATCGAGATGCGGCTGCGGCCCGTCGCGTCCAGGACCGGCTGGTCGCCGCCCACCCGGAAGCGGCCCGTGCGTTCACCCGGGGCGATGTCCTCGGCGGGGCTGAAGTAGGTCCACAGGCGGTTGGACGTGCGCAGGGTGTCGAGGGCTTCGCGGTGGCCGCGTACCGCCGCGGCGTACTCCCTCGGCAGGCCCAGCGAGTCGAGCGTCCCGTGCAGGTCCTCGTCCGAGTCGGCGCGGACGCGACCCGGCTCGGTCTCCAGGCTGCCCGCGCCGCCGACCACGATGAGCCGGACCCTGGGGCGGCTCTCCAGCGCCTTCAGGAGGGCCTTGGCCGCGATTACGTAGACCGTGGGGTCGGCGATCGAGCGGCGTACCGTGTCGTTGAAATCCTTCGCCGCATTTCCCGGCTGGAAAGCACTGATCATTACGTCGAGGCCCCGGACCGCCACCGCGTCCGCCACGCTGTCGGTGTCCAGGACGTCGAGTGTCCTCCAGGTGATCCCCTCCCTCTTTTCGCTGATGAGGGACGCATCGCGAGTGAAAGCCGTGACCTTGTGGTCGCGGGCCAGCGCCTCGGTGACCACGCGTCGGCCGATATTTCCAGTGGCTCCAATTACCCCTATGTGCATGACTCTCCCCTTGTCCTGCCACGTGTTCTGTCGCGCGTTGAATTCCGCGAACGAGGCGTGACTATACGGTGTGAAGTTTTGATACGGCAAGCAGTGAAGTGACGCTGTAGAGTCGTCGCGTGACAGCAGGCGAGGCAGTGGAGAGCGGCGGCAAAACCGGTACGCGCGGGCGTCGCGCTCGCCTTCGGGCCGAGACCACCGCCGAGATCAAAGAAGTCGCCCTGGGGCTCATGGCGTCCGGCGGGCCCGACGCCATCGCCCTGCGCGCCATCGCCCGCGAGATGGGCATGACGGCCAACGCCATCTACGGGTACTTCGCCACCCGGGACGACCTCATCACCGCGCTCATCGGCGACGTGTACGCCTCGCTCGCCGATGCGGTGGATTCCGCGTGGAGGGCCGTGCCGGGCGAGGACCCGGCCGGTCGCATCCTCGCCTGGGCCTGCGCCTTCCGGGACTGGGCGCTCGCCGACTCCGGTGGTTTCAGGCTCATCTACGGGGCGCCGGTGTCCGGCTACCGTCCACCCGCCGAGGGCGCCGCGCCGGATGCCGAGCACCGGGTCTGCGCCGGGCTCACGCGCCTGGCCGCCGACGCCTGGCCGAAGGCCGAACCGCTGCACGCGGGCGGTGACTTCCGGTGGTCCGACTTCGACCCGAAGCTGGCGGGCGAGGTGCGCGAGGAGTTCCCGGGCCTGCCGCCCGCCGCCGTGGCCGTCGCGCTGCGCATCTGGGGTCATCTGCACGGCCTGGTCTCGCTGGAGATCTACGGCCATCTGCTCAGCCAGACGGTCTCCCCGGACAAGCTCTACCGCGAGGAGATCGCCCAGCTGATCCGTTCGCTCGGGCTCAACCCCGCGGCGGATTCCGGTCGTTGACCGCCCCGGGCCCTGGCCCGAGGCCTTGCGCGCGCTCTACTTCCGCCCCGCCCCCGGATGCAGCCGCACCCACCCGGCCCACGCCGAAGCCACCATCTCGCGTACGTCCCGCTTGGCCGACCAGCCGAGTTCGGCGGCGATGCGGTCCGCCGAGGCCACCACGCGGGCCGGGTCGCCGGGGCGGCGCGGGGCTACCGTGGGCGGCAGGTCGTAACCCGTGACCTCGTTGATGAGGGTGGCCATCTCCAGGACCGAGACGCCCTCGCCGCGGCCGATGTTGAGGGTCAGGTCGGTGCCGCGCGGCGCCGTGGCCAGCCTGCGGGCCGTCGCCACATGGGCCTCCGCCAGGTCGGCCACGTGGATGTAGTCGCGTACGCACGTGCCGTCCGGTGTCGGGTAGTCCGCGCCGAAGACGCGCGGGGCCTGCCCTTCCGTGAGCTTCTCGAAGACCATCGGGACCAGGTTGTGGACGCCCGTGTCGGCCAGCTCGGGGCTCGCCGCGCCCGCCACGTTGAAGTACCGCAGCGACGCCGTCGACAGGCCGTGCGCCCGGCCCGTCGCGCGGACCAGCCACTCGCCCGCCAGCTTCGTCTCGCCGTACGGACTCATCGGGAGGCAGGGGGTCTCCTCCGTCACCAGGTCCACGTCGGGCATGCCGTACACCGCCGCCGAGGACGAGAGGACGAAGGAACCGACGCCCGCATCCGTCACCGCCGAGAGCAGGACCCGAAGGCCCTCCACGTTCTCGTGGTAGTACCGCAGCGGCTGCTCGACCGACTCGCCCACCTGCTTCTTCGCCGCCAGGTGCACGACCCCCGTGACGGCGTGCTCCGTCAGCGTGCGGGACAGCAGGTCCGCGTCCAGCGTCGAGCCGGTCACCAGCGGCACGCCGTCGGGGACGCGCTCGGCGATGCCCGAGGACAGGTCGTCGTAGACCACGGCCCGCTCGCCCGCCTCCGTCATGGCGCGGACCACGTGAGCCCCGATGTAGCCGGCGCCGCCGGTGATCAGCCAGGTCATCGTCAGTGAGCCTTCCGTGTCGTCCTGTGTTGTCTCGTGTCGTCGCGCGTGTCGTCGGCGTTCGGACGTGAAGTGTCGCAGAGCCGCACGTACGGGCGGCGTCAGCGCCCGCCGCCGCCCACCCACCGCGCGAGCCGCCTGCGCGCCACCCCCGCCACACCCCGCATCCCCGGCGCGAGCCGCACCGCCAGGTTCCCCGCCTGCGTCGCGTACGGCTGGGCGAGGAGCAGCCCCCGGCGCGAAGGCAGCGCCGTGCGCCGCAGCAGTCCCGGGCCCGCGACCGCACGCGCCGTCGTCTCGCGCGCCGTCCCGTCGTCGAAGTGGAGGCGCAGCCGCAGGTCCCACACGCCGCCGCCGAGCGAACCCAGGTCGAGGACGACCTCGGTCAGCCAGGTGTCCCCGCCCTTCGTGTCCCCGCCCTCGGTGTCCGCGGGCTCGAACGCCGCCGTGCGGCGCAGCGACGGGCCCTCGCCGTTCCTCGGCGCGAGCTCCACGTCGACCGTCGTCGGGCCCGCGTCCGCCACCCGTCCGTACAGCTCGTGCAGCCGCAGCGTCAGGCGGCTGCGGTGCGCGCGGGGGCGCAGCTCGGCGTCCACCGCGAGGGGGAGGAGGCGGATGGGGCGGACGAGGAGGTGGTCCAGGGTCACCTGGGGGAGGTCCGGGGACCAGATGGGTGTGACGCCGTCCGGCGCCAGCGGATAGGGAGGCGAGAGGCGCGCCGGGCGGGCCGCGACCTCCTGGAGGCGGGGCAGGTCGCGCGGCTCGGGGGACGCCTGGATCACGCGGGCGATGACCCGGCCCGGCGCGGGCGCCGCGTCCAGGTCGGCCGTGTCGAAGGTCGCGAGGTACGCGCGCGTGGCCGTCCACCACTCCTGCCGGTACTCCGGGCTCCGCGTGGTGAGCTCACGCGCGTACATCCGCAGGCTGTGGTCGATGAACTTGGCCCGCGCCGCCCGTGCGAGCCGCTTGCCCGCGGTCCCACTCGCGCTCGGCGCCTCACGGAGGATCTCGACCGACTGGCGGTGGGCCTCCACGCGGGCCTGCCAGTTGGCGATGCCCGAGCGGTCGAGGGAGATCGACAGCTTGGCCGCCGTGCGGCGCACGTTCCACACGTAGACGGGGTCCGTGATCAGCGCGATGCGCGGGCCCGCCGCCAGGACGCGGGCCGTGAAGACGAAGTCCTCGTACGTGAAGCGGCCCTCGGGGAAGCGCAGGGCGTGCCGGCGCAGGAAGTCGGTGCGGTAGAGCTTGTTGACGCAGAGGGTGTCGTGGACCAGGCGGGTGCGCAGCTCCGGGCGGGCGATGAGGCGGGCCTTCTTGTAGAGCATGGGCTGCCAGGGGGTCTCGCGTCCGGAGGGCAGCTCGCGGCGTACGCACAGGCCCGTGACCACCTCGGCGTCGTGCCGCGCGGCGGCCTTGAGGAGGGCGTCCACCGCGCCGGGCGGCAGCACGTCGTCGCTGTCGAGGAACATCACGTACGCGGAGGTCGTGGCCTCGATCCCGTCGTTGCGGGGAGTGCCGCAGCCGCCGCTGTTGGCGGCGCGGCGGATGGGTTTGACGCGCGGGTCCTCCTGCGCGAGCGCCGCGAGCAGCTCACCGCTGCCGTCCGTCGAGCCGTCGTCGACGGCGATCACCTCGCGGACGGCGGGTCCCTGGGCGAGCGCCGAGCGCACCGCGTCCGCGACGTGCGCCGCGTCGTTGTAGCCGATCACGACGACACAGACCTGAGGCGGCGGGGGCGAGAGAGACAGAGAGAGGTCCACGGGGGAAATTTTAGAGGTTGCCAGTAATTATCCGATTAGGGGGTCTTTTACTGGTTCGTGTTGCCCGTCTCCCGTCGGTTCGTGGTCCCGCCACTCGCCTTCGCGTTCCCGCCGCTCGCCTCCGCATTCCCGCCGCTCACCCGCGCGAGCACCTCGCCCGTCCGCGGTCCCCACGCCACCACGACCGCCTCCTTGGGCACCTTCTGGTCGGGCGAGAGCAGCAGCCAGCGCACGTGGTGGCGGCGCACGATCCGCGTGCGTTCGGCGCGGGTCGAATCGGGGGAGAGGTAGTCGCGCACCTCCTGGAGCCGGCGGTTGCGCGTGTCCTCGGCGAGGGAGGCGTCCGGCCAGGCGGGGGCGACGAGGTTGGCGCCGTACGCGGGAACGGACCGGGTGGGGTAGTAGCCGTTGGTCAGGACGACGTCGCCCTTGCGCATCTGGCTCACCGCCCAGCCGTAGCCGGGCCAGCGCGGCGGCTGGTCGAAGCCCACCGGGTCGAGGGCGCGCGGCACGACCGCGCCCGCCTGGAGCGTGAAGAAGCCGATGGCCGCTCCGGTGGCCGCCGCGCCCCCCATCGCCATGCGCCACCGGCGCCAGGGGCGGGGCGCCGCGAGTTCGATGGCGAGGGCGAACTGGAGGGGGACGAGGGTCAGGCCCAGGATGCGGCCGTAGGTGTAGTGGCCGCTGAGCCAGCCGTAGGCCACGACCGCGCAGTCCAGGGCGAACATCAGGGCCAGCGGATCGCGGCGGTTCCTCCGGAACCTCAGCGCGAGCGCGGGCAGGCCGAGCAGCGCGAGCCAGAACCGCTGCGGCATCTCGGTGTAGAGCTGCCGGTGGATCCAGTCGACGCTCTCGTCACCGACGAGGGAGAAGACCGAGTAGTAGGGCCAGCTCGCCGCGGCCACCGCCGCCGTCACGGCGGTCACCGCCCACTTCCACAGCGCGGGGAAGGGGCGCTTGGCCGAGGCCGCGAACGCCACCACTCCGATCACCGCCGCCACGGACGAGATGGGGTGGACGAGCAGGATCACCCCGCACAGCGCCCCGAGACCCACGTACGCCCCGAGACCCGCGTACGCCCCGACACCGCGAGGCGACTTCGCGAGCGAACCCGCCCAGGCCCACGCCCAGAACGCCAGGCCGATCGCGAACGTCGACGGGTAGGCGAGGTTCCCCGTCATCGACATCAGACCGAGGTAGCCGCTCCACCACGCCATCCGCGTGCCCCAGAGCACCACCATCGCGAACAGGGCCAGGACCGGCGCCCATTGACGTGGTGTCAGGACCTTCACGAACCGGCCGAGGCCCGTGAGCAGCACGAGCAGGTTCAGCGGCCCCGCCAGCTTCACGACCTCCCAGCCCGCGAGCCCGGTCGCCCGCGCGAAGACGCCCTGCGCCACCGCGTACGGCGAGTAGTACGGACTGCCCGCGCCCGGCAGGTCCGCCATCGGGTGGCGCGGGTGCAGCAGGTCGTCCTTGAGCCGCTCCACGACCGCCGCGTGCTGCCCGAAGTCGCAGCACATCGGCACCCGCCAGAAGGCGAGCGACATGACGATCCAGAACAGACCGCCGAACACGACGTACGGGCTCGGCCGCCACCGGCCGCGCCCGTGCAGGGCCGTCGCGCCGTGGACCTCGCGGCGCGTGAGGAGGCCCGCTCCCCGCGTGGCCATGCTCATCGCATGAGCCTCTCCGCGACGCGGGCCGAGGCCCGGCCGTCGTCCAGGTCGCAGTAGGCCTCGCGGAACGCCGCGTACGCCTCCGCGTGCCGGGCCGTGATGGAGTCCAGGTCGCGCAGCGCCTCGACGACCTCGCCGGTGGAGGCGAGCAGCGGTCCCGGCGCGCTGGTCTCGAAGTCGAGATAGAAGCCGCGGACCGTGTCGCGGTAGTGCTCAAGGTCGTAGGCGTGGAAGAGCATCGGACGCCCCGTGTGCGCGAAGTCGAACATCAGGGAGGAGTAGTCCGTCACCAACACGTCCGAGATCAGCAGGAGTTCGGTCGTGCGGGGGTGGGACGACACATCGCGTACGAAGGGCGCGCAGGCCCCGGGCAGGCGGCCCGCCGTCAGCGGATGCTTGCGCACGAGCAGGACGTGGTCGTCGCCGAGTACGTCCCGCGCCGCGGCGAGGTCGAGCGCGGGTTCGTAGCGGAAGCGGCCGGGGGAGTAGGCCAGGTGGTCCCGGTAGGTCGGCGCGTACAGGATGACCCGCTTGTCGGGGGCGATGTCCAGCTCGCGGCGCACGCGTTCGGCGACCTTGCCGCGGTCCTCGGAGAAGAGGACGTCGTTGCGGGGCGAGCCCGCTTCCATCACCTCGCCCTCGTAGGCCAGGGCGCGCCCCAGATGAGGTGTCGAGAAACGGTTCGGCGACACGAGCACGTCCCACTGGCGGGAGAGCTTCGGCAGGACGTCGAGGTGGCCGTGGTCGGCGTAGAGGGTGTCCGTGAGGTCGGTGCCGATGCGCTTGAGGGGCGCTCCGTTCCAGGTCTGTACGACGGTCTGCCCGTCCCGCCGCTCGAAGAAGTCGGGCAGATGGCCCGCGGTCACGATGCGCCGGCAGCGGGCGAGCGCCTCGTACCAGGCGGCGCTGTGCTCCTCCACGCCCTTCGCCCCGTCGGGCACCTTCGTCTGCTGGTCCTGCGTCACCCACAGGTGCTCGACCTCGGCGCCGCGCCGCACCAGCTCCTCGTGGACCGCGCGCGGCGAGTCGCCGTCGAAGTAGAGCACCGCGTCCCGCAGCGGCTGTGTGCGCCTGTTCGGATAGTGCGCGGTGCGCAGCCGATGCCGCCGGTAGGCCCCTCGCTCACCGCGGGCGAGCACGGACCCCGCTTCGAGCAGCAGCCGGTCCCCGAACCGCCGGTCGACGGTGAACTCCCGCCCCTCCACGGTCCGGTGGAGCGGAAAGGCGGCGGATACGGAGGCGAGCAGCCGCACGGGCATGCCGTCCTCGCCGTGGGCGGCATGAGCGGCGTGGGACCCGCCTCCGTCCCGCAGACCACCGCGCGCCGCCGCACCCTTGCCAGCGCCGGCGCCGGCGCCGGCGCCGGCGCCGGCGTCCCCGCGCACCGTCCCGCCTCGCCCCGGCGCCGTACCCGCGCGTGACTCGCCGTGCCCTGCGTCCCCGGTCTCGCGCAGGAACGCGTACCACCGCCCCTCCCGCAGCACCCCGCCCCCGGGCGCCACCACTCCCCGGAAGCGCCCGGCGGTGCGCTCCACCGGCACCGTCAGCTCCTCGTCCCTGCCGCTGTGCCGGAGCACCAGCTCCGCCGCGTCCCAGCTCGCGTCGGACACCGTGCCCTCGATCGTCAGCGTGCCGTCCGTGCTCCACGCCACCCGGTCGGCGATCGGCTGCCGGGTCAGTTCGATGACGAGCTGGCCCTGGTCGTTCGCCGACGCGCACAGCTCCCGGCCGCCCTCGCGCGACGCGTAGCGGCCCGGCGGCAGGTCGAGGACCGCCGCGAGGGACTTCAGCTTGCCGTCCGGCAGGACCAGGTTGGCCTGCCAGCGGTCGCCGTGCGGGGGCTCGACCTCCTTGGGGGCCAGGTGCGGTGTCGGCGCGATGTCCTCCAGGTCCGCGAGGCGCACGCGCACGTCGAAGCGGTCGTCGCCGGGCAGCGCCACGGGGTAGTCGAACTCCGCCGACGAGTGCTTGTGCGTCAGGCGCAGGGCGGTCGGGCGCAGATGGCTCGGCAGGTGGCCGCCGAGGACCATCTCGTCGCCGTCCCGGTGATGGGCGTCGACCCGTGCCACGTAGTCCTGGATCTTCAGCACCAGGCGGCCCTTGCTGTAGCCGAGCACCAGGCGGAGCCCGTCGCCCAGTTCGCGTACGACGGACTGGGTGGACGACCCGTCCAGGGGGCGCACGGCGGCCCGGCGCACGGAACCGTGGCCCGCGACGACCACGCCGAGCAGCCAGTTGCCCGGCCTCCAGCGGCCGCCGGTCTTCAGCTGCTCGGGGTCGATGGTCAGCTCGAACCCGGAGAGGTCGTAGCAGTGCAGCTGCTGCTGGGAGTTCTCGGTGGCCTGCGGTGCGGCGACGGTCCGGGTGGCGATTTTCCTCAACTGCGCCCTGCTGTGAGCGGACTTGAGGATGGCCGCCTTGATGGAGTGGCCGGGCCGCGTCGCCTCCAGGTTGCGCACGTACGCGTATCCGCTGATCCGCAGCAGCCCGTCAGCGCCCCAACTGGCCTCCCGCACCCGCGAGATGACCGGAAGCTCGCCCCGCCCGAGCCGGGCCAGCTCCTGCGGGACGCGGATGTGACCGCCCGAGCTCCGCGGGTAGGTGGCGCTGCGCCGCACCACCCCGCGGACCTGGAAGGCGTTCTTGTTGCGCTGCTCGAAGGTGAGCAGGTCGATCAGGTCGGCGGTGCGCCCCTCGCGTACGAGATGCCATTTCACGCGCAGGGACACCGGAAGCCCGGCGACGACGCCCGGATCCGCGCGGCGCAGGAACGCGGCGGCGCCCTTCATGAACGTCGCGCGGTACTCGGGCCCGCCCATCGGCAGGCCCTCCAGGAAGTACACGAAGTCGTCGCGCAGGCAGGACGTGTCGTACGTCCCCCGCATCTCGGGCGCGTGCTCGGCGAGGAACGCGCTGACGTGCGCGCACGCCGCGATCCGGTCGCGCACGCCCTTGACGTCCGTGCGGCGCCGGGTGATCGAGCCCTCGCGCACCCGCCAGTAGTAGACGTGGTCGCTGAGCACGTCCACGGAACCCGCGAGGAAGTGCGCCGGGATCATGACGGGCGTGTCCTCGTAGAGCTTGCCCTCGGGGAAGGTGAAGCCGTGCCGGTCCCAGAAGGCGCGCCGGAAGACCTTGTTCCAGGCGACGCGGTCGGCGAGCAGCTCCAGGTCGCGGCTGATGTGGGTGCGCGAGCGCGGCTCGGTGAGCCACTTGTACTGCCAGGCCTGCTGGCGGCCGCGCTCGTTCAGGCGCCAGACGTTGCCGCTCGCGAAGTCGGATCCGGTCGAGTCCAGGCTCGCGGTCATCCGTGCGTACGCGTCGTGCGGCACGACGTCGTCGCTGTCGACGAAGGTCAGGTACTCGGCGGTCGGGGTCGCGTGCCGCACCCCGGTGTTGCGGGCCGCGCTGAGCCCCGCGTTCGGCTGGCGCACATAGACGAACCTCGGATCCTTCGCCGCGAACTCACGTGCGATCCGCGGACTGCCGTCCGTCGAGCCGTCGTCGACGAGCACGGCCTCCAGGTCGGCCATGGTCTGCCCGGCGATCGACTCCAGGCACTCCTCCAGAAACTCTTCGACGTTGTAGATGGGCACGACGACGCTGAGACGGGGCTGCACGGCGACCGGCCTTTCGTACGCTCCCAGTCATGGGAGTGGGGAGAATCATGGGAGTACGGGCTTATTCATCCCTTTTGCCCCTTCCGGTCAATTTCTTTGCCTCGCTTCATCCCAATGAGTGAGGCGCGGTCTTCGACAGGGCGTGCCCGGCTGGCTACGGTCGGTGTTCATGTCGCGCTTCTCGGTTGTCGTCCCCGCCCATCGCGTCCAGGGCTACCTGAGGGAATGCCTGGACTCCGTGCTCGACCAGAGCCGCGCCGATCTGGAGCTGATCGTCGTGGACGACGCGTCGCCCGACGCGTCCGCCGCGATCGCCGCGGAGTGTGCGGAGCGCGACCCACGCGTGCAACTCGTCCGCGTCCCCGCGCACGCGGGTACGGGTCCCGCCCGCAACATCGGCGCGGACCGCGCCACCGGCAGCTACCTCCTCTTCCTCGACGGCGACGACCTGCTCCTGCCGGGCGCCCTGGAGGCGATCGCGC
Source organism: Streptomyces sp. NPDC044044 (assembly GCF_056434405.1). Lineage (NCBI taxonomy): Bacteria > Bacillati > Actinomycetota > Actinomycetes > Kitasatosporales > Streptomycetaceae > Streptomyces > Streptomyces sp. NPDC044044. The sequence goes on along the minus strand of NZ_JBWKFG010000004.1, from coordinate 826,620 downwards.
AGGCCCTCGACGCCGCGGACGACCCGGACGTCCTGGTCTTCGGCCACGACCGCGTCGACTGGTGGGAGAGCGTGCGTACGGGCGGCGACGACCTGGCGGGGGACCAGCTGGCCGTCACCGTCGCCGCCTGGAACCGCGTCTTCAGGCGCGGCTTCTGGCAGGAGCGCCGCCTCGCGTTCAGCGACGGTGCCTACGAGGACGTGGTGCCGGTGCGGCGCGCCACCCTGACGCCCGGCGCGCGCACCGCCGTCCTCGACAAGGCCTGCGTCCGCTGGCGCGAGCGGCGCGGCGGCAGCTTCGCCACCTCGCCGGGCCGCGAGCACTTCGCCGTCATCGGGCGGTACGAGGAGCTGCTCGCCGGCGCGGACCCGGCCGACCGCGCCCGGCTCGTCCCGCACGCGGCCGCGCATCTGCTCGCGGTGCTCGACGACCCCGGGCGCATCGCGCCGCGCGACCGGCGTGACTTCTTCCGCGGGGCGGCCCGCCTCTACCGGACGTACGGACCTGCGGGCCCGGCGCCCACTCCGGGGGCCAAGGCCCTCGCCACCGCCTCGTACGCCGCCTATGAAGCGCAGCGCAAGAGCCGGTCCCGCAGGACGGGCGTCACCCGCAGGCTCAAGGAACAGAAGAAGAAGCTGCGCGCCCGCGCCATGCGCGTCGCCTACCGCGCCGACCTGCGCCGCCCCCTCGACCCCCACCTCGCGGTCTACGGCGCCTACTGGAACCGCGGGATCTCCTGCAACCCGGCCGCCATCCACGCCAAGGCCCGCGAACTCGCCCCGCACATCCGGGGCGTGTGGGTGGTCTCCTCACGGCACAAGCACCGCGTACCGGCCGGGGTCGAGTACGTCGTCGAGGGCTCGCGGCGCTACTGGCAGGCGATGGCCAGGGCGACGTACCTGATCAACAACTCCAGCTTCCCCGGCGGCTTCACCAAGCGCCCCGGCCAGGTCTACCTCCAGACCCACCACGGAACCCCGCTCAAGAAGATGGGCCTCGACCAGCGCCGCTACCCCGCAGGCACGCACGGCATCAGCTTCCAGAAGGTCCTGGACCACACCGACCAGTGGGACCTCAGCCTCTCCGCGAACCCGCACTCCACGGAGGTCTGGGAGCGGGTCTACCCCTCGACGGCCTACCAGGCCCTGGAGGCGGGCTACCCGCGCAACGACGTCTACTTCACGGCGGGCGAAGCGGAAGTGCGCAAGATCCGCGAGGAGTTGGGGGTGGCGGACGGCCGGACGGTCCTGCTCTACGCGCCCACCCACCGCGACTACCAGAAGGGCTTCCTGCCCCGCGTGGACCTGGAGCGCTTCGTGCGCGCACTGGGCCCTTCGTACGTCGTGCTCGTGCGCGCCCACTACTTCTACGGCGCCGACGCGGGCCTGCGCGCCCACCCGCAGCTCGTCGACGTCACCGGTCACGCGCGCGTGGAGGACCTCTGCCTGGCCGCCGACGCCCTCGTCACCGACTACTCGTCGCTGATGTTCGACTACGCCTGCCTTGACCGCCCGATCGTGACGTACGCCCCCGACTGGCAGGCCTACCGCATGGCCCGTGGGACGTACTTCGACCTGCTCTCCGGGCGGCCGGGAGAGACGCCGGGGGCCGTGGCCACCACCGAGGACGAGCTCGCCGGGCTCTTCCTCGGCGGGGAGTGGGACACGGCCGGTGCGGCGGACCTGCGCAAGGCCTTCCGGGCCCGGTTCTGTCCCTACGACGACGGGGGCGCCGCCGAGCGGGTGGTGCGGCGGCTCTTCCTGGACGGTCAGCCCCGCGCGTAGCCGGTCAGCCCAGCTCGTAGCCCGTCAGCCCCGCTCGTAGGGGGAGCGGACCGGGAAGTACGCCGCCAGGAACGAGCGGATGGCCAGCGCCATCTCCTCGTCGGCAAGCTCGCTGTCGGGGGACTCGCCGATGCAGAACGCCGTCTTGTTGCGGCCCTGGAGCAGCTGGCCCAGGCGGGCGTGGTCCTCGCGGCTCCCGATGTCCACGAAGTCGTACGCGATGCCCGCCGGCACGGCGCGCCCCGTGAGGTACGCGTAGTGGTGGTGCAGGGACGACACCAGGGCGAGGTCGCCGTTCGAGCGGAAGCGGCTGCGGGCGGTGGCCTCCAGCTCTTCGGGGAACCGCTCGGTGAGCTCCGCGAGGACGCTGCGGTGCAGGGCGTAAGGGGCGTGGAAGAAGCTGTGCGTCGTCGTCCTGCCGAACTCCCGCTGGAGCAGGGCGCGGTTGTTCTTCGCCGCGGCCAGATAGCCCTCGTCGTCCGGTGAGACGGGCAGCGCGGGCACGGACGCCGACGACCAGAAGAAGCGCGAGATGCCCGAGCTGTGGAAGAACGTGTCCGGGGTGGTGGGGCGGCCGAGGAACATGTCGTCGTTGAGGTAGAGGAAGTGCTCCGACAGGCCCTCGATGCGGTGCAGTTGGCTCTCGATGGAGTGGGAGTTGAAGGTGGGGAGCGCGGCGTCCGGGTCGGCGAAGAGGTCGCGGTGGTCGATCACCGTGACGTCCGGGTGGGCCGCGTTGAGCCAGGAGGGGGTCTGGCCCGCCGTGACGAGGTAGATGTGCCGGATCCAGGGCGCGTACATCGCGAGCGAGCGCATCGAGTAGCGCAGCTCGTCGCGGTTGCGGAAGCGTACGGCGCCGTGGTCGGGCGAGGTGTCGTCGTCGGGGCCGCCGAGGGCCGCCGCGCGGCGTGCGCGCCACTCGGGGTCGGAGTCGTCGACCCAGGTGTAGACCGCGTCGATGGGGAAGTCCACGTCGCCGACGAGGAGTTGGGCGAAGACGTCGAGCGTCGGGTACGTGCGGTCGGCGATGCGGAGGGTCGCCGTGGGGGAGAGGGAGGGGAGCTCGGATCCGGCGAGGGTGGTGCCGAAGGGCGCGCGCCGGGCGTCGCTCCCGCCGGCCCCGTCGTCTGTGACCCGCGGCCAGAACGCCACCGTGCAGGACTGTCCGACGCCGTGCCGCAGGGAGAGCGTCGTCGTGGTCACCGGCTTGAAGATCTTGACGCCCGCGACCTCGCCGATGCCGTCGAGCCGCTCGGCGAGCACGACCCCGGGGGCGGCGTCCCGCGGATGGACCAGCTCGGCGTAGACGGGCTGCCCGTGCAGGGACTCGGCGAGCGCCTTGAGCGCCCCGTCGCGCTCGTCGTCGGCCACGGCGAGGGTGTGCGTGGTGCCGGACGTGCGGACCAGGACGTAGGGAATGTCCTCCGACTCCAGTGCCGTGGCGGTGAGTTCGAGGTTCCAGTCGGTCATGTCGGGCGCGAGGACGTCGTCCCGGCGCTCGGCGAGCCGGCCCACCGAGCGGATGACGAGGCCGCTGGTGTCGGCGGCGGCGATCTCGTCCTCGCGGGCGCGCTCATCGGCGGCGGGCTCGGCATTCAGGGTGTACGGCGTGGTCGGGCGGAACCCGCTGCCGCCGGACGCGACGCCGAGCGCCACCCGGTCCGCGCGGTCGTCGAGCCGCTCGGGGGCGTCGCGCCGGGCAAGGAGCCGGGAGTACAGCTCCTGCCAGCGGGCGGTGACGTCGGTGGAGGAGAAGCGGGCGTAGACGCCTTCGCGGGCGGCGTGCGCGTAGCCGCGCCGCGTCTCGGGGTCGCCCATCAACTCGCTCATGGCGGCGGCCAGTTCATGGATCTCGCCGGGCGGTACGAGCAGTCCGTCGACGCGGTGCCTGACGATCTCGGCGGGCCCGGTCAGGACGTCGTACGCGACGACGGGCACACCCGCGGCGAGCGCTTCGAGCAGCACGAGCGGGAACGCCTCGTTGTGCCCCGCGGTCATCAGGGTGAGCCCCGCCTTGGCCCACTCGGCGGCCATGTCCTGGCAGGGGCCGAGGAGTTCGACGCGGTCCTGCAGCCCGAAGCCGTCGACCAGGCGGCGCAGATGCTGCTCGCGGTGGCCGCCGCCGAAGACGCGCAGGGTCCAGTCGGGATAGGCGTCGGCGACTTCGGCGAAGGCCCGCACGGCGTGGTCGACGCGCTTCTCGCCCGTGAGGCGCGCGGCCATGACGATGACCTTGCTCTCGCCGTCGGCGCGCGGCCGGAAGCCGTCGGGCACGGCGTTCGGGATGACCGCGAGCTCGGGGGCGGTGGCGCCGAGGGACTCCGCGATCCAGTCGCGGGTGCGCTCGGTGAGGGTGACCAGGGCGTCCAGGCGCGGCGCGTGCAGGAGCAGGGGCTCGCCGGAGGGGCCGCGGCGCTGCGTGGGGCGGTGCTCCTGGTGCACGGTGACGACCCTGGCCGGGACGAGATCGACGGCGGCGGCCATCAGGGCGGGCGTCGTGGTGACCAGGACGTCGGTGTCCAGGGTGGTCAGGGCGGCGGCCATCTCGACGTCGGAGAGCCGGTCGAAGGCGGACTCCCAGGCGGGCTTGATCAGTTCGCTGGGCAGCGCGGCGAGGGTGCGGCAGGCGGCCTCGTCCAGGCGCGATGCGCGCACCGGGCGCTCGGGCGAGGCCGTGCGGTCGACGAGATAGCGGACGGGGAGGCTGCGGGCCTCGGGGAAGAAGGGCTCGGGCCGGGTCCTGAAGACGGAGATGACCTCGACGTCGTGCCGGTCCGCGAGGTGCTGCGCCTGGGTGTAGGTGGCCAGCTCGGTGCCGCCCATCTCGTCGCCCCAGCCGAGGAGGTACGTGATCTTCATGAGGTCTCCTTCGAGATGTCCCAGCAGGTCAGCGCGAAGCCACCGGACTTGGTGAAGTGGGCGTGGGCCCGGACCAGGGCGCCGCTCGGCAGGGCGAAGACGCGGAAGGGGGTGGGGTAGGCGGCCGAGGGGTCGCGCACGTCGGAGAGCCAGCGGCCGAGGGGGAGCGTGACGGCATGGCTGTCCGCCTCCACGTGGAAGTCCCACACCCACTGGCCGGGGCTAGCTCCCGCCATCTCCGCGAGGGGCAGCCGGAAGCTGAACTCGGGGCCCTCCCACACCGCCCCGACGGGCACGGTGACCCCGTCCCTGCGCCGTACGGCCTTGGCCCGCCACCGCCGCCGGGCGCCCGTCATGACGAGCCGCCCGTGCACGGTGATGCCGTCGCCGCCGGGCACGAACCGGGTGAGCTCGGCGCGGGGCCTTGACCGCGTCACCTGGAGCACCGCGCGCCCGCTGCGGCACCGGACGACGCGGATGAGGGTGCCGGTGCGGGGGTCGGGGGCGTGGTGGAGGGTGGGCGTGGGCGGCGGTTCGGTGTCCCCCTCGATGCCGATGCCGCGCCTCAGGACGCGTCCGCGGGCGTCGGCGGTGACGACCGTGAGCCGCCAGACGCCCTCGCCCAGGCGGGGGCGGGCAGGGGTGTTCGGCTCGTCGCGTACGTCCGGTACGTCGGGCACATCGCGTACGTCGCGCAAGGTGGCGGTCCCGGACAGGAGCAGTCCGCCGTGGGCGTGCTGCTCGAAGGCGAGCGGGATCCGGAACCGGCGGTGGCCGCGCGAGACGAGCAGATGGGCCCGCTCGACCTGCTCGTCGGCGACGGCGGCGAATGCGACGTTGAGCGTCCGGCTGTCCCGGATCGACAGATGCACGGGCGCCAGGAGCGTCTGCGCCCCACCGCCGACCCGGCCGGCGGCGGCGCGTTCCGCGCGGAAGCGGGTGGTCCTGACGGTGGCGAGGAGCCGCCGGGCGGCGGGCGGCAGGGCCGGGGTCATGGCGTGAACCCAATGTGGTGCATTGGGCCACTTTGCCTGTTGTTCGTTCCCGCGCGGCCTGTTGTTCGCTCCGCCGGGGGGTGTGGCCGCGCCCGGGTCACCCGCCTGGCGGACGGGAGCGTGACCTTGGGCGGTATATGGCGGTTAGCCCCTTAATGATCATTTCTCTCGCGCAGTTCCAGCGCCGTAAGGAATCATCCGCACCACCGGCCGAAGCCCCCTCTTCGGCCCCTACCCCGGGCGCCCTGGCCCGGTGCCGCCGCTGGGCCGACCCGGCGGCCGTGGCCCTCGCGACCGTCCTGATCGCCTGGCGCGCGAGCACGCTGGGCCAGTGGATCGTCGACGACGCCGCCATCACCTTCGCCTACGCCCGCAGCATCGACGAGGGCCTCGGCCCCGTCCAGCAGCCGGGCGCCGACCCCGTCGAGGGCTACTCCAACCCCTCCTGGCTCGCCCTGCTCGTCGTCGGCCGCAGGCTCGGCCTCTTCGACCACGGCGCACTCCTCGGCGTCAGCGACCTGGTGCTCTACCCCAAGGCCCTCGCGCTGCTCTGCACGGCGGGCGTGCTCGCCTGCGTGGCCGCGGCGGCGCGTGCCGTGCTGCCGGGGCGGGCCTGGGCGGTGACCCTGCTGACCGGCGCCGTCCTCGCCGGGAACCTGTCGTACGTGGCGTGGTCCTTCTCGGGCCTGGAGAACCCGCTGTACGCGCTGACCGCCGCCGCGACCGGAGCGCTGCTCGTCCGGGGAGCCGTGCGCGGCGCCCTGCTGCGGCCCGCCCTCGCCGCGAGCACGGGAGTCATCGCCCTGCTCGCCGCGCTGACCCGGCCGGACGGCGCGGTGCTCGCGGCGGCCTACCCGGTGACCGTGCTGCTCTTCCTGCGCCGGGACGGCATCGCGCGGGCCGTGCGGGCGGCGGCGCTGAGCTGCGGCGCGTTCGCGCTGCCGTACGCGGCGTTCCTGCTGTGGCGCCACGCGACCTTCGGGCTCTGGGTCCCGAACACCGCGGTGGCCAAGGCCCAGAAGCCACCGGGCCTCGCCCAACTGTCCTCGGCGGGCGAGCTGTTGAGCTACGGAGGCTGGGCGCTCGCCCTGATCGGCGCGGCCTGCGTCGGCACCGCGATCGCCCGCCGGGGACCGGCCCGCGGAGCCCTGGCCGCGCTGCTCGTCCCGCTGGCCCTGACCCTCCTCGCGTACGGCGTGCTCGGCCGGGACTGGATGGCCCTGTACCGCTTCGCGACCCCCGTGTGGGTGCTCGCCGCGACGGCACTCTCCCTGGCCGCGGTCGCCGTGTGGCAGGCCGAACGCCCTCGCGCGCGTGTCCTCATCGGCTGCGCTCTCGCGGGCGCCCTGCTGCTCTCGGTCACCGGACAGGCCGCGCAGAACGGCAGGTTCGTCCAGCGCCCGACCCTGTCCATGTGCTTCGTGGCCGAGCGCTACGGCCACACCTTCAACGCGTACGCCGGATATCTCGGCCTGCGTGACGCCACCGTCGCCCTGCCCGACCTGGGCGGCACCCTGCTCACCTCGCGGCTGCGCGTCGTGGACGTCGCGGGCCTGACCGACCGCCGCGTGGCCGACGCGTACGCGGCCGCCGACACGGCGGTCCTGCGCGACTACGTACTGAACGAGGTGCGCCCCGAACTGCTCCACGTGCACGCCGCCTGGACGCGCAAGACGGGCCTGACCGTCCCCCGCCTGGCTGCCGCCGGTTATGTCCCTCTCTACCGCGAGGGCGACGGCGGCGACTTCGTCCGGGCCGACGCCGTAGGGAACCCGGCCCGGATCACCGCACTGCGCGAGCGGGTGCGACCGGCCCTGGACGCCATGGTCGCCGCGATGCGCCCGGCGGGCTGCGGCCCGGCGCTGCGCGCGGGAGAGGGGTCCCCGGCATGACGACGGCTCTCCCGCGCCAGACACGCACCCGCCCCGGACTCCCCACCGGCGCCGACACCGCGCCCCGCGTCGACTCCCTCACCGGGATGCGCTTCCTCGCCGCCTTCGCGGTGTTCGTGCACCACTTCACCGGTCTCAGCGCGCAGGGCGGCGTCGCCCACGCGCCGGTGCTCTTCCCGTACTCGACGCTCGGCGCGAACGGCGTGGGGTTCTTCTTCGTGCTCTCCGGGTTCCTGCTCACCTGGGGGCACCGCCCCGGCACCCTCGCCCGCCTCTTCTACTGGCGCAGGTTCGGCCGCATCTGGCCCGCCCACCTGGTCGCGACCCTGCCCTGCATCTGGGTCTTCTACCTCTGGGCCGGTGTGCCGACGGACACCTTCAGCTTCGTCACCTCGCTGCTCCTCGTGCAGACGTGGTTCCCCGGCGTCGTCCCGATGTTCCCCGGCAACGGCGTCGCCTGGACGCTCAGCGTCGAGGCCTTCTTCTACCTCCTCTTCCCGTTCGCCATCCGCGGCGCCCTGCGGCTGCGCACCCGCACCCTGGCCCTGCTCGCCGCCGCCGGACTCGTCGCCATGTGGCTGCTCAAGTGGTGGACGGCCACCCACCTCTCGCCCTTCGCCACCGAGTGGATCATGCGCAACCCGGTGAGCCGGCTCCCCGAGTTCGGCGTGGGGATGGTCTGCGCGCTCGCCCTGCGCCGGGGGTACCGCTTCCCCATCGGTCCGCCGACGGTGCTCGCCTGCTTCGTCGCGTACGCCGTCCTCTACTGCCACCGCACCGCCTGGTTCGGCCCGCACATCGCCGACCAACTCGCCTGGACCCTGCGCCCGTTCGCCGCCCTCTTCTCCGTCCTCTTCATCGCCGCGTACGTCCAGCGCGAGCTGACCGGCCACCGGGGCTGGCTCTGCTCGCGCCCCATGGTGCTGCTCGGGCTCTGGTCGTACGCCTTCTATCTGCTGCACCAGACCCTCAACCGGCTGATCCTCGACACCTGGGGCCGCCCGCAGCCCGGCAACGAAGCGGTGTTCACGCTCCTGGGGGTCGCGGTCGCCGTGGTCGTCCTGTCCTGGGCGCTGTTCACGTACGTCGAGGAACCGGCGAGGAAGTGGTGCGCGCGGCGCACTCCGCGCAGGTGGAGCCGTAAAAGCGCGTCGGTGGAGGCGAGTTGAGCGCGTGACCCTTTGTGTCGATACACGTTGAACGCGAGCAACGCGTGGAAGAGCCTGTGTTGGATGTGTTGGAGGAGAACGTGCACCAGTCCGCGTACGAACAGATGGAACTCTGCGTCGAGCAGTACATGCCCACGGGCAGGCGCCACCGGGTGGTCGATCTCGGCGCCCGGGTCTCCGACGGGCAGAGCCGCACCCACAAGGCCCTGCTCGAAGGGCGCGACACGGAGTACGTGGGCGTCGACGTGCTCGACGGGCGCAACGTCGACGCGGTGATGAAGAAGCCCTACCGCATCCCCGTGAAGTCCTGCAGCGCCGACTTCGTCATCTCCGGCCAGGCGTTCGAGCACATCCCCTTCTTCTGGGCGACGATGCTGGACATCGCCCGCGTCCTGAAGCCGCAGGGCATCGCCTTCGTGACGGCGCCCTCGCGCGGCCACGTGCACGACGCCCAGGACTGCTGGCGCTACTACCCCGACGGGTTCCGCGCCCTGGCCGCGTACACCCGGCTCGAACTCCGCGAGGCCTACACGGACTTCCCGCCCATGAAGGGCATCCGCCACGCCTACGGCCAGATCGACGCCAAGCACGCCTACTGGGGAGATTCCGTCGGCGTGTTCCAGCGCCCCAAGAACTATCCGAGGCTCACCATGGCCCTGGTGCGCTCCACGACCACGTGGTGGGCGAACAGGATCGGTGGGGTCGACGGCGTCCCGCTGCCCGAGCCCGTCGAGGGCCGCGCGCTGTGCGGCAGGCCGAAGGTGGTGGCGCCGCGCACGGTGGACGAGCGGCCCGCCGAGGCACCAAGTAGCGCCAAGTAACGCCAAATGAACCTATGTTGACGAAATGTGACATCAGGGATGAGTTGCGCGTACTGTCCGCTTCCATGGCATGGCGACGCGCTGTGAATGGCGCATTGAAGCAACTGACCGGATATCAGCTGACGCGCAAACCGCTGCCGGCCCAGCGCGCGGCGGCGGCCCCCGCGCCGAAGCCCGCCCCGGCATCGAAGCCGAAGCCCAAGCCCAAAGCCCTGAATCTCCCCGCCGACTACGACGACGAGGCGAAGGAGATCATCCGTGCGGTGAAGCCGTACACGATGACCTCTCCCGAACGGCTGAACGCCTTCATCCTGGCGACCCGGCACGTCGTGCGGCACGGCATCCCCGGCGACATCGTCGAGTGCGGTGTGTGGCGCGGCGGTTCGATGCAGGCCTGCGCCAAGGCGCTGATCTCCGCGGGTGACACCGAGCGCGACCTGTACCTCTTCGACACCTACGAGGGCATGACCCCGCCCACCGAAGAGGACCTGCGCCGGGACGGCAAGTCCGCCGAGGAACTGCTCAAGCTGCAGGGCAAGGACCGTCCGATCTGGGCGGTCGCCTCCCTCGACGACGTCAAGTCGGGCTTCGAGAAGGTGCCCTACCCCAAGGAGCGCGTGCACTACGTCCAGGGAATGGTCGAGGAGACCGTCCCGCGCGAGGCGCCCGAGCAGATCTCCATCCTGCGCCTCGACACCGACTGGTACGCATCGACCAAGCACGAACTCCAGGAGCTGTACTCGCGGTTGGTCAGCGGCGGCGTCCTGCTCATCGACGACTACGGCTACTGGCAGGGATCGCGCCAGGCCGTCGACGAGTTCCTGGATAAGACCGGCGAGCGGCTGCTGCTCCTGCGCATGGACGAGGGACGCATCGCCGTCAAGCCCTGACCGCGCCGGGCGGCCGATCCAACCAACTGAAGACAGCGGGCGTTTGGGCGGGCCCTGTGTCCGGCGGCTTCGAGCCGCCGGACACAGGGCCCGCCCACGTGATCACTCGAATGGCTCTGCGCGGGTGACCCGGAAGGGCGGCGGTTGTTAACCAAGTGGCCCCCAGCAGGACGCGCAGCCGTGCCCGTCAGTTCTCCGGAAGGAATGTGCGCAGCGCATGACACCCCGACTTGCCGTCGTCGTCCCCGTCTACAACGTCGAGGAGTTTCTCGGCCCTTGCCTCCGGTCACTGGCCGAGCAGACCATGCCGGACCTCGAAGTCGTCATGGTGAACGACGGTTCCACCGACGGGAGCCCGCGCATCGCCCGCGAGTTCGCCGCCGATGACGCGAGATTCCGGCTGGTCGAGCAGGAGAACGCGGGGCTCGGGGCGGCCCGCAACGCGGGGGTGCGCGAGGCGCGGGGGACATACCTGACGTTCGTCGACAGCGACGACGTCGTCCCGCGTGACGCGTACGAGCGGATGCTGGCTTCGCTTGAGGAGTCCGGCTCCGACTTCGTCACCGGCAACGTCCACCGGCTGCGCTCCGCAGGCAGGAGCGAGCAGTCGCCGATGTTCCGCAAGGTGATGGAGAAGAACCGCAGCGCCACGCACGTCACGCGCGACTGGGAGCTGCTCGGCGACCGCATCGCCTGCAACAAGGTCTTCCGCAGGGACTTCTGGGACCGGCACGCCTTCGCCTTCCCGGAGGGCGTGCTCTTCGAGGACACCCCCGTCACGATCCCCGCCCACTTCCTGGCCGCGTCCGTCGACGTACTGAAGGATCCCGTCTACCTCTGGCGCGACCGCGACGGCTCCATCACCAGCCGCCGCGCCAAGCCCCGCGCCGTCCGCGACCGCACGGCCGCCGTCCTCTCGGCCAGCGGATTCCTCGCCGAGAAGGCCGCCGGGGCGGCGGGCACACCACAGGCGGAGGTCTTCGCCGATGCCAAGCGACGCTACGACACGACGGTGTTCTCCGGGGACCTGTGGCTGTTCATGGAGGCCCTGCCGCACGGCGACGCCGCGTACCACGACGTCTTCATGGAGCAGGCCAACACCTTCCTCGACACCGTCGACCCCGCGGTCGTCGCCGCACTGCCGCTCGCGCTGCGCGTGCGCTGGCAGCTCATCCGCCAGCGCCGCGTCACCGACCTGATCGCCTTCATGGCGTACGAGAAGTCCCACCCCGAAGCCTTCCGGGTCCGCGGCCTGCGCAGGCGCCGGGCCGACTTCCCCGGGATCGGCGGCCTGCCGCGCGAGACCGTCGCCCTGAAACGTTCCGACCTGCCGCTGACCGCGCAGCTCACCCACGCCGCCTGGGACGAGCAGGGCAGGCTCCGGCTCAAGGGCTACGCCTACATCCCCAACCTGCCCGCCGGGCGGCTCGGGGCGCGCGCCAGGGTCGCCTGGCTGCGGGCCGGGCGGCGGCGGGTCCTTCCGCTGAAGCTGCGCACCGTGCGGGCGCGCGAGGCGACGTACCGCTCCAAGCAGGGCCTGCACAGCTACGACCGGTCGGGATTCGAGACGGTCATCGACCCCCGCAGGACCGTCACCAAGCGGCGCAGCACCACCTGGAACGTGGAGATGGGCGTGGTCAGCGGGCTGCTGCCGCGCACCGGGCCGGTGCGGATGAGCGGCGCGCCGCGGCTTCCCGTGCGGTATCTGGAGGAGTTCCTGCGCGTGGCCGTCACGCTCAGCAAGGGGCGGCTGCGGCTGCGCACGGAGCGGGTGGCGGGGCGGCTCGTCGCGCACGAGGGGTGCGGTGGCGTCATCCGGCTGCACGGCAGGCTCGCGCCGGGGGAGTCGCAGGCCGTCGACGCGCTGCGGGTCGAGAACTGGCACACCAAGGAGGCGCACTACGTCCCCGCCCTGGTCAACGGCCGTGACTTCAGCGCGGACGTGCCGCTCGCCCTCTTCCACGCCGGTGAGGACGAGCGCACCGGCACACCGCGCAAGGCCGACCCGTGGGGCGTCGCCCTGGTCCGCGAGGGCGGGGGCCGCACACCGCTCGCCGCCTGCCCCGATGTGCCGCCGGGGAGGTACGGACTGCTGCCGGGGCGTGAACTCCTCGTCCTCGCCAACGCGGCGGGGAACCTGGAGCTGCGCGACCAGACCGTGCGGCCGCTCGTCTCCAGCGTGACCTGGGACGACGAGCTGCTCATCGAGGGCAGCCACCCCGACGCCGCCGCCCGCGCGGGGGAGCTGGTCCTCGTGCACGCGGGCCACGGCGACGAGGCCGTGGTGCCGGTGCGGATCGAGGGCGGGCGGTTCGCCGCCGCGCTGCGCCCCGAGGCCCTGCCAGGCCCCGGAGGCACCCTGCCGCTCGCCGAAGGACGCTGGAACCTCTTCCTGCGCGAGCCCGGCCGGAGCGACCCCGAGCAGTACACCCCGGTGTGCGTGGCGCCGGGCAAGGACCGCGGACTCCCGCTCGTGCGCACCAGATCCGGCCGTGACATCAGCCTCAAGCGCCACGCCCACGACGGCCTCCACCTGCGCTCGGGCTCCGCGGTGCCCATGACCGACCGGGGCGGCCCGCGCCAGCGCAGGCTGCGCGAGGTGTACGCGGCGCGGCGCGGCGAGCCGCTGCGCGACGCCGTCCTGTACTGCAGCTTCGACGGACGGCAGTACTCGGACTCGCCGCGCGCCGTGCACGAGGAACTGGTCGGCAGAGGCGTCGAGCTGGAGCACCTGTGGGTGGTGCGCGACCAGCAGGTCGCGCTGCCCGAGAGCGCCACGCCCCTCGCCCTGTGGAGCGCCGAGTGGTACGAGGCCCTGGCCCGCTGCCGCTACATCGTCACCAACACCCAGCTGCCCGCCTGGTTCGAGCGCGCCGAAGGACAGTACGTCGTGCAGACCTGGCACGGCACCCCGCTCAAGCGCATCGGCCGCGACCTCGCGGGCCACGCCTCCGGCGACCGCGCCTACATGGCGACGCTGCCGGGACGCGCCGACCAGTGGAGTGTCCTGGTCTCCCCGAACCGCTTCTCGACGCCCCTGCTGCGCGGCGCCTTCGGCTACACCGGCGAAGTCCTCGAACGCGGCTATCCCCGCAACGACCTGCTGCACGCCGCGGACCGCGCGAAGGTCGCCGCATCCGTGCGCGAGCGGCTCGGCATCCCCGAGGGCAAGCGCGTCGTCCTGTACGCGCCCACCTGGCGCGAGAACCAGCCCAAGCAGGGCGGCCGCTACGGCCTCGACCTCCAGCTGGACCTCGACGCCGCGCGGCGCGCCATCGGCGACGACCAGGTGCTCCTGGTCCGCAGGCACTACCTCGTCGGCGGCACCGTCCCCGGCTCGGACTTCGTCCGTGACGTCACGCGCTACCCCGACGTCAGCGAACTGCTCCTGATCAGCGACGTCCTGGTCACCGACTACTCGTCCCTGATGTTCGACTTCGCGCAGACCGGGCGCCCGATGCTCTTCCACACCTACGACCTCGACCACTACCGCGACACCCTGCGCGGCTTCTACTTCGACTTCGAGGCCCAGGCGCCGGGCCCGCTGCTCACCACGGGCGACGAGGTCATCGAGGCGCTGCGCGACCCGGCGGCCGCCACCGCCGCCTACGCCGACGCGTACGACAGATTCCGCGAGGTCTTCTGCGATCTGGACGACGGGAACGCGGCCGCCGGTGTCGCGGACGCCATGCTCGAAGGGGGCCACGCATGAGCACGCCGGAACTGCACGACGTCAGCTGTGTCGTGGTGGCGGGCACGGACGTCGAGGCCCTGCGGGAGTCGGTGCGGTCCGTGCTCGACCAGACGATGGCCAATGTGGAGGCGGTCGTCGTCGACCCCGGGGCGGACGGCCCCGCCCGCGACGCCGCGCGGGAGCTCGCCGCCGATCAGCCGCACCGGGTGCGCCTGGTCCGGGCGGAGCGCGTCATGTCCGTGGCCGCGTCGCGGAACCTCGGGCTCGACGCGGCGCGCGGCCGGTACGTCATCGTGCTCGACGAGGGCGAACTCCTGGAGCGGCACGCCTGCCGGAACCTCTTCGACGCCGCACGCACCTCCGGGGCCGACCTGGTGGCGGGGCGCTGGACGCGGCTCACGGGCAGCGGAAGGAAGGAGCGGGGCCCGAGCTGGCAGGCTCGACTGCACGCGCGGACCAGGGAGATCGAGAACCTCTCCGACGCCCCCGAACTCGTCACCAGGGACTCCCTGATCACCGGGTTCTGCGTCCGCCGTGACGTCCTGGACGGCGCGCGACTGCGGTACGCCGAGGACCTCGACCACAGCGAGGTCCTCTTCGGCGTCGAAGCGGCCCTCGGCGTCCGCGGCATCACCCTCGTGCCGAACCTGATCACCACCCGCCGCGCGGCACCCGCCCCCGCCCGCGAGACCCCCGCCCTCGCCGAGGCCAACGACCGCGTCGCCGGGCTCCTCGTGAGCCTGGGCCGCCTCGACCTGTGCGACCGGCGCGAGCGCGCCTTCCTCACCGACCACGTGCTGCCCTGCGCCCGTACGTTCCCGCAGCTCACCAATGAGGAACGGCGCCGGGCCACGGCCGGGCTCGCCCCGCACCTGGCGGGCCGCGTGGACGCGCGCGCCCTGGACGCGCTCGAACCCGTGGAGCGGGTGTGCGTGCGACTGCTCGCCGAGGGTGACACGGACGGCGTCCTCGCCGCCGCGTACGCGCTGGGGCGGCCGGGGACCGTCGTCTCGGAGCTGACCGAGCGGGAGGGCACGGTCTACTGGCGCGCGGACGGGCTCGACGACCCGCGCGTACGTGAAGTGCTCGACGTCAGCGAACTCGGCCATCAGTACCGGCAGTTGGGCGACGTGCGGCTCCTGAACCGCCTCACCAGGTGCGCCGTCGACGGCGGCAAGGCGGTCCTCGAAGGGCGGGTCGTGCTCCCCGGCCGGCTGGTGCCCGACCGGCCGCCGCTCACGGCCTGGCTGGACGTGCGGGCGCGCGGCGCGGGGCGGCGCGGCTTCCGCGTACCCGTGGAGGAGGCGCACTACGACGGCGGCGCCGTCGTCTGGCGGGCCACGGTGGGCCTCACCGCCGGTCTGCGGGACCTCGGCATCCGCGACCGCACCTGGGAGCCACGGCTGGAACTGACCGCGGGCGACCAGGAGTTGACCACCGAGCTCGTCGCCGAGGCGGAGACCGTGGGGGAGAGCAAGAGCGCCATCGTCACCGGCGCGAACAGGCTGGAGCTGCGCCTGACACCCCGCCACCGCGCCGCGGGCACCCTGCGCGCGGCCCTGCACTACGCCACGCACTTCCGCCCCGCACGCAAGCTCAGGCTCCGGCTGCGGGCCCTGCGCAAGAGGTGGGACAGGCTCAGCGCCCAGCCGTACAAGCTGCGCGTCTACCGCCGTGTGCTGCGGCGGCTGCCCGTCAGCAAGGGCTCGGTGGTCTTCGAGAGCCACATGGGCAGGTGCTACGGCGACAGCCCGCGCGCCGTCCACCAGGAGATCGTCGACCGTGGCCTGCGGCTGCGCTGCACCTGGTCGTACGCCGCCTCGGCCGACGGATTCCCCGACTCGTCCCGCCTGGTGCGCCGTTGGTCCTGGCGCTATCTGTGGGCGCTGGGCCGCGCCGAGTTCTGGATCGACAACCAGGGCTTCCCGCACGCACTGCCCAAGCCACGCCACACCACGTACCTGCAGACCTGGCACGGCTCCGCGTACAAGCGCATGGGCTTCGACGAGGCGCGCCTGAAGACGCAGAACGCCCCGCAGCGCGAGTGGCTCCAGCGGGCCGTCGACCGCTTCGACCACTTCCTGGTCCGCTCCGAGCACGACGTGAACACCCTGGCCCGCGCCTACAACATCCCCGATGAGCGGCTGCTGCGCTGCGGCTACCCGCGCAACGACCGCCTGGTCGCCGCGCGCGCCAGGGACGAGGCGTCGGGCCGCTTCCCGCGACCGGCCGTGGCCGCGGACCTCGGCATCCCCGACCACAAGACGGTGGTGCTCTACGCGCCGACGTTCCGCGGTCTGCCCAAGAACAACAAGGCGGTCCGACTGCCCCTGGACGTCGCCACGTTCGCGGACCGCTTCGGCGACACCCACGTCCTCCTCGTGCGCGCCCACTACATGGAGGCGGCGAGCCTCCCGGTGTGCCCGCCCGGCACCGTCGTCGACGTGTCGGCCCACCACGACGTGAGCGAGCTGCTCTGCCTCGCCGACGTGCTGGTGACCGACTACTCGTCGATCATGTTCGACTTCGCGCTCCTGGACCGGCCGCTGGTGCACTTCGCCCCTGACCTCGACGCGTACGCGGCCGAGCGGGGCAGCTACTTCGCGCTGCGGGACGACGCGGGTGGGCCCGTCGTCGAGACGGAGGAGGAACTGCTGCGCGTGCTCGCCACGCTGAAGCAGGCCGACGGGGCGTGGGCCGAGGCCCGGCAGGCGTTCGCGGCGCGGTTCGGCGCGTACGACCAGGGGCGGGCCGCGGCCCAAGTGGTGGACACGCTCTTCGGGGAGCGGTTCGGGAACACGCAGAAGGCCGCGAGCACGGAGAAGTCCGGGAGCGCGGAGAAGTCCGGGAACACGGAGAAGAGGGACGGCGCATGACCACGACGAAGCTCGCGACCGCGACGAAGAGCCGTGACCTCTTCCTCGTCGCGAACACCGTCGACGAACTCGGCGGCGTCACCGCCTGGGCCCACCAGATGGCCCGGCTCTTCCAGGGCAACGGCCACCGGGTGCACGTCATCGGCGTCCACGAGGCCGAGCTGAAGCTGGTGCTCCCCGACGACCTCGGCTACCCCGTGACCAGCCTCTACCGCGAGCACCCGCAGACCCCGCGCCCGGCGCGGGGCCTCGGCCGCCTCAACGTGGTGGCGCGGCGCCGCGAATCGGTACGGGTCGCCGCCAAGCGCCGCACCGTCGACCGGCTCTCGGAGCTCTTCCGCGCCGCACGCCCCGGCGCGGTCGCCATCGTCACGCAGGTCTGGCCGATGGAGTGGATCAGGGAGGCGGACACCGCGGGCCTGCGCATCATCGGCATGAGCCACGAGTCGTACGCCTACACCCGCGCCTGCCACCGCTACCGCGCGGTCAGGCGCAGCTACCCCTCCGTGGACCGCTGGCTCGCGCTCACCCAGGAGGACGCCGACGACTGGATCGCCGACGGCATGCACAACGTCGGCGCGATGCCCAACGCCCTTGCCCACCTCCCCGCGGTGCCCTCGCCCCGCGACCGGAAGGTGGTGTGCAGCATCGGCAGGCTCGCCGACCAGAAGGGCGTCGACATGCTCGTCGACACCTGGGCGCTCGTGGCACCGCAGCGCCCCGA
Source organism: Streptomyces sp. NPDC044044 (assembly GCF_056434405.1). Classification (NCBI taxonomy): domain Bacteria; kingdom Bacillati; phylum Actinomycetota; class Actinomycetes; order Kitasatosporales; family Streptomycetaceae; genus Streptomyces; species Streptomyces sp. NPDC044044. The sequence goes on along the minus strand of NZ_JBWKFG010000004.1, from coordinate 808,916 downwards.
CTGGACGCTGCGGATCTACGGAGCGGGCGCGGACGAGGCCGACCTCAAGCGGCAGTGCACGCGCCTGGGTCTTGACCGTTCGGTCCAGTGGCGGGGGCGCACCAGCGATGTGCCGGGTGTGCTCGCCGAGAGCTCCCTGTTCGTGCAGTCCTCGCGCGGCGAGGGCTTCCCGCTCGCCCTGATGGAAGCCATGGCGAGCGCGGTGCCGTGCGCGGCCTTCGACTGCGCACCCGGCGTACGCGAGATCGTGCGCCACGGCGAGGACGGACTGCTCGCCCCCGCCGGCGACATCGAGGCCCTCGCCGACCGCCTCCTGCGCCTCACCGGCAACCCCCGGCTGCGGGACGCGATGGGGGAGCGGGCCCGGATGAACGTGCAGCGGTTCTCCGAGGCGCGGGTTCTGGAGCGCTGGGAAGCGCTGTTCGAGCTGCTCGAACGCTGAGCGCGGACGGGGCCGCCCACAGCGGCCCCGTCCGACGTCAGGAACGTCCCGAGCGCGCGAGAAGCGACGACAGCAGGCCCCTGGCCCGGCTTCCGGCTCCGGCGCCGGCAGGTGGCGCGGAGGGGGCGGTCGGCCGAGGGGAGGCCTCGTCCGCGTGCCGTGACACCGGCTGCTCCGGCGACTTCGCCTTCTTGCCGCTGATCCTGATCATCGGGAAGCCCGCGACCTCCTCGGCGCCGTGCCACATGTCGTCGCGCCCCTTGAGGAACGCGGCGAGATCGGCGTGGACCGCGTCGTAGTCGCCCCACGTCCCGTAGAACTTGGTGGCCGTGATGCACAGCGGTTTGAGCCCGCTCGCCACCGCGCCCCAGGTCGCCGCGGCCACGCCCGGACAGTGCTCGGCCCGGAAGTCGTCGAGCACGACGATCCCGTCCTGCCCGAGCACCTCACGGGCGGCGGCGATGTCCGCGTGCACGTGCTCGTACAGGTGCGAGGCGTCGATGTGCACGAAGCGGCAGCTGTCCGCCCCCACGTGCGCGGTGATCCCGGACGACGGCTCCTGGACGATCTGCGGCAGACCGTCGTGGAAGGAGCGGTAGTTGGCCTCGAAGGCACGGCGCGTGAGCGTGGCGTACGAGCGGCCCATCTCGGCGGAGTTGGCCTCGTCGGGGGCGGGCGAGTCGAAGAGGTCGCAGACCGTGAAGGTCTCCTCCCCGCGCAGATACGCGCCCATGAAGATGGCGCTCTTGCCCAGATACGCGCCGAGCTCGAGCAGATCACCCCGCTGGCCCCGCTCCAGCTGCCGGCTCAGGATCCAGTCGAACAGCACCTGGTCGACCGGGTGGAACCACCCCTTCACATCGGAGAGCCTGCCCGGCCGCGGCAGCTGACCGGAGTCCTGGCCGGTGGCGGGCGCGGTGGCGGTCGCGGACGTGGTGGCTGAAGCGTTCTGCATATCTGGTCCCGGGGATGGGGGAAGGAGGACAGCGCGGCGGACGCGCAGGGCCGTCAGAAGCACGGTTCGTTCGCTAGAAGCGGGGAGTGGGCCGGGAGGCGTCGGCCCGCGGCAGCGGCTCATCGGCCACCCCCGCGGCCGGCGCCGGGTGCCGGTCCGCCAGTGGCGCCACAGACGGTAGACCCCCTGTCTCACCGAGCACCACATGCCTCACAACTCGTTCAGCGGCCCGCCCGTCGTCGTACACGCAGAAGCGGTCTCGGAACGCGGCGCGCAGCTGCGCCGAGCGTGAGCCGCGCCAGTGGCCGGTGGCGAAGATGTCGGTGAGCTCGTCCTCGCTGCGCGCCACCGCGCCCGGCGGGAACTCGCGCACGTCGAAATAGGTGCCGCGGGCCGCCTCGTACGCCTCCCAGTCGTCGGCGTGCAGGACGACGGGGCGGTCGAGGTTGGCGTAGTCGAACATCAGCGACGAGTAGTCCGTGACCAGGGCGTCCGATGCCAGGCAGAGGGACTCGACGCTCGTGTGGTCCGAGACGTCGATCAGGCGGTCGGTCGAGGACACCAGAGGCGCCCCGTACGAGTGATGGGCGCGGGTCAGGACGACGAAGCGGGGGCCGAGGTTGTGCAGCATCCGCTCCAGGTCCAGGGAGCGCAGCTGCGAGTGGCGGTAGTCGCGGTGGGTGGGCGCGTAGAGGATGGCGATGGCGCCCTTGGGGACGCCGAGGGACTCGCGGAGGCGGGCCACGTCGGCCGAGCTCGCCCGCTGGTAGATGTCGTTGCGCGGGTAGCCGTACTCGAGGGTCGTGAACGAGGCGGGGAACACGCGCTCCCACACCAGGGTCGAGTGCCGGTTCGCCGACAGGACGTAGTCCCATTTGTCGGCGTTGCGCATGAGGACGGCGAAGTCCATGTCCCGCGCGGCGGCCGGGCGGTCCTGGAGGTCGAGGCCCATCAGCTTCAGGGGCGTGCCGTGCTGGGTCTGGATCATGATCTGGCCGCGGCGTTTGACGAGCCTGCGGTCGAAGTTCACGTTGTTCACGAGGTACTTGGAGCGGGCGAGTGCACTCCAGTACGCCGCCGTGCCGGTGCGCAGCCTGCGGGTCGCCGTCGGCAGGGTGTGGTGGTGGGCCGGGTCGGCGACCCACGCGGTGCGGATGTGCGGGGCGTGCTCGCGCAGCGCGGCCTCCAGGGCGCCGGGGTTGCAGCCGTAGCCGCGCCCCCAGTACGAGGAGAAGACCGCGCGGTCGGCGCGCAGCGGCAGGCGCAGCTGGATCCGGTAGTGCAGCTGAAGGACGGCGCCCTTGGCGCGGCGCCGCGCGGTGGCCGCGTACCGCCTGGCCCTCGACCGCACCCGCAGCGCCGTCCACAGGGTGCGATAGGTGCGGTGCGTGCCCAGGCGCACCAGGCCGTGCCGCAGCCGGGTGCGGGCGCGGGTGCCGGGGCGGGCGCCGGGGACGCGGTAGCGGCGGTAGTGGGTGCGGGCCTTGCGCAGGAACTCGGGGCGGCTGCCGCGCGGGAGGCGGTCCCGCTTGGTGAAGACCGTCGAGAGGTGGTCGACCATCCGCCGGAAGAGGAGGGGCCGCCAGGCCGCCGACAGCTCCGGGTGCTCGTCGAGGAACGCGAAGACCCGCTCGTACTGGTCGAAGATCTCGAAGTGCCTGCGGGTCGTGGTGCGCAGGATGCTGCCCCGGCGGCGCTGGAGGTAGTGCACGCAGACCCGGTCGAGGGTGGCGATGGAGCCCGCCTTCATCAGGACCGGGTACGTCCAGGGCGTGTCCTCGTAGAGGCCGGGCGGGAAGGTGAAGTTCTCGCGCTCGATGAAGTCGCGGCGGTAGGCCTTGTTCCAGGCGACCATCAGGAGCCTGAGCAGGCCGGGCCGGTCGCCGAGGCGGAAGGGGACGTTGCCGTCCTCCTTGAGGAGGCTCGCGAACTGGTTGCGCACGGCTTCGCCGGACCAGAACGTGCGCGCGTAGTCATAGATCAGGACGTCCGGCTCGTCCGTCTCCTTGAGGCGGTCGGAGATCGCGTGCAGGGAGTCCGGGGTGAGGGTGTCGTCGCTGTCCAGGAAGACGAGGTAGTCGCCGTCCGCGTGCTCCATGCCGGCGTTGCGGGCCCGGCCGAGGCCGACGTTCTCCTTGAGATGGACGGCTTTCACCCGGGTGTCACGGGCCGCGCATTCGTCGATGAGGGCGCCGCACGCATCCGGTGAGCAGTCGTCGACCACGATCAGTTCGAGGTCCGTGAACGATTGGCTCAGGACGGATTCGAGGCATGCGTGCAGATACGCCTGCACCTTGTACACGGGCACGATGACACTGAACCGGGGCAAGGCACATCCATGGGTCGGCGCGGGCTACTGCCCGGCAACGCCCCGGCGGCCGGTCGAGTTACGCCATATGCGGCATACGGGGGATGGACGCGAGTGAGGCGGCCCAGGTGGCGGGCCGCCTCACTCACCGAACATATGCGCCTGTGCCGTGGACGGCCGGCTACTTGACCGCGCCCGCCATCACGCCGGACACGAACTGCCGCTGGAACGCGAAGAACACGGCCAGCGGGATCACCATCGAGATGAACGCGCCGGGCGCCAGGATCTGCACGTTGTCACCGAAGGACCGCACCTGCTGCTGGAGAGCGACCGTGATCGGCGGGCTCTCGGAGTCGGCGAAGATCAGCGCGATCAGCATGTCGTTCCAGACCCAGAGGAACTGGAAGATGCCGAGCGAGGCGATCGCGGGCGCGCCGAGCGGCATCACGACCCGGAAGAAGAGCCGCAGTTCACCGGCCCCGTCCAGGCGTGCCGCCTCCAGGAGTTCACGGGGGATCTCCGCGAAGAAGTTCCGCAGGAGGAAGATCGCGAACGGCAGGCCGAAGGCCACGTGGAAGACGACCACACCGGCCGTCGTCTCGAAGATCCCGATCGCGCCGAAGATCTTCGACACCGGAAGCAGCGCCACCTGCACGGGCACGACGAGCAGCCCGACGACGCCGATGAACCACCAGTCGCGGCCCGGGAACTCCATCCACGCGAAGGCGTATCCGGCGAGGGACCCGATGATCACGACGAGCAGTGTCGCCGGGACGGTGATCATGATGCTGGACAGGATCGAGTCGGTGATCGTCTCGTCCTTGAGCAGGTTCGTGTAGTTGTCCAGCGTCATCTGCGACGGCGTGGAGAAGACCTTCCACCAGCCGCTCTCCGCCATGTCGGCCGAGCTGCGCAGCGAGCCGAGCAGCAGACCGACCGTCGGCACCAGCCAGAAGAGCGCGACGACGGCGAGGAGGGCGCGTACCAGGCTGCCGCTGAGGACGGAGGCGATCCGCCCGCCGAGCGACTGCTTCGCCTTCACCACTTCGACTTGGGTGGTCATCGCCGAGCCTCCCGCCGAAGTCGCCGCACGTTGAAGAGCATCACCGGGATCACGAGAAGGAAGAGCAGCACGGCGATCGCGCTCGCCACGCCCGAATCCTTGTCGAGGAACGCGGAGTTGTAGAGCTGGAGCGCCAGGACGTTCGCGTCGTCCTTCGAGGAGTTCGGCGCGATGATGAAGATCAGGTCGAAGATCTTCAGTACGTTGATCATGAGCGTGACCGCCACCACCGCGAGTACCGGCGCGAGGATCGGCACCGTGATCCTGCGGAACACCTGCCACTCGTTGGCGCCGTCCACGCGGGCGGCCTCCAGGAGTTCACGCGGCACGCTGGCCAGGCCGGCCGCGATCAGGACCATCGCGAAGCCCACCCAGATCCACAGGTACGAGCCGATGACCGCGGGCGTGATGAGGGAGGGGCCCAGCCAGTCCACGCCGTTGTACGGCTCGCGGAAGTTCGATGCGGGGAAGCGTAGTTGAGCCCCGTCCGCCTCCTTGGGGAGTACGAAGGTGCCGTCGCCCGCGGCCTTGGCCGATGCCACGACCTTGCCGTCCTTGACGGCCTCGACCGTGATCCCGGCATAGCCGAACTCCGCCTTGTCCGGGGCGTTGATCTCGCCCCGGCCCTTGCCGCGGGTGAAGTCCTGCCAGGCCGTGCCGGTGACCTTGCCGGGTTCCGGCTTCGCGGCCGTGGCGGACTCGGCGTCGCCCGGCATGTTGTCCGGCGCGACACCGGTCAGCGGCAGGGCCACCGGAGTGCCCGCGCTCACCGCCTTGCGCGTGATGAAGGCGCCGCCGCCCGCCGACTTCAGCGGCGACTCCGTGCTGGGATGCGCCTGCGGGAAGGCGGACGACTCGGCGAAGGTGTCGTGCACCCCCACGAAGACGGCGTTGGCCACACCCCGTTCGGGGTCCGACTCGTACACGAGCCGGAAGATGATGCCGGCCGCGAGCATCGAGATCGCCATCGGCATGAAGATGACCAGCTTGAACGCCGTGCCCCAGCGGATGCGTTCGGTGAGCACGGCGAAGATCAGGCCGAGACCGGTCGCGACCGTCGGGGCGACCACCACCCAGATCGCGTTGTTCTTGATCGCGGTGAGGATGGTGTCGTCCGTGAACAGGGTCTTGTAGTTGCCGAACGCCGTGAAGTCGCCCGACTTGTCGAAGAAGCTGCGGAAGACGGAGTACCCGATGGGGTAGAGGACGAGCGCGCCGAGCAGCACCAGGGCGGGCGCCAGAAAGAGCACCGCCACGGATTTGCGCGTACCTGTCACGCTCTTGCGCGGTTTCGGATCCGGGGGCAGCGCCACGTTCGGCGTGCCCCCGGCGTTCGCGGACGCCACCGCGTCAGTCCTTGTAGGCCTTGGCGGCGGCCGTCTCCAGCGCCTTCTGCGTGCCCGCCACGTCCTTCGGGTTCTTCAGGAAGTCCTGCAGCGCCTTCCACTCACCCTTGCCCGGCGTGCCGCCGAAGGCCTGCGGGGCCTGGTCGGACATGTCGTAGCGGATGTCGTCGCCCGCCGCGATCAGCGCCTTGGCGATGCCCCGCTGCACGTCGTTCGGGTACGCCGCCAGATCGAGGCTCTTGTTCGGCGAGACGAAGCCGCCCGCCTCCGCCCAGATCTTGGCCGAGTCCGGCGACGCGAGGAAGGTGAGGAGTGCCTGGGCGCCCTTGCTGTCCTTCAGCGCCACCGCGGCGTCACCGCCGACGACCGCGGGGGACTCACTGCCTACCGCCGGGAACGGGAAGACCTTGGCGTCCGTGCCGATCTCGGCCTTCGTCTCCGATATCGGCAGCGAGACCATGTCGCCCTCGAAGACCATGCCCGCCTTGGGCTGGTCGCCGCCGGTGAAGGTCTGCTTCACGGAGGCGGGGAACTCGGTCTGCAGCGCGCCGTCCGCGCCGCCCGCGACGAAGCCCTTCTTGCCGAAGACCTCCCCGAGCGTGGTCAGCGCCTCCTTCACGGAGGGGTCCGTCCACTTGATCTCGTGCTCGGCGAGGTCGTCGTACTTCTCCGGGCCCGCCTGCGAGAGATAGATGTTCTCGAACCAGTCGGTGAGGGTCCAGCCGTCGGCGCCCGCGACCGAGATCGGCGGTACGCCGGAGTCGTACACGGTCTGGGCCGTCTTCGTGAAGTCGTCCCAGGTCTTGGGCGCCTTGGCGCCCGCGTTGTCGAAGACCTGGGTGTTGTACCAGATCAGGGACTTGTTGGCGGCCTTGAAGTACACGCCGTACTGCTTGTCGTCGACGGCCCCGAGGTCCTGCCAGCCCTGCGAGTAGTTCTTGTCGAGCTGCTTCTGCGCCTCCGGTCCGACCGGCTTGGCCCACTTGTTCTCCACGGCCTGCTCGATCGCGCCGACCTGCGGAAGCATCGCGACGTCCGGCGGCTGGCCGCCCGCGACCTTCGACTCCAGGAAGCTGATGATCGGGTCCTGGGCCGGTACGAAGGTGACCTTGGCCCCGGTCCGCTTCTCGAACTCGTCGAGAACCTTGAGGAAGACCTTCCGCTCCGAGCCGCCCCATACGGCGGCGACGGAGACCGTCTGCCCGTCCAGCTTGGGCAGTTGAACGGCGGCGGCGCTCTCCTTGCCGCCGTCCTTGTCCCCGCCGTCCTTGTCGTCGCCGTCGTCACCGCCGCATGCGGTGACGGTGAGCGCGAGCGCGCCCGCGACGAATGCCGCGGCGAATTTGGCTGTGGTACGCCGGTGTTGCGGTGCCTTGCGTGTTCGAAGACTGCTGCGCATCACTGCCCCGTTTCTCTGCCCCGACGTGTCCCGTGCGGCCTGTCTACGCCCGCGTGGGGAGGGGCGGCAAGAGCGCCAACCATGACAACTGGGTGATCGTGATGGCGTTGTGACGTGCCGTCATGAGCTGCGGCGTCATGTCCGGCAACGGCAGGGCACGGGGTTCACAGCAGGGACGGCACCTGATCCGCCGAGACGGACCGCGCGGCCCGCTCCAGCGCACTGGCGAGCAGGGCCAAGTCCGTGGGCCCGTTGCCGAGTTCCCGCACGGGCCGCCGCGCGGGCGGATCCCCCATCCGCTCCCACTCCAGAGGAACAACCGTGGGCCGCACCGTGGACGTACGAGGAATGCGCCCGGTGACCCGCCCCGCCTGGAAGGGGCTCACCCGCCCCTCGGCCGTACGCAGCTCCCCCCGCCCGGGAGCGGGCTCCTCCGGCCCGGGAGCAACGGCGTCCAGCACGACCCGCAGCGCGGCCCGCCGCCCCAGCTCCGTCTCCGGGGTCCGCTCGCTGCGCGCCGTGGTGGCCACCAGATGCACCCCGAGCCGCTCCCCGTCCCGGGCCACAGCTTCGAGCGCCCGCACGACGGACCCCGCGGCAGGCCGCCCCGGTGACCCCAGCGCAGGCGAGAGCAGCGCGTCGAAGTCATCGACGAGCACGACGAGCCGGGGCAACGGCGGCCCAGGCTCCGCTCCCTTGCGGGCGGCAGCGACGGGCCGCAGCCGCATCGTGGAGCTCGGTGGCGGATCAAGATCGCCCCCGCCGCCTCCACCGGTCCCACCGGCCCCGCCACCCCCGCCGGCCGGAGGCGCCTGCGCATGCCACTCCGTGAACCCGAGCCGCCCCAGCAACTCGGCCCGCCGCTTCAGCTCGGCGGTCAGGGACTGGGCGAACTCCCGCATCCGGACAGGGTCGTTGGCGGCGAGATGCGTCGTGACGTGCGGCAGGTCCATGCAGACCGCGAGACCCTCGACGAGCCGGACGTTCCCCCCGTTCGTCCCGCTGCCGCCGCTCCCCGTGGTGTCCCGTCCGTCGATCAGGACCATGCCGAGCCGGTCCGGCCGCTCCGCCGCGGCCAGCGAGGCGGCGATGGAGCGCAACAGCTCCGTACGCCCACTGCCCGAAGGGCCCTCGGCGAGCACATGCGGGCCCTCGGCGGCGAGGTCCACCACCACGGGACCCCGCGGCCCCGCCCCGAGCACCGCCCAGGCCCGCCCGCCCGACGCCTCGGGATCGTCGGCAGCCGCGGCCCACCGCGCCATCAGGGAGGCGGGGGTGGCCCGTGCGAGACCCAACTCGTCCAGGAGTCGTGCCATTTGGGGCAAGGGGGCAGACACGCGCGCGTGGCCGTCGCCGGGCGCCCCGTCCGTACGGAAAGGCGCGAGGGCGCGGGCGAACCGCTCGGCCCAGGCCTGCGACACCGCGTCCACCGCGGCGACGGTGCCGTGCCCCGCGGGGCGCCCGTCCACGGTCCGCAGCAGCCGCAGCGCGGTGGCCACGTCGCCGCTGAGCAGCGCGACGGCGCCGCACGCGCGGAAGGCGGGCGACACGGAGCAGGCCGCTTCGTACGTGGCGGACACCGGCGATGCGGGCGACGCGGCGGGGGTCTCCGCCAGGCAGACGACATGGATCCCGGCGGTGTCCCCTTCGCGCGCGAGGCGCACCACGGCTTCGCGCAGCCCGGCGGAACCGGGGTCGCCGTCCACCACGACGACGGTGCGGGGTCCGGTGTCCGGAGAGATGTCGGCAGAGCCGTCGGCGGCCACGGCCGTTTCCCTGTCCGCCACGTGATCATCGAGGCGCCGCAGCAGCTCTCCCGTGCGCGCGGCCGCCTGCTCGCGGTCGTAGGCGAGGAGGAGGCGGCAGTCCTGGCCGTGCGTGGGCCGCAGGTGGGGGAGCCAGCCGAGCCAGGACCACTCGGCGGCGCGCTCCGGTGTGGGCCGTGCGCGGTCCGTGCTGAGCAGCACGATCTCCAGGGCGTCGGGGGAGTGCAGCGCCGCGAGCTGGGCGACGACGGCACGGGCGAGCCCCGTGAGCCGTTCGCGCGGTCCGGCGAGGCCGAGCGCGCCCGCCTCGCGCAGGCTGACCGTCACGGGGACGGCGGGCAGCAGGCCGCGCTCGTCCGGGGCCGCGCGGTCGACCGTGCCGAGCCGGACCGCGAGCGCCTCGGCGTGGCCCGGGCCCCGCTCCCAGAGCCGGGGGCCGGGACCGAGCGCCGTGAGCAGCAGGGCCGCGGGGTCGGGCCAGGACTCCGGGGTGCGTGCGGCGGCGGCCACCGCGAGGTCCTCGGGGGTGGGGCCCGCCGGCTGCGGGGGCGCGGCCTCGCTCCCCGTGCCGTACACGTCGTCCTCGTGGTCTGCCAGGCCGTGCTCGTCGTCACGGGCGCCCGTGAGCCGCCGGGCCCAGGCCGAGAGGCCGCTTCGCTTGCGCAGGCCGCGCGGCACGGTCGTCCCGCGCGCGGGGGTGCCGGTGCGGGTGCTCTCGGCGTCCGGGGCGCCGCCCTGCTGCGGCACGAGCGGCACGTCGGTGAGGGGCGTCCGGCCGTACGCAGCCGCCTGGCCGCCTTCGCCCGCGGCGCCCCAGCCTGCCGATCCGTACGCATGGTGGGTGCCATCGGAGGGCGTCGTGCGGCCCGCTTCCGGGGGAGCGCTCCTGGGGTCGTTCCGGGCGGCTTCCTGGGCGGTGTCCTGGGGGGCGTCGCCGCTCGCGGTGACCCGCACGCGCACGTGGCCCTCGCCGTCCGGAGCCGTCGGCAGCGCGCCGCCCGTCCCGTCCCCCGCGGTGAGCCGCAGGGCGGACTCGCCGAGCCGCAGCAGGGAGCCGGGCGCCAGTCGCACCGGGCGGTCGGTGATCTCGCGGCCGTCCACCGTCGTGCCGTTCGTGGACCCCAGGTCCGTGACGGTGACCTGGCCGTCCGGGGCGAGCGTCACCGCGCAGTGCAGCCGCGAGACATCCGGGTCGTCCAGCGGGACGTCCGCGTCCGCCGAGCGGCCCACGCGGATCTGGCCGCCGTGCAGGAGGTGCACACCGCCGGCGTCGGGGCCCGCGACCACGTGCAACTGGGCCGCGGCTCCCGCGAGTTCGGGTCCCGGCTCGGCGGGCGAGCCGAGCGAGAGCACCGCGCCGTCGATCAGCGGGGGCTCCCCGAGGGTGCAGCGCTGGGCGTCGAGCCGCTCCGACTCCGCATACAGGACGACGGGTCCGTCGCCGCCCGCGACGGCGGCCGCCAGGCCTGAGGCGACCGTGGCGAGCGCCGTGCCCGCAGGGGCGGTGACCAGCACGTCACAGGCGCCGCGCGGCACGACAGGACGGCCTTGGGGCTCGGCGGTCTGGCCGCTGCGCGGCCCGAGGACGGTCAGCCGGATCTGCATCGCCGTCAGCGGTCCCTTCTGCCCTTGCCGCAGGGCACGGGGACTCGCGCTGTGATTCCCCCCACCGCACACGGCCACGTCGGCCAGTAACAGATAGGCATCTTCGCACCTGCCGCTGACAACACGCCCGGCGGCCACCGGTAAGTGATCTTGATTGGTCGGCTCTGCTCGGAAAAGTGCCTGCTTGGACCGTTGCGATCGCCGGTCTCCGGGGGGTGACGAAGGTCAATTCGCCGTCCATCGGCAACCAACGGCCCCAGCGGGGCGTCTTTCCACCGAACAGCAGTCCGGTCACCCGGCGGCCGGCACGGAATGTGACCGGCCGGTGCCCCGTTCGGCGGCACTACAGTGGGTCGGAACACCTTCCGGCGGGTAGCCGGGTCCGGACAGACCAGCCAGATCAGCAGGGAGCATGACGTGCGGCCGGTAGGCAGCAAGTACCTGCTCGAGGAGCCGCTCGGGCGCGGCGCCACGGGCACCGTCTGGCGAGCCCGCCAGCGTGAGACCGCGGGTGCCGAGGCGGCCGTTCCCGGCCAGCCGGGCGAGACCGTCGCGATCAAGGTCCTCAAGGAGGAGCTCGCCAACGACGCGGACATCGTGATGCGCTTCCTGCGCGAGCGCTCCGTCCTGCTCAGGCTCACGCACCCGAACATCGTGCGGACCCGTGACCTGGTCGTCGAGGGTGAGCTCCTGGCTCTCGTCATGGACCTGGTCGAGGGCCCCGACCTGCACCGCTATCTCCGCGAGAACGGCCCGTTCTCGCCGGTCGGGGCGGCCCTCCTGACCGCCCAGATCGCCGACGCCCTCGCCGCGAGCCACGCGGACGGCGTCGTGCACCGCGACCTGAAGCCCGCGAACGTCCTGCTCAAGCAGGACGCGGACGGCTCGATGCACCCGATGCTCACCGACTTCGGCATCGCGCGCCTCGCCGACTCCCCGGGCCTGACCCGCACCCACGAATTCGTCGGCACGCCCGCGTACGTGGCGCCCGAGTCCGCCGAGGGCCGCCCGCAGACCAGCGCGGTCGACATCTACGGCGCGGGCATCCTCCTGTACGAGCTCGTCACCGGCAGCCCGCCCTTCGGCGGCGGCTCGGCCCTCGAAGTCCTGCACCAGCACCTGAGCGCCGAACCGCGCCGCCCCTCCACGGTCCCGGACCCCCTGTGGACGGTCATAGAGCGCTGCCTCAGCAAGAACCCCGACCACCGCCCCAGCGCCGAGAACCTCGCGCGCGGCCTGCGGGCCGTCGCGGACGGCGTGGGCGTGCACGCGTCCAGCGCGCAGATCGCAGCGGCGGAGGGCGTCGGCGCCCTCCTTATGCCCGACCCGGCGCCCGCCACGGTCCCGGGGACGGCCGGCGCCGCCGACCCCACCCAGGTCCTGCCGAGCAACGCGGGGTCGTACGACCCGAACGCGGCGACGAGCGTCATGCAGAGCACCGGCTCCGGTCCCGGCGCGGCAGACGCGGGCGGGAACCGAGGCGCGGCCGACCCGACGGCCGTCATGCCGCCGGTGCCGCCGAACCAGCCCGGCGCCGACCCGAACGACCCGCACCCCTGGCAGAACCAGATGCGGGCGGCCCGCGACCGCAACGAACAGACGCAGGTCCAGTCGTATCTCGACCCCAACGACGACCCGCTGCGCCGTCGCCGCCCCCAGCGCCAGGTCCAGCAGCCGCAGCCGCAGCAGCGCCCCCAGCAGTACGCGCCGCAGCAGCAGCGTCAGCAGCCCCAGCAGCAGTACGCCCCGCAGCCCCAGCAGCAGCCGCGCCAGTACGCGCCGCCGCAGCAGACGCCGCCCCAGCAGCCGCCCGCAGGACGGCCGCCGCGCGAGCCGAGGCAGCGCGGCTCGAACCCGAACCGGATGAAGATCCCGGGGCTCGGCTGCCTCAAGGGATGCCTCTTCACGCTCGTCATCCTCTTCGTGGCGAGCTGGCTCGTCTGGGAGCTGAGCCCGCTCCAGGATTGGATCGGCACGACGAAGGGCTACTGGGAGCAGCTGACGGACTGGTACGACACCGCCTCCGGCTGGATAGGGAAACTGAGCGGCAATTAGCGGTCCCGCGGTCAGTGATGGGCGAATCCCCTCCCGACTCTGGGGATTTGTCGACACCTGCGGGGTGATTTCTGCTCCTGGAGTGAAGGTTGGCGTCGAGGCCGCGTAGCTTTGTCGCCAACACGCATCCGTAGGAGCAGTCTTGGCACGCAAGATCGGCAGCCGGTACACCGCCCACCAGATCCTTGGTCGGGGCAGCGCCGGCACGGTGTGGCTGGGCGAGGGACCCGAGGGTCCCGTCGCCATCAAGCTGCTGCGCGAGGACCTGGCGTCCGACCAGGAACTCGTCGGCCGCTTCGTCCAGGAGCGCACGGCTCTGCTCAGCCTCGACCACGCGCGCGTGGTGGGCGTCCACGACCTGGTGGTCGACGGCAACGACCTCGCCCTGGTCATGGACCTCGTCCGGGGCACGGACCTGCGCACCCGCCTCGACCGTGAGCGGCGCCTCGCCCCGGAGGCGGCGGTGGCGATCGTGGCGGACGTGGCGGACGGCCTCGCGGCGGCGCACGCGGCGGGGATCGTGCACCGTGACGTGAAGCCGGAGAACGTACTCCTCGACATGCAGGGCCCGCTCGGCCCCGGCGGCTCGCACCCCGCCCTCCTCACGGACTTCGGCGTCGCCAAGCTGATCGACTCCCCGCGCCGCACCCGCGCGACGAAGATCATCGGTACGCCGGACTACCTCGCCCCCGAGATCATCGAGGGCCTGCCACCGCGCGCGGCGGTGGACATCTACGCCCTCGCGACGGTCCTGTACGAACTCCTCGCGGGCTTCACCCCGTTCGGCGGCGGCCACCCCGGGGCGGTCCTGCGCCGCCACGTGACGGAGACCGTCGTCCCCCTCCCCGGCATCCCGGACGAGCTCTGGCAGCTGATGGTCCAGTGCCTGGCGAAGGCCCCGGCGTCGCGCCTGCGGGCCTCGGAGCTCGCGGCACGGCTGCGGGAGCTGCAGTCGCTGGTGGCGGGGATGCCGCCGCTGGACGTGGACGAGCCGGACACGGAGCCGCCGGCGGAGGAGGCGGAGGAGGAGCCCGCGCCGGAGCCGGCGCCGGGTGCTCCGCGCCGTGGCGCCGTCCCTTTGGTCCCCGGCGCGACCACGCCCGACTCGAACCGTGACACCCACACCTCCATGCGTGTCCCGGGCCCCGACGAGCTCGCCGGGGGCGCCCGGGGCACGGCCCGCGCCCCCCGCGCCTCGGGTGCGGCCCGCCCCGGCTCGGCCCGCCACCGCGCATCGGCCCGCCGCCGCAGGATCACGCTCGGTGTGGCGGGGGCGGTCCTGGTGGCCGCGGCAGGCATCGGCACCTGGGCCGCCACGAACGGCGACGACGCGGACGCAACGCCCCAGGACACGAAGAACTCGGCCCCTTCGGCGCCGTGACCCTGCGGGTGGCTGGGGACTGACGCGCCTTGCCCACCACGGGCGCAGCGGACCACCTGTCCCGCCGCTTCGCGCCGGATCCCGCCCGCCCGATTGCCCGATTACCCCGGGTCGAGGGGTGACCCGCCCCTGCGGGGCGGGTTGGTCGTGGCTGCTCGCACCGTGCGCCTAGGAACCCCGTCCCGCCGCTTCGCGCCGGATCCTTCCCACCCGCCCGCCCGATTGCCCCGGGTCAAGGGGCGACCGGCCCCCACTGGGGCGGGTTGGCCGTTGCCGCCCGCGCCGTGCCCCTCGGAACCCTGTCCCGCCGCTTCGCGCCGGATCCCTCCCGCCCACCCGCCCGATTACCCCGGGTCGAGGGGTGACCGGCCCCTGCGGGTGCGGGTTGGTCGTTGCTGTCCGCGCCGTGCGTCTCGGAACCCTGTCCCGCCGCTTCGCGGCGGATTTTCCCCGCCCACCCACCCGATCACCCCGGGTCAACGGGTGGGTGCGGAACAGGGCGGCTGTGGTGGAGCGGCTTCGGCCGGGCGATCGGCGGGTGGCCTGCTCCTACGGTTTCTGGCCGGTGCTGGGTGATCGGGTGGGTGGGCGGGAGAGTTCCGGGGGCAGGGCAGGCTGGGCGGCAGTGGCGCAGGGGCCTCGGCTGGGCGATCGGCGGGCCTGCTCCTACGGTCTTTGGCTGGTGCTGGGTGATCGGGTGGGTGGGTGGGAGAGATCCGGCGCGGAGCGCCGGGACCAGTCGGCAAGGGTCCCAAGCCCGGCCCGCAGAGCCAGGGCGGAACAAGGCGGGGCGGCGCCGACCGGGCGGAGGCGACGAGTCCGTGGGCGTGGCGACCGGGCGGAGGCGACGAGTCCGTGGGCGTGGCGACCGGGCGGAGGCGACGAGTCCGTGGGCGTGGTGACCGGGCGGAGGCGACGAGTCCGTGGGCGTGGCGACCGGGCGTCGTGGTGACTGGGCGGTGGCCGCGATCCGTGGCCGTGGTGACGGGGACGGTGGCCGCGATCCGTGGCTGTGGTGACCGGGCGGAGGCGACGAGTCCGTGGTCGTGGGGACCGGGCGGAGGCGACGAGTCCGTGGGCGTGGTGGCCGGGCGGAGGCGACGAGTCCGTGGGCGTGGCGACCGGGCGGAGGCGACGAGTCCGTGGTCGTGGTGACGGGGGCGGTGGCCGCGATCCGTGGTCGTGGTGGCGCGGCGGTGATCATGGGCCCGTGACCGGGATGGATGACCGCTTGCCCTCAGCCGTTAGGCTGGACCCGTGGCAGTCGTCGATGTATCCGAAGAGCTCAAGTCCCTCTCCTCGACCATGGAGTCGATCGAGGCCGTCCTGGACCTCGACAAGCTGAGGGCAGACATCGCCGTGCTCGAGGAGCAGGCGGCCGCGCCGTCCCTGTGGGACGACCCGGAAGCGGCACAGAAGATCACCAGCAAGCTGAGCCACCTCCAGGCGGAGGTAAGGAAGGCCGAGGCCCTGCGCGGGCGTATCGACGACCTCAGCGTGCTCTTCGAGATGGCCGAGGAGGAGGACGACCCGGACACCCGCGCCGAGGCCGAGACCGAGCTCACGGCCGTCAAGAAGGCGCTGGACGAGATGGAGGTCCGCACCCTCCTCTCCGGTGAGTACGACGCCCGCGAGGCGCTCGTCACCATCCGCGCGGAGGCCGGCGGCGTCGACGCCTCCGACTTCGCCGAGAAGCTGCAGCGCATGTACCTGCGCTGGGCCGAGCGCCACGGCTACAAGACGGAGCTCTACGAGACGTCGTACGCGGAAGAGGCCGGCATCAAGTCGACCACCTTCGCCGTCCAGGTCCCGTACGCCTACGGAACGCTCTCGGTCGAGCAGGGCACCCACCGCCTCGTGCGCATCTCGCCCTTCGACAACCAGGGGCGCCGCCAGACCTCCTTCGCGGGCGTCGAGATCCTCCCGGTCGTCGAGCAGACGGACCACATCGAGATCGACGAGTCCGAGCTGCGCATCGACGTCTACCGTTCGTCGGGCCCCGGCGGCCAGGGCGTGAACACGACCGACTCCGCGGTCCGCTTGACGCACCTGCCCACCGGCATCGTCGTCTCCTGTCAGAACGAGCGCTCGCAGATCCAGAACAAGGCGAGCGCGATGAACGTCCTCCAGGCCAAGCTCCTCGAGCGCCGCCGCCAGGAGGAGCAGGCGAAGATGAACGCCCTCAAGGGTGACGGCGGCAACTCCTGGGGCAACCAGATGCGTTCGTACGTCCTGCACCCCTACCAGATGGTGAAGGACCTGCGCACGGAGTTCGAAGTGGGCAACCCCGAGTCCGTGTTCAACGGCGAGATCGACGGTTTCCTCGAAGCGGGAATTCGCTGGCGCAAGCAGCAGGAGAAGTAAGCGCCGCTTTATCGACAAGGCAACTGCCGCCCATGAGGCGGCAGTTGCCTTTTACGTCACAGTCACATCTCCGTAGGCCGGTCAACTCCTGCTATTTCAGACATCGCGCACGCAACGACCTTGACGTGTCTGGGGAAACTGGAAAGGCTAGCGAGCGGCATGCGTATCTCTGGGGCGCGTGTGATCTGTGGGGGCGGATTCAGCGCTCCTGACGAAACGCAGTCCCGGGCGCTGCCTCACTGACGATTCAGCTACTGGGGGTAGCAGCCAGATGACCAAGAAGACGCGGATCCGCGTGGCACGCATAGCGGCCGGAGCGGTGATCGCCGCCGGTGCTTCGCTGACCGCCGCCGGTGCCGCCTCGGCCCTCGACGTCGGTGTCGACCTCGGTGGTGCGAAGGCCAGCGCCAGCGCCGACGAGAACGGCATCGGTGTCGACGTCGGCATCGGCGCCGACGAGACCGAGGAGCCCACCGAGGAGCCCACGGAGATTCCGACGGAGCCCACCGAGGAGCCGACGGAGCCGACCGAGGAGCCCACGGAGCCCACCGAGGAGCCGACGGAGCCGACCGAGGAGCCCACGGAGCCCACCGAGGACCCGACGGAGCCCACCACGGACCCGACGGACCCGAGCGAGCCCACCGAGGGCCCGAGCGACCCCGGTAACGGCAACGGCACCGGCGGCAACGACAACGACCCCGACGGCGGCTCCAACCCCGTCGAGCAGGGCAAGGGCAAGGACAGCCTGACCGACACCGGCTCCACCCCGGTCGAGCAGGGTGACAAGGCCGACAAGGGCGAGCTCGCCGAGACGGGCGCCGCCGAGACCACGTTCCTGCTGATCGGCGCCGCGACGATGATCGCAGGCGGCATCGGCTTCCGCATTCTGCCGCGCTTCGTCGGCAACCGCGGCGCAGCTGCCTGATCAGCGGTCGCTGACACGAGGGCAGGCGGCGCGGCACGGAGACGTACGCGGCGCATGACATGACAGAAGGGCCCGGAGCAGCCAGCTCCGGGCCCTTCTGGTGTCCTGGCGCGCGCCTCGGGCGCGCTAAGCGGTCTGGTGCGCCAGCAGGGCCACCGCCGCGATCAGCACCACGAGCACCCCTATCAGGGCCGCGGGGCTGAGACCGCCGAACGGTCCCTCCTGCTGCAAGCGCTCACGGCTGGCCCGGCACACGGGGCAGCGGCCCTCACTCACGGGCCCCGCGCAGTTCGCGCACACCAACCTGTCATGGGTCATGCGCTTCTCCTCCCGCACAGTTACAGCCTGCCCAACGCTAGGGGGAACGCAACCGTTCCCCCTACCACTGTGCCAGCTTCCACGAATTTCGGCGCGGCCCGCCCGTCCTCGTCGGTTTCCGACTGTTACGTTCCGTGGTATATCCGCGACAATTCGCGCAACTCAGGACGCTGACTGCGCTCGCGTACCGGCTTCGCGTATGGTCACGCTCACCTACCCCCGGCGACCCGTGGTGCATCCGTGATCCGATTCGACAACGTCTCCAAGGCCTACCCCAAGCAGACCCGGCCCGCCCTCCGGGATGTCTCTCTGGAGATCGAGAAGGGCGAGTTCGTCTTCCTGGTGGGCTCCTCCGGCTCCGGAAAGTCCACCTTCCTGCGTCTTGTCCTCCGCGAGGAGCGCACCAGCCACGGCCAGGTGCACGTCCTCGGCAAGGATCTCGCCCGCCTCTCCAACTTCAAGGTGCCGCACATGCGACGCCAGTTGGGCACCGTCTTCCAGGACTTCCGGCTCCTTCCGAACAAGACCGTCGGCGAGAACGTCGCCTTCGCGCAGGAAGTCATCGGCAAGTCCCGCGGCGAGATCCGCAAGTCCGTGCCCCAGGTCCTCGACCTCGTCGGTCTCGGCGGCAAGGAGGACCGGATGCCCGGCGAGCTCTCCGGTGGTGAGCAGCAGCGTGTGGCGATCGCGCGGGCGTTCGTCAACCGCCCGAAGCTCCTGATCGCCGACGAGCCGACCGGCAACCTCGACCCGCAGACCTCGGTCGGCATCATGAAGCTGCTCGACCGGATCAACCGGACCGGCACGACCGTCGTCATGGCGACCCACGACCAGCAGATCGTGGACCAGATGCGCAAGCGGGTCATCGAGCTGGAGAAGGGCCGTCTCGTCCGCGACCAGTCGCGCGGCGTCTACGGCTACCAGCACTGACGACCCGTACTGATCCACTGCACTGATCCACTGAAAGGGAGCCATGCGCGCCCAGTTCGTCCTGTCGGAGATCGGCGTCGGTCTCCGCCGTAATCTCACGATGACCTTCGCGGTCATCGTCTCCGTGGCCCTCTCGCTCGCCCTGTTCGGCGGCTCGTTGCTCATGCGCGACCAGGTGAGCACGATGAAGGGCTTCTGGTACGACAAGGTCAACGTCTCGATCTTCCTCTGCAACAAGGCCGATGCGGAGCAGGACCCGAAGTGCGCCAAGGGCGCGGTCACGAACGAGCAGAAGGACCAGGTCAAGACGGACCTGGAGAAGATGCCCGTCGTGGACAAGGTCGAGTACGAATCGTCCGACGAGGCGTACAAGCACTACAAGGAGCAGTTCGGCGACTCCCCGCTGTCCAGCTCCCTCACGCCGGACCAGATGCAGGAGTCGTACCGCATCAAGCTGAAGGACCCGGAGAAGTACCAGGTGGTCGCGACCGCCTTCTCCGGGCGTGACGGCGTGCAGTCCGTGCAGGACCAGAAGGGCATTCTGGAGAACCTCTTCGAGCTGCTCAACGGCATGAACTGGGCCGCGCTCGCGGTGATGGCGCTGATGCTCGTCGTCGCGCTGATGCTGATCGTCAACACGGTGCGTGTCTCCGCGTTCAGCCGGAGACGTGAAACCGGGATCATGCGGCTCGTCGGCGCGTCCAGCTTCTACATCCAGATGCCATTCATCATGGAGGCCGCCGTCGCGGGTCTCATCGGCGGCGGTGTCGCCTGCGGAATGCTTCTCGTGGGCCGCTACTTCCTGATCGACCACGGCCTCGCGCTCTCCGAGAAGCTGAGCCTGATCAACTTCATCGGGTGGGACGCGGTCCTGACCAAGCTGCCGCTGGTGCTCGCCATCAGCCTGCTGATGCCCGCGCTGGCGGCGTTCTTCGCGTTGCGCAAGTACCTCAAGGTGTGACAAGACCCGCCTGTGAGGAAGGGCGCTGTACGGTTCAACCGACCGTACGGCGCCCTTCGTTGTCCTAGACTCACCGGCATGTCAGGCCCCGACCGGTTCTGCGACCGGCTCTCCCGGCCCCGCCGTATTCGCCGCGGGGCGACCCTGACATTGGTCTTCGCGAGTGTGCTCGCCACCGGCGCGGCCACCGGCTCCTGGAGCGAGGTGGCCGAAGCGGGCCGGAAGTCGCCCGCTCCCTCCACCCGTTCCGTCGCCGCGTCCGGTGACGCCGCGGACGAAGCCGCCGATGCCGCGGCCGAGGCGATGGCCGACGGCAAGTCCGGCAAGAAGGCCGCGGAGGACGCCGTGAGCCGCAGCGGCGACCGCTGGGGTTCGGTGTACTCCCCCGGGGAGTACCAGGAGTTCGAGCAGGCCCTCGACGGCGCGTACACCGGCGTCGGCCTCTGGGCCAGGCGCGCGGCCGACGGGCGCATCGAGGTGTCCCGGGTCCAGCGCGGCGGCCCCGCGGACCAGGCCGGCATCCGCGAGGGCGATCAGCTCAGGAGCGTCGACGGCAAGCGCGTGGCGGGTCTGCCCGTCACCGAGGTCGTGTCCCTGCTGCGCGGTGCCCGCGCGGGCACCCCGGTCGAGCTCGGCCTGGAGCGGGGCACGCGCGCGTGGAGCGAGACACTGCACCGGGCCCGCCTGTCCACGGACTCCGTCACGGTCACGCAGCTCGCGGGCGGCGCCGTCATGATCAAGGTCGATTCCTTCACCAAGGGCACGGGCGAGCGCGTGCGCTCCGCGGTGCGTGACGCCCCCGAGGGCGCCGGGATCCTGCTCGACCTGCGCGGCAACTCCGGGGGCCTGGTGTCGGAGGCGGTCACGGCCGCCTCGGGGCTCGTGGACGGCGGCCTCGTGGCGACGTACGACGTACGCGGCCGGCAGAAGGCCCTGCACGCCGAGCGCGGCGGCGACACCACCAGACCCGTGGTCGCGCTGGTCGACGGCGGCACGATGAGCGCGGCCGAGCTGCTCACGGGCGCCCTCCAGGACCGTGGCCGCGCGGTCGTGGTGGGCTCGAAGACCTTCGGCAAGGGCTCGGTCCAGATGCCGAGCCGGCTGCCCGACGGCTCGGTGGCCGAGCTGACGGTCGGGCACTACCGCACGCCTTCGGGCCAGGCGGTCGACGGCCGGGGCATCACGCCGGACCTGGAGGTCGAGGACGGCGCCGAGACGCGGGCCGAGACAGTATTGACTGGCCTCGGACCCCCCTCGTAGTGCGAAAATGGCCTGACTATGGCCAAGGAAAAGGTAAAGCGCAAGGCCGCGAAGGCCGCTGAGAAGGCACCCGCCCGCAAGATGGTCGCGCAGAACAAGAAGGCGCGGCACGACTACCACATCATCGACACGTACGAGTGCGGCCTCGTCCTGATGGGCACCGAGGTCAAGTCGCTGCGGATGGGCAGGGCCTCCCTGGTGGACGGCTTCGTGCACATCGACAACGGCGAGGCGTGGCTGCACAACATCCACGTCCCGGAGTACGTGCAGGGCACGTGGACCAACCACTCCGCCACCCGCAAGCGCAAGCTCCTGATGCACCGCGCGGAGATCGACAAGCTGGAGTCCAAGTCGCAGGAGGCGGGTCACACGATCGTGCCCCTGGCCCTGTACTTCAAGGACAGCCGGGTCAAGGTCGAGATCGCGCTGGCCAAGGGCAAGAAGGAGTACGACAAGCGCCAGACGCTCAAGGAGAAGCAGGACCTGCGCGAGACGAACCGCGCGATCGAGGCCGCCAAGCGGCGCCAGCGCAGCGCCTAGCCCGCGGGTCCCCGTGGGCCTTGGCGGGCCGCGCGGGAATTGGCTGGCCCCGGCGTGCGTTGGTCACGTACGATGGGCACTGCCCCGCACAGCCGGGGCGCAGATTGAAAAAACAACATGGGGATGATCGGTTTCGACAGCGGATGTCGAAGCAGGGGAAGCGAGCCGAGGAAGCGACAATGATCTCGTAAACCACCTGTCGCAACCAATAATCGCCAATTCCAAGAGCGATTCCCAGTCCTTCGCCCTCGCTGCCTAATAAGCAGTGAGTGAAGGACCCTTAATGGGTGTCAGCCCGGGGGTGTTCCCGACCCGGACCCTGGCATAATTTAGGGAACTAAACCGTCGAGCCCGGTCACGGGGTTCGACGGGAAATCAAACAGTGACTGGGCCCGTCGGAGACTTGTTCGCGAGATCACCGGGGCCGAGAAAATCGAAGCGAACTGCGCTCGGAGAAGCCCTCCTTTTGCACCGTTGGACGCGGGTTCGATTCCCGCCATCTCCACAATTCCCATGTGAGGTCAAAGCCTCCTGGCCATCGGCCAGGGGGCTTTTTCCGTGTGCGGGGCACCAAGCGTCCGGGCACATCCTCTGGGCATGTGACTCGTTACTGCATCCGAGTGCAGGTTCCCAACGGCCGGGCGGAACAGCAGCCCGGCTGAGTACGCAAGTGCAGGAGGCAGTCGCTTGGATGCCACCGTCACTCTCTTAGGTTCTCTTCTCGCCAGCCTCGGTGTTCTTGGTGCGGCAGTGGCGGCTTATCTCGGCAAGCGCGGTGAGAACGCGCTTACCGGCTACTCCAGCCTCACGGAGAAGCTCCAGACCGAGCGTGACCGACTGGAGCGCCAGGTCGCCGAACGCGACACGAAACTCGCCGAGTTGAACGCTCTGCACGTCCATGACCAGAGCGAGATCGCCCGGCTGCTCATCGACAATCAACGGCTCGGAGGCACTCCGTGATCAAGCTAGAGCGTCTCCTGGCCCGCCGTTGGCGCAGCGTGTTCCTCGTCTGCGTGCTGGTCGCGCTCTGCGGAGTGGCCGCGCTCCTCTGGGCCCGCATCGACGCAGGCGACCGCCGCGCCGACACGCTCGCCACGGAGGCGGACCGGCGGGGCGAGGCCGTGTCCACGCTGGCCCGGGACGTACGGACCCTGCGCGCGCAGGTCCGCTCCCACGGCGACACCCCTGCCGCGCCCGACCCCTCCGACGCCGTCGACGACCTGCTGAACCGGGTGCGGGTGCCCTCGGGGGAGCCCGGTTCGCCCGGTGCCACCGGGTCGCGGGGCGAGGACGGGAAGCCGGGCGAGAAGGGGACGCCGGGGGCGGGCGGCCGGAAGGGGGACTCCGGCGACGCGGGGGAGCCCGGGAAACCGGGAGCGCCCGGCGACGCGGGGGAGCCCGGAGCCGCGGGCGCGGACGGTGCGGACGGTGCGGACGGACAACAGGGCCCGGAAGGACCCGCCGGGGCGGCCGGCCCCCCGGGCGCCGACGGTGCCGACGGCTCCAACGGGTCCGACGGCGCGGGCGGCGCATCGGGCCCTGAAGGCCCCGCGGGCCCGCGTGGTGAGCGCGGCGAGCGCGGGCCCAAGGGCGAGGCGGGCGACGCGGGCCCCAACTGCCCCGACGGCTACAGCCTCCAGCAGCCCTCAGGTGACCCCGACGCCCTGGTCTGCCGCCGGAACGGCGTGACACCCGCCGACCCCGCCCCGGCCGTCCTGCTCCTCGCCTCGCTGCTGCCCCGGTGCCGCCGCACGCCCGACGCACCGGACTGACGGCGGACCGCGGCGCCCCCGGCGGGCCATCCACCCGGCGGCATTACGCGCGTGTCCGGAGTGGGGTCTGTCGCGGGGCGCCGGAGTCCGGGATGCTCCTGGGTCATGAGTAGACCCGTGAGACGCGTCAACGCCCGTATGCGCCACTGGATCTGGCCCGCCGTGCTCGGTGTCGCGGCGGCCACCCTCTCCGCAGGATCGCCCGCCGGGGCCGACTCCGACCGCAGCGGCCTGCCCGAAGCCATCGACACCATCCTCGGCGACCCCCGGATGGAGGGCGGCGCGGCGAGCGTCGTCGTCGCCGACGCCGCGTCCGGTGACGTGCTCTACCAGCACCTGCCCAGCGGGCGCCTGATGCCCGCCTCCAACACCAAGCTGCTCACGTCGACGGCGGCCATGGAGCAGCTCGGCCCCGACCACCGCTTCACCACCGATGTGCTCACCGACGGCAAGCAGCACGGCCGCGTGCTCTCCGGTGATCTCTATCTGCGCGGCACCGGCGACCCGACGACGCTGGCCAAGGACTACGACCAACTCGCCGCGAAGATCGCCGACTCGGGCGTCCGGCGGGTCTCGGGGCGGCTGGTCGCGGACGACACCCGGTTCGACGCCAAGCGCATCGGCGACACCTGGGCCGGGGACGACGAGTTCGCGTACTACGCCGCACAGATCTCCGCGCTGAGCGTCGCCCCGGACACCGACTACGACACCGGGACGGTCATCGTCGAGGCCACGCCCGGCGCGCAGGCCGGGGACAGGCCGAAGGTGACGGTGTCCCCGAAGACGGACTACGTGGACGTCGACATCAGTGCGAAGACCGTCGCCGCGGGCGGCGAGGACACGCTCACCATCGAGCGCGAGCACGGCACCAACACGATCACCGTCACCGGCACCGTCCCCGTCGGGGGTGACGCCACCAAGGAGTGGATCACCGTCTGGGAGCCGACCGGGTACGCGGCCGCGATCTTCCGGGACGCCCTGAAGGCGCACGGCGTGAAGGTGAGCGGGCCGACCAGGGCCGGGCTCGCCACCCCCAAGGGCGCGCGGCAGCTCGCGTCGCACGACTCCATGCCGTTGAGGGAGCTGATGATCCCCTTCATGAAGCTCTCCAACAACATGCACGCGGAGAACCTCACCAAGGCGATGGGCCACAAGGCGACGGGACGGCCGGGCAACTGGACGGACGGTCTCGCGGCCGTCAGCGCCTACTTGAAGACGGCCGGTGTCGATCCCGGCAAGCTGCGCCAGGTCGACGGCTCCGGACTCTCGCGCAAGGACAACGTCCCGGCCGACCAGCTGATCAAGCTGCTGCTGTCGGCGAAGGGCGAGCCCTGGTACGCCGACTGGTACAAGTCCCTTCCGGTGGCCTGCGACCCCGACAAGTTCGTCGGCGGCACACTGCGCACGCGGATGTGCGGGACTCCGGCGGCCCTCAACGTACGGGCGAAGACCGGGTCGTTGACCGGGGCGTCCGCTCTTTCGGGGTACGTGAAGGACGCGGGCGGGCGTGAGCTGGTGTTCAGCATCATCCTGAACAACTACCTGCCCTCTTCGGTGAAGGCCCTGGAGGACGCGATCGTCGTGACGCTCGCCAAGTCGACCAAGGACAAGGCCGTCCTGGTCAAGCCGCGTTCGCAGCGTGGGGCCGAGCCGGGCGGGGACCTGGAGTGCTCGTGGCGCAAGCCTGCGCGATGCTGAGCAGCAGGGCGCAGCACGCGGCGGTGACCGGGACCGCGTAGCCCTGGGTGGCGCCGATGTGCTCCACCACCCAGCCGCCGCCCGAGGCGCCGCACGCGATGCCCCCGAGGAGACCGGTGACGGCGAGGGTCATGCCCTCGTTCAACCGGCCCTCGGGGGTGCGCTGTTGGACCAGGGTCATGCCGGTGACCATGGTGGGGGCCGTCGCCATGCCGGCGACAAGGAGAGCCCCGGCGAGCACCAGGAGCGAGCTGGTGAGCGCGGCGGCCAGGAGCGGCAGCGTCATCAGGGCCGCCATCGCGGTGGCGCACAGGACGTGGCGGCGGTGAAGGGGCCCGCTCGGCCTGACCGTTCCGTAGAGGAGGCCCGCCGCGCAGGAGCCCGCGGCCTGGAGCGCCAGGATCGCACCCGCGGCCGCCTTGTGCCCTTGTGCGTCCGCGTAGGCGATCGTCACGACCTCCATCGAGCCGAACACGGCGCCGGTGGCGAGGAAGGCGGCGAGCAGCACGGGCATCCCGCGCGCGTGGAGGGGTGATTTCTCCTTCGTGGTCGTACGTCCCCGGGGCGGCGGTTCCGTCGAGCGCTGGGCGGCGAGGACCAGGACGCCGGTCAGGAGCAGCACGACCCCGATGAGGGTGCCCGCCTCCGGGAAGAGCGCCCCGCACAGGAACGCCGCGAGGACGGGGCCGAGCATGAAGCACAGCTCGTCCGCCGCCTGCTCGAAGGAGTTGGCGGTGTGCGCGGCCCGTTCGTCGCCCTTCAGGAGGTGGGCCCAGCGGGCGCGGGACATGCCGCCGGTGTTGGGGGTCGTGGCCGTCGCGGCGTACGAGGCGAACAGGGTCCAGTCGGGCGCTCCGTGGTGCACGCACAGGAGCAGCGAGAGCGAGCCGAGCGCGGCGATCGCGGTGGCGGGGACGGCGATCCGCGCCTGGCCGTGCCGGTCCACGAGGCGGGCCGTCCAGGGCGCCACGACGGCGGTCGCGGCGAGGCCCGTCGCGGTGACGGCGCCGGCGAGCGCGTACGAACCGCGCGCCCCGGCGATCATGATGACGGCGCTCACGCTGAACATGCCCATGGGGAGGCGGGCGATGAGGTTGCCGATGGTGAAGGCGGTGGCTCCGGGTATCCGGAAGAGGCGGGCGTAGGGGTTGCGGCGGTGGGGCGTACGGGGTTCGGCGGGCGGCATGGGATCACCCTCACCGGGGCGTGGGCACGGGGTCCAACACCTTCTGGGGCCCGACTCACGCACCTGCGTTGTAAGTTCCCGGGATGACCGCCGAGCCCCGCATACCGACGCGCGACCTGGACCCCCGCCTCCTGCGCGCCTTCGTGGCCGTCTCCGAAGAGCTGCACTTCACCCGGGCCGCCGCCAGGCTGTACGTCGCCCAGCAGGCGCTCAGCCGTGATGTGCGGCGCCTGGAGAGGGAGTTGGGGGCCGAGCTGTTCGTGCGGACCACCCGGCAGGTCACGCCGACGGCCGAGGGCGAGCGGCTGCTGCCGTACGCGCGGCGGGTCCTTGAGGCGCAGGACGACCTGACGGCCGCCTTCACGCGGGGCAGGGGCTCCGGCGGCGCGGCCCGCCCGCTGCTCGTGGACCTGAACAGCCCGGGGCTCATCTGCGGGCGCATCCTGGAGCGGGCCCGCGAACTCGCCCCGGAATGCGAGCTGATGGCCCGCTTCGAGAGCGGGCTCACCCGGGCCGCGGCCGAGATCCTCGCGGGGCGGCTCGACGTCTCCTTCGGGCGGTACGCGGGGCTCGAACCGGCGCTGCGGTCGCGGCTCGCCCAGCAGCCCGTGCGGTACGAGCCGATGGCGGTGCTGCTGCCGCTGGGGCACCCCTTGGCCGAGCTCGACGCGGTGCCGCTCGGCGCGCTCGCGGGGGAGAGCGTGTACGCGGGGGCGGGAAACCCCCGGACGCTGGAGTGGACCGACCTGGCGCACCGCCTTTTCGAGGGACGCGGGATCGCGGTGGCGCCGCCCGCGCCCCTGGCGGTGGGCGTCGAGGAGTTCGGGCGGATCATGGCCAAGAACAGGACCCCCGTGCTCGTCGTGGTGGACTTTCCGGCCATGCCCGAGTCGGTCCTGCGGCCCTTGATCGACCCCGTGCCCCTGTCGCCTGTGTCGTTGGTGTGGAGAAAGGGGCTCGTGCACCCGGGTGTCGACGCTCTGCGTGCGGCGGCGGCCGAGCTCTCTGCCGCCGAGGGATGGCTGCGCAGGCCCGAAGGCGGGTGGGTTCCGGCCACAGATGCACTCATCATGATGAGCCTGGACTGAAGGATTAGTACGACTGTCACCCTCGTGCGCTACATTCATGGTCCGGGCGCAGTGTGATAGGGGGGCGCTCGGATCGGGTGGGGGCCCGGTCCGACGGCAAGTTGTCCGGAGTCGTGCGCGCCCGATTCAGGTTATGTGGGGGTTGTGCGTACGCATGGACAATTGGCGAGAAGATGCCCTACCGGAACACACCCATGATCCGAACGAGGTCACCGTTCAGATCGACGGGGTGGGGCGACAGCTGGCGGATCTTGCCGCCGAGAGTGACCAGGATGCGCCTGACGG
Organism: Streptomyces sp. NPDC044044; assembly: GCF_056434405.1. Classification (NCBI taxonomy): domain Bacteria; kingdom Bacillati; phylum Actinomycetota; class Actinomycetes; order Kitasatosporales; family Streptomycetaceae; genus Streptomyces; species Streptomyces sp. NPDC044044. Next base: position 781,269 of record NZ_JBWKFG010000004.1, on the reverse strand, counting down.
GCCGGTTTTCGTCGACGAGACGGGCCGCCGCAGCAGGAGATACCGCCGGATAGGCGTGCTCGTCGGCATAGCCTGCGCCGTGTACGCGGTGATGATCGTGGGCACCCTGCTCTCGGGCAACTCCAGCGCACCCTGGCTGCCGATCGGTCCCAAGGACGAGAAGCCGGCGAGCAAGGTGGACACACCGGACCGTCCCGCCGACTCCCTCGACCCCTCGGCCTCGCCCGGCACGACACCGTCTCCCGGAGCGTCGGAGAGCGGCACCACCGCTCCCGCGACCGGTGACGACGGCACCGCCGACCCGGCAGACCCGGACGACGGCAAGGACAAGCCCGGCCAGACGACCGACCCCGACCCCACGGGCGGCGGCGGCAACCCCGACCCGGACCCGACGGACGACGGCGGCGACCCGGACCCGACCGACGACCCCACGAAGCCCGATCCGGACCCGGACCCGACGGACGACCCCACCACGCCCGACCCGGACCCGTCGACCGAGACCCCGGGCGGCGCGGCCGGAGGCGGCGGCGAAGTCCCCGCGGTGCAGCCCGCCGCCGACACACAGTCCCCGCATGGCGCCCAGGCGGTCAGCAACCTGTCTCCGCAAAGCGCTGGCCAGCAGCCCTCGGAGGGCGCACAGCGATGAACTCCCGCACCAACAGGGGCCGGTCAGCCGGCTCCAGGAACAGTCACGCCCAGCCCCGGGGCGGTGGCGGCCGACGCCGCGCGCAGCCGGCCCGCGGCGCCAAGCGGCGCAGGGTCCCCCTGCGCTATCTCCTGCCCCTGCTGCTCCTGGTCGCCCTGATGGCGATGCTCATGCTGCGCGGCTACACCCACAGCGAGATCCTCGCCGACCACCGCGTGCGCCCGCCCGCGGGCACCGGCCAGGTCCCGGAGAAGGTCCTCGAAGGCGGCCCGGTCATCGACACCCGAGGCGGCCACGAGGAGACGCTGAGCGTCCCCCGCCACCGGCTCGTGCTGACCTTCGACGACGGACCGGACCCGGAGTGGACCCCCAAGGTCCTCGACGTACTGAAGAAGCACCACGCGCACGGCGTCTTCTTCGTCACCGGCACGATGGCATCGCGCTACCCCGACCTGGTCGAGCGCATGGTGGACGAGGGCCACGAGGTCGGCCTGCACACGTTCAACCACCCCGACCTCTCGTACCAGTCCTCCAGCCGCATCGACTGGGAGCTTTCGCAGAACCAGCTCGCCCTCGCGGGCGCCGCGGGCATCCGTACCTCCCTCTTCCGCCCGCCCTACTCGTCGTTCTCCGACGCCATGGACAACAAGTCCTGGCCGGTCACGAAGTACATCGGCAGCCGCGGGTACCTCACGGTCGTCAACAACACCGACAGCGAGGACTGGAAGCGCCCCGGCGTCGCCGAGATCATCCGCCGCGCCACGCCCAAGAACGGCAACGGCGCCGTGGTCCTGATGCACGACTCCGGAGGCGACCGCTCGCAGACCGTCGCCGCGCTCGACACCTTCCTGCCCGATCTGCAGGACAAGGGCTACCGCTTCACGAACCTCACCGAGGCCCTGGACTCGCCCAGCGCGCACGCCCCCGTCACCGGCATAGATCTCTGGAAGGGCAAGGCCTGGGTCTTCCTGGTCGGCGCATCGGAGAACGTCACCGGCGTACTCGTCGTCGCCCTCGCCGTGATCGGCTTCCTGGTCCTGCTCCGCTTCGGCCTGATGCTGCTGCTCTCCGCGGTGCACGCGCGCAAGGTGCGCAAGAAGGGCTTCCGCTGGGGCCCCGACATCACCGAACCGGTGTCGGTCCTCGTGCCCGCCTACAACGAGGCCAAGTGCATCGAGGCCACGGTCCGTTCGCTCATGACGAGCGACCATCCCATCGAGATCATCGTCATCGACGACGGCTCGACGGACGGCACCGCGCTCATCGTCGAGGGCCTTCGCCTGCCGAACGTACGCGTCGTGCGCCAGCAGAACGCGGGCAAGCCCGCCGCGCTCAACCGCGGTATAGCCAACGCCCGTTTCGACCTCATCGTGATGATGGACGGCGACACGGTCTTCGAGCGGTCCACCGTGCGCGAGCTGGTGCAGCCGTTCGGCGACCCGCGCGTGGGCGCCGTCGCGGGCAACGCGAAGGTCGGCAACAGGGACTCGCTGATCGGCGCCTGGCAGCACATCGAGTACGTGATGGGCTTCAACCTCGACCGCCGGATGTACGACATGCTCGGCTGCATGCCGACCATCCCCGGCGCCGTGGGAGCCTTCCGGCGCTCGGCCCTTGAGCGGGTCGGCGGCATGAGCGACGACACGCTCGCCGAGGACACCGACATCACGATGGCGATGCACCGGGACGGCTGGCGGGTCGTGTACGCCGAGAAGGCGCGCGCGTGGACCGAGGCGCCGGAGACGGTGCAGCAGCTGTGGTCGCAGCGCTACCGCTGGTCGTACGGCACGATGCAGGCGATCTGGAAGCACCGCCGCTCGGTGATCGAGTCGGGCCCTTCGGGCCGCTTCGGCCGGGTGGGCATGCCGCTGGTGTCGCTCTTCATGGTCCTCGCGCCGCTGCTCGCGCCCCTGATCGACGTGTTCCTGCTGTACGGCCTGGTCTTCGGCCCCACCCAGAAGACGGTCATCGCGTGGCTCGGCGTGCTCGCCGTCCAGGCGGTGTGCGCGGCGTACGCCTTCCGGCTCGACCGCGAGCGCATGACCCACCTGATCTCGCTGCCCCTCCAGCAGATTCTCTACCGGCAGCTGATGTACGTCGTGCTGCTCCAGTCCTGGATCACCGCCCTGACCGGAGGCCGCCTTCGCTGGCAGAAGCTCCGGCGCACGGGGGTCCTTGGATCGCCGCCCTCGATTCCGCAGCAGCGGACGGGCAGCCCTGACCGGAGGCCCGTCGCATGACCTATCCCACGCAGCCCGTGCATCCCACGCAGCCTGCGCACCCGACGCAGCCCGTGCACCCCACGCAGCAGCTGCCGCAGGTGCCGCCGCCTCCCGGCCTCGCGGTGACCCCGATCGGCCCCGCGCCTGTCCCCGCCCCCGCTGCCCCCGCCGCGCCCAAGAAGCCGGGCCGCGACCGCTACTTCGACGTGCTGCGGTCGCTCGCCCTGGTCCGCGTTGTCATCTACCACCTGTTCGGCTGGGCCTGGCTGACGATCCTCTTCCCCTCCATGGGCGTGATGTTCGCCCTGGCGGGCGCGCTGATGGCCCGCTCCCTGAAGCGCCCGGCGTGGGGCGTGATCAGGGGCCGAATACGCCGACTGCTCCCGCCCATGTGGGCGTTCAGCGCGGTCGCGCTGTTCCTCCTCTTCTACGGCGGCTGGAACGTCACCAAGGACCCGGACCACGGCGACACGTGGGGCCTGGTCAGCATGGTCAACTACGTCTTCCCGATCGGCGCCCCGCCCTTCCCCTGGCACATCGGGGACAAGGCGGGCCTCCTGGAGGACACCTGGCCTGCCCAGGCCGCGGGCCCGCTCTGGTACATCCGCGCGTACCTCTGGTTCGTGATCGCCTCGCCGCTGCTGCTGTGGGCGTTCCGCAAGGTGCCGTGGGCGACGCTGTTCGCTCCGCTCGCCCTGACGGCGGTGCTCGCCACGGAGATCGTCAAGATCCCCGGTGAGACGGGCAACGCGGTCTCGGACTTCGCGGTGTACGGCAGTTGCTGGGTCCTCGGCATCGCCCACCAGGAGGGCGTCCTCGCCCGCGTCCCGCGCTACCTGGCGGTGTCGGTCTCGGCGCTGATCATGGCCTTCGGCCTGTGGTGGGCCTCGGGCCATCTGGGCCCCGACGGCTGGGACCTGAACGACATTCCCCTCGCCCAGGCGGCGTGGTCCTTCGGCTTCGTCGTCATCCTCTTCCAGTACTCGCCGTCGTGGCAGGAGCTGCCGGGCCGCCTGAAGCGCTGGGACAAGCTCATCACCCTGTCCAACAACCGGGCGGTGACGATCTATCTCTGGCACAACCTGCTGATCATGGCCACGGTGCCGATCATCGACATGGCATACGACCTGCCGTTCATGGAGGACGAGCGCTGGAGCTCGGCGCTGGACTCCACGTACATGCTGTGGATGACGGTCCTGGTCTGGCCGTTGATCGGCCTGATGGTGATGGCCGTGGGCTGGATCGAGGACTTCGCGGCGAAGCGCAGTCCGAGGCTGTGGCCGAACGGGGCGAAGTCGCGGCGCTCGGCGGCGGCGCCTTCGCGGGGCGGTTCGAGGGGCGGTTCGCGAGGCGGTTCGAGGGGCGGTTCGCGAGGCGGTTCGAGGGGCGGTTCGCACCGGGGCTGAGACTCCCGGGCTGAGCGTTTCGCAGAGGGCTGACCACCAGGACGACCGGTGGTCAGCCCTCTGCGTTGGGGGTCGGTGCCGTCGTTGTTCCTGGCTGCTGGGGACGTGTGAATCAGTCAACTACCCAATCTTGCGATCGGTGTTGACGTAAACATCGGCCACATCTACGGTCCCTCAACAGACATCAACACGAAACAACAATTAGAAACGCCGGAGAGGCCCGGAGGGCACCTCCACCCGCGTCCACCCCCACCTTCGAAGAAGGGACCTTCGATGTTCCGACGCGCCCGCAGACCTTTACTGGCCGCCATCCTGAGCGTGCTGTGGCTGGTTGCCGCCGGCCTCCCCGCGCATGCCGCACCGGCCACCGTCACCAACGGGACCCAGTTCACGGACACCACGGGAGCCGGAGTCCACGCCCACGGCGGCGGAGCCGTCAAAGTGGGTGACTTCTACTACTGGTTCGGCGAGAACCGTCACGCGGACAACACCTTCAAGGCCGTCTCGGTCTACCGCTCCTCCGACCTGAAGACGTGGGAGTTCAGGAAGAACGTCCTGACGCAGGAGAGCGATCCGGAGCTCTCCGTCGCCAACATCGAGCGCCCCAAGGTCATTTACAACAGTGAGACCCGCAAGTTCGTCATGTGGATGCACAAGGAGAACGGCAAGGACTACACCGAGTCCCGCACCGCCGTCGCCGTCTCCGACACGGTCGACGGCGACTACAGCTGGAAGGGCAGCTTCCGGCCGCCGAGCGGGACCACGTCCCGTGACATGACGCTCTTCAAGGACGACGACGGCACCGCGTACCAGATCTCGTCCGGCAGCGAGAACGCCGACCTCTTCATCTACAAGCTGACGGCCGACTACACGGCCTTCGACAAGGAGGTCGCCAACCCCTGGCCGGCCCACCACCGCGAGTCCCCGGCGCTGTTCAAGCGCGACGGCGTCTACTTCATGCTGACCTCGGGCACCAGCGGCTGGTATCCCAACCAGCAGCAGTACGCGACCGCCACCAGCATCACCGGTCCCTGGTCGGAGATGAAGGAGGTCGGCGACGCGACCGCGTACGGCTCCCAGACCGCGTACGTCCTTCCTGTGCAGGGCAGTTCGGGCACCTCCTACCTCTACATGGGAGACCGCTGGGGCAACTCGATGGGCGGCACGGTCAACGACTCCCAGTACGTCTGGGCGCCGCTGGCCTTCCCGACCAGGACCACCATGAGCCTGCCGTGGTACCCGCAGCTCTCCGTCGACACCGCCGCCGGAACCGTCAAGGGGGTGGGAGGCGGCCCCCACTACAGCCTCGCTGCCAAGCACAGCGGCAAGTGTCTCGACGTCTCCGACGACTCCTCCACGGACGGCGCGGCCGTCACGCAGTACTCCTGCGACGGCGGTCTCAACCAGCAGTGGCGCCTGGAGGACGCGGGCGACGGATACGTACGGGTCCTCGCGCAGCACAGCGGCAAGTGCCTGGACGTGGCGGACGAGTCCACCGGGGACGGGGCCTTCGTGAACCAGTACCGATGCGGCTCCGGCGCGCACCAGCAGTGGCGCTTCGAGGACCGCGGGGACGGTTCGGGAGAGGACACCTACCGGCTCGTCTCCCGGCACAGCGGCAAGTGCCTCGACGTCGCGGACGACTCCACGGCCGACGGCGCCCGCCTGGTCCAGTGGACCTGTGGCACGGGCGCCAATCAGCAGTTCGAGCGGGCGGTCAGTACCCCGCGGTGAAGCGGGTGCGGTGGTGCTTGGGGCGTTCGGCCTCGTCCATGAGCGCCACCGCCAGGTCCTCCATGGAGATGGCGGAACTGCCCTCGGCGTCGACGATCAGCTCGTCGGCGCCGAGCCGGTAGGTGCCGGTGCGCACGCCCGGTTCGAGCAGGGCGGACGGGCTCAGATACGTCCAGTCGACCTCGGTGTCGGCGGCGCGGACGGCGTCGAACTGGTCGTTGGAGGCCTGGGCGATGTGCCGCCAGGCGGTGGGCACGTAGTCGGGATCATCGATGGCGAGGACGCCTCCCTTGCCCGGCACGGTCAGGCTCCCGGCCCCACCGACGATCATCAGGCGTACGCCGTCGACGCGGGCGAGTCCGGCGAGCAACGCCCGGCTGATGGCGGCGTGTTCGGCCTCGCGGCCCGGGGCGGGTCTGGTGGCGTTCACCACGAGGTCCTGCCCGGCGCTCAACTCGGCGACGTGCTCGGGGACTCCGGCGTCGCCGGTGCGGTGGGTGGCGGCGGGGTGAAGCTCGCCGAAGCGTGCGGGGTCGCGGACGACGGCGGTGACCTCGTGGCCGCGGGTGAGGGCTTCGGTGACGACGCGGCTGCCGACGTTTCCGGCTGCTCCGAAGACGGTGATGCGCATGGTGGTTGCTCCTTGGGGTGTGGGGTGTGGGGCGCAGGTTGATGGGTTGACGGGCTGATGGGTTTATCTACGGGTGCTTGCGGGCGGTGCGGCGGCCTTGTCCGACGAAGACGCTCGCCAGGACGAGGACAAGCCCGCCCACCTGCCAGAGGGTGAGGGTCTGCCCCAGGAGGAGCAGTCCGGCGAGGGTGGCGACGACGGGGTTGGTGAGCCCGAGGAACGACACGGACGAGGCGGGCAGCCGCTCGATGCCGCGGAACCAGAGGGCGTAGGCGATCGCGGTGCCGATGATGCCGAGGTAGGCGTATCCGGCGAGGTTGGCGCCGGTGAAGTGGTCGGGGAGGCCTTCGAAGCCGAGGGCGATGGGCGCCAACACGAGGCCACCGGCGGTGAGTTGCCACCCGGTCAGGGCGAGCAGGGAGACACCTTCGGGCCGTCCCCAGCGCTTGCTGAGTACGACGGCGAGGGCCATCAGGGTGGTGGCGGTCAGCATGGCCACGATCCCCGCGAGGTCGACGGAGGCGCTGCCGCGCAGCACGAGAAGCGCGACGCCGACGACCCCGACGAGCCCGGCGGCCAAGGTCCGGCGCGTGGGCCGCACCTTCAGCACGCCGACCCCGAAGCCGGCGACGAGCAGCGGCATGACGGCGCTGACGGTCGAGGCGACGCCGCCGGGAAGGTGGTAGGCGCCGAAGAAGAGGAGGGGGAAGAAGGCCCCGAAGTTGAGCAGCCCGAGAACCCCCGCCTTCCACCACCAGTCACCGGTGGGCAGCCGCCGGGTGAGGGCGAGCAGGATGAGCCCGGCGGGCAGCGCGCGCAGGGCCGCGGCGAGGAGGGGGCGGTCCGGGGGCAGCAGTTCGGTGGTCGTGACGTAAGTGGTGCCCCAGGTGGCGGGCCCGATGGCGGCGAGTCCTGCGGCGGCGAGGGCGCGGCTTCGCGGCGCGGGGCCGGGGTGGCTCTGGCTGCTGGGCCGGTGTGTGGTGCGAACGCGCGGGCTGGTGATGGACATGATGCTGCTCCCCCTCGGTTTCCCCTGAACGCTGTTATTCTCAACGTTGAGATAAATATGGACCCTGGGTCCGCGAACGTCAAGTATCTGAACATTGAGATATCTGGCCGGGCGGGCTGTTGAGAGAGGAGCGTAGGAATGACCGACCCTGAGGTGGTGCCGACGGCGGCTGCGACGGCGGCGACTGCTGCGGACGCCGACGCCATCGACGAGCTGCGCGCCCAGTGGCACCGCGAGCGCCCGGACATGGACGCGGCGGGCCTGGACGCGATGGCCCTGGTGGGCCGCATCAAACGGGCGGACCACCTGCTGAGCAAGGGAATGAAGCCGATCTTCGCCGAACACGGCCTGGAATTTGCGGAGTTCGACGTGCTGGCGACGCTGCGGAGGGTGGGCGCCCCGCACGAACTGACGGCGGGCGGCCTTCTGAAGTCGGCGATGGTGACGTCAGGCGCGATCACCAACCGCCTGGACAAGCTGGAACGCAAGGGCTTCATCGAACGCCACCCGGACCCGGCGGACCGCCGGGCGATCAAGGTCCGCCTGACGGAGGCGGGTCTGGAGCTGGTGGACCGGGCGGTGGTGGATCACGTGGCGAACGAGGAGCGGATGGTGTCCGCTTTGACGGCCGAGGAACGGCTGGCGCTGGATGGGGCGTTGCGGCGGTTGTTGGTTTCGTTGGGGGATACGCATCTGGGGTGAGCCCGGGGCTGCGCGGGCACCTGCCGGCCAAGTGTCCGGCGGCTTCGCGGATTCAAAGGGCGAAGAGGGTGAAGAGGCGTCATGGCCCATGCCTGTTGGTGAGGGTCGGGATGCGCTGAGCGATCAATATGCGCCAACGGTAGTGAGGTGTGGACGCTATGCCCTTCTATGTCCGGCCGGTCGTGACCCTCGACGTGACGTCGCCCTTCCCTCATCGATAGCTTGGTTCACTCCAGGGAACCCTCGTCTCATCAGGAGCTGACCGTGAATCGCCGACCCACCCTGCTCGCAGCGGCCACCCTTACTGCTGCCGCAGTTCTTTCGCTTTCTGCTTGCGGAGGGGGCGATGGCGACTCCAAGGAGAACGACAAGATCGCGGGTGCGGAGTCCGGTGGCGAGAAGAGAGAGTCGCCGTCTCCGACGGCGTCCGACGACGGGATCGATCGGCCGGAGATCAAGCTGCCGAAGGACGTGAAGAACGTCTTCGAGGATGGCAAGACGGGGGACGCGAAGAAGGATGCGGTGTTGGCGGACAACGAGCGGCGGATCACTTCGCTGACAGAGGCTGCCACCGTCGACGCGAAGGAGCACCCGGCGCTGAAGTTCTATTCGACCGGCGACGCATTGCTGTCGGCGGCGGACTACGCCCAGGGCTACTACAAGAAGGGCAAGTCCTTCGTCGGGACCACCCGGTATTACGACCGCGAGGTCACGTTCCTCAAGGATGGCGCAGCCGTGGTGACGTACTGCAAGGACGCCACCAAGACGTACCCCAAGGATCGCAAGACCGGCGCGGTCGACAGGTCGATCCCGGCGTCCGACCAGGATTACTCCTTCTACAACACCCGGCTGGAGGAGAACGAGGACGGCGTCTGGCAGACGGCAACAGTGTTGACCACGACGAAGGCGAAGCGGTGCATGCCGTGAACCAGGGCAGGCTGAGTCGTCGGTACGTTCCTCTTGTCGCGTTGGCCGTCGCCATGGTGCCGAGTACAGCCCATGCCGGTGGTGGTGACGGAGCGGAAGTAGGCGCTCCACAGGCCAAGGCCGGACGTCAGGACCAGAACCTCAGCGTCGAGACAAAGATTCAGACGACGGTCAACGGCGCTCAGGAAACCGCCAAGACGGGCACACTCACACCTGCCAACAGCAACTGGGACCCGCCGGCCTGCTGGTACGAGCCCGCCTACTCCCCGAAGCAGATCCAGGCCACGGTCAAAGCGATCCGGGGGATGAAGGTATTCGGGATCGGCGACGCCGTGGGCGGCGTGTTCGACATGTACTTCAAGGAAGGCCGCCCCTACAAGAACTACAACCTCGACAAGCAGGGTGAGGGACAGTTCTGGGCGGCGGCCATCAACGAAAAGCGCAAGGACGACCCCGAGGCCAACTCCTGCAAGAGGATGCCCTTCTGGGTGCCCACGGGCGACACGCCCAAGGAGCCGCTCGCGGTCTCGCCCAAGATCCTCGCCGAGTACGCCTACGACGAACTGCCCGTCCCCAGTACCGAGATCACGATGGCACCCGAGGGAACGACGAAGGTCAATCTCCCGACCTGGGTCTGGTTGGACAAGGCGAAGTTCAAGAAGGTCTCCGTCACCGCGAGCATCCCGGGCTCGGGGCTTTCCGCGACTGCGACCGCTGAGCCCATGTCCCTCTCCATCAAGCCGGGGACAGCGGACGCCGAGACCTACCCCGCATCGGGAGAGTGCCCCATCGAGGACGGCAAGATCGGCGAGCCCCGCGCCAAGGGCACCCCCGGGGACACGCAACCGCCGTGCGGCGTGCAGTACCTGCGGTCCTCCGGTGACGACTCGTACAACCTCCAGGCAACCGTCACCTGGAAGATCAGCTGGACCAGCACCAACGGCGAGGGCGGCGACCTCCCCGAGGGCGAGTTCGGCGCGGATCAGCCAGTCGTGGTGGAAGAGGTCCAGTCGATCAACCGGTGACCCCTACGGCACGCCGTGGCCTTGCAGCGGTTCGAGGTGCAGCTCTAGAAGATCAGCCCGTGTTTCGTCACGAGCGCCATGGTTGCTTCCATGTCCGTCGAGCAGCCGTAGAGCCCCGCCTTCCGTTGAATGGCCTCCGGGCTCAGCTCCTCGCTCTGCTGGTCAAGCCACCGGAACAGCTCCTCCAGACCGCCTGGAGAGATGATCTCCAGCAACCGGGCCGGGGTGTCACCCGCGTTCCAGAACGTGTGCCACTCGTCGCGCGGCTTGAACACGAGGTCGCCGGGCCCGGCCACGACTTCCTCGTCACCGAACCTCGCGCCGACCGAGCCTTCGAGGATGAAGCTGAACTCGTCCTCGCGGGAGTGCTTGTGCACCGGTGCGGCGAGAACCTTCGGCGGCAGACGGTGCTCGACGAGGGCGAAGCGGCCACCCTGCTCACGGCTGTCGATCAGGAACCGGTCCCCGCACGCCTGCTCGGGCTGATGGAGCTCGCCGTCTTCCGGCCCCAATATCCGATGCTCGCTCACTGGGCGCACCGCCCTCCGAGAGGACTCGACAGACCACCTACGTTCGACGATACGCGTGCGAACTGCCTCGCTCCAGGCGTCCCGGCCGCCGATGGTGGCCCTTGTGCCCCCGATGCCGCGTGGTGGATGTTGGGGGTGGGCGGGGGCAGGGGGTTTCCGCTGGGCTCTGTGAGGAGCCGGACAGTGAGGGGATCCGAACCCATATGACTCAGCCTCCCGGTCAGCCGCCGCAGGATGGGGCCCACGGACCCCAGGACGGATTCGGGCCTCCGCAGCAGCCCCAGCCGCCCATACCGGGGCCGCCCCCGGGTCCTTACGGCGCCCCGCCGCCCCCGCCGCAGCAGCCCGATGGGCAGAACCCGACCCCGAACCCGTATGCGTCGCAGGGGACGCCGCCTGCCCAACCTCCGTACGGCCAGCCCCACCCGGGTCCCTACGGGCAGCAATCCCAGCAGCCCTACGGACAGCAGCCCTACGGACAGCAGCCCTACGGACAGCAGCCCTTCGGCCAGCCCGACCCCCAGTACGCCGGCTACCCGCCGCCCCCTCCGCCCGGCGGCGCCCCCGGCAAGAACAAGGTCGCCCTCATCGTCGGCTCGGTCGTCGTCATCGCCGCGCTCATCGGCGGCGGCATCTTCCTCGCCACCAGCGGCGACAGCGGCGACGACCAGAAGCCGAAGGCCGACAAGGCCGACAAGAGTGTCTCGGCCAGTCCCTCCGCCCCCGAGTCCGAAGTGCCCACCGAAGCGCCCACCGACGCGCCCTCACCGGATCCCGCCACCGAGGATCCCCTCGACGACCCGACCGACGCCGATCCCGATTCCGACGCCGAGCGGCCCGCCGGAGACACCGGCTACCAAGGTCAGTGGCAGAACGACGAGGCCAAGACCCTCACCATCGGCGCCAAGCTCACCTCGGGGCAGGGCAAGGGCAAGCACTCGGTCTCGTACATCGACGCGGGTGGCGACGGGCTCTGCATGGGGCTCGGGCAGGAGCAGGGCAGCAACGGATTCCGCGTCGCCCTCAAGTGCGGCACCGGCGACGACGAGAAGTACATCTCGGCCGACCTCACCCAGGCCAACGACGAGGTGACCCTCAAGTGGGACAAGGGCGGCGGCAGTGACGTACTCCCGTGGGTGAACAAGGCCTGACCTGCGCAGAGCCTCGCGCAGAGCTCCCCCAGAACCCGTTCAGCGCCCGCCCAGATCCCGCGCACACCCCCGCGCACAACCCCCGCCGACGCCTCCCCGCGAAGGGCCCTCACCGTCCCCCCGCCCCCCAGGTGAGAGCAAAGTTCCCCGCCGGTCACCGCGTGCCACAGGACGGAAACCCGCCCTCCCTACGTTCGGGGCCATCAGTCGCCGGCTGTGGAGATGCGGAGGTCTGTCATGTGGATCCAACGGTGGGACCCGGAAGACGTGAAGTTCTGGGAGGAGGAGGGAGGCGAGCGGGTCGCCCGGCGGAATCTGGTGTTCTCGATCCTCTCGGAGCACATCGGGTTCTCCATCTGGACCCTGTGGTCCGTGATGGTGCTCTTCATGGGGCCCGAGTACGGGATCGATCCCGCCGGGAAGTTCTTCCTCGTGTCGATGGCCACCCTCGTCGGCGCCGTCGCCCGCGTCCCGTACACCTTCGCCGTCGCCCGCTTCGGCGGGCGCAACTGGACGATCATCGCCGCCGGCGTGCTCCTCGCCCCGACCATCGCGGCCTTCGTCGTCATGGAGCCCGGGACCTCCTACACCACCTTCATGGTGTGCGCCCTCCTCACCGGCGTCGGCGGCGGCAACTTCGCCTCCAGCATGACCAACATCAATTCCTTCTTCCCCTTGAGGAAGAAAGGGTGGGCGCTCGGGCTCAACGCCGGTGGCGGCAACATCGGCGTACCCGTCGTGCAGCTCGCCGGGCTCGCGGTCATCGGGGCCGGGGGAGGGCCACGTGTGCTGCTCGGGATCTACATCCCCCTCATCTTCGTCTCCGCCCTCTGCGCCGCCCTCTTCATGGACAACCTCGCCACCGTCAAGAACGACACCGGCGCCGCGAAGGAGGCCGTGCGGGACGCCCATACCTGGATCATGGCTTTCCTGTATGTGGGGACCTTCGGGTCCTTCATCGGGTACAGCTTCGCGTTCGGGCTCGTGCTGCAGACCCAGTTCGGCCGTACGCCGCTGCAGGCCGCAGCCGTCACCTTCATCGGGCCGCTGCTCGGCTCGCTGATCAGGCCCGTCGGCGGGCGGCTCGCCGACCGGTTCGGCGGGGCCCGCATCACGCTGTGGAACTTCGTGGGGATGGGCGCGGCCACCGCCGTGGTCGTCGTCGCCTCCATGCGGGAGTCGCTCGCCCTCTTCGTCGCCGCCTTCGTCGTGCTGTTCGTGCTCACCGGGCTCGGCAACGGGTCCACGTACAAGATGATCCCCGGGATCTTCCAGGCCAAGGCCCTCCAGAAGGGGCTCAGCGGGGAAGCCGCCGCGGCCTACGGGCGGCGGCTGTCCGGGGCGTCCATGGGGCTCATCGGCGCCGTCGGCGCGCTCGGCGGGCTCGGGATCAATCTCGCCTTCCGGCAGTCCTTCCAGACCGTGGGGTCGGGGACCGGTGCCTTCGTCGCCTTCCTGGCCTTCTACGCGGCGTGCTTCTGCGTCACGTGGGTCGTATACCTTCGCCGCCCCGCGGCCGTCCCGGACTCCGGGCGGAACCAGGACGCGGAGGCGAAGCCCCAGCTCACGTACGCGGAGGTGTGAGGAAGGGGCGGTCGTACGCTGGTGTAACACGTACGACATCGTGATGATCCGGGGTTGTCATGGGCCGTTGGCAGGCTCGTTCAACCCCGGACCACACCATCGCGCAGTACTAGCGGGACGAGAGCAGCTGCCATGCACGCGACCCCTCAGAACGGTCAGCAGAACGGTCACCGGCACGGTGACCAGAAGGCCCCCCTCGCCGGGTTCACCGTCGGCGTCACCGCCGCCCGGCGCGCGGACGAGCTCGGTGCGCTGCTCCAGAGGCGTGGCGCCACCGTCCTGCACGCACCCGCGCTGCGCATCGTCCCGCTCGCCGACGACAGCGAACTGCTCTCCGCTACCAAGGAGTTGATCGACCACGCGCCCGATGTGGTGATCGCCACCACCGCGATCGGGTTCCGCGGGTGGGTCGAGGCCGCCGACGGGTGGGGGTTCGGCGACGCGCTGCTGCGGTGTCTGCGGGGAGTCGAGCTGCTCGCCCGCGGGCCGAAGGTCAAGGGCGCCATCCGGGCCGCCGGGCTCACCGAGGAGTGGTCGCCCTCGTCCGAGTCCATGGCGGAGGTGCTCGACCGGCTGCTCGACGAAGGGGTCGAGGGCAAGCGCATCGCGCTCCAGCTGCACGGCGAACCGCTGCCCGGCTTCGTCGAGTCGCTGCGCGCCGCGGGAGCGGAGGTCGTCGGCGTGCCCGTCTACCGGTGGATGCCGCCCGAGGACCTGGCGCCCGTCGACCGGCTCCTGGACGCCACCGTCGCCCGCGCCGTCGACGCGCTGACCTTCACCAGCGCGCCCGCCGCCGCGTCCTTCCTGGCCCGCGCCGAGGAGCGCGGCATGGCCATCGAGCTCTTCGCCGCCCTCCAGCACGACGTCCTGACCGCCTGCGTGGGCCCGGTCACCGCGCTGCCGCTGCAGGCCCGCGGCGTCGACACGGTGCAGCCCGAACGCTTCCGGCTCGGCCCCCTCGTACAGATCCTGTGCCAGGAACTGCCCTCCCGCGCCCGTACGTTGCCCATCGCGGGGCACCGCGTCGAGATCCGCGGCCACGCCGTCCTGGTCGACGACGAGCTGCGGCCCGTGCCGCCCGCGGGGATGTCGCTGCTGGGGGCGCTCGCGCGGCGCCCGGGGTGGGTGGTCTCCCGCGCCGAACTCCTGCGCGCGCTGCCCGGTACGGGGCGCGACGAGCACGCCGTGGAGACCGCGATGGCCCGGCTGCGTACGGCACTTGGGGCTCCGAAGCTCGTCCAGACGGTGGTCAAGCGGGGCTACCGGCTCGCGCTCGATCCGGCCGCCGGGTCGAAGTACTCGGACTGACGGCGGGCCTTGTCGTCCCGTCCCCGCAGCACCAGGGCCCGCGCGAGCAGGCCGATCGCGGCGGTGGAGAGCAGGGTCCGCACGACGTTCCAGGCCAGCCACGTGTCCTCGAACTTCTCGCGCACGGCCGCCGGATCGGAGATCTTCGCCGGGTCGCCCGCGTCCGCGAGCTCGTCGTTCAGCGGCACGTTCACGACCGACGTGATCGCGAAGGCCAGAAGATAGACGACGAGCGCCGCGAGCACCCACCGGTAGGAGCTCGTCCCGCGCAGCTGCCACGCCGAGACCGCGGTGAAGATCAGCGCCCCGAAGAAGCTCGCGAAGAAGACCGGATTGTTGAACGCGTCGTTCATGTTCTGCATGACCTCGATGAAGACGCGGTCGTCGCTGCGTGCGAGGCCGGGCATGACGCCGCAGGAGAAGATGTAGAAGGTCCCGGAGATCAGGCCCATGGTCACTACGGCCGCTCCCAGAACGGCCCCGGCGCTGCCCTGTCCCCGCTGGTTCGTCCCTCGGTTGTCTCTCATGGGTCCGAGTCAACCGCCCGAACGGGCCCCGGACCATGGTTCCGAAGCGCACCCCCATAAGCGCGCGTCTCACGTCATGCGCGGTGGCAGGGGTTCCGCGCCCGCCCAAGGCGAGGCACTGTAAGGGGGAGCACTCACCGGTAACCCCACAAGGCGGTGACAGGCGCATGGCACTGGGCATGGACCCGGCCACGTACGAGCTGCGATTCGACTCCGGGCGGAGCTGTCTGGACCTCGTGGCGACGAACCATCCCGTGGAACGGCTCGACTCCGTGGACCGGCTGCTCGCCTGGCTCGCGGGCGCCGGGCTGATCCCGGATCACACGGCCCTGCCGGGAGCGAGGCCGGTCTGGCTCGTCGCCTTCCGTGAACTGCGCGCGCATGTCGGGCAGTTGGTGCTCGACGAACTCGAAGGGCGGTCCGCCGACGCCGCGTTGGCCAGGGTCAACGCCCTCGCCGCGACGGCGCCACCGGCCCCGCGCGCCGTACGGCACCCCGACGGCAGCCTCGTCCGCGCCCTGGACGGCGACCTGGGCTGCGCGGCCCTGCTCGCCGTGGTGGCACGCGATGCCGTCGACCTGCTCACCGATCCCGTCGCCCGCGCCCTGCTGCGCCAGTGCGAGGGCGACAACTGCCCCATCGTGTACCTGGACACCTCACGTGGACGCCGCCGCCGCTGGTGCTCCAGCGAGGTGTGCGGCAACCGCGAGCGGGTGGCCAGACACCGGCGCAGGGCGGCACTCGCGCGGGCCTGATCGAAAACTTTCCGGCACGGCTGAACACAGCCGCTCCCGTGTACGTACATCCCCGGTGAGCCAGCCAAGACGAAGAGCGGACACCGGAGGCAGACGTGCGCAAGGATTCCGCCGTGGCCGATGAGCGCCCGCAGGAACGCCCGCACCGACATCGCCTGGTCCCCCAACGCAACGGACCGGACGAGGAGTTGATGCGCGCCCTCTATCGCGAGCACGCGGGTCCACTTCTGGCCTATGTGCTCCGGCTTGTGGCGGGAGACCGGCAGCGCGCCGAAGATGTCGTACAGGAAACGCTCATCCGTGCCTGGAAGAACGCCGGTCAGCTCAATCGTGCGACCGGTTCGGTACGCCCCTGGCTGGTGACGGTCGCCCGGCGCATCGTCATCGACGGCCACCGCAGCCGGCAGGCCCGGCCGCAGGAGGTCGATCCGTCGCCGCTGGAGGTCATCCCCGCGGAGGACGAGATCGATAAGGCGCTGTGGCTGATGACTCTTTCGGACGCGCTCGACGACCTGACTCCCGCGCACCGGGAGGTACTTGTCGAGACCTATTTCAAGGGGCGTACGGTCAATGAGGCGGCCGCGACACTGGGTATACCCAGTGGGACGGTGCGTTCGCGGGTCTTCTACGCGCTTCGCTCGATGAAGCTGGCGCTCGAGGAGCGGGGGGTGACGGCATGAACGAGTCCTACGGACATGACGCGCGGGGCCATGCGGAAGCGGGCGACGTGCACGAGACCGTCGGCGCCTACGCCCTCGGCATCCTGGACGACGCGGAGGCGACCGCCTTCGAGGCCCATCTGGCGGGCTGCGCGTTCTGCGCGCACCAGCTGGAGGAGTTCTCCGGCATGGAGCCGATGCTGGCCGCGCTCGCGGACTTCCCGGACGCGCGCGGGGTACCGCGCGGCGTACCGGAGATCGGTGAGCAGCTCGCCGCGCGGCCGAGCCCGCGGCTCGCGGACCGGCTCGTGGACGAGGTCTCCGTGAAGCGCGCGCAGAAGCGCAGGCGCGGCATGTATCTCGTGGCCGCGGCGGCGGCGCTGATCGTCGGCGGGCCGCTCACGGTCCTCGCGGTGAGCGACGGCGGCGGTACGACGGACGTGGCGGGCGAGCCGCATCCCACGAGCCCCGCCGAGGACGCCTTCTTCAACCACATGGACGACAAGATCAAGGCCACGGACCCCAAGACCAAGGTCAGCGCCACGGTCGGCACGGAGAAGAAGGCCTGGGGCACGCACACGGTCCTTGAGCTGAAGAACGTGAAGGGCCCGCTCAAGTGCTCCCTGGTCGCGGTCGGCAAGGACGGCGAGAAGGAGACGGTGACCACCTGGTCCGTCCCGAAGTGGGGATACGGCATCGAGGACAGCCCGAACAAATGGGCCCGCAGCCCCCTGTATGTCCACGGGGGAGCCGCGATGGACCGCAACGACATCGACCACTTCGAGGTGACCACCTTCGACGGCGACCGCCTGGTGGAGGTCGACGCGTAGGAGAAGTGCACAGAGGGGTCCCCTTTCGCGTACGGTAGACGGCTGCTCAATAGGGCAGCTGCACGTCCGGAAAGGGGCCTCGGTGGCCGACGTACGCGACCGTGAGATCAGCGTCGAACAAGAACATCTCGACCAGGTCTACCGGCGTCTCGAGGAGAAGATCCACGAGGCCGAGTTCCTCATGACCGACGCGGCCAAGCGCTCCCAGGTCGGCACGCCCGGCGCGCTCGCCGAGCGGGACGCGCAGGTGTTCCGCGCGGGGGTGCATCTCAACCGGCTCAACAGCGAGTTCGAGGACTTCCTCTTCGGGAGGATCGACCTGCTGCTCGGCAAGGACGGCAAGAAGGGCCCGGACGGCGCGTACACGTCGGTCGAGCCCGCCGAGGACGCGGTGAGCGAGAACAACACCGCCCAGATCGCCGAGACCCTGCACATCGGCCGCATCGGCGTCCTGGACGCGGACTACTCCCCGCTCGTCATCGACTGGCGGGCCCCGGCCGCGGCGCCCTTCTACCGCTCGACGCCGGTCGACCCCGGCCGTGTCGTGCGCCGCCGGGTCATCCGCTCCAAGGGCCGCAAGGTCCTGGGCGTCGAGGACGACCTGATGCGCCCGGAGCTCACGGCGACCCTGAACGGCGAGAGCCTGCCCGTCATCGGCGACGGCGCCCTGATGGCGGCGCTCGGCCAGGCCCGCAGCCACACCATGCGGGACATCGTGGCGTCGATCCAGGCCGAGCAGGACATGGTCATCCGTGCGCCCGCCGCATCGGTGACGTACGTCGAGGGCGGCCCCGGCACCGGCAAGACCGCCGTGGCGCTGCACCGCGCGGCCTACCTGCTCTACCAGGACCGCCGCCGGTACGCGGGCGGCATCCTCATCGTCTCGCCGACCCCGCTGCTCGTGGCCTACACGGAGGGCGTGCTGCCCTCGCTCGGCGAGGAGGGCCAGGTCGCGATCCGCGCGGTGGGCGCGCTGGCCGACGACGCGTCCGGCGCGGTGGAGGCCACGGTCTACGACTCGCCCGCGGTGGCCCGGGTCAAGGGCTCGTCCCGGATGCTGCACGTCCTGCGGAAGGCGGCACGTGGCGCCCTGGAGAGCGGGCCGGGGACGGTGGCGAAGGCTCCCGCACAGGACGGCCAGCTGTCCTTCGGGGACTTCGGCGACGAGGACGACGACGAGGGGCCCCGGACCCCCGCCGAGACCCCCACACGGCTGCGTGTGGTCGCCTTCGGCCGCCGCCTGGAGCTTGAGGCCGACGCCCTGGGCCGCATCCGGCGCAACGCGCTCAGCGGCACGGCCCCCGTCAACCTCCTGCGCCCGCGCGCCCGCAAGCTCCTCCTGGACGCCCTGTGGTCGCAGTCCGGCTCCGCCGGGCGGCACAGCGACCCGGAGCTCGCCGCCGAGCTGCGCTCGTCGTTCGACGAGGACATCACCTCCGAGGACGACTTCATCCGCTTCCTCGACGCCTGGTGGCCCGAACTCACCCCGCGCTCGGTGCTCTCCGCGATGGGCGACGAGCGGCGCCTGGGGCGCTGGGCGCGCCGCGTCCTGAACCCGGGCGAGGTCCGCAAGGTCGCCCGCTCGCTCAAGCGCGACGCCCTGTCGGTGCACGACGTGGCGCTCATCGACGAGCTCCAGTCGATTCTCGGTACGCCGCCCAAGCCCCGCAAGAAGAAGGATCTCGACCCCCTCGACCTGCTCACGGGCCTCGACGAACTGATGCCGCAGCGCGAGGAGTCGCAGCGCGAGCGCGCCGAGCGGCTCGCGGCGGAGCGCACCGAGTACGCCCACGTGATCGTCGACGAGGCGCAGGACCTGACCCC
This sequence comes from Streptomyces sp. NPDC044044, assembly GCF_056434405.1. Lineage (NCBI taxonomy): Bacteria > Bacillati > Actinomycetota > Actinomycetes > Kitasatosporales > Streptomycetaceae > Streptomyces > Streptomyces sp. NPDC044044. The sequence continues at coordinate 761,799 of NZ_JBWKFG010000004.1, read as the reverse complement.
CATGCAGTGGCGCATGGTCGGCCGCAGGGGCCGGCACGCGACGTGGACGATCGTCGGCGACCCCGCGCAGTCCTCCTGGTCCGACCCGGACGAGGCGGCGGCCGCCCGTGACGAGGCCCTGGGCAGCCGCCCGCGCCGCCGCTTCACCCTCACCGTCAACTACCGCAACCCCGCCGAGATCGCCGACCTCGCCGCCAAGGTGCTCGCGCTCGCGATGCCCGGCTCCGAGTCGCCGTCGGCCGTCCGGTCCACGGGAGTGAAGCCCCGCTTCGCCGTCGTACGCGACAAGGACCTGGGTGCGTCGGTGCGCGAGGAGGCGGCGCGGCTCCTGGAGCAGGTGGACGGCACCGTCGGTGTCGTCGTGGCGATGAACCGCCGTGAGCAGGCGGCCAAATGGCTCGACGGGCTCGGCGGCCGGGTCGTCGCGCTCGGCAGCCTGGAGGCCAAGGGCCTGGAGTACGACGCGACGGTCGTCGTCTCGCCCGCGGAGATCGCGGACGAGTCCCCCGCGGGCCTGCGGGTCCTGTACGTGGCGCTGACGCGTGCCACGCAGCAGCTGACGGTCCTGTCCGGCGAGCGCGACGACCCGGACGGGGACGGGGTGCCGGACCTGCTCCGAGAATGACTTCAGAGACTTGTCGGGACGGGAATTGCCTTACGGGGATCGTTTGTTACCGTTGATGTGGCACCGGCCCGATCCAAGCCCCCGGGCCCAACCTTCGTCGCTACGAGCGACCACTTGCCGCGAGGCGAGCATGGCGGGTCGGTGTCATCAACGTAGGGAGAGGCCCTCGTCACCACGTGACGAGGGCCTCTTTCGGTTTCAACCACCGGTTTCCGCTTCCCCCTACCGGCGTCCCCCAACTTCTCGTATGGTGGAAACTAGTTTCCGAAAAGCCGGTGAACGAAAAGTTCGCAATCCGAGGCGGCTACCACGTACTCAGTGGTAGGTGCGACGATCGGACGGCAAGAGCAACACGGTGAAAGCAGAGGAAGTCGGCCATGGCAACGGCGCCCAGCGTCTCCTACTCGAACACGGTCCGGTTGGAGGTGCCCGCGAGCGGCACCGCGGTCTCCCAGATCACCACGGCCGTCGAGTCCCACGGAGGCTCGGTGACCGGCCTCGACGTCACGGCCTCCGGCCATGAGGCGCTCCGGATCGACGTCACGATCGCGGCGACCTCCACGACGCACGGCGACGAGATCGTCGCGCAGCTGCGCACCATCGAGGGCGTCACCGTCGGCAAGGTCTCCGACCGTACGTTCCTGATGCACCTCGGCGGCAAGATCGAGATGCAGTCGAAGCACCCCATCAGGAACCGTGACGACCTCTCCATGATCTACACCCCGGGCGTGGCCCGCGTGTGCATGGCGATCGCCGAGAACCCCGAGGACGCGCGCCGCCTCACCATCAAGCGCAACTCCGTTGCGGTCGTAACGGACGGTTCGGCCGTTCTCGGCCTCGGGAACATCGGCCCGAAGGCCGCCCTTCCCGTCATGGAGGGCAAGGCGGCCCTCTTCAAGCGCTTCGCGGGGATCGACGCCTGGCCGCTGTGCCTGGACACCCAGGACACGGACGCGATCGTCGAGATCGTGAAGGCGATCGCCCCCGGCTTCGCGGGCATCAACCTCGAGGACATCTCGGCGCCGCGCTGCTTCGAGATCGAGGCCCGCCTGCGCGAGGCCCTGGACATCCCCGTCTTCCACGACGACCAGCACGGCACCGCGATCGTCGTACTCGCCGCGCTGACCAACGCACTTCGCGTGGTGGGCAAGGGTGTCGGCGACGTACGCGTCGTCATGTCCGGTGCGGGCGCGGCCGGTACGGCCATCCTCAAGCTGCTCATCGCGGCGGGCGTCAAGCACGCCGTCGTGGCCGACATCCACGGTGTCGTGCACGCGGACCGCGAGGACCTCGTGGACGCCGCGCCGGACTCGCCGCTGCGCTGGATCGCCGACAACACCAACCCCGAGGGCGCCCGCGGCACCCTCAAGGAAGCGGTCGTCGGCGCCGACGTCTTCATCGGCGTCTCGGCCCCGAACGTCCTGAACGGCGACGACGTCGCGGCCATGGCGGAAGGCGCCATCGTGTTCGCGCTCGCGAACCCGGACCCCGAGGTCGAGCCCACGGTCGCCCGCCAGACGGCGGCGGTCGTGGCCACGGGCCGCTCGGACTTCCCGAACCAGATCAACAACGTCCTGGTCTTCCCCGGTGTCTTCCGCGGTCTGCTCGACGCCCAGTCGCGCACCGTCAACACGGAGATGATGCTGGCGGCGGCAGGCGCCCTCGCGGACGTCGTCGCCGAGGACGAGCTCAACCCGAACTACATCATCCCCAGCGTCTTCAACGACAAGGTCGCGGGCGCGGTCGCCGATGCGGTGCGCAACGCGGCGAAGGCGGCTGGGGTGGCTGTGACAGGCGCCACGGCCCAGTAGTACGGCGCGTCGCGGAACGCAGGGGTCCTCAAGGCCCTCTAGGGTGGCGTGGAAGCGCGCCCCCGACTGCCACCTTCCAGGGGCGGTGAAGCTTTTCGTGTGACCCCCAGGGGCCCCGGATTGGCTTTCCCGCCGCAGGTGGGGGCAGGATGCCTTTCTGGGCGCGAGGGTCCGGATGACGGACCCGGGTCCGGGGCCTGACCGAGGACCCTGGCAGCATCGGCTTCGCTGTGCCCATCATGCGGCTCCGCCGCGTGGCACGCCTCAACGGCAAGAAGAACACGGGAGTACAAACATGAACCGCAGTGAGCTGGTGGCCGCGCTGGCCGACCGCGCCGAGGTGACCCGCAAGGACGCCGACGCCGTGCTGGCCGCGTTCGCCGAGACCGTCGGCGAGATCGTTGCCAAGGGCGACGAGAAGGTCACCATCCCCGGCTTCCTGACCTTCGAGCGCACCCACCGTGCCGCTCGCACCGCCCGGAACCCGCAGACCGGCGAGCCGATCAACATCCCGGCCGGCTACAGCGTCAAGGTTTCGGCGGGCTCCAAGCTCAAGGAAGCCGCCAAGGGCAAGTAGCCTCAGGCAGTACATAGAAGGGGCGGTCACCCACCGGGTGACCGCCCCTTCTGCGTGCGTGCGAGGCCGCGTCAGCCGAGCGTGGCCCTGCCCGGCAGCTCCACCTTCGCGCCGAGCTCCACGAGCTTGTCCATGAAGTTCTCGTAGCCGCGGTTGATCAGGTCGATGCCGTGGACGCGGGACGTCCCCTGCGCCGCCAGGGCCGCGATCAGGTACGAGAAGCCGCCGCGCAGGTCGGGAATGACCAGATCGGCGCCCTGGAGCTTCGTGGGGCCGCTGACGACCGCCGAGTGGAGGAAGTTGCGCTGCCCGAATCGGCAGTGCGAGCCACCCAGGCACTCGCGGTAGAGCTGGATGTGTGCGCCCATCTGGTTGAGCGCGGAGGTGAATCCGAGCCGGGACTCGTAGACCGTCTCGTGGACGATGGAGAGGCCCGCGGCCTGCGTCAGGGCGACGACCAGGGGCTGCTGCCAGTCCGTCTGGAAGCCGGGGTGCACGTCCGTCTCCAGGGCGATCGCGTTGAGCGAGCCGCCCGGGTGCCAGAAGCGGATGCCCTCGTCGTCGATCTCGAAGGCACCGCCCACCTTCCGGTAGGTGTTCAGGAACGTCATCATCGAGCGCTGCTGGGCGCCGCGGACGTAGATGTTGCCTTCGGTCGCCAGGGCCGCGGAAGCCCAGGAGGCGGCCTCCAGGCGGTCCGAGAGGGCGGAGTGGTCGTAGCCGCCCAGGCTGTCGACACCGGTGACCCTTATGGTCCGGTCGGTGTCCATCGCGATGATCGCGCCCATCTTCTGCAGGACGCAGATGAGGTCTTCGATCTCAGGTTCGACGGCGGCGTTCGAGAGCTCGGTGACGCCTTCCGCCAGTACGGCGGTCAGCAGGACCTGCTCGGTGGCGCCCACGGACGGGTACGGCAGCTGGATCTTCGTGCCGCGCAGCCGCTGCGGGGCCTCCAGATACTGGCCGCCCTCGCGCTTCTCGATGGTGGCGCCGAACTGGCGGAGCACCTCGAAGTGGAAGTCGATCGGCCGGCCGCCGATGTCGCAGCCGCCGAGGCCGGGGATGAAGGCGTGGCCGAGGCGGTGCAGGAGCGGCCCGCAGAACAGGATCGGGATCCGCGAGGAGCCCGCGTGCGCGTCGATGTCCGCGACGTTGGCGCTCTCCACGTGCGAGGGGTCCATGACCAGCTCGCCCGGCTCCTCACCGGGGCGGACCGTGACGCCATGCAGCTGCAGGAGTCCGCGTACGACGCGGACGTCGCGGATGTCGGGGACATTGCGCAGCCTGCTCGGAGCGCTGCCGAGCAGCGCGGCGACCATGGCCTTGGGCACGAGGTTCTTCGCGCCGCGGACACGGATCTCGCCCTCCAGCGGGGTTCCGCCGTGGACAAGCAGTACATCGTCGGTGACGGTCATGAATCTCGCGTTCCGATTGGATGGACGGGTGGACCAAAGGGCAAGCGTAATGGGCGCGTACCCCCCTTCCGTAAGGCTGAGGACGCGCAAACCGCGTCAGGAGTTCGCGACAACACGAACCGTTCGGAACCGGACACTCCGGGTCACCGGCGAAAGTGTGCGCTCCAGACGCGCCTGTGCGCCCCTGAGCTGCATTCACTCCTGTACGGGCATTGCCTCCCCCCGCGGGGCAAAGATGCGGGATCATGTCGTTCATGACCGAGGTGTCCTCGCTCACAGGGCGGCTGCTCGTGGCCACGCCTGCCCTGGCGGACCCGAACTTCGACCGCGCGGTGGTGCTGCTCCTCGACCACGACGAGGAGGGCTCGCTCGGCGTGGTCCTCAACCGGCCCACGCCGGTGGACGTCGCGGACATCCTGGAGGGCTGGGGTGATCTGGCCGGGGCGCCGGGAGTCGTCTTCCAGGGCGGCCCCGTCTCGCTCGACTCGGCGCTCGGCGTGGCGGTGATCCCCGGCGAGGAGGGCGCGTCCCCCGCATCCCGGCCGCGCCCGTCCAGAGGAGAACCGATCGGCTGGCGCCGCGTGCACGGCGCGATCGGCCTGGTCGACCTGGACACACCCCCCGAACTCCTGGCCCCCGCGCTCGGCTCCCTGCGGATCTTCGCCGGGTACGCGGGCTGGGGTCCGGGCCAGCTGGAGGACGAACTCGTCGAGGGCGCCTGGTACGTGGTGGAGTCCGAGCCGGGCGACGTGTCGTCCCCGGATCCGGAGCGACTGTGGCGCGCGGTGCTGCGGAGGCAGCGGAGCGAGCTGGCGATGGTGGCGACGTATCCGGATGATCCATCCCTTAACTGACAGGTCAGCGCCCCAAGACGGTTCCCAGTAGCGCAACCACGAGTCACACGGATAGCGTCCTGACGCGTACTTGACGTCTTGCATACGGGGGTTGACCGTGAAGCGCCGCAATCCGCCCAAGTTGCCTGCCCTCGTGGCGGCTTCGTTCGCGCGGGGGGTCTGAGTCGTGTCGGACAGAACCAGATACGACCTCGACCTCATCAAGGATTGCTCGGAGTCGCTCTACCGCATCCACCGTGAGTTCAAGGAGAACGGCGACCCCTCCGACGGCTACGAGAAGGACTTGGGCAGCGACAAGCTGCGCGAGATCTTCGACGACTTCTCCAGCACCTGGAAGAAGACGCGCAAGAAGCTGAACAAGGACATCGAGAACCTCGCCAAGATCACCGCCGATGCGGCCAAGGCGTACGAGGACATCGACCACGAGCTCGCCAACGCGCTCCGGGACGCGAAGAAGAGCGACAAGAAGGGTGCGAAGTGAGCGGGCGGCCGAGCGACTGGACTCCTCTCTACGACTCCGATCCCGTGCCGGGCGACCCGTACGAGGTCGCGCGCCTGGGCAAGAAGCTGCGCGGCATGGCCGAGGAGATCGACAAGCAGGCGCGGAACATCAAGGCGCTGGCGTCGGTCGAGAGCTGGGACAGCGACGCCGGGCGCGCCTTCCACGAGGTCGCGGGCGACACGGCGGGGCGCCTGAAGAAGGCGTTCGACCGCTATGACGAGGCCGCCGACGCCCTGGGCACCAAGGTCAGGGAAGGCGAGTCCAAGGAGTACGCCAGCGAGCTGCACCGCGCGCAGCGCATGGCGGACAAGGCCCTTGAGGAGTTCCGCAAGGCGGAGGTCGAGCAGAAGGCCGCGCTCAAGGAGCTGGACAAGACCGAGGGGACGGTGCCCTCCTCCAAGGAGGACTCGGTCGACCGGACGAAGCAGCAGAAGAAGCGCGACGACGCCACGACGATCATGGCTCAGCACCGCGGCAAGATCATGGAAGCGGTCGAGATCCGTGACGACGCCGCGAGCGCGGCGGCCAAGAAGATCAAGAACGTGATCCACCACGACGGGGTGCGCGACCCCGGCGGGTTCATGAACTGGATCGCGGATCACGCCGATTGGTTCACGGCCGCGGCCACGGTCCTCGCGGTGGCGGCGCTCGTCGCGGCGATCGTCCTGTCGGGCGGCACCCTGGCGATCGTCCTGGTCGGTGTCGGGGCCGCGATGAGTGCCACGGCCCTGTCCGGCCGGTTGTACGACGTCTTCGCGCGCGGCGGGAAACTCGACCTGCTGGCGATCGGCATCGACGTCCTCGGCATCATCCCCGGGCTCGGCGCCCTGAAGGGGCTCACCGCGGCCGCCAAGGGCGCCCGCCTCGCCGGCGCGGGCAAGGGTGTCTGGGGCGCGTTCACCAACGGCTTCGCCGTGAAGAACATCAACAAGGGCGTCGGCTTCGCCTCCAAGATGCTCGCCAAGCGCGGCATCACCACGCCCAAGCTGCCGGCCGGGGGCTGGAACCCGGAGGTCGTCACCCGCTACATCAAGGGTGCCGCCCTGGGGAACCTGTACGTGAAGTCCATCCTCCGGATGAAGGAGGCCATGGGCCCGGACGACGGCAAGACCCACCCCATCACCCCGCACCCGGGTCCCGGACCGAGGCCGAGCGCCCCGCCGACCACGCCGTCGACACCGGGCACGCCCACGCCCACGCCTTCCCCGAGGCCGGGTCCCAGCCCGAGCCCCTCCTCGTCGTCGTTCCACTCCTCGCTGGCCCCGGCCGGGTAAGGAGCGGGGCGGATGATCGACTACCACGCCCTGGGGCGCGGCACGTTCGTCGACGACAGCGGGACCGAGCACGAGCTGGTTCCGTCGTCGGTCATCTCCGCCGTGCCCGCGGCACGGGAGGCGGCCGAGGCGTACGGGCGTGCCGTGCGGTTCGACTTCCTCGACGACCGGGCCGTGCACCGGCTGATGTTCCAGCGGCGGCGGGACACGGAGAAGGGGAGCCTTGTCGGCTGTTTCCTCGCCGTGCCGCTGCTCGTCTTCGGGGTCGGCGCGTGGCCGTTCTGGGATCTCGTCGCGTCCCTGAGGCCCAGGCCCTTCCAGATCGCCTTCTTCTGCGTGGACGCACTGCTCCTGCTGGCTTCGATCGGCGTGGCCTACCGCCTGCGCGGCCCCGATGCGGCCGATCCGGCCCTGCGGAACATGCGCTGCAGGGTCCGCCTCTACCGGAAGATCGTCGGCATCGCCCGCAGGGGCGGCGCCGACATCCCCGGCCTCTACCCCTACTACGGCATGTACGCCACCTCCCGGAAGTTCTTCCCCGAGGCCCCCGAACTCCCCATACCACCGCTCCCGGAAAGCAACGGCGCCAAGTGACCACGCAATCCCCAGCAGCCACGACGTCCCCGGCGGCCCCTCCCTACGAGCCGTTGCGGTTCGAGGCGACGATCCCTGCGCAGAACTCCGGTCCCGATGCCGAGGCCGGTGCCCGCATCGACTCCGACGGCATCCACGTCCGCTGGGTGATGCCGGAGATCTTCCACGACCTCCCCCTCCACGAGGAGGACGAGGACGAAGGGGCCCGGCTCCTGGAGGAGCTCGCGGCGAAGGCGCTGCCCGGCGCCGAGGACGAGGACATGCTCAAGCTCGCGGTCATCTGCGCGCTCGGCATCGACGACCTGCTGGAGGCCGGGGCCGAGTACGCGGCCATCGCCGTGGGCGCCGTCGGCGACGACCCGTGCAGCGCCACGGTCTACGCGGCCCTGGTCGACAGCCCCGAGGACGAGGACGCGGACCCCCTCGCGGCGATCGCGTCCAGCCTGCGCCGTGACGACGCGGGCGAGGTCAGGGAGATCCTGCTGCCGTGCGGCCCCGCGGTGTCCTGCGTGGGTACGCGCGTCGACAAGGTCACCGGTGAGCTGACCGAGTCCCCGGACGGCATCAGGATCCCGACGTCGTTCATCCGCGTCTATGTCCCGCTGCCGAACGGGACGACCCTGGTGATGGAGCTGGGGACGCCCACGCAGGTCGGCTGGGACGAGTTCTCGACGATGTTCGGGAACATAGTGAGCAGCATCCGCCTGTTCGAGGCGGACGGCGAGCCGCTGATCATCCCGGACCGGGACACGGACGCGTGAGCGACACCGTGGCGCCGCCGTCGGACTACCGGATCCTCGTGCCGCGCGACTGGTTCCGCGTCGACCTGACGCAGGAGCGGTGGCGCGGCCAGCTGAAGACCTTCGTGGACCGCGAGTCCGGGAGCGGGAGCGCGCCCGAAGAGGTGCGGCGGTCCCTGTGGACGACCCTGCGCAACATCGCCGAACGCGGCGCGGCGGACGGCGCGTTGGAGTTCTACCTCAAGACCGAGACGCCCGAGGGCACGGCCTACCCCGCCTCGCTCATGGTCTCGCTGCTGCCCACGCCTCCCGGGCTCGCCCCGGAAGTGGGGGAGTTGGCCCGGACCCTCGCGCGGCGCAGGGGGGACGCCTCGCGGGTCGAGGCGGTGGAGCTGCCCGCGGGCGATGCGGTCCGTGCGACGACGGACACGACGCTGGACTTCCACGTGCGGATGCCGGGCGGTGTGGGCTATCTGCTGCTCGCGTTCTCCGTGCCGCTGAGCGGCACGGAGGGGCCCATGGGGGATCTGTGCGAGGCGATCGCGTACTCCCTGCGGTGGGTGGAGTGACCGGGGCGGGCTGATCCGGGTGGGCGTTCCGCGGGGGCGCCGGGTCCCGGGCGATGCCCGTAACCGTCGGGCGTAGGTACCCTTGGATGCCATGAGCACTCTTGAGCCCGAGCCCGAGCGCGGGGCAGGTACGGGGACCCTCGTAGAGCCGACGCCACAGGTGTCGCACGGTGACGGCGACCACGAGCGCTATGCGCACTATGTCCAGAAGGACAAGATCATGGCGAGCGCGCTCGACGGTACGCCCGTCGTCGCGCTCTGCGGCAAGGTGTGGGTGCCGGGTCGCGACCCGAAGAAGTACCCCGTCTGTCCCATGTGCAAGGAGATCTACGAGTCCATGAGCGCCGGTGGCGACAAGGACAAGGGCGGCAAGGACGGCAAGGGCGGCGGCAAGAAGTAGCCTTCCGCGTCGGCCTCTCGCGCCGACCTGCCACGCCTTCCGGCGCGGTCGACGACCCTCTTCGCGAAGGGGCGTTGCGTGTACCGCAACGCCCCTTTTGCGTTGTGCAATCGCGTGGCAGATTCGCCGCATGACCTTTGAGCAGCTCATCCCCGCGCCCGCCCGCGCCGAAGGACCGCACACCGAAGGCTTTCTCCTCGACCCGTCGACCGTGCTGCGCGCGGCCCCCGGCACCGAGTCCACCGAACGCTGGCTGCGCTCCACCCTCGGCGCGGCGCTCGGCCTGCCCCTGGCGCCCGGCGGGGGCACCGACGCCGGCGCCGTCTCGCTGGAGATCGACGACTCCCTCGCGCCCGAGGCGTACCGCCTCACCGTGGGGGAGCGCGGCGTCGGCATCGTCGGCGGCGCCGCCCCCGGCGTCTTCTGGGGTGCGCAGACCCTGCGCCAGCTCATCGGGCCCGAGGCCTTCCGCCGCGCCCCCCTGCGGCCGGGTGTCCCGATCGCCGTCCCGGGGTGCCTGATCGAGGACAGCCCCCGCTTCCGGTGGCGCGGCATGATGCTCGACGTGGCCCGGCACTTCATGCCCAAGGACGGCGTCCTGCGCTATCTCGACCTCCTCGCCGCCCACAAGCTGAACGTCTTCCACTTCCACCTCAGCGACGACCAGGGCTGGCGCATCGAGATCAAGCGCCACCCGAAGCTGACGGAGGCCGGTTCGTGGCGGCCGCGCTCGAAGTGGGGCCACCGCGCGTCCGAGCTGTGGAACGACACCCCGCACGGCGGCTTCTACACGCAGGACGACATCCGCGAGATCGTCGCGTACGCCCATGAGCGGCACATCGCCGTCGTACCCGAGATCGACATCCCCGGGCACTCGCAGGCCGCCATCCACGCCTATCCGGAGCTCGGGAACACCGATGTCGTCGACACCTCGTCGCTGGGCGTCTGGGACACCTGGGGCGTCAACCCCAATGTCCTCGCCCCGACCGAGAACACCCTGCGCTTCTACGAGGGGGTGTTCGAGGAGGTGCTCGAGCTCTTTCCCTCCACCTTCATCCACGTCGGGGGAGACGAATGTCCCAAGGACCAGTGGAAGGCGTCGCCCACCGCGCAGGCCCGCATCAAGGAGCTGGGGGTCGGTGACGAGGACGGGCTGCAGAGCTGGTTCATCCGGCACTTCGACACCTGGCTGACCGCGCGCGGGCGCCGGCTCATCGGCTGGGACGAGATCCTGGAGGGCGGTCTCGCCGAGGGGGCCACCGTGTCCTCCTGGCGCGGGTACGGGGGTGGCATCGCGGCGGCCAAGGCAGGTCACGACGTCGTCATGTGTCCCGAGCAGCAGGTGTACTTGGACCACCGCCAGGACGGCGGCCCCGACGAGCCCGCGCCCATCGGCTTCGTCCGCACCCTTGAGGACGTCTACCGCTTCGAGCCGGTGCCCCCGCAGCTGACCGAGGACGAGGCGCGGCACGTGCTCGGCACCCAGGCCAACGTCTGGACCGAGGTGATGGAGTACCACGCACGTGTGGACTACCAGGTGTTCCCGCGCCTCGCGGCCTTCGCCGAGGTCGCCTGGAGCACGCTCCCGGCACCCGCCGAGCGCGACTTCGCGGACTTCGAGCGGCGAATGACCCCGCACTACGCGCGACTTGACGCACTCGGCGTCGACTACCGCCCGCCCGGCGGCCCGTTGCCGTGGCAGAAGCGGCCGGGTGTGCTCGGACGCCCGATCGACGGGGCGCCCCCGAACGTGTGAGGCGCACCCGGTCGTCCGTGTGTCGGGCTGCCCGTGCCGGGAGCGTGGGCAGCCGGACGAAAGTCGTACAAGGGTCACCGAAGAGTGGCAATTCCCGCTGACCGCCGAGGGCGTGTGAAAACGGCACATCCCCCAGCTCTGGGGACGAATGGCTCCTAGCGGACCCCCGCGCCGGGGGCCGGGGAAGATGTGCCAGAGTTGCCACGTCCGGGCTGTGAGCACGTACCGTACGGCGGAACAGGCGTAACGGTGAGAACGGCGAGAAAGCCGCCGGGCATCGGGAAGGGGCAGCCGGTTTTGACCACGCACGCACCGCAGGCGGCGCAGACCGCGCAGACGGCGAAGCTGCCTGGGACGTTGGACGAGGCCGTGGAGGCACTCGCCGCGATGCCCGCCGCCGTGCCCGTAGCCGGCGGCACCGACCTCATGACCTCGGTCAACGCGGGCCTCCTGCGCCCCGCCGCGCTCGTCGGCCTCGGCCGCATCAGCGAGATCCGCGGCTGGCAGTACCAGGACGGTCACGCGCTGCTCGGCGCCGGTCTCACCCACGCGCGCGTCGGGCGGCCCGACTTCGCCGCCCTGATCCCCGCGCTCGCCGCGGCCGCGCGCGCCGCGGGACCCCCGCAGATCCGCAACGCGGGCACACTCGGCGGCAACATCGCCACGGCGGGGCCGACCGGTGACACCCTGCCCGTCCTTGCCGCGCTCGAAGCCGTCCTCATCATCGCGGGCCCCGGCGGCGCACGCCGCGAGGTCCCCGTCTCGCACCTGCTCGCGGGGATGGACATGCTCCGCCCCGGCGAGCTCATCGGCTTCGTACGGCTGCCGCTCCTGCACGCCCCGCAGGTCTTCCTGAAGGCGACAGGGCGCACGGGCCCCGGCCGCGCACTCGCCTCCGTCGCGCTCGTCCTCGACCCGGCGCGGCGCGGTGTGCGCTGCGCGGTCGGTGCCGTCGCGCCGATGCCGCTGCGGCCCCTGGAGGCCGAGCAGTGGGTCGCCTCGCTGATCGACTGGGACGGCGGGCGGACGATCGTGCCCGAGGCGCTCACCGCCTTCGGCGAGTACGTCGCCGCCGCGTGCATCCCCGACCAGCCTCCGGCGCAGGACGGCTCCCCGCAGCCGCTGTCGCCCGCCGTACTGCACCTGCGGCGCACCGTCGCCGCGCTGGCCCGACGAGCACTGGGGAGGGCGCTGTCGTGAGCGACGACCAGAACAACAACAACGGCGGCTGGCAGCCGCATCCGCAGGGCGAGTACGACTCGGATGCCACGGCCTTCGTGCAGCTGCCGGAAGGCGCACTCGACTCCTTCGACCACTCGCCGCTCGCCGCGCCCGGCCACGGTTACGTGCCGCCGCAGATAACGGTCACCCCGACGACGGCCGACGCCACGGACCCGGCGGCCACGGGCGTCTGGGCGATGCCGCCCGAGGTGACCGGCATGGGCACCGGCGTCCAGAACGTGCAGTGGCCCGCCGCGGGCGGCGTGCCCGATCCGTCGGTCCACGAGACCCCGGAGGCCCAGGGAGGCCACGGGGGCCAGGAGCACGCGTACGACCCCCGGGCCACCGGGCAGTGGAGCTTCCACGAGGCGGAGGGCCACGCGCCCGCCGCCCCGGCCCCCGCCGATGTCACGGGGGAGTGGTCGATCCCCGTCGCCAATGGTGATCTTCCGGATGAATCGGGCGAGTTCACCACGTCCTCGCTCGCCGCGCAGTGGGGCGGTACGCCGCCCGCGACGCTGCCGGGCGGCGCCGCGGCGCCCTGGGCGACCGGTGGTGCGGGCGCGGGTGCGCCGTGGGCGGAGCCGGCGCAGCAGCCGCACGCCGACCCGTACGCCCCCTTCGAGCCGCAGCCACAGCCGCACGTCGAGCCGCAGCACCACGAGCCCGTCACGCCCCCGGAGGCGTTCGTCCCCGAGCCGCCGGTCGCTCCGGAGATGCATGTGGTGCCCGAGGAGCCCATGGCCCCGGAGGCGCCCGAGGTCCCTGCTGAGCCGGAGCCGGAAGCCGAGGTCGAGGTCGAGGCCGACGCCGTCACCGCGGACCCCGAAGCCGAGGTCGAAGCGGACGCAGAAGCCGACGCCGACGCCGACGCCGAAGCCGACGCCGACGGCGAGACCGACCCCGAGGAGGAGGCGGCCACCGCCACCGCCCTCCCCGACGAACACCCCCTCTGCTCCTACGTCCTGCGCGTCAACGGCGCCGACCGCCCCGTCACCGATGCCTGGATCGGCGAGTCCCTCCTCTACGTCCTGCGCGAGCGCCTCGGCCTCGCGGGCGCCAAGGACGGCTGCTCGCAGGGCGAGTGCGGTGCCTGCAACGTCCAGGTCGACGGCCGTCTCGTCGCCTCCTGCCTGGTGCCCGCGGCCACCGCCGCCGGAAGCGAGGTGCGCACCGTCGAGGGCCTCGCCGTCGACGGCAGACCCTCCGACGTGCAGCGGGCGCTCGCCGCCTGCGGTGCCGTCCAGTGCGGCTTCTGCGTACCGGGCATGGCGATGACCCTGCACGACCTGCTCGAAGGCAACCCCGCCCCGTCCGACCTGGAGACCCGCCGCGCCCTGTGCGGCAACCTCTGCCGCTGCTCCGGCTACCGCGGCGTGCTCGACGCCGTGCAGGAAGTGGTCGCCGAGCGCGAGGCGTCCGCGGCCGCAGCCGAGCCGTCGGCCCAGGGCGACCAGCCGGGCGAGCCGCGCATTCCGCACCAGGCGGGGCCCGGCGCCGGAGGAGTCAACCCGACGGCGCAGGACGGAACGTACGAAGGACCGTACGGCCAGGACGGAGGCCAGGCGTGAGCAACGAAGCCGCGGGGAGCACGAACACCGCGACCGCAGTGGAGTCGCAGCCGGGCCCGGAGCCGCTGCCGCACGGCATCGGCACGTCGCTGCCGTCCGCCGAGGCCCGCGCGAAGACGGAGGGCACGTTCCCCTACGCGTCCGACCTGTGGGCGGAGGGGCTGCTCTGGGCGGCCGTCCTGCGCTCGCCGCACGCGCACGCGCGCATCCTCTCGATCGACACGTCCCAGGCGCGCGAGATGCCGGGCGTGCGGTCCGTCGTCACGCACGAGGACGTGCCGGGCGAGGCACTGCACGGCCGCAAGACCGCGGACCGCCCGGTCTTCGCCTCCGACGTCGTACGCCACCACGGCGAGCCCATCGCCGCCGTGGCCGCCGACCATCCCGACACGGCGCGGATGGCCGCCGCGGCCATCTTCGTCGAGTACGAGGTCATGGAGCCGGTCACCGACCCGGAGAAGGCCTTCGCGGCCGAACCCCTGCATCCCGACGGCAACTTGATCCGGCACATCCCGCTGCGGCACGGCGACCCGGAGGCGGCGGGCGAACTCGTCGTCGAGGGTCTGTACCGCATCGGGCGCCAGGACCCGGCGCCGATCGGTGCGGAGGCGGGGCTCGCGGTACCGCGTCCCGATGGGGGCGTGGAGCTGTACATCGCCTCCACCGACCCGCACACCGACCGCGACATGGCCGCGTCCTGCTACGGCATCGACCCGGAGATCGTGAAGGTCGTCGTGACCGGCGTCCCCGGCGCGACCGCCGACCGCGAGGACGCCAGCTTCCACCTGCCGCTCGGCCTGCTCGCCCTGACCACCGGCTGCCCGGTGAAGCTGACGGCGACCCGCGAGGAGTCCTTCCTCGGCCACGCCCACCGCCACCCGACGCTCCTTCGCTACCGCCATCACGCGGACGCCGAGGGCAAGTTGGTGAAGGTGGAGGCGCAGGTCCTGCTCGACGCGGGCGCGTACGCGGACACCTCGTCGGACGCGCTGGCCGCGGCCGTCTCCTTCGCCTGCGGTCCCTACGTCGTCCCGAACGCCTTCATCGAGGGCTGGGCGGTCCGCACGAACAACCCGCCGTCCGGGCATGTCCGGGGCGAGGGTGCCATGCAGGTGTGCGCGGCGTACGAAGCCCAAATGGACAAGATCGCGAAGAAGTTGGGCATCGACCCGGCGGAGCTGCGGCTGCGCAACGCGATGGCCACGGGTGACATCCTGCCCACGGGGCAGACGGTGACCTGCCCGGCCCCGGTGGCCGAACTCCTCGCCGCTGTACGGGACTTCCCGCTGCCCGAGCTGCCCAAGGACACGCCCGAGGACGAGTGGCTGCTGCCCGGCGGACCCGAGGGCGCGGGCGAGCCCGCAGCGGTGCGCCGGGGCGTCGGCTACGGCCTCGGCATGGTCCAACTCCTGGGCGCCGAGGGCACGGACGAGGTCTCCACGGCCACGGTGAAGGTGCACGACGGCGTCGCGACGGTGATCTGCGCGGCGGTCGAGACGGGCCAGGGCTTCACCACGCTCGCCCGCCAGATCGTCCAGGAGACCCTCGGCATCGACGACGTCCGCGTGGCCCCGGTCGACACGGACCAGCCGCCCGCAGGGCCCAGCTGCCACGGCCGCCACACGTGGGTGTCGGGCGGTGCGGTGGAGCGTGCGGCGAAGATGGTCCGCACGCAGCTTCTCCAGCCGCTGGCCCACAAGTTCGGCATGTCGACCGAGCTGCTCCAGATCACCGACGGCAAGATCACCTCGTACGACGGGGTGCTGAGCACGACCGTCACCGAGGCGATGGACGGCAAGGAGCTCTGGGCGACGGCCCAGTGCCGCCCGCACCCGACCGAGCCCCTCGACGAGGCGGGCCAGGGCGATGCCTTCGTGGGCATGGCGTTCTGCGCGATCCGCGCGGTCGTGGACGTGGACATCGAGATCGGTTCGGTACGGGTCGTGGAGCTCGCGGTCGCCCAGGACGTGGGCCGCATCCTGAACCCGACCCAGCTGAAGGTGCGTATCGAGGCGGGCGTCACGCAGGGCGTCGGCGCCGCGCTGACGGAGAACCTCCGCACGCCGCGCGGCCTGGTCCGCCACCCGGACCTGACCGGTTACGCCCTGCCGACCGCCCTGGACACCCCCGACATCCGCATCGTGAAGCTGGTGGAGGAGCGGGACGTGGTGGCGCCCTTCGGCGCGAAGGCGGCGAGCGCGGTGCCGGTCGTGACGACTCCGGCGGCGGTGGCGTCAGCGGTGCGTGCGGCCACCGGGCGGCCGGTGAACAGGCTGCCGATCCGCCCGCAGGCGGCGGTGGCGACGTGACGGTGCCGGAGGTCAGCGGGGTCGTCGTCATCACCGGCATCATGGCCGCGGGCAAGTCCACGGTGGCGCAGGCCCTGGCCGAGCGCCTTCCGCGGGCGGCGCATGTGCGGGGTGATGTCTTCCGCCGCATGATCGTGTCGGGCGGCCAGGAGTACGAGCCCGGGGCCTCGGACGAGGCGGCGGCCCAACTCCGGCTGCGGTACGGCCTTTCGGCGTCCACGGCCGACGCGTACGCCGCCGCGGGCTTCGTCGCGGTGGTCCAGGATGTCATCCTGGGCGAGGAGTTGAAGACGTACGTGGGTCTGCTGCGTACGCGCCCGGTGCACGTGGTCGTCCTGGCCCCGCGCCCGGAGGCCGTGGCCGCGCGTGAGGCCGGGCGGGGCAAGACCGGCTACGGCGCGTGGACCGTGGAGGACCTGGACACGGGCCTGCGGTCCACGACCCCGAGGATCGGGCTCTGGCTCGACAGCTCCGATCTGACGGTCGAGGAGACGGTGGACGCGATTCTCGCGGGGCTCGACGAGGCGCGGGTCTAGGCCTCCACGACCTGGCGGCCCACCGGAACGGAGCGTCCCGGCGAGCCGCTCGGCCGTACTGCCTTCTACCTTCCGAAGTACGCGTCGTAGATCGACAGCGTGGACTTGTTGTCGTCCTTGTCCGTGATCTTGGCGCGGAACGAGACGCCCTTGCCCGCGGCCGGGGTCTCGACCGAGATCTTCCCGTCCGTGACCGTGGCCCTCTTCCAGCTCTGCCCGTGGTCATAGGACACGTACACGGCAAGGGACTTGAGGTTCCCCGCACCCGCGGCCGCATCAAGGGGCGGCCCCGGACGGGACCACCCCTTGATCGCTGAGGCCGTGGCGGGAATCGAACCCGCGTTACTGGCTTTGCAGGCCAGCCCCTAAGCCACTCGGGCACACGGCCGAGCTGAACTCGACCCCTTGAACCTAGGCGCCCGGAACCGGCCCCTCAAGAGATCGGGCCCGGCCGCAACAGGACTGCCACGCCCCGTTCATGAACCGGCGTGGGTGGTCGTACGACCAAGGGACCAGGGCTCTCCGGTCTCCGGACAGGGGTCATAGCCCACCACGCCCCTTACGCTGGCCGTCATGAGCGCCCTGGAACCCCGCGACACCGGCGTCGCAGCCGCCCCGATACTCCCGCCGTCCGAGCTCAAGGGCGGAGTGCTGCGCCCGCCCTATCGCGCGCTCAGCCTCGGCATCGTCTCCGTGGTCCTGCTCATCGCCTTCGAGGCGACCGCCGTCGGGACCGCGATGCCGGTGGCCGCCCGTGAGCTCGACGGCGTCTCCCTCTACGCCTTCGCCTTCTCCGCGTACTTCACGACCAGCCTCTTCGGCATGGTGCTCGCCGGGCAGTGGGCCGACCGGCGCGGGCCGCTCGGGCCGCTGGCCACCGGGATCGCCGCCTTCGCGGCGGGGCTGCTGCTCTCCGGGACCGCGGGGGCCATGTGGATGTTCATCCTCGGCCGCGCGGTGCAGGGGCTCGGCGGCGGTCTCGTCATCGTCGCGCTGTACGTGGTCGTCAGCCGGGCCTACCCGGAGCACCTGCGTCCGTCCATCCTCGCGGCGTTCGCGGCCAGCTGGGTCGTGCCGTCCGTGGTGGGGCCGCTGGTCTCCGGGAC
Source organism: Streptomyces sp. NPDC044044 (assembly GCF_056434405.1). NCBI lineage: Bacteria > Bacillati > Actinomycetota > Actinomycetes > Kitasatosporales > Streptomycetaceae > Streptomyces > Streptomyces sp. NPDC044044. The sequence goes on along the minus strand of NZ_JBWKFG010000004.1, from coordinate 743,939 downwards.
GGTCACCGAGCACCTCGGCTGGCGATGGGTCTTCGTCGGGATCCCCGTCCTGGTCCTCGCGCCGCTCGCCCTCGCGCTGCCCGCGATCCGGCGCACCGCCTCCGGGCCCGTCGACCCCTCGGCGCCCGTCGAGGCCTTCGACCGCCGCCGCATCCGCCTCGCGCTCGGGATCTCGCTGGGGGCCGGACTTCTCCAGTACGCGGGGCAGGACCTGCGCTGGCTCTCGCTGCTGCCCGCCGTGCTCGGCGCGGTCGTGCTGGTGCCCGCCGTGCTCGGCCTGCTGCCGCGCGGCACCTACCGGGCCGTGCGGGGCCTGCCCTCCGTCGTCCTGCTCCGGGGCATCGCCGCGGGATCCTTCATCGCCGCCGAGTCCTTCGTGCCGCTGATGCTGGTCGCCGAGCGCGGACTCACCCCGACCATGGCGGGGCTCTCGCTCGCCGTGGGCGGTGCGACCTGGGCGCTCGGTTCCTACGTACAGTCGCGGCCCCGCATGGAGCCCCACCGCAGCAAGCTGATGCTGGTCGGCATGGTGCTCGTCGCCGCCGCCATCGCCGCGGCGCCCAGCGTCCTGATCCACGCCGTGCCGGTGTGGACCGTCGCCGTCGCCTGGGCCTTCGGCTGCTTCGGCATGGGCATGGTCATCGCGTCCACGAGCGTGCTGCTCCTGCGCCTGTCGCCCCCGAAGGACGCGGGCTCGAACTCCGCCGCCCTGCAGATCTCCGACGGCCTCTCCAACGCCCTGCTCCTGGCCGTCGGCGGCGCCGCCTTCGCCGCGCTCGGCGGCGGCATGGTGGGCGCGACGCACGGCGCGGGCGAGGCGAGCGGTTCGCATCCGGGGGCCTTCGTCGCCGTGTTCCTGCCGATGGCGGCGGTCGCCCTGGTGGGGGCGTGGGTGGGGACGCGCCTGAAGGAACGCACGGACCGGGACGCCGTGTGACACCCGTCGCACCCGCCCCTGACCCCGCATTGTCATCAGCCCCGCGTCAACACATCACCGGTAGGGTGGCCCGGTTGTCGTACGTACCCGAGCTGCCAAAAACCGGAGACCGTGACTACCACCGCCGCCAACTCCGCCTCCCACCACCTCTCTCCCGCCTTCCCCGGCCGCGCCCCCTGGGGCACCGCCAACAAGCTGCGTGCCTGGCAGCAGGGCGCGATGGAGCGGTACCTCCAGGAGCAGCCACGTGACTTCCTCGCCGTCGCGACACCCGGCGCCGGCAAGACGACGTTCGCGCTGACGCTCGCCTCCTGGCTGCTGCACCACCATGTCGTGCAGCAGGTGACGGTGGTCGCGCCGACCGAGCACCTGAAGAAGCAGTGGGCGGAGGCCGCGGCCCGCATAGGGATCAAGCTGGACCCGGAGTACAGCGCGGGGCCGCTCAGCAAGGAGTACCAGGGCGTCGCCATCACGTACGCCGGTGTCGGTGTGCGGCCCATGCTGCACCGCAACCGCGTCGAGCAGCGCAAGACCCTCGTGATCCTCGACGAGATCCACCACGCCGGTGACTCGAAGTCGTGGGGCGAGGCCTGCCTCGAAGCCTTCGAGCCCGCGACCCGGCGGCTCGCGCTCACCGGTACGCCCTTCCGGTCCGACACGAACCCGATCCCCTTCGTCGCGTACGAAGAGGGGAACGACGGCATCCGGCGGTCGGCCGCCGACTACACGTACGGCTACGGGAGCGCGCTCGGCGACGGCGTCGTCCGTCCCGTCATCTTCCTCTCCTACTCCGGCAACATGCGGTGGCGGACCAAGGCCGGTGACGAGATCGCGGCCAGGCTCGGCGAGCCGATGACCAAGGACGCCATCTCGCAGGCCTGGCGCACCGCGCTCGACGCGCGCGGCGAGTGGATGCCGAACGTCCTCAAGGCCGCCGACCAGCGCCTCACCGAGGTCAGGAAGGCCATCCCGGACGCCGGTGGCCTCGTCATCGCCTCCGACCAGGACTCCGCCCGCTCGTACGCCAAGCTGATCCGCGAGCTCACCGGGGAGAAGGCCACGGTCGTCCTCTCCGACGACACCGGTGCCTCGAAGCGGATCGACGACTTCACCGTGAGCAACGACCGGTGGATGGTCGCGGTCCGCATGGTGTCCGAGGGCGTCGACGTGCCGCGCCTCGCGGTGGGCGTGTACGCGACCACCATTTCCACCCCCCTCTTCTTCGCGCAGGCCGTCGGGCGTTTCGTACGGTCCCGGCGGCGCGGCGAGACCGCGTCCGTGTTCCTGCCCACCGTCCCCGACCTCCTCGGCCACGCGAACGAGATGGAGGTCGAGCGCGACCACGTGCTCGACAAGCCGAAGAAGGAGGGGGAGGAGGACCCCTACGCCGAGTCCGAGGCGGAGATGGACGAGGCGAACAAGGAGGAGGACGAGGACACCGGCGAGCAGGAGCAGTTCTCCTTCGAGGCGCTGGAGTCCGACGCCGTCTTCGACCGGGTGCTCTTCGACGGCGCCGAGTTCGGCATGCAGGCCCACCCGGGGAGCGAGGAGGAGCAGGACTATCTCGGCATCCCCGGTCTCCTCGAACCCGACCAGGTGCAGATGCTGCTCCAGAAGCGGCAGGCCCGGCAGATCGCGCACAGCAAGAAGCGGCCCGACGAGGAGGCGGACCTTCTCGAACTGCCCGCCGAGCGGCGGCCCGTGGTCTCCCACAAGGAGATGCTCGAACTGCGCAAGCAGCTCAACACGATGGTCGGCGCGTACTCCCATCAGAGCGGGAAGCCGCACGGCGTGATCCACACCGAGCTGCGGCGCACGTGTGGCGGTCCGCCCAGCGCGGAGGCCACCGCCGGGCAGCTGCGGCAGCGGATCGCGAAGGTCGGGGAGTGGGCCACCCGCATGAAGTAGGGCGCGCCACCTCCCGCAGCTCCGGCGGGCTCTCCGGCACCGGGGAGGAGGGGTGCGTTCCAAGTACGGATGCCGTGTGCGGGAGTCGTGCACACCCCTGCCCACGTGCCCCGCGTATGGGGCATTGCGCCCCTAACAACCGGCCTCGTGCCCGGATTCTGGACGGAGTCTTCCGCTGAGCGGGACGGCCTCGCTACTGTCCCCGCAACGTACACGCCCCGTGGCAGCGCCGCCGCGGAGCGCAGCCGGAGTTCCGACCGGCGGCCTCTGACGCGCGTCGCCCACGGGACCGGCGACGCAACCGCCGCGTCAAGGGGCCGTCGACCCTCACCTAAGGAGTGGGCGTCGTGACCGCGGAGACTTCCCAGACGCTCGACCGAGGACTGCGTGTCCTCAAGCTGTTGGCCGACACCGACCACGGGCTCACCGTCACCGAGCTCTCGAACAAGCTCGGTGTGAACCGCACCGTGGTGTACCGCCTGCTCGCCACGCTGGAGCAGCACGCCCTGGTCCGCCGTGACCTGGGCGGCCGGGCCAGGGTCGGCCTCGGGGTGCTCCGCCTCGGCCGCCAGGTGCATCCGCTGGTGCGCGAGGCCGCGCTGCCCGCTCTTCGCTCCCTCGCCGAGGACATAGGCGCGACGGCGCATCTGACGCTGGTCGACGGCACCGAGGCACTCGCCGTCGCCGTCGTCGAGCCGACCTGGACGGATTACCACGTGGCCTACCGCACCGGCTTCCGGCACCCCCTGGACCGGGGCGCCGCGGGCCGCGCGATCCTCGCAGCCCGGCAGGGACTCGCCACCGACCCCGGCTACGCGCTGACGCACGGCGAGCTGGAGGCCGGCGCGAGCGGGGCCGCGGCGCCGCTGGTCGGCGTGACCGGGATAGAGGGGAGCGTGGGTGTCGTCATGCTGTCGGACTCCGTGCCGGAGCGGGTGGGGCCACGGGTGGTGGACGCGGCCCGTGAGGTCGCGGATGCGCTGAGGTAAGGCCTGAGCTCTTATCCGGTCACGTTAGATTGATCCCGTGTTCTCCCTCTCTCGCCTCACGCGCCCCAAGGCCCTCGCCGTCTGTGCCGCCCCCGTGGTCGCCCTGCTCGCCGTCACGGCCCTTGCGCCGCTGCCGTTCGCCGTGGCCCAGCCGGGGTCGACGGCGAACGTACTCGGCGAGAGCGAGGGCAAGCGGGTCATCACGATCACCGGTGCGCCCACCCGCGAGACGAGCGGGCAGCTGCGGATGACGACGATCGTGGCCACGGGGCCCGACATGGACGTGAGCCTGAGCGACGTGGTGGACGGCTGGTTCCGCACGGACCGTTCCGTGATGCCCAAGGACTCGGTGTACCCCACCGGCGACAACGTGAAGGAAGTCGAGAAGCACAACCTCGGCGACATGAAGAAGTCGCAGGACACGGCCACGCGGTCCGCCCTTGCCTACCTCGAGGCCAACGGCGTGGACGGCACGGACAAGGTGAAGGTCAAGGTCGACCTCGGCAAGATCGGAGGCCCCAGCGCGGGCCTCTTCCTCTCGCTCGGCATCGTCGACCTCCTCGACGGCAACGGCAGCGGAGGGGACCTGACGGGCGGCCGGAACATCGCGGGCACCGGCACGATCACCGCCGACGGCAAGGTCGGCCCGGTCGGTGGTGTCTCGATGAAGACGCAGGCCGCGAAGCGCGACGGCGCGAGCGTCTTCCTGGTCCCGGAGGCCGAGTGCTCGGACGCTCAGGCAGAGCTGCCCAAGGGCCTGCGGCTGATCCCGGTCACGACACTGAAGGGCACGATCGACTCGCTGCGGGCACTGGAAAAGGGCGGGAAGGTTCCGAGCTGCTGACCAGGAGCAGCCCCAACTCCACCAGGGTCCAGCCGAGTTGAGTACGCAGGCGGGGGTGCGGCGGGCGGTTCGGTGCCTCGTGCAGCTCGGTGGCGCGGGTGTGGTGCAGGAGCAGATGTATGTCGGAGTGCATGGCTGAGGCCTCTCACTCGGTGTAGTGCGTCGGGAAGACGTGGGTGTGCAGGCGCACCCTGGCGGAGCCCGGAGTGTCCTGGCCGACCGCCAACGGGCGGTAGCTCTCGATGAGTTCATTGATCTTGGCGCCCAGTTCGGCGGTGATCTCGGGCGTCAGGCGCAGGGTGTAGTCGCTGAGGTCCGAGCTGTCCGACCACTTCTTCGGCCAGTCGTGCTGCGTGCCGATCCAGGTGGAGACCTCCGCGGCGTGGAACGTCGCGACCTCGTGGAGGTAGACGCTGACCGCGCCGCGCACCGTCGGGTCCGGGTCGTTCATGAGCGTCTCGTCGAGACGCGTCCCCTGGTGCGCCGACTGCCACCACCGCTCGCGGCCCTTGCCCCGCTCGGGGGCGTCCTCGACGAAGCCGTGCGCCGCCAGCTGGCGCAGGTGATAGCTGGTCGCGCCGCTGGACTCCCCCAGGCGGTCCGCCAGTTGGGAGGCCGTCGCGGGGCCGTCCCGCCGCAGCGCGATGAGCAACTGCATGCGCAGCGGATGCGCGATGCCCCGCAGCGAGCGGGGGGTGAGGGTGTGGATCTTCCGGGCCTCGGGCTCTGGCGTGCCGTCCGTCATACCGTCAGCGTAGACATGCAAAGACTCCGTTGCAACGGTTTCTCTGCAACGGAGTCTTTGCAACTTTCGGGTGGTCCGGAAGACGGTCCGGACGGAGCGGGCTACCCCTCCTTCACGAACCCCTCCTGCACCATCCACTCCAGCGCCACCTCATGCGGATCCTGACCCTGCACGTCCACCTTGGAGTTGAGCTCCTGGGCCACCGTGTTGTTCAGCTTCTTCGTGATCGGTTCCAGGACCTCCGCCATCTCCGGGAACTCCTTCAACGCCTTGCTGTTGATCTCCGGCGCGGCGTTGTAGTTGGGGAAGAAGTGCTTGTCGTCCTCCATCACCGACAGGTCCATCGCCTTGATGCGGCCGTCGGTGGTGAAGACCTCGCCGAACGTGCACGACCCCTTGGAGACCTGGGTGTAGATGATCCCGGTGTCCATCTTGGTGATGTTGGAGTTGGGGATCTTCATCCCGTACTCCTTCTGCATGCCCGGCAGCCCGTCCTCGCGCGAGGAGAACTCGCTCTCCACGCACAGCGTGACCGCCTTCGGGTCCTTCTTCGAAAGGGCCGCCACGTCCGAGAGGGTCTTCGGCTTGTACTTGGCCTCGTTCTTCTGGTTGATCGCGAGCGCGTAGGTGTTGTTGAGCTCGGCGGGCGGCAGCCACGTGACGCCGTTCTTCTTGTCCGCGTCCTTCACCGCCTGCCACTGCTTCTGCGGGTCGTCGATGGGATCGGAGTTGCCGAGATACGTGATCCAGGCGGTGCCCGTGTACTCGTACATGGCGTCCGCGTCGCCGCCCTTGACGGCCTCGCGTGCGCCGATCGAGCCCTGGATGCCCGTCCGGTCCAGGACGTCCGCGCCGGCCGCCTGGAAGGCGATGCCCATGATCGCGCCGAGGATCAGCTGCTCGGTGAACTCCTTGGACGTGACCGTGAGGTCGGCGCCCTTCAGGGGGAGACCCTTGCCGATCGTGCCCGGCTTGACGTCGTCCACCATCGGGCTGCCGCTGGTGAGCCCGCAGCTCACCAGCAGGGCCCCGCCCACGACACCGACGGCCGCCGTACGCAACGTGACCCTCATGACCCGACCTCCAACCCGCGCGGACGAAGGACCAGTTCGGCAAGTGATGCCAGCCAGTCCACAAGCAGCGCGAGCGCGATCGTCAGGATCGAGCCGAGCATGAGCACCGGCATGCGCTGATTGGTGATCCCGGTGGTGATCAGGTCGCCGAGCCCGCCGCCACCGCCGAAGGTGGCGAGCGTCGCCGTGCCGACGTTCAGGACGAGCGCGGTGCGCACGCCCGCGAGGATCAGCGGCACGGCCAGCGGGAGTTCGACCTTGCCGAGGACTCCCCACGTCGACATGCCGATGCCTCTCGCGGCCTCCAGGAGGGTCGGGTCGTTGGCGTTCAGGCCCGCGATCGTGTTCGAGAGGACCGGCAGGACGGCGTAGATGATGATGCCGATCAGGGCCGCCTTCTCGCCGATGCCGATCCAGATCACCAGGAGGGCGAGGAGGCCGATCGCCGGTGTCGCCTGGCCGATGTTGGCCAGGGCCATCGCCGCCGGCGCGCCCTTGCGGAGCTTCTTGCGGGTCAGCAGGATGCCCAGCGGGATCGCGATGATCAGCACGAAGAAGGTGGAGATCGCCGTCAGCTGGATGTGCTGGCGGAGCCTGAGCCACACATTGCCGTCCGCCAGGGCGTTCTTCGAGATCGCGTCCAGGTCGGCCTGCTCGAACCACCACCAGGTCAGCAGCAGGATGAGCGCGAGGAACGCGGGCAGGACGGTCAGCTTCGGCCAGCCGATCCGGCGCGCACGGCCCGTGGCCGCCGTGGCCGCCGCCGAGGGCGGGGACTCCGGCTCGGCCTCGCCCGTGTCACGGAAGTGATGGCCCTTGACCTCGTGCTCGCCGTCCGGCCTGGGGTCGGGTCCGTCGTCGGGCGACGGCTTGTGGTCGGGGATCCGGGGGTTGCTCCCGGGGATGCCGCTCACGCCTTCGCCGCCCCTCCGTCGCCCTCCTGCTCGTGGTGGGTCACCAGGGCGCGCTGTTCCTGCAGTTCGTGCTGATGCTCCACGGCGTCGAGCCGGTCGGCCTCCAGCATCTCGTGCACGGAGTTCATCAGCGTCTGCATGTCCACGACGCCGGTGAACTCGCCGCGCCGCCCGGTGACCGCGACCCGCCCCGCGTTGTCCGTGAGGACCGCTTCGAGCGCGTCGCGCAGGGTGGCGTCCCGGGTGACCGTGTCGTGGACGAGGGTGCCCGCGCGGGCCAGCGAACCTTGGGCGCGCATCAGATCGCCGCGCCGCAGCCACTTGTAGGGGCGGCGGCGTTTGTCGAGGAGCAGGAGTTCGTTCGTGCCGCTGGAGCGCAGCTTGTCGAAGATGTCCTGCAGCGGGTCGTCGACGGTCACCGTCGCGAAGTCGGCGATCTCCACGTCGCGTACGCGGGTGAGGTTGAGCCGCTTCAGGGCCGCGCCCGCGCCCACGAAACCGGAGACGAAGTCGTCGGCGGGGTTGGTGAGGATGGCCTCGGGGGTGTCGAACTGCGCGATGTGCGAGCGCTCCCGGAGCACCGCGATGCGGTCGCCCAGCTTGATGGCCTCGTCGAAGTCGTGCGTGACGAAGACGATCGTCTTGTGCAGCTCGTGCTGGAGCCTGATCAGCTCGTCCTGGAGGTGGTCGCGGGTGATCGGGTCGACCGCGCCGAACGGCTCGTCCATCAGCAGGACGGGCGGATCGGCCGCCAACGCCCGTGCCACGCCCACGCGTTGCTGCTGACCGCCGGAGAGCTGGCGCGGATAGCGGCCGTGGAACTCGGCCGGGTCGAGCCCGACGAGGTCGAGCATCTCCTCGACCCGGTTCTTGATCTTCGACTTGCCCCAGCCGATCATCTTCGGCACGAGGGCGATGTTCTGGGCGACCGTCATGTGCGGGAAGAGCCCGGACGACTGGATCGCGTAGCCGATCTTGCGGCGCAGCTTCACCGGGTCCATGTCGGTGACGTCCTCGCCGCCGATGCGGATGCGGCCGCTGGTCGGCTCGATGAGCCGGTTGATCATCTTCAGCGTGGTCGACTTACCACAGCCCGAGGGGCCGACGAGGATGACGATCTCGCCCGCCTTGATCTCCATGTTGACGGCGTCCACCGCCGGGTCGCCGCTGCCCGCGTACCGCTTGGTGAGGTTCTCCAGCTCGATCGTCGCGCCCGTGGTGGCGTTCGGGGCCGCCGCGCCCTGCTCCGTCGCCCCGTCGTTGGAAGTCGCGGTGGTCTCAGACACGGATACCCCTCGAAATGGTCAGGCGGCCGATCAGGACGTACACGGCGTCGAAGAGCAGCGCCAGGATGATGATCCCGAGCGTGCCCGCGAGCACCTGGTTGAGCGCGTTCTTGCTGCCGAGCGAGGCGATGCCGCGGAAGATCTCGTTGCCGAGGCCGGGGCCCGACGCGTACGCGGCGATGGCCGCGATGCCCATCAGCATCTGCGTGGAGACGCGGATGCCGGTCAGGATCGGCGGCCAGGCGATCGGCAGCTCCACCTTGAGGAGCCGGGCGGCGCGCGACATCCCGATGCCCTTCGCCGCGTCGACCAGCGAGGGATCCACGCCGCGCAGGCCGACGATGGCGTTGCGCACGATGGGGAGCAGGCCGTAGAGGGTCAGCGCGATGACCGTCGGTGCGACGCCGAGGCCGACGACGGGGATCAGCAGACCGATCATGGCGAGCGACGGGATGGTCAGGAGGGTGGAGGTCGCGGTCGTGGCCAGATTGCCCGCCCACTCGCTGCGGTACGTGATGACGCCGATCAGTACTCCGATGACGGTCGCCACGACCATGCACTGGAAGACTGCGCTGGCGTGCTGGTAGGCATCCGTCAGCAACTGCTGGTGGCGGTTGCCGAGGTAGTCCCAGAAGTTCACTGAACTGCTCACCTCGCCCGGGCGCGGTTCAGACGGCGCCGGGAGTCTCCCGGCGCCCGCGTGCTGCGTACGTCGTGGGGCCGTACTGCGCTGTGTCTGTTCGTCTGTTCGCTTTCCTACCTACCCGCATCAGGTGTCTTCTGACGCCTGTTCGACCAGCGGGATGATCCGCAGCGGAACAGGGTTCTCCATGACGATCGCCGTGGAGGCCCGGACGATGCCATCAAAACCCACCACACGGTCGATCACACGTTGGAGATCGGCGTTCGAACGGGCCACGAGACGGCAGAGCATGTCGCCGTGGCCGGTGATGGTGTGCAGTTCGAGCACCTCGGCGACGGTGGCCAAATGTGCTCGTACGTCGGCGCCCTGGCCTTGTTTGATCTCCAGCGTGGCGAAGGCGGTGACGGGGTAGCCGAGGGCCGCCGGGTCGACCTCCGGGCCGAAGCCGCGGATGACTCCGTTCGACTGAAGGCGGTCCATCCGGGCCTGTACGGTTCCGCGCGCGACGCCGAGGCGGCGGGACGCCTCCAGGACGCCGATGCGGGGCTCGCGGGCGAGCAGCACGATGAGCCTGCCGTCCAGATGATCGATCGTCATGGTGTGCTCTTCTCCGCTCCTGGGGTGGTCATCATGTACAGATAGCCCGCCCATCCTGGCCCCCCACTGGGCAGATTGCCCAATGAATACACGAACTATTGCGCATCTTGCGATACGGCGGGAGCCTGCGGACATGGCAGCTACCGCGAACACCCAGCACACGTCGGCTCCCTCTGGCACCCCCCACACCGCGCGCGAGGCCGATCCCTTCCCGGTCAAGGGAATGGACGCCGTCGTCTTCGCCGTGGGCAACGCCAAGCAGGCCGCGCACTACTACTCCACGGCCTTCGGCATGAAACTCGTGGCGTACGCGGGCCCGGAGACCGGAAGCCGCGAGACCGCTTCCTACGTCCTCACGAACGGCGCGGCCCGCTTCGTCCTCACCTCCGTCATCAAGGCCTCGACGGACTGGGGCCACTTCATCGAGGGCCACGTCGCCGAGCACGGCGACGGAGTCGTCGACCTCGCCATCGAGGTGCCGGACGCGCGCGCCGCGTACGCGTACGCCGTCGAGCACGGCGCCCGCGGCCTCACCGAGCCGTACGAGGTCAAGGACGAGAACGGCACGGTCGTCCTCGCCGCCATCGCGACGTACGGCAAGACCCGCCACACCCTTGTCGACCGCAGCGGCTACGACGGCCCCTACCTGCCCGGCTTCCAGGCCGCGTCCCCGATCGTCGAGCCGCCGGCCAAGCGGACCTTCCAGGCGATCGACCACTGCGTCGGCAACGTCGAGCTCGGCAAGATGAACGAGTGGGTCGCCTTCTACAACAAGGTCATGGGCTTCACGAACATGAAGGAGTTCGTGGGCGACGACATCGCGACCGAGTACAGCGCGCTGATGTCGAAGGTGGTCGCGGACGGCACCCTGAAGGTGAAGTTCCCCATCAACGAGCCCGCCATCGCCAAGAAGAAGTCCCAGATCGACGAGTACCTCGAGTTCTACGGCGGCGCGGGCGTCCAGCACATCGCGCTCGCCACGAACGACATCGTGGAGTCCGTACGCACCATGCGCGCGGCCGGGGTCAAGTTCCTCGACACCCCGGACTCGTACTACGACACCCTCGGCGAGTGGGCGGGCGAGACGCGCGTCCCCGTCGACACCCTGCGCGAGCTGAAGATCCTCGTCGACCGCGACGAGGACGGCTACCTCCTGCAGATCTTCACCAAGCCGGTCCAGGACCGCCCGACGGTCTTCTTCGAGATGATCGAGCGGCACGGCTCGATGGGCTTCGGCAAGGGCAACTTCAAGGCGCTGTTCGAGGCGATCGAGCGGGAGCAGGAGAAGCGCGGCAATCTCTAGGGAACGTCTAGGGAGCCGCTGGGGAACCTCTAGCGAACCTCTATGGGGGCGCGGCCTGGAGGGCTGCTGGCTAGAGTGCGGGAATGGCCAGGATCAACGACGTCGGCGGGATGACGGGCTTCGGGCCCATCGACACCACCGACGACACGGAGCCCTTCCACGCGGACTGGGAGGCGCGGGTGTTCGCGCTCAACAGTGCGCTGGTGCGCGAAGGCGTCTACAACCTGGACGAGTTCAGGGACGCGGTCGAGACGATGCCACCGGCGGAGTACCTGGCGGCTTCGTACTACGAGCGGTGGTTCCACGCGATCCGGGTGCTGCTGGTGCGCAAGGGCGTGGTGACGGCGGCGGAGCTGGACGCCCGGTTGAACGGTGATGGCGGCAGCGGCGGTGGCGGTGGCGGTGGCGGTGAGTCGGATGGCTGACCGTTTCGCCGCGGGTGCCCGCGTCCGCACCGTCCACCACGACCCGACCCACCACACCCGCCTGCCGCGGTACGCCCGGGGCAAGCGGGGCGTGGTGATCGAGCCCGAGGGCAGGCACCCGCTGGCGGACGTCAGCGCGCAGGGGCGCGGGGACGCGCCGGTGGAGCAGGTGTACGCCGTGCGGTTCGCCGCGCGGGAGCTGTGGGGCGAGGGGGAGCACGGGGTGGTGCTCGACCTGTGGGAGAGCCACTTGGAACCGGAGGGCGACTGATGTCCGGTACGCACGCGGATGCGCTGATCTCCCGTCAGATGCGCAACCTGGAAACCCTGTTGGAAGAACGGGGGATCGTGGCCGGTGCCACCCTGGACGAGGCCCTCGACGCGTTCCTCGCCGGGTCGTCGCCGCTGAACGGGGCGCGGGTGGTGGCTCGGGCGTGGACGGACCCGGAGTTCAAGGAACGCCTCCTTGCGGACGGTACGTCGGCGGTGGCGGAGCTCGGTTACGCGGCGGGCGGGGTCCAGCCGCAGCGGCTCCGGGTGGTGGAGAACACCGCCCACTCCCACAACGTCATCGTCTGCACCCTCTGCTCCTGCTATCCGGTACGGCTGCTCGGTCCGTCCCCCAGCTGGTACAAGAGCGAGGCGTACCGCTCGCGGGTGGTGCGGGAACCGCGGGCGGTGCTTGCGGAGTTCGGCTTCGCGGTGCCCCTCGACACGGAGATCACGGTCTGGGACTCCAGCGCGGAGACCCGCTACATGGTCCTGCCCCGCCGCCCTCCGGGAACGGAATCGCTCCCGGAACGGGCGCTGACGGACCTGGTCACGCGAAACGCCCTGATCGGCACGGCCCCGCTGTAACTGGCCGTGGGCCTTGGCCGCTTCCCCCTCCGGCCCGCCACGGCTTCGCGAGGGGTGCCCGTACCCATCCGTGAGCGTGTACTCCTGCGACTGGTGGGCCGACACCCCTGTCCCGCCGCTTCGCGCCGGATACTCCCCACCCACCCACCCGATTACCCCGCGGCGCGGACTGGTGCGGCGGCCCCCTGCCCTGCCGCTTCGCGCCGGATACTCCCCACCCACCCACCCGTTTACCCCGCGGCGCGGACTGGTGCGGCGGCCCCCTGCCCTGCCGCTTCGCGGCGGATACTCCCCGCCCGCCCACCCGTTTACCCCGCGGCGCGGACTGGTGCGGCGGCCCTCTGCCCTGCCGCTTCGCGGTGGGTGTTCCCCGCCCGCCCATCCGATGGCCTGCGGGGTAATGGGTGGGTGGGCGGGAGACATCCGGCGCGGAGCGCCGGGGCAGGGTGTGAGCGGCCCGCAGGCGAAGGGGGCAAGCTGGGCGCTGGTTGCCGACAGGCAGGGGCGGGAGGTCCGTGCCGGTTGGCGTCAGCCGGAGCGAGGCCGGAGCGAGGCCGGAGCGGGGGTCGGAGCAGGGCCGCAGGCGTAGTTCCGCCGCCGACCGTAGGTCAAGATCAGCCCTGCTGGGTCGGCTTCGTCGGCCTGGGGCGGGGCGAGGCCGGGGGTGCTGCCTGGGGTGGCGGGGCCGGGGCGTACATCTGGGCCGGGCCGCCCTCCGGGGGGTCGCCCAGGGACTCCAGCGCCTCCCGCGCGGCAGGAGCCAGCAGCGGAGAGAAGGAGGGGTTGAGGCGCAGCGCCTCGCCGATGTGCCGCCGCGCCGCCCCGTAACGGCCCAGCTCCCGCTCGATCTCCCCCCGGTGGTAGGAGAGCACCGCGCTCCGCGGCCCCTTGTCCGTCGCCCGCGTCGCGTACTTCAGCCCCTCCTCGCTCTCACCGGCCCGATGCAACGCCCAGCCCAGCGCATCCGCCACCTCCGGACTGCCGTGCCGCTTGAACTCCTTGCGCAGGCGCTCCACCGCCGCGTCCGCGTCCCCGTGGTCCGCCTCGAACAGGCCGAGGATCCGCTCGTCGTTGACGCCGTTGACCCCCTCCTGCTTCACCCGGGCCCGCAGCACGTCGTACTGCGCCCGGGCGGCAGGGGCCAGCTTCAGCGACTCGTACAACTCGCCCAGCGCCAGGGCGTACTCCGGAGCAGGCTGCCTCACCAGCGCGTTCTGATAGGAACGCAGCGCCTCCGACGTACGGCCGAGAGCCGCGAGCGCACGGCCCTTCCCGGCGAGGGAAGGGTGGTGGTCGGGGTCCGAGCGCAGCGCCGCCTCGTAGTAGCGCAGGGCCTCCGCCGGCTCGCCCCGCTCCCATGCCAGCTCGCCCACCCGGTACAGGCACACCGCCTTCTCCGCGGAACCCTCCGCCAGCGCCGCCGCGTCCATCAGCTTCGAGGCCGCGTCCTCGCGCCAGCCGCGGTCGCGGTAGACCTGTCCGGAACGGGCCATCACGGCGGGTGCGCCCGAGTTCAGCTCCTGGAGCGTCTCCAGGGCCCTCCCCACTCCCTTGGCGTCGCCCAGACCGCTGTACGCGTCGATCAGGGCGGGATACGTCGACCACCGCTTCGGAGACAGCCTCACGGCGCTCTCGGCCCACTTCTTCGCGCCGCGGAAATCGTGCCGCGCGTTCGCGAGCACCGCCATGCCCGTCAGGGCGTCCGCGTTCCCCTCAGGCCGTGTCTTCAGGGACGTACGGAGAGCCTCCTCGGCCTTGGGGTAGTACGCGGAGTCCGCGGTCCGCAGGCCACGCTCGACGTAGGCGGCCCCGAGCACCGCCCACGACTGGTCGTCCCCGGGATGCTTGCGCACGTGCGCCTCCCGCTCCCCGATCAGGACGGTGAGGTCCGGCAGCGCCGCGGGAGCCCCGGCCCCCGCCGCCGCCATCGCCCGCCCGGCGGGACCGAGGGCGGGCGGCGCCGCCTTGCCGCCCGAGCCGGGCCGCAGCACCAGGACCCCGCCGAGCACCACGCACCCGGCGACCGAGGCGATCAGCACCCGGCGCACGACGGGGGAGCGGCGCGAGCCCCGCGGCGACTCGCTCCACACGGCGGGCGCGGTCGGCGGACGCTGGTCCTTCTGGTCCTTCTGGGTCACGGACTCGGACCCGGTCTCGATCTCCATGCCGCTCACTGTGCGTCAATATGAAGAGCACATCCCGGTACGCGGACCGGCGTCGCACACGGGTTCACACCGATGGCCCCGGGTGCGAGGCTGTGATCATGAGCCGCACACTCATCGAACTCCTCCACGAGGGCCTGCCCGCCGAGGCCGTCCTCACGGACCCCGACATCACGGCCTCGTACGCGAACGACATGGCGAGCTTCTGCGACGCGGGCACCCCGGCCGTCGTCGTCCTGCCGCGCTCCGTCGAACAGGTCCAGCACGTCATGCGCACGGCGACCGAGCTACGGCTCCCGGTGGTCCCGCAGGGCGCCCGCACGGGCCTCTCGGGCGGCGCGAACGCCAGCGAGGGCTGCATCGTGCTGTCCCTGGTCAAGATGGACCGCATCCTGGAGATCAACCCCGTCGACCGGATCGCGGTCGTCGAACCCGGCGTCGTCAACGCCACGCTCTCCCGCGCCGTGAACGAACACGGTCTCTACTACCCGCCGGACCCGTCGAGTTGGGAGACCTGCACCATCGGCGGCAACATCGGCACCGCATCGGGCGGCCTGTGCTGCGTGAAGTACGGGGTGACGGCGGAGTACGTCCTGGGACTCGACGTCGTCCTCGCCGACGGGCGTCTCATGAGCACCGGACGGCGCACGGCCAAGGGCGTCGCGGGCTACGACCTCACGCGCCTCTTCGTCGGCTCCGAGGGCAGCCTCGGCATCGTGGTCCGCGCGACCCTCGCCCTGAAGCCGCAGCCGCCCCAACAGCTGGTCCTGGCCGCCGAGTTCGGCTCGGCCAAGGACGCCTGCGACGCCGTATGCAAGATCATGGAAGGGGGGCACGTCCCCTCGCTCCTGGAGCTGATGGACCGTACGACCATCAGGGCCGTGAACGCGCTGGCCCACATGGGCCTCCCCGAGACCACCGAAGCGCTGCTCCTCGCCGCCTTCGACACCTCGGACCCCGCCGCGGACCTCGCGGCCGTCGGCGCGCTCTGCGAGGCCGCCGGTGCCACCCAGGTGGTCCCCGCCGAGGACGCCGCGGAGTCCGAACTGCTGCTCCAGGCCCGGCGGTTGTCGCTCACCGCGCTCGAAGCCGTCAAGGGCACGACGATGATCGACGACGTGTGCGTGCCGCGCTCGAAGCTCGCCGACATGCTCGAAGGCGTCGACCGCATCGCCGACAAGTACAGCCTCACGATCGGGGTCTGCGCGCACGCGGGCGACGGCAACACCCACCCCACCGTCTGCTTCGACGCGGCAGATCTCGACGAGGGCCGCCGTGCCCGCGAGTCCTTCGACGAGATCATGGCCCTCGGCCTCGAACTCGGCGGCACGATCACCGGCGAACACGGTGTGGGCGTCCTCAAGAAGGAGTGGCTGGCGCGCGAGATCGGCCCGGTGGGCGTGGAGATGCAGCGCGCCATCAAGGCGGCCTTCGACCCGCTCTCCCTCCTCAATCCCGGCAAGCTGTTCTGACACCGGCTCACGTGCGGCTCCGCTCTCGCCCCCGTGGCGGCGGAGCTCACTCACCGTCCTTGGACTCGTCCGAGGGCCAGGGGTCGCGCAGCCAGAGCTCGTCGACGCGGCCCGTGGTCGGCGTGAGCAGCTCGGCGAGGCCGTCGTCGATGCCGAGCCGCTCAGCCTCAGAGCCCGGAGGGACCACCCGCAGCGTGCGCTCGAGCCAGGCGGAAACGGCGGGCGCGGGCGCCTCCAGCAGGGCGTCACCGTCGGGTGAACTCAGCGCCATCAGGACGACGCTGCGGCCCTCGACCTTGGTCGGCCAGACGCGGACGTCGCCGTGGCCGCAGGGCCTGAACACCCCCTCGACCAGAAGTTCGCGGGCGAACGTCCAGTTCACGGGGTGCTCGGTGCCGATGTGGAAGGCGATGTGGACGGCGTAGGGGTCGTCGGTGCGGTAGGTGAGCCGGGCCGGGACGGGGATGGCGCGTTCCGGCGAGAGGACGAGTTTGAGCTCAAGCTCGCGTTCCACCACGGTGTGCATGTCGGTGCGTTCCTTCCTTGTTCGGAGCCCTGGAGCGGGCCCGTGCAAGGAGAGAGCACGGTGGGCGCGGAGCATTACGCGGGTTCCGGAAACTTTTTCCGCACGTAGTCGATACGTAGTTGAACTGTGCCCGGAAAGTGGTCTGTAGGGCAGGAGACGCACAGGGGGACGCAGAGGTCTGATAGATGTGGAACCTCTAAAAGACCCCCGAGCAGATACGGGACGACGGACATGAGCGCCCCAACTCCGGCCCCAGGCGACGACAGGCCCCGCGAAGGCTACTACCCCGATCCGTCCATTCCCGGATATGTCCGGTACTGGAACGGCGCGGCCTGGGTGCCCGGGACCAGCCGTCCCGCACCGACCGACGGCGAATCGCTCCCCGCGCCTCCGGGGGCGGGCCCCGCGTCCGCCTCCGCGCCCGCGGCGGAGGAGACGGGACCGCACTTCTTCGACGAGGAGCCCATGCCGTCGGCGCCGGAGGCGTCGGGCGGTGCGAGCGGTGGCGGCGGTGCGGTCGGTGCGGGTGACGCCGAGGCATCGCAGCACGGGAGCAGGCCCGAACCCGCCTCCGCGTGGCAGGCCGACGCGGCCCGGCAGAAGGGGCTCGGGGGCGAGCAGGAGCGTCGGGTCTCGTGGGGCGGGGATCCGCGTGACCCTCGGGTGCCGAGCGACTCGGCCCCCGGGGACACTCCGTCCGCTTCCGCGTCTGCCTCCCCGGCCGCTTCCCCCGCGCCCGCTCCCACGTCCCCGACTCCGGGGGCGAACGGACCCGGCACGGTGCAGATCCGGGCGATCAAGCCGGGCGGGTCGGGCGGACCGGGCGGGACAGGCGCGCCTCGTACGCCAGGGACTCCGGGGACGTCGGGTACGCCTGCCGCGCCGACGGGGCAGCAGCAGCCCCCGGCCGAGGGCGCGGTGACGTTCCGCAGGCCCGCGGGGCCGGTGCGGCCCGCCGCTGTTGCGCCCGCCACCGAAGGCACCATGGCGATCCGGGCGCTCCGCCCGAAGTCGTCCTCCGGCACGGCGGCGCAGGCTCCGGCGCCTCCGCGGGCCGCCGTGCCTCCCCAGGCCGCCGCTCCCGCCCCCGCATCCGCCCCTGCGCCCGCGCCTGCGCCCGCTCAGCCGGCCGTTCCGCAGCAGGGCGGTGCGCCGGGTGGCGCGGCCTCGCCCGTGACCGCGGGGCCCGGTGGCGGCTCGCCCTCGTGGGCGCAGCAGGTGCACCAGCTCGCCGAGGGCGACGGTCAGCAGCAGCCCGTCGTGCCGTGGAAGCCGGTGGCCAACGACCCCTTCCTGGCGATGGCGCAGAACCAGGCCGCGGGGCGGCCCGCCGGGCTCGGCAGGCGTCTGGCCGCGCGGCTCATCGACACGGTCGTCCTCGTGGCCGTGACCGGGGCCGCGGCGCTCCCGCTCGGCACGAAGGCCGCCGACCACGTGGACAGCAAGATCGACGCGGCGAAGTTGTCCGGCGAGAAGGTCACCGTCTGGCTGCTCGACGGCACCACGGCGGGGTACCTGGGCATGGTCCTGGCCGTGCTGCTTCTCTTCGGCGTCCTCTATGAGGTGCTGCCCACGGCCAAGTGGGGGCGGACGCTGGGCAAGAAGGTCCTCGGACTTCAGGTGCGGGACATGGAGGAGCACGAGACGCCGACGTTCGGGTCGGCGTTGAAGCGGTGGCTGGTCTATGTGGTGCCGGGCGTCCTGGTGATCGGGGTCGTCGGCGTCCTGTGGTGCGTGTTCGACCGTCCGTGGCGCCAGTGCTGGCACGACAAGGCTGCGGGAACGTTTGTGGCGGGTTAGCTTTCTCTGCGTTTCGCGAGCGCGGCCGGGCTGGAGCCATCCAGTCCGGCCGGAAGCGTCCAGCCCGTCCCGCGCCTGACGTCCGGCCCGTCCGGCGTCCGACGTCCAGCCCGTCCGACGTCCGGCCCGTCCGGCGTCCGAGGACGAACTCGGCGGAGCCGGTGATGACGGCAGCCAGGGCCCCCGCGCCGGGAACCGCCTTAACCCAGACAGCCGCTCGCCGGATGCGAACCCGGCCCCCTCGCGGTCGACTCGCCCCATGAGTACCGAACCGCCGCAATACCCGCCGCCCCCCGACGACGACAACGACCCGTTCAGGAAGCAGCCCCCGCAGCCCCCACAGGACAGCGGCTCGGGCTCCCCTTACGGCACGCCCCCGCCACCCCCGCCGTACGGCGGAGGCGGAGACCCTTACGGCGGCGGCGGAGGCGGAGACCCCTACGGCGGAGCCGGTGACCCCCTGGCCGGCATGCCGCCCCTGGCGGAGAGCGGCAAGCGCACACTCGCCCGCATCCTGGACATGATCATCGTCGGCGTGGTCGTCTGGCTGCTCTCCTGGGCCTTCGGCACGAACGAGTTCGACGTGGACCCGGACCAGGTCGAGTACGGAAAGAGCTTCGGCCAGTCCCTGCTCGCCGCCGTGCTCTACATCGCGTACGACACCTTCATGATCTCCAGGACGGGCCAGACCCTGGGCAAGAAGTGGCTGGGTCTTCGGGTCGCGAACCTCAACGACGGTGCGACGCCCACCCTGCAGACCGCGCTCGTCCGCGCGGCTGTTCTGTGGCTGCCGTTCGCCTTCTGCTGTGCCTGCATCTGGACAGCGATCTGTGGCGGCTGGAGCTTCTTCGACAGGCCCTACAAGCAGGGCCTGCACGACAAGGCGGCCAAGACGGTGGTGGTCAGCACCGGCTGACCAGGGCCGACGACGGCTACGACAGATGGCGATGGAAGACCGCTGCTGTGGCGGCAGCAGCGAGAGCGACAGCGGCAGATCCGGCGGGCTCGTGATCCTTACGGGCCCGCCGGTTCGCGTACGGACTCGGCCATCAGGGGAGTGGCGGCGCGCTGGGCCGGGACGCGGCCGTCGGCCGTGCGGGCGGCGGGGGTGACGCGTGCGGCCGGTGAGGCCGCGGGTTTTGGCTGGGGGACCGTCATCGCGACGAGTAAGCCGAGGCCGAGCGCGGCGGCGGCTATCACCGCGACACCGATCCCCGAACTCGTCTGGGAGAGCAGCAGCATGGCGAGCGTCGAGCAGACGACCGTCAGCGTGCCGTAGGTGATCTGGGCGGGGGTCGGACGAGGCAGCGGCATGGGACGAGGCATGGCGTAATCCGTCCTCGGGACAGCGGATGCGGGGGTGGTCGAGCCCAATGTGAAGCTGTATACGAATCAAAGGGTGCTCGGTGGCGCCGACTTGAGAAGTGTCGCCGCGCCCTGTAGCGCACCGTCGATTGACTCTATTCCGCTGCATGCCCGACGGGAACGGGCGGTAAGCGTGACCTAACCCACGGTGCCGCAGCACAGGGGGCGCACGGGTTCATGACGTCCATCAAGTGGACGGTGCAACGCGCCTGTTGACCATGCCGACGGGCGGGCGCGCACGTCCGGATAGCGGATCCGCGGGCCTGCATAGTGTACTTGGCCTGTTCAAGTCAAGGTCTGTCTTTTCTTCCGTATCTCCGGTCCAATGTCGTCACTTGTGACGCGTATCGCGCGCGGACCTCCTCCGACCGGGACCTCGGCCCGCCTTCGCGCGGACGCGGGGGAGGACAGCATCAAGTGACAGTCAGAAGACGGACGTTCAGAGCCACCGCGGCTGCCGTGGCGATGGCCGCGGCAGCCGCCACGTTCTCGGCAGCCACCGCATCGGCAAAGGACAGCGGGCCGACCGGAGCTCCCGCCATCGACCGGCAGGACCCGAGCAGGGCCAAGGCGCAGGTCGACCACGACCTCGACGGGCCCTTCAGCAAGCAGCAGGCCCAGCAGCGCAAGGCGGCCCTTCAGCAGGTCGTCGCGGGCGACGCCAAGGTGCAAAAGCGCGGCGGCTCCCAGGTCGTGAAGCTCGACGACAAGAAGTACGTCGAGCTGGGCCGGGAGAAGACCGACAAGATCTTCACGATCCTGGTGGAGTTCGGGGACAAGGTGGACGACACCACCATGTTCGACCCGGACGGTCCGGACGGCCCCGAGGCGCCGGTCAAGAAGTACGGCGGCAAGCCCGGCCCCGCGCACAACAAGATAGCCAAGCCGGACCGTGCGAAGGACAACAGCACGGCCTGGCAGAAGGACTACAACCAGAAGCACTTCCAGGACCTCTACTTCGGTGAGGGCAAGGACGCCAAGGGCAAGACCAAGCACTCCCTGAAGACCTACTACGAGAAGACCTCGTCGGGCCGCTACTCGGTCGACGGTGAAGTCTCCGACTGGGTCAAGGTCGACTACAACGAGGCGCGGTACGGCTCCAACTACTGCGGCGACACCAACTGCGCCAACGTCTGGGACGCGGTGAAGGACGGCGTCACCGCCTGGACCGCCGACCAGAAGGCCCAGGGCCGCACGGATGCCCAGATCAAGGCGGACCTCGCCAAGTACGACCTCTGGGACCGCTACGACTTCGACGGCGACGGCAACTTCAACGAGCCCGACGGGTACATCGACCACTTCCAGCTCGTGCACGCGGGCGAGGACGAGTCGGCCGGCGGCGGTGCCGAGGGCGAGAACGCCCTGTGGGCGCACCGCTGGTACGCGTACGGCAGCGACGCGGGCAAGACCGGTCCCGGCGAGAACAAGGCGGGCGGCACGCAGATCGGCGACTCGGGCATCTGGGTCGGCGACTACACGATGCAGCCGGAGAACGGCGGCCTCGGCGTCTTCGCCCACGAGTACGGCCACGACCTCGGTCTGCCCGACCTGTACGACACCACGGGCAAGGGCGAGAACTCGGTCGGCTTCTGGTCGCTGATGTCGGCCGGATCCTGGCTCGGCACCGGCAAGGACGCCATCGGCGACCTGCCCGGCGACATGACCGCCTGGGACAAGTTCCAGCTGGGCTGGCTCGACTACGCCAAGGCCAAGGCCGCGACGACCTCCGAGCACAAGCTGGGCGTCTCGGAGTACAACACCCGCCACCGCCAGGCGCTCGTCGTCGACCTCCCCAAGAAGGCCGTCACCACCACGGTGACCAAGCCGACCGAGGGCTCCAAGCAGTGGTGGAGCGACCAGGGCGACGACCTCAAGAACACCCTGACGCGCCCGGTCGACCTGACCGGCAAGTCCAAGGCCGAGCTGAGCCTTGACGGTTGGTGGGACATCGAGGCCAACTACGACTGGCTCTACACCGAGGTCTCGACCGACGGCGGCGCCAACTGGACGCCCGTGGACGGCACCGCGGACGGCAAGGCCATCCCGCGCGACGCCGGTGACAAGCCCGCGTTGACCGGTGCCTCGGGCGCGTACAAGAAGCTCGCGTTCCCGCTCGACGCGTACGCCGGCAAGAAGATCGACGTCCGCTTCCGTTACTCCACGGACGGCGGCGCGGGCGGCAAGGGCTTCGCGGCCGACCAGCTCGCGGTCACCGCGGACGGCGCCAAGCTCTTCGAGGACGGCGCCGAGGGCGACGACAACGGCTGGACGGCGAAGGGCTTTTCGCGCATCGGCGAGTCCTTCACCAAGAACTACGACCAGTACTACCTCGCCGAGAACCGGCAGTACGTGTCGTACGACAAGACCCTGAAGGTCGGCCCGTACAACTTCGGCTTCTCCAAGTCCCGTCCGGACTGGGTGGAGCACTACGCGTACCAGACCGGCCTCATGGTCTGGCAGTGGGACACCTCGCAGAAGGACAACAACACCAGCGCGCACCCCGGCGAGGGACTGATCCTGCCGGTGGACGCGCACGCCAAGCCGCTCAAGTGGGCGGACGGCACCCTGCTGCGGAACAAGATCCAGCCGTTCGACGCGCCCTTCAGCAAGTTCGCGACCGGCAAGTTCACGCTCCACAACGCGGACGTCGCGCTGAAGATCAAGTCCCAGAAGGGCGTCCCGGTCTTCGACGACCACAAGGGCACCTACTGGTACAAGGAGAACGGCACGGGAAGTGTCAAGGTCACTGACACCAACACTCAGATCAAGATCGTCAAGCAGCCGAAGGATGGCTCCTCGATCACGGTCCAGGTGGGCCCCTCCAAGAAGTAACTAGCGTTTTCGCAGGTCAAGCCATGATCGGCCGTCGCCCTCTAGCGGGCGGCGGCCGATCGTGTTTAGGTGCGTCCTGTGGATTTCTTATTGACACGGGGTCCGGCTGTATCGGACGAGGGACCCCGTGCGACGTCTCACGGGGGTGTGACCAACCATGTCCGCAGGAGGTTTCAGCAAGCTGCCGAACGGCAGTGTGGTGGTGGCCTTGACCCTGCCGAGCCCGGCCACGGGCGGCGGCAATGTCCGGATGATCGTCCACGCGGTGAACCGCGCGAGGGCGCTGACGCGCCTGCGGAACCTCGGCATGCGCGCCGTCTATCTCCGGGGCAACGCGGAGCCGCCGACGCCGGACGAGATCACGGCGGTCCTGCATCACCCGGACGGGCTGATATGGCGCACGGCGCCGGACGCCGCCGCTGAGCTCTGGCATCCCATCCGAGCCCTGAAGCGGCAGGCGCTGCAGGGCCAGAGACCGCTCCCCGCGCCCCTCACGGGGCACAGGGGCACAGCCCCGGCCGGCGCCCCATACGGGCACGGCCCCGGCTAGACCACCGGCTTGCCCGTCAGCTCCACGCCCGCCGCCCGCAGCTCCTCCAGGGCCCGCTCCGTCGTCTCCTTGGAGACGCCCGCGGTCAGGTCGAGCAGGACCACCGTGCCGAATCCCTCCCGCACCGCGTCCAGGGCCGTGGCGCGCACGCAGTGGTCCGTGGCGATGCCGACGACGTCCACGTCGGTGATCTTCCGGGCCCGCAGCCACTCCGCCAGCGGGACGTCGTTCTCGTCCACCCCCTCGAAGCCGCTGTAGGCGGCCGAGTAGGCACCCTTGTCGAAGACCGTGTCGATGGCGCCGGACGCGACGACCGGCGCGAAGTTCGGGTGGAACCCGATGCCCTCCGTGCCCGCCACGCAGTGCGGGGGCCAGGAGTGGGCGAAGTCCGGGTGGTCCGAGAAGTGGTCGCCCGGGTCGATGTGGTGATCGCGGGTGGCCACCACGTGCCGGTAGCCCGCGGGCGCCTGCCCGATGAGCTCGGTGATCGCGGCGGCCACGTCCGACCCTCCGGCCACCGCGAGGCTGCCGCCCTCGCAGAAGTCGTTCTGCACATCGACGACGATCAGAGCGCGGCGCATCGGGTGTCCTTCGGCTAGGCAAGACTCGTAGGCGTTGGGGGAGAGGGGGACTCGGCCGGATGAACCGAGCGTAGAGACTTCGGCCGAGTTGCGGGAGAGGGCGTTCGAACGCCCCCTCCTTCACTCCGGCGCACCTCAGACGTATTCCGTCGGAATGACGGCCTCGCCCTTCGAAAGCTGCGTAGCCGAGAGCGGGAGCCGCTCCCGCGCCGCCGCGTGCCGGTCGCGCACGGTGTCGAGCGGTTCGCGCGCCACCACCTCACCGCCCTTGATCAGCTCGACGAGGAGCTGGTGGTCGGCGAGCTCCACCGGTACGGCGCCCGTTCCGATCACCTCGGCCTCGGCCACACCGTGCTCGTCGGGCCGCCGCGCGGCCCACTTGCGGCCGCCCACCGAGGACTTGGCGCCGAGCGACTTCTTGGCCACGGGCTCCAGCGGAGCCTTCACGTCCGCCGAGTGGGCGCGGGCCACGAGCTTGTAGACCATCGAGCAGGTCGGGTGCCCCGACCCGGTGACGAGCTGCGTGCCCACGCCGTACGCGTCCACGGGCGCCGCGGCGAGCGAGGCGATGGCGTACTCGTCGAGGTCGGAGGTCACGACGATCTTCGTATTCGTCGCCCCGAGCTCGTCCAGCTGCTGGCGCACCCGGTGCGCGACCAGGAGCAGGTCCCCGGAGTCGATGCGCACGGCGCCGAGACCGGGCCCCGCGACCTCGACGGCGGTGCGGACGGCCTCGGTCACGTCGTACGTGTCGACGAGCAGCGTGGTGCCGGGGCCCAGGGAGTCCACCTGGGCCTGGAACGCGTCGCGCTCGTTGTCGTGCAGGAGGGTGAAGGCGTGGGCCGAGGTGCCGACCGTGGGGATGTCGTAGCGGAACCCGGCCGCGAGGTCGGACGTCGTGGTGAAGCCGCCCACGTACGCGGCGCGCGAGGCGGCGACGGCCGCGAGCTCGTGCGTACGCCGTGCGCCCATCTCGATCAGCGGGCGCTCACCGGCGGCCGATGCCATCCGGGACGCGGCGGCCGCGATCGCCGAGTCGTGGTTGAGGATGGAGAGGATCACCGTCTCCAGGAGCACGCACTCCGCGAAGGAGCCCTCGACGCGCAGGATCGGCGAGCCGGGGAAGTAGACCTCGCCCTCGGGGTAGCCCCAGACGTCACCGCTGAAGCGGTACGAGGAGAGCCACTCCAAGGTCGCCTCGTCGACGACACGGCGCTCGCGCAGGAATCCGATGACATCGGCGTCGAAGCGGAAGTTCTCGACGGCGTCCAGGACCCGGCCGGTTCCGGCCACCACTCCATAGCGGCGCCCCTCGGGCAGTCTGCGCGTGAAGACCTCGAAGACGGAGCGCCGGTCGGCGGTGCCGGCCTTCAGCGCGGCCTGCAGCATCGTGAGCTCGTAGTGATCCGTGAAGAGCGCTGTCGACGGAACATCCACCGGCAGCCCAAGGTCCGCTGTGTTCATACGAAGGATGCTACCCCGCATCTCGTCACTCTGACGATTTCGTGAGCCCATTTGTGCGAGGCCCCCCTGCGGGTGGCAGCATGGGACAAGTGAGTACGGCTCCCGCAGAGATCACCCGCCCGGAATCGGACGAAGAGACGTTCGCCGTCCCGGAGCCCGACGTCCCCTGGATCACGCTCGTCCACAACGACCCGGTCAATTTGATGAGTTACGTGACCTATGTGTTCCAGTCCTACTTCGGGTACTCGAAGGAGAAGGCCACGAAGCTGATGATGGACGTGCATCACAAGGGCCGCGCCGTCGTCTCCACCGGCTCCCGCGAGGAGATGGAGCGCGACGTACAGGCCATGCACGGGTACGGGCTGTGGGCCACCCTCCAGCAGGACCGGAAGTAGCGACGCATCTGATGCCAGGACAATTCGAAGCCATTCCCGGGGGCGGCGCCGCCGTCGCGCTCGACGAGGTCGAGATCTCGATCATCCGCTCCCTCGCCGTGCAGCTCCTGGAGCTGATCGGGCCGGGCCCGGCCGAGGACGCGTCCGACGACCCCCTCGCGGAGCTGTTCGCGGAGGGCCCGAGCGAGCCGCCCGCCGACCCGGTCCTCAAGCGGCTGCTTCCCGACGCGTACGGCGGACCCGGCAGCGAGAAGGCCGACGAGGACGAACTGCGCGCGTACTCGTCGGAGTTCAGGCGCTTCACCGAGAACGACCTGCGGGCCAAGAAGCGCGACGACGCCCTGGTGGTGATCCGCTGCCTCGACGCCATGACGTCGAAGGGCGAGGGCGGCGCCGTCCTGAAGCTGTCGGCCGACGAGTCGCGGCACTGGCTCGGCGCGCTCAACGACCTGCGCCTGGCGATCGGCGCGCGCCTCGAAGTGACCGACGAGGACGACACGGACGTGCTCTTCCAGCTGCCGGACTCGGACCCCCGCAAGCCGATGGTGATGGCCTACCTCTGGCTGGGCGGCCTGCAGGAGACGCTGGTCGGCACGCTCATCGGTTAGAAGTCACACCCGGGCCGCGCAAAGTCGTTGTATGTAGCATCGGTTACCGTCCGTTCGCTCATCGGACGCTCAAATCCGGATAACGATCGTGTTACTCGGCTGCCCGCCTTTGATGCGGCGAGGGAATTTTGTCCGGTTCTTCTCGTGGCATGGGCCACACGCGGCTCAGCCGATCACTGTTGCGGCCGTGATAAATCTTCACGACCACTCGGTGACGCCACCCATGTCACCGGTGGCGCTCGGGCCGGCAGACCGCCGGTAGCACTCCATCCATATCCGGGGGGATCAGGACCTGATCCGTGGCCATTACGCAGACTGCGGGCACGGATCTAGCGTGGAGAAAGGCGTCACCATGACCTCAGTGCAGGTCGAAGAGCACCACGACGGCAATGAGGCCGACGGAGCGGGCGGCTCGTCCGGTTCGTCAGGCGAGGGTTATCAGCGCGGGCTCGGTGCCCGGCAGATCCAGATGATCGCGATCGGCGGTGCCATCGGCACCGGCCTGTTCCTCGGTGCGGGCAAGGCCATTCACAAGGCCGGCCCGAGCCTCATCCTGGCGTACGCCATCGCCGGCCTCGTCATCTTCTTCATCATGCGGGCCCTGGGCGAGCTGCTCATGTACCGCGCCGTGTCGGGCTCCTTCTCGGAGTACGCACGTGAATTCATCGGCCCGTTCTTCGGGTACGTGACCGGCTGGACGTACTGGCTCTTCTGGGTCGTCACCGGCATCACGGAAGTCACGGCGGCGGCCCAGTACATGCAGTACTGGACGCACGACTCCATTCCACAATGGGCCTACGCGCTGATCTTCACGGTCATCCTGTACGGCGCCAACCTGATCTCCGTGAAGCTCTTCGGCGAGCTCGAGTTCTGGTTCTCGATGGTCAAGGTCACCGCGATCATCGGCATGATCCTGATCTGCCTCGGCATCCTCACCATCGGCTTCTCCGACGCCGGTGACACCGCTTCCGTGACCCACCTGTGGGACCAGGGCGGCTTCTTCCCGAACGGCATCGGCTCCACGCTGATGACGCTGCAGATCGTGATGTTCGCCTTCCTGGCCGTCGAGCTCGTCGGCGTCACCGCGGGCGAGTCCAAGGACCCGAAGACCGTCCTGCCCAAGGCGATCAACACCGTGCCGTGGCGCATCGCCGTCTTCTACGTCGGCGCGCTCATCATGATCCTCTCGGTCGTGCCGTGGACGGAGTTCGTGCCGGGCGTCTCGCCGTTCGTCGCCGCCTTCGACAAGATGGGCCTCGGCGTCGGCGCCGCGATCGTCAACTTCGTCGTGCTGACGGCCGCGCTCTCCTCCTGCAACTCCGGCATGTACTCCACCGGCCGCATGCTGCGCGACCTGGCGCTCAACGGCCAGGGCCCGAAGTTCTTCACCAAGCTGACGAAGAACGGCCTGCCGCTGGTCGGCACCACCTTCTCCGCCGCGCTGATGCTGGTCGGCGTCTGGATCAACTACCAGTGGCCGGGCGAGGCGTTCAACTACGTCGTCTCCTTCGCGACCATCTCCGGCATGTGGGCCTGGATCATGATCCTGGTCTGCCAGATCAAGTACCGCCGCAAGGCCGACCGCGGCGAGCTCCCGCAGTCCACCTTCCGGGCGCCGGGTGCCCCGTACACCAGCTGGTTCGCGCTGGCGTTCATCGGCATGGTCATCGTGATGATGGGCGTCGACAAGGACGCGCGGATCTCGCTGTACGCGGCTCCGGTCTGGGCCCTGATCCTCGGCGTCGGCTACCTGGTCATGCAGAAGCGCAATGCGCAGCCGACGGGCGGCGGCGAGGCGGGACCGAAGGACGCGGTCAAGTCCTGACCACCGTCTGAGCACCGCCTCAGCGCTGCCTGAGCACCTCGGGATCATCGGCTGATCCCAGCATGTGGGCCGGTCCGTACCACTCTTCGGTACGGGTCGGCCCTTCTGCTTATCCTGGCTGCCATGCTGACCCTCACCCAGGCCCTCCACGACCAGATCGTCGCGCACGCGCGCCAGGACCACCCCGACGAGGCCTGCGGTGTGGTCGCGGGCCCGGAGGGCACCGGCCGCCCGGAACGCTTCATCCCGATGCTGAACGCGGCCCGCTCGCCCACGTTCTACGAGTTCGACTCGGGCGACCTCCTCAAGCTCTACCGCGAGATGGACGACCGCGACGAGGAGCCGGTGATCGTCTACCACTCGCACACGGCCACCGAGGCGTACCCCTCGCGCACGGACATCACGTACGCGAACGAGCCGGGCGCCCACTACGTCCTGGTCTCCACGGCCGACACCGACGACGCGGGCGAGTTCCAGTTCCGCTCCTACCGCATCGTCGATGGCGAGGTCACCGAGGAAGAGGTCGAGATCGTCCAGGCATACTGAGCTTCACCTTGAGGCGGCAGGACCCAGGAAGCCGGTGCGAATCCGGCACGGTCCCGCCACTGTGACCCCACCCCTTGCGGGCGGGGCAGTCAGGAACTGACCTGCCGCCTTCTTCTCCCACGACGCAGGGGACGCGGAATCCCCTGGAGGAGGCGCTCAGCCATGCCACGCCCCATACGCACGCACACGCACCTGCGCGCGCTCATAGCCGCGGCCCTGCTTGTCCCGCTCGCCGCGTGTTCGTCCTCCTCCGGCGGCTCGGAGTCGAAGCCGGAGTCCAAGGCGCCGGGCTTCCCCTACACGGTCACGAACTGCGGCGTGAAGACGACGTACGAAGCACCCCCGAAGCGCGCCGTGACGATGAACCAGCACGCGACGGAAGTGATGCTTGAGCTGGGCCTCAAGGACCGCATCGCGGGCACGGCGTACCTGGACGACAAGGTCCTGCCGAAGTACGCGAAGGCATACGCGGACACCCCGGTCCTCGCCAAGGAGTACCCCTCCTACGAAAAGCTCCTGTCCGCCAACCCCGATTACGTCTACGGCGGCTACGCGAGCGCCTTCCTGGCGGGCGAGGGCCGCAGCCGCGGGGCCCTGGCGAAGTCCGGCATCGAGAGCCGCCTCAACGTCGAGGGCTGCGCGAAGCGTGCGGTGTCGATGGACGACGTCTACAAGGAGGTCCGTGAGGTCGGCAGCACCTTCGGGGTGCGGCCGCGGGCGGACAAGTGGGTGGACGAGGCGAAGGGCCAATTGGCCGCCACCGCGCAGAAGCTGAAGTCCAGGAAGCCCCTGCCCGTCTTCGTCTACGACAGCGGCGACAAGACCGCGTTCACGGCCGGCGGCCGGGGCATCGGCAACGACATCATCGAGCGTGCGGGCGGCCGCAACGTCTTCGCCGACCTGGACAAGTCCTTCGGCGACGCGTCCTGGGAGTCGGTGGTCGACCGCAAGCCCGAGGTGATCGTGATCCTCGACTACGGCGGCACGACGGTCGCCCAGAAGAAGAAGCGTCTCCTCGACGACCCGGTCCTCGCGGACGTCCCCGCCGTCAAGCACAAGCGCTTCGCGGTGCTTCCGCTGTCGGACGCGGTGGTGGGGGTGCGGGCACCAGGGGCGGTGAGCAAGCTGGCGGACCAGCTGTGAGGGGGCCGCTCCCGCGGCCGCGCACACGACGGCGCTACGCCGTCGTGTGCGCGGCACTTCTCGCGGCCCTCGCGGCGGCGGTCGTGGCAGGCCTGGTCCTGGGCTCGGTCCGGATACCCCCGGCCGACGTCCTGGAGATCCTCACCGGAGGTGCAAAACCCTCTCCGTTCCGCACGATCGTGCTGGACGTCCGCCTGCCCCGGGTCCTGCTCGGCGCAGCCGTCGGCGCGGGGCTCGCCGTCATCGGCACCGTCCTCCAGGCCCTGGTGAGAAACCCGCTGGCCGACCCGTTCCTCCTCGGCGTCTCCTCCGGAGCATCCGCGGGAGCCGTCGCCGTCATCGTCCTCGGCAGCGCCTTCGGTATCGGCGCGGGCGTGTCCATCACCGTCACCATCCCGGCCGCGGCCTTCGTCGGCGCCCTGCTCTCCCTGCTCGTCGTCTACACCCTGGCCAGGTCCGGCGGGGGCGGGTTCGCCACCGGCCGCCTGATCCTGGCCGGAGTGGCCGTCTCGTACATCCTCTCGGCCCTGACCAGCCTGATCCTGATCATGGCCGACAGCGCGGACCACCTGAAGGAAGTCCTGTACTGGACGCTCGGCGGCCTCGGCAGCGCCCGCTGGGACATGCTCGCCCTGCCCGGCGCCGCCCTGGTCGTGGGCACGGCGCTGCTCGTCGCCCTGGCCCGCCCCCTCGACCTGCTCCTGGTCGGCGAGGAGGGCGCCACGGTCCTCGGCCTGGACACGGCACGCTTCCGCGCCGCCGTCTTCGTCCTCGCCTCGCTCCTGACCGGCGTACTCGTCGCGTACAGCGGAGCCATCGGCTTCGTCGGCCTGATGGTGCCGCACGCGGCCCGGATGCTGGTCGGCGCCGCGCACCGGGCGCTGCTGCCGGTGGTGGCCCTGATGGGCGCGGTGTTCCTGGTGACCGCCGACCTCGCCGCGCGCACGGTCGCGGCGCCGCAGGACATCCCGGTCGGCGTCCTGACGGCGCTGACGGGCGGCCCGTTCTTCCTGTGGATGCTGCGAAGGAACCGTACGGAGGCCACCGCATGAGCGACCCGGCGGTGCTGCGCACCGAATCCCTCTCCTACCGCACAGGTGACAAGACCCTCGTCGACGACGTCACCCTGCACGCCGCCCGAGGCGAGACCGTCGGCCTCGTCGGCCCCAACGGCAGCGGCAAGACCACCCTCCTGCGCTGCGTCTACGGCACCCTCACGCCCACCGGCGGCCGCGTGCTCCTGGACGGCGAGGACCTCGCGGCCCGCTCGGCCAAGGACCGCGCCCGCCGCATCGCCACGGTCCCGCAGGACGGGCACACCGGCTTCGAGCTCACCGTCCGGCAGATCGTCGCCATGGGCCGCTCCCCGCACAAGCGCTTCTGGGAGGCCGACAGCGCGCGGGACGCCGTCCTCGTGGGCGAGGCCCTTGAGCGGGTCGGCGCGGCGGACCTCGCCCACCGCGCCTTCGCCGGGCTCTCCGGCGGCGAGCGCCAGCGCGCGCTCGTGGCGAGGGCGCTGGTGCAGGAGCCCGGGGTCCTCGTCCTCGACGAACCGACCAACCACCTGGACATCCGCTACCAGCTGGAGATCCTCTCCCTGGTCCGCACCCTCGGCACGACGAATCTCCTGGCCCTGCACGATCTGAATCTGGCCGCGTACTACTGCGACCGTCTGTACGTGCTCGACGGGGGCCGCCTCGTCGCGTCGGGAGCGCCGAAGGAAGTCCTCACCAGCGAGCTCCTCGCCGATGTGTACGGGGTCACGGCAGAGGTCTCGGTGCACCCCGCGACCGGGGCACCGACGGTCACGTATCTCCCCTCATCCACGTGATGGACGCATTCCATCCACCATGTGAGATCACATTCCAGAACCCGGACCGGGAATCGATACGATGACCGCATGGTTCCCCACGACGTGAGCGACAAGATGCCGGGCATGCTGCTCGTTGCGCGTCTGCACGTCGATTTGTGCAGGCTCTCCAGCGCGATCTGTTCGCGCTGACAGCCGCCGCCGTACGGCCGTGAGCCGCGGCGCCACCTCCGCGTAACGCCTCTGCCTACGCACTCGAACTGACGCACCCGCACGACCGGGCCGCCGCGCGCCCACCCACGTGACTTCTCCCGACAGGAGCCCCCAGCCATGGCCATCGAGGTCCGCATCCCGACCATCCTCCGCACCTACACCGACGGCGCCAAGGCCGTCGAGGGCAGCGGGGACACCCTCGCCGAGCTCTTCTCCGACCTCGACTCGCGGCACGCGGGCATCGCCGAGCGCATCGTGGACGGCGACAAGCTGCGCCGCTTCGTGAACGTGTACCTGAACGACGAGGACGTCCGCTTCCTGGACGGCATCACCACCAAGCTCACGGACGGCGACAACGTCACGATCCTCCCGGCCGTGGCCGGCGGCATGGTCTGATCGCGGATGCCTCGCTACGACTCCCCGCTGGCGGCCGTGGGCAACACGCCCCTCGTCCGCCTGCCGCGCCTCGCAGAGCTCTATCTGTCCGACGACGTCCGCATCTGGGCGAAGCTGGAGGACCGCAACCCGACCGGTTCCATCAAGGACCGCCCGGCACTGCACATGGTCGAACAGGCGGAGA
This sequence comes from Streptomyces sp. NPDC044044, assembly GCF_056434405.1. Classification (NCBI taxonomy): domain Bacteria; kingdom Bacillati; phylum Actinomycetota; class Actinomycetes; order Kitasatosporales; family Streptomycetaceae; genus Streptomyces; species Streptomyces sp. NPDC044044. Next base: position 711,545 of record NZ_JBWKFG010000004.1, on the reverse strand, counting down.
AGGACGGGCGGTTGACGCCCGGCTGCACGATCCTGGAGCCGACGTCCGGCAACACGGGCATCTCGCTCGCGATGGCGGCCAAGCTCAAGGGCTACCGCATCGTGTGCGTCATGCCGGAGAACACCTCGCAGGAGCGGCGTGAGCTCCTCGCCATGTGGGGCGCGGAGATCATCCCGTCCCCGGCGGCGGGCGGCTCCAACACGGCCGTACGCGTCGCCAAGGAGCTGGCGGCCGAGCACCCGGACTGGGTGATGCTCTACCAGTACGGCAACCCGGACAACGCGGGCGCGCACTACGCGAGCACCGGCCCGGAGATCCTCGCGGACCTGCCCTCCGTCACCCACTTCGTGGCGGGCCTCGGCACCACGGGCACGCTCATGGGCGTGGGCCGCTTCCTGCGCGAGCAGAAGCCGGACATCAAGATCGTCGCCGCGGAGCCCCGCTACGACGACCTCGTGTACGGCCTGCGCAACCTCGACGAGGGCTTCGTCCCCGAGCTGTACGACGCGTCCGTCCTGACCACCCGCTTCTCCGTCGGCTCGGCGGACGCGGTGACGCGCACCCGCGAGCTCCTCAAGGAGGAGGGCATCTTCGCCGGGGTCTCCACCGGGGCCGCGCTGCACGCGGCGATCGGCGTGGGCAAGAAGGCGGTGGCGGCGGGGGAGTCCGCCGACATCGTGTTCGTCGTGGCGGACGGCGGGTGGAAGTACCTCTCGACGGGCGTCTACACCGCCGAGACGACCGAGGCGGCCATCGAGACACTGCAGGGCCAGCTGTGGGCCTAGGCGCCCCGCGGTACCGGACGATCACCGGCTTCGCCGCGTGCGTCCGCACACGCCGGACGGACTGAATTCGTTCAGTCCGTCCGGCGTTTTGCTGCTCAACCCGCCAAGTACCGCACCTGGTCCCACAGCGCCGGATCCACGACCCCCGCCCGCCTGCGGAACTCCCACACCGGAACGTCCCGCAGCTCGTCCGTCTCCAGGAAGCTGGGCCGCCCCCGCGCGTCGCCCACCGAACCGGGCGGCAGCGGGATCACCCCGGCCCGCTCGTCGCGGTACCTGCTGGTGATCTTCGCGACGACCGCGCTCTCGCCCCGCACCGAAAGCACGAGACACGGCCGGTCCTTCTCGCCGGGACCGTCCTCGTAGGGCACCTTCGCCCACCAGATCTCCGCCGGTTTGGGCGCGGGCAGCCTGCGCCGAGGCCCGCGCGGACGGCCCGGCGGCCGGGTGGTCCGACCGCGGGGTCCGCGGTCGCTGCGCCCCCGGCCGTCCACCACGGCGGCGACCATCGCGAGCACCACCACAGCGGCCAGCGCGAGCCACCACGACGTATCCATAGCGCAGACGGTACCGGCGCGCACCCCGCCCCGCGCGCCCCCCGAACCGGTGACACCGCAGGTGAGTTCTCCCACAACGGCCCACGACGGAGGAGCGACCGGACCTTTTGCGCCTTACGCTCGACGGATCGCAGAACTCCTCGAAGAGCCTCTCGCAGGCCTCTTCGCGAGCCCCCCCGCAAGGCCCCCGCACAACCCCCGTTTCGCCCCCGGAGGTTTCCGCTCCATGAAGCTCACCGTCGTCGGCTGCTCGGGGTCGTTTCCGTCCGCGGACTCGGCCTGTTCGAGCTACCTCGTCGAGGCCGACGGCTTCCGGCTGCTTCTCGACATGGGCAATGGTGCCCTCGGCGAGCTGCAGCGCCATGTCGGTCTCTATGACATCGACGCGATTTTCCTCAGCCATCTCCACGCCGATCACTGCATCGACATGTGCGCCTATTTCGTGGCGCGCTACTACCGGCACGACGGCGGCCGCTGCGCCCCCATCCCGGTCTACGGACCCGAGGGCACGGAACAGCGCCTCACGACCGCGTACGCCGACACCCCTTCGGCCTCATCGATGAGCGAGGTCTTCGACTTCCACACCGTCAAGCCCGCCTCGTTCGACATCGGCCCCTTCTCGGTCCGCACGGAGAAGATGCGCCACCCCGTCGAGGCGTACGCCATCCGCGTCGAGCACGGGGGCACGTCCCTCACGTACTCGGGAGACACCGGCGTGTGCGGCGCGCTCGACGAACTGGCCGCCGACACCGACCTGTTCCTCTGCGAGGCGGCCTTCACCGCAGGCAAGGAGAACATCCCCGACCTGCACCTCAACGGCCGTGAGGCGGGCGAGTCCGCCCGGCGCGCGAAGGCGGCGCGGCTCGTCCTCACCCACATCCCGCCGTGGACCGACCCCCAGGTGAACCTGGCGGACGCGCGGACGGCGTACGAAGGACCGGTCGAACTCGCGACGCCCGGCCGGAGCTACGAGATCTAGCGGTCCAAGGGCCTAGCGCCTGGTTCCGCGGCCGCCCAGCGCCATCCTGTTCCAGGTGTGGCGGCGGCCGCGGATCGCGACCGAGTAGGCGTACATGACCTCCGGGTCGCACATGCCCGGCAGGTAGGAGTCCCCGAAGTGGTGCGCGTCGACGCCCACTTCCTTCGCGTTCAGGGCCAGCTGCGGCACGACGTTCGCGTGGCTGCCCTCCTGGCTGGTGCCGATCGCCCCCATCACGACCGCCCCCGCGTCCTGCACCGCGGCCACGGCCTCGGCGGCCAGCTCCTTGGTGACGCCCGGCAGCGTCCCGGGCAGCGGCATCACGACGCCGTCCGCGCCCGCGTCCACGAGCGAGGTGAGCCGGGCGGCGGTGACCCGCTCCGGGTGACCCGCGTGGTGCATCTTGCCGCTCCAGAGCGCGACGTCGTCACCGAGGCCCTGCCTCAGCTCCTCCGTGACCCGAGCCAGACCCTCGTACGAACCGCCCGTCCCCGGATTCGCCGTCAGGCAGAGCATCGCCGCACCCATGTCGATCAGCCGCCTGGCGTACTCGGGCTTGGCGCGGCGGATCTCCGGGACGTCGCCGGGCTCCAGATTGATGCCGATCGGCCGCCCGATGAAGGCGGCGAGCTCGGCGATGGAGGCGAAGGCGCCAAGGCCCGGCAGGTCGAGCCGCTCGCCGTCCCAGGCCCGCTCGATCAGGTTCAGTACGACGATGTCGGCGCCGAAGGCCGCGACGAGCTCGGCGTTGTGCACACCGGGCATGCCGGGCATCGGGACGAGCGCCGCCCGGTCGGCGAAGACCTCGCCGACCATGGTGCGGCCCTCGGCGGCGGCGACCGATGCGGTCAGGGCGCGGCCGCGGAGGGCGGAGAGGCGGTCGCGGTCGAGGTCGAGGATGCGGGGGGTCTCGGGGGGCGTCGTCATGTATCCGACCGTAAGCCGCGGAACATGACGAAGCCCCGCACCGTTGGTCGCAACGGTGCGGGGCTTACGTCCCGAAGTGCGGCGGGAGGCTACTTGGCCTCGGCCTTCTGGAGCTCGGCGAGCTCCTCGTCGGACTCGCGGCCCGGCGTCGGGAGGTTCCACTTGGTGATCGCGAAGCGGAAGATCGCGTAGTAGACCGCGGCGAAGCAGAGGCCGACGAGCACGAGCATCCAGGGCTTGGTCGCGATGCCCAGGTTGAGGAAGAAGTCGATCGCACCGGCCGAGAAGCCGAAGCCGTCCTTCATGCCGAGCGCCCAGGTCAGCGCCATGGAGACGCCGGTGAGGACCGCGTGGATCGCGTAGAGCACCGGGGCGATGAACATGAACGTGAACTCGATCGGCTCGGTCACGCCGGTGACGAACGCGGTGAGCGCGAGGGAGAACATCATGCCGCCGACGACCTTGCGGCGCTCGGGGCGCGCGCAGTGGACGATCGCGAGGCAGGCCGCGGGGAGGGCGAACATCATGATCGGGAAGAAGCCGGTCATGAACTGTCCGGCGGACGGGTCGCCCTGGAGGAAGCGGGCGATGTCGCCGCTCTTGCCCTCGTACGAACCGGCCTGGAACCACGGGAAGGAGTTCAGGAGGTGGTGCATGCCGACGGGGATCAGCGCACGGTTGACGACACCGAAGATGCCCGCGCCGACCGCGCCCGAACCGACCAGCCACTCACCGAAGTTGTGCAGGCCCGTGCCGAGGACCGGCCAGATGTAGCCGAAGATGATGCCGATGAACAGACCCGCGAAGGCGGAGAGGATCGGGACCAGGCGGCGGCCACCGAAGAAGCCCGCCCAGTCGGGCAGCTTCGTCCGGTAGAACTTCTGGTAGAGCAGGGCCACGACTATGCCCATGACCACACCGCCGAGGACCTTGGCGTCCACGGGCGCGTCCACCATGACGACCTTGCCGTCGACGGCCGTGGCGACCTTCGGCAGGTTCTTGTCCGTGAAGGTGCCGAGCACCTTCTGGAAGACCAGGTAGCCGGTGACGGCCGCGAGAGCGGTCGAGCCGTCCGACTTCTTGGCGAAGCCGATCGCGATGCCGACGGCGAACAGGAGCGCCATGTTGTCGATGATCGCGCTGCCGCCGGCCGCCATGAACGTGGCGATCTTGGTGATGAACTCGGGGAAGGACTCGCGGCCCAGCATGTCGGGCTGGCCGAGGCGGATGAGCAGGGCGCCTGCGGGCAGCACGGCGACCGGCAGCATGAGGCTGCGGCCGATGCGCTGCATGACAGCCATCGCGCCTGCGCCCTTCTTCTTGTCGGCCGCGGGGGCGGCACTGGCCGTGGACACAACTTCCTCCAGTGGGCAAGGCGCCGCCAAGGACATGGAAGAGGGGGACGGCGGCGTCTCCGGGGGTCCCGCGGCGAGAGCCGCGTGGTCTACACCAATTAGTGGTGTAGACCTGTTGTAGCACGGTGAAGGTGACGTAAGGAACCCACGAGTTTTGTGGGGTCGGCCATAACGCGAAATGAACGGCAAAAGACCCCCGGACCAGAGGTCCGAGGGCCCTTCCGTATGCGGCTGTGTGCGGGGGTGGGGTGCAGCCCTTGCTGGAGCTAAGCCTTGGTCTGCTCCGCGTCCAGTGCTTCCGCTTCCTCTTCCGGTTCTCGTCCGGGCGTCGGCAGGTCGAACTTGCGGATCACGAAGCTGAACAGGACGTAGTACACCGCCGCGAAGACAAGGCCGATCGGGATGATCAGCCAGGGTTTGGTCGCCAGACTCCAGTTGATGACGTAGTCGATCAGACCCGCCGAGAAGCTGAAGCCGTCCTTGACCCCCAGGCCCCACGTCACCGCCATCGAGACACCGGTGAGGATCGCGTGGATCGCGTACAGGGCCGGGGCGATGAACAGGAACGAGTACTCGATCGGTTCGGTGATGCCGGTGACGAACGACGTCAGGCCGACCGACAGCATCAGCCCGCCGACCACCTTGCGGCGCTCGGGACGGGCCGCGTGCGTGATCGCCAGGGCCGCCGCGGGGAGCGCGAACATCATGATCGGGAAGAAGCCCGACGTGAACTGACCCGCCGTCGGGTCGCCCGCGAGGAAGCGGTTGATGTCACCGTGCACGATCGTGCCGTCCGGCTTGGTGAAGTCGCCGAACTGGAACCAGACGAACGTGTTCAGGAACTGGTGCAGGCCGATGGTGAGCAGCGCGCGGTTGGCCACGCCGAAGATTCCGGAGCCCAGCCAGCCGAGGTCCACGAGCCACTTGGAGAAGCTGGTCAGCGCGTCGCCGACGGGCGGCCAGATCCACACGCACAGACCCGCGAAGACCAGACCGACGAAGGCCATGATGATCGGCACGAGGCGGCGGCCGTTGAAGAAGCCGAGCCAGTCGACCAGCTTCACGCGGTGGTAGCGCTGCCAGAACCACGCGGCGAGCAGGCCCATCACGATGCCGCCGAAGACCCCTGGGTTCTGGTAATCGGCCTGCGCGGGCGTTCCGTCCTCCGCGATGCAGACCCCGCCCCACATCCCCGCGGCGCCGAAGGTGGTGTCAGCGGGGCAGTCGTCGGGGAAGGCGCGCAGGACCGCGTAGTACACGAGGAATCCGGTGACCGCCGCGAGGGCGGTGGAGCCGTCCGACTTCTTGGCCATGCCGATCGCGACGCCGATGCAGAACAGCAGGGGCAGACCGAGGGTGGAGTCCAGGAGCGAACCGCCCGCCGCCGCGAAGACCTTGGCGACGTTGTCCCAGCCGAGGCCGTCGGCGCCGAAGACGTCCGGCTGGCCGAGGCGGTTGAGGATGCCGGCGGCAGGCAGGACGGCGATGGGGAGCTGGAGGCTGCGGCCCATCTTCTGCAGGCCCTGGAAAAGACCGCCCCACCACTTCTTCTGCGGCACCGCTGCTGCTTCGGAACTCATCGGCGTCCCCTCCGGAACAAGCCAGGTTTGGCGGTCGTTGAAAACTGGTGTAGACCAGTTGCGGAACGGGTGCGGTGCCGTCCCGACAGGGATGACACCTTGATCGTCATCATTGGGTACGAGTGCCGTAACCGCCCGCGAAGATGCTCCAACCGTGAGTTACCGTGACAAAGCGGACCCACGGTGTGGTGAGGCCGCGTCCTTTAAGAACAGGGAGAACACCATGGCCAGCAAGGCTGAGAAGATCGTTGCCGGGCTCGGCGGCATCGACAACATCGAAGAGGTCGAGGGCTGCATCACCCGCCTCCGCACCGAGGTCAAGGACCCGGGCCTGGTCGACGACGCCGCGCTGAAGGCCGCAGGCGCCCACGGCGTCGTCAAGATGGGCACCGCGATCCAGGTCGTCATCGGCACCGACGCGGACCCGATCGCCGCGGACATCGAAGACATGATGTGAGTCGCTGAACGCACCGGTGAGGGACCCTGCCCAGCAATGGGGAAGGGTCCCTCACCCATGTGGTGGGGACGGGCCGCTCACCCATGTGCGGATAGGCTCAGCCGCATGTCCTCACAGCCCCGCATCGACGGCCGCACCCCCGAACAGCTCCGCCCGATCACCATCGAACGCGGCTGGAGCAAGCACGCCGAGGGTTCGGTCCTCATCTCCTTCGGAGACACCAAGGTCTTCTGCACCGCCTCCGTCACCGAGGGCGTCCCGCGCTGGCGCAAGGGCAGCGGCGAAGGCTGGGTCACGGCCGAGTACTCGATGCTGCCGCGCTCCACCAACACCCGCGGCGACCGCGAATCCGTACGCGGCAAGATCGGCGGCCGCACGCACGAGATCTCCCGCCTCATCGGCCGCAGCCTGCGCGCAGTCATCGACTACAAGGCGCTCGGCGAGAACACCATCGTCCTCGACTGCGACGTCCTCCAGGCCGACGGCGGCACCCGCACCGCCGCCATCACCGGCGCGTACGTGGCCCTCGCCGACGCCGTCGCCTGGGCCCAGGGCAAGAAGCTCATCAAGGCCGGCCGCAAGCCCCTCACCGACACCGTCTCCGCCGTCTCCGTCGGCATCGTCGGCGGCGTACCGCTCCTCGACCTGCGCTACGAGGAGGACGTGAAGGCCGACACCGACATGAACGTCGTCTGCACCGGCGACGGCCGCTTCGTCGAGGTCCAGGGCACCGCCGAGGCCGAGCCCTTCGACCGCAAGGAACTCAACGCGCTGCTCGACCTCGCGGTCGGCGGCTGCGAGGACCTGGCCGCCCTGCAGCGCCAGGCCTTGGAATCCACGGTCCAGAACGGCTGAATTACGCGGTACACGGCGGCAGTTGGGCGGAAGACCAGTCAACCACCGGCCACCCCAAGGGCGTTGTTACGAATACGACGGGCGCGCGGACAAGGCCGCGCGCCCGGCTGTATGCCGGGGAGGGCTTCATCCATGGCCGTGCGTCACCGCCGTCTCGTCACCGCCACCGCCATCACCTTGCTCGTCGTCCCGGGAGTGCTCGGCCTGGCCGCCTGCGACCCGAAGGACGCCGTGGACTGCTTACGCGCGGCCGACGCGGTCTCCGACAGCGCCGACGCGCTGCGCAAGGCCGCCCAGGAGGCGGCCCTCTACCCGGACAAGGCCGACGATTCCTTCGACAACATCGAGTCCGACCTCGACGAGATCCGCGCCAAGAACGACGACGGGGACGTGCGCGAGGCCGTCGACAAGATGAAGGAAGCCGTCGACAACGTCGAGGCGGCGGTCGAGGACGGCGACAAAACACCCGACCTCCGCCCCGTCCTGGACGCGGGCGGCAAGGTCACCAAGGCCTGCACCCCGTAAGGACACCGGCGTACGCGGGCCCGACACCGGAGGCCGCCCCGCCTCTCCTCGGCCAAGCCGAGCCACGCAACAGGCAACCATCAGCCCCCTTGAGGGCGTTCTAACGGGTACGGGCGCGCGGGCCAAGCCGTGCGCCCGTCCGTACCCCTGGGGAGGGACCGAAACATGGCCGCGCGCCACCGCCGTATCGCCACCGCAGTCACCGCCGTCCTGCTCGCCGTGCCGGCGGGCATCGGCCTTGTCGGTTGCGACGCCGTCAACAAGGCGCTCGACTGCGTCCAGACCGCCGACGCCATCGCCGACAGCGTCACCGACCTCCAGCAGGCCGTCGAGAAGGCCGGTGACGACCCCACGCAGGCGGACGAGGCACTCGACAAGATCGACAAGAACATCGACGACATCGGCGACAAGACCGACAACACCGACGTGAACAAGGCGGTCGACGACCTCGACAAGGCCGTCGGCAACGTCCGCACGTCCATCGACAACGGCGACGCGACCCCCGACCTCAGCCCGATCACGGACGCGGCCGGCGAACTGACCAAGGTCTGCACGCCGTAGCACCCGGGGCAGGCCGGATACTGGTGGGCATGACCCGCCTCATCCTCGCCACCCGCAACAACGGCAAGATCACGGAACTCAAGGCGATCCTCGCCGACGCAGGCCTCACCCATGACCTCGTCGGCGCGGACGCCTACCCCGAGATCCCCGACGTCAGGGAAACCGGCGTCACCTTCGCCGAGAACGCCCTCCTCAAGGCCCACGCCCTCGCCCAGGCCACCGGCCTGCCCGCGGTCGCCGACGACTCCGGCCTCTGCGTCGACGTCCTCGGCGGCGCCCCCGGCATCTTCTCCGCCCGCTGGGCGGGCCGCCACGGCGACGACACCGCGAACCTGAACCTGCTCCTGGCCCAACTCGGCGACATCGACGCGGACACCCACCGAGGAGCCCACTTCGCCTGCGCGGCGGCCCTGGCCCTGCCGGACGGCACGGAGAGGGTGGTGGAGGGCCAGCTGAGAGGAGTACTCCGCCACGCGCCCGCGGGCTCGGGCGGCTTCGGCTACGACCCGATCCTCCAGCCGGAGGGCGAGACCCGCACGTGCGCGGAGCTCTCCGCCGCCGAGAAGAACGCGATCAGCCATCGGGGGAAGGCGTTTCGGGCGTTGGTGCCTGTGGTGCGGGAGCTGCTGGGCTGACGCTGCGGACGACGAAGGCCCGGCTCGCGGGGTGCGCGAGCCGGGCCTTGGAAACGAAGGCGTGCGGCCGGAGGGACTCGAACCCTCAAGGGATTTCTCCCACAACATCCTAAGTGTTGCGCGTAGGCCAGTTCCGCCACGGCCGCATGGCCAGTCATGTTACCGGTCAGGCGGTGCTTAGTCTCGGGACCCCAATGGGTGCACGGCGGCCTCCGCGACACCAGGTACTGGTGATCGCATGGCAGTTGGGACAGAGCAGCCGCAGATTCTCGCGCCGGTCGTCGTTCCAATCGCCGTTGATGTGGTCGACCTCCAGCGTCAGGGGCTTGCCGTTCCACTCGGGCGGGGTCCCACACCCGTCGCAAAGTTCCGGGACGCCGATCTCGCGCAGCGCTCGACGCAGGAAGACGGTTCTGGTGCGGCGCTGACGGTCGTGCTTGACGAGCACGTCCGCCGCCGTCTTCAGGGGTGTCGTTCCTGGCTTGCCCCGTTGGTGCGCCTGACCGAGAAAGTGGGAGGTGTCCAGTCCGTCCTCTTCCACCCAGCGATGGAACAGTGCGTATGGCTGGCCGTTCGCTCTCTCCCCCAGCATGCGCAGTGCTCCTGCGATGGATGTGGACTGCGAGACCACCTGCCGAAGTTCCTCGGGGGAAGGCCTGGTGTGCCCTCGCCGTGGACGCGGAAAGTGGGAGACATCGATTCCGAAGTGGTCGAACCGCTTGAACAGATGAGGGCGGAGGTTCCCGTAAGGGCGCGTGCCCAGAAAGGCGATGACTTCGTCGATGCTGGAACAGCTCTCGGCGGCCTGTGCCAGCAGTTCCCGCGTGTAGCGGGCCGGCTCGCTCATGATCATCGCCCCTTGGCCCGGCCCCGGTAAGTATCTGTGGTCGCGTGGCAGTTGGGGCACAGCAGTCGCAGGTTCTCCATCCGGTTGTTGCGCCAGTCACCGTCGATGTGGTCCACCTCCAGCGCCAGGGGATGTCCTCGCCACAGCGGATCCGTTCCGCACATCGCGCACCGCTCGACGGCGCCGAGTTCGGTCATGGCCCGCTTGAGCCGGTCACTCTGCATGCGCCGGGCCGTCGTCGGCTCTTGTTCGACCAGGATCTGATGCGGCGTGCGGCGCTGCTTGGGGACGCCGGTCCGGGACGGCTGCTGGAAGTGCGACGTATCGATGCCATACGCCTTGATGCGGCGCGCGATGTGCGTGTGGTGGCCACCCACGACCTCGATCCCCAGGTACCGCAACACGTCGTTCACGCTCTTCGACGCGGCCACAGCAGGCTTGAGGACCTCCCTGGTCCACCGAACCCCGTCCCGCTCGAAGTGGGATGTATCTACCCCCAGCTTCTTCATCCGCTGGTGGATGTACCGCCGCGTCGAACTCTTCGGGTCCACCCCCAATCTGCCCAGTGCCTCGGACAACGTCCGCGATGACTTGGCCGCCTCCTCCAGTCGCTCCCTGGTGTACGGACTGACCGGCATGATTCCCCTCCCCATCCGGCCGCCTGTTCGCAGCCTCGTACGGGCTAACGAACCGACAATCGGACCGTCACGTCCGGAATGCGGAACGGCCCGCCTCACTTTCGAGTGGGGCGGGCCGTTCCGGGATGTGGGTGAGGAGGGGGAGGGGTCAGAACTTTGGGGTCGGGGCTGCCGCCTCCACCAGTTCCGCCGCCTCCTGCTTCGTCTCCACCGACGGGGGCGAGCCCGACAGCGGCTTCTGGGCCGTTTCCTTCATGCAGGCCACCGCCACTATGCCGACCAGCGCCGCCGCCATCGAGTAGTACGCCGGGATCATGTCCGTCCCCGTGATGCTGATCAGGGAGGTGATGACCAGGGGCGCCGTGCCGCCGAAGAGGGAGGCGGAGATGTTGTAGCCGACCGACAGGGAGCCGTAGCGGACCGAGGTCGGGAACAGGGCCGGGAGCGTTGCCGACATCGTGCCCAGGAGGCAGACCAGGGAGAGGCCGAGCAGGAGCATGCCGCCGGAGACCGCCACCAGGCTGCCCTGCTTGATCAGGAGGAACGCCGGGATGGAGAGCACGAAGAAGCTGACCATGCCCGTCATCAGGAGCGGCTTGCGGCCGAAGCGGTCGGAGAGCTTGCCGACCTGGCTGATGATCAGCATCAGGACGATCATCGTGCCGATGAGGATCAGCAGGCCGTGCGAGTCGTCGTAGCCCAGTTCGTCCGAGAGGTACGTCGGCATGTACGACAGGAGCATGTAGTCGGTGACGTTGTACGCGCCGACCAGGGCGATGCACAGGATCAGCGTGGGCCAGTAGTTGGTGAAGATCTTCGCCAGGTCGCCCTTGGCGGTGGTCTCCACGGTGGAGGCGCCCTCGGAGGCCGAGTGGAAGGTGGCGTCCTCCATCTTCTGGAACGCCGGCGTCTCGTCCAGCTTCAGCCGGAGGTAGAGGCCCACGAGGCCCAGCGGGCCCGCGACGAGGAACGGGACGCGCCAGCCCCACGACTCCATGGCCGCCGAGCCGAGTGCCGTGTTGAGGATGAGGACCAGGCCGGCCGCGCCCGTGTAGCCGGCGAGGGTGCCGAGCTCCAGGAAGCTGCCGAAGTAGCCGCGGCGCTTGTCGGGGGCGTACTCGGCGATGAAGGTGGAGGCGCCGCCGTACTCACCGCCCGTCGAGAAGCCCTGCACGAGGCGGAAGAAGATCAGCAGGACCGGGGCCCAGAAGCCGATCGTGGCGTAGGACGGGATCAGGCCGATGGCGAGGGTGCCGATCGCCATCATGATCATCGTCAGCGCGAGGACCTTCTTGCGGCCGATCTTGTCGCCCATCGGGCCGAAGACCATGCCGCCGATGGGCCGCACGAGGAAGGACACCGCGAAGGTCGCGAAGGAGGAGATCAGCTGGACCGTGTCGTTCCCGGAAGGGAAGAAGACGTGGCCGATGGTGACGGCCAGGTAGCTGTAGATGCCGAAGTCGAACCACTCCATGGCGTTTCCGAGCGAGGCCGCTTTGACCGCCCGTTTGACCGCGGCATCGTCCGTGACCGTGATGTCCGTGCGGCGCAGCGGTGGATTCGCGCGCCGTTTGGCGGCTCGGAAGAGGGTGCGGTGGCGCTTCACAGCCTCTGTATCGGCCTCTGCCTCGTCGTGGGCCGCCATGGGTAGTCCTTCCGTTCTGCGAACAATCCTCCTGGCATCACTTGCTCGAACATCTCCGACGCAAACGAACGCCCCCATGAAGGGGGCGTTCGTCACAGTGTGAGTGGGGCGGTAAGGCGCGGGTCAGATGCCCAGGTCCTTGATGATCTTGGCCACGTGGCCGGTCGCCTTGACGTTGTAGAACGCGTGCTCGACCTTGCCCGCCTCGTCGACCACGATCGTGGAGCGGATGACGCCGGTCACGGTCTTGCCGTACAGCTTCTTCTCGCCGAAGGCGCCGTACGCCTCCAGGGTCTCCTTGGAGGGGTCGCCGACCAGGGTGACCTTGAGGTTCTCCTGCTCGCGGAACTTCGCCAGCTTCTCCGGCTTGTCCGGGGACACGCCGATGACGTCGTAGCCCGCGGTCGCGAGGGCGTCGAGGTTGTCGGTGAAGTCGCAGGCCTGCTTGGTGCAGCCGGGGGTGAGGGCGGCCGGGTAGAAGTAGACGATGACCTTGCGGCCCTTGTGGTCGGCCAGGGAGACCTCTTTGCCGTCAGCGTCCGGCAGGGTGAAGGCCGGGGCCGTCTCGCCGGGGGTGAGTCGCTCGCTCATCTTCGGTCTCCTCGCACAGGGTGCTCGTAAAACGTGTGGTGACGGAGTCGAGGGTAATAGGGGTGCCGTGGGGTGCGGTGCGCCCGGAGCTGACAGACTGTCGGCGATACGTACAGAAGAACAGACAGCCGGACACGACCACGGAGGCAGCGCGGTGTCGGACACGTCGGATATCAGGACCCCGGCGCAGATCGAGGCGGACATCAAGCGCCGTCGCGAGACGCTCGCCGAGACGCTCGACGAGATCGGGGTGCGGGTCCACCCGAAGACGATCGTCGGTGACGCGAAGGCCAAGGTCGTCGCGGGCTTCGACAACTCCCTCGGCCGGGTGTACGTCGGTGCCAACCGCGTCATCTCGGACGTGCGGGGCCAGCTGGTGACCGAGGACGGTGCGCCGCGTCTGGAGCGCGTCGTGCCGGTGGCACTGGTGGTCGTGGGGCTCGTGGGGCTGCTCACGGTGAGCTCGCGCCGCCGCAACCGCTGACCCGGCATCGTACGGGCGTGCCGTTGGCAGGTAGGTTCGGGGCGTGAGCGCCAAGAGCCAGGGACACAGCACCCACGACGACAAGCTGCCCATCCGCATGCTGCACGACCGCGTGCTGGTGCGGCAGGACACAGGTGAGGGCGAGCGCAGGTCGGGCGGCGGCATCCTGATCCCCGCGACCGCCGCGGTCGGCAGGCGTCTGGCCTGGGCCGAGGTCGTCGCCGTCGGGCAGAACGTGCGCGCGGTGGAGCCGGGCGACCGGGTCCTGTACGACCCCGAGGACCGGGCCGAGGTGGAGGTGCGGGGCGTGGCGTACGTGCTGATGCGCGAGCGCGATCTGCATGCCGTGGCCGCCGACCGGTTCGAGGGCTCCGAGGACTCGACCGGGCTGTATCTGTAGCGGTCCGCAGACGGAATCCGTAGCGGTCCACAGATGGGGAAAAGGGGCTGGTGACCATCGTCACCAGCCCCTTTTGCGCGTTCTTTGCTACCTTTTAAGGACCCCGACGAGACGCGCCGTACCGGGTTTCCGCAAAGACGACGCACCCCCATTCAAGTGACGCGATCTCGCGTCTCTACGTGTCGGAGGTGCCGTCGTGGCCTGGGTTCTGTTGATCGTCGCCGGTCTGCTCGAAGTGGGCTGGTCGATCGGGATGAAGTTCACCGAGGGGTTCACCCGGCTGTGGCCGAGCGTGTTCACCGGCCTCGGGATCGTCGCGAGCATGATGCTGCTCTCCCATGCCGCCAAGACGCTGCCCATCGGTACGGCGTACGGCGTGTGGGTCGGCATCGGCGCTGCCGGTGCGGCGGTGGTCGGGATGATGGTGCTCGGTGAGCCCGCCACCGCCGCCCGGATCTTCTTCGTCGTGCTGCTGCTCGTGGCCGTCGTGGGTCTGAAGGCGACCTCGGGGCACTAGCCCCACCGGCTACTGGGCGGGTTCGCCCCGCCTTCTGGTGGCCGAATTGTCCGTCAGGCCGCCCAGGGCCCCACCGTCGTCGCCCGTACCGCCGTCGGCGGTGGAGCCGTCGGTCTGCCCCTGGGCGGCACCCGGATCGGCGGTGGTGCCTCCGTCGGCCGCTCCGCCGTCGACCGTGGCGCCGCCGTCCGTCTGGCCCTGCGTCTGCCCCTGATCCTGCCCCTGGGTCTGCCCCTGGTCCTGGCCCTGCGTCTGCCCTTGGTCCTGGCCCTGCGTCTGGCCCTGGTCCTGACCCTGGGTCTGGCCCTGGTCCTGGCCCTGCGTGTCGTCGTCACCGCCGGTGGCCGCGCCGCCGGTCGCCGGGTCGGGCTCGACGTCCGTGGGGTCGGGGATCTCGGGCACGTCGGCGCCCTCCTCCAGCTCCAGGTCGAAGTCCCGCACCGGCTCGCCCTCCAGGGCGTCCCTGGTGAACTGCGCCCAGATCTGGGCGGGATAGGCGCCGCCGTTGATGCGGGGCTGGCCGAGCGCCCCGTACAGCGGCGTGTGCGCGCCGGTGTCCGGGTCCTGGCCCATCACGGAGACCACCGTGGCGAGTTCGGGGGTGTAGCCCGCGAACCAGGCGGCCTGGTCCTCCTCCGCGGTGCCGGTCTTGCCCGCCGCCGGGCGGCCCGCGGCCTGCGCCGCCGTGCCCGTGCCGCCGTCGACGACGCTCTGCAGGATGGACGTGGTGGTGTCGGCGGCCTCGCGGCTGACGGCCTGCGCGGTCTTCTTCTCCGGCAGTTCGATCTCCTGGCCGTCCTTGGTGACCCTCTCGACCATCGTGTACGTGCCGTGCTTGCCGTGGTTGGCGAGCGTCGCGTACGCCTCCGTCATGTCCAGGACGGAGGCCGTGGACGGGCCGAGCGCGATGGAGGGGGACGCGGTCAGGTCGGGGGTGGACTCCGGGACGCCGAGGGCGATCGCCGTGTCCTTGACCTTGTCCGAGCCGACGTCGACGGCCATCTGCGCGTAGACGGAGTTGACGGACTTGTCGGTGGCGGCGCGGACGGTGATGTTGCCGTAGTTGACGTCGTCCTCGTTCTCGGGGGCGTACGTCCCGCCGTCCCAGCCCTGCACCGGGCGCTTGTTGGTGCCGTCGTAGATCGTGTTCGGGGTGATCGTGCGGCCGTCCTGGGTGACCGAGCCGTTCTCCACGGCCGAGGTGAAGACGAACGGCTTGAAGGTGGAGCCCACTTGGTAGTCGCGGCGCGTGGCGTTGTTGACGTACTGCTTGGTGTAGTCGATGCCGCCGTACATCGCGACGACCTTGCCGGTGTCCGGGTCGATCGAGGCGCCGCCCGCGCGCACATTGCGGTCGACCTTGCGGGCGTCCTTGTCGACCTTGGACATCACCTGGTCGTCGACGGCCTCCTTGAAGGCGTCCTGGCGGTCCTTCTGGAGGGTGGTGGTGATGCGGTAGCCGCCCTTGGCCAGGGTGTCCTCGTCGACGATGTCGTTGGACGTCAGGTAGTCCTCGACGGCCTGCACGAGGTAACCGCGCTGACCGGAGAGGCCGGAGGCGCCCTTGGCCTCCTTCGGCGTCGGGAACTTGGTCTTCGCGCGTTCGGCGGCGCTGAGCCACCCCTCCTTGACCATGCCGTCCAGGACGTAGTTCCAGCGGCCCTCGGCGCGCTGCTTGTTCTCCGGGTGGGTCGCCACGTCGTACGCGTTGGGGGAGTTGAGGAGGGTCGCCAGATAGGCGCCCTGCGCGGTGTCCAGGTCCTTGACGTCCTGGCCGAAGTAGGCCTGGGACGCGGCCTGCACGCCGTACGCGTTGCGTCCGAAGTAGCTGGTGTTCAGATACCCGGCGAGGATGTCGTTCTTGCTCACCTCGCGGTCCAGCTTGATGGAGATGAAGAATTCCTTCGCCTTGCGGGTGACCGTCTGCTCCTGGCCCAGGTAGTAGTTCTTCACGAACTGCTGGGTGATCGTCGAGCCGGACTGCTTGCCCTTGCCGGTGACGGTGTTCCAGGCGGCGCGGATCATCGCCTTGGGGTCGACCGCGGACTCGCTGTAGAAGTCCCGGTCCTCGGCGGCGAGCGCGGCGTGCTGGACCTTCTTGGGGATCTGGCTCAGCGGTACGTTCTCGCGGTTGACCTCGCCGTCGCGGGCCAGCTGGCTGCCGTCGGCGTAGAGGTAGACGTTGCTCTGCGCGGTGGCCGCCGCGTTGGCCGGCGGGATGTCGACGATCATGTAGCCCGCGACGAAGCCGCCGACGCAGAGCAGGATCAGCAGGATGAACCCGCCGAGCACCATGCGCCAGGTGGGGAAGATCCGCCGCCATCCCTTGCGCTTGGGGCGCTTCTTCTTGCCCTTGACCTTGCCCTTGTCGTCGTCCGCGTCCGCGTCCGGCACGTCCGCCGCGCCCTCAGGGGCACTGGCGACCTCAGGCGGCGTACTGGCGGCGTCGGGGGTGCTCGCTGATGTGCCGGCCGGGGGGTCCACGGGTTCGCGGGGCGCCCAGCCCTCTGGTCCCTTGGCGCCCTGCTGCTGCGGCTCGTCGCTGCTCATGTCTCGTGGAACTCCCGTTTCGCGTCGTACGTCACGTACGCCTCGTACGACCCATTGCACACTGTCGCTTCATGCGTTCCCTGCCAGGCACGCGCCGTGCGCCGAAAATGCCTGGCACGGGCGATGACGACCGCACTAGGCTCCGTCCCTTTGGCCCGGAACGGGCAAGGCTTTCGTCAGGTCAAGACTCTCGTTAAAGGGGATGCGTGTGCGTACAGGACGGTTCCGCTTGTACGCGGCCGTCGCCCGCGGAGGCTTCAGGCGGTACGCGACCTATCGGACGGCCACGCTGGCGGGGGTGTTCACCAACACCGTCTTCGGGCTGATTCTCGCCTACACCTACATCGCGCTCTGGGACGAGCGGCCCGGCCTCGGCGGCTACGACCAGTCGCAGGCCCTGACGTTCGTCTGGCTGGGGCAGGCGCTGCTCACGGTGATGGCGCTGATGGGCGGCGGCTTCGAGGGCGAGCTGATCGAGCGGATCCGCACCGGGGACATCGCCGTCGACCTGTACCGGCCCGCCGACCTGCAGCTCTGGTGGCTCGCGACCGACCTGGGACGGGCCCTGTTCCAGCTCCTTGGGCGCGGTGTCGTGCCGATGGTGGTCGGCGCCCTCGTCTTCGATCTGGCCCTGCCCACCGAGCCGTTGCTCTGGCCGGCGTTCCTGCTCGCCGTGTTCCTCGGCGCGCTTGTCAGCTTCGCGCTGCGCTTCCTGGTGGCGCTCTCCGCGTTCTGGCTGATGGACGGCGCGGGCACCACCCAGGTGGCGATGCTCGCGGGCACCTTCTTCTCCGGGATGCTGCTCCCGCTGAACGTCTTCCCCGGCGCGCTCGGCGAGATCGCCCGCGCCCTGCCCTGGTCGGCGCTGCTCCAGGTGCCCGCCGATGTGTTCCTCGGCAAGCACACGGGCGTGGACCTGCTGTGGACGTACGCCTTCCAGATCGGCTGGGCCGCGGCGCTGCTCACCGCCGGGCGGCTGCTGCAGGCCGTGGCCACGCGACGGGTGGTGGTCCAGGGTGGCTGACCTGACACGGATGCGGGACGGGCTCACGCAGGTGCGGGACGGGCTGCGCGCCTACCGGCTGATCTCCGCCATGTGGATCCGCTCCCTCATGGCCTACCGCCTCTCCTTCGCGATGACGGCGCTCGGCAACTTCGCGGTGACCGCCTTCGACTTCGCGGCGATCCTGCTGATGTTCTCCCAGGTGGACCGGCTCGGCGGCTACTCGCTGTCCGAGATCGCCTTCCTGTACGGCGCCACCTGCACCTCGTTCGGGTTCGCCGACCTGGCCCTTGGGTCCATGGACCGGCTCGGCAAGCGGGTGCGCGACGGCACGCTCGACACGCTCCTGGTGCGGCCCGCCCCGGTGATCGCGCAGGTCGCCGCCGACCGCTTCGGTCTGCACCGGATCGGGAGACTCCTGCAGGGCGCGTTCGTCCTGGTGTACGCGCTCGTGGTCCTGGACATCGCCTGGACCCCGCTGAAGGTCCTGATGGTCCCGCTGATGCTGCTCTGCGGCGCGGGCATCTTCGCGGCCGTGTTCGTGGCGGGCGCGGCCTTCCAGTTCGTGGCGCAGGACGCGGCCGAGGTGCAGAACGCCTTCACGTACGGCGGCACCACGCTGCTCCAGTTCCCGCCGACCGTCTTCGCCAAGGACCTGGTGCGCGGCGCCACGTTCATCCTGCCGCTGGCCTTCGTGAACTGGATCCCCGCGCTGTACGTCCTCGGCCGCCCCTATCCGCTCGACCTGCCGACGTGGGTGGCGTTCACGCCGCCGCTCGTGGCCGCCGTCCTTCTCGCACTCGCGGGCCTCGCCTGGCGCACGGGCCTTCGTTCGTACCGCAGCACAGGGAGCTGAACTGCCGTGGAATCAGACCTCATTGAGCTCGACGGCGTCGAGAAGGTCTTCGACGTACGTAAGAAGACCGGCTTCCTGCGGCGCGAGAAGCACGAGGTGCGTGCCGTCGACGGCATCAGCTTCACCGTGCCGCGCGGCGAGATGGTCGGCTACATCGGGCCGAACGGCGCGGGCAAGTCGACGACGATCAAGATGCTGACCGGCATCCTGACGCCCAGCGGAGGGCGGCTGCGTGTGGCGGGCATCGACCCGTCCCGCGAGCGCACCCGCCTGGCGCGGCGCATCGGCGTGGTCTTCGGCCAGCGCACCACCCTGTGGTGGGACCTGCCGCTGATCGACTCGTACCGCCTGATGCACCGCATGTACCGGATCCCGGACGCCCGCTTCCAGGAGAACCTCGACCGCTGCGTCGAACTCCTGGAGCTGGGCGCCCTGTTGGACGTCCCCGTGCGTCAGCTCTCGCTCGGCCAGCGGATGCGCGGCGACATCGCGGCGGCGCTGCTCCACGATCCCGAGGTGCTGTACCTGGACGAGCCGACGATCGGCCTCGACGTGATCAGCAAGGCCAAAGTGCGGGAGTTCCTGCGGGACTTGAACGCGGATGCGGGCACGACGGTCCTGCTCACCACGCACGACCTCACCGACATCGAGCAGCTCTGCAAGCGCGTGATGGTGATCGACCACGGCCGTCTGATGTACGACGGTGCGCTCGCGGGGCTGCACGAGGTGGGGGAGAGTGAGCGGACCCTGGTCGTGGACCTGGAGCGCGAACTTCCGCCCATCGACGTGGAGTCGGCGCGGGTGGTGAAGGTGGAGGGCCCGCGCCAGTGGCTGGCCTTCCCGGCGTCGGAGTCGGCAGCTCCGCTTGTCGCCCGGGTAGCGGAGCGGTATCCGATGGTCGACCTCTCGGTCAGGGAACCCGACATCGAGGCGGTCATCGCCAAGATGTACGCGGAGAAGGCGACCTCGTAGGCTGCTCGCATGACCGACGAGCAGCCTCATCTCCCGGACCTCAGGGCCGCCGACGCCGACCGCGAACGCGTCGCCGAACGACTGCGTGACGCCGTGGCCGAGGGCCGCCTCGACATGGAGGAGTTCGAGGAGCGCCTGGACGCGACGTACAAGGCACGTACGTACGGCGAGCTTGAGCCGATCACCCGGGATCTGCCGGACGTGGGCGCCAAGATCTCCATGGTGAAGGGTCCGGCGAGCCACGACCCCGACGCCATCGACTGGTCCGAACGGATGGTGAGCGGCGAACCGACGTCGAAGCTCGGCTTCGCCTTCTGGGGCGGGTTCAGCCGCAAGGGCGGCTGGGTGATCGGCCGGCAGTTCGACGGGATCGCGATCTGGGGCGGCGGCGAGATCGACCTGCGCGAGGCGCGGTTCACGGAGCGGGACGTGGAGATCCGCTGCTGGACCCTCATGGGCGGCATGCAGGTCATCGTGCCGCCGGAGATGAACGTCCTGGTCAAGGGCTTCGGCTTCATGGGCGGCTTCGACGACAAGGCGACCGGCGAGGGTACCCCCGGCTCGCCCCGCGTGGTCGTCAAGGGCTTCGCCCTGATGGGCGGCGTCGGCGTGGACCGCAAGATCCGCAGGGCCGAGAAGCTGCGCCTGAAGGAGGAGCGCCGCCGCGAGCGCCTGGAGCGGCGCGAGGGGCGGCACGAGCTGCACTCGCGCAGGCGCGAGGAGCGGGACTGAGCCTCCCCGCCCCAGGGAGCCCCTCCCGAGGGAGCCCCTCCCGGCGAGGGAGGGGACTGCCGCGGCGCGGCTGCCGGCTACAGCTCGGCGGCCGCGGATCCCCGCAGGTGCGTCAGGTTGAACGTCTCCGCCATCTTGCGGTAGCCCGAGTCGCTCGGGTGCAGGTGGTCGCCCGAGTCGTACTCGGCGCGCAGCTTGCGGGGGTCGTACGGATCGCGCAGTGCCCGGTCGAAGTCGACGAACTCGTCGAAGACCTTGCCGTCACGGATCTGCTCGTTCACGCCCTGGCGTACGTTCTCCAGCGCAGGCTCGTACCCCCGGTGGCCGCCGAACGGCATCAGGGTCGCCCCGACGACCCGCAGCCCGCGCGTGTGCGCCTGCCGCGTCAGCTCCCGCAGGCCCTCGACGATGCGGTCGGGGTTGTTCTGGTGCGGGTTGCGCAGGATGTCGTTGACGCCGAGCGCGACGACGACGGCCTTGATGCCCGACCGGTCGAGCACGTCGCGGTCGAAGCGCGAGAGGCCGCTCGGGTTGTCCGCGGGCGTTCCGTTGCCGTCCGAGAGGACGCGGTTGCCGCTGATGCCCTCGTTCACGACGCCGTAGCGCGGGGCGCCCGACTCGCCGCGGAGGCGGTCGGCGAGGGTGTCGGTCCAGCGGGCGTTGGCGCCCATGGTCGAGGAGATGCCGTCGGTGAGCGAGTCACCGAAGACGACGACGGTGCCGTTCGACTCGTTGCTCAGGACGTCCACGGCCGAGAGGTAGCGCCAGGAGGTGCTCTGCTGGGTGTACGCGGCGCCGTTCGGGTCCTCCGTACGGTCGCCCTCGGCGATGTAGCTGACCTGGCGGGCGTGCGGGTGGAAGGTGACCGGGCCCGACGGGGTCGGCGAGAACGTCGTGACCAGGAGGTCGGCGTCGTGCGGCACGCGAAGGCGGACCGCGTCGCTCGTCACCTGCTGGCCCGCGGGGATCACCACGGACGTGTTGCCGTTGAAGGCCAGGCGGCGCAGGGTGCCCGGCGCCGCGGCCGGGTTGTTCGACCCGACGGCCACGGCGATCGAGGCGTGGGTGATGCTCAGCGGCTGCTGTCCGTACAGGTTCGACAGGGTGATGCGGGCGCTGTCGCCGCCGACGCTGGTGTGCACGACGTTACGGATGGAGCGGCCCGCGAAGCCGTTGCGGTGCGTGTTTGGTTCGGCTGCCGCGGGGGATGCGGCCCACGTACCGACCCAGGTACCCGCAGAGGCGGGCGCCGCGGAGTTGCGCGGGCTGCGGGGCCCCGCGCTGATGGTGTCCTGAGATCCGTCGTCGGTGGATACACCGAGGTATATGGCGGCGGAAATCACCACTATTACCGCGAGGACCGCGGCAAGCAGGGCATAACCGTGACGCTTGGTCATGCGGGCTGTGTCTCCTCGAGCAGGGGGAGCCTGATCGAGGCTCCGATGTGATCACCCCATGATGCGTCATGGGCCGTGAGGCGGCCGACACTGCCCCCCTCCGACCATTCAGACGCCGGGAACTTGTGGTCCGTTCCAGGAGTCGGTCAGGAAGGGGCGCAGAGAGACGGGGACAATACGGATGAGGATGCCGCGAACCACGCGAACGGGTCAGGTGGAGTGAGTGGAACGCACGAATCGATCAATTCCGGAGGATGCGGCGGAAGCGGGTGCTGCCGGGCAGCATGCCCGTGAGCTCGCCTCTTCAAGCGGCGTCGCACCAGGGTCCGGAACGGACGGCTCCGGCGCGGGGAGAGGCGGCTCCGCTCCGGGCGGCGGCGGTTTCACGTACAGCCCCGCCGACGAGGAGAAGCGGCGCGGCGTCCGCCGGATGAAGATCACCGCGACGGGCCTGCTCGTCTTCGTCGCACTCGTCTACGTCCTGGCCAAATGGGCGCAGAACTCCGGCGCCGGAGCCTGGGCGGGCTATGTCGCCGCGGCGGCCGAGGCCGGCATGGTCGGCGCGCTCGCCGACTGGTTCGCCGTGACGGCGCTCTTCCGCCACCCCCTCGGCCTGCCCATCCCGCACACGGCGATCATCCCGAACAAGAAGGACCAACTGGGCGCATCGCTCGGCGACTTCGTGGGCGAGAACTTCCTCTCCTCCGATGTCGTACGGGGCAGACTGCGCGCGGTGGGCATCGGCAGCCGCCTCGGCACCTGGCTGGCGGATCCCGAACACGCCGACCGGGTGACGGCCGAACTGGCCACGGCCCTGCGCGGCGCCCTGACGGTCCTGCGCGACTCGGACGTCCAGGCGGTCGTGGGCGAGGCCATCACGCGCCGTGCGGACGCCCAGGAGATCGCGCCAGGCATCGGGAAGATGCTGGAGAAGGTCGTCGCGGACGGCGGCCACAAGCGGGTCGTGGACCTGGTCTGCGTACGCGCCCACGACTGGCTGGTCGAGCACGACGAGTCGGTCATGGACGCCGTCCAGGGCGGCGCCCCCGGCTGGACCCCGCGGTTCGTCGACAAGAAGGTCGGCGAGCGCGTCTACAAGGAGCTGCTGCGCTTCCTCGCCGAGATGCGGGACATGCCCGAGCACCCCGCGCGCGGCGCCGTCGACCGCTTCCTCGCCGACTTCGCCGCCGACCTGCAGTCCGACTCCGACACCCGCGAGCGCGTGGAGCGCCTCAAGCGGGAGGTGCTCGGCCGCGGCGAGGTGCAGGACCTGATCGCCTCCGCCTGGTCGGCGGTGCGCCAGATGATCGTGGCTGCCGCCGAGGACGAGCGCAGCGAGCTGCGCCTGCGGGTGCGGGCCGCGCTGCTCTCGCTGGGCACGCGGATGTCGACGGACGGCCGGCTGCAGCAGAAGGTCGACGGCTGGGTCGAGGGCGCCGCGGTGTACGTGGTGACGACGTACCGGGACGAGATCACCTCCCTGATCACCGACACGGTCGCGGGCTGGGACGCCGAGCACACGTCGAAGAAGATCGAGGCCCACATCGGCCGCGACCTGCAGTTCATCCGGATCAACGGCACGGTGGTGGGGGCGTTGGCCGGGCTCGCGATCTATGCGGTGTCGCATGCGCTCTGGGCGTAGCGGGCCGGACGCACCCCACCGGGTCGCGGTCCTGGTCAGGGACGGCGTACTCCCGATGGAGCTCGGCCTGGTCCACCAGCTGTTCGGCAACGCGCGCCTGCCCTCCGGAGAGCCGCTCTACGACCTGCGCACCTGCGCCCTGACCCCCGGAAAGATCCGCACGGACGCGGACTTCCCCGTCTACGCGGAACACGGCCCGGAGGCCGTCGCGTCCGCGGGCACAGTGATCGTCCCGGCGTCGCACGAACAGGACGAGTCGCTGACGCCGGGCGGGCTCCCGCCCTCCCTCGCCGCGACGCTCAGGTCCGCCACAGGCGCCCGTATCGCCTCCATCTGCACCGGCGCCTTCGTCCTGGCGGCGGCAGGCCTCCTGGACGGCCGCAGAGCGACGACCCACTGGCTCTCGACGGACCTCTTCGCCCGTACGTTCCCGGGTGTGACGGTCGATCCGGACGTCCTGTACGTGGACGAGGGCGCGGTCCTCACGTCCGCGGGCGAGGCCGCGGGCATCGACCTCTGCCTGCACATGATCCGCCGCGACCACGGCGCCGCGGTGGCGGCGGAGGTGGCCCGCCGCACCGTCGTACCCCCGCACCGCGAGGGTGGCCAGGCCCAGTACATCCGGCGCCCGGTGGCGGAGCCGCGCGTGACGTCGACGAGCCGGGCGAGGGAATGGGCGCAGGAGCGTCTGGAGGAGCCCCTGACGCTGGCCGGGATGGCCGAGCAGGAGTCCATGAGCGTGCGCACCTTCAGCCGCCGTTTCCGCGAGGAGACGGGCCTGACGCCGATGCAGTGGCTGACGCAGCGCCGCGTGGACCGGGCCCGCGAGCTCCTGGAGGAGACGGACCGCACGGTCGACCGCATCGCGGCGGAGGCGGGCTTCGGCACGGGCGCGTCGCTGAGGCAGCACTTCCAGGCGGGGCTCGGGGTGTCGCCGGGGGCGTACCGGATGACGTTCCGGGGGCGTGCCGGATGAAGTTCAAGGGGAGTGCCGGATGACGTTCAGGGGGAGTACCGGATGACGTTCAGGGGGACGGGAGGCTGACAGCCTTGCCCTTGAGGACGCCCGGTCTGAGTACGCGTACTCTGTCGCGCCCCATGGCGAGGTCGGCAGGCTCGTCCCCATGACGGCAAAGTCGATGAACATGAGCCTGCGGATGGGGAAGCGCATAGGCCGGCGCACGAGCCCGCGCCACGAACCGAGCCCCATGAGTGCGCGGAACCTGCTGACGCCCCTGCCGGGCAGCCCACCCCTGCGACGCTGGGTGACGCGCGCCCTGGGCGCCGCCCTCGCGGCGGCGGCGTACCTCCTCTGCCTCCCCTGGGACCTGCGCAACCGCCCCGAGACACCGGGCGCGATCAACGAGACGTCACCGGTGACGGCGCTGGGAATCACCTTCCTGGCCGTCTCGATGCTGTCCCTGGCGGCCTACTTCGGTTTCCGCGACCGCCTGGGCCTGGCGCTGCTGCTGGTGGCGGGCCCGCCGGCGACGCTGATGTACGTCTCCTTCGACAGCCACCCGGAGCCGGACGCGGCGGTGTGGCCGCTGGCGTGGGGGTTCTTCGTGCTGGTGATGGGGGCGGGGGTGCTCGCGGTGGCGGGTTTCGCGCGCTTGTTCAGGGACAGTGAGGGCTGAGCTGTCGCTGGGGCCGGCGGGGTTGGTTCAGCCCCGGCGAGGCGGCCTGAAATGCTGCCGGGCCCAGCAAAGCTGGTTCAGCCCCGGCGATCGGCGAGCGCCCAGGACGCGAGCCCCACGCCACCCGCGACACCGAGGACCGCGGGCCAGGCCCCGACCTTCTTGGCGAGCGGATGAGACGCGGCGAAGGCGGCGACGTACGTGGCGCTGAGCGCGGCGGCGGTCTTGGCGCCCGCGCTCTGCCGCCACTGCTGAGCGGCAGCGGCTCCCGCGGCAGCGAGGACGACGCCGCCAAGGGCCCGCTTCTTGCTCCACCGGGCGACGGCGTACCCACCGACGATCCCCGTGGCGGCCACTGCTGCTGCCGGTACCTTCGCCATGCCTGCCTCGCTTCCACGGCTTCCAGCCGATACGTCCTCAATGCGCCTTGGGCCCGAGGCTAACGCGCAGGGAAAGCCTTGCGGCGAGGGGGTCTGCGCCACGTAGGTTGGTGAGGGTGTGCGCTGCGCATCCGCGGCGCGCTCGAAGGCGCAGCCGACGAGGGACCGATAGTAGAGATGACCGCGCGAACCACTGCCTCCAGCATCCGAACCGCCCTGGTCATCGGGGGTGGAGTCGCAGGCCTGGTGGCGGCGATGGCGTTGCGCAAGGCGGGCATCGAGGCACGGGTGTACGAGGCGTACGACGACTCCGCGCCCAACGGCCGGGGTTCCCGCTTCGGCGGGGCGATGACGATCGCACCGAACGGCCAGCAGGCGCTGGAGGCGATCGACGCGGCGGAGACGGTGAGCGCCATCGGCACCCCGGTGACCGCCCTGGGCCTGCGCAGCTGGACGGGCAGACACCTGGCCCGGCTCGCCCCGCCCGCCGACCTCCCCACCACGCGCTTCGTCTGGCGCACGGAGCTGCACGAGTCGATCGAGGCGGAGGTCTCGAGCCGCGGGATCCCCGTCCACAAGGGCAAGCGCCTGCTGGACGCGACGGACACGGGCACGGGCGTGACGGCGCGCTTCTCGGACGGCTCGCAGGCGAAGGCGGACATCCTGATCGGCGCGGACGGCCTGCGCTCGACGGTGCGTTCATTGATCGACCCGTCGGCCCCGAAGCCGCATTACGCCGGAACGCTGACGTTCACGGCACGCGTACCGAAGACCGAACTGCCCTCCACGGAGGGCGTGTTGTACATGTGCTACGGAAAGCGGGCGTACTTCGCCTACCAGATCTTCGACGACGCGACGGCGGCCTGGTCCGTGAACCTGCCGCACCGCGAGCCGCTGACACAGGCGGAGGCGCAGGCGGTGGGCGCGGGGGAGTGGCTGAAGCGCCTGTCCGAGGCCTTCACGGACGACCGCACGCCCGCCCCCGACCTCCTGGCGGCCACGCCCCCGGAGGACGTACTGATCACGGGCCCCACAGAAACGATGCCTCCCGTCCAGACCTGGAGCAGGGGCCGCATGATCCTGATCGGAGACGCGGCGCACGCGATGTCCCCGACGTCGGGCCAGGGCGCGTCGCTGGCCTCGGAGGGCGCGGTAGAACTGGCCCGCTGCTTGCGGGACTTGCCGGTGGGCAAGGCATTCAAGGCCTACGAGGCGCTGCGCCGCCCCCGGGTGGACCGCATCCTGAAACACACGACGGCAACGGCGACGGCCACGTCAGCCGCGGCCCGCACGGCTACGCCGAAGCCGGCGGGGCCACTGAGCCGCACCCTGCGGGACGCGCTGCTGCCGGTGGCTACGAAGGTGGGTGGGGCGGGGGGAGCGGTCTGGGGGGCTTGGCAGTTCGATCACCGGATCGACTGGGACGAGCGGGTCGGATAGGTCGGGTAGTACCGAGATGGGCCAATTGCGGACAGTAACGGATGATCACGGACGGTCACGGCTGTCCGAGTGAAATGCGGCGGGGCACGTCTGTGCGGTCGGGGAAGAGGGGAGGACCTCGACACACCCCAAGATCACCAACCCGAAAGGGACCCCATGCGTATTCGTACGGTTCTGGCCTCCACCGCCCTCGCTGCCGCCGCCGTCCTGGGCGCCGGCGGCACCGCCCTCGCCAACGACGAAGGCGGCATGCAGGGCAGCTTCACCTTCGAGAACCTCGGCGGCGCGGCCGGCATCACCGAGGGCGCGGGCCACGGCGAAGGCGGCTACGACAAGGGCATGCAGGGCGGCGGCTTCGCCTTTGAGAACCTCGGCGGCCCCGCGGGCATCACCAAGGGCGCGGGCTACCACGCGGGCGGCTTCGACGGTCAGTTCAACGGCAACTACTGAGCACCGGGCACCACGCTGAAGGGGGCCCGCCAGGAGCGGGCCCTCTTTTCGTTGCCTGTATCCGGCTGAGCGCCGGGCGCGCGGCTCCGGCTCCGACCGGCGTCCTCGCAGGCCCCGATCGGGATGAGCGGGTCGGGTAGCGGGGTCTGCTGCCGCGGTGAGCCCGACGCAGGGGGCTGTCCGACTACTGAAGGCCGATGGGGGCGCGAACCTTCAACTCCCTTACGGCTTCGGGGTACTCATGACTCGTGCGTTCGGCAGTTGGCGGCGTGGATTGCTCCGCCGCCCGGCGTGAACTTCTAGTGGCCTCTATTGTTCACCGGTCGCGCCGGATCAGGGAGTCGTAGGCGCCGAATTGAGGGATGGGCTCCCAATTGCTGCTCATGTCAACGTTTCGGCGGCTCTCGCTGGAGACCTCGTCTCCGACCTCGACCTCCTGTACCGCAACTCCGTCCGGAGTGAATTCGTACGACTCCATGCGCCAGACGTCTGCATAGCCGCCGCGCTCCTCGGAGTCTCCGTAATCGTAGATCCTCACCGTTTTCAGGAAGAGCGCGCCGTTCATCACGGTGAAGCTGTAGCGCAATTCATCGCGTCCGAGGTTGTCCATGAAAACGACGGCCGTGAACCCTGTCTCCAGGCGAACCTCCACGCGGAGTTCGGGCGAGGGGGTTCCGGGGGTGAGCGGGACAGCCGTGTACAAATCCCCTGAGGTGTGCCGAGCGTAAGCTTGCTCAGGCGTCAGAGGATCCATGGGCTCCTCGGCGAGGTTGTTCCACTCCTCGCAGTAGGTCCAGTTGATGGTCACTTTCCTGAGCCCTTCGGGAGTTTGTACACGTGGCCGTTCACGTCTCGGATGATCACCTTACTGCTTTGGGCTTCCTTCAGCGCCCAGTCCGGCACCGGAGTCTTCTGGACAGGGACTTCGAGGAAGTACCGGCCATCCAGTTCCGTGTTGATGAGTTTCGGGAATTTGGACCTCGCCTTGCGGGTGTCCGCAATTTTCGTGCCCACCTTGTACTTCTGCCTGAACTCACCCATGTATTTCTGGAAGGTTCCGCGCTTGATCTTTGATATCTGTGTGAGCTTGCGCGAGACGATCTCTTTACCGGGTCGGTACGAGTCCAGGCGCTTGCCGTTCTGGAGCGTGATCTCGTTCTGGGGATAGCGATGCCAGTTGTCCTTGTTGAACTGCTCGCCTTTCCTCCAGCGATCTCGCAGCCACGGTGGAGCCCCGCCGCCCTTGCCAGTGCCGCTGCCACTGGGCTGTGACGATGCGTTGCCGCCGCTACCGCTGTTCTGGCTTCCCATCGCCATGAGGCCGACGCCTGCCACACCCAGGGCGCTGATCTCGGCGACTCCCAGTGTTCCTGCAGCACCTGCGGCCACTCCGCCACCGGCCAGGGCAAGCCCGGCGGGCGGGAAGAGCATGAGGAGGCCGAAGAGCGCGAGGATGGTGAAAGCGATCCCCAGATAGAGATCGAGATCCTGCAGGAATGCCAGAAGCATCGCGGCCGGACCGGTCGCGCCCCCGTCCAGCGGCTCACCCTGACCGTAGTGAACGAACATCAGGAGACCCCCGGTCACGAGGGAACCGGCTGCTGCCCACACGCGCAGGCGTATCAACGCGAGGATCTCGGCGAGCGGCTGTTGCCTCGCCTTCCGCCAGGAGCGAAGCAGGAGCACCAACTGCAGCGCTGTCCAGACCAGGGCTGCGACACCGAACCAGAGAAGGATCCGGGGGCCGTTGCCGGTGGTGAACCACTCCTGGAGTGCCTTCGTGGACGTGAACGAGCCCACCCCGAGGAAGAGTAGCGACGGCAGCATCAGGATCAGGGGTATGACCAGCAACGGCCAACGGCGCCGCCAAGGGCTCAGGTGGCGGGCCGACTTGAGCAGGCTGCGTACCCGGGCCGTCTCCCAGGCGCCCTGGTGGTTGGAGGCATTCATCCGTGCCGCGGTGTTAGCCACCGCGGCGTGCAGCCCCTGCAAGCGGTCAGGCGGGACGCGCCCGGCGGCGTAGCAAAGAGATCTGCGCATGCGGGCGAACCGCAGCGCGATCAGCAGACTCCACGGCACGCGCCAGGCCGCAAAGGCGCCCAGTGCAGCAAGGCCGGTGCGGCCCTCGACGCTTTCGGCGTCCAGCAGGATGGCGGGCATGGCGTTCCGGCCCCGGCGTATCGCGGCGTAGTCCAGGGCCATGGCGAGCGCCAGACAGATCAGGGGCGCCCATTCCAGGACGGCATCGGGAAACTTGAACAGGGTCTTGGCCCAACCGGTGCCGCCCGCGCCGCCGCCGGTGTAGTTGAACAGGGCATGGTGCCCGATCGCGTACGCCATCGGCAGCAGGCCCAACAGCTTCCGCCAGCCACGGGACCGGAGCAGTATCGCCGCCCCCAGCCCATCGATGGCTCCCCAGACAAGGTGCAGGTTGATGCCCAGGCTTGTCTCCGTGAAGCTGAAGTCCAGGGTGCCCAGGGAGTTGGGCAGCCACGTGCTCAGCACGGTCGACCAGTCGGGAATGTATGGGGAGCCCTCGCCGATGCTGCCGATGCCGCCCGACAGCATCCAGCCCCCGCCGCCGGGAAGTGGAAAGGCCCGCTGTGCGTCCAGCAGATGTGAGAGCAGGACCTCCAGGAGGCCGAGCCCGGCGCCGGTCGCAGCACCCAGCATGACGAAGTCGGCGTAGCCCAGCTGGGAGCGGATTTTCAGGTTCACCCCCGCCAATACCAGCGGTGCGATCTGCGCAAGCTCCTCCACCACCGGGACGAGAGTGTAGGAGCCGTGCCCCATCGCCTCGGTCAGTGACTGGCCCTGATGGGAAACGGCGGCGCGCGCGTAGAAGTACTCGATGAGCGTCGCCATGACGCCGCTGCCGTACACACCCACGGCGACCGTCACCAGTACCGTGGAGAGTTTCAAGGACCGCACCGGCGAGGCCAGCAAGGCCAATTGCAGGACGCCATATATCGCCGCGGCCGCCATTATGAGCGTCACGCACAAACCCCCGAGACCCAACTACCGGCACAAGCCCCAAGAGGCTAACAGTCGGCCTCGCGGGCGCGAATGGCTGGCCTGGGGCCCATTGGGAACGCACGGGATGACGCGGGACGAATCTTCACTACGCGGGCGCGTATGCGGAGGGTGATCGCATTGGGTAAATTTCCTTTCCTGTCCTACTAACTGAGCTAATTCTGCTCGGCAACTGCGTGCTGCATGGCAGCGAGGAACCCACGCCAAGTGCACGGCTGGACGGCGAGCAGTGAACCTTCAGGGCGCTTTGAATCGCGTACGACGACTGCGTGTCCGATGGCAGCTACCTCAACGCATTCGCCTCCGGATCCGTTGCTGTAGCTGCTCTTGCGCCACTGTGCGGTCAAAGGGACGCTGGAACCTTTTGCGGGGATCATCAGGAGTACTCCTCAAGCACCTTCTCAATCAACAAGGCGGAGCGGACCGGGCTCGAAGCAGAGGCCCGAAGGGTGTCGAAGGCCTTCGTGTACTGGTCCACGTCCGAGGGAGCTTCCAGGTAGACCGCATCAGTGATCCCATCCCGATACACCACATCAGGGTCTCCCCGCTCAGGGAAGCCGAGGATGGTGTACGCGCCGGTGGCGGGATATGTGCCCGCGTCAAAGGGCAGGACCTGAAGGGTCACGTTCGGCAACTTCCCCATAGCCAGCATATGTTCGAGCTGCTGTTTCATGACGTCGCGGTCGCCGACAACGTGACGGAGGACTGTCTCGTGGATGACGGCCCAGAGCTCCGTCGGATTCTCCCGGGTGAGGACCTGCTTCCTCTCCATCCGTACGTGGATGGCACGCTCCAGCTGCTGCTCACTGATGTGGCCGGTGGCGCGGTGAAGTTCCGTGGCATATGCGGCTGTTTGTAGAAGCCCCGGCGTGAACTCGCACTGGTACTGGCGCAGGCTGGCCGCCTCTTGTTCCAGCCCAACGTAGACAGAGAACCAAGACGGGATCGCCGCAGCGTGGGCATGCCACCACCCGCGTAGCTTCGACTCTTTGGCAAGGGCCTTGAGGAACTCGCGCAGCTCAGAGGAGGTCTCGTAGAGGCGGCACAGCGCTTCGACATCCGATGGTTGGACGCGTCCGGTGCCTGTTTCCATGCGGTTGACCTTGGACCCGCTCCAGTCGAGCTCCTTGCCCACTTGGTAGCACGTGAGGTTGTGCTCCTCACGGAGCTTCTTGAGTTCGATCGCCAGCCGGCGGCGTCGGGCAGTGGGCGAGCCGGTCATTCCAACTCCCTGTCATCTAGCGGAGGTTCCATCTCACCGGAAGCCCCTAGAAAGGCCAATCACTCTATGGAGGGAATCCCTTCGTGCACATTGCACGGCGGGATGTGCTGCTGCCATGCTCACATGCACCGCTATGTTGGGTCCATGAGTGATGACTACTGGTTATCGATCTGATGGGCCTCTGACTGAGAGGTGAGGCGTGAGCGTTCATGAGTGCATGACGAGGAAGCCGTGGGAGATCCCGTTCCTCGCTGAGCCTGAGGAAGTGGCGGCGCTGCGCCGCATCATGAGGATGCACCTCAACCTGTGGGGTCTGCCTGAACTGATCGATGTGGCACAGCTGTGCGTCACCGAACTCGTGACCAACGTCATCACACATGTCGGTCCGGGAACGCCCACCGCACTAGCGGTCTCCATGAGCGGGCAGCGTCTCCGTCTCGAGGTTCATGACCCGGACACGCGTGTACTGCCGACGCTTCTCTCTCCGGAGACGGACGCGGAAACAGGCCGAGGCGTGGCACTGATTGACGCGGTGGCGGACCGCTGGGGAGTGATTCTGCGTCCGGACGTAAAGGTCACGTGGTGCGAGCTAGTTGCCGGACTGGGGCGTCCTGATGGCCAGGTCGGGAGGCCGCCGGTAGCTAGAGCGGAGGCAGTGCTCTGCCTGTATGACCCCTTGCGACTTCCGTGTGCGGATGCGGGGAGCAAGCTGACGCATGGAGCAGTGGAGGAGGCGGCGGTGAGGGTGGTCGTAGATGTTCTTCACTGGCTTCGTGCGCATGGGTGGGATGCGGAGGAAGTGTTGGATCGGGCGCAGGTGCACTTCGAGGCAGAGGTGTAGGCGTATGGCGGCCGCTCTGAGCCACTGATGGGCGCTATCCAGCCACTGCTGAAGTGTGATGTGCCAGTTCTGGCCGCACCTGATCGTTCAGTCGGCAGCATAGGTGGATGCCTACGTACAGAGCTGTCTTCGGACATGTGGGGGAGACGCTTCCCGGATCCCGCTTCGACTCCCGAATCAAGGTCAAGGCCGCCAAGCTCCATAAAGAGCAGCAGGCGGGCATCTCTTGGGGGCGGGATGACGAGGGGGAGCGAGCAGCTGATGCGATTGTGCTCAGCAATGGCTACGAGGATGACCGAGACGAGTGGAACGAAATCGTCTATACGGGGGCTGGTGGGCGTGATGCGAACAGCGGTCGACAGGTTGCCGATCAGGACTGGGAGAACCAAGGGAACGCTGGCCTGAGGCGAAGTCGCATCAAGGGGTACCCGGTTCGGGTCATACGCGGGAGCGAGGGTGATGCGCCTTACTCGCCGGAGACTGGGTATCGCTATGACGGGCTGTACAAGGTCGTGGAGGAGTGGGAAGAGAGAGGGATATCGGGGTTCCAGATATGCAGGTTCAAGCTTCTTCGAATGGACGATGAGAAGCAGGAGTTGACGCCCGTTGAGCGGCAGGTCAGGGATCTGCTTGAGGGTGCTCCGGTGCGGCGAGCGACGGCCACGGTGCAGCGGATAATCCGCGATACTCGGGTGGCTCGTCGCGTCAAGGAGTGGCACCAAAACCGTTGCCAAGTCTGCAGGCTAGACGTGTTGGTAGGGCCGGACGGCCTGAGTTACGCCGAGGGTGCACACATAGATGCGCTTGGCGCGCCGAGTGGTGGTCCGGACATTGAGGCTAACGTCTTGTGTCTCTGCCCGAACTGCCACATCAAGTTCGACCGCGGGGCGATCTATCTGACGGACGAACTCGAGGTCGTAGACCGATACGCCGACGGTGCAAGCTCGAAGGTTGTCCGGCTGGCGACCGTCGAAGAGCATCAAATACACAAGAGGTTCGTCCGGGCACATCGTCGCCGCTGGGGTGTGTAGGGGAGGCGATTACGGATAGCCCCCGGGACGCTCCCCAGCAGAGAGCGGCCCGGGCTCGGCTCTCGTGACGTGCCTCAGTCAGTACCCCCGTGACACTCCCCATAAGTCCGCCCCGACCCACACCAACACCCCGCCCCCGCCTCCGGCGGCCACCCCACAGCCCTGCCCCGCGCGGCCAGCGTCGTCGCGTACTGCGGCAGTAGTGACACCTCCGTCGGCTGCGCGCCCTCCGATGCCGCGAAGGCCTCGTACGACGGGACCGTGCCCGTCACGATGCCCAGGTTTGGCGTGCCGGAGGCCGAGAGTTCCCTCAGTGAGGACTCTATGGTCGACAAGTGCGCCTCGTGGGACGGGTATTCGGATTCCAGGGACGGGTACGCCGTCAGGAGTTCTTCCAGTTCCGTCGACGGCCAGTGCAGGACCGCCACCGGGAAGGGGCGCGAGAGTGCCTCCCTGTACGAGCCCAACTCCGCCTGGATACGGGAGATTTCCGCGCGGAGTTCCGCGGGGTTGTCCGAGCCGAGGGACCAGATTCGCTTCGGGTCGTGCAGTTCGTCCAGGGGGACGGGGGACGTCGAGACCTCGTCCGCCATCGCGTCCCACGCGTCGTGCTCCGCGCCCAGCAAGCGGCGCACCCTGTGGCGGCCGAACAGGAGGGGGCGTTGTTCGTAGGACGGGGCGCCCGCGGAGCCGCCGGGCGGGAGTAGGAGTTCCAGGGCCTCTGTGAACGTTTCCTGCGCTTGCGTCAGCTCGTCGTGCGATTCCAGTGACTCCGCCACGATCACCCACGGCGCCGGGTCGCGCGGCGTCGCCGCCCGTACGCCGTCGATGATCGCCCTTGCCTCCGCCTCGTGGCCGTACTCCCAGAGGTTCGAGGCCTTCAGGGCGCGGATGAGGGTCGGGGCCGACGCCGGGTGCGGGGCGTCGGGGGCCAGCAGGCGGTCGTAGAGCGTGGTCGCGCGGTCGCGTTCGCCCGCCAGCTCCAGGTGGGCCGCGGCCTGGAGCAGCAGGTGCTCGGTGTCCTCGGGGTACAAGCCGGCGGTCCGCTCCAGGCGCTCGGCTTCGGCGATGTGGTCGGCAGGCGTGTCGGGGCGCATACGGGACACCGTACTGCCGAGTGGGGGCGTTGCAGCAGGGTTGCCGTGCAGATCAGGGCAGCCACACTTTCGTGGGGGCATTCCGCACTCGCACCAGCTCCCCGTGCGGGCGCCATGGCTACTTGGCGGGCTACGGCTTAACCTGCCGCCCTCTCGGAGGGGAGGTGCCGCGGCGTGCGGGAGCGGGTGGGGCGGGTGGAGCGGGCGAGGCGGGTGGAGCGGGCGAGGCGGGTTCCTGTTGTCGTGCAGGGGCAGCGTGCGCGCCGGGGGCGCGCTGCCCGGCTCATCTGGGGCGGCGCCGAAGCCGCCGTCACCTGCGGGCTCGTCCTGCTGCTTCTCGTCGCCCATCAGCTCTGGTGGACCAATCGGCAGGCCCGCGAAGGTGCCGAGCGCAAGGTCCAGGCCCTTGAGCGGGAGTGGGGGAGCAGCCCTTCCTTGGGCCCGTCCGATGCCGACGGGCCCGACCTCGACCCCGAGTCCCGCCCCCAGCCGGGTGCCTCGGACGCCGGTACCGGCACCGGCGGCGGTGAAGCCTCCGGGCAGACCCAGCGGCAGCGACCCATCACCGCCCCCACCCCCGACTTGGACCAGGCCTACGCCGTCCTCCGCATCCCGCGCATCGGGATCCGGGTGCCCGTCGCCGAAGGCGTCAGCAAGAGCGCCGTACTGAACAAGGGGTACGTCGGGCACTACCCGCGCACCGCCCAGCCCGGTCAGGGCGGGAACTTCGCGCTCGCCGGGCACCGCAACACCCACGGTGAGCCCTTCCGCCGCATCAACCGGCTCGGGGACGGGGACCAGCTCGTCGTCGAGACCCGGAAGGCCATCTACACCTACGTCGTCGACAAGACCCTCGCCCAGACCTCCGCCCGTGACAGCGGTGTCATCCGTCCCGTCCCGCGCAGCCTGGTGAAGGCCGGGCGCGGGTACAGCTCCCCCGGCTACTACATCACCCTCACCACCTGCACCCCCGAGTACACCTCCAAGTACCGGCTGATCGTCTGGGGCAAGCTGCAGTCCATGCGGCCCCGGTAGGGCGACCCTTACGGTCGGCGAGACCGATCCTGTATAACGGGCGGTAGCCGACACGACGACTGACGAGAGAGCAATGAGAGGGGGGAACCGGAGATGCAGGACATGATCCGCAGCTGGAAAGCCGCCCTCCGTCCCACCGGCCTTCTCCTCTTCCTCCTCGTCGAGGTCGTCCTCCTCGACGCGAGCAGCCTCACCGCAGCCGTCGCGCTCGCCGCGACCGCCGCCGCGAGCTCCGCGCTCGCCGTCTGTTCCCTGATCGCCGCGCGCTGCGCCCCCGCCGTGCCCCGCACCCGGGTGCGTACGGCCATGCGCGACCGCGAGAAGCGCACGGCATTCCTGCCGCAGCGCGATCCCGACGCCGCCGGGCGCAGGCGACCCCGAGCACCGGGTCGTCTCGTCATGACGGCCGCGTAGGGAAAGCTCGTAGGGAAAGCGCGTAGGAAAAGCTCGTAGGGGACAGCTCCACCGTTCCCCGGCTCCACAGCTCCCTCCCTCCAGCGACACCTTGAGACCCCTCGTGGGCCGTCACGCCGAAAAGAGCACCAGCCCCTTTTCCCCGGCACGACGAGACCCCGGAGGGTTTCCCCATGTTCGGCTTCCTGTCCGACTTCATGTCCGTGTTCGCCGATCTGGTCGGCTCCATCGCCGATCTGCTCGAACCGGTCTTCCACGGCTCCGCGATGGCCGCCGCCATCGTCCTGTTCACCGCGTGCGTACGCCTCCTCGTCCACCCCCTGTCGCGGGCCTCGGCCCGTGGCCAGAAGGCGCGCGCCAAGCTGTCGCCGCAGATCGCCGAGTTGCGCAAGAAGCACTCCAAGAACCCCGAGAAGCTGCAGAAGGCAGTGCTTGAGCTGCACCGCGCTGAGAAGGTCTCCCCGCTCTCCGGGTGCCTGCCCAGCCTCTTCCAGCTCCCGGCGTTCTTCCTCCTCTACCACCTGTTCTCCAACAGCAGCATCGGCGGCGAGGCCAACGCGCTGCTCGGGCACGAGCTGTTCGAGGCGCCCCTCGGCGGGCGGTGGGCTGACGCGCTCGCCGACGGCGGGGTCTTCGGGGCGCAGGGGCTCGTCTATCTCGGGCTCTTCGCGATCGTGGCCGCCGTCGCGACCTTCAATTTCCGGCGTACGAAGAAGCAGATGGCCCTGGCGGTGCCCGCCGCCGGAGGTGCCGGTGACGCCCAGCAGATGCCCGGTATGGGCGCGATGACCAAGGTCATGCCGTTCATGTCGTTCATGACGCTGTTCACCGTGGCCTTCGTGCCGCTGGCCGCCGCGCTGTACGTCGTCACCAGCACGACCTGGAGCGCGGTCGAGCGTGCCGTGCTCTACCGCGACATGCCGTACGGGGCCGCCGGGGCGGGCGCGCTGGCTACCGCTGGGTAACGGTCCGGTCCGTGAACAGGGTCTTGCGGGATGGACGGCGAGATTGGAGGATCTTCCAAACCTCCGATGGCCGCAACCCATCGGCCGGGCCACGCGAACGGTCAGGACGGACCGGTCGCGCTCGACCAAGGGAGATTGACGATGAAGCTGCTGCGAGTCGGTACGGCGGGGGCCGAGCGCCCGGCGCTGCTCGATGCCGAAGGCACGTTGCGGGACCTGTCAGGGACCGTCACGGACATCGACGGCGCGCTGCTCGCCGACACGGACGCCCTCGACCGGATCCGGTCCGCCGCGCAGGCGGGCGAGCTGCCCGTGCTCGACGCGGCGGGGCTGCGGGTCGGGCCGCCGGTGGGCCGGATCGGCAAGGTCGTGTGCATCGGGCTCAACTACCACGACCACGCGCAGGAGACCGGGGCCACGCCGCCCGCCGAGCCCGTCATCTTCTTCAAGGCGGCGGACACGGTGGTCGGTCCCGACGACACCGTGCTCGTGCCGCGCAAGTCGGTCAAGACCGACTGGGAGGTCGAGCTCGCGATCGTCATCGGCCGCACCGCTCGCTACCTGGAGTCCGACGAGGAGGCGCTCGCGCACATCGCCGGGTACGCGGTGTCGCACGACGTCTCGGAGCGCGAGTTCCAGATCGAGCGCGGCGGCACCTGGGACAAGGGCAAGAACTGCGAGACGTTCAACCCGCTCGGCCCGTGGCTGGTGACGACGGACGAGGTCCCCGACCCGCAGGCGCTGTCCCTGAAGCTCTGGGTCAACGGCGAGCTGAAGCAGGACGGGACCACGGCTCAGCAGATCTTCCCGGTGGCCGAAGTGGTGCGCTACGTGAGCCAGTTCATGACGCTGTACCCCGGTGACGTCATCAACACCGGTACGCCGGCGGGCGTGGCCATGGGGCACCCCGAGCCGAAGCCGTACCTGCGGGCCGGTGACGTGGTGGAGCTGGAGATCGAAGGGCTCGGCAGGCAGCGCCAGGAGCTGAAGGACGCGTAACTCGTGGGGATGGGGGCGCCGTTCACGCAGCGGCGCCCCACCCAGGAGGTTCAGACGAACCGCTCCAGCGCCTCGACGACCATCGCGTGGTCCGCGGCCTGTGGAAGGCCCGAGACCACCACCGTGCCGATCACGCCCGCTCCCCGCACCGCGATCGGGAACGCGCCGCCGTGCGCCGCGTACACGTCCGGGTCCAGGCGTGAGGACTCCTCGAACGTCGTCCCCTTGGCGCGAAAGCGCGTGCCGACCAGGAACGACGAGCAGCCGTAGCGTTCGACGACGCGGCGCTTGCGGGCGATCCAGGCGTCGTTGTCCGGGGTCGATCCGGGCAGGGCCGCGTGGAAGAGCTGCTGGCCGCCGCGGGTGATGTCGATGGCCACCGGTGCCTGGCGTTCGCGGGCCAGGTCGACCAGGAGGGTGCCCAGCGCCCAGGCGTCCTCGTACGTGAAGTGGGGGAGTACCAGGCGCAGTTCCTGCGTCTCCAGCTCTTCCACTGTCGGTGCGGTGGGCGTCGTCATACGACCACCGTCGCACCGTCGCGGGCCGAGCGGCGCGCCGCCTCCAGGACGTCCAGGGCCGATGCGGCCTCGTACGCGGAGACGGGGTTCTCGCCGGTGCCGCGCAGGGCGGCGGCGATCGCCGCGTAGTACGCGGGGTAGTCGCCCGGCAGCGTCTCGACCGGGGTGCCGCCGCCGGTCAGCGGGGACTCGCCGGAGCCGACGCGGCCCCACATGCACTCCAGCTCCTCGCCCCAACTCTCCTCGTCCTTGGGGCGCTTGCCGTCGCGCAGTGCGGCTTCCTGCGGGTCGAGGCCGTACTTCACGTAGCCCGCCGTCGAGCCGAGCGCGCGGAAGCGCGGGCCGAGCTGGGCGGTGGTGGCGCTGACGTACAGGTGTGAGCGGACGCCGCCCCGGTGCGTGATCGCGATGAACGTGTCGTCGTCGGCCTCGGCGCCGGGGCGGCGGACGTCGGACTCGGCGTACACGGACTGCGCGGGGCCGAAGAGCACGAGGGCCTGGTCGACGACGTGGGACCCGAGGTCGTAGAGAAGACCTCCGATCTCTTCGGGGTTCCCGGACTCGCGCCAGCCGCCCTTGGGCTGCGGACGCCACCGCTCGAAGCGGGACTCGAAGCGCCAGACGTCGCCGAGTTCGCCGTCGGCGACGAGCTTCTGGAGCGTGCGGAAGTCGTTGTCCCAGCGGCGGTTCTGGAAGACGGAGAGGAGCAGCCCGCGCTCGTCCGCGAGCGCGGCGAGCTCGCGGGCCTCGGCGGCCGTGCCCGCGATCGGCTTGTCCACGACGACCGGGAGGCCCGCCTTGAGGGCGGCGGTCGCGAGTGCGACGTGCGTCTTGTTCGGGGACGCGATCACCACCAGGTCGAGCTCGTCGGCGCGGGCCCAGAGCTCGTCCGCCGACGCGGCGAAACGCAGCCCGTCACCGAACTCGGTGCGGGCCTGGGCCTGCCGCTCGGGGCTCGACGTGACGACCGTGTCGAGGACGAGGCCCTCGGTGGCGGCGATCAGCGGGGCGTGGAAGACGGAGCCCGCGAGGCCGTATCCGATGAGGGCGACGCGTAGAGGAGAGCCTGTACCAGTCATGCGTTCCACTTAAGCAACGCTGTTGCCAAAGCGCAAGCGCGAGCGACAATGGGGGTGTGAACAGCACTGATACGGCGAGGGAAGCCGGTGGCGGCAGCAGCGGCGGCAAGGGAGGCGGCAGCAGCAGCGGCAGGGGAGTCGGCGGCAGGCCGGGCGCCGGGGTGAACCTGCCGGCGCTGCGCGGGCACAACGCCGCCCTCGTGCTCGACCTGCTGCGCACGGCGGGCGAGGCCGGCATAAGCCGCCTGGAACTGGCCGAGCGCACCGGGCTCACACCGCAGGCCGTCAGCAAGATCACCGCGCGGCTGCGTACGGAGGGGCTGGCGGCGGAGGCGGGCCGCCGCGCGTCCACGGGCGGCAAGCCGCGCACGCTGCTGCGGCTCGTCCCGGACGCCGGACACGCGGTCGGCCTCCACCTGGACCGCGACGAACTGACGGCGGTCCTCGCCGACCTGACGGGCCGTGTGGTCGCGGAACGCCGGGCGCCGCTGGAGTTCGGGGAGGGCGCGGAGGCGGTGGTCGACGTGGCGGTGGGGGTGGTGCGTGAGCTGGTCGGGGTGCCGGGGGGCGATGGGGCCCCGGTGGATGCGGGGCTGCTCGGCGTCGGGGTCGCGCTGCCGGGCCCGCTCGACCACTCCGACGGGGTCCTGCACCGCGTGACCGGGTTTCCCGCGTGGGACGGCTTCCCGCTGCGGGACGCGTTCGCCGGGCGCCTGGGGCTGCCGGTCGTCGTGGACAAGGACACGAACGCCGCCGCGCTGGGGCTCGCGCTCGGCGGGGTGGCGGATTCCTTCGCGTATCTGCATCTGGGGACGGGACTGGGCGCGGGCCTGGTGCTCGGCGGGGGTCTCTACCGCGGGGAGCGCACCGGAGCGGGCGAGTTCGGCCACCAGGTGATCCAGCTGGACGGCCCGGAGTGCGGGTGCGGGGACCGCGGCTGCATCGAGGCGCTGTGCCTGGCCGCGGTCGCGCGGGGGGATCTGGACGAGGCGGCGCGGGTCCTGGGGGCGGGGGCGGGCAACCTGGTCAGCCTGCTCGACATCGATCTCGTACTGCTCGGCGGGCGGGCCGTCCTCGCGGACGAGGAGCGCTTCGTACGAGGAGTGGGAGCCGTCGTCTCCGCACGCGCCCGGCGGGGCGGCGGCGACACGGAGGTCCCGGTCGCCGTCGCGTCCGGGGGCGAGAGGGGCGTCGCGGAGGGCGCCGCGCAACTGGTGCTCGCGCCGCTGTTCGGGCGGGCGGACGTGGCGTTTCCGGCGGGGCGGGGTTAGGGCCTGTCCGACGGGTCAGGCCCTGGTGCC
This sequence comes from Streptomyces sp. NPDC044044, assembly GCF_056434405.1. Classification (NCBI taxonomy): domain Bacteria; kingdom Bacillati; phylum Actinomycetota; class Actinomycetes; order Kitasatosporales; family Streptomycetaceae; genus Streptomyces; species Streptomyces sp. NPDC044044. Next base: position 670,613 of record NZ_JBWKFG010000004.1, on the reverse strand, counting down.
TTTCGGCGGGGCAGGCCTGGTGCCTGACCGACAGGACTCTGGGCTTGCGCTTGCCGTTGCGGCAACTTCTACCGTCATGTGTGTGGCCGGAGAGACCGGCCCGGCGAGGGAGGCACCGGTCATGGCCTGGTCGATCGCGGAGGTGGCGCGGATGTCCAGGGTGACTTCGCGGACGCTGCGGCACTACGACGAGATCGGCCTGCTGCCGCCCGCGTGGATCGGGAGCAACGGGCACCGGCACTACGAGGAGGCCGATCTGCTGCGGTTGCAGCAGATCCTGCTGATGCGGGAGCTGGGCCTGGGGCTTCGCGAGATCCAGGCGGTCCTGGACAGCCGGCTCGACCAGGTGGCCGTGCTCCGTGAGCACCACCAACGGCTGCTCGCGGAACGGGACCGGCTGGAGACGCTGGCCCGTACGGTCGGCCGCACCATCGCCGAACTGGAAGAAGGCAAGGACAAGGGTCACATGACGAAGATCAACAAGCCGGAGAACCTGTTCGACGGGTTCCAGCCCCCCTCCGAGGCCGAGGCCGAGGTGCGGGAGCGGTGGCCGCAGGCGTGGGAGCAGTCCCGGCGGGCCGTCGACGCGATGACCTCCGAGGACACGGAGCGCTGGCAGCGTGAGGTGACGGCGCAGATGATCCGCATGGCGGAGTTCATGGTGGCCGGCACGCCGGTGTCCGACCCCGCGGTACAGGCCGAGGTGCACGCCAACTACCAGGGCATCTGCCGGTTCTGGACCCCGAATGCGGCCGCGTACAAGGGGGTGGGCCAGACCTATGTCGACGACCCGCGGATGCGGGCCAACTTCGACAAGATCGCCGACGGTCTCGCCGTCTACCAGCGCGATGCGATGACCGTCTACGCCGATGCCCGGCTGAGCTGATCGCGCGCTTCTGCTCAGCGGCAGCCCCCGGCAACCGCAATTAACGGAAAGTCGGCTGATAGGGGGGACTTGCGCGGTCCAGTCGGCGGTACGGGGTTGTGGCGGGCCCGGTGGGCCTGGGGGTGCGTGGCATGGTCGCGGCCCATGCCCACTGTCTTACGGCCCCCGCTCAAGCTCCCGCCCCTCCGCGCTCAGCAAAGGCCCTCCATGCGACTTTGCCGCTCTCTCGCCTCCGGTGTCACCGCCGTTGCCGCAGCTGCCGCCCTCGCGCCCGTCGCGACAGCCGCGGGAGGGATGCCCACGGGCGACGCGGCGGGCGCGGCGGCGATCGTGCAGCGGCCGCAATCGGCGCAGCCCCCCACCTGCTCCGCCCCCAACGGCGGCGGCTTCCCCATCGGGACGCGGATCAAGGGCGGGCCCCCCACCTACGAGGCCGGGGGCGGCTACCGGAGCTGGTCCGTCGAGTTGGCCAACACCACCCGCGGCACCTGCGGCAACATCCACCCGGTCGTCGTCATCGTCGACAAGGAGCGCGAGCTGCGCCCCCGGGAGATCCAGCTGGAGTTCCGCGACGGCACCCGCTGGCGTCCCGTGGAGTTCGAGCGGACCGACCGGGACGAGAACGTCGGCGTCTTCGACGACGGATTCCCCGGGTTCACGGTCAAGGCGGGGCGGACCCGCGCCGTCAAGGTGCGCCTCTCCTTCACCTCGGAGGCCCGCTCCGAGCATGCCGTCATCTCCGCCGCCGTCGTCCAGCGCCGTGACGACGACGGCGACTGGGTGGGCGAGTCGGACGACTATCCGTTCGACATCAATGTCGATGTCGATGCCGATGAGGACGCCGACAGCGACACCGACACCGACAGTGGATCCGACGGAACCGCGGACAGCGGGCGGGACGGAGGCGACGCCGACGGCGGCAGCGGCGGAGGGCGTGAGCGCCACGACGCCGGAGGGTCTTCGTACGCCGATGAACTCGCCGCCACGGGACCCCGCGCCCTGCTCGGCGTCAGTGCCGTCGCCGGTGCGCTGTTCGCCGGGGGCTGGGCGCTTCTCGTAGGGACCAGGCGGGTGCGAGCCGCGCGGAGGCGTTGAGCCGGGCACGCATCCTCGGCCCTCTCGGCCCCCCTCGTCCCCCTCGGTCACCGGCCCGCCCGCCCCGCCCGCACGGCACCCTCCGTTCACCTACCTGTTCACGTACGTCTGCGAACATCCCTGCGTGGACAACCCGAACTCCCCGCACCCTCCCGCGCACCTGCTCGACCAGGCCCCCGGCGCCCCCATCCGCTCCGGCATCCCCGAGCACGGCCGCATCCCGAAGTACTACGCGGTGAAGGCCAGGATCGCCGACCTGATAGAGGAGTTGGGGGACGGGCAGACGCTGCCGACCGAGCGGGATCTCGCCGTGCGGTACGAGGTCGCGCGGGAGACCGTGCGGCAGGCGCTGCGTGAGCTGCTGCTCGAAGGGCGGCTGCGCAGGCAGGGGCGCGGCACCGTCGTCGCGGGCCCCAAGCTGGAGCAGCCGCTGTCCCTCGCGAGCTATACGGAGGGTGTGCGGCGGCAGGGGCGTACCCCCGGGCGGCATCTCATCTCCCTCGACCGGTTCCCCGCCCCCGAAGTCCTCGCCGCCGAGATCGGGGTAAAGCAGGGGGAGCCCGTCTGGCACATGGAGCGTGTGCTGCTCGCCGACGACGAGCGGGTGGGGCTGGAGAGTACGTACGTCTCCGTGGCCCGCGTGCCCGCGCTCGACCGGGAGTTCGAGCCCGACTCCTCCTTCTACGCCTACCTCCGCGATCGGCTCGGCATCTCCTTCGGCGACGCCGACGAACGCATCGAGACCGTCCTCGCCACGCCCCGCGAGGCCCTCCTGATCGGCACCCCGCCCGCGCTGCCCATGCTCCTGATCCACCGCGTCTCACGGGACACCTCCGGGCACCCGCTGGAGCGGGTCCGCACCCTCTACCGGGGCGACCGGTTCTCCTTCACCACCCACCTGGGCAACGGCGGAACCTGAACTCCCCTCCCTCGTACGGCAATCGGGGCAGAACGACCCACGTTGATAACGAGAACGTAACGGGTCTAGGCCAACCTTGGGTGGCAGTTCACCGTCCCGTTGCCGACAGGACGACAGCGGGTCACTCGTCCCCAGGAGCGTTGCCGCCGTGAGAGTCATCGTCGTAGGAGCCGGCGTGGTGGGAACCATGCACGCCTGGCACGCAGTGGAACGCGGCCACGAGGTCGTACAGATCGAGCGCGAGAGCGAGGCCCGCGGGGCCTCGCTGCGCAACTTCGGGCAGATATGGGTGAGCGGCCGCGCCGGTGGCGAGGAGCTGGACACCGCCCTGCGGGCCCGCGAGCTGTGGGAGGAGATAGGCGCGAGGGTGGAGGGCATCGGCTTCCGGGCCAATGGCTCCCTCACCCTCGTGCGCAACGAACGCGAGCGCGCGGTCGCCGAGGCCGCCCTGACCCGGCCCGACGCGGCGGCCCGCGGCTACAAGCTGCTCGGTGCCGACGAGGCCCGCGCCCTCAACCCGGCCCTGCGGGGTGACTTCATCGCGGGGCTGTGGTGCGAGCGCGACGCGGCGGTGGAGCCGCGCGTCGCTCAACTGCGGCTGAGGGAAGCGCTGTTGGCGTCGCCCCGCTACACCTTCCTGCCCGGCCGCGAGGTCCGCGAAGTCGTCGGCGAGAACGCGGTGCGGGACGACCACGGTGACGTACACACCGGTGACGTCGTCGTGCTCGCCACCGGTGCCTGGCTCGGCGGGCTCGTGCGGGAGCTGGCCGGGCCCGACCTGCCGGTGCGGCGCGTGCGGCTGCAGATGATGCAGACGGAGCCCCTCGGTGAGGCGCTCACCACCTCCGTCGCCGACGCGGACAGCTTCCGTTACTACCCCGCGTACATGTCGGACGCCCTCGACGCGCTCAACGCCGGACAGGCGCAGACGCCGACCGCCGCCGCGCACAAGATGCAGCTCCTGATGGTGCAGCGCAAGGACGGCGGCCTGACCATCGGCGACACCCACGAGTACGAGCACCCCTTCGCCTTCGACACCCTCGAAGACCCCTACGACCACCTCACCGAGGTCGTCGAGGGCTTCCTGGGCCGCCCGCTACCGAAGATCAAACGGCGCTGGGCCGGGGTGTACGCGCAGTGCGTCGACACGACCCGTGTCGTGCACCGGCAGCAGGTGCGCGAGGGCGTGTGGCTGGTCACCGGGCCCGGCGGGCGCGGCATGACGTGCTCGCCCGCGATCGCGGAGAAGACCGCCGACGAGTTGGGATGGTGAGGGAGTTGACCCAGAAGGTGACCGCAAAGCTGACCGCGGAGTCGACCGCAAAGCCGACCGCACGCGGCGGCGTGGGCCTCGTGGTGCTGGACATGGCCGGGACCACCGTCGCCGACGGGGGCCTCGTCGAGCAGGCCTTCTCCGCCGCCGCGCGGGAACTCGGCGTCGAGCCGGACTCGGCCGACCACGCGGAGAAGCTGGACTACGTACGCGCCACCATGGGCGAGTCCAAGATCTCCGTCTTCCGGCATCTCTTCGGTGACGAGGTGCTCGCCCAGCGGGGCAACGTGGCCTTCGAGAAGGCGTACGGGGAGCTGGTCGACGGGGGTCTGATCGCACCGATCCCCGGCGCGCGGGAAGCCGTCGAAGAGCTCAAGTCGGCCGGTCTGACCGTGGTGTTGACCACCGGGTTCGCCCGGGTCACGCAGGACGCCATCCTGGGCGCGCTGGGCTGGCGTGACCTGGTCGGACTGACCTTGTGCCCCGCCGACGCGGGCGGTCGCGGGCGGCCCTACCCGGACATGGTGCTGAGCGCCTTCCTGCGGACGGGCGCGGTGGACGGCGTCCAGCAGATCGCCGTCGTGGGCGACACGGCGTACGACATGAAGAGCGGGGTGCGGGCCGGGGCCGATGTGGTCGCCGGTGTGCTCACCGGGGCGCATGACGCCGAGGCGCTGCGCGGGGCGGGGGCCACCCATGTGCTCGGGTCGGTCGCCGAACTGCCCGGTCTGCTCAGGGGTGTTGACGAGTGAGCGGCGCCGCCCCCACCTCCGCCCCCGCCTCTGCCCCCGCCTCCGCGCGCGTGCGCAGCGGTATCCGCTTCGAGGACGTCTCGGTCGCCTACGGCAGGAACACCGTCCTTGACTCGCTCGACCTGACCGTCGAGCCCGGCGAGGTCATGGCCCTGCTCGGCCCGTCGGGCTCGGGCAAGACGACCGCGCTGCGGGCCGTCGCCGGGTTCGTGCGGCCCGCGTCAGGGCGGGTGTACATCGGGGAGCGCGATGTCACCGGCCTTCCTCCGCATCAGCGGGGGATCGGGATGGTCGTCCAGCAGTACGCGCTCTTCCCGCACATGCGGGTCGAGGACAACGTCGCCTTCGGCATGAAGGCGCAGAAGGTCGCCAAGTCCGAGATTCCGGGGCGGGTCGCCGAGGCGCTGGACATGACGGGGATGGCTTCGTACGCCAAGCGCTTCCCCCGGGAGCTCTCCGGCGGGCAGCAGCAGCGGGTGGCCATCGCGCGGGCGCTGGCCATCCGGCCGGGGGTGCTGTTGCTGGACGAGCCGCTCTCCGCGCTCGACGCGCAGCTGCGGTCGGGGATGCTGGGTGAACTCGCCCGCCTGCACCGGGAGTTGCCCGACGTCTCCATTCTGTACGTCACCCATGACCAGGTGGAGGCCTTGACCCTGGCGGACCGGATCGCCGTCATGGACAAGGCGCGGCTGCGGGACTGCGGGACTCCGCAGGAGCTTTACCGCTCGCCTCGCACCGAGTTCACGGCTTCTTTCGTGGGGAACGCGAATCTGCTGCCGGTGCGGGTGGGGTCCGGCACCGTCTCGCTCGGGGGCGCCGACCTGAAGGTCGACACCGGGGAGCTGGCCGCCGGGGTGACGGCCACCCTGTGCGTGCGGCCGCATCTGGTGGGCCTCGGGGACGGTCCCAACGCCCTGACGGGCAGTGTCGCCGAGGTGCAGTGGCGGGGGGCCACCCATCGGCTGTACGTGGATGTCGGCGGGCAGCGGGTCAAGGCGGACCTCCGGGAGCTTCGGACGCCGCCCTCGATCGGTGACGAGGTCACGCTGCACTTCGCACCGGAGGACGCGGTGCTGCTGGGTGCGGGGGTGACCGATGGATAGCTCCGGTGGACGCCTGGTGAAGAGTGGCCCTGCATCGGGGGCTGTGCCCACCCGTTCCGCCGTGCGGAACGCCTGCCCACAGCAGGGACGGCCTGGGCAGCAGGGGTTGCCGGGACGGCCGGACGCGGTGGGCGGGGGCGGCAGCCCCTCGCCCAAGCGGCAGATACCCCGCTTCGTCTGGGCCCTGCCCCCCATCGCTCTCCTCGCCCTCTTCTTCCTCTACCCCCTCGCCCTGGTCGTCCAGCAGTCCGTCCAGCCCGACACCGGCGGGACCTCCCTCCAGCCCTACTCCGACGTCTTCGGGTCCGAAGCGTTCCGGGAGGCGCTGGGGACCACCGTGTGGCTGGCCGTCGGGTCCACCGTCGGGTGTCTGGTGCTCGGGTTCGCGCTCGCGCTGATCATCGCCTTTGTGCCGTTCCCTGGAGGGAAAGCCGTCGCCAGGTTCATCGACGTCTTTCTCTCCTTTCCGTCCTTCCTCATCACCCTCGCCCTGCTGTTCATCTACGGCACCAAGGGCATGGCGAACGGAATGTGGACGGACGCGACAGGCGCCGCCGAGGGACCGTTCCAGTTCCTGACCACTCCGTGGGGCGTTCTCCTCGCCGAGATCACGTACTTCACGCCCTTCGTGATGCGCCCGCTGCTCGCCGCGTTCTCACAGATCGACACAGCGCAGCTGGAAGTCGCGTCGAGCCTCGGCGCCAAGCCCGGCCGCATCATCCGGCGGGTCATCCTGCCCGAGGCGCTTCCCGCCCTCGCCGCGGGCGGCAGCCTCGTACTCGTCATGTGTCTGAACGAATTCGGGATTGTTCTGTTCACCGGAGCGAAGGGGGTCACGACCCTTCCCATGCTCGTGTACAGCAAGGCCATTCTCGAATCGGACTATCCGGCGGCCTGTGTCGTCGCCGTCGTCAACATCGCGATCTCCGTTGGTCTTTACAGCCTCTACCGGGTGGTGAGCCGTCGTGTTGGTGCATAGCCGCAAGGGGAAGTGGGCCACCTGGGCTGTCTTCTTCGTCTTCTTCCTGCCTCTTTTCGCGCTGCCTCTCCTCGTGATCCTGGCCGCCTCGTTCTCCTCGCACTGGTCCGGCGCCTTTCCCTCCGGATTCACCGCGGGGCACTACGAGTCAGCCACCCGCGGGGACTCGCTCAAGGCGCTCACCACCAGCCTGGTCACCGCCGTCGGCGCAAGCCTGCTCGCGCTGGCCGTCGGGTCCTGGGCCGCGCTCGCCGCGGCCTCGCTGAAGAAGGGCGGCAAGCGCGTCCTCGACACCCTCTTCATGCTGCCCGTCGCCGTGCCCTCCGTCGTCGTCGGGCTCGCGATCCTCGTCGCGTTCAGCAAGCCGCCGATGATCCTCAACGGCACCCGCTGGATCGTGATCCTCGCGCACACCATTCTTGTCACGGCGTTCGCCTACCAGTCGGTTTCGGCTGCCATCGTCCGTCTCGACCCGGCGTACGAACAGGCCGCCGCATCGCTCGGTGCCCGGCCCTCGTACGTCCTGTGGAAGGTGAAGCTGCCGCTTCTGCTGCCGTCGCTCACCGCGGCAGCGGGCCTCTGCTTCGCGCTCTCCATGGGCGAGTTGAGCGCCACGATGATGCTCTACCCGCCGGACTGGATGCCGCTTCCCGTGCAGATCTACGCGGCCACCGACCGAGGCTCGCTGTTCACCGGTGCCGCCGTCGCGGTGGTCCTGATGGCGGCGACGCTGCTCGTCCTCTTCGGCGTCTCCCGCATCCGCACCCGCGCCTCCTACCGCTGAGCCCGAACCTCCCCGAAGGAGCACGAAACGTCATGTCCCGTCACACCCGTACCCGCACCCGCACGCTCGCCGCCGTCTCCGGCAGCCTCGTCCTGGCGGGATCCCTCACCGCCTGCGGCGGCGACTCCTCCGCGTCCGACGCGAAGGAGGTCACCGTCTACAGCGCCGACGGCCTCAAGGGCGAGAACGGCGACGGCTGGTACGACCAGGTCTTCAAGGACTTCGAGAAGAAGACCGGCATCAAGGTGAACTACGTCGAGGGCGGCTCCGGCGAGATGGTGCAGCGTGCCGTCCGCGAGAAGTCCAACACGCAGGCCGACGTCCTCATCACCCTGCCGCCGTTCATCCAGCAGGCCGACGAGAAGGGCCTGCTGCAGGCCTACAAGCCCAAGGGTTCCGACCAGGTCGACGGCGCCGACAAGGCCACCGACGGCAAGTGGACCTCCGTCGTGAACAACTACTTCGGCTTCATCTACAACAAGAAGGAGCTCGGCGGCTCCAAGGCGCCCCAGACATGGGAGGACCTCACCGAGTCCTCGTACAAGGACAAGGTCCAGTACTCCACGCCCGGCGTCGCGGGCGACGGCACCGCCGTGCTCATCAAGGCCATGCACGACTTCGGCGGCAAGAAGCCCGCCATGGAATACCTGAAGAAGCTCCAGACGAACAATGTCGGTCCTTCCGCCTCCACCGGCAAGCTCGCGCCCAAGGTCGACAAGGGCGAACTCCTCGCCGCCAACGGTGACGTGCAGATGAACTACGCCCAGTCCAAGGACATGCCCAACCTCGGCATCTGGTTCCCGGCCAAGGAGGGCGGCAGGCCCACCACCTTCGCGCTGCCCTACGCGGCCGGCCTGGTCAACAAGGCCCCGCACTCCGCCAACGCCAAGAAGTTCCTCGACTACCTGCTCAGCCAGAAGGCCCAGCAGCAGGTCAGCGAGATCGGCGGCGGCTTCGCGGCGCGCAAGGACATCAAGGCCACCGATGCCAACGCGGTCGCGCTCGACAAGATCGTCGACGGGGTCGAGGTCTTCGAGCCGGACTGGTCCGACATCTCCGAGAACCTCCAGACGTACGTCGAGGACTGGAAGTCGGCGACCGGAAGCTGACGACCGTAAGTTGACGACCGTAAGTTGACGGCCGCGTGCCTCAAGTTCACCTGGTTCCACGAGAGTTCACCGCCGACCCCTGGCCCCGGGGTGTCCGGTAGCGAAAAGATAACGGGTATGGACCCAACGCCCCTGGTTCTCCGGGGGCGTTGGCGTGCGCCTGCCCTCACCACACCCCCCATCAGGAGGACCACGTGTCGTCGCACGGCATATCCCGCCGCTCGCTCCTCGTCTCCACCGCAGCCCTCGCGGTGGCCGCAGGGCCTCTCGCCGCCGTCGCCAAGGCCGCGGCCAAGACCCCGAAGGTCCTGGTGATCGGCCTGGACGGCGCCCTGCTCAGCAGAGTCAAGGACGCCGACGCGCCCGCGCTCAAGGGTCTGATGAGCGCCGGCCTGACCGCGCCGAGCAGCATCTACGCCAACCCGCTCGCGCCCACCTCGTCGGGCCCCGGCTGGTCGACGCTCATCACGGGCGTCTGGCCCGACAAGCACAAGGTCGTGAACAACGAGTTCACCGGCCACGACCTCGCCGCGTACCCGGACTTCATGACCCGGATCGAGGCCGCGAAGCCGAACCTGCGGACGTACGCCGTCTCGTCCTGGGCGCCGATCACCGACATCATCTTCTCCGCGAAGGTCGACACCCGGGTCTCCACGCCCGGCGCCGAGTACGACGCGGGGACCACCACCCGCGCCGTCGCCGAGGTCAAGAGCGGCAACCCCGACGCGGTCTTCGTCCAGCTCGACAACATCGACCACGCGGGCCACGACAGCGGCGCCGCGAGCCAGGCCTATCTCGACGCGATCCACGGCGCCGACGCCCAGGTCGGACAGATCGTCGCCGCGGTCAAGTCCCGCGCCACGTACGGCTCCGAGGACTGGCTCATCATGATCACCGCCGACCACGGGCACACCGACCCCGGCGGCCACGGCGGCTCCAGCTGGGCCGAGCGCCAGACCTTCATGATCGCCACCGGCGGCACGGTCACGGCGGGTTCGGTCCGCCACGACGTCCGCATGCCCGACATCGCCGCGAGCGCGCTCGCCCACCTCGGCATCGCGATCGACCCGGCCTGGGGTCTGGACGGCCGCCCGGTCCAGCAGCCGAAGCCGGACGCGTTCGACGCCCTGCGCCCGAAGCTGACCGGACCCGTCGACGAGACCGGCATCGGCTCCGGCGTCATCGGCTTCACGCACACACCGCCGGGCGGCTGGAGCGTCGACAACGCGAAGATGGGCACGGGCGGCATCACCGAGTGGCGCGGCTGGTCCTTCACCACCGACGAGTTCTGGACGAAGGCCGAGCGCGACCAGCAGCGCGAACTCAACATCCGCGCCCGGAACGTCTTCGCGGTCGCGGACGGCGACGAGTGGACCGACAAGACCTTCTCCGGAACCTTCGACTCGACGCTGGTCAGCCCGTCGTACGAGGTGCGGGGCGGCGCACGGGCCACCCTCACGTACACGACGTACTACCGCCAGGAGGCCCCCCAGAAGGGCGAGGTGCTCGTCTCGTACGACGGCGGGGCCCCGGTCGCGGTGAAGACGTACACCGCGGACACCCCTTCCGTCGTCGAGAACATCGCCCTCCAGGTGCCCGCGGGAGCCAAGAAGGCGCAGGTCCGCTTCCGGTACACCGGCGGCAACAACTGGTACTGGGTGATCGACGGGGTCACGATCACCGCTTCCTGATTAGGCTGTGGGGCGTCGGCACAGAGCTGTCCCGGCGCCCCCCAGCTACGTTGCTCAACGGAGACCGCAGGAGTGCACCCCATGGCAGAGCGCAAGCCCATCGAATCGTGGCTCACCGACATGGACGGCGTACTCATCCACGAGGGTGTTCCGATCCCCGGCGCCGACGCCTTCATCAAGAGGCTCCGGGAGTCCGGGAAGCCCTTCCTGGTCCTGACGAACAACTCGATCTACACCGCGCGCGACCTCCAGGCCCGCCTGAACCGCATGGGTCTCGAAGTGCCCGTGGAGAACATCTGGACCTCGGCGCTCGCCACCGCGAAGTTCCTGGACGACCAGCGGCCCGGCGGCACGGCGTACGTCATCGGCGAGGCGGGGCTCACCACCGCCCTGCACGACATCGGGTACGTCCTGACGGACCACGACCCGGACTACGTGGTGCTCGGCGAGACCCGTACGTACTCCTTCGAGGCCATGACCAAGGCCGTACGCCTCATCAACGGCGGGGCCCGCTTCATCTGCACGAACCCGGACGAGACCGGGCCCTCCACGGAGGGACCCCTGCCCGCGACCGGGGCCGTCGCCGCGCTGATCACCAAGGCCACCGGGCGCAACCCCTACTTCGCGGGCAAGCCGAACCCCTTGATGATGCGCACGGGCCTGAACGCCATCGGCGCGCACTCGGAGACCAGCGCCATGATCGGCGACCGCATGGACACGGACGTCCTCGCCGGTCTCGAGGCCGGGATGGAGACCTTCCTGGTCCTCACCGGTCTGACCTCCCGCAAGGACATCGATCAGCACCCGTTCCGGCCCTCGAACGTCGTGGACTCCATCGCCGATCTCGTCGACCGGGTCTGACGCGCGCGCCACCCGTTTGCCGCACACGGGAGGCGTGGGACGGCGGCGCGCGTGAACCTCGAAACAGGAGGTTCACGATGCGTAGAGGAACACTCACCCTGCGTGGCATAGCCGGGGCGGCTGTCCTCGCCGCGCTCCCCGTCGTCGTCACCACGCCCGCGCTCGCCCATGACGAGGGCAAAGTGCATGCCACGGTCACCCCGTCCAGCGCGGACCCCGGGGCCAAGGTGGAGATCAGCGTCTCGGGCTGTGACGGGACGACCGGGTCCGCCGGGTCCGGCGCGTTCACGGGGGACGCGAAGCTCACCGGCAGGGACGGCGACAAGTACTCGCTGAACGGCTCCGCCACGATCCGGGACGGCGTCGAGGGTTCGTACGACGTGACCGTCATCTGCGACGGCCACCCCCACCAGGGCGTGGGCACCGTGCAGGTCGGCCGGCACCAGCAGGAGCCCGTCTCGCCGGTCCGCGCGGGCGGCGGCGGCACCGCGCAGCTTGCCGCGCACGCCCAGGAGGCGGGGCCCGGCACCCGGCACGCGGTCATCGGCCTGGTGCTCGCCGGGGTGGCGGCCGTGGCCGTGGCGTTCCGCACCGTCCGCCGGCGTCGCTCCGAGTGACGGGTGGCGGCCGACGTGTCGGGCCATGAGAAGCCGGCGGGGCAGCCGGCCGGGCACGGGCGATTCCTCACCGGGGTCGCCTGGGCGCTGCTGCTCGTGGGGCTCTGGCTGTGGGGCAGCGAGATCACCGACGTACGCGGCGGTGTCTCGGAGCCCACGACCGGTGACGTCGCCGCGGTGGGCCGGCCGTTCGGTGTCGAACTCCCGGACGCGCACAAGCCGTTGGGCGCCGCCAGGCCGCAGCGCGTGGATGTCCCCTCGCTGAAGGTGCGGGCACCCGTGGTCGTCCGCGGGCTCGACCAGGACGGCGCCATCGATCCGCCGCCGTTCGAGGAGGCGGGCTCCGTCGGCTGGTACGGCGGCGGCACGCGCCCCGGCGCCGCGGGCACCTCCCTGTTCGTGGGCCACGTCGACACCGAGACGCGCCCCGCGGTCTTCTACGACCTCAGCGCCATGCGGCCGGGCGAGAAGATCCGGGTGGCCCGCGACGACGGCTCGGTCGCGGAGTTCACCGTGGACGACGTCCAGGTCCTCAGCCGGGACCGCTTCGACGCGAAGAAGGCGTACGGCCCCCACGAGGAGGGCCGCGCCGAACTCCGCCTGATCACGTGCGGCGGCACGTTCGACCGGGCGAGCAAGACGTACTCCGCGAACGTGGTGGTGTCCGCCTACCTCACCGGGGTGGGGCCGTAGGGGTGGCGCCGGGGCGCGAGGGCACTCCCGCCGCGCTCGCGCCCACGGTGGCACCCCTGGCGGCCCCTTCCCGGACGGCCCGCAGGCCAAGGCCTCCGAAGACGGCCGCGAACACGGCCCACAACAGGGCGTGCGAGGCGACCGAGAGGACGCGGAAGTCCCACAGGAGCGTCGCGTCCACCGGGACCGGGTCGGGGTTGTCCGGGAGCAGGAAGAGCGCGGCGAGGACGGCGACCGTCGTGAGGGCCGCCGCGATCTGCCGCACCGGTACGGATCTGGCCGCCAGGCGTACGTACACCTGCCGGGCCAGGAACATGCCGAGGACGCCGATCGCGAGGGAGGCCAGCCACAGCGCCTGGCGCTCGCCGACCGTGCCCGAGTCGCCGACGCCCGGCGGGTTCGCCGGGTAGCGCAGACCGGGCAGCAGGGAGACGGCGAGGAACGCGGCTCCCGCGAAGGCGAGGGCCCGCGGCCACGGGGCCGCGTGCGGGTCGCGGCGGTGCACCAGGGCGTACGCAACGGCGAAGAGGACGCCGATGGCCAGACCGGCGACGACCGCGGAGAGCACGAGCCCCGCGTGCTGGGTGGAGCGCGTGAACAGCTCCTCGTGGTGCTGTGCGGCCTGAGCGGCGCCGTGCGCGTGTTCCTCGGCCGCCGCGCGCTTCTCCTCGGCGCGGATCGCCCGGTCCATCAGCGGCTCGGCGAGGAGCAGGGAGAAGAGACCGGCCGCGAGGCCCGCCGCGCCTCCCGCCACCAGACCCCGGCCGAGCAGGGGCAGGACGGATGAGGACGGGGGAGAGGACGCAGGGGTTGGCATGGCGCCGTGTCCGTCCCCGGTCAGTGGCACGGGGCACCGAAGAGGTGCCTGCCGTCGTGGGCGAACTCGTGGAGGTAGCTGCCGGTCGCGGAGATCAGCGAGCCGTTGTCGAAGAAGACCGCGTAGAGCGCGATCAGCGCGATGAGGACCGCGGCCGATGCGATGAGCCAGTCGCGGGTGTGGACCGTGGCGGCCTGGACCGCCGTGCTCTCGGTGCCCGATGCCGCGGTGTGCAGTGACATGTCGAAGGCCTCCTCTGGGGTTTCCACGCCCCGAAGCAGGAGTACGACGGCTCAGTTCCTGACTTCCGCACGCCAGGCGGGCGTCCGGTCACAGTGGCGGGCCCGCCCCGGAATCGCACCGGGTTCCTGTCAACCATCGCCTCGATGTATGGACTTGTCGCCCGGAGAGTCCCAGTTGGTCATGGATGCTGTCAATGGAACCTGTATCAGGACAACCCGGCCCGGTCGGCGGCCCGCTCCCCCCGGAGCCGTCGACCGGGCTGGTCCTCGACCGCGCGCGCACGAGCTGCGGGAGTAACCCGGCGCCGGCGCGGGAGGTTCGGTGGCCAACCCCGCATGTGCGGGATGGACGATCAGGCCGGGGGCTTGGGCCGTTGTGACGACTCTAGAACGGATGAGCGCTGCAGCCTAGGGGTGGATTGACGCCAAGTCGTGATCCGCTTCCTCTCTGTGATCATCGCAGGTGATGTTGGTTCTCGGGACGGCCGTCAGGAAGGTTCGGACCAACTGCCGCGCAGCGCGGTGTCGTCGAGCGATCCCTTGATCACCTCGGTGGCCACCACCTCCATGACCAGCCGTTCTCTGCGCGCGTACCGCCGCAGGGCGTCGAAGGCCTCGTCGACGCCCGTGTGCCAGCGTTCGGCGAGTATGCCCTTGGCCTGTTCAATGCGTATACGGCTGGTCAGGGCGCCCTGGAGCTGTGTGGCGAGGACCCGGTACGCCGTGTAGGCGCGGTGATTGTGCAGACCGACCGCGGCGGCGTCGGCGATCGCCTGCGCCAGACGCAACTCCCCCTCGGCGTGGCGGGTCCGGGGGTTCTCCGGCACGAAGATGTTCAGCGCGCCGAGCAGCGTCTCGCGCTGCCGCAGCGGAACCGCGTAGGTCATCCCGATGCCGCGGCGGCGGGCCAGCGCCGTGAACTCCGGCCAGCGGTCGGCGGGTTCGTCCGCCGTGAGCCGCACGGGCGGCACCGCGACGCCCGTGCCGAGGCTCTCCACGCAGGGCCCACCGCCCTGTTGGGCCCCGAGCAGGTCGAGCGCCAGGTCCCGGGGATGCCCTCCGGCGGCCACCCCCGGCGTGCCGTTGCCGTCGAAGATGACTCCGGCGGCGGTGGCGTCGAGCAGCTCCACGCAGTGTCCTGCCACCCGGCTCAGGTAGCGCTCCGGGTCGAAGTCGTCGTCCAGCGTGTTGGTGGTCTCCACCAGGACTTCGGCCAGCCGTAGTTCAGAGGCGTGATCCCGCATGATCTCCTCCCCATGAGCGCCACCCCGCGCACTGCGCCTACCCCCGGGCGCGGGGCTGTAACAGGTATCCAACAGCTCTCCGCAGCGGACGGGCGGGCCTCGTGAGCCGGGAGTGCGTATGTCAGGATTGAGAATCGGACAGTGCACCCAAGGGGGAGTGGATGTACCACAAAGGCCACGGCCGCGGTCATCGGATCGCGGCCCGGGGGGTGAAGGCTGTGGCGGCGTTTGCGGGGGCTGCGCTGCTGCTGTCGGGGTGCTCCTCCGATGACGGTTCGGGCAACGAGGAGTCGTCGGGGAACCCGGTCGAGCAACAGCCGAAGGGCACCGACCCGTACTGGGTCAACCCGGACGGGAACGCGGCCAAGCAGGTCGCCACGTACGAGAAGGACGGCAAGAAGGACGACGCCGAGCTGATCCGCAAGATCGCCGAACAGCCCGTCGCGGAGTGGATCATCCCGGAGAACGCGGAGGACCAGGCGCGCGGCTTCACCGAGGCCGCGCAGAAGGCCGACCGGGACGCCCTGTTGGTCCTCTACAACATCCCGCACCGCGACTGCGGCCAGTACTCGGGCGGCGGCGCGGCCGACGGCAACGCCTACCGCACCTTCATCGACCAGGTGGCGAAGGGCATCGGTGACCGCAACGCCACGGTCATCCTGGAGCCGGACGCGGTGCTCCACATGGTCGACAACTGCACGCCGGAGGAGTTTCACGAGGAGCGGTACGACCTCCTCAAGGGCGCCATCGAGAAGCTCAAGTCCCTGAAGAACACCAAGGTGTACCTGGACGCGGGCAACGCGGGCTGGAAGAACCCCGACTCGCTCTGGGAGCCCCTGAAGTGGTCGGGCGTCGAGCAGGCCGACGGCTTCTCGGTGAACGTCTCGAACTTCCAGACGACCGAGGCCAGCACGGAGTTCGGCAAGAAGCTGTCGGCGAAGATCGGCAACAAGCCGTTCGTCATCGACACCGCGCGCAACGGCAACGGCGCGTACACCAAGGGCAAGGACACCTGGTGCAACCCGCCGGGCCGCGCGCTGGGCGAGGCGCCCACCACCAAGACCGGTGACCCGCTCGTCGACGCCTACCTCTGGGTCAAGCGGCCCGGTGAGTCCGACGGCACGTGTCGGGGTGGCCCCAAGGCGGGGGCCTGGTGGCCCGAGTACGCGCTGAAGCTGGCGGAGGGCGCCAAGTAGCGTCCCGTCAGGGTCGCGGGGAACGGCGCGAGCAACCACGAAAAAGCCGCAGTCGCGTCTGCTCGGAAACTCAGCAGACGCGACTGCGGCTTTTTCGTGGTTGCTACGGAATGTGGACCCACTGAGCCTTGCTCGGAGTCCCCTGGTCATCCGTCACGAACAGCATGTACCAGCCGGACTCCACCAGGCTCCGCTCCTTGGGGATCGTCACCGTGACGCCGTCCGCCGACTTCTTCAGGTCGAGGGCGACGGACGTCTGGTCGATGTCGGTGACGTGCGTCGAGGCGCTCGGCCTGATCAGGCGGGCCGTCTTGATGGACGAGGCGTGCTGGGTTTTGAAGGTCCCCGAACCGCCCCGCTTGATCTCCTCTGGACCGCCGGAGAGCGTGGGCTGCGAGCCCTGGTAGAGGTAGGGCGGGGTGTAGATCTCGATGCGCTGCTCGAACTCTCCGGGCTTGGTGTTGGCCTTGTCGGAGTAGAGCGAGTCGGAGCCGAAGAACATCACGCGGCCGTCGGGCAGCAGGATCGAGCCCGAGTGGTAGTTGCGGCCGACCTCCGGGTCCGCGACCCGCCGCATGTTGCCGGTCTTGGCGTCGTAGATCCGCGCCTGCTTGATGTTCGAGTCACCGCGGCCGCGGTAGTCCTCGGAGCCGCCGGATATGAGCACCGTGTCGTCGGGCAGGGTCGAGGCCTGCGGGTAACGGGTGCCCTTCTCCAGCTCGGGACCGTCCTCGAACTTCGGGTCGTCGTCCAGGAGGTCGACGATGCGGGTCTTCTTGCTGGACTTCTTGGACTCGCCGACACCGCCGCCGCCGACCACCATGTACTTCTGGTCCTGCGCGGGCGGCAGCTCCACCGTGTTGGAGGTCTCCAGGAGGTTCGGGTCGCTCATCCCCGGGATCCCCTTCCAGCTGCCCTTGGTCTCCAGGTCCCAGGTGCCGGGCTTGCGGCCGACGTCGTCAGGGCCGTACCCCGCGTTCGAGCCCGAGTAGAAGAGCCTGCCGCTCTGCAGCTGGAAGACCGCCGGGTAGGTCGGGAACTGGCGGACCTGCTTGGTGTAGGTCCACTTCTTGGTCTTGGGGTCGTAGAGCTCGTTCTTGCCCGGGACCAGCTGGCCGATCTCGTCGAGGCCGGAGAGGCTCAGCACCTTGCCGTCCGAGAGCGTGGTCAGCGTGGGGTACCAGCGGGCCTCGTTCATCGGGTCGACCTTGATGTACTTCTCGGCGACCGGGTCGAACTCGAAGGCGTCCTTGATCCCCTGGAAGTCCTTCTTGTCCAGGGCGAGCTTCTGCGCGATGCCGTACGTGTTGCGGGTGGCGGCGCCCTTGAGGCCCTGCACGCGGTAGTTGTCCTGCGTGCCGGTCTCGTGCTTCGTGCCGCTCTGCTGCGCCTCCACGTACACCCGGCCGAGGCCCGGTTCGTTGCGCACGAACGCGCCGGTCTGCTTGTCGAAGACCTTCTTCGCGCGCTCGACGACGACGGGGTCCTTGGAGACGAACGTCTTGCCGTTCTTCTTGCCGGTGAACTTCGTGCCCGCCGGCAGCGTGATCGGATTGTCCGGGTCTTCGTTGTGCACCACCATCAGGCCGCCGGCCTTGGTGATGTCGCCCTTGAGCTTCTCGTAGCGCTGGGTGCCGCCGGCTATCAGGAGGTTGCCGTTGGCGAGCTGGGTGTGGCCGGTGCAGAAGAGGTCGACGGGCGTCTTGATCTTCTTGATCGTGTTCTTGACCGGGTCCCACAGGCGGGTGTCGAACTTCTTGGCGTCGAAGTTCTTCTGGTTGTTGCCGGAGCCGGCGACCAGGAGGATCTTGCCGGTGTGCAGGAGCGCCGCGTGGATGGTGTTCTGGCGGTACTCCTCGGGGAAGTTCACGACCTGCCAGTGGCCGTTGTCGGCCTTGTACTCCGGCTTGTTGATCTTGTAGTCGTGGTACTTCTCCGAACCCACGCGCCACAGCCACGGGCCGTTCATCCCGGCCAGCGCTATGACCACCGCCGCGCCTATCGCGATGCGGCGGGCGCGGCGGCGGCTGGAGCGGTCCTTCATTTCTTACGTCCCCCAAGGGCGATCTGCATGGTCTGGTCGTTCGCCGCCCAGCTGGGCTTCTGCTGCGGGGCGTGCGGTGCCTGCGGAGGCTGCTGCGCCTGCGGCAGCTGTGCTGTGGCATCCTCGCCGTCGCGCTGCTGCGGCACCGTCGGGCCCCCGCCTGTCGGCGGCCCCGAAGGTCCACCCCCGTGCCGCGACCTGCTCTTCTTCTTGTCCTGCCGCATGCCCCAGCGCCAGGCGAAGATCGGCGCGGCGGTGATCAGGAGGGCGAACGTGGCCCAGATGATCATCGCCGGGTGGACGTGGTCGAACACGAACGCGGCGGCCATCGAACCGGCGAAGACCAGGATGAAGAACAGGTGGATCCGGAAGGTGCCGAACAGGGTGTCCGGGCTGGCCGAATCGCCCTTGGGCGTCACCACGAACTTGCTCTTGCGGCGCAGCACGGCGTCCAGGAGGGAGCGTGCGTAGACCGGTGCGGACAGGGCCGACATCACCATGCCCGCGATACCGCCGGAGCCCTCGGGCTCGTGCGGCGAGACGTTGTGGCGGCGGTTCCAGATGTAGAGGCCGATCTGCAGCGCCGACGCGTTGCCGTACAGCATCAGCCAGATCGTCGGGTCGATGTTCACGCCGGATGCGCCCATGCCCAGGAACAGCGCGCAGGAGAGCGCGGCCAGGATCCAGTTCATGGCGGACATCGGGTAGAAGATGACCATCATCGTGTAGTTGAAGAGCCGGCCGGGCGGCAGCGAGAACGGCGCCTTCCAGAACTGCTTGAGGATGGTCTCGTACGTTCCGCGCGACCACCGCAGCTGCTGCGTGAAGAAGTCCGTCCAGGCGTTGGGGCCCTCACCGACCGCGAGCACGTCCGGGGTGTAGACCGACTTCCACTTCTTGCCGGTCCTCGGGTTCGTGGCCCGGTGGATCTCGAAGCCGGTCGCCATGTCCTCGGTGATCGAGTCGTACAGACCGCCGATCTGCTTCAGGGCGCTGATGCGTACGGCGTTGCTCGTGCCGACGAACATAGGGGAGCCGTACGCGTTGCCCGCGCGCTGGATGAGGGCGTGGAAGAGGAACTGCTGGGACTCGGCGGCCTTGGTGATGAAGTTGTCGTAGTTGCCGTAGACCTGCGGGCCGATGACGAAGCCGACGTTCTCGTCACGGAAGAAGCCGAGCATCCGCTCGAGGTAGTTGGGCATCGGGACGTGGTCGGTGTCGACCGATGCGAAGTAGTCGTAGTCGTCGCCGTGCGCGTCCAGCCAGGCGTTGTAGTTGCCGTGCTTGGTCTTGGCGCGGTGCGGGCCCTTGCTCATGTTCCACTTCGCGACGCCCTTGCGGGAGAAGTGGTGCACGCCGAGCCGCTGGCAGACCTCCTTGACGGCGGGGTCGTCGCCCTCGTCGAGGAGCCAGACGTGCATGAGGCCGCGGTGGCGGATCTTGACGGCCGCCTCAAGCGTCTTCGTCACCATCTCAAGGGGCTCCTTGCCGGGCACGAAGGAGGTGAGGAAGGCGACGCGGGTGCCGGTCTCGGGCACCACGGGTATCGGGTCACGGGCGACGAGCGTGGCGTGCGCGTTCGAGAGCACGTTCATACAGCGGAAGAACTCGATCAGACCGATCGAGACGAGCATGACGATGTCGAGCGTGGGCAGCCAGTCGTTGGCGACGTAGTCGCGCTTCGTCCAGTGCGTCGGCTGCAGCAGCCAGGCGAGCAGCACGAGCGAGAGCAGCGGCGCGGCCCCCAGCATCAGCGCGGCTCTGATCCGGTGCGGCTCCTGCGAGAGCAGGGAGCGGTACTGCACCTTGTACGGCTTGGTGGGATCAGGCTGCGTCAGCGGCCCCGCGAGACGGCTGTAGTGCTCGTAGTCGTACCTCGGCAGAGCCTTCTTGATACGCCGGAAACCACCCGTCCGGTGCGATGGCACACGCAGCTGGGTCGTCTCTGACGGGTCGTTCGGCCCGGCGCCCGTCGGCGTCGACGTCATGAGTCATCCCCCCGCACGCGGTCCCCCGCGTGTTCGTTGGTCCTTCCGCCCGGTCGGATCCCCCTCGACCCGCACGGACGCATCAGTGGCAGGCCACCGTCCCCTTAGACATGGAACAGCTACCTTCCGGTTGCATGATGCCCCCCTCGGCATCCATTCATGAAAGGGACCCCCGTCCCTTCCCCCGTGGGCACCGGTCGGCAGGGCCCCCCAACTGCCCCGCACCGCCTGCCTCATGAGAGCCAGTGGCTCCAGCACAAGGTTCTACGCCCGTTGCCATGATCGCAAGAGCGAAACAAGGTGTTTACCGGTCATACGAGCGATTTGAGTTGCCTGTTGAGGCGGGAGCGGTCAATCGCGTTCGAATATTACCGAAGTGTTCCCGTATCGCCCGCTCGGCCCGCAGTACATCGCCGGATCTGACCGCGTCGAGGATCTCCCGGTGCTGGCGGCAGGTGACCTTGGGGTCGTGCGGAACGTCCACCAGGTCGGTACGCACGTTGTGGAAGGCGTCCCAGAACGCTTCGAGGACCTCGCCGAGCAGCGGATTGCGCAGACAGCGGTAGAGAGTGGCGTGAAATGCGCGGTCGGTTTCGGTGTGAACCGCGCCCGGCCGGCCGTTGTGGCCGTCGTCCGCCGCCGTCTCGCTGTCCATCCGGTCGACGAGGGCGTCCAGTTCGGCCAGATCCGCGTCCGGGATACGGCCGGCGAGGCGCGCGATGAGCCCGGTCTCCACGGCCTCCCGCAGCTCCAGGAGCTGGAGCAGGCTGTCCTCGCCGCGGTAGTGGCCGGCCACCGTCCGGAAGGTGAGGCCCTCGATCATGGGAGCCATCGACATGGGCCCGACATATGTGCCGAAACCGTGCCGGATTTCCACGATGCCCATCGCCTGGAGCGCCTTGAGGGCCTCTCGCACGGAGTTCCGACTGACGCCGAGGCGTTCCATCAGTTCGGGCTCGGTGGGCAGAGAGGCGCCGGAGGGCAGCCGCTGGTCGATGATGAGCTTCTTGATCCGCTCCTGTATGTCGCGCGCCATGGCGCAACGGTAGCGGTACCCGCGCCGGTGACGGCACGACGAAGGCCCCCCGCGTGAACGGGGGGCCTTCGCTGTCTGTGCGCCGTCAGGGACTCGAACCCCGGACCCGCTGATTAAGAGTCAGCTGCTCTAACCAACTGAGCTAACGGCGCGCGCTGACCTGGAGAACTCTACCGGACGCGGGCGGGTGCTCCGAACCATCCGGGAGCTCGCGGGCGCCCGGGGCGACAGGGGGCCGAGCCTCGGGCGGGCTTTCCCCGGTGCGGGTCCGGAGGGCGCCGGGGGCGTGAATGCGGGACGGATCCATCATTCGGACCGTCAACATGCGATATCGCCCGACAGTTGAGAAGCTGACGACTGTGCAGATGCGACGCAGGCATTCTTTCCTGGAGTGTGAGGGGAATCGCATGGAGGTTGCTCCGGTATTCGATGAATTCGATCCCGAGAGCGACTGCGACTGCCCCGGATGCATTCACTGGCGACGAGCCATGACCCACACACTTCCCGTACGAGAAGGCGGCCACCCGGCGGCGCACGGAGCGCGGCGCGCCCTCGTCATCGCCGCGGCCGCGGGCACCGTGCTCGGCGGCGGCCAGGCGCTTCCCGCGGCGGCGGCCCCCGGGACCCCGGGCATTCAGGGGGCTCCGCTGGACGAGGACCCGGGGCCCGGGAGTCCGCAGGGCGACACGGCCGCGCTGCACGGAGCGCCGGGGACGCCGGGGGCCCCGGGCCCCGCGACGTCGGCGGCGCGGACCACGACGCGGGCCGCGATCCTCGCCCGCGCCAAGAAGTGGGTCGCGGCGAAGGTGCCGTACAGCATGGACACGTTCTGGTCCGACGGATACCGCCAGGACTGCTCGGGCTTTGTCTCCATGGCCTGGAATCTCGGCGGCAATGAATGGACGGGCAGCCTCTCCTCGTTCGCGGTGCGCATTACGAAGAGCCAGCTGCAACCGGGCGACATCCTTCTCTTCCATAATCCGGCGAACCCCGAGAAGGGTTCGCACGTGACGATTTTCGGCGGCTGGGCGAACGCGGCGCACACGCAATACATCGCGTACGAACAGGCCCGTCCGAGCGCCCGCAAGCGGACGACTCCCTATGCCTATTGGAGCAATGGGAGCCGCTATCTGGCGTACCGCTACAAGGGGGTGAAGGCGGGAGCTCCCGGTGGCGCGGGGCCGAGTACGCCGAGTACGGGGACGCGCTATCCCGGCGCGGGCTCGTTCGGTCCCGGCGCCGACAACAAGTACGTCACCCAGCTGGGCAAGGCCTTGGTCGGCAGGGGCGGCGCCCGCTTCTACACGTCCGGTCCCGGTCCGCGCTGGAGCGACGCGGACCGCAGGGCCACGCAGGCGTTCCAGCGGGCGCAGGGCTGGACCGGCGGGGACGCGGACGGTCTGCCGGGGCCCGCGACCTGGTCGTACCTGATGACGGGCAAGGGCCGCGACATCCCCCGCGCGGGGTCGGGCGCGGGCGGCGCTCAGGGTAAGGCGCCCGCGTACCCGGGCCGGGGGGTGTTCCGCCCCGGCCAGTCGAGCCCGTCGGTCGAGAAGCTCGGCAGGCAGCTGGTGCAGAAGGGCTTCGGCAAGCACTACGCCAAGGGGCCTGGCCCGCGCTGGAGCGAGAGCGACCGCCGCAACGTCGAGGCGTTCCAGCGGGCGCAGGGCTGGCGAGGGGCGGCGGCGGACGGATATCCGGGGCCGGAGACCTGGCGGCGGTTGTTCGCATGAGCCTCACGACTGGAGCGGCATGAGTGGAGCGGCATGGCGGGAGCGGCGGCGCACATGAGACGCGGGCACGAAGCTGACCGGGTTGCGGGTGTGACCGGGGCACGAGTGAGGTCGGGGCGCAGATGTGACCGGGTTGCTGGTGTGACTGGGGCGCGAGTGAGACCAGGGCACGGATGTGACCGGGTTACGGATGAGATCGAGGCACGTATGAGGCGGAGGCAAGGATGAGTGCGACAGCGGCATCACGGTCACAGACCCCCCAGCCCGAGGAACCGCAGGTCGCCGGCGCCCCGGACTCGACGGCCGCCCGCCCGCCGCGCCTGATCCACAGCGAGGCCACCACCGAGATCCCCATCCACCTGCTCTTCCGTGACGACCCCGGTGAGCCCGGAGTGTCGCTGCCGCCCGCCGTGGTGCGGCGCAGGCAGGGCACGGGGGAGCAGCCGCGCACCGCCCGGCGGCCCGCGCCGCCGGTGGCCCGTCCCCTGCCGGAGGTCGACCCGTCTCTGGGTGAGCGGCCCGCGTCCGTGCTGCCCGGTGCGGTCGGGGTGCTCGGCGGGGCAGCGGGTGTCGCCGGGTGCGCCGCCGCGCTGTGGTGGGCCGGGGTGCTGCCCGAGCCGGTGGCGCAGGCGGCGGGGCTGCCCTGGTCCGACGCGTACGACGCGAACGCCGGGCTCGGCCTCGCGCAGTGGGCCTCGCTCGCCGGGTCGGGCGCGCTCGCGCTGTTCGGGTTCGGGGGGCTTGCCCGGGGCCGGGTCGGCACGGCGTGGGTGCTCACGCTCTTCGGGCGGTACCGCGGCAGCGTCCGCCGCACCGGACTGATGTGGGTCAACCCGCTCCTCCTGCGCCGCCGTGTCGACGTACGCCTGCGGCACTGGCGCAGCGAGCCGATGCCCGCGGTGGACCGGAGCGGGGTCGCGCTGCGGGTCGTCGTCCTCGTCGTCTGGCGGGTCAAGGACGCGGCGCGTGCGACGCTCGGCGTCGCCGACCACCAGGAGTACCTGCGCGAGTGCGTCGAGGCGGCGACGGCCCGCGTCCTGTCCCGGCTGCCCGCCGACGCCTTCCACGACGACACCCCGACCCTGCGCGACGCGGATGCCGTCGGCGACGCGCTGACCCGGATGCTCGCGGTGGAGGCCGAGCCGGTCGGCATCGAGATCTTCTCGGCCCAGCCGACCCGGATCGAGTACGCCCCCGAGATCGCCGACACCATGCGCCTGCGCCGGGTCGCGGCCCTCGACGCACGGCACCGCGACAGCGTGCTCACCTCGGTGGTGGACTCCGTCGAGGACACGGTGACCCGGCTGACCACCCGCGGCCTGGTCGAGCTCGACGACTACGAGCGCAAGGCCTTGGTCAAGGACCTGACGGTGGCGTTCTATACGGGGCATGGAGACCGCTGACCACACCGCCGACCACACCGACGACCACGACACCCCCACCCTCGCGGCCCTCGCCCGGGACGCCTGGAAGCTGACCGCGGACCGGCCCCGCACCCTCCTGGGGATCGCGGGGCCGCCCGGCGCGGGCAAGTCGACGTTCGCGCGGGCGCTGGTGGCGGAGATCGGCGAGGGCGCCGCGTATCTGCCGCTCGACGGTTTCCACCTCTCGAACGACCAGCTGGAGCGCCTCTCCCTCACCTCCCGCAAGGGTTCGGAGCCGAGCTTCGACGTCCGTGGATACGTCGCGCTGCTCACCCGGGTGCTCCAGGACACCGGGCACGACATCTACGTACCCGATTACGACCGCACCCTCCACGAGCCGGTGGCCGCCCGGCACCGCGTGCCGCCGAGCGCCCGTCTCGTCGTCACCGAGGGGAACTACCTGGCCTGCGATCTGCCCGGCTGGCGCGACGCGCGGCGGCTCATGGGGGAGTGCTGGTACGTGGATGCACCTGCGGAGGTACGTCAACTTCGGCTCGTCCAGCGCCAGTTGGCGGGCGGCCGGTCGGCCGACGGGGCGGCCGAGTGGGTGGCGACGAACGACGGTCCCAACGGTGACCTCGTGGAGAGGTCGCGTCGGAGGTGCGATCGGATCGTCTCCACTATTGGTATGGACATGTTCAACTACCGCCCATAATCTGGGCTTGGTCTAGACCGCAGCACTCGCTGCACCCACTGCTCTCACTGCACCCGCAGTGCCGCAGGCGCGCGCACGGTTCACGGAACCCCCACGTTTCCCCTGGAGCGGCAGCATGCGAAACAAGAAGATGTACGCAGCCATGCTCGGCGCCACCACGTTCGGGGCCCTCGCGCTCTCGTCCGGTGGAGCGAGCAGTCACGGCTACACCGACCTGCCTGCAAGCCGCCAGATCAACTGTGCCAACGGCACGGTGAGCGGCTGCGGTTCCATCCAGTACGAACCCCAGAGCGTCGAGGGTCCGAAGGGCTTCCCCGCCTCCGGTCCGGCCGACGGCAAGATCTGCTCGGCGGGCGTCAGCGGCTTCGACACGCTCAACCAGCCGAAGGCGCCGGGCGGCGGTGCCTGGCCGACGACCAGTGTGAGTGCCGGTCAGAACTACACCTTCCGCTGGCAGTTCACGGCGCGCCACCGCACCACCGACTTCAAGTACTACATCACCAAGCAGGGCTGGGACGAGAGCAAGCCGGTGACCCGGGCCGCCCTCGAGACCACCCCGTTCCTCAACGTCCCCTACAACGGGCAGCAGCCGCCCGCCACGCTCTCGCACTCCGGGGCGATTCCCGGTGGCAGGAGCGGACACCACGTGATCGTCGCGGTGTGGACGGTCCACGACACGGCGAACGCGTTCTACGCCTGCTCCGACGTCAAGTTCTGAGCACGTCCGTCAAGTTCTGAGCACGTCAAGTTCTGAGCAGGGCTTGAGGCTCCACGGCACTCCCCGCGGGTAGGTTCTGCGCACGCCGTCCACGACCGGGACGGCGTGCGCGGAACGGCCATGCCCGGCAACGCCCGGCAACACCGACCATCGGGGGACAGTCATGGAGCTCATGTTCGTCGCGGTGCCCGTGTTCATCGCCGCGGTGGTGATCGTGATGGCGGTCAAGGTGGTCAGGCGCGCCCTGGAGCTGAGGCGGGCGTGGGCGAGCGGCCTGACGGCGGAGGCGCGCTGCCTGCGTACGTACACCACGACGAGGCGCCACAGCGACAGCAGCCACACCACCACGACGCTGCACCATGTCTACGAGTTCACGCCATCCGCGGGCATCCCCGTCAGGTTCGAGGAGGAGAACGGCCCCGCGACGACCATCGAGGGCGACTTCGTCACCGTGCACTACGCGGCCGACCGTCCCGATAGGGCGACGGCGCACGCGCCGAGTCACGTCAGGAACGCGGCGAGCACGATCGGCCTGCTCTGCTTCCTCGCCGTCATGCTCGCCTTCTGCGTCTGCTTCACGGTGTCGGCGAACGACCTGTTCGGGTCGGACCTTCCGTAGTCACTCTCCAAATCTGACGGCCCATCAATTATGGTGCGCGGCCATGGAGTCCACCGGGAGTACCGTCGCGGAACTCGTGCAGGCCCGCTGGGGCGACCACCGCCCCGGGCTGCGCTTCGAGCACCAGGAACTCACCCACCACCAGGTCGCGGCGGGCGCGGCGGCGAGGGCGGCGCTCCTCGCCGACCTGCTGCCGAGAGGGGCCGAGCCGCACGTCGGCGTCCTGCTCGACAACACCCCCGAGTACCCGCTGTGGCTGAGTGCGGCGGCGCTCGCGGGCGCCGCGGTGGCGGGCATCAACCCCACGCGCCGGGGTGCGGAACTGGCCCGCGACATCGTGCACACGGACTGCGGGGTCCTCATCACGGAGCGGGCGCACCTCCCGCTCCTGGACGGCCTCCCGCTCCCGGGCGTGCGGATCCTGGTGACGGATACGGCCGCGTACGCCGAGCTGCTCGCGCCCTACGCGCAAGCGCGCCCGGAGATATCGGGGACGGCGACACCGGCGAGCCGCATGCTGCTCTACTTCACCTCCGGTTCGACGGGGGCGCCCAAGGCCGCGATCTGCAGCCAGGGCCGCCTCGCGGCGGCGGGCCAGTCCCTCGTGAGCCACTTCCGGCTCGGTCCTGAGGGCGTCCACTACATCTGCATGCCCATGTTCCACGGCAACGCGGTGATCGCGGACTGGGCGCCCGCGCTGGCGGGCGGGGCGGGGGTGGCGCTGCGGCGCAGGTTCTCGGCCTCGGCGTTCCTGGACGACGTACGGGCTTACGGGGCGACGTACTTCACGTACGTGGGCCGGGCGGTGCAGTACATCCTGGCGACGCCTGAGGGGGCCGACGACACGGATAACCCCCTGCGGATGGGATTCGGCACGGAGGCCGGGGCGGTCGACGCGGCGCGCTTCGAGAAGCGGTTCGGGGTGCGGCTCGTCGAGGGGTACGGCTCTTCGGAGGGCGGCGCGGCGATCCAGCGGACGGCGGGGACGCCGGACGGGGCGATCGGGCGCGGGGCGCCGGGGGACGAGCTGGCGGTGGTGGACCCCGTCACGAGGAAGGAGTGCCCGCCCGCCGTCTTCGCGGCGGACGGCAGGCTGCTGAACGGGGACGAGGCGATAGGGGAGTTGGTGAACAAGGGCCGGACGCCCTTCGAGGGGTACTGGCGCAACGCGGAGGCGGATGCGGCGCGGCTCCGGGACGGGTGGTACTGGACGGGGGATCTCTTCTACCGGGACGGGGAGGGGTTTCTCTACTTCGCGGGGCGCACGGACGACCGGCTCCGGGTGGACAGCGAGAACCTGGCGGCGGCGATGATCGAGGGCATTCTCGCGCGGTGGGAGGGGGTGGCGGCGGTTGCGGTGTACGCGGTGCCGGATCCGGTGGCGGGGGATCAGGTGATGGCCGCGGTGTGTCCGCGGGCGGGGGTGGCGTTCTCCCCGCTGGCCTTCGCTGAATTCCTGCTGTCGCAGCCGGACTTGGGTACGAAGATGGCGCCCCGCTTTGTGCGGGTGGCTCGGGAGATGCCGGTGACGGCGACGAACAAGGTGGCGCGGGCCGCCTTGCGTGGGGAGGGGTTTCGCTGCGGGGATCCTGTGTGGTGGCGTCCTGATCCCGGGGCGGGGGCGTACCGCCGGTTCACCCCGGCGGATGAGTCCGTGCTGCTGGGCCAGTACCGTGCCCAGTCCCGGGAGGGGTTGCTGCCGGGGCCGCATGGACCTCTCCCACCTGCCCGCCCGTAACCCCGCGTCCGACCCGTGTCGAACGGGCCTCTCCCGCCCACCCGCCCGTTCACCCCGCGTCCGACCTGTGCCGAACAGGCCTTTCCCGCCCGCCCGCCCGATTGCCCCGCGTCCGACCCGTGCCGAACAGGCCTTTCCCGGGCACGGCCCCGCCCCGCCCCCCCCGCATACCGTGGCCCCATGGCCAGGGAGAGCGTAAGAGTGGCGTTGGGGCGGCGTGGCTATCTGGGGAGCAGTGCGCCCGGCAGGGCTGTGGCGTACCTCGTCGGGGGTGTGCTGCTCGGCGTGTTCGTTCTCGTGGGTGGGCTGGCCGTAGCCGTCCTCGGCGGGGTGCTCGTCGTCGTACTCGTCGGGATTCCCCTCCTCGGTCTTCTCGCCTTCGCCGGCATCCCCGTCGCCGCCCTCGAACGCCGCCGCCTCACCCTCATCGACCCCGCACCCCCCGCTCCCACCCCCCACCGGACCCCCGAAGTCCCCGGCATCCCCGCCTGGTTCACGCTGCGCGTCAAGGAGCAGGCCACCTGGCGCGAGCTCGCGTACACCGTGCTCCTCGCCCTCGTCCTGTGGCCCCTCGACCTCCTCGTGCTCACCTGCACCCTCGGCGCCCCCGCCCTCCTCATCGGCGCCCCGGCCCAACTCGCCCTAGACGGAGGCGAGATCCGCGCCGCCAAGCTCTGGCTCGTCAGCGACTATCCGCACGCCTTCGCCACCGCCCTCATCGGCGTGGCCCTGCTCGCCCCGCTCCTCTATCCCCTCGGCGCCTACGCCACCGCCCGAGCCGCCCTCGCCCGCCTCCTCCTCGCCCCGCGCGAGGCCGAGCTGACCACCCAGCTGGCAGAAGTGACCCGCTCCCGGGCCCGCCTGGTCGACGCCTTCGAAGCCGAACGGCGGCGGATCGAGCGTGACCTGCACGACGGGGCCCAGCAGCGCCTGGTCGCGCTGACCATGACCCTGGGCCTCGCCCGGCTCGACGTCACCCCCGGCAGCCCCCTCGCCGCCCAGCTCGCCACCGCCCACGACGAGGCCGGGAACGTGCTGACCGAACTGCGCGAGCTCATCCGGGGCATCCACCCCCAGGTCCTGGTCGACTACGGTCTCGCCGCCGCCGTCGAGGACGCGGCCGAACGCTCCCCGATTCCCGTCGACACCGACCTGGACGGCCTGCCCCGCCTCCCCGAACCCGTCGAATCCGCCGGGTACTTCACCATCCGCGAGGCCCTCACCAACATCGCCCGCCACAGCGAAGCCCCCCGCGCGCACATCACCGCCCGCCATGAGCACGAAACCCTCCGCATCGACGTGCGCGACAACGGCAAGGGCGGCGCCGATCCTGCCCGCGGCACCGGCCTCACCGGCCTGGCGGACCGCATCGCGGTGCTCGATGGCACACTGACGGTCGCCAGCCCGCCGGGCGGTCCGACCGTCCTGTCCGTGGAGATCCCGTGCCGATCCCAGCACTCCCAAGCCCTCACCACCGACTGAGGATCGTCGTCGCCGAGGACAGCGTGCTGCTCCGCGAAGGGCTCGTCGGCCTGCTCACCCGCTTCGGCCACGAGGTGCCCGCCGCGCTCGGTGACGCGGAGGGGCTGCGCGCCGCCGTCGATGAGCATGAACCGGACCTCGTCCTCACCGACGTACGCATGCCGCCCACCTTCCAGGACGAAGGCCTGCGCGCCGCCCTCGCCCTGCGTGCCGAACGGCCCGCGCTCCCGGTCCTCGTGCTCAGCCAGTACGTGCAGCGTTCGTACGCCGCCGAGCTCCTGGACACCGGCGAAGGCACCGGCGTCGGCTATCTGCTCAAGGACCGGGTGGGCCAGGTCGAGCAGTTCGCCGACGCGGTGACACAGGTGGCGGCGGGCGGCACGGTCGTGGACCCGGAAGTCGTACGGCAGTTGCTCAGGCGCCGCCGCGACCCCCTCGAACAGCTCACGCCGCGCGAGCGCGAGGTGCTCGGCCTGGTGGCCGAGGGCAGGTCGAACGCGTCGATCGCCGCCGAACTCGTCGTCAGCGAGGCCGCGGTGGGCAAGCACATCGGCAACATCCTGGGAAAGCTCGACCTGCCGCCTGCGGACGGCACCCACCGCAGGGTGCTCGCCGTACTGGCGTACCTGCGGGCCTGAGTCCGGACGGACCGCACAGTCCACAGAGTCCGCGCAGTCCGAACAGCCCGGACAGCCCGAACAGCCCGGAAAGCGTGCACTGGCCACCGGTCTGTCGATTACGATCCTGAACCATGAGCACGTCAGACCAGATACGGGCAGGCCTCACGCCACGCCAGGCCCGGCGCATACGGATCGCCGCGGCCTCGGTGCTGATGGCCGCGGCGGCCGTAGTGCTCGCCGTACGCCTGGCGAGCCGGTCGTCCGTCCTGGTCGTGGGGGTGTACGGGCTGCTGCTCGTCCTCTGCGGCCTGGTGATCGAGCTCAGCAGGCGGGGACGGACCCGGCTCGGCAGCTATCTCCTCGCCGTCGGCCTGGTGGCCGCGCTGCTCATGGACTGGGTGGTGCTTGCCTGACCGGCACGGGAGCGGCGGACGGCGCCTCGCGCAGCCCGTACCGCTGATGGATCCTCCGCAGCGGCGCCGGCGCCCACCAGGCACGGCGGCCGAGCAGCGTCATCGTCGCCGGGACGAGGAACATCCGGACCACGGTCGCGTCGATGAGCACCGCGAGCGTCAGACCGAGCCCGATCTGCAGGATCGGTGAGAAACCACCGGTCATGAAGCCGCCGAAGACGATCGCGAGCAGCAGCGCCGCACAGCTGACGACACGGCCCGAGCGGCGCAGCCCTTCGACGGTGGCGGCCCGGTGGTCGCCGGTCTCCAGCCACGCCTCCCGCATCCGGGACAGGATGAACAGCTCGTAGTCCATGGCGAGTCCGAACGCGATCGCGATGATCAGCGGCGGCGCGGTCAGGCTCAGCGCACCGAGTCCCTCACCGCCGAGCAGCCCGGCGGCATGCCCGTCCTGGAACACCCACACCACGACGCCGAGCGAGGCGCCCAGGCTGAGCAGGGTGGTGGCGAGCGTACGCAGCGGGAGCAGCAGTGAGCCGGTGAAGGCGAAGAGCAGGGCGAACAGGGCGACCAGGACGGTGAGTACGGCCCAGGGCGCGCGCTCGGCGAGCATCGAACGGAAGTCGACGAGGCTCGCGGCGTTGCCGGTGACCCGGACGGGCTCGTCGCCGCGCAGGTCGCGCACCTGCTCCACGAGCCGGGTGGCGGTGGGGCCGTCGACGGAACCGGTCGGCGTCAGTTCGAGCAGGACCGTGCCGTCGGAGAGCCGCTCGCTGTCGGCCGACCTGATCCCGGGCAGGGCCCGGATCCTGTCCTCGCAGTCGGGTTCGGCGCCGGGCCCGATGAGCACCTGGACCGGGTCGGTGTCCGTCCCCGCCGGATAGTGCTCGCGCACGGAGTCGTACAGCTGCCGCGCCTCGGTGTCGTGCGGGAGCTGCCGGGCGTCCCCGATGTTGATGCGCATCCCGAAGGCGGGCAGCGCGAGGAAGGTGAGCACGGCGACGGCGGTGCCCGCCACGGCCAGGGGGCGCCGGGCGGAGAACAGGGCGAGGCGGGCGAAGAAGGCGCCGGGTTCGGGGGCGGGTGCGCCACTGGCCGCCCTTCCTCGACGCCACATTCCCTTCCGCGTAGGGGACTTCGCTCCCGAGGGTGCGATCTTGCCGCCGAACAGGGCGAGCAGCGCCGGAAGGAGTGTCAGCGCCGCCAGCATGTCGACGACGACCACCGCACCGGCCGCAAGGCCCATGCTGCGCAGGAACGGGCTGGGGAACCAGACGAGCCCCGACAGGCTGATGGCCACCGTCAGGCCGGAGAAGAGGACGGTGCGTCCCGCGTGGGCGACGGTCGCGTGCACGGCCTGCGCCACGTCCCGCGTCTTCCCCCGCTCCTGCGTCTTCCCTCGCTCCTCGCGGAAGCGGATCACCATCAGGAGCGCGTAGTCGACGGCGAGACCGAGGCCGAGCATGGTGACGATCTGGACGGCGTAGACGGAGATCTCGGTGAACTGGCTGAAGCCGTAGAGGGTCAGGAAGGCACCGGCCACGCCGCTCACGGTGACCAGGAGGGGGAGCCCGGCGGCCCGCAGCCCGCCGAAGATGAGCAGGAGGACGATCAGCACGGCGGGCAGGGTGATCAACTCGGCCTGTGCTACGTCCTCTTGAGCCCTGCCGCCCATCTGCTCGCCGAGCAGCGGACCGCCGCTCACCGCCACGTCACCGGCGGTGATCTCACGCAGGCGGTCGGCCGCGTCGCCGACGGCCTCCTCCTCGGCGTCGTCGTCGAGGCCGCCCTTGAGGACGACGGGGACGAGCAGGGCCTTGCCGTCCTGGGCGACCAGGCCTCGGGTGGTGTACGGATCGGGCACCTGGGCGATGCCCGGCTGCCTGCGTACGTCGGCCACGGCGTCGCCCACCTGCGCGCGGACCTGTGGGGATTCGACGGTCGGACCCGACACGACGGCGCTGAAGTCCTCGCCGTCCCGGGTCAGTTCGGCCAGGCGTTCCTCGGTGACGACGGACTCGCTGCCGGGGACGTCCTCGACGGACGAGGTCAGGTCGCCGAAGACCCGGGTGCCGAAGCCGAGACCCAGGACGAGGAGAAGAAGCCAGATGAGGACGACGGTTCGGGGGCGTCGGGTCGCTGTGCGGGCGAGGGCGGCCAACATGGCTCTGCCTCCTCCATGGACGGGGGCCGGGTCGCCCTCAGATTCGCCCTCCGCCGCGTGCGGCGGATCGCCGTGGCGGGCGGTCTTGCCGCCTCCCCCGTGCGGGGTAGGTCTCCGCCGGGCGGGGGAGACGACGCCAGGTCGGTGCGGCCTTAGCTCCCCGGAACCACGAGCCCCGTCTCGTACGGCGCAGAGGCTCTAGTCCCCCGGAACCACGAGCCCCGTCTCGTACGGCGCAGAGGCCCTAGCCCCCCGGAACCACGAGCCCCGTCTCGTACGCGCAGATCACCGCCTGCACCCGGTCCCGTAGCCCCAGCTTCGACAGGACGTTGCTGACATGGGTCTTCACGGTGTGGTCACTGACCACGAACGACGCCGC
The DNA here is from genome assembly GCF_056434405.1 of Streptomyces sp. NPDC044044. Taxonomy (NCBI): domain Bacteria; kingdom Bacillati; phylum Actinomycetota; class Actinomycetes; order Kitasatosporales; family Streptomycetaceae; genus Streptomyces; species Streptomyces sp. NPDC044044. The sequence goes on along the minus strand of NZ_JBWKFG010000004.1, from coordinate 637,339 downwards.
GATCTCCGCGTTCGAAAGCCCCCGGGCCAGCAGCCGCAGCGTCTCCTCCTCACGGGCGGTGAGCACCGCGAGGCGTTCGGCGGGCGACACGGCGGGCGCGTCGGACTCCGTGCGGCGGCGCCGGACCACGTCCGCCACCAGGCGGCGCGTCACCGTGGGCGCGAGCAGGGAGTCCCCGGCCGCCACGACCCGCACCGCGTGCACCAGGTCGTCCCTGCGGACGTCCTTGAGCAGGAAGCCGCTCGCTCCCGCGTACAGCGCCTCGTACACGTACTCGTCGAGGTCGAAGGTGGTCAGCATGACGACCCGGCAGCTGGACTGCGCGCACACCTGGCGGGCCGCCTCGATGCCGTCCATCCCCGGCATGCGGATGTCAAGCAGGATGACGTCCGGGGCGTGCAGGCGCACCGCCGCCACCGCCTCGGCGCCGTCACCCGCCTCCGCCACCACCTCGATGTCGGGCTGTGCCTCAAGGATCATGGAGAAGCCGCTGCGTACCAGCTCCTGATCGTCGGCGACCGCCACCCGGATGCTCATCCCCCAAGAATGCCGTGGGCAGCCGTACGGCGACACGGAATCCACCATCGGGTCCGTTCCCGGCCTCGGCGGTGCCACCGCAGGCGGCGGCGCGCTCCTGGATGCCGACCAGGCCGTGCCCCGCGCCCTGTGCGGGGGAGAGCCCGGCTCCGTCGTCCTGGATCCGCAGCCTCAACTCATCTGCGTACCAGGTCAGTTGAATGGTCGCCGTGGCCGCTCCCGCGTGCTTGACGCAGTTGGTCAGCGCCTCCTGGACGATGCGGTACGCGGCCACCTCGACGTCGGGCGGGAGCGGACGGGGGGCTCCCTCTTCCGTCAACTCCACGCGCAGGCCCGTCTGTTCGACCAGTGAGGCCAGCTCCGGGAGCGCCGCGAGCGTCGGCTGCGGGACCCGTCCGGCGTCCGGCGCCGACGGCTCTCTCAGGACGCCCAGGATCCGCCGCAACTGCACCATCGCGTCGCGCCCCGCGCCGGCGATCGCTTCGAACGCCCCCACCGCACGGTCCGGATCACTGCGGACGACCACGGGCCCCGCCTCGGCCTGGACCACCATCAGGCTCACCGCGTGGGCGAGGATGTCGTGCATGTCGCGGGCGATCCTGGACCGCTCCTGGCCGACCGCACGCGCCGTCTCGGTGGCGCGCTCCCGCTCCAGGCGCCGCGCCCGGTCCTCCAGGGCCGCGGTGTACGCGCGCTGCACGCGGGCGAAGGCACCCAGGGCGTACGCGCTGATGAGGCTGAGCAGGTGGAAGGGGTACTCGTACGGCTCGGAGTGTTCCTTGAAGGCCATGGTGACGGCGGCCCCCGTCAACCACCCGGCGAGCATGACGCGCCGTTTCAGCGGCGTGCTCAGGGCGGCCACGGTGTAGAGGGCGACCATGCCGCCGATGCAGACGTCGGGCGGCGGCCGGTGGTAGAGCGCCATGGCGGGCGTGAAGACGGCGATCACGGCGGCACAGCCGAAGGGCGCGCGGCGCCGCCAGATCAGCGGCGCCGCGGTCCCGGCGCCGAGGACGAACCCGGCCGCGCTCAGCGGGTCGCCGCCCTCGTCGGGGAAGAGGAACTGGAGCGAGACGGCGAAGAGCACCAGGGCGGCGAGCGCGGTGTCCACGACGTAGGGGTGGGTGGTGCGGGTGGTGCGCAACCGGGACAGGGCGAGGAAGGGACGTTGCATCGGCGGGCTCCTCGGGGCAGGAGGCCGTGCCAGTATCGCGGCGGCCCGACGGCGCTGTCCTCACCGGTGCGGGGGATATGTGCGGGGCGAAGCCGTGTGCTGCCGTGGCGCGAACTGCGCGTACTGAGACTGGTGTTGAGACAGCGGGCGGTCCGGCGGTCCGGCGGCTCGGTGCCGGAGCCTGTCGCCGTCAGGACTCCAGGTACCGCAGCACCGCGAGCACCCGGCGGCTGTAGCCGGTGGTGCGCGAGAGGTCGAGCTTGTCGAAGATCGCGTTGAGGTTCTTCTCGACCGAGCTCAGCGAGATGTGCAGCTTCTGCGCGATGGCCGCGTTGGTGTGGCCCTGCGCAAGCACCTCGATGACGCTGCGCTCGCGGGGCGTGAGGCGGGAGAGCGGGTCGGTGTGCGTGGTGCGGATGACCAACTGCCGTACGATTTCAGGGTCGATGGCGGCCCCGCCCGCGTGGATCCGCTCCAGTGAGTCGAGGAACTCGTCGACCTGCGCGACACGGTCCTTGAGGAGATAGCCGACCCGCTCGACGCTCGAAGTGAGCAGCTGCGCCGCGTAGTTGCTCTCCACGTGCTGGGAGAGCACGAGCACGCCGACCCCGGGCCAGCGCTCGCGGATCTCCACCGCGGCGCGCAGCCCCTCGTCGCTGTGGGTCGGTGGCATCCGGATGTCGGTGACCACGATGTCCGGTGTCTGCGCCTCCACCTCACGCAGCAGCGATACGGCGTCACCCACCCCGGCGACGACCTCGTGCCCCTCCTCGGCGAGCAGCCGGATCAGCCCTTCTCGCAGCAGGGTCGAGTCCTCGGCGAGAATGACGCGCACGGCAGCTCCGCGGTGATGGTGGTGGGACCCCCGGAGGGGCTGTGGACGTCCAGTCTGCCGTCGAGCGCGGCCACCCGGACGTGCAGTCCGGTCAGACCGCTGCCCGCCGGGTCGGCGCCGCCGATGCCGCTGTCGCGGACCAGGACGGCGAGGAACGTGTCGTACGCCGTGACGCTGACGAAGATGTCATCGGCGGACGCGTGCTTGGCCGCGTTGGTCACGGCCTCGGACACGACGAAGTAGGCGGCCGTCTCGATGGCCGCGGGCAGCGGCTCGGGAACGTCGTACTCGATCCTCATCGGGATGCCGCACCGCTCGCGGACCCCGCCGAGCGCCTCCTGCAGACCGAGGTTGTCCAGAGCCGACGGATAGACGCGCCAGGCCACTTCACGCAGTTCGGTGAGGACTTCCCGGGACTCCTTGTGCGCCTGCTCCAGGAGGGCGTCCGACTGTTCCGGCGTCTTGCCGCGGCGGGCACGGCCGAGCAGCATGGCCAGCGCCACGAGCCGCTGCTGGACGCCGTCGTGCAGATCGCGCTCGACGCGCCGCCGCTCCGCGTCCACCGCCTGGACCACCGCGGCGCGGCTTGCGGCCAGTTCGTCGATGCGCCGCTCGAGGAGCTCACGCTCGGAGGGCCCGAAGCACGCGCGGGCCAGGCGTGTGTCCAGGGCGGCCAGCGAGCGCAGGCCCTGCACGTCGAGGAAGAGCAGGACGCCGCCGAGCACCACCTGGGTCAGCAGCTCCCGCCAGGTCAGCGTGGACCGTGCGACGCCCGCGGCGAGCAGCCCGGCCAGGACGACCCCGAAGAGGAGCAGCCCGACCACGATGCTGCACAGCAGCCCGGCGTACGTACGGGCCGCGAGGTAGCGCAGCACCTGCTGGTCGGAGGCGTGGTGCTCCGGGAACCTGTCGTGGAAGAAGACCGAGCGCCTCGCGCGTTCGAGGGCGGTGAGCCTGCGGGCCCCCGAGGCGAGCAGGGCGTGGGCCCGGCCGCGGGTGCGCGGCCACAGCAGGAAGGCGCCGAGCAGGGCGCCGGCCAGGATGAAGTACAGCAGGCCCAGGAGGGCGGTGAAGCAGCTGAGCAGCACGCCGGTGACCCTGAGGAGGCGCTGTGCCGGCTTCACCGCTGGGTCCCCCTCCACGCCTGCCGACACTAGCGATGCCGCCCTGACGGGGCAAGATCGCCCGACCGCCTCCTGGACCGGACGCGCCTGATCACGTAGAGGGCGGTGGCGACGAGGACCAGGACGAGGACGGCCTTGGACAGGAATCCGACGTAGGTCTCCACGGCGTCCCACTGGTCGCCCAGCCAGTACCCCGCCATCACGAGGACCGAGTTCCAGACCAGGCTGCCGAGGGTGGTCAGGGACAGGAAGACCGGCAGCGGCATGCGCTCCACACCGGCCGGGACCGAGATGAGGCTGCGGAAGATCGGCACCATGCGGCCGATGAGGACGGCCTTGGTGCCGTGCTTGGCGAACCATCGCTCGGTGCGCTCCAGGTCGGAGCCCTTGACCAGCGGCAGCTTGGCCCAGATGGCGTGCATGCGCTCACGGCCGAACAGCACGCCGATCCAGTACAGGACGGCGGCGCCGACCACCGAGCCGAGCGTGGTCCAGAACAGCGCGGACGCCAGGCTGATCACGCCCTGCCCGGCGGCGAAGCCGGTCAGCGGCAGGATCACCTCGCTGGGCAGCGGAGGGAAGAGGTTCTCCAGGGCGATGGCGAGACCGGCTCCCGGGCCGCCCATGGTGTCCACGAGGTCGGCCGCCCAGCCCGCTATGCCGCCCGCGGGTTCCTGGGGCAGGGCGAGGGTCACGAGGTCCATGCGGTGTCTCCAAGCTGGCGGGGCGGCGGCTGCGGCACAGCCGCCGGGCTTCCTCAGCAACGCTAGAAACCGTGGGGCGGCGGCGGTATGCGGGTTGCCGTCGGTCAGGGTGGGGTTTTCCGCAGGTTTCCGCGGCTGCCGCGGGTTTCCGAAGGATTACGCGGCTTCCGCAGGCTTCCGGGAAACGCGAAAGGGCTTCTCGGAAAACCGAGAAGCCCCAGGTCAGCGACCTAATCGCTAGTGCGCCGCCAGGGACTCGAACCCCGGACCCGCTGATTAAGAGTCAGCTGCTCTAACCAACTGAGCTAGCGGCGCCTGCTGACTCAAAAATAATACCTGGTCCCGGAGGGTGCTCAGGACCGCCCTAGATCGCCAGCGAGAGCAGCACCGGCGCCGCCCCGCGATTGAGCGTCTCGGCCGCTTCCCGCAGCCGGTGCGCGTGCTCCACCGGCAGGGACAGTGCGAGGCAGCCCACCGCGGAGCCCGCGGTGATGGGGACGGCGGCGCAGACCGTGCCCACGGCGTACTCCTGGAGGTCGAGGACCGGGACCGTGGCGGGCTGGGCCGCGAGGTGGCTCAGGAGGACCCGCTCGTTCGTGATCGTCCGCGAGGTGAGGCGGGCCATCTTGTGGCGGGAGAGGTGGTCCCTGCGGCCGTTCAGGTCGAGCTGGGTCAGCAGGCTCTTGCCGACCGCGCTGGCGTGCGCGGAGGAGCGGAAGTCCACCCACTCGTTGACCTTCGGGGTGCGGGGGCCGTCCGCGCAGTCGGTGATCTTGATTTCGCCGTCTTCGTACCGGCTGATGTAGACGGCCGCGCCGATCGAGTCGCGCAGCCCGTCGAGCGTCACCTTGAGCTTGTCCCGCAGCGTCTGGTCGCGGCGCTGGGCCGAGCCGAGGCGGGCGAGGGATTCGCCGGTGACGTACGCGCCGTCGGCGATCTGCTCGATGTATGCCTCGCGGCGCAGCATGCGCAGCAGGGCGGCCAGCTGGGGGGCGGTCAGTTTGATCTGCCGGGCGAGCTCGGCTTCGGTCACACCGGTGTTGTGCCTGGCGACGATTTCGAGCACCCGCAGGGCGCTCTGTACCGAGTGCTGCGGCGTGGTCGGCTCATGCTTCAGCGCCACGGCTTCCCCCTGCGTGGAACGGTTCCGGACAGCTGGGCTCGTCCCACGATAGCCGCCAAGGGCCCCATATGGAGCTGCTGTTGACGAGATTGGTGGCGCGCCCCGGCCCTGTCAGCAGGAACGCGCCACCCTGGCATATGCCAGTGTCACCACCCAAGGCCATGGCCTGGCTGATTGCGGTGCGCGGTCACAGGACCGCGCTGAGGAACTCCCGGGTCCGCTCGTGTTCCGGCTCGGTGAAGATCTTCTCCGGGGTCCCGGACTCGATGACCCGGCCCGAGTCGAACATCAGGACCTGGTCCGAGATGTCACGGGCGAAGTTCATCTCGTGGGTCACGCAGAGCATCGTGATGTCCGTGGTGTGCGCGATGTCCCGCAGGACGTCGAGGACGCCCGCCACCAGCTCGGGGTCGAGCGCGGACGTGACCTCGTCAAGGAGCAGCACCTGCGGGCGCATGGCGAGGGCGCGTGCGATGGCGACGCGCTGCTGCTGGCCGCCGGAGAGCTGGTTGGGGTACTTGTCGATGTGCTCGGTGAGACCGACCAGTTCGAGCAGCTCGCGGGCCCGCTGCTCGGCCTCGTCCTTGGACAGGCCGAGGACGGTGACCGGGGCCTCCGTGATGTTGCGCAGGACCTTCATGTTCGGGAAGAGGTTGAACTGCTGGAACACCATCCCGATGTTCTTGCGGACCTCGCGGATGTACTTCTCGCCCGCCGGCACGAGCTTGCCGTTCTTCTCCTCGTGCGTGAGGTAGCGCCCGCCGACCTTGATGGTGCCCTCCTCGGGCTTCATCAGAGTCATGAGCAGCCGCAGGATCGTGGTCTTGCCGGATCCCGACGGGCCGATCAGCGTGACGTGCTTGCCCGAGTCCACGGAGAAGTCGAGCTCGTCCAGAACGGTGTTCGAGCCGAACCTCTTGGTGACCTTGTCGAAGCGGATCAGCTCGCTGCCGTCCACCGCCGGATTGGTCGTTTCCTTGGGGGTGCTTTCAGACGACAAGACGACGCTCCAGAGCTCGGAGGAGGAGGGAGGACGGGTAGGCGATGACGATGAAGGCGATACCGACGACGGTCAGGGCCTCGGTGTACTGGAACGTCTCCGCCGCCTGGAGGCGCGAGCGCTGCAGCAGTTCGAGGACGCCGATGCTGGCGAGCAGAGGGGTGTCCTTCAGCATCGCGATGACGTAGTTGCCCAGCGCGGGGATCACACGCCGGATGGCCTGCGGCAGGATCACCGCGGTCCACGTGTGGCGGTAGGGCAGGCTCAGCGCCGTGGCCGCCTCCCACTGCCCCTCGGGCACGGCCTCGATGCCCGCGCGGTAGACCTGCGCGGTGTACGTCGAGTAGTGCAGGCCGATCGCGATGGTGCCGGTCGTCAGCGCGGAGAACTGGATGCCCCAGTCCGGCAGCACGAAGAAGAAGAAGAACAGCTGCACGAGCAGCGGGGTGTTGCGGATGAACTCGGTGACGATGCCGACCGGCCAGCGCACGAAACGGCTCGGCGCGCGGAACAGGAGCGCCCACACCAGGCCGAGCGAGAACGAGATCAGCGAGCCGAGTGCGAGCACCTGCAGGGTGACCAGGACACCGTCCCAGAAGTGCGGCATGAAGTCGGAGACCGCACCCCAGTCCCACTTGTCGGTTCCGTTGTTCACGCGCCACCGCCCCCTGAGCTCTTCGGGATCTGAGAAGTCGCCAGCTGCTGGCGGAAGTTGAGCTTGCCCATCAGGCCGCCGCGCGGCTCGGGGCTCTGTCCGATCCCGGCCTTGGTCTTACGCTCCAGCGAACGCATCCCGCGGGTCAGCAGGAACGCGATCACGAAGTAGATGACCAGGGTGATCGTGTAGATCTCGGCGCTCTCCGTGGTCGCGAGGCGCACCAGGTTCGCGGCGAAGGACACGTCGCCGATGCCGAGCAGCGAGACCAGGGCGGTGCCCTTGAGGAGCTCGACCAGCAGGTTCGAGAACGGCGGGATCATCTCCGGGATGGCCTGCGGCAACAGGATCAGCCGCATCCGCTGCCACGGGCTGAAGCTCAACGCGACCCCCGCCTCGCGCTGTGCCGGTGTCACCGAATTGAGCGAGCCACGCACGATCTCGGCGCCGTACGCGCCGTAGGAGAGTCCGAGGGCGAGCACGGCCGCCCACATCGGGACCAGGGCCCAGCCGATGAGCTGCGGCAGGACGAAGAAGATCCAGAACATCAGCACCAGCGAAGAGGTGCCGCGGAAGACCTCGGTGTAGAACCCGGCCAGGAAGCGCACGGTGCGCGACCGGTGGGTACGGGCCATGCCGATGCCGAAGGCGACGGCGGCCGCGAGGGCCGCGCTGTAGATCGTCAGCTGGATGGTGATCCAGATGCCGGGCAGAACCCAGTGTTCCCACAGTCCCGCTGTCATTTGCACAGCTCCTCTGCGGTCAGCGTGGTCATCTCGTCCTTGGTGAAGCCGAACGGCTTCAGGATGCGGAAGAGCTCGCCGCTCTTCTTCATCTTGTGGATCTCCACGTTGAAGGCGTCGCGCAGCTTCGTGTCGGTGGGCCGGAAGGTGAAGCCGCCGCCGTCGATCTGCTTCTCGCCGTCGACGATGGGGGCGAAGGCGTCGGTGGCCTCCGCCTTCGTGCTCTTGCGGACCACTTCACGGCCGGTCAGGGCGGTGCCCGCGAAGAAGTCGATGCGGCCGGACTCGACGGCGTTCATGCCCGCGACCGGGTCCGGGAAGATCGAGATGTCCCCCCGCTTGTAGCCCGCGGCGATCCCGTAGTCGATCTCCGCGTACGCGGGTCCCGTGCCCATCTTCGCCTTCGCCTTGAAGGCGTCCTGGTAGTTGAAGAGCTTCTTCGGGTTGCCCTTGCGGACGATGAAGGAGTCCAGCATCTGGTACTCGGGGTCGGAGAAGATGACCTGCTGACAGCGGTCCTTGTTGATGTACATCCCGGCCGAGACCACATCGAACTGCTGCGTGTTCAGGCCAGGGATGAGCGAGCCGAACTCGGTCGCCACAGGCTGCACCTTGGGGACACCCAGGCGCTCGAAGATCGTTTTCGCGAGCTTCACCGCCTCGCCGGTGAACGCCCCGTCCTCGTCGATGTATCCGTACGGCGCCTCTCCCGCGATCCCAAGCCGTACGGTCCCCTGCGACTTCAGGCGCGCCAGCGTGTCCCCCGTGGGGACCTTGCTGCAGCCCGCGGCGCCGAGCGCGCCCACCGCACCTACCGCGGCCGCGCCGAACAGGAGTGATCGTCGGCGGACCCCGGTGTTCCGGGGCACCGCACTCGGTCCCGTGCCGTGGGCACGGGCGCTCTCTGTCTCATTGCTCTCTGGGTCGTTCCAAAGTGGTGGAGCCATGGGCGCGCGGCTACCCGACTCGACGCAAGATATGCGGGCCAATTTCAGCCCCTGATGCAATCGTTGTGGTCTTGACCCAGGGAGGAGCATGGGACACATGGCAGACCGATTCATCGAAGTCTCCCTCGCCAAGCGGGGAGTTCAGTGCACGGCAAAGCTGCTCGACGACCGGGCCCCGTTGACCTGCGCGGCGGTGTGGGAGGCGCTTCCGCTCAGCGAGGACGTCTATCACGCGAAGTACGCCCGCAATGAGATCTACGCCCTCTTTCCGGCTTTCGCGGACCGCGAGCCGCCTCTGGAGAATCCGACAGTCACCCCCATTCCCGGCGACCTCTGCTATTTCTCCTTCAACGGGACGCAGCTGGGCACGCAGGCCTATGGGTACGAACCGGCCGCGGACGTCAAGGCGGGCGCCACGGTCGTGGACCTCGCCCTCTTCTACGAGCGCAACAACCTGCTGCTCAACGGAGACGTCGGCTGGGTTCCCGGCATCGTCTGGGGCCAGGTGGTCGAAGGCCTCGACCAGATGGCCGAGGCCTGCAACGACCTGTGGCGCGCGGGTGCGCAGGGCGAGACGCTGAATTTCCGCAGAGCGTAGGTCCCGCCCGCGGGTCCGCGCGGGTTCAGTCAGTGGCGGGCGGCGCGATCCTCGCGCCGCCCGCTTCGTACAGCGCGTGCGCGGCCCGCAGGACGAGCGCGTCGGCGTGTCGCGCCGCCACGATCTGCACACCGATGGGCAGCCCCTCCCGGTCCACCCCGCAGGGGACGGTCGCGGCCGGCTGCTGCGTCATGTTGAAGGGGTACGTGAACGGCGTCCACCCCGTCCACCGGCGATGGCCGGAACCTTTCGGTACCTCCGCTCCCGCCTCGAACGCGGTGATCGGCAACGTCGGTGTGATCAGGAGGTCGTACGTCTGGTGGAAGCGGCCCATGCGACGGCCGAGCTCCATGCGTACGTCAACTGCGGCAAGGTAGTCGAGCGCGCTGGACCGGGCGCCCTGCGCACAGATCTCCCGCAGCCCCGGGTCGAGCAACTCCCGCCGGTCGGGCGGCAGGTGTTGGATCACCCGGGCCGCGCCGCTGAACCACAGCGTGTGGAACGCCTCCACCGGATCCGTGAAGTCCGGGTCGGTCTCCTCCACGTACGCACCCTGCGCGGCAAGGGACTCCACCGCCTGCCGCACCGCGGCGGCGACCGCGGGCCGCACCGCGACCTGACCGCCGAGCGAGGGTGAGTAGGCGATGCGCAGACCGCGTACGCCGCCTTCGATACCCGCGCGGAAGCTGCCCGCCACCGGGCCGAGCTGTGACCAGTCGCGCCAGTCGGGGCCGCTGATGACGTCCATCAGGAGCGCCGCGTCCGCCGCGTCCCGTGTCATCGGACCGACGTGCGCCAGCGTGCCGAACGCGGACGCGGGATAGATCGGCACCCGTCCGTACGTCGGCTTCAGCGCGAAGATCCCGCAGAAGGAGCCCGGGATCCGCACCGAGCCGCCGCCGTCCGTGCCGAGGGAGACGGGCGCCGCGCCCAGCGCCACGGCGGCCGCGCTGCCGCCGCTGGAGCCGCCCGTGGTGCGCGAAGGGTCGTACGGATTGCGCGTGACCCCGCTCTGCGGGCTGTCCGTGACGCCCTTCCAGCCGAACTCGGGCGTCGTCGTCTTGCCGATGAACACCGCGCCGTGCTCGCGAAGGCGCGCCACCGACGGCGCGTCCTCCTCCCAACTCCCCGCCGCACGAACGGTTTTCGAGCCCCGCAGCGTCGGCCCGCCGCGCTGCAGCAGGATGTCCTTGACCGAGACCGGGACACCGTCGAGCAGCCCTCGCGGCTCACCGCGCCGCCACCGCTCGGCGCTCGACTCGGCCTGCGCGAGGGCCTCGTCGGCATCGATGCGCACGAAGGCGTTCACCGCGGGCTGCACTTCCTCGGCCCTGCGCAGGGCCGCCCGTGTCGCGTCGACCGGACTGAATTCGCCCTTGTGATAGGCGTCGACGAGTTGTACCGCGGTGAGATTCGTGAGCTCGGTCATGCACGCTCCTCAGGGGGGAGGGAAGTGGCTCGCCTCAAGGGGGTGGAGTGGCTCGGGGAGTGATCAGCGCTGCCCGGGTAGATCAATTCCCGGGTACATACCCACGTTTCTTGTCGACCACGTTGGACAGAGGCCTCCCGGCCGCCCACTCCTCGTACAACTCGACGAACTGGGTGCCCAGTTCGTCGCGCCAGCCGACCGTGTCGCCGCTCATGTGCGGGGAGACGATCAGCCCCGGCGCCGTCCACAGCGGGCTGTCCGCGGGCAGCGGCTCGTGCTCGAAGACGTCGAGCGCCGCGCCCGCGATCCACCGCTTCGACAGGGCGGCCGCGAGAGCGTCCTCCACGACGAGCGCGCCGCGCCCGATGTTGATGAAGCGCGCGGAGGGCTGCATCATCCCGAAGCGCCGCTCGTCGAACATGCCGCGCGTGTCGTCCGTGAGCGGCGCCGCGCACACCACCCAGTCGGCGCGCGCCATGAGCCGGTCGAGTTCGTCGGGACCGTGGACGCCCTGGCGGGCGCTGCGGCCCACCAGTGCCGTGATGATCCCGAGCCCCTTCAGCATGCGCACGATGGCGTGCCCGATCGGCCCCGAACCCACGACGCACGCGCGCGTGCGGGCGACCCGCTGGGTCTCGCGGTGCTGCCAGGTGCGCTCGCCCTGGAACTGGAGGGTGCGCGGCAGATCCTTGGCCATGGCGAGGACGAGGGCGGCCACGTACTCGGCGATGGGCTGGTCGAAGACGCCGCGGGCGTTCGTGACCAGCGTGTCGGAGGCGGCGAGCTCGGGGCACATGAGGCGGTCGACGCCCGCGCTCGCGGTGTGCACCCAGCGGGGCCTTCGCCCCTCGCCGGGCCAGGCGAGGCGCACCGCGTCCGAGAGGAAGTCCCACACCAGGAGCACATCGGCCTGGGGGAGTTGGGCCGCCAGGGTGTCCGCGTCCGCGTGCAGGATCCGGGCGCGTCCCGTGAGGCTGCCGAGGCGGGGCGGCGGGGCGGGGGACGGGGCGTCGAGGACCAGAACGGTTGTATCGGGCATCGGATCAGACATCCGATCAGGCGTTGGATCAGACATTGATTCGGACATCGAGGAGAAACCGTTTCGCAATGAGAGTCCGCTTCCCTGAGATTCGTGTCGGCCAGAGCCGTCTGAGATGCGCGGATTGACCACGCTCGCACCTGAAACTACCTTCGTCAACAGAGGTGCTCTATCACAAGCACCCCACGACTGAGTACTCTCCGTACGAGGCCGTAGCACTCTCTGTAGCGCTTTCTTGGCGCCTTCTGCCCCGTCCCGACGTCCCGGCGCGTCGCCGGCTACGCATCTCCCGGCCCCCGGCCGGTCCCTCCATTGCACGCACGCACGAACTTGGGGCCTGCTCATGGACGTCTCTTTCCTCGGCGGACCACACCCTCAACGCGGTGTAGGTGTCGTCGCTCCTTTTGACTTCGCCCTCGACCGAGAGCTCTGGCGCTGGGTGCCGGACGAGGTCTCCCTTCACCTGACACGGACTCCGTACGTGCCCGTCGAGGTAAGCCTTGACCTGGCACGACTCGTCAGCGAGCACGAAACGCTGGCCGAGGCGGTGCGCGCGCTGAGCGCCGCCGAGCCCGAAGTTCTGGCGTACGCCTGTACGTCGGGCAGCTTCGTCGGCGGCATCGCGGGCGAGCGCGCGATGTGCGAGGCCATGCACCGCGAAGGCGCGGTCTCCGCCGTCACCACGTCGGGCGCGCTGCTCGAGGCGCTCGAAGATCTGGGCGCGCGGCGCATCGCGCTCGTCACGCCCTACACCTGGTCGGTGACGCAGTCGCTGGAGGAGTATCTGGCCGAATCCGGTGTGTCGGTCACCGGTCGCGCCTATCTGGGCCTGACCCGGCACATCTGGAAGGTGCCGTACAAGGACGTGGCGGACATGGCGCGGCGGGCGGTGCTCGGCGGGGCCGACGCGCTCTTCATCAGCTGCACCAACCTCGCGACGTACGACGTCATTCCGCAGCTGGAGGCCGAGCTGCGGATGCCGGTGATCTCCGCGAACCAGGTGACGATGTGGTCCGCCCTGCGCCGTCTGGGTACCCATGCCGTAGGGCCCTACCAGGCGCTGATCAATCCGAGTGCCAGGCCGGGCGCGGGCCCGGTCACCGGGCCGGGCGAGCTGCCCGGTGTGGTACCGCTCGATCCGCCCCAGGGCCTGCCCGAAGGACCACCACCGCTGCCTTGAAGGAGGCTGGAAGTGACCGCACTTGGTTTCCTCTATCCGGGTCACTCGGCTGAGGACGACTACCCGCGCATGGAGCAGATGCTGGGGAGTGACGTCCGGCTGCAGGTCGTCCACACCGACATCGGCGAGGACGCGCACCGGGTCGACGCGCTCCTGGAGATGGGATCGGCGAAACGGCTCGCCGCCGGGGTCGAGGAGTTGCGTCTGGCCGGGGCGGAGGCGGTGGTGTGGGCCTGCACCAGCGCGAGCTTCGTCTTCGGCTGGGAGGGCGCGCACGACCAGGTTCGCACCCTGGCCCGGACGGCGGGCCTGCCGGCGTCCAGTACGTCCTTCGCGTTCGCTCACGCGGTACGTGAGGTGGGCGCGGGGCGGGTCGCTGTGGCGGCGACGTACCCGGAGGACGTCGCTTCCCTCTTCGCCTCGTTCCTCAAGGCGTCCGGCGCGGAGGTCGTGTCGACGCGGGGGAGCGGGATCATCACGGCGGCGGAGGTGGGTACGTGGGGCTGGGAGGAGGTCAGGGCCATGGCCCACGCGGGCGACCACCCCGACGCGGAGGCGATCCTGCTCCCTGACACGGCTCTGCACACGGCGGCGTACGTCCAGGACCTGGAGCGGGACCTGGGCAAGCCGATCCTGACGGCGAACCAGGTGACGGTCTGGGAGGCACTACGCCTGGCGGCCCGCCGCGTGAACGCGCCGTCGCTGGGGGCGCTGTTCACGAAGGAGCCGGTGGTGCAGGTTCGGGAGTAGGTGCGGCTGGGCGGGGGCGGGCGCGGCTGCGGGCGTCGTGGATGCGGGCTGCAGTGCTGCTCCGTCTTGGGGGAGGGGCCGTCTGCGGGTGCGTGGGGGCTGCTGCGGTGCTGCTCCGTCTTGTGGGCGGGGCCGTGCCGGTATGTCCGTCCTCGCTATCGTCCGGTGGCCGCGTTGCTACTTCGCCACCGGAGCGCGGGGAGCCGTGCTCCGGGCGGACATACCGGCCCGTCCCCTCGGGTGTGCTGCCGTCTGCGGGTGCACTCGTGCTGCGGGGCTGGTCCGTCCTTGTGGGCGGGGCCGTGCCGGTATGTCCGTCCTCGCTATCGTCCGGTGGCCGTGGGGCTACTTCGCTGCTGGAGCGCAGGGAACCGTGCTCCGGGCGGACATACCGGCCCGTCCCCTCAGGAGCGCTGCCGACTGCGGGCGCGTGAGGGCGGATCGCCCCCACCTCCTCCTGCCGCTGTTGCACGTGCTCTGCACCGACCCCGACTGCTGCCCCGCTGTGGTGCGTGTCTCCGGCCCCGGCTGCTGGTCCCGCCCAACCCTGCTGTCGTACGTGCGCCCGCCCAACCCTGCTGTCATACGTGCGCCCGCCCACCCCCGCTGCTGTTCGCGATCCCCCGCTCATCCCGGCTGCTCTTCGCATTCCCCGCCCGCCCCTACCCCCACCCCGCATCTACTCCGACCCCGCCCACCCCGGTCAGTCAAAGCGCCCCCACCCGCCCCTGTCACCGCGGGGCAATCGGGCGGGTGGGAAAGGCTTGTTCGTGTGGGGTGTTTGCGGGGTGATCGGGCGGGTGGGAGGGAGAGGTTTGGGCGGTTGCGGGAAGCACGGGGTGAGGAGGCGGGTGGGTGGGAATAAAGCGGAGTGCCCCTCCTGTTGGCCCTGCGGAGCAGGAAATACCGCACAAGCACCGCGCAGCAGGAGGCAGCACCCCGTGACAGTGGACCCGAGCGACGACATCCGCGGCGAGCGGCACGGCAGCGCGCCGGTCCCGCTCTCCGTACTGGACCTGGTGACCGTGGGCGCGGGGCGCACCGCCACCGACGCCCTGAAGAAGAGCGTGGACATCGCCAAGCTGGCCGAAGGGCGCGGATACCACCGCTACTGGGTGGCCGAGCACCACTCCATGCCGGGAGTGGCCTCCTCCTCACCCGCGGTCATCCTCGCCCACCTCGCCGCCCACACCGACCGCATCCGGCTGGGCTCCGGCGGCGTCATGCTGCCGAATCATGCTCCTCTCGTCATCGCGGAGCAGTTCGGGACGCTTGAGGCGATGGCTCCGGGCCGTGTCGACCTGGGGCTCGGGCGTGCGCCGGGCACGGACGGCGCGACCGCCGCCGCCCTGCGCAGGACGGACCGCCTCAACGAAGGCGCCGACGACTTCCCTCAGCAGCTCGCCGAGCTGACACGTTTTCTCGATGACGATTTTCCCGACGGCCACCCGTACAGCCGTATCCACGCCGTCCCCGGCCCGATCCAGGCCACCTCGCCCGGCGGCGTCCAGTCCCCGCACCGCCCGCCCCTGTGGCTGCTCGGCTCCTCCGGGTTCAGCGCCCGCCTCGCCGGAGTCCTCGGTCTGCCCTTCGCCTTCGCGCACCACTTCTCCGCGCAGAACACGATCCCGGCGCTCGACCTCTACCGCGAGTCGTTCAAGCCCTCCGCCGTCCTCGACGCCCCGTACGCCCTCATCGGTGTGTCCGCCCTGGCCACCGAAGACGAGAAGGAAGCCCGGCGGCAGGTTCTTGCCGCCGCCCTGAACATGGTCCGGCTGCGCACCGGGAAGCCGGGGCTCGTCCCGACTCCGGAAGAGGCCGAGGCGTACGAATTCAGTGACATGGAGCGGGAGTTCGTCAACAGCTGGAACTCCAACGTCATTTACGGCACCGCCGACCAGGTCCGCACCGGCCTCGACGACCTCGCCAAGCGCACCGGCGCCGACGAGCTGATGATCACGGCCAACGCGCACAGCGGTGATGTGCGGCTGCGCTCCTATGAGTTGATCGCCGACTCCTACGGGCTGCCGCGCGCGTAACCGTCAACCGGCAGCGAGCAGTGCGGAGATACGATCCGGCGCCACCGGGCGGGAGTACAGCCACCCCTGCCCGGTGTCGCACCCGATCCGCCGCAGCCGCGCGGCCTGGGACGTGGTCTCCACGCACTCCGCGGTGACGGTCAGGCCGAGCCGGTGGGCGAGTTGCACCAGGGCCTCGACGATGACCTCGTCGGCGGGGTTGATGTGCGCCTCGCCCGCCTCCGCGTCGTACTGGAAGCCTCGGACGAAGGATCCGTCCAGTTTGAGGACGGACACCGGAAGCCTGCTCAGGTACGCCAGGTTCGAGTAGCCCGTGCCGAAGTCGTCGATGGCGATGCGCACGCCCATGTCGCTGAGCGACTGCAGCGCCTGCAGCGGGCGGCCCGCCGAGCCCATCACCGCCGACTCCGTCAGCTCCAACTGGAGCAGTTCGGGGGAGAGTCCGGTCTCGGCGAGGATGTCCGCGACGTCGGCCACCAGGTCCGAGTCCCAGACCTGGCGCACCGCGACGTTGACGCTCACGAAGACCGGCGGCCGGCCGGGGTTCTCCAGCTGCCACTGCCGGGCTTGGCGGCACGCCGTCCGCAGCACCCAGCGGCCGAGCTGCACGATGGAGCCGTCCTCCTCCGCCAGTCCGATGAACCGATTCGGCGTCAGCAGGCCGAAGTGCGGATGCTGCCACCGCACCAGCGCCTCGACCCCGCGCACGCCACCGTCCTCAAGGCGCACCAACGGCTGGTAGTCCAGGACGAATTCACCGCGTTCGACGGCCGGGCGCAGTGAACTCGACAGCGACTGGCGGGTCATGCGGTGGGCGTTGCGCTCGGGGTCGAAGAGCGTCCAGCGGGCCTTGCCGTCCGACTTCGCCCAGTAGAGCGTCGTGTCGGCGGCCTGCATGAGGCAGGTCGTGGTGGTCCCCGCCGCGCGTCGCTCCACGACGCCGATCGACGCCGATACGGAGAGCCGCTGGCCGGAGAGGTCGAAAGGCTCCTGCAGCGCCTTGAGCGCCGCGTCGGCGAGGTCGGCCAGCTGGTCCGTGCCCGTCGAGTCCTCCACGAGCAGCGCGAACTCGTCGCCGCCGAGCCGCGCGACCAGCGGCGCGGCCGCCCTGCCCTGGCCGGCCTCGTCGGCGCACCGCGTGAGCCGTTCCGCGACGGCCGTGAGCAGCCGGTCGCCGACCCGGTGGCCCAGCGTGTCGTTGACCGCCTTGAACCCGTCGAGGTCCAGATAGCAGAGGCCGATCCGGCCGGTGCCCGTGTCGTCGTACGCACCCGCTTCGAGCGCGGCGGCGAGACGTTCGAAGAACAGGCTGCGGTTGGGCAGCCGTGTCACCGGGTCGTGCATCTGCAGATGCCGGAGCCGGGCCTGCAGCTCGCGGCGTGCGCTGATGTCGGTGGCGGCGAGCAGCACCGTGCGGTCGTGGGCGCCGGGCATCGGCGAGACGGTGATCTGCACCCACAGCGAGTGCCCGTCGGGGTGCTTCAGGCGCCGGGTGCAGCGCAGCTTCGCCTGGCGCCCGCGCAGCACCTCGCGGTACGCGTGCCAGGTGCGGGCGTCCGACGCCAGGTCCACCAGATCGGCGGCGAGGAGCCCCGTCAGCTCGCCGGGGGCCGCGCCGAGCAGCTCGGCGAGCGCGTCGTTGGCGTCGACGACGAGGCCTTCGCCGTCCACGACGCCGAGGGCGAGGGGGGCGGCGGCGAAAGCGGCCCGGTGATCGGGCAGCTGCCCCGGATTGCGACGCTCCGTAGTGGGCGCCCTGGCGAGGTCGGGTGCTGTGACCGCTGTGGGCGCTTGGCCTTCAGACGTTCCGTTCACCACTTGCTCCCGCAGTGCAGTTGTTCGGCGAGGCCGGGCCCGCGCAGGAAAGTGTGCCGATCATAGGGGCTGGCCCGATGGTGCATCCAGCCACAGCGCGGTGTCGCGTGGCGGCCTTGTGCGGCATAGGACAGGTGCATGCCCGGCATGGGTTTGGCATCCGGCCGACGGCAGATCGTTTCTGCTCAAGCCAGTACCGCTTCCTTTGCCCTTCAACCTTCCCGGCGACCACTTGTGACGTTCCGTGAGTAATCCGGGAGCCGCTCGTCACCCGACCGGGTCAGGCGAACAGGGCATATTTGAATAAATCAACACAGGGTGGGTGGGATGCCCCGTAATCCGCACCCGGAGGTCGACGTGCCGCGTCAGCTACCCCCCTGGGGACTCACCCGTGGAGGGGAGAGACCCCGGTTGCGCAGGGCGGCCGCCGCACTCACGTCCCTGACCGCACTCGCCGCCACGGGGCTCGTCGCGGGCCCCGCCATCGCCCAGAGCTCGGGGGTGCCCTGCGCGCTCCAGCGCACACCGGCGCATCACTCGGAGGGCCTGGACACCTGGAACGGCGCCTATCCGCGCCCGGACCGGGCCCTCGACGCGGTGATGGTCTTCCTCTCCTTCCCCGACTCCCCGCCCCTGAGCGCCCCCGAGGAACTGGCGGCGGACTACTTCCCCGCCACCAGCCAGTTCTTCGACCGCGCCTCGTACGGCAAGTTCGCGCTGCGCCCGCACCCGCAGCGCAAATGGGTCGAGATGCCGGACCACTCCACCTCGTACGCCATACAGCGCGACTGGAACCCGGCCCGGCGCAGCGCCTATCTGCGGGACGCGGTGGCAGCCGCCGATCCGCACGTCGACTTCTCGCGGTACGACGTCGTCTACTTCGTCGCCGACCCGGACGCGCCGGGCGTCGACTCGGACGCGACGAAGGTCGTCAACTTCGACCGTCCGATGCGGGCCGACGGCGCGGACATCAAGCGCATCGTCACGGTCTTCGAGCGCCATCCGCCGGACCGCAACGTCCTCGCCCACGAGACCGGCCACGTCTTCGACCTGCCCGACCTCTACCACCGGCCGACGGAGGGCAAGGGCGACTGGGACACGCACGTCGGCGACTGGGATGTCATGGGCAGCCAGTTCGGGCTCTCTCCCGATCTCTTCGGCTGGCACAAGTGGAAGCTCGGCTGGCTCGACGAGCGGCACGTGGTGTGTGTGGAGGGCGGGGCCCGGCGGCTGACCCTGGAGCCGCTGGCGGTGCGTCCCGCGCGCGGGGGCGTCGGCGGCACCAAGCTGGCGGTCGTCCGCACGGGCCGCGGCACCGCCATCGCCATCGAGGCGCGCAGCGCGGCGGGCAACGACCACGCGACCTGCAGCGAGGGGGTGCTCGCCTACCGCGTACGCAATGAGGCGCCGTCCGGCGGCGGCCCGGTGGAGGTCATCGACGCCCACCCGGATTCGGAGGCGTGCTGGGGCGAGTCGGTGTATCCGGCGCTCGCGGACGCGCCGGTGGGGGCGGGGGAGAGCTTCACGGTGCCGGACGAGGGCGTACGCATCGAGGTCGAGGGGCGTACGGCGACGGGGGCGTGGACGGTGAAGGTGTCGGTGGGGTGAGGCGGCGCCGCACCCGTGCTTCATGAGTGCTGATGAGTGCAGGACATGAAAGAAGCCCCTCGCTTCCGCGAGGGGCTTCTTTCTGTCTGTGCGCCGCCAGGGACTCGAACCCCGGACCCGCTGATTAAGAGTCAGCTGCTCTAACCAACTGAGCTAGCGGCGCCTGCTGACGTCGTAGACCTTAGCACTCTGATCGCCGCCAGGAAAAATCGATATACGGACCGCGGAGCCCGCCGCCGCACGGGCCGCGCGGACACAGGCCCAGAGCGCCACCTCGGGCCCCGGAAGCCAGGGATGCCGGGCGTCGGGGGCGACCAGCCAGCGTGATTCGAGGTGCCCTTCGAGGCGGCCGGGCCGCAGAGTGTCCCGGTGTTCCGGGGTGATCGGCGGCACGGTCACGGCGTCCCCCGTGCCGTGGCAGAGCACGCTCGGCACGGCGCTGCCCCACTCCTCCCACTCGAGGAGCGAGGGCAGCCGCTGGGCGGTGCCGGGGGCGGTGAAGAGGAGCATGCGGCCGCGGTGCGTCGCGACGGGGCCCGAGCCGGGGCCCTCGTCCCATAACTGGTCGAGCATCCGCCGGCCGAAGACCGCGGGGACGCTCACCACGTCGAACACGGAGCCGCAGGGGAGTACGGCAGGGGCGGTGGGCCGGCTGCGCCAGTGGGCGAGGGCGCTGCGCGGATACGTTTCCGCGGAGGCGAGCCAGGCGGCTCCCTCGGTGGTGACGTCGGAGATGTCCTGGACGTCGGCGGGGGCGGGATCCGGGTGGAGGCGCGTGCTGCTCATGGCAACTACATCTACCGGTAGTGAAGGTTCCATTTCTGAGAGTTGCCAGAAATGGCGGCAACAGGGGGCGGGAGGGAGTACCTTGCCCTCTCGGCATATGCCCCGTGATCTTTTGCGGGGCAGGTGGGGCAGGTGGGGCAGGTGGGGCAGGTGGGGCAGGTGGGGTAGGAGGGGCCGAGGTGCAGGAGGAGCAGGAGTGGCCTCGTGCGATGCCTCTCAGGCCTCAGGCCTCAGACCTCAGGCCTCAGACCTCAGGCCTCAGGCCTCAGGCCTCAGCCTCAGGCCTCAGCCTCAGGTCCCAGACCTCAGGCCTCCGGACCGCCGCCGCCCGCACCGGCCCCGCGCAGCAGATCCCGGCCGAACTCGACCATCTTCTTCGCGTAGTCCTCGGTCCACTGCGCGCGCTCGGCGATCGCCGCGGGCGTCAGCCGGTCGAAGCGCCGGGGGTCGGCCAGCTGGGCGGCCGCGATCGCCTGGAACTCCACCGCCCGGTCCGTCGCGGCGCGGAAGGCGTGGGTCAGCTCGGTGGCGCGGGCCAGGAGCTCCCGAGGGTCCTCCATCGACTCCAGGTCGAAGAAGTGCTCCGGGTCGGCGACGGCTTCCGCGGGCTCGAAGAGCAGGGGCGCGGGTCGCAGACGCTGCTCGGTCCGGGGCCGCTCGGGCTCCGCCATGGTTCTTCCTCCTCGTACGGTTTCCGGCCGTGGGGCCGTCTTCCATTCTCCCTTGCCGCGCAAGGGGGCCGTGGGCCTTGGGCTGCGGGGGTTCCTGGATTTCCGTGTGCCCGCGCCCGGCCTAGGGCCGCCACGCCACGCGGTGTTCCGCCAGGCGGGCCAGCACCGCGTGGTTCGCCTCCCAGCCGTCCGGGAACTTCACCGTGACGCCCAGCTGGACCGGTTCCGTCGACGGGTGGTCGTCCAGGAGTTCGCTGACGCCCGCGCGGCAGACCACGATGCACGCGTGGCGGTGGCGGGACGCCAGGACGCACAGGCGGCCCGTCTCCAGGTGGAACGCGGTGGCGTCCGGGCGGCCGGAGAGCGGGTGCAGGACCACCGTCACGTCGAACTCGCGGCCCTGGAGACGGTTCGCGGTGTCCACCGTGACGTCCCTGACGCCCATCTCAGCGAGGATCGCCCGCACCGCTGCCGCCTGGTCGCGGTGGGCGGTGCCGACGGCGATGCGGTCGGCCGTCAGGGGAGTGGGGTCCGGACCGCGCTCCGAGACGGCCGCGCCGCCGCGGTCCAGGAGCCGCCGGACGACCTGCGCCACCGCGCGTACGGCCTCGGGGTCGGTCCGTGGTGTGTTCCGTGCGGGCAGTTCCAGCAGGCCCCAGCCCGACTCCGCCGCCTCGTCGATCACCCGGTCGGGGCCCGAACCGTCCGACGGGACACCGAAGCTGAGCTTCCGGTCGCCGTGGTCCGTGCCGCTGCGGAAGGGTGTGTACGGATAGAACGCCGCCGAGACCAGCGGTGCCGCCGACGCCGGGAGCCGCCAGGACACCGGCAGGCGGTGCTGCGGCAGTTCGGGGTTGTGTGCGAGCAGGGTCGTCACGGCGCTCGCCGAAGGGTCGTACGCGAGACCGGCCCACTGCTCGGCGCCCACGATCGAGAACGGGTCCAACTGGCCCGGGTCGCCCACGAACAGGGCCCGCTCGAAGAGCCCGGCCACGGCGAGCAGCGCGTCCGAGCGCATTTGATACGCCTCGTCCACGATGGCGTGCCGCCAGGGCTCCACGTCCTTGACGTGCGCCCACTTCGCCGCCGTCGACACGACGACGTCGAGCCCGGCGAGGTCGGCGGCCTTCGTGGACGTACGGACGAAGGGCAGGTCGTCCAGGGCCTTGTCGTACGCGTCCGGGTCGCTGCTGTGCAGTCGGCCCACCGGCAGCTCGGGGTCCTTCTCGGCGAGGCGCAGCACCAGGTCGTCGACCTGGGCGTTCGTCTGCGCGATCACCATCAACGGACGCCCCGCTGCGGCCAGTTCGCGGGCCGCGCGGACGACCAGGGTCGACTTGCCCGCGCCGGGCGGCGAGTCGACGACGACGCCGCGGTGCGCGCCGTGCAGCGTGTCGTGCAGGATCGCGTCCGTGGCGCGGGTGGCCGCGGCGCCGGGGTCGAAGGAGGCGCGGTCGAAGGGGGCGGTCGGACTCACAGGGTGTCCTCCGGCGTCACGGGGTCAGGGCGCTCGGCTGCCTCGCCCGGCGGGCCGCCGTGGGTCCAGGGAGTCGCCTCGGGTTCGGGCAGTTTGGGGCCGCCGCGCTGCTCGTGCTCGAAGAGCGTCCAGCAGATCCGGTCGCCCTTCTCCGGCAGGGAGCCGGGCTCGGGCTCCTTGCCGCGGCCCATCTTGTCGGTGATGCGCAGGACGACGGAAGCGCCGCTGCCTTCGCCCTCGTACGTGACGAACTCGGCCGTCTGCGGCTTGCCTTGGAGCGAGCGGTACACCTTCGCGCGCTCGGCCAGGTGCGGGTGGTCGTCCGTGCGGACCGTGACCAGGGGGCGCGGCCTCGGGCTCTTGCCCTCGCTGTACGCCATCACCACCTCGGTCACCTCGCCGGCGAAGGCCTCGCCCGCGAGCCGGCGGCCGGCCATCACCAGGGGGTCGTCGAGCGCCTCCTGGGCCTCCAGCCTGGCCTGCTCGCGCTCGCGCGTGGCGAGCTTGTTCGCCGCCGTCACCGCGTCGTCGACGCGGGGCTGCGGGGGTTCGCCCGCCGTCACGCGGTCCCGGTGGCCGGTGAACGACCAGCGGTCGCGGGTCCAGCGGTCGGCGGCGTGCGGGGCCTCGGGAAGCGTGCAGAGCACGTCGAGGCCGCGCCACACCGCGTCCCAGGTGGGGCGGGTCCTGCTCTCGATCAGGGAGCGGATCTCCCGCTCGGCCGCGGCCAGTTCGGCGAGGCGGGCGTCCGCCTGGATGCCGTCCTCGGCGGTGGCGAGGGTGCCGCGCGCGCGGTCGTAGCGCTCGATGGCCGGGGCGAGGAGGCGGTTGTCGAACGCCGGGTCGGTGGCGGGCCCCGCGGGCGGGCAGAGCAGCTGGCCGTCCTTGTCCCGCGCCAGCTCGGCGTGGAGCGCGGCGTCGGCTCCGGATGTGCCTTCCGGGGCCTCGATCCAGGCGAGCAGGGCGCCCAGGTGCTGGTCCTCCAGGCTGCTCTGCCCCGTGGCCCAGTGCCGGGAGAGCAGCTCGGTCATGGCGACGAGGAGGGAGGAGCCGGGGACACGGGCCCGCTCCCCGAAGTGGGTCAGCCAGCGGCCGAGGAGGGGGACGCGGGGCGGGGCGGGATACGGCGTCTCCGGGTCCTGCTCGGCCGTGCGGCGGAAGCGCGTGGAGCGTCCGATGAGCCGTACGAAGTCGATGCCTGCGCGGCTCGGGACGATCAACTGCGGTGCGTCCGAGCAGAGTTCGACCTCCACCTTGACGCGCTTCCCGGTCTCCGGGTCGGTCTCGTTGCGCTCCGCCGCTTCGACGTCGTCCGCGAAGGAGTCGACGTACTCCAGGACGGTGTCCGCGAGTTGGGCGAGGAAGGTGAAGCGGAGGTCGCGGTCGCGGGGCTGCGGGACGAAGAGGACGCGGGGCGAGGTCCGCTCGGTCCCGACGAGGGCGCCGAGCGGCGCGCCTGCCTCACCGGCGGTGGTGAGGGGGACGAGGACGAGGGGCCGCTGGGAGAGGTGGCGGTGCCGGGTCGTTGCTCTTGGCCGGGCGCGGCCCGTGGCCACCGCCTCCAGGCGCGCGAGGTTGTCGATCAGCGGCATCGGGCCGTCCTCCCCTGCGGGCCGTCGCCGGTTGCCCCGCCGCTTCGCGGCGGGATGTCCCCAGCCGCCCACCGGATCACCCGGCGCCGGCCGCTCACGAGACACCCCCGCCGGACAGCGCCTCTTGCCTCAGCGCCGCCGCCCGCCTCAGTGCCGCCACGGCTGGGTCCGCCGGGTCGCCCGATGTGCCGTTCGCCGCCGACAGGACCCCGGCGACCGTCGTCAGGCCGCCCAGTTCGCCCCGCACGGAGCGGCCCAGGGAGGTCACCGCGCCCTCCTCGCGGGAGCGTTCGCGGCAGTGGAAGGCCAGTTCGCAGGCGGCCAGGCACTCGGGGGCGTACGTCGCCGGGACCGATTCGACCGCTGCCGTCAGGTCGGCGGCGGGGCGGGAGACGTCGAACGTCGTGCCCTCCGGCAGCGCCGCCGCGATGTCCTCGATGCGGGTCAGGCGGCCCAGCTGGCGCCTCGTCACCGAGAGCTGTTTGCGGACGTCGATCGCCGATGCCGTGGGGAGGTTCGAGAAGTCCTTGGGGCAGACCAGGAGCACGTGGTGGCGGACCCGGGGTGCCGGGTCCATGTGCGCCGCGACCCGCTCCAGCGCGAGGGCGTACACCGCGGCCTGGCGCGCCGCCGCGCCCACCTTCGCAGCGTCCGCCGAACCGTCGATCATCGGGAAGGACTTGATCTCGACGACCGTCCAGGTGCCGTCGGGGTGGACCACCACCGCGTCCGGTTCGAGGAAGGCGGGGGTCCCGGCGACGTCGAGGGCCAGCATGGGGTGGTCCAGGAGGGTCCAGCCCTCCGTCGGCGTCGCCTCGCGCAGGGCGAGGGAGGTGCGGGCCGCGCGGCCTTCCGGGCCCACCGCGGAGAGGTCCGGGACGGACGACTCGCCCGGCACCGGCTCAGGGCCGCCCCCGAGCCGTCCGTGCACCAGACGCAGCAGCTCCGCGCCGCCGTCCGCCTTGACCTTCGCCTCGAAGGCATTGCCCCGCATGAACGCGAACTGCGACTGCCCGAAGGAGGCGGGCGAACCGAGCGACTGCGCGAGCGTCGCCTTGTCCACGCCCGCGCCGTCGAGCAGCGCCCGCCGCTGGCACCCCGGATTCGCGGCGAGGGCCGCGAGCGCGCGGGCGTCCAGCGGCTGCGCGGGGACGTCAGGGCCGCGCAGCTCAGCGAGCCGCTGTCGGAGTGCTGTCCCCCGCTTCGGCGGGTCGGGCACTCGGCTCGGCGCCTGGCTCGGCGGGCCGCTTGCGCGGCCGGGGAATTCGCTCACCCGCCGAAGTCTGGCACCCGCCACTGACAATTGAGGACTCTGGGGCGGACGAGGCCGACGGCGCGCCCACGAGCGACGGCGCGTGCGCCCCGGCAGCCGGCGCGTTCGCCCCGGCCACCACCCCGGTCGACGGCCGCGCGGCGGTGAGCGGCAGTCCCACCCTCGCCTTCACCCGGTCCGCGAGCCGCAGCACCGGCCGTACGAGAAGCAGCCCGACGCCCATCACCACGGCGCCCGCGACGGCGTCGAGGAAGTAGTGGTTCGCGGTGCCCATCACGACGATCGTGGTGATCAGCGGATAGCCGACCGCCGCGACCCTGGTCAGCGGCGAACGGCCGTGACGCCACAGCATCACCCCGCACCACAGCGCCCACCCCACGTGCAGGCTCGGCATCGCCGCGTACTGGTTGGTCATGCCGCCGAGCCCGCGCGGCGCGCTCGCCTCGCCGCCCCACCAGCCGAAGTCGCTGTACTGCGCCATGGTGTCGACGAAGCCGTACCCCTCGCTCAGCAGGCGGGGCGGGCAGGTCGGCAGGAGCGTGAAGCCGACCAGGCCGATCAGGGTGGAGGTCATCAGCCACGTGCGTGCGGCGCGGTAGTGGACCGCGCGGCTGCGGAAGAGCCAGACGAGGATCAGGGGCGTCACCAGATAGTGCAGCGACGCGTACCAGAAGTCCGCGGGGACACCTATCCAGGACTGGGCGGTGAAGAGACGGTTCAGCGGGTGCTCGGCGTTGATGCGCAGGAACTGCTCGACGCGGAGTATGCCGACTCCGTGGTCGACGGCGGCGGCCACGTCGCCGCGCGCCAGCAGTCGCCCCGCCGAATACGCGGCGTACACCAGCACGATCAGCGGCAGCTCCGTCCACCAGCGAAGCCGAAGCCCGTTGATGCCCCCAGTGCCCGGAGTGTCGGTCTGCGGCATCCGGTCGGTCCCCCATCCGTTTTTGGTCATGCGGTGTTCGCCGCCGCCTCACTTTACGGCGTACGCGAGAGCGCGCTGCGGCGGTCCCCGGTCGTCTTAGACGCAGAGATCGACGAGCGGGTTGCTCCTTGTGGGCACGAGTGATCGCGACATGGCGGGTGAGTGATGATGGAGGGTACGGACAGCTGTCTGTCCACAGAATTCGCTCTATGACAGCTGATGGTCTCGACCGATGACGACGACCGTCGGCCCGGAAAGGCTCGACATGGCACCGCGCATCCTGCTGGCCCGACACGGACAGACGGAGTGGTCCCTGTCCGGCAAACACACCGGCAGGACGGACGTCCCGCTCCTCGAAGAGGGCCGCAACGGCGCGAAGCTCCTGGGGGAGCGTCTGCACCGAGCCCCCTTCGACGGCCTCCCGGACGCCGAGGTGCGCACGAGCCCCCTGTCCCGCGCGCGGGAGACCTGCGAGATCGCCGGCTTCGGGGACCGTGCCACCACCTGGGACGCGCTCATGGAGTGGGACTACGGCTCCTACGAGGGGATGACCCCGGCCGACATCCAGGGCGTACGCCCCGGCTGGTTCATCTGGCGCGACGGCGTCCCCCGGGGCGAGACCCTGGAGCAGATCACGGCCCGCGCGGACGAGGTGGTGGCCTGGGCCCGCAGCGCGGACCGCGACGTCCTGGTCTTCGCGCACGGACACATCCTGCGGTCCATCGGCGCACGCTGGCTCGGCCTGGGCGTCGACTTCGCCGCCCGCATCCGCCTCAACCCGACCTCGGTCTCCACCCTCGGCTGGGCCTACGGAGAACCGGCCATCGAGTCGTGGAACGACACCGGGCACCTGGCATAGGAGCTACGGAGCCACCGGATTCACGGAGCCAGCGGAGCCACGGATTCACGGATTCACGGAGCGTACGGCTGACTACACGGCCCGCGGCAGCGAAGCATGCCGCTCCAGGAAGCCGCACACCCCCGAAGCCCGCCGGTGCGGAAGCAGCACCCGGGCCGTCGTGGCGAGCATCGACTGGATGCGCGACGACTGCACCTCGTCCAGGAGCCCGAGCACCCGGAGCCCCGCCGTCGCCGCCTCGTCGGGGCGGCCCGCGCGGGCCAGGTCGTCGGCGAGCTCCGCGGTGTAGAGGGCGATGTTCCGGGTGAACTGCGGGGTCTGGGCCGATGCCACGGCCGCCGCGCGCCGTGCGTGCCGGGCCGCACGCTCCCAGTCGCCGAGCGCCGACCAGCACTGCGCCTCAAGGCCTTCCAGCTCGGCGGGGCCGTAGAAGGTCATCCACTCCGGGTCGGCGTCCGAAGGGCCACGGTCGAAGAGGGCGTGCGCGCGGGTCAGCGCCTGCTCGCAGCCCGCCTTGTCGCCGAGCCCCGCCCAGCCCCCGGCCTCGCGCAGCGCGAGGAGCGAGAGCAGCAGGGGCGACGAGAGATGCCGGGCGGCCCGCGTGGCCGCCTGGGACGCCCGCACCGCCTCCCGGGGCCGTCCGGAGTCGCGCGCCAGGAAGGCCGTATTGCAGAAGGCGTGTGCCTCAAGGGCCGGATCGGAGGCCATCCGGGCCGTCGCGAGAGCCTCCGCGTAATGCGAGCGAGCGTCGTCGAAGCGGCCGGAGTCGTGCGCCAACCAGCCCACGGAGATCGCCAGTTCACCGGCGCCCGCGTGCAGCCGGTCCGCCGTCGACTGACGGGTGGTGCCCGCGTCGAGCAGGGCGTACGCGGTCCGCAGCGGGGCGCCGGCGCGGCGGTAGAGGCCGTCGGCGCCGTGCCGGTCGTCGAGCAGCCTGATCTTCCGTACGGCCTCCTCGACCGCGCTCACCTCGGCCTCGCCCGCCCGGCCGCCGCGCTGTGCGGTGGCCGCGGCCGGGCTCTGGGCGGCGAGCCCGAAGGGCCCCAGAGAGGCGGCGGCCATGGTGGCCGTGCCGCTCATGAATGCGCGACGCCGCACGTCGCTCTCCTCGTGGCTCTGGATCTCGTACGGGTCGCACTCGTGCGTTTCGGGGCCCGATGGCCCGGACGGAGAAGACTCATACAGCTGGATCGTGGTGTGTGACACGGGCGCTCCGGACCCGGCGCGCGCCCCTCGCCCGCGCACTGCGGAGCGGGGTGCGAACCCGAGATCCGTCAGCGTCCGGCCGGGGAACATGTGCAGGAACACCCGCTCGTACGCGTAGTTGGGACAGCGGATCTCGCCCGCCTCGACGCGTCCGATGTAACGGGCGTCGCAGCTGACGCGCTCACCGATCTCGCGAGCGGCCCGGCGGATCACGGCGGCGAACTCGCCCGGCGAGCGCTGTCCGCGCAGGTGACGGAAGAGAAGATTCGGTCGTGGGGACGGAGTTGACGATGCCATCGGTGACGACGCCATGGCCTGACCCTCTCGTACGGATCGTGCCGGAGTGCGCCGCATCCTGTGGATCCGGCGATGCTGCCCCTGTTCCGGCGGAGCACGAACGTACCCGCTGTGATGGGGACGGCACGCGGAGTTTGGCTACAAACGGGATATCTCACCCATGATCTGCCATGAAGTGCCATCCTTTGCGGCGGCATTACGCCGTAGCTGTTGACGCCGTCCCGCGTTGAACCATGAGGAGAGGGAGCGACGCGGCTTCCGCTCTTGCGAGGAGGGGTCCCCTTGTTGGAGATCGGCGTGGAGAACGGCGAATCGCGGGCGTCGCTGACGACGGCACGGCACCTGCCGACCCAGGACCGTAGCGCACCACCACAGCACGGCGTCCGGCCCGTCGAGCCCTCCGAGCCCCCCGGCTTCTGCGATCTCGTCACGGTCCCGGCCCGCCAGGGCCTGGAGGCGGTCGACATCCTGCGCCGCGGGGCGGGCGACGCCGTCGGCCCCGTCCTGCACGACGGGAGCTGCGACACCCTCGGCTTCCTGGTGCCGCCCGGCACCGCCGACGCCTGGGACCTGCCGGGCAGCGCGTGTACGCAGACCTTCGGCCGCGGCATGCGGCTGCACGCCGAGCCCGAGCCCGTCCCGCCGCCGCCCCCGGTCGCGGGGACCGGCTGGCTGCTGCCCCCCGACGAGACCGATCCGGTCACCGACCCCGCCGTCCTGCGCGCGGCGCTCGGCCAGGCGGCCCGCACGATCGAGGCCGCCGACAACTGCCGCTGAGCCCGAGGCGGGGCGGTGCTCCAAGGTCATCGGGCCGCGCCGTCCGCGTACGCCGATAATGGTCCGATGGCAAGGAACAGGCGATCCCGGGAAGAGACGCAAGCCGTCGTCGAGACGGTGGACGGCGGGCTCGCCGAGCTGATGCCCGACCGGGACAGGGCGCGCGCGTGGACACTGCTCGTGGACGGCGCCCCGCAGTCCCATGTCGACCTCGACGACCCGGCGTATCTCGACTTCGAGTACCAGCGCAGGCTCGGCCACGTCGCCGACCTGGTCGCGCCGCCCGGCAAGCCGATCCAGGCCCTGCACCTCGGCGGCGGCGCCTTCACCCTCGCCCGTTACATAGCCGCGACACGGCCCCGCTCCACCCAGCAGGTCATCGAGCGCGACACCGCGCTCATCCAACTCGTCCGCCGCGAGCTGCCGTTGGACCCGCAGGCGCGGGTGCGCGTGCGCGGCACGGATGCCCGCGAAGGGCTCGCGAAGATCGCGGACGGCTGGGCGGATCTCGTCATCGCCGACGTCTTCAGCGGCGCGCGCACCCCCGCTCACCTCACCAGCGCCGAGTTCCTCGGTGACGTACGCAGGGTCCTGAAGCCCGGCGGCTTCTACGCCGCGAATCTCGCCGACGGGCCGCCGCTCGCGCATCTGCGCGGCCAGCTCGCCACCGCCGCCACGCTCTTCCCCGAGCTCGCGCTCATCGCCGACCCGGCCGTGCTGCGCGGCAAGCGCTTCGGCAACGCGGTGCTCGTCGGCTCGGACAAGGCGCTGCCGATCGCGGAGCTGACCCGGCGCAGCGCGGGGGACTCGCATCCGGCGCGGGTCGAGCACGGCCGGGCGCTCATCGACTTCAGCGGGGGAGCGGCTGCGGTCACGGACGCGAGCGCGGTGGCGTCGCCCGCGCCGCCGCCTTCGGTGTTCCGCTGAGCGGGGTCCGGCCCGCCTCGCCGGTCAGTACTCGTTGATCTCGACCGCCGGGGCGTGGTCGTGCCAGGTGCAGAAGACCGAGACCTTCTCGGCGCCCGCCGTGAACTCCACCCGGATCCAGGTGTCCTGCTTCCACACCTGCACCGACCAGCCCGCCGCCGGGGTCGCCGAGACCAGGGTCGCGGAGTCCTTGCCGAGGTCGAAGACGACCCGCCCGCCGTCGGAGGAGTAGCTCTTCACGTTGCCCGGTGTGGAGGCGGGTGTGGAGGCGGGTGTGGAGGGGGTGCCCGGTTTGCTCGTCTTCGTCTTCGAAGGTTCGCTCTCGGGGGGTTCGGCCGCCTTCGAGGGCTTCCTCGACTTCGACGGCGAGGGGGTGGGCGTCGGATCGGGGCGGTGCGTGGAGGACGAGAGCGGCTCCGCGCGGTCGCCGTCGGCGGCCAGCGGAACGGCGCGCGGCGGGTCGTAGGCGGTGCCCGCCATCACCGTGTGGACACCCCACCAGGAGAGCGTGACCGCCGCGCCCGTGGCGAGCGACCAGGCCATTGCGTGTATGAGTCCTCTGCGCATCGCGAGCCATACTGCACCACCGGGCACGCCGGTGTCGCCGGTCTCCCGGGAGGACCGTGGTCACTCATATGGCGTACGGTGCCGCCCATGGCAAGTGTGCTCGTCGTCGAGGATGACCAGTTCGTACGCTCCGCTCTCATCCGGCATCTGACCGAGGCATCGCACACCGTGCGCAGCGTCGGCACGGCCCTTGAGGCGCTGCGCGAGGTGGCCCATTTCCGTTTCGACGTGGTGATCCTGGACCTCGGTCTGCCCGATCTGGACGGTTCCGAGGCGCTGAAGATGCTGCGCGGGATCACCGACGTCCCCGTGATCATCGCCACCGCGCGTGACGACGAGACCGAGATCGTCAGGCTCCTGAACGACGGCGCCGACGACTACCTGACCAAGCCGTTCTCCGTCGAGCACCTGTCGGCCCGGATGGCCGCCGTCCTGCGCCGCTCGCGCGTGACGGCGGGCGAGGCTCCGCCGAGCCGGGAGATTCGGGTCGGAGGGCTCGCCATCGACCCGCTGCGCCGCCAGGCGGAGCTGGACGGTGCGCGGCTCGATCTGACGCGGCGCGAGTTCGACCTGCTGGCCTTTCTCGCCGGGCGTCCCGGCGTCGTCGTACCCCGTAAGGAGCTGCTCGCCGAGGTGTGGCAGCAGAGCTACGGGGACGACCAGACCATCGACGTACATCTGTCGTGGCTGCGCAGGAAGTTGGGCGAAACGGCCGCGCGGCCGCGCTATCTGCACACGCTGCGGGGTGTCGGCGTCAAGCTGGAGCCACCGCTGTGAGGTGGGCACTCGTCAAGGTGTGCCTGGCCGTCACGACGATGGTCGTGGTGGCCTTCGCGGTGCCGCTCGGGCTCGTCATCCAGGAGATGGCGCGGGACCGGGCCTTCTCGAACGCCGAGCGGCACGCGGCCGGCATGGGCCCCACGCTCTCCATCACCACCGACCGCGACCAGCTGACGCGGGCCGTCGCCACGTCCGAGGCGGGCGGTGAGGGGCGGATGGCCGTGTACGTACCGGCCGTCGACAAGGCACCTGCCCTGGAGATCGGCGACCGGCGGGCGGACGCGCACGCGGTGGAGACCACGCGCAAGGAGGGCCGGGCCCGGACGGCCACGGTCGACGGCGGCTTCGCGCTGCTCCAGCCGATGGCCCTGAGCTCCACCCAGATCGCCGTGGTCGAGATCTTCGTGCCCGAGGACGCGGTCAGCAACGGAGTGACCACGGCGTGGCTGGTGCTCGCGGGCGTCGGCGTCGCGCTGATCATCGGGTCCGTGGCGGTCGCGGACCGTCTGGGCGTACGCATGGTGCAGCCCGCCAAGCGGCTCGTGGGCGCGGCGCAGTCCCTGGGGGAGGGGAAGCTGGGGGCGCGGGTGCCGGAGGAAGGGCCGACGGAGCTGCGCCTGGCCGCGGTGGCGTTCAACTCCATGGCGGACCAGGTGGTGCAACTCCTCGCGAACGAGAGGGAGCTGGCGGCCGACCTGTCGCACCGCCTGCGTACGCCGCTGACGGTGCTGCGGCTCAACGCGGCCTCGCTGGGGGACGGACCCGCGGCCGAGCAGACGCGGATCGCGGTGGAGAAGCTGGAGCGCGAGGTCGACACGATCATCCGCACGGCGCGGGACGCCAAGCCGCAGACCGCCGCGGTCGGTCCCGGCGCGGGCTGTGACGCCTCCGAGGTGATCCAGGAGCGCATGGCCTTCTGGTCGGCGCTCGCGGAGGACGAGGGGCGTGAGGTGCGGGTCGCGGGGGTGGAGCGGCCGGTGTGGATACCGGTGGCGCGCCCCGAACTGGTCGCCTCCCTCGACGCGTTGCTGGGCAATGTCTTCCGGCACACGCGGGAGGGGGCGGCGTTCGCGGTGGACGTGCACAGCGGCGAGGACGCGGTGATCGTGCTGGTGTCGGACGCGGGGGCGGGCATCGCCGATCCCGAGGCGGCGTTGGCGCGGGGCGCGGGGTCGGGGGCGGACGGGTCGACGGGGCTCGGCCTGGACATCGTGCGGCAGCTCGCGGAGTCCACGGGCGGCGATGTCCGCATCGGGCGCTCGGTGCTCGGCGGGACCGAGGTCCGGGTGTGGATCCAACTGGACGGCAGGCGTCCGGTGCCGGGGGCCAGGGGGCACCGAGGCTCGGTACGCCGCCGGAGGCGAGCCACCACGGGGTAGGGGCGGGCAGCCGGGGACCCCCGCGCGGAGCTCGGAGAACCACCCACGACGCGCACCCGGGAGCGAACCATAACCACCCCCGATCGCTCCCTTAAGCCCGCCCTAAGATCCAGTGCAGAGTCCCAATTAGCCGAAATGTCGTGCCCCCGCGGGGCTAAGTTGCTGACGCACCCCCACACCCCCCCCACCCCCGCACAGCTAAGGCAGGCACGCGATGAGCAGCACGCATCGGCGCACGGTGAGCACCAAGTCCAAGGTCATAGGCGGCATCGCGGCCGCCGCCCTCGTCGGCGGCGGCGCCTTCGCCTTCTCCGGGACGGCGCTTGCCAGCAAGGCGCCCGCCGAGCCCGCCGCGAAGGCCGAGGCCGAGGCCGGCGCCAAGTTCGCCCCGTTCGTGGACACTTCGCTCGCCCCCGCGTACGACCTCGTCGACACCGCCGACAAGACCGGCGTCAAGGAGTTCACCCTCGCCTTCATCACCTCGGGCGGCAGCTGCGAGCCCCTGTGGGGCGGTGTCACCGGCCTCGACGACGACAAGGTCGCCTCGCAGATCGAGGCCCTGCGGGCCAAGGGCGGCGACGTACGCGTGTCCTTCGGTGGCGCGGCGGGCTCCGAGCTGGGCCTCAAGTGCGACAGCGCCGCCGAGCTGGCCACGGCGTACGGCAGGGTCATCGACAAGTACAAGCTGACGAAGGTCGACTTCGACATCGAGGGCGCCGCGCTCCCCGAGACCGCCGCCAACACCCGCCGCGCACAGGCCATCGCGCAGCTGCAGAAGGACCACGAGGGCCTGGACGTCTCGTTCACGCTGCCCGTCATGCCCGAGGGCCTCACCCAGCCGGGCGTCGACCTCGTCGCCGACGCCAAGAAGAACGGCGTGCAGGTCTCCGCCGTCAACATCATGGCGATGGACTACGGGCCGTCCTACAGCGGTGACATGGGCCAGTACGCCATCGACGCCGCGACCGCCACGCAGAAGCAGATCAAGGGCGCACTCGACCTCTCCGACGAGGCCGCCTGGAAGGCCGTCGCGGTCACCCCGATGATCGGCGTGAACGACGTCACCACCGAGATCTTCAAGGTCGACGACGCCACGCAGCTGGTGGAGTTCGCCGAGGAGAAGGGTCTCGGCTGGCTGGCCATGTGGTCCTCGACCCGCGACAAGGCCTGCGAGGGCGGCGCCAACAACGGTGCGCAGCCCACCTGTTCGTCCATCGAGCAGGAGCCGCTCGCCTTCACGAAGGCGTTCGCCGCCTACAAGTAGCCCCCCCGGAACCACCGGACCGCCACAACCACCGCCCCCCACGGCGCCTCGACCGGCATCCCCCCACCCGGTCGGGGCGCCACTCATGCTCAGGCCTTGCTCGCCTGCCACTCCGACGCGTAGTCGTTGAAGATCGCCCTCAGGTGATGGCCGATCTTCAGGTAGTCGAGGTCGTCCAGATTCGCCAGTGACACCCGCACCGACCACTCGGGCCCCTCGAACCCGCCCCCGTTCAGGAGCACCACGTGCGTCTGCTCGGCGAGGCGGAACAGCGGGTCGACCGGCTCGTAGTTCTTCTCCAGGAAGTCGGCGAAGTCCTTGCCGTGGACGCGTTCCGCCTCGGCGAGCAGGTCGAGCTCGATGTAGTAGGCCGCCCGCTTGGGGTCGTCCGAGATTCTCATCTCGGCTCCCTCCAGGAGGAGTTCCAGCCGCTGCTGCACGATCGCGCGGATCCGCCGCTTGTACGCCTGGCCCTCCTCCTGCATGTCGAAGAGGGAGAAGAGGACCATGACCATCTGCTGGGGGAGCGAGAGCCCCGATGTGTGGTTCAGGGCCACCTGCCGGGAGTCCGCGACCAGGCGGTCGATGAACCTGATCTTCTCCGGCTCCAGCGTCAGCGTCCCGTACCGCTTGGCGAGCCGGTCCTTCTCGGCCTGCGGAAGGGCCGCGATCAGCTCGTCGATGACGTTGTCGTCGTGCAGCCCGATCACGCCGAGCCGCCAGCCGGTGGCGCCGTAGTGCTTGGAGTACGAGTAGACGAGCAGGGTGTTGCGCGGCAGGTCGGCGGCGATGGAGCGGAAGCCCTCGACGAACGTCCCGTACACGTCGTCCGTGACGATCAGGAGGTTCGGGTTCGACGTGGCGACGATGTCCTTGATCTGGTTCGCCACCCGCTGACTCAGCGCGAGCGAGGGCGGGTTGGAGGGGTTGACCAGGCAGACCATCTTGATGGCGGGGTCCGCGAGCTTGGCCACCTCCTCCTCCGGGTAGCGCCACTCCCGCACGCCCGCCTCGGCGAACTTGCTGGCCTGGACGTACGTCACGTCGAACTCGTACGTGTCGAGCTCGGGAATCTCGATGTACGGCGTGAACACCGGCACCATCAGGGCGATCTTGTCGCCCTTGTGCAGGATGCCGTTCTTCATGAGCGAGTCGAAGATGTAGCACATCGCGGCCGTGCCGCCCTCGGTGGCGAACAGGCTCAGGTTGTCCGCCGGCGGCTTCTTGTCGAACATCTCGTCGGCGATGTAGCCGCGCACGATCTGCTCCGCGTGCTTCAGCATCCGGTCCGGGACGGGGTAGTTGTCGCCGACCGAGCTGTCCGTCAGCTCGTGGACGAAGTCGTCCCTGTCGAAGCCGAAGCGCTCGATGGCGTACTCGACGCACTTCTGGAGCAGCTCGATGCCGGGCAGGTCCGGGTGCCGGCGCACGAAGGTGTCGAAGCGCGCGCCCGATCCGGCCTTCTCCGGCATGCCGCCGAGGTCGTCGGCGGTCCAGACGCGGCGGGACTCGGCCAGGGCGAAGTAGCCGAGCGCGTAGAACGCCTCGCGGGGGCCTGTGGCGATCCAGTTCGGGTTGCCGCGGCCCGCGTTGAGCATCTGCGGGATGGACTTCTCCTTCTGGCCCGGCTTGTCGGCCTGCACGGCCTGGGCGATCTGGATGAACTTGTCCTTCAGCTCGAAGGGGCTGAGCTGGGCGAACGACTGGATTTCCTCGCGGGTGAAGGTGGTCTTGGGCACGGCTCATTCCTCACATGCGTACGGACGTACGGGATCAGGGGCGGGGGAGCATCAGTGGTGGAGGAGGACGATGACTGCGCCCCAGATGGTCAGGAGCACGTTTCCGACGGCATAGGGGATCGTGTAGCCGAGCGTCGGGATCTGGGACCTGGACGTTTCGTTGATCGCGCCGATCGCCGCGGTGGTCGTCTGGCCGCCCGCGAGCACTCCCATCAGGATCGGGAAGCGGATCTTCTGGACGTAGTGCCCGAAGAGGAAACCGACGATCAGCGGGATGAGCGTGGCGATCGCGCCGAACAGGAGCAGGCCCCAGCCCGCCGTCGACAGGCCCGAGGTGAAGCTCGGCCCGGCATTGATGCCGACGACCGCGACGAAGAGGCAGAGCCCGAGGGTGTCCATGAACCACTGGGCGCCCGGCGGCACGTTCCCGTACGTCGGGTACTTGCCGCGGATCCATCCGAAGACCAGGCCCATGATGAGCGCGCCGCCGGACGTGGAGAGCGAGATCGGCACGCCGCCCGCGGTCAGCGCGGGGATGCCGATGCAGCCGCCGAGGAAGATGCCGAGGCCCACCCAGAGCATGTCGGTGGCGAAGGATGTCGGCACGGGCTTGCCGAGTTCCTTGCCCGCCGGGTCCACCAGGCGCTTGGGTCCGGTGAGGATCAGGGTGTCGCCGCGCTCCAGCTTCGTGGAGAGGCGGTAGGGGAACTCGGCGCCCGAGCGGTACAGCTTGGCCACGTACACACCGACCATGAACGGCTCACGGCGCAAGTCGCCGATGCTCTTGCCGAGTTGGGCCTTCTCGGAGGCGACGACGTGCAGTGACTCGGTCTGGTAGCCGAGGAGTTCGACGTCGTCGGTCTCGGAGCCGATGTGCGTACGGGGATCGAAATCGACGAGCGAGCCGCGCAGCGCGCTCAGCGCGACGACGTCCCCTTCGCGCAGGGTCGTCCGCTGGTCGTGGTCGAGGATGTTCCCTTCCCTGCGTACGCGGGTGATGTAGACCCGGCGGCCCAGCTCGCGCTGCTGGTTCTCGAAGTCCTCGATGGTGCGTCCCGCGAGGTCGGGGCGCTGGAGGGTGTAGGCGCGCAGGACGACCTCGTAGTAGCCATCGGCCAGGTCGGGGTTGTCGCCGGGGGCGTCCAGCTCCTTGGCCAGGGCGGCCGATTCGGCGGCAAGGTCGCGTCGGTAGAGCTTGGGCAGGACGTTGGCGAGCAGCATCGCGCAGAGGATCGTGCCCAGGGGGTAGGTCACCGCGTACCCGATGGCGACGAGGTTCGACTCGCTCTTGACCTGCGCGGAGCTGAGGCCCGGCAGATTGGAGATCGCGTCGCCCGCGACACCGATGACGGCGGACTGGGTGAGCGCCCCGCCGAGCAGCCCCGCCGAGAGCCCGGGGCCGTAGCCGAGCATCGCGGCGAAGCCCCAGCAGACGAGCAAGCCGGTCACACAGACCACGACCGCGTTGAGGACCTGCGGAAGGCCGTCCTTCTTCAGGCCCCGGAAGAACTGCGGGCCGACCTTGTAGCCGAGGGCGAAGAGGAACATCGTGAAGAAGAGGTTCTTCACCGTCCCGTCGATCTCCACCTTGAACTGCGCCCCGAGCAGCAGACCCGCGATGAGACAGCCGGTGACCGCGCCGAGCCCGATGGCCTTGTAGCGCAGCTTCCCGAAGAGGAAGCCGACGGCCACGGTGATGAAGACGAGCAGCTCGGGATGGGGCTGGAAGATGTTCCGGTTGAGGAAGTCGATCATTTTCTACCCTCCGGGTGCGCCGTCTCAGGAGCCGAGTACGCCGACGAGGATCGGCCCGGTCAGGGGGAGCAGGAAGTTCGAGAGGGCGTAGGTGATCGTGTAGCCGAGCAGCGGGACCGAGCTCTGGGCCACCTGGGTGACGGAGGTGATCGCCGGGGTCGAGCATTGCTGGCCCGCGATGGCTCCGATCAGGAGTGGTTTCTCGATCTTCAGGAGCTTGCGGCCGACGACGAGCGAGATCGTCGCGGGTACGAGGACCATCGCGATCCCGGCGAACGGGAGCAGCGCCCCGTACTCCTTGAGCAGCGGCCAGGCCTGCGGCCCCGAGACGAGCCCCGTACAGGCGATGAAGATCGCCAGGCCCATGTCCTTGAGGGTGTTGGCGGCCTGCGGCGGGAACGCCCCGAAGGTCTGCTTGCGGGAGCGGAACCAGCCGAAGAGCAGCCCGGAGATCAGACAGCCGCCGCCCGTGCCGAGCGACATGGGCACGTCGCCGAAGTGCACGACGACCTGGCCGAGCAGGGAGCCCGCCGCGATGCCGAGGCCCAGATAGATGAAGTCGGTGGCGTCGTTCTTGACGACGGCGCCGATCCTGGCGACCAGCTTGTTCAGGCCGGAGCGCGCGCCCACCAGGGTGAGCACGTCACCGCGGCGCACGGTGGTGTGGCCGGCCGCGGGCAGATGCTGATCACCGCGCAGTACGTCGGTGACGTACACGCCGTCCTTGATGAACTCGGGATGGGCGCGCTGCAGCTCGTCCACGCTCAGGCCGTCCGACGACTTCTCGGTGACGGCGACCTGGGCGGTGGCAAGGGGGGTGTCGACGCCGGGGATGCCGGGGGTCTCGGGGCCGATGAGGTGCCCGGACTCGATGACGTTGGCGCGTCGGCCGACCACAAGGACCAGGTCGGAGAGGGTGAGCGCGAGACCGGGCGCGGGCGTGAGCTGCTTGCTGCCGCGCTTGACGGCCTCGACGGTGACCCGGCCGTCGAGCTCGGACTCCAGGTCGCCGACGGTCCTGCCGTCGCCCGTGGTCACCAGATAGGTGCGGCCGACCATGCCCGGCAGCGCCTGGCGCTCGTCGGACTCCAGGCCGCCGCCCGCGCCGCGCATCTTCTCCCACAGCTCGCGCGAGGCGTCCCGCAGGTTGATGCGCAGCATCATCGGCATGATCTGGCTGGTGTAGAGCACGATGGTGATCAGGCCGAAGAGGTAGCAGACCGTGTACGCGGTGGCGACGTGCCCCTGGTACTGGGTGATCTGGTCCGGGGTGAGCCCGTCGAGCTTGCCGATGGCCTCGGTCGCCGTACCGACGACGGCCGACTCGGTGGCCGCGCCGGCCAGGATGCCCGACGCGGTGCCGACGTCCAGGTCGAAGGCCTTGGCGAGGCCGAGCGCGATGCCCAGGACGCAGACGAGCTCGATCCCGCAGAGCGCGAAGAAGCGCAGGCTCTCGCGGTTGAGATTGGAGAAGAACTGGGGGCCCGCGAGATAGCCGAGGGCGAAGATGAAGAGCGCGAAGAAGATCGTCTTGACGTCGTCGGAGACGACGACCTTGGCCCAGGCGCCGAGCAGCAGGGAGACGATCAGCGTGCCGCAGATGCCGCCCAGGGTGATGGGGCCGACGCGCACCTTGCCCACGAGGTAGCCCAGGGCGAGGCAGATGAACAGCGCGAACTCGGGGTGATCACGGAGTACGCCCACCGGCGCTCACCGTGCCTGATCTATGGCGAAATGTGGCATACGGGAAACCTAAGGAGCCGAGTGACGGGGTGCCACTCGGCTCCTGGCCCGTTCCGCCTGGTGCCCGCGGGGTCAGCCCACGGCGCCCTCCAGCGGCAGCTCACCGGCGGCCGCGACCGCCGCGTACCAGTGGGCGCTGGACTTCGGGACGCGGGCCTGCGTCTCGTAGTCGACGTACACCGCGCCGAAGCGCTTCCCGTAGCCGTACGACCATTCGAAGTTGTCCATCAGGGACCAGAGGTAGTAGCCGCGGACGTCGGCGCCGTCCGTGATGGCCCGGCGCACGGCGGCCAGGTGGCCGTGGAGGTAGGCGATGCGCTCCGGGTCGTGGACGCGGCCTTCCGCGTCCGGCTTGTCGTCGTAGGCCGCGCCGTTCTCGGTGACGTACAGCGGAAGGCCCGGTGCCTCCCGTGTGTAGCGCATGATCAGCTCGTGCAGCCCCGTCGGGTCGATGGTCCAGCCCATCTCGGTCCGGTCGCCCGGCGTCTGGTGGAAGGCCACGTCGTCGGAGCCCGGCCACGGGGAGTGCTCGCTCGCGCCGTGCCCGTCGGCGCGCGGGCTGCCCGGGTCGTCGTGCGCGGCCGAGACCAGCGCGGGCGTGTAGTAGTTCAGGCCGAGCGCGTCCAGCGGCTGGTGGGCGGCGGCCAGGTCGCCGTCGTGCACGAAGGACCAGTCGGTGACCCGGGCCGTGTCGGTGAGCAGGTCCGCGGGATAGGCGCCGTGCAGCATCGGGCCGTGGAAGACGCCGTTGGCGAGGTTGTCGATGCGGCGGCGGGCGTCCAGGTCCGCGGGGCTCTCCGAAACCGCCCTGACCACCGAGGAGTTGAGGCTCACCGCGACCCGGGCGCGGGCGGGCAGGGCCGCGCGCAGCGCCTGCGCGCCCAGGCCGTGCGCGAGGTTGAGGTGGTGCGCGGCCTGCAGTGCGGCCGCCGGGTCGGTGCGGCCGGGGGCGTGCACGCCGGATCCGTAGCCCAGAAAGGCGCTGCACCAGGGTTCGTTGAGCGTGATCCACGACTCGACGCGGTCCCCGAGCGCCTCGGCGACGAAGCCCGCGTACTCGGCGAACCGGTAGGCGGTCTCCCGCGCCGGCCAGCCGCCCGCGTCCTCCAACTCCTGCGGCAGATCCCAGTGGTAGAGCGTCAGGGCGGGCTTGATGCCCTTGCCGAGCAGCTCGTCGACGAGCCGCCGGTAGAAGTCGAGTCCGCGCTGGACGGCGGGGCCGCGCCCGGTGGGCTGCACCCGCGACCAGGAGACGGAGAACCGGTAGGCGTTCAGACCGAGGTCCGCCATGAGCGCCACGTCGTCGCGGTAGCGGTGGTAGTGCTCGACGGCCACGTCACCGGTGTCGCCGTCGGCCGTCCTGCCGGGCGTGTGGCTGAAGGTGTCCCAGATGGAGGGGGTGCGGCCGTCTTCGCGTACGGCGCCCTCGATCTGGTACGCCGACGTGGCCGCGCCCCAGAGGAAGTCGGCCGGAAAGGTGAGGGATTCAGGCATGGAAGCGCTCCCATGGAAGGGGGGAAGAGGACAAGGAAGAGCGGGCTGGTGGCCAGGGCCGAGGTGGCGGCGACTCGGCCCTGGCGGGAGGGAGATGCGAGCTGAGGCAGGCGGAGAGGGACTCAGCCCTTGACCGCGCCCTGCATGATGCCGCTCACGATCTGCTTGCCGAAGAGGATGAACGCCAGGAGCAGCGGCAGCGTGCCGAGCAGGGCGCCCGCCATGATCACCGCTCTGTCCGGGATGTAGCCCGTGCCGAGCGAGTTGAGCGCCACCTGCACGGTGGGGTTCGACTGGTTCAGCGCGATGATCGGCCAGAGGAAGTCGTTCCAGGCCATGACGAACGTAAGGAGGCCGAGGACCGCCATCGCGGGCCGCGCCGCCGGGAACACCACGTGCCAGATGATCCGCAGGCTGCTGGCCCCGTCCATCCGGGCCGCCTCGATGAGCTCGCCGGGCAGCGCCTGAAGGAGGTACTGCCGCATGAAGAACACCCCGAAGGCGCTCACGAACGTCGGCAGGATCACCGCCTGGAGCTGGTTGGTCCACTGCAGGTCCGCGATCCACAGATAGAGCGGTACGACGCTGAGCTGCGGCGGCACCATCATCGTGCCGATCGTCAGCAGGAGCAGCAGTCCGCTGAACCTGAACTTCAGCTTGGCGAAGGCGAATCCGGCGATCGTGGAGAACAGGACGGTGCCGATCGTGATGCTGCCCGCCACGATCGTGGTGTTGAGCATCGCGTCGCCCAGGCTCGCCTCGGTCCAGGCCCGCTCCAGGTTCTTGAACAGATTCCCGCCGAACCACAGCGGCGGCGGGGTCTGGGCGAGCCGCCCGCTCGTGCGCGAGGCCGCGATCGCCGTCCAGATCAGCGGCGCGAGCGAGACGGCCGTGAACAGCGCCAGGACGACGTAGGTCACGGGCCCCGCGTGCATCGTGCGGCCGGCCTTCGGACCCAGGGGACGCCCGGCCTTGGGGGCCACGGGACGCCGGTCCTCGGGGGCCATGGTGCCGGACTTCATTGGGCCTTCCTCAGACGTCGGGCGATCAGCAGATTGACCGCGGCGATGAGCAGCAGGATCACGAGCATCAGCCAGGCGACGGCCGAGGCGCGCCCCAGATGGCCGTTGATCCAGCCCTGGTCGTACAGATAGAGACCCAGCGTCTGGAACTGGTGGTCCGCGCCGCCCTTGGACCCGGCCGTGCCGCCGAACAGCAGCGGCTCACCGAAGAGTTGGGTCGCCCCGATGGTCGAGACGACGACCGTGAACAGGATCGTCGGCCGCAGCATCGGGATCGTCACGTGCCGGAACTGCTGCCAGCGCGAGGCGCCGTCGAGCGAGGCCGACTCGTACAGGTCGTGCGGCACGGCCTGCATCGCCGCCAGATAGATCAGCGCGTTGTAGCCGGTCCACCGCCAGATGACGATCGACGACACCGCGAACTGCGAACCCCACGACGATTCACGCCAGTTGACGGGATCGATGCCGACGGATCCGATCACCCAGTTGACCATGCCGCCGTCCCAGGCGAACAGCAGCGTGAAGACCAGCGAGGCGCTGGCCACCGACGTGGCGTACGGAGCGAGCATGGCCACACGCCACAGGGTGGAGCCGCGCAGTTTGTAGTTGAGCAGATGCGCGATGCCGAGCGCGACGGCGAGCTGGGGGACGGTGGAGATGATGCCGATGGTGAAGGTGTTGCCGAGCGCGTTCCAGAAGTAGTCGCTCTGCAGCAGGTTGGTGTAGTTCTCCAGGCCGAGCCAGGTGCTGTCGTCGAGGTTGGTCAGCTCCAGACGGTGCAGTGATGCCCAGCCGGTGTAGAGCAGCGGGAACAGGCCGAAGGCGCCGAAGAAGAGGAAGAACGGGGCGACGAAGACGTACGGCGACGCCTTTATGTCCCAGCGGTACAGGCGGCTGCGCCACGAGGACGTGGGGGAGGCCTTGCGGCTCCCGGACGCGGCCGGGGCCGCGTCCCCCTCACCGGGGGACGCGGTCTCGGCGTACTCAGCGGTCTCGGACATGCGCGTCACTGTCCCAGAACATCCTTGATCTCCTCCTGCGCCGCCTTCCAGCCCTGCGCCGGAGACTTGCCCTGTTGCTCCACCTGGAGGACACCGATGTCCGTGATGGACTGGCCGATCTGGGCGTCCTTGACGCCGTAGACGGCGGCCGGGGTGTTCTCCGCGATGTCGGCGAAGATCTCCGTGATGGGCGCGTCGTTGAAGTACGCCTTGGTGGCGGGCGAGGGCTTCAGCGTGTCGTACGCCGACGGGGTGGACGGGAAGCTGGCCTGCTTGGCGAAGACCTTCGCGAGCTGCTCGGGCTGGGTCAGCCAGACGGCGAGCTCGGTCGCCTCCTTCTTGTGCTTGCCCGCGCTCGGCACGCCGAGGAACGTTCCGCCCCAGTTGCCGTCCGTGGGCGCCTTGGCCATGTCCCACTGGCCCTTGCCGCTCGCGCCGGTCTTCTCCTGGATGTAGCCGGCCATCCACGCGGGGCAGGCCACGGTGGCGAACTTGGCGTTGGCGAAGCCCTGGTCCCACGTCGGGTCGAACTGCTTGAGCTTGGAGGACATGTCGCCCTCGGCGACCTTCATCGCCGCGTCCCAGGCGTCCTTGCGGCCCTGGCTGTCCTCGTAGATCTCCTTGCCGCCCTTGTCGTAGTACCGCTCTTTCGCACCGGCGAAGACGGCGTTGTAGACACTGGAGGCGGAGTCGACGAACTTGGTCTCGCCGGGGGCCTTCTTCATGTACTTCTCGCCGAGCGCGACGTACTTGTCCCAGTCGCCCGCCCACTCCTTGGCGAGCTCCTCGCGGTCGGTGGGAAGACCGGCCTTCTTGAAGAGGTCCTTGCGGTAACAGAGCGCCGTCGGGCCGATGTCGACGCCGAGGCCGACCGTCTTGCCGTCCTCGGTCGTGGCCTGCTTCCACTTCCAGTCGAGATACGTGGCCTTGTCCACGCCCTTCGCCTTGCTCAGGTCCTCGAACTTGGCGCCCTGGGTCTGCACGACCTCGGTGATGTTGCTGACCTCTATGGCCGCGACGTCGTTGACACCGGCGCCCGACTGGAGCTGGGTCAGGAGCTTGGGGTAGTAGGCGTCGTTCCGCTCGATGACGTTCTCTTTGATCTTGATGTTCGGGTGCGACTTCTCGTACTCGGCGTAGAGACCTGCCTGCTTCAGGCCCAGCACGCCGAACGTGCCCACATTGAGCGTGACCTTGCCGTCACTGCCCTCCGAGCCGCTGTCGTCGTCGCTGGAACAACCGGCCAGCAGGCTCGTGGCCAGCGCGGTCACGGCCGCGAAAGCCACCAGACGGTGTGGTCGGCGGGAACTCGTGCTCATTGCGTCCTCCTGTTGCCTGACGTGCCGACCCCCCGGCCAACTGCGCTTCTTGCCCCGTTGTTTGACTCTTCGGCTCGGGCGGGGAACGTGCGGGTTGTGTACGTGTCAGGTAGTGTGGGAGCGCTCCCACAAGTGATGAGTTGAAGAGTCGTGGCTGGGGGCGGGGGTGTCAAGGGACCGGACATAGAGATATGTCTTCAGTTATCGGGCTGTTACTCGGGCCGACACTCGGGTCGCGGTGAGGGTGCTCGCGCGTTCGGCCCAGCCGCCCGGTGATGATCAGGCTGTTACATTCCTCTACATTCCTCGCCGGGGGAAGTGCGACGGGAGGCGGACAATGGCAGCTCACGGTGCGCGCGGCCGCAGTGGCGGGCGACCGACCCTGGAGGAGGTCGCCGCAAGGGCAGGGGTGGGCCGCGGGACGGTCTCCCGGGTGATCAACGGCTCGCCGCGGGTGAGCGAGGCGACCAGGACGGCCG
Organism: Streptomyces sp. NPDC044044; assembly: GCF_056434405.1. Classification (NCBI taxonomy): domain Bacteria; kingdom Bacillati; phylum Actinomycetota; class Actinomycetes; order Kitasatosporales; family Streptomycetaceae; genus Streptomyces; species Streptomyces sp. NPDC044044. The sequence continues at coordinate 592,707 of NZ_JBWKFG010000004.1, read as the reverse complement.
TCGAGGCCGCCGTCGCGGAGCTCGGTTACGTCCCGAACACGGCGGCCCGTGCCCTCGCCGCCAACCGCACGGACGCCATCGCCCTGGTCGTGCCCGAGCCCGAGACCCGTTTCTTCGCCGAGCCGTACTTCTCCGACGTCCTGCGCGGGGTCGGGGCGGAGCTCGGCGAGACGGAGATGCAGCTCCTGCTGATCTTCGCCGGGAACGACCGCAGGCGTCAGCGCCTGGCCCAGTATCTGGCGGCCCACCGCGTCGACGGCGTCCTGCTGGTCTCCGTCCACGCCGACGACCCGCTGCCGGACCTCCTCGCCCAGCTGGAGATCCCCGCGGTGATCAGCGGCCGCCGCTCGGCCGACGAGGCGCTGCCCTCGGTGGACTCCGACAACTTCGCGGGCGCGCACTCGGCGGTGGAGCACCTCCTGGCGCGCGGCCGCACGTCCATAGCCACCATCACCGGCCGCCTGGACGTCTACGGCGCCCAGCGCCGCCTGGACGGCTACCGCGCCGCACTGTCGGACGCCGGCCGTCCCGTGGACGAGCGCCTGATCGCACCCGGCGACTTCACCGAAGAGGGCGGCCGCCGGGCGATGGCGGAGCTCCTGGAGGCCCGCCCCGGCATCGACGCGGTGTTCGCGGGCTCGGACGTGATGGCCGCGGGCGCGCGCCAGGTCCTCCGGGAGGCAGGGCGCCGGATACCCGACGACGTGGCCCTCGTCGGCTTCGACGACTCGGCCATCGCCCGCCACATGGACCCGCCGCTGACGAGCGTGCGCCAGCCGATCGAGGAGATGGGCCGGGCGATGATCGATCTCCTGCTCGCCGAGATCGCGGACGACCGCCCGGCATCCGCCCGGCGCCTGGAACACCGTCAACTGGTGCTGCCGACGGAACTGGTGGAGCGGGCGTCGTCCTGAGGCTTGTGCGGGCCGCCGACGCGGGAGGCAACCGACGGCCCTTGCGCCCCGGCGTCCCGTACCGACACGGGCCGCACGAAGCGCCACACGCACTCTGCACGGACCTCGCGGGAGTGGGAAGGGTGTGCGCGCGGCGGACGCGGGGGCGGCTTTCGCGCCCCGTGTGATCCACGCCCCGCGCGGACCGGACACGGCGCCATCTTGTGAATGCGGGGCGGCATGCGAAAGGGCCCCGGTTCCTGAGAACCGGGGCCCTTTCTTCAGGGTGAGTGACGGGACTTGAACCCGCGGCCACCTGGACCACAACCAGGTGCTCTACCAACTGAGCTACACCCACCATGTCCGGTCGTTTTTCTTTCTTCCGACCGGCCGAGAAAAAGTGTACAGGGTCCGAAGGGGTGCTCGCGCACGCGTTTTCCGGACCCCGTACGAGGGGTGGCTGTCGGGGTGGACGTCACACGGATTCCCGTGCGGCTGAGCCCCGGAGTGCTGTCGGCTTCCGTACGGCTGTCTGCGGCTGGGGGTCCGGGGGTCGCCCCCCGGGAGATGCGGCCCGGACCCCGTACAGAGGGGTTCCGCGGAGGCTAATCCGCGGGCAGCACGTACTTGGCCGCGATGGTTTTCGCGGTGTCCGAGTCCGGTCCGGGCTGCGGCACGAAGACCGCCTCGCGGTAGTAGCGCAGCTCGGCGATGGACTCGCGGATGTCGGCAAGCGCCCGGTGGTTGCCGTTCTTGTCCGGGCTGTTGAAGTACGCCCGGGGGTACCACCGCCGGGCGAGTTCCTTGATGGAGGAGACGTCGACGATGCGGTAGTGGAGAAACTCCTCCAGGGTCCGCATGTCGCGCAGCAGGAAGCCGCGGTCGGTGCCGACCGAGTTCCCGCAGAGCGGAGCCTTGCGCGGCTCCTTGACGTGCTCACGTACGTACGCCAGGACCTGCTCCTCGGCGTCGGCCAGCGTCGTGCCCGAGGCCAGTTCGTCGAGGAGCCCCGAGGTGGTGTGCATTTTGCGCACCACCTCGGGCATGGTCTCCAGCGCCGCGTCCGGCGGGCGGATCACGATGTCCACACCTTCGCCGAGCACGTTCAGTTCCGAGTCGGTGACCAGTGCGGCCACCTCGATAAGTGCGTCATCCGTCAGCGAGAGCCCGGTCATCTCGCAGTCGATCCACACCATGCGATCGTTCATGCGTCTTACCCTACGGCGCACTCCTCTGGCCGGGCAGTGGCGGACGGCCTGGCGCGTACACATCCGAGCTCGGCTTTCCCGGATCCGCGGACAGCGACGCCGACGGGCCGAAGGCGCTCGCGGCAGCCGTACGCCGTGTCTGGGACGGAACAGGGCCGCTCTCCGTGTTCACCGTCGCCGTGCTGGGAACGGGCGCCGGGGATTCCAGCAAGGCCCGCTCACCCCCCTGCGGCCTGCGGGCGCGGTAAGCGGCCCGGTAGGCAGCGGGCGATGAGCCCAGCTGGCGGCGGAAGTGGCCGCGCAGGGCCACGGGCGAGCGGAAGCCGCAGCGGCCCGCGACCTCGTCGACGGAGTAGTCGGAGGTCTCGAGCAGCCGCTGTGCCTGCAGTACGCGCTGAGTGATCAGCCACTGCAGGGGAGCGCTCCCGGTGAGCGAGCGGAACCTGCGGTCGAAGGTCCGCCTGCTCATGTAGGCGCGCGCGGCCAGGGTCTCCACGTCGAACTGCTCGTGGAGATGTTCCAGCGCCCAGGCGACGACCTCGGCGAGCGGGTCGGCGCCGATCTCCTCTGGTAAAGACCTGTCGAGATAGCGCTCCTGGCCGCCCGCCCTGCGCGGAGGCACGACGAGCCTGCGGGCGAGCGCGCCCGCCGCCTCGTTGCCGTGGTCGGTGCGCACGATGTGCAGGCACAGATCAATTCCGGCCGCGGTCCCCGCGCTCGTGAGCACGTCCCCGTCGTCGACGAAGAGCTCACGCGGGTCCACATGGACGGACGGATACCGCTTGGCCAGCGTCGGTGCGTACATCCAGTGTGTGGTCGCGGGCCTGCCGTCGAGCAGGCCGGCTGCCGCGAGCACGAAGGCCCCGGTGCACAGGCCCACGATGCGGGCACCCTCTTCGTGCGCGCGGCGCAGCGCGTCGAGCGCCTCCGGCGGCGGCGGTGATGTGATCGACCGCCAGGCCGGCACCACGACGGTGCCCGCACGCCCTATGGCCTCCAGGCCATGTGGCGCGGTGAGTTCGAGCCCCCCGGTCGTACGCAGCGGACCATCTTCACCGGCGCACACCAGCAACCGGTAACGGGGGACCCCGGCGTCCTGCCGATCGATCCCGAACACGGAGAGCGGTATGGAACTCTCGAAGATGGGGCCACCGCTGAACAGCAGCACCGCGACAATCTCCCTGCGGCGGCGTCCGGAAAGCTTCCGCGACGCGGCTTCTTGCACGGCAGTGGAGTCGTGGCTCATGGCGCTAAGCCCCCCTCGGTCGTCGCGGCTCCCTGTGCTTGGCCAGCTCTGTTTTCTCTGCGTTTTCTGCGGTCCCTGCGTTCCCGGCGCTCTTGGCGTTCCTGTCGGACCTGTCGCTCCTGCACGTTTCCCCTCGGTCCTCCACCAGTCCCCCGCCGTAATACAGTCATGATCGAATCTACTGCGTCCCGTGCTGCCGGGGTGACCAGTTAAGGACCCGGCACTATGTCGACATGGCAACTTGGCGTGAAGCAGTCGATCACGAAGCGTTGCACTCACGGGCGTTGCTGGGAAGTGCGCCTCAGCTCCGTGGCCGGTCCCCGTAGGGTTCAGGCGGCTTCCGCATGCCTTTCAGCCCTGGTGGGACCGGGGTTGAGTACCCCTTCGGCCAAGGAATGCATGGCCATAGGAAGTTGGCTGAAAAGCTACGGGTGAGTGCGCGCGAATCGGTCAGTCCTCCGGCGCCGACCCACCAGCATGCCGACCGCCCCGGTGCGCCCCCGCGCCCGCCCTTCCGTGCCGCCCGCGGCGCTCGCGGCTCTGCTCCTCGACCAGCCGCGCCGCGCCCCGCTCGGACTGCCGCAGAAGCAGTCGGCACACCCCTGTCACGGCCACGAGTCCGAGGGCCGACCCCGCGGCTCCGGCCAGCGATGTCCCGTACCCCACGAGGACGACGGGAACCAGGACACAGCTGAACGCGGCCCACCGGACGACATCGCTCGCCGATTCCTGGGCGGGGGCGGGCGGCATCTCCTCGGCGCGTGGCGCGGGGACACCGCCGCGCGGGCGCTCGTGCGCCCCCTCCGGTGGGCGTCGGCGGCTCTGCGTCGTGACTCGTGAGGACGTCGTGACTTGTGAGGACACGGACGGCGGTCCAGGCACGGCGGGCTCCCTGTGGCGGTGGCGTACCGAAGTTCAACGCGTGGTCGCTCGGCCGGTCACTGGCGTGAACCTTGTGGCCGATCACAGCCCACGCGGGTGGGTGCCCAAACCGCCTGTACGGGGCAGCAACCATTGCCATACGGGCGCTGCTCATGCATGCTCCGGTGAACGCCGTGAGGCTCCCGCAGGGCCGGTAACAAGCTCTGGGCAGGAGAGGAGTGTCGCCGTACCCTTGGGGGTATGGGGTTGGGAAGATGATTCCCGGACACAGCTCCGGTGGTCGCCGCTCCTTCTCGCCCCTGCCCGATCCTGTCCGTTCTGCTCCATACTGCGCCGTACGACCCGAACAAAGTCGACCCTCCCACAGAGGACTCCTTCGCCGAGACACCCATGGCCGGTCACGAATTCTCCGAACCAGCGGACCGCAAGCGGCAGGTCGCCGATCCCACGGCGACCCCCCAGGCGGCGGAAGAACCACGCCATTCCTGCGATCCGGCCTTCCGGCACGGGGTCGTCGTCGGTTTCGACGGCTCGACCTCAAGTGAGCGGGCTCTCTCGTACGCGATCGGGATGGCCCATCGCTCGGGCTCCGGCCTGATCATCGTGCACGTCGCGAACAGACTCCCCACCACGGTGTGGGCGGGCTGCGAGCCGCCGGTCTTCGTCGACGTGCCGGACCACCGCACGGAAGTGCTCGGGCTCGAGCTTGCCTGTGCGGACTATCTGGCCGAGGTGCCCTGGATCCTCGTCGAGCGCGGCGGCGACATCTGCCACGAACTCGAAGAGGTCGGCCGGGAGTACTCGGCGGACGCGATCGTCGTCGGATCGACGCACGGGATTGTGGGGCGCATCTTCGGCTCGGTCGCGGGCCGGCTCGCGCGCCGTGCGCAACGCCCCGTCGTCGTCATTCCGTAACGTCCCTTCGTCCCAGGTGGGATGAGGGCGTTCCGGGGTCAACTTCCTTCCCGTGTAGATAAATCTACTCGTGCGTAGAGGTGGTTTGTGCCCTTGTGAAGGGTACGTACTGGTGGCACAACAACTGCACACCGCACATGAAGGGAGCCCGCCGTGGACAATGGAGTCTCTGCGGGAAGCACCACCTCGACTCTCGGCCATCTCGCCCTGGGGCTCACGCTGTTGGCCTTCGGGATCGGTCACACCGAAGTGATCGACGGAGTGACGGCGGCGGATGCCGCCACCCTCGCGACGTATCTGGGAGGCGTCGCCCTGTTCGTCGCCGGTCTCTTCGCGTTCCGCGACAGCGACGCGTTCACCGGCACGGCGTTCACCGCGCTCGGCGCGCTCTGGTTCACCTGGGGTGTCTCGGCCGATGCGCAGGTCTCGGCCAACGCGGCGGGTCTCTTCCTGCTCCTGTTCGCGCTCGTCACGCTCAGCCTCGCCCTGGGGGCGTCCGGCGGCAGCGCGCTCGCGCGGGGGACGTACGGACTGCTCTTCGTGTCCCTCGTCCTGATCGCCGTCGCGCTGTTCGGTGACAGCGCCGGGCTCGCGAAGGCGGGCGGCTGGTTCGCCGCGGTCGCGGGCCTGCTCGCCTGGTACGCGGCGACGGCAGCCCTGGCCCACTGGCCCACGGCCCTCCCCGGGCGCCCTGCCGGCCGGGGAGTGACGGCCACCGGCTGAGGCAGGCGCGGGTCGGGGGAATGGGCGCCCCCGGCCCCTGAAGAACGACTCTCCGCGCGCTTGGTGGCACGCGCGGAGGGTCGTTCACTTCTGTGGTGCGCAGTGCCTACTCGACGGTGACCGACTTGGCCAGGTTGCGGGGCTTGTCGATGTCGCGGCCCAGGGCCAACGCCGTGTGGTAGGCGAGGAGTTGGAGCGGGATGCCCATCAGGATCGGGTCCAGCTCGTTCTCGTTCTTCGGGACCAGGATGGTCTGGTCGGCCTTTTCCTGCTCCTGGTGCGCGACCGCGAGGATCTTGCCGCTGCGGGCCTTGATCTCCTCCAGGGCGGCGCGGTTCTTCTCCAGGAGGTCGTCGTCCGGGACGATCGCGACCGTCGGAAGCGCGGGCTCGATGAGCGCGAGCGGGCCGTGCTTGAGCTCGGAGGCGGGGTAGGCCTCGGCGTGGATGTACGAGACCTCCTTGAGCTTCAGGGAGGCCTCGCGGGCCACGGGGTAGCCGCGCACGCGCCCGATGAAGAGCATCGAGCGGGCCTCCGCGTAGTCCCTGGCGATCTTCTTGATCTCGTCCTCCTGCTTGAGGATCTCCGAGATCTGGCCGGGCAGCTTGCGCAGGCCCTCGATGATCCGCTTGCCGTCGGAGACCGACAGGTCACGGATGCGGCCCAGGTGTAGGGCGAGCAGGCCGAAGGCGACCGTGGTGTTCGTGAAGCACTTGGTCGACACGACGCAGACCTCGGGGCCCGCGTGGACGTACACGCCCGCGTCCGCCTCACGGGCGATGGCGGAGCCGACGACGTTCACGACGCCCAGGACGCGGGCGCCCTTGCGCTTGAGCTCCTGGACGGCGGCCAGGACGTCGTAGGTCTCGCCGGACTGGGAGACGGCGATGTAGAGGGTGTCGGGGTCCACGACCGGGTTGCGGTAGCGGAACTCGGACGCCGGCTCCGCGTCCGCGGGGATGCGGGCCAGCTCCTCGATCATCTGGGCGCCGATCATGCCCGCGTGGTACGAGGTGCCGCAGCCGAGGATCTTGACGCGGCGCACCTTGCGGGCGTCGTGCGCGTCGAGGTTCAGGCCGCCCAGGTGCACGGTGGAGAAGCGGTCGTCGATGCGGCCGCGCAGGACGCGGTCCACGGCGTCGGGCTGCTCGAAGATCTCCTTGTGCATGTACGTGTCGTGGCCGCCCATGTCGTACGACTCGGCCTCCCACTCCACGGTGGTCGGCGAGGCGGTCGTGCGGGAGCCCTCGGTCGTGTACGTGCGGTAGTCGTCGGCCTTGATGGTGGCCATCTCGCCGTCGTCGAGGGTGACGACCTGGCGGGTGTGCGAGACGAGCGCGGCGACGTCCGAGGCGACGAACATCTCCTTCTCGCCGATGCCGAGGACGACGGGGGAGCCGTTGCGGGCGACGACGATGCGGTCGTTGAAGTCGGCGTGCAGGACGGCGATGCCGTACGTGCCCTCGACGTGGCGCAGGGCCTCGCGGACCTTGTCCTCCAGCTTGTCCGCCTGGGCGCGGGCGATGAGGTGGGTGAGGACCTCGGTGTCCGTCTCGGAGAGGAACTCGACGCCGTCGGCGGTGAGCTTGGCGCGCAGCTCGGACGCGTTGTCGATGATGCCGTTGTGGACGACGGCGACCTTGTCGTCGCCCGACATGTGCGGGTGCGCGTTCTCGTCGGACGGGGCGCCGTGCGTGGCCCAGCGGGTGTGGGCGATGCCGGTGGTGCCCTTGAAGCGGGCGGGCACCTTGGCCTCCAGGTCGCGGACGCGGCCCTTCGCCTTGACCATCTTCAGGCCCGCGGCCTTGGGGCTGGTGATGACGACGCCCGCGGAGTCGTAGCCGCGGTACTCCAGGCGCTGAAGGCCTTCGAGGAGCAGGGGGGCCACGTCACGCTTGCCGATATAACCGACGATTCCACACATAGAGGGTGTCCTAGCCGTAGATGATGCGACGCAGCTGCCGGAGGGTGAGCTCGGGCGGCGCGACCGCGCGGTAATGGAGATCCGCCGAGATCTGTTCGAAGATCGCCGCGTTCAGCAGGCCCTGACCTTGCAGTTCGCGGTGGCGGCGACGGACGAATTCCTCGGTCGTCTCGTCGAAGTAGGCGAGCACGTCCTGGATGACCCGCAGAGCTTCGCCCCGCTGGAGCGGGGTGCTGCGGGTCAGGTGGTCCACCAGGTCGTCGTGCATTCGTTGATCCTGGAGGAACAGCCCTCTGAGTGCAACAATCCTGCCCGGAATCGGGCAGGGGCGTGGCGAAAACCGGCCCCGAAGGGCCTAGAGACGCTTCAGTACGGCCTGCTTGGCGGCCGTGAACTCCTCATCGGTGAGTATTCCGGACTGGTGCAGTTCCCCCAGTTCCCGCAGCCGCCGCAGCAAGGCGTCATGATCGTCCTCGGCGGGCGCGGGCGCGGCAGCCGCCGGCAGCGCGGCCGGAGCCTCCGCGGACTCCACGGCGGCCGACCCCGCGGGATGCGGCAACCGCACCTGCACGGCAGCGGCCACCAGCGCCATCAGCGGATCCTTCTTGAAGCCCCACAGCTCGACCGAGTTCGGGTCGTACTTCGGAGGGGCCTTGGTGGGGGAGTGCCGCACGGTGAAGCGGAGGTAGCCGTTCTCCAGGCCCACGGCGGGCTGCCACTCCACCCCGGCCACATCCGCGAGCGCCAGCGACCGCGTACCTGCCGCCGACTTCGCCTCCTCCGTCTTCCAGTTCCACTCCAGGCGGATGTGCTCGCCGTCGAAGCTCGCCGTGCCGTCCCCCGCCGACACCGAGAGCGGCACCGGGGGACCGGGCAGCAGATAGCTGTCGCAGGACGCGGCAGGCACCTGTTCGATGAGGAGCGCGTTGCGGACCTCGTCCACGACGTACTCCGCGACCCCGTAGCGGTCCGAATCCACCGTCAGCTGGTAGGGATCGGCGGCATCCCCGAGCTTGCCCCCTGCGGCCTGCAGCAACGGATCCGCGCCGTCCCGCAGCCGCAGCCTCAGTCGCCCCGACTTCTTGCCCTGTTCGAAGGCGATCCCGGCCAACGCGCCCAGCGGCACGGCCAGTTCCCCCAGCGACCTGCGCAGCAGAGACACGTTCTTGTCGCGTCCCGGCACGAGCCGCAGCGTCTCTCCGTCGAAGGTCCAGGTTCCGTCGCGCTGGATGATTTCCGCCATGGGGGCGATTCTTCCATCGGCGGGCGGCCGAAGTGGTCTACACCCTTGACCCGCCACGGGGTGCGAGGGTCCCATGGTGAGCGTTCGATTGAGATGCACCACAGTGATGGCCCGTCGAAGGGACCCGCTCGTGAGACAGCACCACAGATCGACCCGCCTGTTCGGCTCGTTGCTGCTTGTGGCCGCGGCCGGATTCTCGTCCGTGGCCGCTGTGCCGGGCGGCGACGGCGGAGCCAAGGAGGCAGCCACGGCCACCACCCCGACCCCGCTCGGACAGATCGTCCCGGCCCCCGCGTCCGTCGACCCGGGCGGATCCCCGTACGAGATCAATTCCAGGACCCGCATCCGGGTCGACGACGACTCGCGCGACGCGCACAGGATCGGCAGCTATCTGGCGGGCGTCCTGCGCCCCTCCACCGGCTACCCCTTGAAGGTCACCGACGACGAGGGCCGCGACGGCATCCGGCTGCGGCTCGACTCCAAGGCCATCTCCCTGGGGAGCGAGGGCTACCGCCTGGAGTCCAGGCGCGGTTCCGTCACCATCACGGCCCGCAAGGCCGCCGGACTCTTCTACGGCGTCCAGACGCTGCGGCAGCAACTGCCCGCGGCCGCCGAGAAGAAGTCCCAGCAGAAGGGCCCCTGGCTGGTCGCGGGCGGCACCATCAAGGACTCGCCCCGCTATGAACACCGTGGCGCCATGCTCGACGTGTCGCGGCACTTCTTCTCGGTCGACAAGGTCAAGCGCTACATCGACCAGATGTCGCTCTACAAGGTCAACAAGCTGCACCTGCACCTGAGCGACGACCAGGGCTGGCGCATCGCCATCGACTCCTGGCCCAAGCTCGCCACGTACGGCGGCTCCACGCAGGTCGGCGGCGGCAAGGGTGGCTATTACACGAAGGCCCAGTACAAGGACATCGTCCGGTACGCGGCATCGCGGCAGCTCGAAGTCATTCCCGAGATCGACATGCCGGGCCACACGAACGCCGCGCTCGCCTCGTACGCCGACCTGAACTGCGACGGCGTCGCGCCCCCGCTCTACACCGGCACCGAGGTCGGCTTCAGCTCGCTGTGCGTGAAGAAGGACATCACGTACGACTTCGTGGACGACGTCATCCGTGAGATCGCCGCGATGACGCCCGGCAAGTACATCCACATCGGCGGCGACGAGGCGCACTCCACCAGCCACGAGGACTATGTGGCGTTCATGGACAAGGTGCAGCCGGTGGTCGCCAAGTACGGCAAGACCGCGATCGGCTGGCACCAGCTGACCGGCGGCACGCCCGCCAAGGGCGCCCTGGCGCAGTACTGGGGCTACGACGCCACCAGCGCCGCCGAGCGCGCGCAGGTCGTGAACGCGGCGAAGAAGGGCACCAAGCTGGTCCTCTCGCCCGCGGACCGCGCCTACCTCGACATGAAGTACGACAAGGACACCCCGCTCGGCCTCTCCTGGGCGGGCTACGTCTCGGTGCAGCGCAGCTACGACTGGGACCCGGGGACGTATCTGGCGGGCGCGCCCGCGGAGTCGATCCAGGGTGTCGAGGCGCCGCTGTGGTCGGAGACGCTCTCGACCTCCGCGCACATCGAGTACATGGCGTTCCCGCGGCTGCCCGGCATCGCCGAGCTCGGCTGGTCGCCCGCGTCGACGCACGACTGGGACACGTACAAGACGCGTCTCGCCGAACAGGGCCCGCGCTGGGACGCGTTGGGCATCGGCTACTACAAGTCGCCCGAGGTGCCCTGGCCCGGCAAGTAGGCCGTCAGCAGGGCAGCGCGTACGAAGGTGGGGCCCGGGAGGACCGTCTCCCGGGCCCCACCTGGTTCGTGGGCCCTACGCGATCGGGTTCTTCAGCGTCCCGACCAGCTGCAGCGCGCCCGCCGGATCGGCGAGGTCCACCATCTGTTCGTTGTCCCGCAGCTGCAGCCTGTTCAGGCAGGAGCGCGCGAACTCGGGGGCGAACATGTCGAACTGCTTGAACTTGTCGGCCAGTTGGGGCGTGGCCTCCTGGTAGGCGGTGACGCACTCGGCGACGGCGCCCCAGAACGTCTCCTCGTCCACCAGGCCCTCGGTGACGAGGTTCGCGGACAGGAAGCGGAAGAAGCAGTCGAAGACGTCCGTGAAGATGGACAGGAGCTTCTGGTCGTCGGGGACCTCGACCCGCAGCCGCTCCACCGTCGGCGGGAGCACCGCGTCCGGGTCCATGACCGCGATCTCCTCGGCGATGTCCTTGAAGATCGCCCGCTGCACGACGCCGTCCTTGAGGACCAGGATGACGTTCTCGCCGTGCGGCATGAAGACGAGGTCGTACATGTAGAAGCTGTGCAGCAGCGGCGTCAGGTAGGCGTGCAGGTAGCCACGCAGCCACTCGGCGGGGGTGAGCCCGGAGCGCTCGATGAGGGCGCCCGCGAAGGACGCGCCGTCGAGGTCGGTGTGCAGCAGCGAGGCCATCGTGGCCAGCTGCTCGCCCTCGGCCAGGGTCGGGACGGGGCTCTCGCGCCACAGGGCCGCGAGCATTTTGCGGTACGGGGAGTAGCGGTCGGTGGCGGCCTCGTACTCCAGGTGGCGATAGCCGACGGCCGCGCGCTCACGGATGATCGTCAGGCCCGTCGACTTCAGGGTCTCGTCGGTGTCGATGAGGTTCGCGAGCCAGTTGTTGATCGCCGGCGTCGCCTCCATGTACGCGGCCGAAAGTCCGCGCATGAAGCCCATGTTGATGACCGAGAGGGCCGTTTTGACGTAGTGCTTGGCCGGGTCGCTCGTGTTGAAGAACGTACGGATCGACTGCTGGGCGAGGTACTCGTCGTCGCCCTCGCCCAGGCAGACCAGGTGCCGCTGGGCGACCTCGGCCGCGAAGGTCACCGACAGCTTGTTCCACCACTGCCAGGGGTGGGCCGGGATCAGGAGGTAGTCGTCCGGGTTCAGGCCCTGGTCGCGGAGTTTGCGGTCGAAGCGCTCCAGGGTCTCCTGGCCCAGCTCGGCCCGGAAGAACGACTCGTAGTCGATTCCGGCGCCCGCGGTGAACGCGGCGCGCTCCTTGCTGGCCGCAAGCCACACGAGACGTACGGGGCTCGCGGTCTCGGGGGCGTACGAGAGGTACTCGTGCACGCCGAAGCCGAGCCTGCCGTTGTTGGCGACGAAGCAGGGGTGGCCCTCGGTCATGCCCGTCTCGATCTCCTGGAAGCCGGAGCGGGAGAGCTCGGCGGAGGGGATCGCGGGCTTGGTCAGTTTGTAGCAGGTGCCCGAGAGCGTGGAGGAGATCTCCTCCAGGTAGACCGGCAGGATCTCGTCGCTCAGGCCCAGCGCCGTGCGCAGCTCGATGAAGAAGTCGAGGGCGTTGAGCGGCAGTTCGGTGCCGTCGCGGTGCCGCGAGATCGAGTCGGCGTCGACCTGCCAGTGGTCCAGCCGCAGCCGCTTGGCGGTGAAGCGGTAGCGGGTCAGGGCGTCGTCGCTGCGGATGACGTATTTGTCGTCGCCCAGTGGCTCCGGCGTGAACAGCCGTTCGTGGGCGAACTCGGCGATGGCCTTGCGGATGAGGAGGCGGTTGGCCTGCTCCCAGCGCTCGGGGGAGAGGTGCGCCGTGGCGTCGGACAGGGTCATATCGCCGATTCCCTTTCGCGTACTGCTGTTTCGAACTGTTCGCGGGTGCAGAAGCTCAGCAGAGCTTTCTTCTCCGGCTTCTGGATGACTTCGGCCGTGCGGAACCCGACGGCTTCGTTGAGGGCGTGCACGGCCGTGTTGTCGACGTCGGGCTCGACCACCACGCGCTCGGTCGCCGGGTCGGCGAAGAGCGTCTCCATGACCTTGGTGATCACGTCACGGGTGAAGCCGGGGATGCGGACGTCGGACGGCGCGGTGAGGAAGTGCATGCCCACGTCGCCGGGCTGCGGCTCGTAGAGGCCGACGAGCTCGACGTACCGGGGGTCGTAGCGCTCCATCAGGAAGGCGGGGACGCCTTGGTGCAGGCCGATGAACGCGTCGTGGTGCTCGTGGGCGGCGATCGCCATGTACTCGCGCTCGACGTCCGGCAGCGTCGCGTCCTGCATCATCCAGAACGAGGCCTTGGGGTGGGTGACCCAGCCGTGCAGGAGCTCGGAGTCCTTCAGGGGGTCGAGGGGGCGCAGGGTCAGGTCTGCGGTGTTGCTCATACGGCGAACTCCTGGAACGCGATGGACTTCTCGACGGGGTAGTACTCGGAGCCGAGGAGCTCACCGATGATGTACGCGTTGCGGTACGGGCCCATGCCCAGGTCGGGGCTGGTCAGGGAGTGGGTGTGCACGGCGCCGTTCTGCAGGAAGATGCCGCGGCCCGTGGTGTCGATCGAGTAGTTGCGGGCGACCTCGAAGCGGCCGCGGCCGTCCCAGCGGATCCTCTCGCGCACCGGCTCCAGGAAGTCGGGCGTGACGTACTGGTAGCCGGTGGCCAGGATGAGGCCCTCGGAGCTGAGCTCGAAGTCCTTGCCCTGCTCGTCCTGGCGCAGGCCCAGGGTGTAGCTGCCGTTCTCGTGACGCGCGCTCTGCAGCGAGGAGTTGGTGAGCAGACGCGTCGGGACCGGGCCGCCGAGGTTCTTCTGGTAGAGCAGGTCGAAGATCTCGTTGATCAGGTCGCCGTCGATGCCCTTGAAGAGCGTCTTCTGCTGATCCTGCAGGCGGTAGCGGGTCGCTTCCGGCAGCGCGTGGAAGTAGTCGACGTACTCCGGAGAGGTCATCTCCAGGGTCAGCTTGGTGTACTCCAGGGGGAAGAAGCGCGGGGAGCGCGTGACCCAGTTGAGCTTGTAGCCGTGGACGTCGATCTCGCTCAGGAGGTCGTAGTAGATCTCGGCGGCGGACTGGCCGCTGCCGACGAGCGTGATCGACTCCTTCTTCTGGAGCTCCTGCTTGGACTGCAGATAGCGGGAGTTGTGGATGAAGTCCCCGCCGAGGTCCGCGCACGACTCGGGGATGTGCGGCGGAGTGCCGGTCCCCAGGACGAGATGGCGGGCGCGGAAGGTGTCGCCTGAGGTGGTGTGGACGACGTACAGATCATCCGCGTACGTCACCTCGGTCACCGTCGTGCTGAAGCGGATGGAGGAGAGCTTCGCGGCGGCCCAGCGGCAGTAGTCGTTGTACTCGGTGCGCAGCGGATAGAAGTTCTCGCGGATGTAGAACGAGTACAGCCGCCCCGCTTCCTTCAGGTAGTTGAGGAAGGAGTAGGGGGACGTCGGGTCCGCGAGGGTGACGAGGTCGGACATGAACGGGGTCTGGAGGTGAGCGCCCTCCAGGAACATGCCCGAGTGCCACTCGAAGTCCGGCTTGGACTCCAGGAAGAGGCCGCTCAGCTCTTCGATGGGTTCGGTCAGACAGGCGAGGCCGAGGTTGAAGGGGCCCAGTCCGATACCGATGAAGTCCAGGGGTTCTCGGTGATCAGGAAGCGCGGTCAAGGGTCTCTCCCAGGTACTGCTCGGCGTGGCCGGCGATCAGATCGAGGACGGCCGTGATGTCGGCGACCGTGGTCTCGGGATTGAGCAGGGTGAACTTGAGGTACTGGCGCTCGCCGACCTTGGTGCCCGCGACGACGGCGTCACCGGAGGCGAACAGGGCCTTGCGGGCGTACAGGTTGGCGCGGTCGATCGCGGTCGGGTCGCAGATCGACTCGGGGATGTAGCGGAAGACGAGCGTCGAGAGCTGCGGCTCCACGACGACGTCGTAGCGGGGGTCGGCGGCGAGCAGCCGCCAGCCGTCGTCCGCCATGTCGCAGACGGAGTCGAAGAGCTCGCCGATGGCGTCGGCGCCCATCACGCGCAGGGTCATCCAGAGCTTGAGGGCGTCGAAGCGCCGCGTCGTCTGGAGGGACTTGTCGACCTGGTTGGGGATGCGCTCCTGCACCATGCGGCGCGGGTTGAGGTACTCCGCGTGGTACGTCGCGTGGCTCAGCGTGGAGCGGTCACGGACCAGGACGGCGGAGGAACTCACCGGCTGGAAGAAGGACTTGTGGTAGTCGACGGTGACGGAGTCGGCGCGCTCGATGCCGTCGATGAGGTGGCGGTTCTTGAGCGAGGCGAGCAGACCGCAGCCGTAGGCCGCGTCGACGTGCATCCAGGTGCCGTACTGCTCGCACAGTTCGGCGATCTCGGGGAGCGGGTCGATGGAGCCGAAGTCGGTGGTGCCCGCCGTGGCGACGACCGCCATGGGGGTGAGGTCGTCGGCGCGGCAGCGCTCCAGCTCGCGGGCGAGTGCCACGGTCTGCATGCGCTTGTTGTGATCGGTGGGGATGACGATCACGGCGTCCTCGCCGAGGCCGAGCAGCGTCGCGGCCTTCTGGATGCTGAAGTGGCCGACCTCCGAGGCGAAGATGCGCAGCTGCGAGGCCTGCTTGCCCGCCTTGGCGGCCTCCTCGCGGGCGAGCAGCATGGCCTGGAGGTTGGACTGCGAGCCGCCGCTCGTGAACACACCGTCGGCGGCCGGGCCGAGCCCGATGCGTTCGGCCGTCCAGTCGATGAGACGGCGCTCGATCAGTGTGCCGCCGGCGGACTGATCCCACGTGTCGAGGGAAGAGTTGACGGCGGAGAGCACGGCCTCGCCGAGCACGGCCGGAATGACGACCGGGCAGTTGAGGTGCGCGAGGTAGCGGGGATGGTGGAAGTACACGGCGTCGCGCAGGTAGAGCTCGTCGAGCTCGTCCAGGGCGGCGATGGTGTCGTGCAGGGGCTCGTCCAGGTCGACGGCCTCGATGCGGGGCGCGAGGTCGTCGACGGATATGCCGGTGAAAGGACGGGAGGTGGTGGCGATCCTGGCCGCCACCCGCTCGACTCCTTCGGTCACGGAACTGCGGTAACGCTCCGCGGTGGTGTCGTTGAGCAGGTGCGAGCGCATGAACTTCCTCTGGGTGAGGGGACTTGGGGGAAGTGAGGTAAGCCTAACCTAACTCCCCCTCGGGTTAAACCCAGGGGGTCCCTGTGGTCACCGGGAGGCACAAAAACGGAACAGCCCTCTCCGGAATGCGGAGAGGGCTGCTCTGTGTGCGACGCGGGGCCTCTGTGTGCGACGCGGGGTTCAGCTGACCTTCTTGGCCTTCTCGATCGCGTCGGCGAGGTCCTCGAGGATCGGGGCGCACTTGTCGTACGAGTAAATGGGCTCGGTGACGCGGGGGATGACCTGCCCGGCCTTGACCGCGGGCAGCTTCGCCCAGGTCGGCTTCTCGATGTCGGCGGGCTGGATCGTGGCCGTGCGGTTGTCCATCATGATGACGTCCGCGGCGTGCTTGTTGACGTTCTCCCAGCTCAGGTTCTCGAACCAGCCGCCGCTCGCCTTCTTGGCGGCCTCGGACGGCTCGACGATGTTCACGCCGAGGGCCTTGAAGTACTCCAGGTCGGCGGAGAGGTTCGTGCCGGAGACGTAGAAGATGTCCTGGCTCGCCGAGCCGACGAGGACCTTGATGTCCTTGTTCGCCTTGGCGACCTTGCGCAGCCGCTCGGCGGCGGCCTCGAAGCGCTTCTTCGCCTTGACGACCTTGTCGGCCTTCACGTCCGCGCCGAGCGACTCGGCGAGCGCGAGGAGGCGCTGGAGGGGCTGGGTCATCTGGCGGTCGTAGACGCTGATGCCGACGCTCGGGGCGAGCCCCAGGATCTTGTCCTTGCTGTCCTCGGGGACGGACCACAGGGTGCCCGCGTCGTCGAACATCGTGGAGACGAGGAGGTCGGGGGCGAGACTCGCGTACTTCTCGATGTTGAACTTCCCCCATTCGTTGCCCAGGATCGTCAGCTTGCTGATGTCCATGTCGCCGGCCTGGACGTCGGCCTTGCCGCCCTTGGCCTTGGTCGGGCCGAAGACGCCCTTGACCTCGATGCCGTAGTCGAAGAGGGCGGCGGCGACGCCGGTGAAGGCGACGATGTTCTTCGGGGTCCCCTTGCTCTTCGCGGTCGTGCCGCGGTCGTCCTTGAAGCTCCAGGGGCCGGAGTCGCCGGCGTCCGACTTGCCCGAGCCGCTCTTCTTCTCGTCACCGCAGGCTGCCAGCAGGGCCGTGAGGCCGAGGGCGCCGCCGGCGGCGAGGATGCCGCGGCGGGAAGGCTGAGGGAAGCGGGCGTGGGACATATGAGGGTCTCTGCTTTCGTGAGGACGGCGGCGGGGCCACTGGCCGGAACTAGCGCTTAGGTTAACCTAACCTAATGTGAAGTCCAGTGGCCCCCGCGGTCGCCTTCCCCGGGGTGCGGGTGGTTATCCCGCGAATCCCAGCTCCCTGGCGATCAGCATGCGCTGCACCTCGCTGGTGCCCTCGCCGATCTCCAGGATCTTGGAGTCCCGCCACATCCGGGCCACTGGATATTCGTTCATGAAGCCGTACCCGCCGTGGATCTGGGTGGCCTCGCGGGCGTTGTCGACGGCGACCGTGGAGGAGTAGAGCTTCGCGATCGCCGCCTCCTTCTTGAAGGGCTCCCCGCCGACGAGGCGCGACGCCGCGTCCCGCCAGCCGACCCGGGCCATGTGCGCCCGCATCTCCATGTCGGCGATCTTGAACTGGATGGCTTGATTGGCCCCGATGGGCTTGCCGAAGGCGTGCCGCTCCTTGGCGTACTTCACGGACTCGTCGACGCAGCCCTGCGCGAGGCCCGTCGCGAGCGCGGAGATCGCGACCCGGCCCTCGTCCAGGATCCGCAGGAACTGGGCATAGCCGCGCCCCTCTTCGCCCAGGAGGTTCGCCAGCGGGACCCGCACGTCCGAGAAGGCCAGCTCGCGGGTGTCCGAGGCGTTCCAGCCGACCTTCGAGTACGGAGCCGCGACCGTGAAGCCGGGCGTCCCGGACGGCACGATGATCGAGGAGATCAGCGGACGGCCGTCCTCCTTGCGGCCGGTGACGGCGGTGACCGTGACCAGGCCCGTGATGTCCGTGCCGGAGTTGGTGATGAAGCACTTGGAGCCGTTGATCACCCACTCGTCGCCGTCCCGCACCGCGGTCGTGCGGGTGCCGCCCGCGTCCGAGCCGCCGTCCGGCTCGGTCAGGCCGAAGGCGCCCAGGAGTTCACCGGAGCAGAGCCGGGGCAGCCACTCGCGCTTCTGCTCGTCCGTGCCGAAGAGGTGGATCGGCATCGCGCCGAGCGAGACACCCGCCTCCAGGGTGATCGCCACCGAGGAGTCGACCCGCGCCAGCTCTTCGAGCGCGATGCCGAGGGCGAGATAGTCGCCGCCCATGCCGCCGTACTCCTCGGGGAAGGGCAGGCCGAACAGGCCCATGCGGCCCATCTCGCGCACGATCTCGTAAGGGAACTCGTGGCGTTCGTACAGGTCGCCGATCTTGGGGGCGACGACGTCGTGCGCGAACTCCTCGACCGTGCGGCGGAGTTCCTCGTGCTCGGGGGACAGACGGTGGTCCATCGTTCTTCACTGCTCCTGGTGGGAGGTGCCCGTCAGGGCACGGACGGTGCGGGAGGGGCTGGGTCGGCCCAGTTGTTCGGCCATCCACGCGCTGGTGGCGGTGAGGCGGCCGAGGTCGACGCCGGTCTCGATGCCGAGGCCGTCGAGCATCCATACGAGGTCTTCGGTGGCGAGATTGCCGGTGGCGCTCTTCGCGTACGGACAGCCGCCGAGGCCGCCCGCCGACGCGTCGACCGTGCTGACTCCGTGCTGCAGGGCGGCGAGGGTGTTGGCGAGCGCCTGGCCGTACGTGTCGTGGAAGTGCACGCCGATGCGGTCCGTCGGCACGCCCTCTTCGTTCAACTCGGCGAGCAGGGCCAGGACATGGCCCGGCGTGGCCACGCCGATGGTGTCGCCCAGGCTCAGCTCCTCGCAGCCCATGTCCATCAGGGCCTTCGCGGTGCGGACGACCTGGGCGATGGGCACGGGGCCCTCCCACGGGTCGCCGAAGCACATGGAGAGATAGCCCCGCACATGCACCTTCTGCTCGCGGGCGCGGGCCACGACCGGCTCCGACATCGCGAGGGCCTCGTCCATCGTGCGGTTGAGGTTGGCCTTGGCGAAGGACTCCGTGGTGCTGACGAAGACGGCGACGCTGCGGGCGCCGAGCGCCAGGGCGCGGTCCAGGCCCCGGTCGTTGGGCACCAGGACGGGGAGCTTGGCCCTCCCGTCCTGTGCGAGGTCCCGCACGAGGGGGAACAGCTGCTCGGAGTCGGCCAGTTGGGGCACCCACTTGGGGTGCACGAAGCTGGTCGCCTCGACGGTCGTGAGGCCCGCGGCGGCCAGGCGGTGGATGAACTCCGCCTTGATCTGCGTGGGGACGACCGCCTTCTCGTTCTGCAGGCCGTCGCGTGCTCCCACCTCGTAGATCCGGACGCGGGGCGGGAGGTCCTGGGTGGGGACGACCATGGGGAGTGTCATTTCTCCTCCTGCGGGGCCTCGTCGGGGATCACCACGGCCAGGATCTGGTCCATGG
This sequence comes from Streptomyces sp. NPDC044044, assembly GCF_056434405.1. Classification (NCBI taxonomy): domain Bacteria; kingdom Bacillati; phylum Actinomycetota; class Actinomycetes; order Kitasatosporales; family Streptomycetaceae; genus Streptomyces; species Streptomyces sp. NPDC044044. Next base: position 573,313 of record NZ_JBWKFG010000004.1, on the reverse strand, counting down.
CGACGGTCGAGCCCGCTGAGACGTCCAGTTCGCTGACGGTGCCCGCGTGCGGGGCGGAGATGACGTGCTCCATCTTCATGGCCTCCACCACGAGGAGGCTCTGCCCCTGGGTCACTCGGTCGCCGGTGGACACCTTGACGACCGTGACGGTGCCGGGCATGGGAGCGGTGAGGGCGTCGGCACCGCTGTGGGCTGCGCCGGTGAGGCTCGCCGCCACGGGGTCGAAGTCCTGGACGTGCCAGGCGTCGCCGTCCCTGCCGAGCCAGTCGGCCGCGCGGTGGAAGGTGTGGGTGAGACCGTCCACGTGGACCGTGACGCGGCCGGGCTCCACGGTGCGCGGGCCCTCGCCCGCGATGTGCGCGACAGGCTCGTGTCCCGGTACGCGCAGATGGTGCGTCAGCGGGGCAGGGGTGCCGCCCAGGCGCCAGCCCTTCGGCACCGAGAACGGGTCCCGCCAGCCGTCACCGGTGGGTTCGAGGGCGGCGGTGCGCAGGGCCGCCGCGGCTTCGTACACCTCGTCGGGCACGCCCTGGGGGACCAGGCCCTCCGCCTCGCGCTCGACCAGACCCGTGTCCAACTCCCCGGAGACCACAGCCGGGTGGGCGAGCAGCCGCCGCAGGAACCCCGCGTTCGTCGGCACCCCCAGCGTGACCGTCTCCGCGAGGGCGGCCCGCAGCTTGCGCAGTGCGGTGGGGCGGTCCGGGCCGTACGCGATGACCTTCGACAGCATCGGGTCGTACAGACTGCCGACCTCCGTGCCCTCGCTCAGGCCGGAGTCGGTCCGCACGCCGTCGCCCTGCGGCTCGTGCAGGGCGAGGACGGTCCCGCCGGACGGCAGGAACCCGCGGGAGGGGTCCTCCGCGCAGACGCGGGCCTCGATCGCGTGGCCCGTGAGCGTGATGTCCTGCTGGCCGCAGGGGAGTTCCTCGCCGGCGGCGACCCGCAGCTGCCACTCCACCAGGTCGATGCCGGTGATGAGCTCCGTGACCGGGTGCTCCACCTGGAGCCGGGTGTTCATCTCCATGAAGTAGTACGAAGCGGGGTCCTTGCCCGGCACGATGAACTCCACCGTGCCCGCGCCCGCGTACCCGCAGGAGCGCGCGGCCTGGACCGCGGCCTCGCCCATCGACGCGCGCGTGGCCTCGTCGAGCAGGACGCTCGGGGCCTCCTCGATGATCTTCTGGTGGCGGCGCTGGAGCGAGCACTCGCGCTCGCCGAGGTGGACCACATGGCCGTGGCCGTCCGCGAGGACCTGGATCTCGATGTGCCGGGGGCGGTCGATCCACCGCTCCACCAGCAGTGTGTCGTCACCGAAGGAGGACCGCGCCTCGCGCCGCGCGGCGGCGATCTCGTCCGCGAGCAGGGAAGCGTCCCGCACCAGACGCATGCCCTTGCCGCCGCCGCCCGCCGAGGGCTTGAGCAGCACCGGCATGCCGATCTCGCGTGCGGCGTCGGCCAGTTGGGCGTCGGTCAGGCCGCTGCCCGACGATCCGGGGACCACCGGGACCCCGGCCGCCGCGACCGTCTCCTTGGCGCGGATCTTGTCGCCCATCAGGTCGATCGCCGATGCGGGCGGCCCGATGAAGACCAGACCGGCCTCCGCGCAGGCCCGCGCGAACTCCGCGTTCTCCGCGAGGAAGCCATACCCCGGGTGGACGGCCTGGGCGCCGCTGCGGGCCGCCGCATCGAGCAGCCGCTCGGCCGAGAGATAGCTCTCGGCGGCCGGTGCGGGGCCAAGGCGCACGGCCGTGTCCGCCTCCCGCACGTGCCGGGCGTCCGCGTCCGCGTCGCTGAACACGGCGACCGAGCGCACGCCGAGCGCCCGCAGCGTCCGGATGACGCGGACCGCGATCTCGCCCCTGTTGGCGACCAGCACCGTGTCGAACATCGTCCCTCTCCTGGAACTGCTTGAACTCCTGGAACCCGTGGCACTCCTGGACCCGGTCATGGCCGCCTCACATCCGGAAGACGCCGAAGCCGGGCTCGCCCAGCGGGGCCTCGGCGCACGCGGTCAGGGCGAGGCCGAGGACCTGCCGGGTCTCCATGGGGTCGATCACGCCGTCGTCCCACAGCCGCGCGGTGGCGTAATAGGCGTTGCCCTGCGCTTCGTACTGGGCGCGGACCGGGTCCTTGAAGGCCTGCTCGTCCGCGTCCGACCACTGTTCGCCCCGCGCCTCCAGCTGGTCGCGCTTGACGGTCGCGAGGACCGACGCGGCCTGCTCGCCGCCCATCACGGAGATCTTGGCGTTCGGCCACATCCACAGGAAGCGGGGGGAGTAGGCACGGCCGCACATCGAGTAGTTCCCCGCGCCGTACGAACCGCCGATCACGACCGTCAGCTTCGGCACGCGCGTGCAGGCCACCGCCGTGACCATCTTGGCGCCGTGCTTGGCGATGCCGCCCGCCTCGTAGTCCCGGCCGACCATGAAGCCGGAGATGTTCTGCAGGAAGACGAGGGGGATGCCGCGCTGGTCGCACAGCTCGATGAAGTGGGCGCCCTTCTGGGCGGACTCGGAGAACAGGATGCCGTTGTTCGCGATGATGCCGACCGGGTGGCCGTGGAGGTGGGCGAAGCCCGTGACCAGCGTCTGGCCGTACTCCGCCTTGAACTCGGCGAAGCGCGAGCCGTCGACCACGCGCGCGATGACCTCGCGGACGTCATAGGGGGTGCGGGAGTCCGTCGGCACCGCTCCATAGAGCCCGGCAGGATCGACGTTCGGCTCCTCGACCGGGCGCACGGACCAGGGGAGTTCGGCGCGGTCGGGGAGCGTGGAGACGATCGTCCGCACGATCCGCAGCGCGTGCGCGTCGTCCTCCGCGAGGTGGTCCGTCACTCCGGAGACCCGGGAGTGGACCTCGCCGCCGCCCAGCTCCTCGGCCGTCACGACCTCGCCGGTCGCGGCCTTCACCAGGGGCGGGCCGCCGAGGAAGATCGTCCCCTGATTGCGGACGATCACCGCTTCGTCGCTCATCGCGGGGACGTACGCCCCGCCCGCCGTGCACGAGCCGAGGACGGCCGCGATCTGCGGGACGCCCGCACCGGACATCCGCGCCTGGTTGTAGAAGATCCGCCCGAAGTGCTCGCGGTCCGGGAAGACGTCGTCCTGCATGGGCAGGAAGGCGCCGCCCGAGTCCACCAGATACAGACAGGGGAGGCGGTTCTCCAGCGCGACCTCCTGGGCGCGCAGGTGCTTCTTCACCGTCATGGGGTAATACGTGCCGCCCTTGACGGTGGCGTCATTGGCGACGATCACGCACGTGCGCCCGGAGACCCGGCCGATGCCCGCGATGACTCCGGCGGCCGGTGCGTCCCCGCCGTACAGCCCGTCGGCCGCGAGTGGGGCCAGCTCCAGGAAGGGCGAGCCGGGGTCGAGCAGGGCGTCCACGCGGTCGCGGGGCAGCAGCTTGCCGCGCGCGACATGGCGGGCCCGGGACCGCTCGCCGCCGCCGAGCCTGGCCGCCGCGAGCCTGGCCCGCAGGTCGTCGACGAGGGCGTGGTGCGCCTTCTCGTTCGTCCGCCATGCCTCGGACGCGGGATCAGCCGCGGTCGCCAGCACTGGTGCCTGCAGCATCAGTCGAGCCCCCTTGCTCGGTTAATGAGCGTTAACGCGTTTCCATCAGGTTAACGAGCGCTAACCGCCCTGTCTAGAATTGATTCCATGGCCACCAGAACCGACGCCCCCACCCGTCGCGAGCAGATCCTCAAGGAAGCGGCCCGGCTCTTCGCCGAGCGCGGCTTCCACGGCGTAGGAGTGGACGAGATAGGGGCGGCCGTCGGCATCAGCGGGCCCGGTCTCTACCGCCACTTCCCGGGCAAGGACGCGATGCTCGCCGAGCTGCTCGTCGGCATCAGCGGGCAGCTCCTGACCGGCGGCAAGCGGTGTGTGGCCGAGGCGGACGGGTCGCCGGAGCAGACGCTCGACTCGCTCATCGAGGGGCACATCGACTTCGCCCTGGACGACCGCTCCCTGATCACGCTGCACGACCGCGAGCTCGACCGGCTGCGGGACACCGACCGCAAGCTGGTGCGCCAGCTCCAGCGGCAGTACGTGGAGATCTGGGTGGACGTCGTGCGCAAGGTCTATCCGGACCTCGCCGAGAACGCCGCCCGCGTCTCCGTGCACGCGGTCTTCGGGCTGCTCAACTCCACGCCGCACCTCAGCCGGCGCGACGCGCTGCCCAGCCGCGGCGCCATGGCCCAGCTGCTGCACAGCCTCGCGCGCGGGGCGTTCGCGGCGACGGCGGCGTGACGGCGGCGTGACGGGAGCGACAGGGCTTCTCTCTGGACGGTCCGGTGACCGGCGGGTAACGTCTGTCTGAGCAAGCGCTTAGTCGTGTGCGCTTGGCCGAGCCTGGTGCCGTATCGAAGGAGTTCTCCGTGCGCCGTACCGTTTTCAATGAGGACCACGAGGCGTTCCGGGAGACCCTGCGCGCCTTCATCGAGGCCGAGGTCGTCCCGGTCCACGAGGAGTGGTTCGCCGCGGGTCAGGTGCCGCGCGAGTTCTACTACAAGCTCGCCGAGCTCGGTCTCTTCGGCATCAGCGTCCCCGAGGAGTTCGGCGGCGCGGGCATCGACTCGCACAAGTTCGAGGCCATCCAGTACGAGGAGACGGCCCGCGCGGGCGTCAGCTTCGGCGGCTCCGGTGTGCACGTGCTGCTCGCCCTGCCGTACATCAAGGCGCTCGGCACCGACGAGCAGAAGAAGCGCTACCTCGAGAAGTTCGTCTCCGCCGAGGAGATGTGGGCCCTCGCGATGACCGAGCCGGGCACCGGCTCCGACCTCGCGGGCATGAAGACCACGGCCAAGCTCTCCGAGGACGGCACGCACTACGTCCTCAACGGCTCCAAGACCTTCATCACCGGCGGTGTGCACGCCGACCGTGTGATCGTCTGCGCCCGCACCTCCGCGCCCACCGCCGAGGACCGCCGCTTCGGCATCTCCCTCTTCGCGGTCGACACCAAGTCCGAGGGCTACTCCATCGGCCGCAAGCTCGACAAGCTCGGCCTGAAGACCTCCGACACCGCCGAGCTCGCGTTCGTCGACGTCAAGGTCCCCGTCGAGGACCTCCTCGGCGAGGAGAACAAGGGCTTCTACTACCTCGGAAGCAACCTCCCCTCCGAGCGCTGGGGCATCGCCTACGGCGCGTACGCGCAGGCCAAGGCCGCCGTCCGGTTCGCCAAGGAGTACGTCCAGGACCGCACGGTCTTCGGCAAGACGGTCGCCTCCTTCCAGAACACCAAGTTCGAGCTCGCCGCCTGCCAGGCCGAGGTGGACGCCGCCGAGGCCGTCGCCGACCGCGCCCTGGAGGCCCTGGACGCGGGCGAGCTGACCGCGGCCGAGGCTGCGTCCGCGAAGCTGTTCAACACCGAGGTCGCGCACCGCGTCATCGACAAGTGCCTCCAGCTGCACGGCGGCTACGGCTTCATGAACGAGTACCCCATCGCCCGCCTGTACGCGGACAACCGCGTCAACCGCATCTACGGCGGCACCAGCGAGGTCATGAAGATGATCATCGCCAAGAACATGGGCCTGTAGGACAGCGGTCCGTATGGACATGGGCTGTAACGACCGCCCTGTAGAACTGGATTCATGAACAAGGCACTTGAGTCACTCCTCGATCTGCTCGACCTGGAGCAGATCGAGGAGGACATATTCCGGGGCGTGAGCCGTTCGGCGCTCGTCCCGCGCGTCTTCGGCGGCCAGGTGGCCGCCCAGGCGCTGGTGGCGGCGGGACGCACGGTCCCCGCCGACCGGCCCGCCCACTCCCTGCACGCGTACTTCCTGCGTGCCGGGGACCCGGGCGCGCCCATCGTCTACACCGTCGACCGCATCCGGGACGGCCGCTCCTTCACCACGCGCCGGGTCGTCGCCGTGCAGCACGGGCAGCCGATATTCCACCTCTCCGCGTCCTTCCAGACGGACGAGGAGGGCCTGGAGCACCAGACGGGGATGCCGTCCGCGCCGGACCCCGAGACGCTGCCGACGGCCGCCGAGATGCTGCCGCAGCACCTGCCCGCACACGTCGCCGAGCGTCTGATCGAGGCCCGCGCGGCCGTCGACCTGCGCTATGTGGACGCACCGCCCTGGGCCTCCGTCGGACAGCCCCGCGAGCCGCGCTCGCAGGTGTGGTTCCGCACGAACGGCAAGCTCGACGGCGGCATCGACGCTTCGTTGCTGCACGTCTGCCTCGCCACGTACGTCTCCGACATGACGCTGCTCGACTCGGTGCTGCTCGCGCACGGCCGGGGCGGCTGGGCGGTCGGTGACGTCGTCGGCGCCTCGCTCGACCACGCCATGTGGTTCCACCGCCCCTTCAGGGCAGACGAATGGCTCCTGTACGACCAGGAGTCGCCCTCCGCGTCCGGCGGGCGCGGCCTCGGCCAGGCCCGGATCTGGACGCAGGACGGGCAGCTCGCGGTGACGGTCATTCAGGAGGGCGTGGTCCGCGTCCCGCGCTGACCGGCTTCTTCGGGGGCGTCGTTCGCGTCCCGCGCTGATCGGACATACGGTCCGATACATGAGTGAGCCGGTCGACAGCAGCAAGCCCGAGCCGCCCGAGGGCGGCGGCGAGAGCACCTTCACCGTCATCGTCGCCGCCGTCGCCAACCTCGGGATCGCCGTCGCCAAGGCCGTCGCCGGTCTCATCAGCGGGTCGAGCGCGATGCTCTCCGAAGCGGCGCACTCGGTGGCCGACACCGTCACCGAGGTGCTGCTCCTCACCGCCCTGAAGCGGAGCGAGAAGCCCGCCGACGAGGACCACCCGCTGGGCTACGGACCCGAGCGCTACATCTGGGCGATGCTCGCGGCCGTCGCCACCTTCGTCGGCGGCGCCGTCTTCTCGATCTACGACGGCATCCACACGCTGGTGGCGGGCGAGGAGCTCGGCGACCCGCTCATCTCGTACATCGTGCTCGCCGTCGCCTTCCTCCTGGAGGGCTATTCGCTGCGCACCGGGGTCAAGCAGGCACGCGGTGAGGCGGCGCGCTTCGGGGCGTCGTTCGGGCGCTATCTGCGCCACACACCCGACACCGCGGTCAAGGCGGTCGTCCTGGAGGACTCCGCCGCGCTCGCCGGCCTCGTGCTCGCCGCCGGCGGACTGCTCGGCGGGCAGCTCACCGGGTCGGGCGTGTGGGACGGCGTGGCCTCGCTCTGCATCGGCGCGCTTCTTCTGTACGTCGCCTGGGTGCTGGGCCGCAGCAACGCCCAGCTCCTCATCGGCCGGCCGCTGCCGAAGTCGATGCGCCAGGAGATTCGCGACGAGCTCCTCGCCTCCGAGCACATCGAGGCCGTGCTCGAACTGACGACGCTGCTGCAAGGGCCGCGCGAGGCGCTGGTCGCCGCCAAGGTCGACTTCCGCGACGCCTCCACGGCGGCACAGATCGAGTGGGCCTGCGAACAGGCCGAGCGACGCCTTCGGGAGCGGTTCCCCGGCGTACGACGGGTCTATCTGGACCCCACGCCGGGGTTCTCCCAGCGGCGCGCGGAAGGACTCAACCCGTGGCCGTGACTCAGGCCTCCGGCGTGAGGCCCGCGGCGTCCAGGAGGTAGGCCGTCATCGGGTCGTAGAAGCGCGGGCTCGTGACGTGGTCGTCCAGCGGGATCGTCACCTGGAGGGTGCCCTCGGCCTCGCCGATGAACAGCGCGGGGTCGTTGCAGTCCGCGTACCCGATGGAGTCGATGCCGCGCTGGCCCGCCCGTCCGGCCCAGCCGTGGTCCGCGACCACCAGGTCCGGCAGCGGACGGCCCTCGCGCTCAAGGCCGTCCAGGATCGCGTTCATCGGCTCGGGGGAGTGCGTGTGCCACAGGGTCGCGCCGCGCTCCAGCATCGCCACGTCCGCGAACTGGAAGACCATGCCCTCGTCGGCCGTGAGGCCCTCCGGGATCACGACGATCTCGCAGCCCGCGGAGCGCAGGGCGGCCGCGGTCGCGCGGTGCACGTCGAGCAGCCCTCCGGGGTGGCCGGTGGCGAAAAGGACCCTCTCCTTGCCGGCCGCGGCCTTACGGAGCCGCGCCGCCATCCGCTCAAGGGCGTCGACCGTCAGCTCCGGGTCGATGGTGTCCTGCCCGTGCCGGAACTCGGCGTCGTCGATCACGCCGCACCGCTCGGCCATCACCGCGAGGACGTCCTGCTCGTCGGTCCAGCGGTCGCCGAGCTCCAGGCCGAGCCAGTAGTGGCGGTCGCCGTTCGCGAGCTTCCTGTAGTGGCTGAGGTTGTTCTCGCGGGGCGTGGCGACGTCGCCGGCGATGCGGGAGCGTACGAGGTGGTCGACGAGCGCGGGACGACTGGGTATCGGCATGGGTCCCATTGTGCCGTCGCTCGGGCCGCGGGGCCGGGGCGTTTCGAAGCCTGGGCCTGTGAGGTGCGCAATGCGCGTGGCGTGCACGAGGGCGGGTTCGCTCTTCGGCCACGGGTCCGTCGTGGCTGGGCGCGCAGTTCCCCGCGCCCCTGACGGGGCGCTCCTCAGCTGTTCCGCCCCAGTGCGAACCACAGCTCCATCCGTACATCGGGGTCGTCCAAGTCCGCGCCCAGGAGCGTCGCGCACCGGGTGACGCGCTGCCGGACCGTGTTGCGGTGCACCCCCAGCGCCGTTGCCGTGCGGTCCCAACTGCCGTGCAGGGAGAGCCAGGTGCGCAGGGTCTCCGTGAGCGCCTCGCTGCCGCCGAGCGGGGCGAGCAGCACGCGCGCGTGGGCGGCGGCCTCGGCGGGCGCGACCAGAGCGGCGATGCCCGCCTCGCGGTGCCGGACGAGCGGCGCCCGGGTGGCCTCGGCGCGGCGCAGGGCGCGGTCCGCCTGGGCGTCGGCGGCCGGCAGGTCGCCGGGGGACGCGGGGGCGGAGACGCCGAGGGTCCAGCCGGGCTGCCCGGTGAGCTCGCGGTCGGCCGGGAGCAGGAGGCGCACGAGGTCCTGCCCGGCGTCCGCGTCGGCCAGGCCGCTGCCCAGTGCGGCCGCGAGCGCGGAGGCGGCGACCGCATGGGCCACCGGGTCGTCACCGGCATCCCCGCGCGCGTGCACCACGGTCCACTCCTCGGCCCCCAGGAGCGGCGCGACATCGCCCACCGCCGAGCCCAGGAGCAGCCGCACGAGCGCCGCCGACCGCACGGAGTCGGCGGCGCCCTGGTGCTTGCCGGTCAGGAGCGAGAGGAGGACGACGGCGACCCCGGTGATGGTGTGGTCCCCGGGCTCGCGCTGCTCGGCGGCGACCCCGAGTGCGAACCCCTGGCCGCCGCCGAGCGCGTACGCGGCCAGGTGGGCGCCGCCCACGGAGTCGGTGGCCGATGCGGGGGCGGGGCCGGGCCGTCCCGAAGGGCGTACGACTTCGGAGAGGTCGTGCACCGCCTGCCGCACCCCCGACCCCGGAGCCGTCCCCGCCGTGTGGAGCACCGCGCCGTCCGGTGCGTAGAGCGCCGCCCAGCCGCCCAGGCGCGCCGCGAGCTGGCGAAGGACCGCGGGCACCGGGTCCGGGCGTGCGGCGGCCGTGGCAAGGCCCTGCTGGGCCTCCGTCACGCGGCGCAGCTCCGCGTGCCTGGCCTCGGCCACCAGCTGCCACACCGCGCGGGCGACCCCGCTGAACGTCGTGCGCGGCGGCACCTCAAGGAGCGGAAGCCCGTAGTGGTCGCAGGCCGTCACCAGGGCGCGCGGCACCGTGTCGTGCACGGGCGCGACTCCGAAGCCGAGGGCCGAGCCGCCCGCCTCGACGATCCGCGCCACGTAGTCGTCGAGGTAGACGCCCGCGCCCACGGGATCCGTGATGTGCACACCCGCCGTCAGCAGGAGCTCGCCGCCCAGGAGGTACGGATAGGGGTCCGCCATCTCCGAGGTGTGCACCCACTGGACGGCGGCCCCGCTCTCCCCGGCGTCGGGGCCCGCGATCTGGCGCAGGCCCAGATCCTCCCGGGCCAGGAGCGCGGTGAGCGGAACCGGCGGGGTGGGGGGCGGCGCGGAGGGGACTGACGGGGTGGCGGGGTCCGGCACGGTGGATGTTCCATCCATATCGATCACGGGAAGTGGATGAAACGTACACTTCAGCGTTGCTTTCCGGCCACCTAAGGTCGTGCCGACCCCAGGCCGCGGGTACGGGCGGATGTCCCCGCGGCTGGTTGCCACCCCCCCCACCCCCATCTGCACGACACGCCACCGAGGTGCGCGAAGGAGGGCCCTATGGCCGTCGACTACACAGTGATCGTCGTCTATCTCGCCGGCATGCTCGCCATGGGCTGGTGGGGCATGCGCCGCGCCAAGTCCAAGAGCGAGTTCCTGGTCGCGGGACGCCGCCTCGGACCGTGGATGTACTCCGGGACCATGGCCGCCATCGTCCTCGGCGGCGCGTCCACCATCGGCGGCGTCGGCCTCGGCTACCAGTACGGGCTCTCCGGTGCCTGGATGGTCTTCACGATCGGCCTCGGCCTGCTCGCCCTGAGCGTCTTCTTCTCGGCGCGCATCGCCCGCCTGAAGGTCTACACGGTCTCCGAGATGCTCGACCTCCGCTACGGCGGGCGCGCGGGCGTCATCTCCGGAGTCGTCATGTGGGCGTACACGCTGATGCTCGCGGTCACGTCGACCATCGCGTACGCCACGATCTTCGACGTCATCTTCGACATGAACCGCACCCTGGCGATCATCCTCGGCGGCTCGATCGTCGTCGCGTACTCGACGCTCGGCGGCATGTGGTCCATCACGCTCACCGACATGGTGCAGTTCGTGGTGAAGACCATCGGCGTGCTGCTCCTGCTGCTGCCCATCGCGGTCGTCAAGGCAGGTGGCTTCAGCGAGATGAAGGCCAAGCTGCCCACCGAGTACTTCGACCCGCTGGGCATCGGCGGCGAGACGATCTTCACGTACGTCCTGATCTATACGTTCGGCATGCTCATCGGGCAGGACATCTGGCAGCGCGTCTTCACCGCGCGCAGCGACAAGGTCGCCCGCTACGGCGGCACCGTCGCCGGTACGTACTGCCTGGTCTACGCGCTCGCGGGCGCCGTCATCGGTACGGCCGCCAAGGTCATGTACCCGAAGCTGCCGAGCGCCGACGCGGCCTTCGCGACCATGGTCAAGGACGAACTGCCCATGGGCGTACGGGGCCTCGTGCTCGCCGCGGCGCTCGCCGCCGTGATGTCCACGTCCTCCGGGGCACTCATCGCCTGCGCGACCGTCGCCAACAACGACATCTGGTCGCGGCTGCGCGGCGCCGTCACGCCGAAGGCGGAGGGCGAGGCGCACGACGAGGTGAAGGGCAACCGCCTCTTCATCCTGATCATGGGCATCGGGGTCGTCTGCATCGCCATCGCCCTCAACGACGTGGTCCAGGCGCTCACCGTCGCCTACAACCTCCTCGTTGCCGGGCTCCTCGTGCCGATCCTCGGCGGGCTCCTGTGGAAGCGCGGCACCGCCGAGGGCGCGCTCGCGGCCATCGTCGCCGGTGGTCTCTCCGTCATCGGGCTCATGTGGGGGTACGGAATCCTCGCCAACGAGCCCATCTACTACGGCCTGCTGATCTCCCTCGGCGTGTACGTCGTCGTCTCCCTCGCCACGAAGCCGACCGACGCGACGATCCTCGCGGCCTGGCGCGAGCGGCTCGCGGGCCGGGGGTCCGAGGAGGCGGAGCCGCAGGCTCCGGCCGTCGTCTAGTTTCTCCGCGCGGCCCACTGTCGGTGGGCCGCGCGACACTTGTCCCAGCAGCAACGCAGCACTCGTACCAGCAGGAGGAAACCGACCATGAGCAGCGCCGAGACCCCGACCCCCCGCGGCCCGGTCGATTCCTCCCGCGTCCCGCGGTACGCGGGCCCGGCGACCTACGCCCGGCTGCCCCGCCTCGACGAGGTGGGCGGCAAGACGGACATCGCCGTGGTCGGCGTGCCCTTCGACACCGGTGTCTCGTACCGCCCCGGCGCCCGCTTCGGCGGCAACGCGATCCGTGAGGCCTCGCGGCTGCTCCGTCCGTACAACCCCGCGCAGGACGCCTCTCCCTTCGCGCTCGCCCAGGTCGCGGACGCCGGTGACATAGCCGCCAACCCGTTCAACATCAACGAAGCGGTGGAGACGATCGAGGCCGCCGCGGACGACCTCCTCGGCTCCGGCGCCCGCATGATGACGCTCGGCGGCGACCACACCATCGCCCTGCCGCTGCTCCGCTCGGTCGCCAAGAAGCACGGCCCGGTCGCCCTGCTGCACTTCGACGCGCACCTGGACACCTGGGACACGTACTTCGGCGCCGAGTACACCCACGGCACGCCGTTCCGCCGGGCCGTCGAGGAGGGCATCCTCGACACCGAGGCGCTCTCCCACGTCGGCACGCGCGGCCCGCTGTACGGCAAGCAGGACCTGACCGACGACGAGAAGATGGGCTTCGGCATCGTCACATCGGCGGACATCTACCGCCGCGGCGCCGACGAGGTCGCCGACCAGCTGCGCCAGCGCATCGGCGACCGCCCGCTGTACATCTCCATCGACATCGACTGCCTGGACCCGGCCCACGCGCCCGGCACCGGCACCCCGGAGGCGGGCGGCATGACGTCGCGCGAGCTCCTGGAGATCCTGCGGGGGCTCTCCTCCTGCAACCTCGTCTCGGCCGACGTCGTCGAGGTCGCCCCCGCGTACGACCACGCGGAGATCACCGCGGTCGCCGCCTCGCACACCGCGTACGAGCTGACGACGATCATGTCCCGCCAGATCGCGGAGGCCCGCCGGACCACCGAGGGGAGCGCGGCCAAGTGACGCACGACCACGACGTAGTCCTGCGGCCCACGGACGCGCAGACGTCCGCGGCCCTGAACCCGCCCGCCGGGCGCAACGGCGGCGACCTCGTCGTCGAGACCCTCCAGGGCCTCGGCGCGACGACGGTCTTCGGCCTCCCCGGCCAGCACGCGCTCGGCATGTTCGACGCCCTGCGGCGCTCTTCCCTGTCGTACGTGGGGATGCGCGTCGAGAACAACACGGGCTTCGCGGCGGACGCGTACGGCCGGATCACCGGCGAGGTGGCCCCGCTGCTCCTGTCCACCGGGCCCGGCGCGCTGACCTCGCTCGCCGCGCTCCAGGAGGCGGCGGCCGGTTCCTCGCCCGTGCTCGCGATCGGCAGCCAGATCCCGGTGGCGGGACTCGGCGGCGGCCGGCACGGCTACCTCCACGAGCTGCGCGACCAGCAGGCGTCCTTCCGCGACATCGTGAAGTCCGTCCACACGGTGCGCACGGCCTCGCAGATCCCCTCCGCGATCGCGGCGGCCTGGGAGTCGGCGCTCACCGCGCCGCACGGCCCGGTCTGGGTGGAGATCCCGCAGGACGTGCTGCTCGCGGAGACGACCCTGCCCGTCGTCACGGCCATGGACGCGACCCCGGACGAGGTCGTCCCGCGCCCCGAGCTGACCGCGGTGGCGGCCGACCTGCTCATCCACGCCGAGCGCCCGGCGATCATCGCGGGCGGCGGAGTCGTGCGTTCGGATGCCTCCGGCAAGCTGCTCGCGCTCGCCGAGCTGGTGAACGCGCCCGTCGTCACGACCTTCGGCGGCAAGGGGGCCTTCCCCTGGGAGCACCCGCTGTCGCTCCAGTCGTGGCTGGAGGACCGGTACACCACGGACTTCCTGGAGGACGCGGACGTCCTTCTGGTGGTCGGCTCCGGCCTCGGCGAGCTCTCGTCGAACTACCACACGTTCAAGCCGCGTGGCCGGGTCGTCCAGATCGAGGCGGACGCCGGAAAGCTGGAGTCCAACCACCCGGCGCTCGGCATCCACGCGGACGCGCGGCTCGCGCTCTCCGCGCTCCTGGAGACGATCGACGCCCCGCGCGAGGACCCCTCGGCCCCCGAGCGGGTGCGGACGGTCCTGGCCAAGGTCAAGGACCGCATCGCCGCCCAGGAGCTCACCCTGGAGCAGCAGGTCCTCGCGTCGGTGCGCGACGCCCTGCCGGACGCGGCGCCGTCCTTCTGGGACATGACGATCCTCGCGTACTGGGCCTGGTCGGCCTTCGACGCGCGGCGCCCGAACACGATGCACTCCGCCCAGGGCGCGGGCGGCCTCGGTTACGGCTTCCCGGCCGCCATCGGAGCGGCTGCCGCCGATCCCTCGAAGCCGGTCCTCGCCGTCTCGGGCGACGGCGGCGCGATGTACTCGATCGCGGAGCTGGCGTCGGCCAAGCAGCACGACCTGCCGGTCACCTGGCTGATCGTGGACGACGGGGGCTACGGAATCCTCCGGGAGTACATGTCCGAGGCCTTCGGTGAGCCCACGGCGACGGAGCTCTCCCGGCCCGACTTCGTCGCGCTCGCGGAGTCCTTCGGCGTACCGGGCGTCCGGACGACCCCGGAGAACCTGAAGGACGACCTGGCGAAGGCGCTCGCGGCGCCGGGCCCCTCGGTGGTCGTGCTCCCGGCGGTGCTGCGGATGTTCGAGCCGACGCACCTCTGAGCCGGCGCTGGTTGCGCAAGGGTCCCGGTGTCACACGCTTTTCGCGCTGCGACACCGGGACCTCCTCGCGTCCGGAGGCCACGCGCTCATCACGGATCGGTCATCTGTTCCCTGTTCGTGCAACCTCGCGAGGTATCGGTGAGTCAAGAGGGGTGAGCGTGCCGGGGGGCGCGCTTGTACGGGCCCCGAGGGTCTTGTACGGACCCAAGGGGATGGGAAGACTCCATGACGCACCCGGTATCCGGGATATCCAGGCGTGCCCGCGTGCTCTCGGCGGGCCTCGCCGCCGGAGTGCTCGTGCCGCTCGGCACCGCAGCGACCGCCACGCCCGCCGTCGCCGCGGCGGCACCGCAGGTGACCTGCACCTCCGCGCAGGCCGGCCTGGCCGCCAAGCTGACGAAGGACATCACGGCGGCGCTGAAGAACCGCAAGGGCACGGTCGCGGTCGGCCTCCACGACCGCACCACCAAGACCACCTGCACCCTGCGCCCGACCACCTCGTTCGACTCGGCGAGCGTCGTCAAGACGACCGTCCTCGCGACGCTGCTGTGGGACGCGAAGAAGACCGACCGGAAGCTGTCGGCCCGTGAGTCGGACCTCGCGTACGCCATGATCACCAAGTCGGACAACGCGGCGACCAGCAAGCTCTGGAGCCAGCTCGGCACGGCCAAGGTGAAGGGCTTCCTCAGGGCAGCCAAGATGACCAAGACGGTGCCGGGATCCGGCGGCTACTGGGGCCTGACCCGGATCAACGCGGCCGACGAGCAGAAGCTCCTCGCCCTGATCACCGCCAAGAACTCCGTCCTGAGCGACAACGCGCGCGCCTACATCCTCAAGCTCATGGGCAAGGTCGTCTCCTCGCAGCGCTGGGGCACCCCGGCGGGCGCGCCGTCCGGCGTCAAGATCCACGTCAAGAACGGCTGGCTGCAGCGGTCGACGCACGGCTGGCGGGTGCACAGCATCGGCGCGTTCAAGGGCGGCGGCCACGACTACACGATCTCCGTGCTCACCCACGGCAACAGCACCATGAACTACGGCGTCGCCACCATCCAGGGCGTGGCCAAGGCGGTCCACAAGGACCTGACGCCCAGGACCGCCGCGTCCCAGCGCTACACCCCGACGGACACGCCGCGAGAGGCGTTCGTGGCGGTTCCCGGCAGCTGACGGGGTCCTAGGACCTCAGACCCCACTTTGTTGCGGCGGGATGAAATCCGCATCCCGCCGCGTTGGGCCTCTCGGCAGGTCAGGTCGACGGGTCGACGGGATGAGGCAGCACGTGGTGGAGCAACGGGGCGGGGTCGAGCCGGAGAAATCCGGTGGGGCCGAGGCGGAGAAATCCGGCTGGGCGAAACGGCTGACCGGGTACGCCTGGCGCTACCCCAAGGACGTCGTGCTCGCGCTCGGGGCCTCGCTCGGCGGCATGGCCGTCATGGCGCTCGTACCGCTCATCACCAAGGTGATCATCGACGACGTCATCGGGGACAAGACCCGGTCCATGGGGCCCTGGGTCGGCGCCCTCCTCGGCGCCGCCGTCCTCGTCTACGTCTTCACCTACATCCGCCGCTACTACGGCGGCCGCCTCGCCCTCGACGTCCAGCACGACCTGCGGACCGAGATGTACGGCACGATCACGAAGCTCGACGGCCGGCGGCAGGACGAGCTGTCCACCGGGCAGGTCGTCGGACGCGCCACCAGCGACCTCCAGCTCATCCAGGGCCTGCTCTTCATGCTGCCGATGACCATCGGCAACATCCTGCTCTTCGTCATGTCCCTCGTGATCATGGCGTGGCTCTCCATCCCGCTGACCCTCGTCGCGCTCGCCGTCGCCCCCGCCCTCTGGTTCATCGCCAAGCGCAGCCGGGGCCGCCTGCACCCCTCCACCTGGTACGCGCAGGCCCAGGCCGCCGCCGTCGCCGGAGTCGTGGACGGCTCCGTCTCCGGCGTACGCGTCGTGAAGGGCTTCGGCCAGGAGGAGCAGGAGACCGGGAAGATCCGGGAGGTCAGCCGCAAGCTCTTCGCGGGGCGCCTTCGGACCATCCGGCTCAACTCCAAGTACACGCCCGCCCTGCAGGCCGTGCCCGCGCTCGGGCAGGTCGCGATGCTCGCGCTCGGCGGCTGGCTCGCGGTGCGCGGGCAGATCACCCTCGGCACGTTCGTCGCCTTCTCCAGCTATCTCGCCCAGCTCGTCGGGCCCGTGCGCATGCTCGCCATGGTCCTCACCGTCGGCCAGCAGGCCCGCGCGGGCGCCGAGCGCGTCCTGGAGCTCATCGACACCGAGCCGACCCTGAAGGACGGCACGAAGGAGCTGCCCGCCGACGCCCCGGCCACCGTCGAGTTCGACGACGTCTCCTTCGCCTACGAGGACAGCCGCCCCGTCCTCGACGGGCTCTCCTTCGAGATCCGGCCCGGCGAGACCCTCGCCGTCGTCGGCACATCGGGCAGCGGCAAGTCCACCGTCTCGCTCCTGATGCCCCGCTTCTACGACGTGACGCACGGCGCCGTCCTCATCGGCGGCCACGACGTGCGCGAGCTGACCACCGACTCGCTGCGGGCCGCCATCGGGCTCGTACCCGAGGACTCCTTCCTCTTCTCCGACACCATCCGCGCCAACATCGCGTACGGAAAGCCGGACGCCACCCAGGAGGAGATCGAGACCGCGGCCCGCGCCGCCCAGGCCGACCGCTTCATAACCGAGCTGCCCGACGGGTACGACACCACCGTCGGCGAGCACGGACTCACCCTCTCCGGCGGCCAGCGCCAGCGCGTGGCCCTCGCCCGCGCCATCCTCACCGACCCCCGCCTGCTCGTCCTGGACGACGCGACATCCGCGGTGGACGCGCGCGTCGAGCACGAGATCCACGAGGCCCTGCGCGGCGTCATGGCGGGCCGCACGACCCTCCTCATCGCGCACCGCCGCTCCACCCTGAACCTCGCCGACCGCATCGCCGTGCTCGACGGCGGAAAGCTCGCCGCGATCGGCACGCACGAGGAGCTGACCGAGCGATCGGCGCTCTACCGGCGCCTGTTGACCGACCCCGACGAGCTCGGCGGCGTCTCGCCCGGCCACGCGGTCCCGGTCGAGTTCCCCGAGGACACCTCCCTGCGCGAGGAGCTCGACGCCGAGTTCGACGCCGAGCGCGGCATCACCCCGCAGCTCTGGGTCGGCGACCGCGAGCCCAAGGACACCGCGATGTCCGGGATGCCCGCGACACCCGAACTCCTCGCGCAGGTCGACGCGTTGCCCCCGGCCACCGACACCCCCGGCATCGACGAGGCGCGCGCGGTCAGCACGGAGGAGTCGTACGGGCTGCGCCGTTTGCTCGCCGGGTTCGGCAGGCCCCTGCTGCTCGCCCTGCTCCTCGTCGCCATCGACGCGGGCATGGGCCTGCTGCTTCCCGTGCTGATCCGGCACGGCATCGACGAGGGCGTCTCGCAGCTCGCGCTGGGCGCCGTGTGGGCGGCCTCCGGGCTCGCGCTGCTGACCGTGCTCATCCAGTGGACGGCGCAGATCGGCGAGACGCGGACGACCGGACGGACGGGCGAGCGGGTGCTCTACTCCCTCCGTCTGAAGATCTTCGCCCAGCTCCAGCGGCTCGGACTCGACTACTACGAGCGGGAGTTGACCGGGCGCATCATGACCCGGATGACCACGGACGTGGACGCGCTCTCCACCTTCCTGCAGACGGGTCTGGTCACCGCCTTCGTCTCCGTCGTCACCTTCTTCGGCATCATGGGCGCGCTCCTGGTCATCGACGTGCAGCTCGCCCTCGTCGTCTTCGCGACGCTGCCGCCGCTGATCATCGGCACGTTCTTCTTCCGCCGCTCCAGCGTCAAGGCGTACGAGCTGGCGCGTGAGCGCGTCTCGGTGGTCAACGCCGACCTCCAGGAGTCCGTCGCGGGCCTTCGCATCGTGCAGGCCTTCCGGCGCGAGCGCTCGGGCGGAAGGAAGTTCGCGCAGGCCAGCGCCGACTACCGCAGCGCCCGCATCCGCGGCCAGTGGCTGATCTCCATCTACTTCCCGTTCGTGCAGCTGCTCTCGGCGGTCGCGGCGGCCGCGGTCCTGATGGTCGGCGCGGGACGCGTGGAGGCGGGGACGCTGACGACCGGCGCCCTGGTCGCCTACCTCCTCTACATCGACCTGTTCTTCGCGCCCGTCCAGCAGCTCTCCCAGGTCTTCGACGGATACCAGCAGGCCACCGTCTCGCTGGGCCGCATCCAGGAACTGCTCCAGGAGCCGACCTCGACCAAGGCCGCGGACGAGCCGCTCGACGTCCTGTCCCTGCGCGGGGAGATCGCCTTCGAGGACGTGGACTTCGCGTACGGCTCCGACGACGAACCGGAGGAAGCCCTCAGCGGGGTGCGCCTGCACATCCCGGAGGGCCAGACCGTCGCCTTCGTCGGCGAGACCGGCGCGGGCAAGTCGACGCTGGTCAAGCTCGTCGCCCGGTTCTACGACCCGACCGGTGGCCGCGTGACGGTGGACGGCACGGACCTGCGGTCCCTGGACCTCACCTCCTACCGCCACCGCCTCGGCGTCGTCCCGCAGGAGGCCTACCTCTTCGCGGGCACCGTGCGCGACGCGATCGCCTACGGGCGGCCCGACTCCACGGACGCCCAGGTGGAGGCCGCGGCCCGCGCGGTCGGCGCGCACGACATGATCGCCACCCTGGACGGCGGCTACCTCCACGAGGTCGCCGAGCGCGGCCGCAACCTCTCCGCCGGGCAGCGCCAGCTGATCGCCCTGGCCCGCGCGGAGCTCGTCGACCCGGACATCCTGCTCCTCGACGAGGCCACCGCTGCCCTCGACCTCGCCACGGAGGCGCAGGTCAACCAGGCCACCGACCGTATCGCGGGCAAGCGCACCACGCTGGTGGTCGCCCACCGCCTGACCACGGCGGCCCGCGCGGACCGCGTGATCCTGATGGACCACGGCCGGGTCGCGGAGGACGGCACGCACGAGGAGCTGCTCGCCCTCGACGGGCGGTACGCGACGCTGTGGCGGACGTTCGTGGGGGAGGCCGAGCCGTCGGCCGCGTAGCCGCGGAACGAATCCGTCGGGTCGCGCAACCGGACACACCGCGGTCCGCGTCCGTACATCAGTACGCTGATGCGGAAGTGTCGGGAGGGGAAACTGGTGAGCAGTGGTCGGATACGGCGGAGCCTTGCGCTCGGTGCCGTCGTCCTTGCGGCAGCCGTCCTGCTCGGTGTCGCGGGCGCCGGCGCGGCGCAGGCGCAGGCGTCGGCCGGACGATGCGCCGGGCACAAGGTGCGCACCCTCTCCTTCAGCACGGGCAAGGTCGTCATCTACAAGCAGCGCGGCTTCGTCTGCGCCGTCACCATCGCCAAGCGCCCCGGCGCCCGCAAGACGATGCTGGTGAGCGTCCAGGCCCGCGGCAACCGCCCGGCCAGGGACAAGGGCAGCTACACGCATCACGCGGGCCCGGTGACGGTGCACGCGGGGCATCGGTGTGTGTGGGTGAAGGGGAAGGTCGGCGGGGGGAGCGTCAGCTCCGGCTGGATCCTGTGCTGAGCGCGATCCGGGTCCTGCGCCGAGAGTGATCCGGGTCCCGCGCCGAGAGCGATCCGGGTCCCGTGCTGAGAGTGATGTCGCCTTTGTGACGTACTGCGTCCTGGTGTGACGCAAGAGCCCCTAGTAGTGAGCGAGTTGCTCCGATAAGTTCCGGCGGACGCAACCGCGAACTTAGGGGAGAGTGCATGCGCAAGGCGCTCAGATGGCTGCTGTCGCTTGTGGTGCTGATAGGCACCGCGGGGACAGTGGGCACGGCAGGGGCGGCCACCGCCGCCGAGCCGCGGGCCATCGACACACAGGCCACGGACATCAAGGACCGGCTCCTCGCGATACCGGGCATGAGCCTGATCGAGGAGAAGCCGTACACCGGCTACCGCTACTTCGTCCTCAACTACACCCAGCCGATTGACCACCGGCACCCCTCCAAGGGCACCTTCAAGCAGCGCCTGACGGTCCTGCACAAGGACACCGCCCGCCCCACGGCCTTCTTCACCAGCGGCTACGGCGTCTCGACGAATCCCAGCCGCAGCGAGCCGACGCGGATCATCGACGGCAACCAGATCTCGCTGGAGTACCGCTACTTCACGCCGTCCCGCCCCCAGCCCGCCGACTGGTCCAAGCTGGACATCTGGCAGGCCGCGAGCGACCAGCACCGCATCTTCAAGGCGCTCAAGCCCATCTACGACAAGAAGTGGGTGGCGACCGGCGGCTCGAAGGGCGGCATGACCGCCACGTACTACGAGCGCTTCTACCCCCGTGACATGGACGGCGTCGTCGCGTACGTCGCCCCGAACGACGTGGTGAACAAGGAGGACTCGCGCTACGACGAGTTCTTCGAGACGGTCGGCACCAAGGAGTGCCGGGCCAAGCTGGAGGCCGTGCAGCGCGAGGCGCTCGTGCGCCGCGAGCCGCTGGAGAAGAAGTACGCCGCGTTCGCCGAGGCCGGCAACTACACCTTCAAGACGGTCGGGAACCTGGACAAGGCGTACGAGGCCGTCGTCCTCGACCTGGTGTGGGGCTTCTGGCAGTACCAGCCGGAGTCCGCGTGCGCGGATGTCCCCGACGCATCGACCGCATCGGACCAGGTGATCTTCGACTACGTCGACGCGGTGGGCGGCTGGACCTCCTACACGGACCAGGGCCTGACCCCGTACACGCCGTACTACTACCAGGCCGGTACGCAGCTGGGCTCGCCCGACATCAAGCAGCCCTGGCTCGGCGACCTGAGCCGCTACGGCTACCAGCCGCCGCGGAACTTCGTGCCGCGTGACATCCCGATGAAGTTCCAGTCGGGCGCCATGAAGGACGTGGACCGCTGGGTGCGGCACAACGCGCAGCGGATGATGTACGTCTACGGCGAGAACGACCCGTGGGGCGCGGAGCCGTTCCGCCCCGCCAAGGGCGCGAAGCACGACTCCCACGTCTTCACCGCGCCGGGCGCCAACCACGGCGCGAACGTGGCCGGCCTCGTCCCGGCGGACAAGGCGAAGGCGACGGAGCGGATCCAGGCGTGGGCCGGGGTCTCCACACCGGCCGCCGCGAAGCCGCTCGCCCCGTACGACGCGAAGCTGGACCGCAAGGACCAGCAGAAGGAGCTGACTCTGCGCCCGTAGTGATCGCACCGTCGATCACCGGCTCCGCCGAGTTCGTCCTCGGACGCCGGACGGGCTGGATACTCGGCCCGTCCGGCGTTCGTGACCGCTCACACCCGCACCGCGCACCCCACCGGCTTCCCGCCCCCCAGCGACACATAGAGCTCCGTCGCCGCGGGGCACAGGGCCCGCTCCGGGACGGCCACCGTCACGCGGTACTCCGGGGGCTTCGGCCCGGACCCGTCGCACGCGGTCTCCCGGACCTGCCCCTCCCGGGCGCTGTAGACGCAGTCACCCACCACGGTCCGAGGCCCGCCCCCGCCCCCGGGATCCCCGGGATGCGGCTCCTCCAGGTTCCGCATGCAGGCGTAGCCCCGTGGAACCTTCCCGTTCCCGTCCTCGTCCACCGACGGCCTGTCCTCGCTGATGTGGAGCACGAAGTCCGTGCGGGCGGGGCACGCAGGGCCCTCCGCGACCTTGCCGTCGTAGCGGGCGATGACCCGCGCCGCCGCCCGCTCACTCGTGCACGGCACCTCCGTGAACGTCTCGCGCCCCCGCGAACTGCACTCGTCCACGGCGAGGAAGACGGCCCCGTGTCCGGACGACACCGACGAGGACGGCTGCCGCCCCGACGCATCCGATCCCGGGTCCGAGGACTTCTGACAGCCGGTCACGCCGGCGAACACCACCAGCAGCGCCCCCGCGCACCTCAAGCCAAGCATGGCAAGCATGGCGATCCCCCCGACCTGTGCACCCAGCGTGACCCGCGCGGGCGGGCGCACGCCAGGTGCATGGGGTGCTTTGGGTCAGGTGGAGGTGGCGCGCCGGTGGCGCTGCGTACGGATCAGTACGTCAGGCCGTACCCGACCGGATACAGCACCTGCCCCGGATCATCCGCCCGCTGCACCGGCACGGGCAGCTTCCCCCGCGGCTCGACGCGCCCCGCCACCACCCGTACCGCGGCGCGCAGTTCGACGTCCGTCCAGCAGTACGCGGCCAGCGAAGCGCCCACGGACGGCAGCCGCGCCACGTCGTACGGATTGCGGATCGCCACGGCGACGACCGGGACGCCCGTCGCCACCAGCGCCTCCACCAGCGCGATCTGTGCGCTCCCCGCCCCCACGTTGTACGTGCCCACGAGCACGGCGTCCTTGCCCGCGGCCGCCGCCACCGCCTCGGCGATCTTCGCGGCGGAGGGGGCCGTGCCCGTCGGAAGGACCGTCGGCGAGAAGCCGAGCTCCGTCAGCTCGCGCCCGAGCACGGTGGTCGGCGGACCCGTCGTCCCCGAGGGCGACGCCGGGTCCGCGCCCACCACGAGCACCTTCCGCCGCGTGCGCCGCGACAGCGGGAGCAGACCGTCCTTGTTGAGCAGCAGCGTCGTCGTCTCGTCGGCGATCCGGTCAGCGGCGGAGAGATGCGCGCGCGTGCCGACCGCACGGTCGACGCCGCGCGAGGAGACGTACGGGTCGGAGAACAGGTCGAGTTTCGACTTCAGGCGCAGGACGCGCAGGATCGATTCATCGAGGCGTTCCTCGGTCAACTCGCCCTCGCGCACCGCCTGGAGCACCGCGTTCCAGGCGATCTCCGGCTTCGGCGGGTTCAGGAGCTGGTCGACGCCCGCCTTCAGGGCGAGCACCGGCACGCGGTCGTCGCCGTACTTCGTGCGGACGCCCTGCATGCCGAGCGAGTCCGTCACCACGACGCCGTCGTAGCCCAGTTCCTCGCGCAGGATGCCGGTGAGGATGGGGCGCGAGAGCGTGGCCGGGTCCTCGGCCGGGTCCAGGGCGGGGACCACGATGTGCGCGGTCATGATCGAGTCGATGCCCGCTTCCACCGCGGCCCGGAACGGCGGGGCGTCCAGCGTCTCCCACTGCTCACGGGTGTGGTGGATGTACGGCAGCTTCGAGTGGCTGTCGTCCTTGGTGTCGCCGTGCCCGGGGAAGTGCTTGGACGTCGACGCGATGTCCGCGCCCTGGTAGCCCTTGACCTGGGCCGCGACCAGACCGGCGACCGCTTCGGGGTCCGAGCCGAAGGAGCGTACGGCGATGACGGGGTTGGCGGGATTGACGTTCACGTCGGCGACCGGCGCGTAGTTCTGCCGGATGCCGAGCGCGCGGAGCTCGGTGCCCGCAATGCGGGCCGCCTTGCGCGCGGTGGAGCGCGAGCCCGCGGCGCCCAGGGCCATCGCGCCGGGCAGGAGCGTGGCGGGGATGCCCACGCGGGCCACGGCGCCGTGCTCCTGGTCGGTGGAGATGAGCAGCGGGATGCGGGCGGTGGGGGACTGCTCCGGGGCGTCGGGGGTGAGGGCCGCGCGCTGGATGCCGTTCGAGAGGGCGGCGATCTGGTGCGGGTCACGGGTGTTGTGGGCCCAGCCGAAGTAGATGATGCCGCCGAGGTGGTACTTGGCGACCGCCTCCGCGGCGGTGCGGACGCCGAGCTCCTTGAGGTTGGAGTCGATGTCCGCCTGGTCGGGCTCCGTGGCGGAGTGGCCGTACACATGCATCACGAAGAGCTGGCCGACCTTCTCCTCAAGGCTCATGCGGGAGATGAGCTCCCGCAGCTTCCGGTCACGGCCTCGGTCGCCGCTGCCCGCCGCATGGGCGGCGGAGGGCGCGGCAAGAGCCGTCGCGGCGACGGCCGTGGCGGTGAGCAGAGTGCGTCTGGAGGCGTTGCGGTGGGACATGTGCGCTCCTTCGGGGACGTCCTTCGGGGGACGGAAGCCGGACCGGGTGCCGGGCTGGGAAAACCGGCTGAAGGAAACTTTCCGAGAGTCACGGATATCCCGAAGATTTCTGCCGGTCAAGGGCGTCGGCAGCCGAAGTCGGCAGTCACTGTGCAGGAGAGGGGCCGTCACCGGCGCTGTTGAAGGGGGCGCACCGGTGACGGCATGCTGCCGGCCGCGGGCGGCAGAGAGGGTGGTCAGCGTTCGCAGCCAGCAGCGATGCCGACACCGCCGCGCGGAGACTCATCCGGCAGCACGGCGGTTGGACGGGGGCGCCTTCGCGTGGGTTCCCGGCAGAGGGCGTTTTCCGGAAAGTGGTGCGGGCGGGAGCAATGAGTTTCAGGGGGCGGTCATTCCGCCATTCCGGCGGCTTCGGGGACGGGCTCGGGGGCGGGTTCAGCAATCAGCTCGGGGTCGGGCTCCGGGACGGCTTCGGCGACGGCCTCGGGAGCGGTCTCGGGCGCCACATCGAGCCAGTGTCCCTGCAGGGTGCGTACCGTCTCCGCGATCGCGGGGCGCCGCGACGCCCCCTCCCGCCACAGTGCGTACAGCCGTCGCACCGGCAGCGGATCGAGCCGCACCGTGACCGCGCCGTCCGGCACCGGGCCGCGGCCCAGGCGAGGGATCAGGGCGATGCCGAGCCCCGCCGCGACCAGCGCGACCAGGGTGGGGTTCTCCTCCGCCGTGTGCGCGATGTCCGGCTCGCAGCCCGCCTCGCGCAGGGTGCGCACCAGCCACTCGTGGCAGACGAGGCCCGGCGGCTGGGTGATCCACCGCTCGCCCTTCAGGTCCTCGCGGCGCACGGAGCCGCGCCCCGCGAGCCGGTGGCCCGCGGGCACCACGAGGTCGCAGTAGTCGTCGCCGATGACGGCCTGCTCGACGCCGGGCGGTGTCGGCAGCGGTGCGACGTCCCAGTCGTGCACGACCGCCATGTCCACCGCGCCCTTGGCCACCAGGCCCACCGAGAGATGCGGGTCGATCTCCGACATCCGGGCGTCGAGCGCGGGGTGCCGCAGGGCGAGGTCCGCGAGGGAGGCGGGCAGCAGGCCGCGCGCCGCCGAGGCGAACGCGGCGATGGTCAGACGCCCCGCTGGCAGCCCGCGCCGCTCCTCCAGCTCGGTCTCGGCGCGCTCCACGATCGCCATCAACTCCTGCGCCGTGGAAGCGAGATGACGTGCCTCCTCGGTGAGCGCGACGCCCCTGCCCTGCCGCTCGAGGAGGGTGGTGCGGGTCTCGCGCTCCAGCTTGGCTATCTGCTGGGACACGGCGGACGGGGTGTAGCCGAGCGCGGTGGCGGCGGCGCCGACGGTGCCGTGCACGGAGACGGCGTGCAGGGCGCGGAGCCGAGCGAGATCGAGCACGAAGAGCCCTCCCCTTGTGGTCGGCGGCACCTGTCGGCGTCGCCCGATCCGTAAGCGTTGCTTCATCCCATCATGCAGAGATCCGCGCTGGTCCTACATGGTCGCGGCGGGTGATCCTCGACGCATGCGACCCGCACATGTCCTTCTGGCCGTCCTCGTCACCGCCGTATGGGGCGTCAATTTCGTCGTCATCGAGGTGGGCCTCGACCACTTCCCGCCGCTGCTCTTCTCCGCCCTGCGCTTCCTGGTGGCGGCGCTGCCCGCGGTCTTCTTCGTGGGGCCGCCGAAGGTCGCCTGGAAGTGGATCGTGGGGGTCGGACTCGTCCTGGGGGTCGCCAAGTTCGGCCTGCTGTTCATCGGCATGGACGCGGGGATGCCGGCCGGGATGTCCTCCCTCGTCCTCCAGATCCAGGCGGTGTTCACGGCCCTCTTCGCCTTCGTGGCCCTCGGTGAACGCCCCGGCCGCGTACGCCTGTTGGGCATGGTGATCGCCCTCGCGGGCATCGGCGTCGCGGCGGTCGACGAGGGGGAGGCGGGTCCGCTCACGGCCTTCGCGCTGCTGATCGGCGCCGCGGCCTGCTGGGGCGCGTCGAACGTCCTGACCCGCAAGGCGTCCCCGCCCGACTCGCTGAACTTCATGGTGTGGGTGAGCACGGTCCCGGTCCTGCCGCTCCTGGCGCTCTCGCTCCTCTTCGAGGGCCCGTCGGCCGACCGGGCCGCCCTGGCCTCACTGGACTGGCAGGGCGCGGGCATCATCGTCTACGTCGCGTGGATCACGACGGTCTTCGGCTTCGGCGCCTGGGGCTACCTGCTGCGCCGCCACCCCGCCTCGACCGTGGCCCCCTTCTCGCTCCTGGTCCCGGTGTTCGGGATGTCCGCGGCCGGGCTCGTCCTCGACGAGTCGGTGAGCGGACTCGGCTGGTGCGCGGCGGCGCTCCTGGTCGGCGGGGTGGCTCTGGCCTCCCTGGCCGGGGTCAGGCGTGGCGGTTCAGGAGCCGCGACAGGAAGTCCCGCCCCGGGCCCAGGAGTTCGGGCAGCGGTGCCGCATCCTCGTACCATCGCTTCTCGTACTCCCAGCACAGCCAGCCGTCCCGGTACTCCCCGCTGAGCAGCGCGTCCACGGTCTCGGCCAGCGGCAGGACGCCCTCGCCCAGGCCGAGGGGCGTCGTGTCCTCGGTCGACGCGATGTCCTTCACCTGTACGTAGCCGAGGTACGGGGAGAGCGCCGCGAGGCTCTCGGCGGGGGACTCGCCGCCGAGCCAGGTGTGCATCACGTCCCACAGGGCGCCCGCGTGACGGTGGCCGACCGCGCCGAGCACGCGGGTCGCCGCGGCGCCCGTGCGGTGCGAGTCGTGAGTCTCCAGGAGGATGCGTACGCCGAAGTCCGCGGCGTACTCGGCCGCGGTGCCGAGCCGTCGGGCGGCCGTCGCGTCGGCCTCTTCCACGCTCTGTTCGGTGCCGCCGCCGGGGAAGACGCGGATGAAGGGGGCGCCCAGGTCGCGGGCGAGGGTGAGCAGGGACCGTATGTCGTCGAGCACGGGCTCGTCGTCGCCGGGCGCTGCCACGCGCGCGTACCCGGAGATTCCGAGGATCTCGATGCCCGCGGTCTTGAACTGGGCGGCCACATCAGCCCGTTCGGTGAGGCCGATCCCCGGGTGGACCGGCTCCTCGGGGTGCGCGCGCAGTTCGATGCCGTGATAGCCGTGGGTGGTGGCCAGGTTCAGCACGTCGGCGACGGGGAGTCCGGGGAGGCCGAGGGTGGAGAAGGCGAGTTTCATGACGCCGACCCTAGGTGCAGTTGCCAGTCCTGCCCCAGCAGGTCGACGCCGAACGAACGGTGCGGCTTCTCGTCGACCAGGACGAATCCGTGCCGGAGGTAGATGGCGCGGGCGGCGCCGAGGATGTCATTGGTCCACAGGGTCATCTCGCGGTAACCGACACCGCGCGCGAACTCGACGCAGGCGCCCACCAGTTGATCCCCGATGCCGTGCCCGCGGGCGTCCGGCTCGACGAGCAGGAGCCGCAGCCGTGCGGTGCCCGGCGCCTCGTCGCGCACGCACATCACGCACCCCACGGGCCGCCCTTCGAGCTCGGCGATCCACACCCGCTCCAGGTGCGGATCGTGATCCTCCGCGAAGTCGGCGACGATGCGGGCGACCAGGCCTTCGTAGTCGGCGTTGAACCCGAACTCGGCCGCGTACAGGGCGGCGTTGCGCTGCACGATCCACCCGAGATCACCCGGACCGGGCTCGCGGAGAAGAGGCCGCGAAGCCCCTGAGCCCTCCTTGCCGCCGCTCAGAATCTCCCGCACGGTGCGCAGCGCGGTCGCGAGGCGTGGCCGCTCGGCGGCCGGGACTGCCGAGAGCAGCGAGCCGACGGCCTCGCTGGACCGCTCGTCCAGCAGCCCGGCGGTCTCGCGCCCCCGCGCGGTGAGCGTGATGCGCTGACGCCGCGGATCACGCTCGGACGGTGCGCGCTCGACGATCCCGCCCTTCTCGAACTTGCCGAGCAGTCGGCTCAAGTACCCGGCGTCCAGGGAGAGTTCGGCGCGCAGATCGGCGGCGTCGAGATGCGGGGCGTGCGCGAGCTCGTACAGGACGCGGGCCTCGGTGAGGGTGTACGGGACGTAGAGCTGGCGGCTGTAGTCGAGGGCGCCGATGAGATTTGTGTAGAAGCGGTTGAAGGCGCGGATCTCTTGGACGGGCGTGGCGGAGGCGTGCGGCACGGCGGCTCACTCCAGGGGGGGGATCGAGGCGAATCACCCTTGACTGAGTCAACGGTACGCCGCGTCGCCCCTGATCGCCATGCCTTTCAGTCCAGATCTCCTGCCTTCGGGAAGCCGTCGGTGGTGATGGTGATGTCGCGTCCCTGGAGGGGCAGGACGAGGTCCTGGCCGAAGGGGATCTTGGCCTCGTCCTCGTAGCTCCCGGTCCTGGTCGGTCCGCGGTGGACGGTGCAGACGCCGTCCTCGGGGTCGATCACCACGTAAACCGGGATGCCGCACTCAGCGTAGAGGTGGAACTTCTTGGCGAAGTCGTTGTCCCGGCTGCTCCGCGAGACGACCTCGATGACCGCCTCCAGGCTGTGCCACTCGAAGCGGCCACGGCTGTTGCGCTCGGATCCGGGGGCGACGATCGCGAGGTCGGGCGCGTAGCCGTACTGGCTGGAGGGGAAGTCGATCATGACGTCCGAGAGGATGTCGCCATGGGCGGCGAGCTGCTGCTCAATCTGGGGGGCCGCTTTCAGGATGACCTTCCACTGGTACTCACCTTGCGGCGTCATGATGATCTTCCCCTCCGTGATTTCGACGCGGTAGCCGCGGGGAAGGTTGACGCCGTCCAGTACGTCCCAGGCGCTGGGTGCATCCATGACCATGACTGACATATGAGCCTCCTTATCCCGGTGATGTCAACGACATCGAGGGCTCAGCGGCACGGCGGCGCCGTGGACCCCCGCACCATCAGCTCCGCCCCGATCGTCGCCACGCCCCCGGGCGGCGCCTCCTCCGCGCCCGTGGCGAGGCGGCCCGCGCGGGCGCCCGCCTCGTACAGCGGGAGTCGTACGGTCGTCAGGGCGGGGACGGCGTCCACCGAGAACGGCAGGTCGTCGAAGCCCGCCACCGAGATGTCCTGCGGGATGCGCAGGCCGCGCTCGCGCAGGGCGGCGGACGCGCCAAGGGCCACCGTGTCGTTGGCGGCCACGATGGCCGTCAAGTCCTGGGCACGGCGCAGGAGTTCGAGCGTGGCCTCGTAGCCGGAGCGGCGGGTGTAGGGGCCGTGGACGGTCAGTTCGTCCTGGTCGGCGCTCTCGGCGTGCCCCGCGTTCCCGGCGCCGGACGCGGCGAGCGCGTCCCGGTGTCCTTCGAGGCGGTGCCGGGTGGTGGTCCGCTCCAGCGGGCCCGCCACGTACCCGATCCTGCGGTGCCCCAGCGTCAGGAGATGCTCGGTGAGCCGCCGCCCGCCGTTGCGGTTGTCGAAGGTGAGGGTGGCCACCGCCGCGTCCGAGTCCTCCAGCGGCGGGCGCCCGCAGAGCACGATCCGGGTGCCCGCGTCCGCCAGGCGTGCCAGCTTCGCGGACATCGCGGCGGCGTGGGCGGGGTCCTCCAGGGCGCCGCCGGTCAGGACGACCGCGGCGGCACGCTGCCGCTGGAGCAGGGTCAGATAGGTGAGCTCGCGCTCCGGGGAGCCGCCCGTGTTGCAGACCACGGCCATCCGCTCACCGCCGGCGCGCCCGCCGGGGCCGCCGATCTCGGACTGGACGGCGCCCGCCATGATCCCGAAGAAGGGGTCGGCGATGTCGTTCACGAGGATGCCGACCAGATCGGACGTGGCCGCGGCGAGCGAGCTCGCGGGCCCGTTCAGGACGTAGTCGAGGTCGTCCACGGCCCGCAGGACACGCTCCCGGGTGGCCGCGGCGACGGGGTAGTTGCCGTTCAGTACGCGGGAGACGGTAGCGGGGGAGACCTGGGCGCGTGCCGCCACGTCCGCCAGGGTCACGGTCATCTCGTCGTCCTCCGGTCACGGCTCTGGTCCGAAGCTCTTGTCCGAACCTTGTCCGGCAGGCTAGCTTCTTCTTGGATAGAAAGCGCTTGCTATACGCTTACCTGCGTACGGAGGGACCCCTGTGACTCGCAAGACGGTGCGCATCGCCATGAACGGTGTGACGGGACGGATGGGCTACCGACAGCACCTCGTCCGCTCACTGCTCGCCCTGCGCGAGCAGGGCGGACTGGCCCTGGGCGACGCCGACGGCACGGTGCTGTGGCCCGAGCCGGTCCTGGTGGGCCGCAGGGAGAACGCCCTGCGGGAGATCGCGGAGCGCCACGGACTCGACGCGGAAACGAGCGTCTCGACCGACCTGGACGCCGTCCTCGCCGACCCCACGATCGACATCTACTTCGACGCCCAGGTCACGTCCGCGCGCGAGGAGGCCATCAAGCGGGCCATCGCGGCGGGCAAGCACATCTACACGGAGAAGCCGTCCGCGACAGGCCTCGCGGGCGCCCTGGAACTGGCGAGCCTGGCCAAGGCGGCCGGCATCAAGCACGGCGTGGTCCAGGACAAGCTCTTTCTGCCGGGGCTCCTGAAGCTGAAGCGCCTGATCGAAGGCGGCTTCTTCGGCAAGATCCTCTCCATCAGGGGCGAGTTCGGCTACTGGGTCTTCGAGGGCGACTGGCAGGACGCGCAGCGCCCCTCCTGGAACTACCGCGCGGAGGACGGCGGCGGCATCGTGGTCGACATGTTCCCGCACTGGGAGTACGTCCTGCACGAGCTGTTCGGCCGCGTACGCAGCGTCCAGGCGCTGGCCGCGACGCACGTACCGCAGCGCTGGGACGAGCAGAGCAAGCCCTACGACGCGACGGCGGACGACGCCGCGTACGGCATCTTCGAGCTCGAAGGCGGTGCGATCGCGCAGATCAACTCCTCCTGGACGGTCCGCGTGAACCGCGACGAGCTGGTCGAGTTCCAGGTGGACGGCACGGAGGGCTCCGCAGTGGCGGGCCTGCGCAACTGCCGCGTACAGCACCGCAGTTCGACTCCCAAGCCCATCTGGAACCCGGACCTGCCCGTCACCCACTCCTTCCGGGACCAGTGGCAGGAGATCCCCGACAACCAGGAGTTCGACAACGGCTTCAAGGCCCAGTGGGAGCTTTTCCTGCGGCACGTGTACGCGGACGCGCCCTACCACTGGGACCTGCACGCGGGCGCGCGCGGCGTGCAGCTCGCGGAACTGGGTCTGAAGTCATCGGCCGAGGGCCGCCGCATCGAGGTGCCGGAGATCGCCCAGTGACGCTCCTGCTGCCGCGCGCGGACGGCACCACGCGCCCGTACGAGCCCCGCCGGGCGCCCTCGCGAGTGGCACCCGGGGGCGGCTCGCCCCTCACCTCCCGCACGGTCTTCTCGGCGGCACACGTGGTGGCGGACCCCTTCGCCGATGTCTCCCCGGACTCCCCGGCGGCCGTCGACTGGGACGCGACCCTCGCCTTCCGCCGCCACCTGTGGGCGCAGGGCCTGGGGGTGGCCGAGGCGATGGACACGGCGCAACGCGGCATGGGCCTGGACTGGAAGGGCGCGGCGGAGCTGATCACGCGGTCCGCGGCGGAGGCGAGGTCGGTGGGCGGCGCGATCGCCTGCGGCGCGGGGACGGACCAACTGACGTCCCCCGCCGACCTGCCGGCGGTCCGCTCCGCATACGAGGAGCAGCTGACCCTGGTCGAGTCGAGCGGCGCACAGGTGATCCTGATGGCGTCCAGGGCGCTCGCCTCGGCGGCGAAGTCGCCGGACGACTACCTGGAGACGTACGGACACCTCCTGCGCCAGGCGAGCGAGCCGGTGATCCTGCACTGGCTCGGCCCGATGTTCGACCCGGCGCTCACCGGCTACTGGGGCAGCGAGGACCTGGACGCGGCGACCGAGACGTTCCTCGAGGTCATCACCGCGCACCCGGACAAGGTCGACGGCATCAAGATCTCCCTCCTCGACCCGGGGCGCGAGATCGCACTGCGCCGCCGCCTCCCGGACGGCGTCCGCTGCTACACCGGCGACGACTTCAACTACCCCGAGCTGATCGCGGGCGACGACCAGGGCTTCAGCCACGCACTCCTGGGCATCTTCGACCCGCTGGCTCCGCTGGCGGCCCAGGCGGTGCGCGCGCTGGACACCGGTGACACCAAGGCGTTCCGCGCCCGCCTCGACCCCACGGTCGAACTCTCCCGCCACCTGTTCCAGCCCCCCACCCGCTTCTACAAGACGGGAGTGGTGTTCCTGGCCTGGCTGGCAGGCCACCAGCGCCACTTCACGATGGTGGGCGGCCTCCAGTCGGCACGTTCGCTGCCGCATCTGGCCCGTGCCTACGAACTGGCGGACGGGCTCGGCCTTTTCCCGGACCCGACCCTGGCGGAGACCCGCATGAAATCCCTTCTCGCCACGTACGGAGTGGACCAATGAGCGAGAGCGAGGCCCTGGCGCGCTTCTCCATCAACCAGATGACGGTGAAGCAGCTGTCACTGCCCGAACTGGCAGCGGCATGCGCGGACTTGGGCGTCCGGGGGGTCGGCCTCTGGCGGGAGCCGGTCCAGTCCTACGGCCTGGAGCGGACCGCCAAGCTGATGCGCGACGCGGGCCTGACGGTCACCACGCTCTGCAGGGGCGGCTTCCTCACGGCGATCGACCCGCACGCGCGCGTGCGGGCCATCGACGACAATCGGGCGGCGATCGACGAGGCGGCGGCGCTGGGCACGGAGACGCTGGTCCTGGTGTCCGGCGGCCTGCCTGCCGGCAGCAAGGACCTGGTGGGCGCACGCTCCCGGATCGCCGAAGCGTTGGCGGAGCTCGCTCCTTACGCGGAGTCCCGGGGTGTGCGCCTGGCCATCGAACCTCTCCACCCCATGTTCGCGTCGGACCGCTGCGTGGTCTCCACGCTGACCCAGGCCCTGGACCTGGCGGAGCGCTTTCCCGCTGCGCAGGTCGGGGTCTGCGTGGACACGTACCACGTGTGGTGGGACGACCAGGCGCCCGCGCAGATCGCCCGCGCGGGCCGGGCCGGCCGCCTGCACGCCTTCCAACTGGCGGACTGGATCACTCCGTTGCCGGAGGGCGTCCTGAACGGGAGGGGCCAGCTGGGGGAGGGCTCGATCGACCTGCGGTCGTGGCGTGCCTTGGTGGAGGAGGCGGGCTACGGGGGCCCGATAGAGGTAGAACTCTTCAACGAGGACCTGTGGTCGGGCAACGGCAGGGAACTCCTGTCCACCACGGCCCAAAGCTACGTGCGGCACGCGTGACGTAACCGAGCCCGGGCCGGTATGTCCGCCCGGAGCACGGTTCGCGGTGCTCCAGTAGCGCAGTAGCCCTGCGGTCACTGGACGATAGCGAGGACGGACATACCGGCGCGGCCCCGCACCCGAGGATGGAGCAGCACCGCAGTGTGCTCGCGCCTGCAGTCGGCCACGCTCGTGAGGGGACGGGCCGGTATGTCCGCCCGGAGCACGGTTCCCTGCGCTCCAGTAGCGCAGCAGCCTTGGCCCCGCCCCCCGGCTACTTCCTCTTGCCGCCGCCCAGGATCTGGCCCAGCAAGTCTCCTAGCCCCCCACCCCCACCCCCCGCCGCCTTCGAAGCCGACGCACGCTTCGTCAGTACCGTCAGCAGCACCGGGATCAGCAGCTCGATCACCCGGGTCACGGACGCCGCCGGCAGGCCCGTTTTCTTCGCCACCGCATTCGCCACCGGCCTGCTCATCTTCGCCAGCACCCCGGACAGCATCCCGCCCGCCGCAAGCCCCCCGAACCCCCCGAACCCGGCGATCCCCTGCGGAGCCGGAGCCGGAGCCGGAGCCGGAGTCGGAGGCGCCGCCTCGGCCAAGGCCTGTTGGACCTCCGCCGCCTCCGCCGGGTCCTCCGCCCTCTCCTGCAGGTTCCCCGAAAGGGCAGTCACCGTAGTCCCCACCACGTCCTGCGCCCCCGCAGCATCCGTTCCCAGAAGCCCCGCGATCTCCTGAAGCCTGTCGTCGCCGAGTTCGTCGAGGACATCCTTCTCCAGCGAGGTCCCGGGCGTAGTTTCGGAAGATTCTTCGCTCATGGGTCAAAAGTTACGTCTGCACCACTTCGTCGGCACCCCGAAAACTCGTCGCCTTGCCCGTGCAACCCTTCCCGCCCGACGCGGGTCGTACTTTGCGTCGGGACTTCTGGGGGGAGATCTGGGGGGATCGCGGGGTACCGACAGGGGAGGGGAGACCCGAGGGGGCCCGGTCACAGACCGGGCCCCCTCGAAGCTTTCCCCGGCTACGCCCAACGCCCAACGCCCAACGCTCTCCCTGGCTACGCCCAACGCCCATCCACGCTCTCCCCGGCTGCCCCCAACCCCGAGTTATCCACAGGCGTCCCGCACTGTCAGCGCCGACCGATAGCGTCAGCTCATGTCGAGTCCAGCAGCAGCGGCAGCCAGCAGCGCAGCGACAGCCGCAGTGGTCGAAGGGGTCCTGGAGCGGATCACGTACGCCAACGAGGAGAACGGGTACACCGTCGCCCGCGTGGACACCGGCCGAGGCGGCGGCGACCTCCTCACCGTCGTCGGCGCACTGCTGGGCGCGCAGGTGGGAGAGTCCCTCCGCATGGAGGGCCGCTGGGGCTCCCACGCCCAGTACGGCAAGCAGTTCACGGTGGAGAACTACACCACCATCCTCCCCGCCACCATCCAAGGCATCCGCCGCTACCTCGGCTCAGGCCTCATCAAGGGCATCGGCCCCGTCATGGCCGACCGCATCACCACCCACTTCGGCGTGGACACCCTCGACATCATCGAGCAGGAGCCCAAGCGCCTCGTCGAGGTCCCCGGCCTGGGCCCCAAGCGCACCAAGATGATCGCCGCGGCCTGGGAGGAACAGAAGGCCATCAAGGAGGTGATGGTCTTCCTGCAGGGCGTGGGCGTCTCCACGTCCATCGCCGTCCGCATCTACAAGAAGTACGCGGACGCCTCCATCTCCATAGTGAAGAACGAGCCCTACCGTCTCGCCGCCGACGTCTGGGGCATCGGCTTCCTCACCGCGGACCGCATCGCCCAGTCCGTCGGCATCCCCCACGACAGCCCGGAACGCGTCAAGGCAGGCCTGCAGTACGCACTCTCCCAGTCCACCGACCAGGGCAACTGCTATCTCCCGGAGGAGCGCCTCATCGCGGACGCGGTGAAGCTGCTCCAGGTGGACACGGGCCTGGTCATCGACTGCCTCGCGGACCTCGCCACGGAAGACGAAGGCGTCGTACGCGAGACCGTCCCCGGCCCCACCGGGGAAGAGGACGTCACCGCCGTCTACCTCGTCCCCTTCCACCGCGCGGAACTCTCCCTCTCCGCCCAGCTCCTGCGCCTCCTCAGAACCCCCGAGGACCGCATGCCCGCCTTTCAGGACGTCGCCTGGGACAAGGCCCTGTCCTGGCTGGCCACCCGCACCGGCGCCGACCTCGCCCCCGAGCAGGAGGCGGCGGTCAGGCTCGCCCTGACGCAGAAGGTCGCCGTCCTCACCGGAGGCCCCGGCTGCGGAAAGTCCTTCACGGTCCGGTCCATCGTCGAGCTGGCCCGCGCCAAGAAGGCCAAGGTCGTCCTTGCCGCCCCCACGGGCCGCGCCGCCAAGCGCCTCGCCGAGCTCACCGGAGCGGAGGCCTCCACCGTCCACCGCCTCCTGGAGCTCAAGCCGGGAGGAGACGCCGCGTACGACAAGGACCGCCCGCTCGACGCCGACCTCGTCGTGGTCGACGAGGCGTCCATGCTGGACCTGCTCCTGGCCAACAAGCTGGTGAAGGCCGTGGCCCCCGGCGCCCACCTCCTGTTCGTCGGAGACGTGGACCAGCTGCCGAGCGTCGGCGCCGGCGAGGTCCTGCGCGACATGCTCAGCGAGCAGAGCCCCGTCCCCGCCGTCCGGCTCACCCACATCTTCCGCCAGGCCAAGCAGTCCGGCGTCGTCACGAACGCCCACCGGATCAACTCCGGGGTGCTGCCCATCACTCAGGGCCTCAGCGACTTCTTCCTCTTCGTGGAGGACGAGACCGAGGACGCGGGCCGGGTCACGGTGGACGTGGCCGCGCACCGCATCCCGGCGAAGTTCGGCCTCGACCCGCGCCGCGACGTCCAGGTGCTCGCGCCCATGCACCGCGGCCCGGCGGGCGCGGGCAACCTGAACGGCCTGCTCCAGCAGGCCATCACCCCCAGCAGGCCGGACGTACCGGAGAAGCGCTTCGGCGGCCGGGTGTTCCGCGTCGGCGACAAGGTCACCCAGATCCGCAACAACTACGAGAAGGGGCAGAACGGCGTCTTCAATGGCACCGTCGGAGTAGTCACCTCGCTCGATTCCGACGAGCAGCGGCTCACGGTCCTTACGGACGAGGACGAGGAGATTCCGTACGATTTCGACGAACTGGACGAACTGGCCCATGCGTACGCGGTCACCATCCACCGGTCCCAGGGCAGCGAGTATCCGGCGGTGGTGATCCCCGTGACCACGGGGGCATGGATGATGCTGCAACGAAATCTGCTCTATACGGCGGTCACGCGCGCCAAGAAGCTGGTCGTCCTGGTCGGTTCGCGCAAGGCTCTGGGACAAGCGGTGCGCACGGTCTCCGCGGGCAGACGCTGTACGGCCCTGGACTTCCGGCTCGCCGGAGGCCGTGGTTCCACCCCAGGAACCACCCCCGGATCAACCCCCCGAAATTTTGATCGATCAAACGAGTAGGAAAGGTCACACACCACTTCCGCAACCGGGCACTGGGGGGCAGGATGAGTAAGTTGGCGGCACTCAGTGCCGCCAATAGGCCCAATGGTCGACCCCGAGTGCACTCTCCAGGGCCAAATGGGGGATGGTAGAGACAGTCAGGGCACCTCGAAGAAGAGGCACAACGTCGGTGAGGGATGACGTGAGCGACAACTCTGTAGTACT
The DNA here is from genome assembly GCF_056434405.1 of Streptomyces sp. NPDC044044. Taxonomy (NCBI): domain Bacteria; kingdom Bacillati; phylum Actinomycetota; class Actinomycetes; order Kitasatosporales; family Streptomycetaceae; genus Streptomyces; species Streptomyces sp. NPDC044044. The sequence continues at coordinate 536,295 of NZ_JBWKFG010000004.1, read as the reverse complement.
GCGGTACGGCGATGGCGAGTACACCTACCCGGTGATCGATTCGACTGTCGGCGACAAGGGCTTCGACATCGGGAAGCTCCGCGCCCAAACCGGTCTGGTGACCCTGGACAGCGGCTATGGCAACACCGCCGCGTATAAATCCGCCATCACCTACCTCGACGGCGAGCAGGGCATCCTGCGGTACCGCGGCTATCCGATCGAGCAGCTGGCCGAGCGCTCCACCTTCACCGAGGTGGCGTACCTGCTGATCAACGGCGAACTGCCGAAGGTCGACGAGCTCGCCAGCTTCAAGAACGAGATCACGCAGCACACGCTGCTGCACGAGGACGTCAAGCGGTTCTACGACGGCTTCCCGCGTGACGCCCACCCGATGGCGATGCTGTCGTCCGTGGTCAGCGCGCTGTCGACGTTCTACCAGGACAGCCACAACCCGTTCGACGAGGAGCAGCGCGACCTCTCGACGATCCGCCTGCTCGCCAAGCTTCCGACGATCGCGGCGTACGCCTACAAGAAGTCCGTGGGCCACCCGGTCGTCTACCCGCGCAACGACCTCGGCTACGTCGAGAACTTCCTGCGCATGACCTTCTCGGTGCCGGCCGCCGAGTACGACCTGGACCCGGTCGTCGTCTCCGCGCTCGACAAGCTCCTGATCCTGCACGCGGACCACGAGCAGAACTGTTCGACCTCCACCGTGCGTCTGGTGGGCTCGTCGCAGGCGAACATGTTCGCCTCGATCTCCGCCGGAATCTCGGCCCTCTGGGGCCCGCTGCACGGTGGCGCCAACCAGTCCGTCCTGGAGATGCTCGAGGGCATCAAGCAGGACGGCGGCGACGTCGACAACTTCATCCGCAAGGTGAAGAACAAGGAAGACGGCGTGAAGCTCATGGGCTTCGGGCACCGCGTCTACAAGAACTTCGACCCCCGGGCGAAGATCATCAAGGCGGCGGCGCACGACGTCCTCTCGGCTCTCGGCAAGGACGACGAGCTGCTGGACATCGCGCTGAAGCTCGAGGAGCACGCGCTGGCCGACGACTACTTCGTCGAGCGCAAGCTCTACCCCAACGTGGACTTCTACACGGGCCTCATCTACCGCGCGATGGGCTTCCCGACCGAGATGTTCACCGTGCTGTTCGCGCTCGGCCGTCTTCCGGGCTGGATCGCGCAGTGGCACGAGATGATCAAGGAGCCGGGATCCCGCATCGGGCGCCCGCGCCAGATCTACACCGGTGAGGTTCTCCGGGACTTCGTCCCGGTCGAGGGTCGCTGACCCGCACGCCGCAGGCGCGCGCGACAGAGCACGCCAAGCGAAAAGCGCCCCGCCGCCGATCCCCCCACGGGTCGGCGGTCGGGGCGCTTTCCTGTTTCCCGGTGCGGATTCCCCCCACGGGATCCGGCCGGGCGTCTGTGGTGGCAGCGCGCCAGTCGTGCTGTTCGTCCTGCGATCTGCCGGGACGCGTACGTACCAGGAGGGCCGCTCAAGCTCCCCGGTGCACGTGTCCCGGCCAACGCATTCCTAGGAACATCCCCCAAGATGTCCCCGATGTCTAGAGACGTCCCCCAAGACGTCTCCAGCATCGCCTCTTAGACTCACGAGCCCCCCGAATGGTTACGTTGGGATCGCTGTGATCTGCGTCTCCTGCATATGTCCTGTACATGCGCAAGAGTTCCGATATGCCGATCAAGACTCGGACGTGAGAATGCTGCAACCAGTATGTGAAGAGACTATGTGAAAGTCCTGAGACGGAGGCTGTTGGTGACGACAAAGACTGAAGAAAAAGCCATCGCCGCCCCCGCGATCATCGGGTTCAGGAGTCCGGCCGCGGCCAGCGGCAGCGCGGCCACGTTGTAGCCGAAGGCCCAGAAGAGATTGCCCTTGATCGTGGCGAGGGTCTTACGGGAGAGCCTGATCGCGTCGGCGGCCCCGCGCAAGTCCCCGCGCACCAGCGTCAGATCGCTCGCCTCGATGGCCGCGTCCGTGCCCGTGCCCATCGCAAGGCCCAGATCGGCGGTGGCGAGCGCGGCGGCGTCGTTGACCCCGTCCCCGACCATCGCGACGACCTTGCCCTCGCCCCGCAGCCGCCGTACGACATCGACCTTGTCCTCGGGCAGGACCTCGGCGTAGACGGCCTCCGCCCCGATGCCGACGGCCTTCGCCACCGCCTGGGCGACGGCTTCGTTGTCCCCGGTGAGCAGCACCGGCGTCAGACCCAGCGTGCGCAGCTCGCGCACCGCTTCGGCGCTGGTGTCCTTGACCGTGTCGGCGACGGTGAGGACACCGCGTGCCACGCCGTCCCAGGCGACCAGGACGGCCGTACGTCCCGCCGTCTCGGCCTTCGCCCTGAGCGCGGCCACCGAGGCGAGTCCATCGACGCCCGCCTCCGCGAGCAGCCGCTCACGCCCCACGAGGACCGCGTGGCCTTCGACCGTGCCGCGCACGCCGGACCCGGTGACGTTCTCGAACCCCTCCACGGAGGGCAGAGCGCCCGTCTCCAGCCCCAACTCCGCGGCGGCGCCCGCCGCGACCGCCCGTGCCACCGGGTGCTCGGAGGCGTGCTCCAGGGCCCCCGCGAGCCGCAGCAGCTGCTTCTCCTCGGTCTCCCCGGCCGCGTACACGTCCCGCAGCGTCATGCGTCCCGTCGTCACTGTCCCGGTCTTGTCCAGGACGACGGTGTCCACCCGGCGGGTGGATTCGAGGACTTCGGGGCCCTTGATGAGGATGCCGAGCTGCGCGCCGCGCCCCGTGCCGACCATCAGGGCGGTCGGCGTCGCCAGGCCGAGGGCGCACGGGCAGGCGATGATCAGGACGGCGACGGCCGCCGTGAAGGCGGCGGTCGCGTCGCCGGTGGCGCCGAGCCAGCCGCCGAGCGTGGCGGTGGCGATCATCAGGACGACCGGCACGAAGATCCCGGCGATCCGGTCGGCCAGGCGCTGCACCTGGGCCTTGCCGGTCTGGGCGTCCTCGACGAGCCTGGCCATCCTGGCCAGTTGGGTGTCGGCGCCGACGCGCGTGGCCTCGACGACGATCCGCCCCGAGACGTTCGTGGTCGCCCCGGTCACCGCGTCGCCCGCGGACACGTCCACCGGGACGGACTCACCGGTCAGCATCGAGACGTCGACCGCGGACGCGCCGTCGACGACGGTGCCGTCGGTCGCGACGGTCTCTCCGGGGCGTACGACGAAACGGTCGCCGACCACGAGCCGCGCGACCGGGACCCGGACCTCGGCGCCGTCCCGCAGCACGGCCGCGTCCTTGGCGCCCAGTTCGAGCAGGGCCCGCAGGGCCGCACCCGCCTTCCGCTTCGCGCGGGCCTCCAGCCAGCGCCCGAGCAGGATGAAGGTGATGACGCCCGCGGCGACCTCGAGGTAGAGCGTCGAGGACGCGTCGGCGCGCGACACCGTGAACGCGAAGCCGTGCCGCATCCCCGGTATCCCCGCGTCCCCCAGGAAGAGCGCCCACAGCGACCAGCCGAACGCGGCGAGCGTGCCCACCGACACCAGCGTGTCCATGGTCGCGGCGCCGTGCCGCAGGTTCGTGAACGCCGCCTTGTGGAAGGGGAACCCGCCCCAGACGACGACGGGCGCGGCCAGGGTCAGCGAGAGCCACTGCCAGTTGTCGAACTGCAGCGCGGGGATCATCGCCAGGAGGACGACGGGCAGGGACAGGAGCGCCGAGCCGATGAGCCGCCCGCGCAGGGTGTCGGGCTCGGTGATGTCGGCGGTGGTGGCGGGCGCCTCCGGCTCATCGGGGGCCGGGACGATCTCCTGCGCGGTGTAGCCGAGCTTCTCGACCGTCGCGATCAGCTGCCCGACCTCGACCCCTTCCGCGTACGAGACCTTCGCCTTCTCCGTGGCGAGGTTGACCGACGCGGTCACGCCCTCCACGCGGTTCAGCTTCTTCTCGATGCGGGCGGAGCATGAGGCGCAGGTCATTCCGCCGACGGCGAGTTCGACTTCGTTCATGGCTCTTTCGTACGTCTGGGGTGAAGCGGCTGCGGGCCCTGTGACGGTGTCACAGGGCCCGGGGTACCCGGCAAGGGGAGGGTCAGGCCTTGCTGACACCGGCGAGTTCGTAGCCCGCCTCGTCGACCGCGGCGCGGACCGCGGCCTCGTCGAGCGGGGCCTCGGAGACCACGGTCACCTGGCCGGTGGCGGCCACCGCCTTGACCGAGCTGACGCCGGCGATCTCGGAGATCTCGCTGGAGACGGCACCCTCGCAGTGGCCACAGGTCATGCCGGTCACCTCGTACACGGTCGTCACGGCACCCTGCGGCGTCCCGGCGGCGCCGTCGGAGTGGCAGGAACCGCTGGGGGAGCAGCAGGAGCCGGAGGTCTCGGCCTGCGGGAGCTCGGTCTGGGCGCTCATGTCGTTCTCCTCGGTGATCGGTGAGGGTGCGGCGTGTGTGCGTGCGTATGCGTCGTAATGTGCAGGAGTGGTCCCGGTGTTCCCGGAGGCCCCCTGACACTCACCACACTATACCCCTAGGGGGTACACCTCAACGGGGTGGCCACCGCGGAGGGCCAGGGTGGTGTCCCACGGGGGCGTTCAGTCTCTGCGTCCGCGGTTGCGCGGCCTCGCGGCGACCCAGGCGCGGATGGTGTCCGCGTACCAGTAGGGCTTCCCGGACTCCACGTGGTCGGGTTCGGGGAGCAGGCCGTGCTTGCGATAGGAGCGCACGGTGTCCGGCTGCACCCGGATGTGTGCGGCGATGTCCTTGTAGGACCAGAGCCTTCGGTCGGTCATCAGTGGCACCTCCCTGCGGGCGCCACAGGGGCGGCTCGGGGGGAGCCGTCGGGGGAGCTGCGGCGCGACGCTGGCGATCACTCAGCCTGTGCCCGGTGAACGACGCCGAGTTGAGGCAGGAGGGCGGCTGTCGACTGGCTGTGACGGAAGACCCGCGTAGGCGGGACATGTGTGACAGGAAGAGGTTGTTTGTGACGCTTGTGATGCATCCGGGGGGCGCGGTGGTGCGGCGCACGACAGGCGCACGGATGCGGAGAGTGAGGCGGAGAGTGAGGCGGAGAACGGAAGCGGGGTGGACCGGGCCCGCTGCGCCGGGCCCGGTCCACCGGCTTCCTTGCATCCCCCGTGCCGTGACGGCGACGAAGGTTCCCCGTGTCACATGGCTCGAAGGCAACAGACTGCCTCCGGCGGGGCCCGGCGTATTGGAAAAAACCGCACCGCGCGGCAGTCGGTGGCGCGCGGCAGTCGACACCGCACGGCCTCAGGCCAGGATCAGGCTCGTCGGCTCGTCCGTGAGCCGGTCGGCCGACAGCGGTCCGCCGCCCGGCGTCCGGAGCGCACGCCGCATCGCGGCGAACTCGCGCGGTGTGCAGCCCGTCATGGCCCTGAACTCGCCGCTCAGATGCGCCTGGTCGTAGAAGCCGCAGAGCGCGGCCGTCTCCGCCTGGGTGCGCCCCGCCACCAGCATCCGCCGCGCCCGCTGCAGCCGCAGGACCCGCCCCGCGGCCTTGGGCCCGATGCCGATCTGCTCCCGGAAGCGGTTCTCCAACTGGCGTACGCTCCAGCCGACCTCCTCGGCGATGTGCGCCACGGGAGCGGCGCCCCGGGCGCGCACCAGCTCGCTCCACGCCCGCACCGTGCGCTCGCAGGACGGCGGCCCGGCCTCGGACCAGCGGGCGAAGACGTCGTCAAGGAGGGCGAAACGCTCGCGCCACGAGGGCAGTGCGCCGAGCGCCGCCGCGAGTTCCGCCACGCTGCTCCAGCGGCCGGGGCCGGGCCGGACGCCGAGCGCGTCCGGGTCGAGGTTCCGGTCCGCCACCTCGTGCAGGGCGGTGCCGAAGAGGGTGAACGCGGCCCAGGGGGCGAGCAGCACCTCGATGCCCGCGAGCCGGCCGTCGTGCTCGCCGACCACCGGTGTCGTGCCGAGCCCCGAGAGCACCGAGACCAGTGTCACGGGCTCCTGCCCCGGCTGCCGCGCAGGCCGCGCATGCCGCGCATGCCGCGACTGTCCCGAACGCCCTGACTGCCCCGGCCGCCCCGAACCCGCGAGGCCGGATATCCGCACCGGATGCTCGAAGCCGAGCATCAGTGTCACCGCGCCGATCGGCACTTCGAGCCTGCGCCGCGGCCGTCCGAGCGCGAGCCGAAAGCCGCGGTAGACGATGATCCCCGGCCGCAGCCGGGGGTGGGGTGACGCGAGCGCGACCTCCCAGCCGTCCACCGGACTAGGCGCCGCAGGAGCGCAGATACGAGCGGGTGCGGCGGGCGATGGGCAGCGGCTTGTCCGGCGGGCACGGGTACATGTCCTGCTCGACGATGGCGAACAGCTCGACGCCCAGCTTCTGGGCCGCCGCGAGGACCGGCTCGATGGCGGGCACCCCGGTCGGCGGCTCGCACATCACACCGCGGGCCACGGCGGGCCCGAACGGCATCTCCTGCGCGCGCACTTCGGCAAGGACAGCCGGGTCGACCTGCTTGAGGTGCAGATAGCCGATGCGCTCGCCGTACGTCTCGATCAGCTTGACGTTGTCGCCGCCGCAGTAGGCGTAGTGGCCCGTGTCCAGGCAGAGCGAGACGAGGTCGGAGTCCGTCGCGTCGAGGAAGCGGGTGACGTTCTTCTCGTCGTCGATGTGCGTGTCGGCGTGCGGATGGACGACCACGCGCAGGCCGTAGCGCTCGCGCACCTCGTACGCCAACCGCTCGGTCTGCAGCGTGAGCTGACGCCACTGCTCCGGGGTGAGCGTGCGGTCCTCCAGGACCTCGCCGGTCTTGTCGTCGCGCCAGAAGGACGGGATCACGACGAGGTGCTCGGCGCCCATCGCCTGCGCGAGCGCGGCGTTGTCGGCCACATGGGCCCATGTCCTGTCCCATACGGAGGGTCCGTGGTGCAGGCCCGTGAAGACCGTTCCCGCCGACACCTTCAGGCCGCGCTTGTGGGTCTCGGCGGTCAGTACGGCCGGATCCGTGGGCAGATAGCCGTACGGGCCGAGCTCGATCCACTCGTATCCGGAGTCCGCCACCTCGTCGAGGAATCGGCTCCAGGGCACCTGGCCCGGATCCTCGGGGAACCACACCCCCCACGAGTCGGGGGCCGATCCGATCCGGATGCGTGACAGCGTCGTCATGTCCGCCAGCTTTCAGGGCGCCGCGGAACGGTGTCAAGGAGTGGTCCGAATGTAAGGACAATGTGTTGACAGGGTTCGTGGGGCGGAATAGACCTAGGGGAGGCCTCAAGGGGGCGATGCCGAAAGGGAGTGCAGGGTGACCGATCCGAACGACGTCGTCGATCAGCATGACGTCATCGATCCGTACGACGTCATCACGATGGGCCGGATCGGGGTGGATCTCTATCCCCTGCAGGCCGGGGTGCCGCTCGCCGATGTCAGCACGTTCGGCAAGTTCCTGGGCGGCTCGGCGTCGAACGTCGCCGTCGCCGCCGCGCGGCTCGGCCGCCGTACCGCCGTCGTCACCCGCACCGGCGAGGACCCCTTCGGGGACTATCTGCACCGGGAGCTGCGGGAGTTCGGGGTCGACGACCGGTGGGTGAGCGGGGTCGCGGGCCTGCCGACCCCGGTGACCTTCTGCGAGGTCTTCCCGCCGGACGACTTCCCGCTCTACTTCTACCGGCAGCCGAAGGCGCCCGATCTGGAGATGTACGAGAAGGAGCTCGACCTCGGCGCGATCGCCTCCGCGCGGGTGTTCTGGATGACGGGGACGGGCCTTTGCGCGGAGCCCAGCCGGTCGGCGACGCTGGCCGCGCTCCGGCATCGGGCGAAGGCCGGGCTCACCGTCTTCGACCTCGACTGGCGGCCGATGTTCTGGGAGCGGGCGGATGAGGCCCGTGGCTTCTACGCGCAGGCGCTCGCGCGGGCCACCGTCGCGGTGGGCAACATCGACGAGGTCGAGATCGCCACCGGAGTGCGCGAACCGCTCGCCTCCGCCTGCGCGTTGCTGGAGGCCGGTGTCGAACTCGCCGTGGTCAAGCAGGGCCCCAAGGGGGTGCTCGCCATGAACAGCTCGGGCGATGCCGTGGAGGTGCCGCCGCTGCCCGTGACGGTGCTCAACGGCCTCGGGGCCGGGGACGCCTTCGGCGGGGCGCTGTGCCACGGGCTGCTCGCCGGCTGGGAACTGGAGCGGATCATGCGGTACGCCAACGCGGCGGGGGCGATCGTCGCGTCCCGCCTGGAGTGTTCGTCCGCGATGCCGTTCCCGGACGAGGTCGAGGCGGCGCTCGCCGCGGGAGCCGTGACGCATGATTGACCTCGCCGAACTCGTCAGGACCCGGGCCCAGCACCCCGAGGCCATCGCGGAGGCCGCGGCCCGGCGCTCCCGGCGTCCGCTCCTCGGTGACAGCGGGCGGCTGATGATCATCGCTGCCGACCACCCCGCACGGGGCGCACTCTCCGTCGGCGGGGACAAGCTGGCCATGGCCAACCGCGGTGACCTCCTCGAGCGGCTCTGCCTCGCGCTCTCGCGCCCCCGCGTGGACGGCGTGCTGGCCACCGCCGACATCCTCGAAGACCTCCTGCTGCTCGGCGCCCTCGACGGCAAGGTCGTCATGGGGTCGATGAACCGGGGCGGGCTCGCGGGCGCCGCGTTCGAGCTGGACGACCGGTTCACCGGCCACCGGGCCGAGGACATCGACCGGCTCGGCTTCGACGCGGGCAAGCTCCTGCTGCGCGTCGACCACGAGGACCCCGGCTCCCTGGCCACCCTGTACTCCAGCGCCCGCGCGATCGACGCCATGGCCGCCCGGAAGCTGCCCGTCTTCGTCGAGCCGTTCCTGTGCCGCCGCGCCCCCGACGGCGGTCCGCCGCGCAACGACCTGAGCGCCGAGGCCGTCACCACGTCCATCGCCATCGCTTCGGGGCTCGCCGGGACATCGGCGTACACCTGGCTGAAGGTCCCCGTGACCGAGAATCCGGACGACATGGCGCGCGTCATGGAGGCCTCGACCCTGCCCGCCGTCCTCCTCGGGGGCGACCTCGGTGACGACAGCGACGCCGCGTACGAGAAGTGGCGCGGCGCGCTCCAACTGCCGACCGTGCACGGGCTCGTGGCCGGGCGCACGCTGCTGTACCCGGCCGACGGCGACGTGGCGGGCGCCGTCGACACCGCTGTCGGACTGCTGTAGGAGGGCCCCATGACGTACGTACCGAAGGGCAGCGCGGCCGAAGGGCCCTACGCCCTCGAACTCGACCCCAAGCGGTCCGGTCTGGTCTATTCCGCGCTGCGCGTGGTCGACATCGAACCGGGCGCCACACACTCCTTCGCCACCGGGGAGAGTGAATGGATCGTGCTCCCGCTGACCGGCGGCTGTACGGTGCACGCGGAAGACGAGATCATCGAACTGCTGGGCCGGGACAGCGTGTTCAGCGGAGTGAGCGACTTCGCCTACGTGCCCCGTGACGCCCACATCCAGATCGCCTCCGGCGCGGGAGGCCGCTTCGCCCTGGCAGGAGCGAAGTGCGAGCGTCGACTCCCCGCCCGCTACGGCTCCGCGCCGGAGGTTTCCGTCGAGCACCGCGGCAGCGGCACCTGCGCCCGCGAGGTCCGCAACTTCGCGTCCGCCGACGCCTTCGACTGCGACCGCCTCATCGCGGTCGAGGTGATCACGCCCGGCGGCAACTGGTCCTCGTACCCGCCGCACAAGCACGACGAGCACCGTCCGGGCGTCGAGGCCGATCTCGAAGAGATCTACTACTTCGAGATCGAGACCGGCGACGGAGGGCAGGAGGGCTTCGGCTACCAGCGGGTCTTCCCGTCACGCCCCGGCGGCACCGACGTCCTCGCCGAGGTCCGGACGGGCGACGCCGTGCTCGTGCCCGACGGCTGGCACGGCCCGTCGATCGCCCAGCCGGGGCACAGCATGTACTACCTGAACGTGATGGCAGGACCCGGCGACGAGCGGGAGTGGAAGATCTGCTTCCATCCCGATCACACGGAGGGATACCGATGACCTCGATCAGGCTGACCACCGCGCAGGCCCTCGTCCGCTTCCTGTCCCGGCAGTTCACCGAGCGCGACGGCGAGCGGCAGCGGCTCATCGGCGCCACCTGGGGCATCTTCGGGCACGGGAACGTGGCGGGCATCGGCCAGGCGCTCGTCGAGTACGGCGATGCCATGCCCTTCCACCAGGGCCGCAACGAACAGGCCATGGTGCACGCCGCCGTCGGGTACGCCCGCCAGTCGGGCCGCCTGTCCACACACGCCGTCACCACCTCCATCGGTCCCGGCGCGACCAACCTCGTCACCGGCGCCGCGCTCGCGACGATCAACCACCTCCCGGTGCTCCTGCTGCCGGGCGACACCTTCGCGACCCGCCCCGCCGACCCGGTGCTCCAGCAGCTCGAAGTCCCGTACGCGGGCGACGTGTCGGTCAACGACTGTCTGCGCCCGGTGTCGAAGTACTTCGACCGGATCACCCGGCCCGAGGCCCTGATCCCCGCCGCGCTCGCCGCGATGCGCGTGCTCACCGACCCGGCGGACACCGGCGCCGTCACGCTCGCGCTCCCGCAGGACGTGCAGGCGGAGGCCTTCGACTGGCCGGAGGAGTTCTTCGCGCAGAGGGTGTGGGGCGTACGCCGCCAGGCGCCCGACCCGGATGAACTGGCCGCCGCCGCGCGGGCCGTGCGCGAGGCGAGGCGCCCGCTGATCGTCGCGGGCGGCGGGGTCCACCACAGCGCGGCCGAGGACGCGCTGCGGGAGTTCGCGGACGCGACCGGGATCCCCGTCGCCTCCACCCAGGCGGGCAAGGGGTCCCTGCGGTTCGACCACCCGGCGGACGTCGGCGGCATCGGGCACACCGGCACGGCCACCGCCGACGAACTGGCCTGCACCGCCGACCTGGTGATCGGCGTCGGCACCCGCTACAGCGACTTCACCACCGCGTCCGGCACGCTCTTCGCGACGCCGGACGTCCGCTTCCTGAACCTCAACATCACCGCGTTCGACGGCCACAAGATGGCGGGCGCGCCCCTGGTCGCGGACGCGCGGGCGGGCCTCGAAGCCCTGACCGGCGCCCTGGACGGGTGGCGCGTGCCGCCCGCGTACGTCGCCGAGTACACCGAGGACAAGGTGCGCTGGGAGCAGCGCGTCGACGCTGCGTACGCGGCCGACGAGCCCGACGTACGCCCCACACAGCTCCAAGTCCTCGGCCTGCTCGATCAGTTGGTCACGGACGAGGACGTGGTCATCAACGCGGCCGGATCGCTCCCCGGCGATCTCCACAAGCTGTGGAGGGCCCGCTCGCCCCGGCAGTACCACGTCGAGTACGGCTACTCCTGCATGGGATACGAGATCCCCGCGTCGATCGGCGTGGCGATGGCGGCACCGGACCGTCCCGTCTGGGCGCTGGTGGGCGACGGGACGTATCTGATGATGCCCACCGAGATCGTCACGGCCGTCCAGGAGAACATCCCGGTCAAGGTCGTGATCCTGCAGAACCACGGGTACGCGTCCATCGGCGGGCTCTCCGAGTCCGTGGGCGGCGAGCGGTTCGGCACCGCCTACCGCTTCCGGGAGCCGGACGGGACGTACACCGGCGCCCCGCTGCCCGTCGATCTCGCCGCCAACGCGGCCTCCCTCGGGATGCACGTGATCCGCGCCAAAACAGTCGTTGACCTGCGCGATGCCCTCGCCGAGGCGCGCGCGGCCGACCGCCCCACATGTGTCTACGTGGAGACGGAAACGGCAGACACAGTGTCGCCCCCGCCCCCGGCGCAGGCGTGGTGGGATGTGCCCGTGGCCGAGACCGCGGACCGACCGTCGGCGATCAAGGCCAGGAAAGAGTACGACCGGCACGTCTCAGCCCGACGCCGCCACCTGTGAGAGTAGGGATGCTTGTCATGACGAAGACCGTCAATCACTGGATCGGTGGGAAGACCGTCGAAGGAGCGTCGGGTACGTACGGTCCGGTGACCGACCCGGCGACCGGCGCCGTCACCACGCAGGTCGCCTTCGCTTCCGTGGACGAGGTCGACGCCGCCGTCGCCTCCGCGCGTGAGGCGTACGCCACGTGGGGCAAGTCGTCCCTGGCCAAGCGCACCTCGGTCCTCTTCGCCTTCCGCGCGCTGCTCGACGCCAACCGTGACGCCATCGCCGAGCTGATCACCGCCGAGCACGGCAAGGTGCACTCGGACGCGCTCGGCGAGGTCGCCCGCGGCCTGGAGATCGTGGACCTCGCCTGCGGGATCACGGTCCAGCTGAAGGGCGAGCTGTCGACCGAGGTGGCTTCGCGCGTGGACGTCTCGTCCATCCGCCAGCCGCTCGGCGTCGTCGCGGGCATCACGCCGTTCAACTTCCCGGCCATGGTGCCGATGTGGATGTTCCCGCTGGCCATCGCGTGCGGCAACACGTTCGTCCTGAAGCCGTCGGAGAAGGACCCCTCGGCCGCGATGAAGATCGCGGAGCTGCTCTCCGAGGCCGGGCTCCCCGACGGCGTCTTCAACGTCCTGCACGGCGACAAGGTGGCCGTCGACCGCCTCCTGGAGCACCCGGACGTAGCGGCCGTCTCCTTCGTCGGCTCCACGCCGATCGCCCGCCACATCCACACCACCGCGACCGCCAACGGCAAGCGCGTCCAGGCGCTGGGCGGCGCCAAGAACCACATGCTGGTCCTGCCGGACGCGGACCTCGACGCGGCGGCGGACGCGGCCGTGTCGGCGGCGTACGGCTCGGCGGGCGAGCGCTGCATGGCGATCTCGGCCGTGGTCGCGGTCGGTGTGATCGGCGACGAGCTCGTCGCGAAGATCAAGGAGCGGGCCGAGAAGATCAAGATCGGCCCCGGCAACGACCCGACGTCGGAGATGGGCCCGCTGATCACCGCGGCGCACCGCGACAAGGTCGCCTCGTACGTCACCGGCGCGGCGGCCGAGGGCTGCGAGGTCGTCCTGGACGGCACAGGACACACGGTCGACGGCTTCGAGGACGGCCACTGGATCGGCCTCTCGCTCCTGGACCGCGTACCGGTGACGGCGAACGCGTACAAGGACGAGATCTTCGGCCCCGTGCTGTGCGTGCTGCGGGTCGACACGTACGAGGAGGGCGTGGCGCTGATGAACGCGTCGCCCTTCGGCAACGGCACCGCGATCTTCACGCGTGACGGCGGCGCCGCGCGGCGCTTCCAGCTGGAGATCGAGGCCGGGATGGTGGGCGTGAACGTCCCGATCCCGGTGCCGGTCGGCTACCACTCCTTCGGTGGCTGGAAGGACTCGCTCTTCGGCGATCACCACATCTACGGAAATGACGGGACGCACTTCTACACCCGGGGCAAGGTGGTCACCACCCGCTGGCCCGACCCGTCGGACGCCCCCGAGGGCGTGGACCTCGGGTTCCCGCGCAATCACTGAGAGCGGCTGCACGCCGGGCGGGCCGGAAATCCAGCCCGCCCGCGTTTGAAGACATCTGTCCGGCCTGCCTGGGGCAGCGCCCCAGGCAGGCCCCCGCGCCGGAGCGGGTTTTCGGGAAGGGGCGGGGTCGGGGAGAATTCCCGGCCGTACCGCAGCCGTCGTACGCAGGCCCCTTCGCCTACTCCCCAGGGATGTAAGCGGGTTCAACCCACCGGCTGCCTCGGTTGTCGGACCTCGCCCGTACGGTTGACGCATGGATCTACGACTGCCCAAGCTGCCAGGGCGCAGACTGCTCGCCGCGGTGGCCGCCGTCGCGCTGCTCGCGGGTGCGGGCACCTGGACGGCGGTGGCCTCGGACGACGGGCCCGCCGTGCACCGCGAGGACCGCATGATGCGGATGCCGGGCGTGGGCGGCGCGAAGATCGACACTTCGTACTTCACCGCGGGCGACCCGACGGCGAAGCGCCCCGCCGTCCTCATCGGCCACGGCTTCGGCGGCAGCAAGGACGACCTGACCGCCCAGGCCGAGGGCCTGGCCGAGAAGGGGTACGCGGTCCTGACGTGGACTGCCCGCGGCTTCGGCAAGTCCACCGGCAAGATCGGGCTCAACGACCCGAAGGGCGAGGTCAACGACGCCACGCACCTGATCGACTGGCTGGCGAAGCGGCCCGAGGTGCAGCTGGACAAGAAGGGCGACCCCCGCGTCGGCATGACCGGCGCCTCGTACGGAGGGGCGGTCTCCCTCCTCACTGCCGGGTACGACCAGCGCGTGGACTCCGTCGCCACCCAGATCACGTACTGGAACCTCAGCGACGCCCTCTTCCCGAACGGCGTGTTCAAGAAGCTCTGGGCCGGCCTGTTCATCAACACCGGCGGCGGCTGCGAGCGCTTCGAGAAGCGGCTCTGTGAGATGTACAACCGCGTCGCGGTGAACGGGAAGCCGGACGCCGAGGCCCGCAAGCTCCTCGCCGAGCGCAGCCCCGAGGCCGTCGGCGACCGCATCAAGGTGCCCACCCTGCTCATGCAGGGCCAGACCGACTCCCTCTTCCCGCTCGGCCATGCCGACGCCACGGCCAAGGCGATCCGGGGGAACCACGCCCCCGTCTCCGTCGACTGGATCTCGGGCGGCCACGACGGCGGCGACCGCGAGACCGGGCGGGTCAACGCCCGCGTCGGAGCGTGGTTCGACCGCTATCTCAAGGACGACAAGAGCGCGGACACCGGCCCCGCCTTCCGCGTCACGCGCACCGGAGGCATCGACTCCACCGACGGCGCGGCGCAGCTGCGCGGCGCGAGCGGCGCTCAGTACCCCGGCCTGGAGAGCGGGCAGCGGGACATCGCGCTCAGCGGGCGCGACCCGCAGCGCGTCGAGAACCCCGCGGGCGCCGCACCGCCCGCCATCTCCGCGCTCCCGGGCGCGGGCGGCGGCGGACTGGGCCAGCTCTCCTCGCTGGGCGTCGGCGTCTCCCTCGACTTCCCCGGCCAGCACGCCGCGTTCCAGTCGGCGCCGCTCAAGGACGACCTGCGGATCACCGGATCACCGAAGGTGCGGGTGCACGTCAAGTCCACCAGCGAGGACGCCGTGCTCTTCGGGAAGGTGTACGACGTGGGGCCCGGCGGCGGTCAGAAGGTGCTGCCCTCGCAGCTCGTCTCGCCGATCCGGGTGGAGGGCGCGAAGGCGGGCAAGGACGTCACCCTCACCCTGCCCGCCGTCGACCACGACGTGCAGAAGGGCCACCGCCTTCGCCTGGTCCTCGCCTCGACGGACCTGGGCTACGCCTCTCCGACGCAGCCCGCCACGTACACGGTGTCCGCGAAGGGCGACCTGTCGGTCCCCACGGCGCCCGGCGTGAAGACGGCCGCGACGCCGCTGCCCGCCTGGGTGTGGTGGCTCCCGGCGTCCGGAGCGGTCATCGCGGTGCTCCTCCTGCTCACCGCGCGGCGGCGGACGGCGGCGCCCGCGCCGGACCCGGAGCTCGCGGAAGTACCGCTGAAGATCACGGACTTGAGCAAGCGGTACGCGAAGTCGGTGGACCGTTACGCGGTGCGTGACGTCTCCTTCAGCGTCGAGAAGGGGCAGGTGCTCGGCCTCCTGGGCCCGAACGGCGCGGGCAAGACGACGACCCTGCGCATGCTCATGGGCCTCATCCGGCCCGATGCGGGCGAGATCCGCGTCTTCGGGCAGGCGATCAGGCCCGGCGCTCCGGTCCTCTCCCGGGTCGGCGCGTTCGTGGAGGGCGCGGGCTTTCTGCCGCACCTCTCCGGCCGCGAGAACCTGGAGCTGTACTGGAAGGCCACCGGCCGTCCCGCCGAAGACGCCCGCATGGACGAGGCGTTGGAGATCGCCGGGCTCGGCGACGCGCTGGCCCGCGCGGTGCGGACGTACTCGCAGGGCATGCGGCAGCGGCTCGCCATCGCCCAGGCGATGCTCGGCATGCCGGACCTGCTGATCCTCGACGAACCGACGAACGGCCTCGACCCGCCACAGATCCGCGAGATGCGCGAGGTGATGATCCGGTACGCGGCGGGCGGCCGCACGGTCATCGTCTCCAGCCACCTCCTCGCCGAGGTCGAGCAGTCCTGCACGCACCTGGTGGTCATGGACCGCGGCCGGCTGATCCAGGCGGGCCCGGTCTCCGAGATCGTCGGCTCCGGCGACACGCTCCTGGTGGGTCTCGCGGACGACATCGCCGACCCCATGGTCGACAAGGTGGCCGCGCTGCCCGGCGTCGCGTCGGCGGTCCGTGCGGACGGCGGCCTCCTGGTGCGCCTCGACGGCACGGACGGCGCGAGCGCGGCACGGCTGCTTCCCGAACTGGTGCGCCTGGAGCTGCCCGTGGAGTCCATGGGCCCGCACCGCCGCCTCGAGGACGCGTTCCTGACCCTGATCGACGGAGGCACCGCATGAGCGCCACAGCCACCGAGCCGGGCACGGAACGCGCCACGGCTCCCGGATACCGCCCCGGCCGTACGCTGCCGCTGCGCGTCGAGGCCGTCCGCCAGCTGAAGCGGCGCCGGACCCTGGTGATGGCCGGGGTGATGGGCCTGCTGCCCTTCGTCCTGGTCCTCGCGTTCACCATCGCCGGGTCTCCGGAGTCCCGCAGCGGCCGGGTGACCCTGATGGACACGGCCACGGCGTCCGGCGGCAACTTCGCGGCGACGTGCCTGTTCGTTTCGGCGGGCTTCCTCCTGGTCATCCCCGTCGCGCTGTTCTGCGGCGACACGGTCGCATCGGAGGCCAGCTGGTCGTCCCTGCGCTACCTCCTGGCGGCTCCCGTCCCACGGGCCCGCCTCCTGTGGTCGAAGCTGGCCGTGGCGCTCGGCCTCAGCGCGGCGGCCATGGTGCTGCTCCCGCTGATCGCCCTGGCGGTCGGAACAGTGGCGTACGGCTGGGGCCCCCTGCAGATCCCGACCGGCGGCGCCCTGCCCGCGGGGACGGCGGCGCAGCGCCTGGTGATCGTCGTGGCGTACATCTTCGTCTCCCAACTGGTCACGGCGGCGCTCGCGTTCTGGCTCTCGACCAAGACGGACGCGCCGCTGGGAGCGGTGGGCGGCGCGGTGGGCCTGACCATCGTCGGCAACGTCCTGGACGCGGTGACGGCACTGGGCAGCTGGCGCGACTTCCTGCCCGCGCACTGGCAGTTCGCGTGGGCGGACGCGATCCAGCCGAGGATGGAGTGGGGCGGAATGATCCAGGGCTCGGCGGTCTCGGTGACGTACGCGCTTGTGCTGTTCGCGTTGGCGTTCCGGGGGTTCGCGCGCAAGGACGTCGTCAGCTGAGGTTCTTGGCGCGGCATCGGCCGAGGCCCCTGTCGCGGCGTCCGTTGCGCGGCTGCGGGGTTTGAGGCGCATCGCGGGGACGCAACCTCTTGGGGATGGCGGGTACGAGGAGAAGGCCCCAGGTCCTGCCCGGACACCGGGTGCGGGAGGTGCCGCGCCCCGCCGAGCACGACTCGGACCGATCGTGGCTGCTGGGCGTCGGCGTGGCCGTCGTGAGCGTGACCCTCGTCGTGCTGATCGTCGTCGTGGCGCCGCGCCATCTGCTGGACTGGGACACTTCCGGAGCTCGTGTCCCGGACCGGGCGAAGGCGATCAACGACATACGGGCCACGCTGCTTCAGGGGCTGGCCGGGCTGGCCCTGCTGGTGGGCGCGTTCTTCACCTGGCGGCAGCTGCAGGTGAGTCGCCATGGGCAGCTGACCGGCCGATTCGCCGCCGCGGTCGAGCAGTTGGGTCATTCGAGCGTGGGCGTGCGCATCGGCGCGATCTTCGCGCTGGAGCGAATCGCCGTCGACTCCCGGGACGACCGCGGCGCCGTCGTCGAGGTGCTCTGCCTCTTCGCGCAGCGCAACGCGCTCGCCCTGACGCTCGACGCCCGTCCGTCCCCCCGCGCCATCGCGCACAGCCAAGAAGTCGCCCTGGCACACGCGGGAGAGACCTTGCTGGTCATACGCTCCCCGGACGTGCACGCGGCGGTCACCGTGCTCGGACGCGCGCCGCGACCCAAGGGTCTTGAACTGCGTCTTCAGCGAGTGGACCTACGGCGCACGATGCTCGATTTCGCGAATCTCGAGGACGCGGACCTGCACTATGCCGATCTGACGAATGTGCACCTGCGGGGTGCCAATCTGAAGCGGGTCGACCTGTCCGGGACGTGGCTGGTCAGAGCCGTACTCATGGACGCCGACATGCGGCAGGCCTCCCTGCGGTCCGTACTGCTGTGCTACGCCCGGCTCGACGGCGCCGACCTGCGCGCGACGGACCTCAGCAACGCCGACCTGACGGCGGCGGTCGTCGAGGGCGCGCGATTCGAGCTGGCCGATCTGCGCGGTGCCGTTCTGACGGACACCAACCTGGCCGAGGCCACGCTCACCGGAGCTGTGGCCGACGACACGACGGTCTGGCCCCGCGGATTCGACCCGGCAGCCGCGGGAGTGCTGCCCGCGCACGACGCGCCGCCGCTGCAACCCCTGAGTCTCTTCCCGCAGGACCCTCCCAGCGGGAGTGCGCGCGGCGTTTCGCCGTAGCCGCATCGAGACTCTTCCGCAACGTCCCCGAGCGATCGCTCGGGCCACCTCGCGCGTCACAGTCAGGAAAGCCGACGAGCCGAGGGGGCACACATGGGGACCCGGAAGATACGGCAGGGGTTGCTGGCCGTGGTCATGGCGGGCGGGGTGCTGCTCACCGGGTGCAGCTCCGGTGGCGGTGGGAACACGGACCGGGCCGTCGACGGCAGCGGCAAGGAACGGCGTGGCACCGCCCCGATGCCCGCGCCGCCCGCCCCCGACGGGCAGCGGGACGACAGCCAACAGGACGGCAAGGAGCGCGACTTCGCGCCGCCCGCGGACTACCTCTCCACCTTCGCCCTGGACGTGGACACCGCCTCGTACGGCTTCGCCCGCCGCACCCTCGCGGAGGGCAGGCTGCCGGACCCGGCGACCGTACGGCCCGAAGAGTTCGTCAACAGCTTCCGCCAGGACTACCCGCGGCCCGAGGGCGACGGCTTCTCGGTGAACGTGGACGGCGCCCGCACCGACGAACGCGGCTGGTCCCTGATGCGGGTGGGGCTCGCGACCCGCGCGGACGGCTCCGGCGGCGAACGCCCGCCCGCCGCCCTCACCTTCGTGATCGACGTCTCCGGTTCGATGGCGGAGCCCGGCCGCCTCGACCTGGTCAAGGAGTCGCTCGGGATCATGACCGACAAGCTGCGCGACGACGACTCCATCGCGCTCGTCACCTTCAGCGACAGCGCGGAGAAGGTGCTGCCCATGACCCGCCTCGGTGACCACCGCGGCAAGGTGCACTCGGCCATCGACGCCATGGAGCCCACCCAGTCCACCAACCTGGAAGCGGGCATCCGCACGGGGTACGACACGGCGGTGAGCGGCCGGCGCGACGGCTCGACCAACCGCGTCGTGCTCCTCTCCGATGCCCTCGCCAACACCGGCGAGACCAGCGCCGACGGCATCCTGGAGCGCATCTCCGACGCCCGCCGCGAACACGGCATCACCCTCTTCGGGGTGGGCGTCGGCAGCGACTACGGGGACGCGCTGATGGAGCGCCTCGCCGACAAGGGCGACGGCCACACCACCTATGTGTCGGACGTCGAGGAGGCCAGGAAGGTCTTCTGCGAGCAGCTCCCGGCCAACATCGAGCTGCGCGCCCGCGACGCCAAGGCGCAGGTCGCCTTCGACCCGCGGACCGTCAAGCAGTTCAGGCTCATCGGGTACGAGAACCGCGAGGTCGCCGACGACGACTTCCGCGACGACAGCGTGGACGGCGGCGAGGTCGGGCCGGGACACACCGTGACCGCGCTGTATGCCGTACGGATGAGGCCCGCCACGAGCGGGCACGTGGCCACGGCCGGCGTCCGCTGGCTCGACCCCGAGAGCCGCGTCCCGCACGAGGAGTCGAACGAGATCGAGTCGAGTGACCTGGACAGCGGCCTGTGGGATGCGGGCCGCGGGCTGCGGACCGCGGCGGTCGCCGCGTACTTCGCGGACGCGCTGCGGCAGGGGACCTACGCGCGGAGCGAGCCCGGCGACCCGGCGGTGCGGCCCGGCACCGGCACCGGCACGACGAGCAACGCCCCCGCGCCGATGTCCACCTCCGACGGGTCCAACGGGTCGACAGGGTCCACCGCCTGGCAGCCCCTCCCCGGCGCCCCCTCGCTGGCCGATCTGGCAAGGAGCGCCGAGGAGTTGTCGTCGGACGAGGAGGACAAGTCCCTGCGCGACCTCGCGACCGCCGTCCGGCAGGCGGACCGCCTGACCGGCGGGTACGGGGACGGCGGAGGCGGGGGAGAGGACGAGGGCGAGATCAGGACGGGCTGAGCGCCTTCGGCTGCCGGTCGCCGCACAGCTCCCGCTCGGCCCGCACCGGATCGTTCGGGAAGCGGAACGACGTCCGCTCCCACGCCCCGGTGACATTGCGCAGGAACCTGCCCGGCGTCATCGGATCCCGCGTCGCCGCCCGCAGCTCGGCCAGCGGCCCGCAGTCGAGCGCCCGGCGCGCGGCGGCGACGCCCGCCGGGTCGAGGCCGTCGGGGAGAGGGCCGTGGCCCCGGTCGGCGAAGATCCAGGTGTCCGGGAGCCGCTTGTCGTGGCCCACACGGCCGTCGGCGATGCGCTCGGAGTGGGCGGCCAGCGGGTAGGCGAGGCCGATCGGGTCAAGGGCGGCTCCGTCCAGGGGGACCACCGTGCCGCTGAAGCCGAGGGTGCTGTAGACGCCGGTGACGGTGGGGGAGTTGGCGCCGGCCGGGGTCCTGGCGAGGAACAGGCTCGGTTCGTCCGCACGGTCGGCTTCGCGTACGAGACGTGCGTAGGCGACGTTGCTCGGGTAGCCCGCGAAGTCGTGGTGGAGGGGGTGGGGGGCCGCGTTCTGCTGGACGTACACCCCGCGCTCGTCCGCGACGCCGCCGGGCCCGATCCGCCCCTCGTAGGGGATCCGCAGCCAGCTCGCGCAGGCCAGGGCCCAGACTCCGACGCCGACCGCCGCGATGGCCCACGCGCGCGTGAGCGGCACCAGGAAGACCGGCAGGAGCATGAGGAGGAGACCCGGCAGGAACATCCGGCCGTGCATGAAGTCGCCGCCCACCTTGATGACGTAGACCCAGCACAGGAGCCCCGCGACGAAGGGCGCGAGCGCCGGGACCAGGGGAGCGGCGGCCCGCCGCCCCGCCGCCGACGGCAGCAGGGCCGTGAGCAGGAACAGCGCGGGCACCCAGAGGAAATAGGGCCCGGCGAAGTCCGTGAGGTAGTCGAGGCCGCGCTCCCACAGGCTCTGCGAGGCCTCCTTGGTCACACCGGGCAGCGGCATCAGCTGTCCGTAGTACCCGACCCGGAAGATCTCGTACGCGACCGGCAGCGCGACGGCGGCCCCGAGCCCGCCGAGAGCGGCCCGCCGCGAGGGCCTCACCATCAGCCACTGGGCGCCGAGGAAGACGGCGGACACCAGCGCCAGGTCGGGCCGGACGAGAGGGCCGAGCCCGATGACCACACACGTGGAGAGCGAGGGCGCCCGCGTCACGAGCAGCAGCCAGGCCCCCGCGATCCAGCACGTGGCGAGGCCGGTCTCCAGGCCGGAGGTGGCGAAGTCCCAGACGGGCGGCAGCGCGAGCAGCACGAGACAGCCGAGGGGCAGGACGGCCTTGTCCGCGTACAGCCGCAGCGCCCCGAGCGAGGCGAGGGCGAACCCGGCGGCGGTGAGCAGCAGCCCGCCGTACATCGCCGCCCTCGCGATGTCGATGCCCGGCAGCCCCGCGAGCACGAGCAGCCACTGCCAGAGGGTGCCGGTGGACGACTCGGCGCGCTCGCCCGCGTTGAAGACGGGGCCGTTGCCGGCCAGGATCTGCCGGACCGTGCGGACGTAGATGTGCCCGTCGTCGGACATCCAGCGGCGGTGGAACCCGGCGACGGCGATGGCGACGGCCGGGAGCAGACAGAGGACGCCGCGCCGAAGGCTTCGTCCGGCGCCGCGTCGGCTGTTGAGCAGCCCGAGGACGGCGTCGTCGGGCTCGCGGAGGGAGAGGTGCGTCGACGTCATGATCTTTTCATCGGCGCGGGTCAGGCGTGGCTTGAGAGCGGTGGAGTTCTGGACCGGGGCCCTGGCCGGCGCCCATCACCGGCTTCGCCGAGTCCGTCCTCGATCGCCGGACGGCTCCACCCTCCCCCTCAGCGAATCTGCCGCCCCGAGATGGCCCTGGCGATCACCAGCCGCTGGATCTCACTCGTCCCCTCGAAGATCGTGTAGATCTTCGCGTCCCGGTACATCCGCTCCACCGGATGCTCCCTGCTGTACCCCGCACCGCCCAGCACCTGCACCGCCTTCTCGGTCGCCGAAACAGCCAGCTCTCCGGCCCGCAGCTTCGACATCGAGCCCTGCCCCGCGTCGAACGCCTTGTCGTTCCGCGCCATCCACGACGCTTGCCAGATCAGCAGCCGCACCGCCTCGATCTCGGTGCGCAGATCGGCCAGCGCGAAGGCGATGGACTGGTTCTCGATGATGGGGCGGCCGAAGGCGACCCGGGAGCCCGCGTAGTCGAGCGCGTACTCGTACGCGGCCCGCGCGATGCCGAGGGCCTGCGCCCCCACGGTCGGCCGGCTCACCTCGAAGGTCGCCATCGCCGCCTGCCCGCGGCCTCCGGAACCGGCCTTCGTCCCCTCGCGGGCCCGCGCGAGCCGGGCGTCGAGCCGCTCCTTGCCGCCGAGCAGGCAGTGCCCCGGCACGCGTACGTCGTCCAGGAACACATCCGCGGTGTGCGAGGCCCGCAGCCCCAACTTCTTTATCTTCCGGGCGCCTTCGAGGCCCCGCGTGCCGGGCGGCACGATGAACGCAGCCTGCCCGCGCGAGCCGAGGGCCGGGTCGACGGACGCGACCACCACATGGATATCGGCGATGCCGCCGTTCGTGATCCACGCCTTCTGGCCGGACAGGGTCCACTCGTCGCGCGCCTCGTCGTACGTCGCGCGGGTCCGCATCGCCGACACGTCCGAGCCCGCCTCGGGCTCGGAGACGCAGAACGCCGCGACCTTGGGCTCGTCCTCGTCGCCGAAGCACTGCGGCACCCACTCGGCGAGCTGGTCGGGCGTGCCCGCGGAGAAGATCCCGGCCACCGCGAGCGACGTGCCGAACAGGGCCATCCCGATGCCCGCGTCGCCCCAGAACAGCTCTTCGTTGGCGATCTGGAGCGAGAGTCCTGTCGGGTCGCCGAAGAGGTCGGCCAGGGACTCGAATCCGTACAGGCCGATCTTGGCGGCCTCCTGGATGACGGGCCAGGGAGTCTCCTCGCGCTCGTCCCACTCGGCGGCAGCGGGCCGCACCACGTCGGCGGCGAAGCCGTGCACCCAGCCGCGCAGGTCCCGCTGTTCCTCGGTCAGTTCGAGGGAGAAGGCCACGGTGTGTTCCCTTTCTGCAGTCGGTGGGCCGGGTCAGGCCTTCGGGATGTCGAAGTAGCGGGTGAGACCGGCGGCGAACGCCACGTCGCCGACGATCTTGATCTTGCGCATCATGAACAGCGTCACGGGGCTCGCGTTGCCGGAGACCAGCTTGAGGAACTCGGCGTCGGCCATGACGAGCGTGACGCGCGGCTCGGCGTCCGAGCGGCCCTCGCGGACGGCGCAGGTGCCCTCCTGGATGTCCGTCTCGTAGACCGCCTCGTCGATGCCCGTGATCTTCCAGCGGATCAGGGCCTTGACCGTGCCCGCGGACTCCGGCTTGAACTGGCGGCCCATGCGCCCGAACACCTCCCCGAGGACGCGGGCGCGCAGCTCGCCGTCCTGGGCGATCTCGGTGATCTCCTTGCCGGACAGGCCCTTCACGATCTTCGCGAACTCCTCGGGAGTGACGCTCGCGAAGTCCAGACCGGCCACACCTTCCGCACCGCCGACACCGTCCGCCATGGCAATCTCCTTACTCAACAGTAAACTTACTAAGGGGTAAGGTAGCCCCGAGTCTGGGAGGCTGCAAGGGTGACGGTCAACGGGAGAACTGAGGGACGGCGGCGGCGCGTTCCGCGCCAGGAGCGCGAGCAGCAGATCATCGACGTGGCGGTGACGGTCTTCGCCAAGCGCGGCTACCACGCCGCGTCCGTGGACGAGATCGCCGAGCTTGCCGGGATTTCCAAGCCGATGGTCTATCTCTACCTGGACTCCAAGGAGGGGCTCTTCCTGGCCTGCCTGCGGCGCGAGGCCGACCGCCTGGTCGCCGCCTTCCAGGGCGCCGCGCAGTCCGGAGGCGGTGCGCCCGAACTGCGCCTGCACGCGGGACTCTCGGCGTTCTTCGCCTTCGTCGCCGAGCACCGCGACAGCTGGATCGTCCTGCACCGCCAGGCGTCGGAGCTGAGCGAGGCGATCGCGTCCGCCGTCGCCGACGCCCGGCGCGCGGTGATGGCACAGGTCGCGGGCCTGGTCTGGGACGGCATCGCGGAGAGCGGGGGCGGCAGCCAACTCGACGACGAGGACGCCGACTTCGTCGCGCACGCGCTGGTCGGGGCCGCGGACTCGCTCACGGACTGGATGGGCGGCCATCCGGGCCAGTCGCCCGAGGGCGTCACGCTGCGGCTGATGAACATGGTGTGGGTGGGGATGGGGCGCGTACTGGAGGGGGAGGTCTGGGTGCCGTCGCCCGAGTGAGTGCCCCGTTGCCATCGGGGTCATCAGGGTGAGCCTGCCCCACTGCCATCAGGGTGAGCCCGCCCCGCCGTCGTCAGGGTGAGCCCGCCCCGCTGTCAATCAGGGTGAGTCCGCCCCTCTGACTTCTTCGCTGCACGCCCCATTGAACTTTCCCTTGAACTTTCCCTACGCTTGAGTAAGTTGACCTCCCAGTAAGTACGCACCGCATCACCTCTGCACGATCTCCGCACGTCAGCTGGTAGCCGGGAGCCGGGAGCCGTCATGGGCGTACGCAAGGATCTGAAACGGGCGCAACGCCACAGCGAGCTGGCGGACCGCGCCGCCGTGGAGCTCGTCCGGGACGAGCACGGCACCGTGCGCGAGGCACGTACGCCCCGGCTCGCGGCGAAGGCCACCGCGGGCAGCACCGCCGACATCCCCTTCGCCAACGCCGCCGAGGCGCCCGACGCGGTGGTCCTGCGCCGCAAGCAGGGCGGCCAGTGGCGTCCGGTCACCGCGGCGGCCTTCGCGCGTGAAGTCACGGCCACGGCAAAGGGGTTGATCGCCGCCGGGCTCGAACCGGGCGGCCGGGTCGCGCTGATGTCCCGTACGCGGTACGAGTGGGCCGTACTGGACTTCGCGATCTGGGCGGCGGGCGGGCAGACCGTGCCCGTGTACGCGACGTCGGCGGCGGAACAGATCGAGTGGATCGTGCGGGACTCCGGCGCGACGCTGCTGATCGCGGAGACGGCGGAGAACGTCACGACGGCCGGGACGGCGGTCGGGGAGCTCGCCGCACCGCCGCGCGTCCTGTGCGTGGACGACGGCGCACTGTCTGAACTCGCCTCCCTTGGTGCTGAGTTGTCCGACGAGGAGGTGACCAAGCGGAGGTCCGCCCTCACCCCGGAATCCATCGCCACCATCTGCTACACGTCGGGCACGACCGGCAAGCCCAAGGGCTGCGTCCTCACCCACGGCAATCTGCACGCCGAGGCCGCGAACACGGTCGACCTGCTGCACCCGATCTTCAAGGAGATCACGGGTCAGGTCGCCTCCACGCTGCTCTTCCTGCCGCTCGCCCACATCCTGGGCCGCACCATCCAGATCGCCTGCATGCTCGCCCGGATCGAACTCGGCCACTGCCCGAGCATCAAGCCGGACGAGCTGCGCCCCGAACTGCGCTCGTTCAGGCCGACGTTCGTGGTCGGCGTCCCGTACCTCTTCGAGAAGATCCACGACACGGGGCGCGCGACCGCGGAGAAGATCGGGCGTGGCGCGTCCTTCGACCGGGCCGAGGGCATCGCGGTGCGGTTCGGAGAGGCGTATCTGAACAAGTTCCTCGACCGAGGCCCCGGCCCGTCCATCGGCCTCCACCTCGGCTGGGCGCTGTACGAACTGCTCGTCTACCGCCGCATCCGCAAGGAGGTCGGCGGCAGACTGCGCTACGCGATCAGCGGCGGCTCGCCCCTCGACCGGCGCCTCAACCTCTTCTTCTACGCCGCCGGGATCATCATCTACGAGGGGTACGGCCTGACGGAGACGACGGCCGCGGCGACCATCACGCCGCCGCTGAAGCCCCGCCCCGGCACGGTGGGTCTCCCGGTGCCGGGCACGGCCGTGCGCATCGCGGACGACGGCGAGGTGCTCATCAAGGGCGGCATCGTCTTCGGCTCGTACTGGAACAACCCGGCCGCGACGGACGCCGTGCTGCGGGACGAGTGGTTCGCGACCGGTGACCTGGGGGCGCTCGACGCCGACGGCTATCTCAGCATCACCGGACGCAAGAAGGACATCATCGTCACGTCCGGGGGCAAGAACGTCTCCCCGGCGATCCTGGAGGACCGGCTGCGCAGCCGTGCGCCGGTCGGTCAGTGCATCGTCGTCGGCGACAACCGTTCGTACGTCGGGGCGCTCATCACCCTGGACCCGGAGGCCGTCGAGCACTGGCTGACCGTGCGCAAGCGCCCGAAGGACACCCCGCTCGCCGAGCTGTGCCGCGACCCGAAGATGATCGCGGAGATCCAGAAGGCCGTGGACTACGCCAACTCGGCGGTCTCGCGGGCCGAGTCCATCCGCAAATTCTCCCTGATCGAGGGCGAGTTCACCGAGGACAACGGCCTGCTCACCTCGTCACTGAAGATCAAGCGGCATGCGGTGGCGGCGGCGTACGAGCGCGAGATCGAGGCGCTCTACGGCGAGTGAGGGGGCTCTGCTCGCCGGGCGCCTGGTCGACGGCGCGGTCCTGACGGCGGCGCGGTCCTGACGACGGCGCCTCCCGCGTCGACCGGGACCGCCGCCGGGTTCCTCGACACCTTGCGCCTGGGCGGCGAGGCCGTGGTGACGACGGACCCGATCAGTTCCCCGCGTACAAGGGCGAGTCCGGCGAGTCGGCCGGCAGCGGGGTGCCCTGGCCGACGACGGTCGGCGGGTTGGTGCATCCGGATGAATCTCGGCTGAGGCGCGATCCGGATTCTTTCGGAATTCGGCGGCCCGGGGATGTCGAGAACGTGTCACCGGCTCCGTCCCAGGGGTATCAGCGGCCACCACCGGCCGCGCGAGGCAGAAGAGGCAGAAGGAGAAGCCAGCATGGCCATTCAGCGGATGGACAACGTCGGCATCGTCGTCGAGGACATGGACGCCGCCATCGCGTTCTTCGTGGAACTCGGTATGGAGCTGGAGGGCAGGGCGGAGGTCAAGGGCCTCGTCGCCGACCAGTGCACCGGGCTCGACGGCGTCCACTGCGACATCGCGATGGTCCGGACCCCGGACGGCCACAGCCGGCTGGAGCTGTCGAAGTACCGCAGCCCTGCGGCGACCAGCGAGGGCCCGCGCAACAAGCCGCACAACATCCTGGGCACGCACCGCGTCATGTTCGCCGTAGACGACATCGAGGACACCGCTGCCCGCCTGCGCCCCCACGGCGCGGAACTGGTCGGCGAGATGGCCCGGTTCGAGGACAGCTATCTGCTCTGCTACGTCCGCGGCCCGGAGGGCATCATCGTCGGCCTGGCCCAGCAGCTGGGCTGACCCTGGGCGCGGAAGCCCCGTGGACGCCCCGCGGAAACCCCGGCAACGGCCGGGACGGCGCCGGACCGCCCCCACGCTGACCTGGGGCCGGTCCGGCGCTTATGTGCCCGCTACCGGCCGCCCGCTACGTTGCCCGCACCAGCAAAAAGGCCCTCCCGGAGGGAGTGCCGAACAGGGATCGTATGAAGCGCCCCCGGCAGGACTCGAACCTGCGGCCAAGCGCTTAGAAGGCGCCTGCTCTATCCACTGAGCTACGGGGGCCGGATGGTGGCCGGTGGCCTGGAGCCCGGGTGGGGACGAGCCGTGACCTTGCCGGGGACAAGGATAGGGCTCCCGGGTCCTTGTCCCTGGTGCTTCGCCTCCGAGGCGCTATGTGGAGGTTCAGTGAAGCGGTCCTGATAATCGCAGGCAGGTGCGAATCCCGCATCGCTTTTGGCGTCTCACGCCCCGGGTGTTGTGCACTCGTTATGCCTGCGCCCCAGTCGCCCCTTCCGTCCCGAGTGTCCGATCGGCGCGCAGGGGTGCCCATATGCTTCAGAAAGCCATCAAAATTGGGCATTCTTCGCATGTGGTGACCTTGGACGTACGGCCTCAACTGCTCGACGCACTCTCCGCCCTGCGCGAGCGTGTCGCCGCCGCACGCTTTCCGCTCCCCCTGGCGGGGGCGCCACGCGCGCGTGCCAACCGGGACGAGCTCCTCGCCCAGCTCGACGACTACTTGGTGCCCCGCCTGCGCGCCCCCGAAGCGCCGCTGCTCGCCGTGATCGGGGGATCCACCGGGGCGGGCAAGTCCACCCTGGTGAACTCCCTCGTGGGGCGGCAGGTCAGCGAGGCGGGGGTGCTGCGGCCGACGACCCGGACGCCGGTCCTTGTGTGCCATCCGGAGGATCATCACTGGTTCGCCGGAATGCGCGTACTGCCCGACCTCACGCGCGTGTGGGTGCCTCGTCCCGAGCCCCTGGACGAGGAGGACGGCGAGGGCGGCGACGGGTGCGAGGACCTGCTGGCCATCGGGCCCGACGGCGAGCGCGCGCTGCGTATCGAGACCGCGGAGACCCTGCCGCAGGGGCTCGCGCTCCTGGACGCCCCCGATGTCGACTCGCTCGTCTCGGACAACCGGATCCTCGCCGCCGAGCTGATCTCCGCCGCCGACGTCTGGGTCATGGTGACCACCGCGTCCCGGTACGCGGACGCCGTGCCCTGGCATCTGCTGCGTACCGCCAAGGAGCACGACGCCACCCTCGTCACCGTCCTCGACCGGGTGCCGCACCAGTTGGTGGCCGAGGTGTCGCGGCAGTACGGAGCGCTGCTCGCCAAGGCGGGCCTGGGCGATGTGCCGCGCTTCACGGTGCCCGAGCTGCCCGAGTCCGCGGGCGGCGGCGGGCTGCTTCCCTCGACCGCCGTCGCGCCGCTGCGGGCCTGGCTCACCCACCGGTCCCAGGAGCCCCATGCGCGCGCGCAGGCCATCGCGCGGACGGCGCTCGGCGTCATCCAGTCCCTCAACGTGCGGGTCCCGGAGCTCGCGGGCGCCGTCGCCACGCAGTACGCGGCCGCACTGCGGCTCACCTCCGCCGTGGACGAGGCGTACGGACACGAGCACGCGCGCGTGCGGGAGCGCCTGCAGGACGGGGCCGTCCTCGCGGGTGACGCGCTGAAGCGGTGGCGCAGCTACCCGCTGGACTGCGGCGCCGGCGAGCTCCTCGACGCCGTCTCCGAGAGCCTGGAGGCGCTGCTGCTGTGCGCGGTGACCGCCGCCGACGAGCGGATCGACGAGGCGTGGCGGCGCGAGCCCGCCGCGGCAGCCCCCGGCCTCGGCGACCGCGACCGGGACGCCGAGAGCGCCGAGCACCGCATCGGGATGGCGGTACGGCGCTGGCGGCGCGTCCTGGAGGAGTACGCCGAGGACGAGGTCAGCGGGCTCGACAGGATCGACAAGAACTTCGTGCCCGACCCCGAGGTCGTCTCCGCCCTGCTCGCCACGGCCCTGCTCGGCGGAGCCCGCGGACGTTCGGCGGGCGAGACGCTGGCCGAGCGGATCGGCGCCCAGGGCGCGCTCCGGCTGCGGGACCGGGGCGGACGCCTTCTCACCACCTACCTGGACAACGTCCTGGGCGCTGAGCGCGAGCGGCGCCTCGCCCCCCTCGACGTCCTCGACGTGAACCCCGAACCCCAGGCCGATCTGATCGCCGCGCTGTCCGTACTGCAGAAGGAGAGGTGACCGCGGTGACTGCCGTCACTGATCACACCGAGCACGAGCACGAGCGTGAGCGCGAGCATGGGCGTAAGCACGAGCGCGATCACGGGCGTGAGCGCGATCACGAGCGTGAGCGCGATGAGCTTTCCGACGGGACGCCGAAGGCGCCCGGGAGCGCTGCCGCGGACGACGGCGCCCGTAGCGGCTCCGAGAGCGTCTGGGACGACGGGCTGATCGCGCGTCGGGGCGGTGCCGGTGCCGGGCGCGGTGGGGCGACCGAGGGGCCAGGGGGCGGCGCCGACGCGTATGCCCCGGCGGGGGCGCCGTCCGAGGCGCCGTCCAGTACGCCATCCGGTGCTCCCTCCGGTACCTCATCAGGTACCTCGTCCGGTGCTTCGTCCTCGTCCGGTGTCTCCACCGCGTACGAAGGGCCCCTGCGCGCCCGTCTCGACGCCCTGCGCGAGCTCGTGGGGCTCTCCCGCACCCGGCTCGACAGCGCCACGCTCGCCGAGGCGGGGCGGGTGCTCGACGAGGCCGCGGCCCGGCGCAGGCTCTCCGGCAGGCACACCGTCATCGCCATCGCGGGCGCCACGGGGAGCGGCAAGTCGACGCTGTTCAACGCCCTGGCCGGGGTGACGATCTCGGAGACCGGCGTGCGCAGGCCGACCACGGCGGCCCCCATCGGCTGCAGCTGGACCGACGGCGCCGCCGGGCTCCTTGACCGGCTCGGCATCCCCGGACGGCTGCGCAGGCGCCCTCTCCAGGGCCCGGACGCGGCCACCCTGGAGGGGCTCGTCCTGATCGACCTGCCCGACCACGACTCGGCGGTCGGTGAGCACCGCGCGCACGTGGACCGGATCCTCGAACTCGTCGACGCGGTCATCTGGGTCGTCGACCCCGAGAAGTACGCCGACGCGATGCTGCACGAGCGCTATCTGCGGCCGATGGCGGGCCACGCAGAGGTCACGTTCGTCGTGCTCAACCAGGTGGACCGGCTCCCGGGCGACGCCGCCGACCAGGTGCTCGACGATCTGCGGCGGCTGCTCGACGAGGACGGCATCGCTCTTGGCGAGCACGGCGAGCCCGGTGCCACCGTGCTCGCCCTCTCCGCGCTGACCGGCGACGGAGTCGGTGAACTCCGCGATTCGCTCGGCCAGTTCACCAAGGAACGGGGCGCCGCCGCCCGGCGGATCGCGGCCGACCTGGATGCCGCCGCCGACCGGCTGTGGCCCGTGTACGCGGCCGGGGCCGGGGCGAACGGGGGCCGGGGCGGGGCGCGGATCGGGCTCAGCGAAGAGGCGCGCGAGGAGTTCGCCGACCGGCTCGCGGACGCGGTGGGCGCGGCGGCCGCGGGTCAGGCCGCCGAGCGGGCCTGGCGGCGCCACGCGGGCAAGGCGTGCGGGACTCCCTGGCTACGGCTGTGGCGGTGGTACGAGGCCAAGCGCGGACCGCAGAACTTCGGCTGGCCCGTGCCGCAGGCCCCGGCGGACGAGGAGGCAACGGCCCGGCAGCGCGTCGAGCACGCGGTGCGCACGGTGGCCGACGAGGCTGCTTCCGGGCTGCCCCAGCCCTGGGGGCAGGCCGTGCGGGAGGCGGCGGTGCGCGGCGCGGAGGGGCTGCCCGAGGCGCTCGACCAGCTGACGGCGCGGGCCGGGGTGCCGGAAGGCAGGCCGCCGCGTCCCGGGTGGTGGCCGGTCGCGGTCCTCGCCCAGGCGGCGATGACGATGCTCCAAATCGTGGGCGGGCTCTGGCTGGTGGCACAGATCGTCGGCATCGCGGTGCCGAACCTCGGTGTGCCGGTGCTGCTGATGCTGGCGGGCATCGTGGGCGGTCCCTGCGTGGAGTGGGGGAGCCGGATGGCGGCACGGGGGCCGGCGCGGCGCTACGGCCTGGACGCGGAACGGCGGCTGCGGGAAGCGGCTGCCGGGTGCGGGCGGGCGAGGGTGCTTGATCCGGTGGCGGCGGAGTTGCTGCGGTACCGGGAGGTTCGGGAGCAGTACGTGAGGGTGACGGGGGCGGCGGTGGGCTGAACGGGGCGTGGCGTGGCGGCCCTGTTCGCGCGGGCAGGGCGCCCCGTGCGGGTGGGTCGGCGCCACGCTCGCGTGGGTCGGCGCTCCGTGCGGGTGGGTCTGCGCCCTGTTCGGGTGAGGGAGTTTTCCACAACTGCCCGGTAGACCACAGGACTCAGCGGGATTCCTCCGGCCGGTCCACTCTGAGATCGACGCCGCGGGACCGACCGCCGCGGCAGCGGAAGCGGAGTGGACGAGGGAGGGGTTCGGCATGAACGAGACCTTGGTGACGGTGGTGGGGAACGTCGCGACGACGCCGGTGTTCCGGGAGCTGCCCTCGGGGCCGGTGGCACGGTTCCGGCTCGCGGTGACGGCGCGGTATTACGACGCGGTGCAGAACGTCTGGGCGGACGGGCACACCAACTTCTTCACGGTGTGGGCGAGGCGGGCGCTCGGCTCGAATGTGCAGGGTTCCCTGACGATCGGTGAACCCGTCATCGTGCAGGGGAAGTTGAAGGTGCGTGACGAGGAGCGGGGTGGCCAGCACTGGACGTCGGCGGACATCGACGCGATCACTGTCGGCCACGACCTCTCGCGCGGGACGGCGGCGTTCCGGCGCGTGCTCAAGGCGAACGCGGCGCTGACGGAGCCGTCGGCGGTGCGTGATCCGGAGCCCGAACCGGTGGGGTGATGGTCCGTCAGGCGCACGGTGAGCGGCGTGCCAGTGGCTGGCTGCGGGCGGGCTGCGGGCGGGCCGCGGGCGGCGGCGGGCCTCGGCGACCGAAGTGCGGCTTATCGGGGAGTGGATGCCCGAATGGGTTCCGTTGATTTGTCGATAAGCCCAGCTCGGAAAGGTTGTTGGCGATAACGATTCCGAGTCGGATCGGTTATCGAACGGTAGGACTGGGGACCGTGGTCTGCCGCGTCCCTAGGATGCCGAACGTAGCTAACGGGGCAGTTGGTAGTGGATGCCACGCAGGTGGCAGGTGATTCTGCCCCTTTCAATCTGCTGGCGGGATCACCCCCCTCGAAGTGAACGGGTCCCGTCCGGAGGGGAATTCTGTGTCTTTTGCGCGTTCTGTGTTCGATGCGTTCTCTGCTCTCTCCGGGGGCCGCGCGTGCTCTGCGCCGTCCCGGCGGAGACGGGGCGCCGCGCGCCTCGCCGCGGTGACGCTGGCGACCGGGGCCGTCGCCGCGGGGGCGATAGCCACCGCGGGTCCTGCCGTGGCGGAAGAGGTTCCGCAGCACCGGGGCGGAGCCGTCGCGACGCTGGGCGGGCTGCAGACGTACGACCAGGCCGTCATCCGTGACAACGGGACGAGCCAGCAGGTGCCCGCCGGACTCTTCGAGATGTCCGTGGACGGCGGCGGCACCCTGCAGACGTACTGCATCGACATCCAGAACCCCACGCAGAAGGACGCGAAGTACCAGGAGACCCCCTGGAGCGGCACTTCGCTGAACGGCAACAGGAACGCGGGGAAGATCCGCTGGATCCTCCAGCACTCCTACCCCCAGGTGAACGACCTCGCCGCGCTGGCCGGCAAGGCGGGCGCGCGGGCACTGACCGAGCAGGAAGCCGCGGCCGGCACACAGGTGGCGATCTGGCGGTACTCGGACGGCGCCGACGTGGCGGCGGTCAACCCGCAGGCCGAGAAGCTCGCGGACTACCTCTACGAGAACGCACGCGGCTCGGCGGAGCCCAGGGCCTCGCTGACCCTCGACCCGCCCGCGGTCTCCGGGCGCGCGGGGGAGCGGCTCGGTCCGGTCACCGTGCGGACGGACGCGGACGCGGTGTCGGTGACGCCTCCCGCGGACTCGGCGACGAGCGGTGTGAAGGTGGTCGGCAAGGACGGCAAGCCCGTCACCTCGGCGGTCAATGGCAGCCAGCTGTTCTTCGACGTCCCCAAGGATTCCGCGGACGGCTCGGCGGCACTCGCCGTCCAGGCGTCGACGACGGTGCCGGTGGGCAGGGCCTTCGCCTCCGAGACGCGGAGCCAGACGCAGATCCTCGCGGGCTCCAGTGAGTCCACGGTCTCCGCGACGGCGAGCGCCACCTGGGCCAAGAAGGGTGCGATACCGGCGCTGTCCGCGGAGAAGAACTGCGCCAAGAGCGGCGTGGACATCACGGCGAGCAACCCGGGCGACCGGCCGTTCACGTTCCGCCTCATGGGCCTCAAGCACACCATCGATGCAGGCACGTCGCGGACGGTGACGATCCCGCTGCAGGAGGACCAGCCCTACGACTTCACGATCAAGGGACCGAACGGCTTCGAGAAGCGGTTCAAGGGCGTGCTCGACTGCCAGACCGAGGGCAGCACGATCGGCAACAAGGCGGAACCCGTGGCGGACCCGAGCCCCGCATCGGCGGGCGGCACCGGCACGGGCGGCGGCGACCTCGCGGAAACGGGCGGCTCCAGCGCGACACCGATGATCGCGGCCATAGCGGTCCTCATGGTGGTGCTCGGCGCGGCGGCGATGTTCCTGCTGCGCAAGAAGAAGGACCCGACGGCCACGGACGCACCGACGGAGGACTGACCAGCCCCGGCCGGACCCCCTGCGAACGCGACTGCGAGGTCGCTCGACAGCGCCCCATACTGACAGCCGGTAGCGGGTCAACTACCCAAGTGGCCGGTGAACGTCCAGGTCATGGCCCCCCGGCCATACTGGTTTCCCCCGGTAGGTGGCCGTCAGGCAAGATGGGGTGTATCTGCCCACTCACTGATTGCCGGACGGTTTCTCTTGGCTGAGTACATCTACACCATGCGCAAGACGCGCAAGGCGCACGGCGACAAGGTGATTCTTGATGACGTCACCCTGAGCTTCCTTCCTGGCGCCAAGATCGGTGTCGTGGGTCCCAACGGCGCCGGTAAGTCCACGGTGCTGAAGATCATGGCCGGGCTCGAGCAGCCGTCCAACGGTGACGCGTTCCTCGCTCCCGGGTTCAGTGTCGGCATCCTCATGCAGGAGCCCCAGCTCGACGAGACGAAGACCGTTCTGGAGAACGTCCAGGACGGCGCCGCCGAGGTCATGGGCAAGCTCAAGCGCTTCAACGAGGTCGCCGAGCTCATGGCGACGGACTACTCCGACGCGCTGATGGACGAGATGGGCAAGCTCCAGGAGGACCTGGACCACGCCAACGCGTGGGACCTCGACGCCCAGCTCGAGCAGGCCATGGACGCGCTCGGCTGCCCGCCCGGCGACTGGCCCGTCACCACCCTCTCCGGTGGTGAGAAGCGCCGCGTCGCGCTCTGCAAGCTCCTCATCGAGGCGCCCGACCTGCTGCTCCTCGACGAGCCCACCAACCATCTCGACGCCGAGTCGGTGAACTGGCTGGAGCAGCACCTCTCCCAGTACGCCGGCGCAGTCGTCGCGGTCACCCACGACCGGTACTTCCTCGACAACGTCGCCCAGTGGATCCTGGAGCTCGACCGCGGTCGCGCCCACCCCTACGAGGGCAACTACTCCACGTACCTGGAGAAGAAGGCCACCCGCCTCAAGGTCGAGGGCCGCAAGGACGAGAAGCGCGCCAAGCGCCTCAAGGAAGAGCTGGAGTGGGTGCGGTCCAACGCCAAGGGGCGTCAGGCCAAGTCCAAGGCGCGTCTGGCTCGCTACGAGGAGATGGCCGCCGAGGCGGACAAGATGCGGAAGCTGGACTTCGAGGAGATCCAGATTCCGCCGGGCCCGCGGCTCGGTTCCATCGTCGTCGAGGTCGAGAATCTGTCGAAGGCCTTCGGCGACAAGGTACTTGTCGATGATCTGAGCTTCTCGCTGCCGCGCAACGGCATCGTCGGCATCATCGGTCCGAACGGCGCGGGCAAGACCACGCTGTTCAAGATGATCCAGGGTCTGGAGCAGCCGGACTCCGGCAGCATCAAGATCGGTGACACGGTCAAGGTCAGCTACGTCGACCAGGGCCGCGCCAACATCGACCCCAAGAAGACGCTGTGGGCCGTCGTCTCCGACGAGCTCGACTACATCAACGTCGGCCAGGTCGAGATGCCCTCGCGGGCGTACGTCTCCGCCTTCGGGTTCAAGGGTCCGGACCAGCAGAAGCCGGCCGGCGTGCTCTCCGGTGGTGAGCGCAACCGCCTCAACCTGGCGCTGACCCTCAAGGAGGGCGGCAACCTGCTCCTCCTCGACGAACCGACGAACGACCTGGACGTCGAGACCCTGTCCTCCCTCGAGAACGCGCTCCTGGAGTTCCCGGGTGCGGCCGTGGTCATTTCCCACGACCGGTGGTTCCTTGACCGCGTGGCCACGCACATCCTCGCCTACGAGGGTGAGTCCACCTGGTACTGGTTCGAGGGCAACTTCGAGTCCTACGAGAAGAACAAGGTGGAGCGGCTCGGCGCCGACGCGACCCGTCCGCACCGCGCCACCTACAAGAAGCTCACCCGGGGCTGAGACTGACATGAGTCGGCATATCTACAGCTGCCCCCTCCGGTGGTCGGACATGGATGCCTTCGGGCACGTCAACAACGCCGTCTTCCTGCGGTACTTGGAAGAGGCGCGGATCGACTTCATGTTCCGGCTCGCACCGGGGGACGGCAGCCCGTCGTTCTCGGGCGGGTCCGTCGTGGCCCGCCATGAGATCGACTACGTACGGCCGTTGGTCCACCGGCACTCGCCGGTGACCATCGAGTCGTGGGTGACGAAGATAAGCGCTGCCTCGCTCACCATCTCGTACGAGGTCAAGGACCCGGAGCAGGTCTATGTGCGGGCCACGACGGTCGTCGTCCCGTTCAACCTGGAGGCGCAGCGGCCGCGGCGGATCACCGCCGAGGAGAAGGCCGTGCTCCTGACCTACATGGACGACGACGGCGATGTCGCCGGGGGCTCGGAGGCGCTCGTCGCATGACGGCGCAGCTGCACTTCGCCGACGCCGGGGAGGCGGGGGATCTCGCCGCCTTCCTGGCCCGGCTCATCCACTACGACAAGGCAGCCGCGGTCCGTCTGCAGGCGGCGGGCGACACGCTCGCCGTGTTCGGCCGGCCGCCGTCGTTCGAAGTGCTCGCCATCCGTACGGCGCGGCTCGCGAAGCCGTACGAGTACGGGATCGAATCCCTGCTCGATGTCACCGTCTCCGCCGGTGAACTCCTCGAATTCGTGGGGGAGTCGGCCCAGTCCGTCGAGTCGGCCGGGGTGGCCTCCGTGCCGCAGGCCGTCACCGGCCCGCCGTGGGCCGGGGTTCTGCCGCCCCGGGGCGGCTGGCAGCCTGAGCAGGGGCTTCCGTCGGTGGACGCCGTGCGGGGGCTCGTGGCGGCCGCGGTCGCCGAATTCAAGTCCCGGGTCGAGGAGTTGCCGCAGGAGCGGCGGATCCGGGCGGAACTCGACCAGCTGGGCCGGGAGATCTGGTCCCGCACCATCGGGGACACGGGCCTGCCCGTGCGGGCCGCGCATGCCGCGCAGGCCCTGGGATTCCTGCGGGGGGACTCGCTCGACCTGCTGTCGTCCGGGCCGTGGCTGCGGCTGCGCACGAACTACGGATCGATCGCCGTGCGCCGGGCCGGCGTCGGAGGGCTCTCCGTCACGCCTGCGTGAGCGGTACGTCTGCGTGAGCGATGCGCCCGCCTGCGTGAGCGGTACGCCTGTGTGAGCGATGCGCCCGCCTGCGTGAGCGACATGCGCGCGTGAGCGACATGCGCGCGTGAGCGACATGCGCGCGTCAGTTCTCGTCGTCCGGCCACACCCCGATGTGATCCCGTTCGAGTTCGAGCGCCACCCTGTCCCGCATCTCCAGCGCCGCCGTGTACTCGGCGGGCAGCTGGAGACGTCCCGCGCGGTCCAGCATCGCGTACTCGCGTGAGGTCACGGACTCCTGGCCCGTCGACGCGTCCACCTCCGTGCGGCGCAGGACCTCCGTCGAGGTGCGGCCGTCGCGGATGGCGACCGTGCGGCGGACCTCCGAGGCGACCGCCTGGTCGTGGGTGACGATGACGATGGTGGTGCCGAGCTCCTCGTTCGCTGTGCGGAACGCGGCGAAGATCTGCTCGGCGGTGTGCGAGTCCAGCTCGCCGGTGGGTTCGTCGGCCAGCAGGACCGACGGGTTGTTGGCGAGGGCCACCGCGATGGCGACACGCTGCTGCTGACCGCCGGAGAGCTGCTGCGGGCGTCGGTCGCGGACGTCGGACACCGCCATCAACTCCAGGAGTTCCGCAGCGTGTTCGGCCTTCCGTGCGCGTGACTCGCGGCGGCCTCCCTTCAACTGCATGGGCAGCGCCACATTCTGTGCGGCCGTCAGATACGGCAGCAGATTGCGTGCCGTCTGCTGCCAGACGAAGCCGACGACCTCCCTGCGGTAGCGCAGCCGCTCCTTCGCTCCCATCGCCAGGAGATCGCGGCCCGCCACCCGGGCCGAGCCCGCGGTCGGCTCGTCGAGCCCGGCGAGGATGTTCATCAGGGTCGACTTGCCGCTGCCCGATGCGCCGACAAGAGCCATCAACTCGCCCTCACGGACCAGGAGATCGAGCCCCTGGAGCGCCTGCACCTCGACGCCGTCCGTGGAGAAGATGCGGACCAGGCGGTCGCAGGTGATCAGCGCGTCGTGACCGTAGGCGGGGCGGTCGCGGTGGGCGGTGGCCCGTGCTTCGAGATCCGCGAGCGAGGACATGGTGGCGGTGCGGGTCGTGTCGGGCGTCATCCGGTTCTCCTGTCTCCTGTCTTCACCGCGTCAACGCACAAACGTGTCGACGCACAAACACGTCGACGCACAAACACGTCAACGCGTCAGCTCGGTCGCGGCCGTGCGCCGCGCGGTCCACCACGCCTGTACGAAGGCGACCCCGGCCGTGAGGATCACCACGCCCGCGGCGGGCAGCAGCAAGGACCAGGGATCGGCCCGCAGCGTCACGTCGCCGAGCCCCGCGAGGGCGCCGCGTGTCGCGAGGGCGACATGGGCCAGGTCGACGCCGGGCGCGAGCAGCGCGATGGCCGCCCAGCTCGCCAACGCCCCGCCGCACGCCGCGAGCAGCGCCTGCGGCAGCGACTCCAGGACCAGCAGGCGA
This sequence comes from Streptomyces sp. NPDC044044, assembly GCF_056434405.1. Lineage (NCBI taxonomy): Bacteria > Bacillati > Actinomycetota > Actinomycetes > Kitasatosporales > Streptomycetaceae > Streptomyces > Streptomyces sp. NPDC044044. The sequence goes on along the minus strand of NZ_JBWKFG010000004.1, from coordinate 497,639 downwards.
CGGCCCTGGCTCCTGCTCAGGCCCAGGGTGCGCAGCCTGGCCAGGAGCGCGGCCCGCTGCGGGGCGGAGTGCAGGAGGGCCAGCAGGACGGCCAGTACGGCATATCCGGCGCCTGCCGCGACCGCCGCCGTGTAGATGCGCTCGGCGCCCGACTGGAGCGCGGAATCGGTCAGCGAGGCGCGCTCGGCGGCGCGGAACGTCGCGTCGACATCGGCGCCCGCGGACCGCGTGGCCCGGGTCAGGGCCGCCGTGTCGATCCGTTGCCCCGGGGCGCCGGTGGCCAGGAGCGCGGTGTCCGCGGGACGGTCGAGCCGGCCGCGGTCGATCAGGAGGAACGCGCTGCCCGTGGGGAGGGCCGGGGTGCTGTCCCGGACGGCCCGGACCGCTGCCTTGAAGGACCCGGTGGGGGTACGGAAGCTGTGCGCGCCCTTGCCGAGCCGCCGGGCCACGTCCGGCGACGCCACGGCCGGAAGGGTGGCCCGGCGGTCGTCGCCCGCCGCCAACTGGTCGTCCCCGAAGGGTCCGAGGCCGGTCGCGCGGGTGAGCCGCGCGTACACCGCCGGGTCGACCGCGACCAAGGGGACGGTCGTCCGGTCGGGCAGCCGCAGGTACCAGTCGATGTGGACGGCCGCCACCTCCCGTATGCCCGGCGTCCCGCGGATCTCGGCGGCGAGCGCGGCGGGCAGGGTGCCGTTGGCTCGGTCCACGCGGACGTCCGCGCCCACCGCCAGGAGCGCCGTGCGGTCGCGGGCGTCGGCGATTCCGGTCAGCACGGAGCCGCCGAACGCCGCCGTCGTCAGGGCGAGCAGCAGGCCGAGCAGGGGCAGCGCCTGGGCGGCGGACGCGCGGCCCGCGCTCGCCGTCGACAGGAACCCGAGGGCGCCGCGGCGGCGGGCGAGCGGGCGCGCGAAGAGGCGCAGGGGCAGCGGATAGAGCCGTACGAGAAGGAGCGCGGCGATACCGCCGACGAGGAGAGGCGCGGCGCTGACCAGCCACCCCGCCGAGCCGCCCCCGCCGCCCGGCTCACCGGAGTCCCCGAGCCCGCCTCGCCGCAGCGTCGCCACCGCCCCCACCGCCAGGACCAGCAGCACCAGTTCGGCCACCGTGCGGCGCCGCGAGGGGCGTGCCGTCACCAGATCGTCGCGGCCCTCGTGCGCCCGCTGCCCGCGGTGGGCGAACGCGGCACGGACCGGGAGCGCGGCGCAGGCGAGTACGCACACCCCGGCCGCCGCGAGGATCGAGGGCCACACGCGCGCGTGCGGCACGACCAGGAACGCGAGCAGCAGCCCCAGGGCGGCGGCGGGCACCGCCACCACCGACGTCTCGGCGAGCAGCCGCACCGCCACACCGCGCACCGACGCACCGCGCGCCCGGAGCAGCGCCAGTTCGCTCCGCCGTCGTACGGCGGTGAGTGAGCAGGTCATCAGGAGGACGACGACGGCGACTCCGCCGATGCCGTACGCGGCCACCGCGACGATCGGTGTCACGGCGTCGCGCAGCCCTTCGTACCCGGCGAGAACCTTGTCGAGCTCGGTGGAGACCATCGCGTCGTCGTGCGTGAAGCCGCGCAACTCGGTGCGCAGCGGCCCGCCTTCGAGCGAGGTGATGTGCTGCTGCAGGGCGGGGACGTCGCCTGCGGTCAGGGCGCCCGGGTCGGGGGCGAGACGCCAGTACCGCTGCGGGTTCTGGTCGACGGCGGGCAGGAACGACCCCGCATCGGGCGCGAGGAGCAGAGCGGCATGCCAACGCCTCTTCGGCTCCTGGGCGTTGTTGCCCGGCACGTCGATCAGCGAAGGGGTGCGCAGGATCGGGTCGTACGACCAGTAGGCACCCTTGGGGCGCAGCGGTTCGACGATCCCGGTGATCCGTACGGTGACGCGCTCGCCGAGCACGGTGTCCACATGGACGGCGGAGCCGGCCCGGAGCTTCATGGCGCGGGCGGTCTCCACGGTCACCGCGGCCTCGACCCGGCGGCTGTCCGAGGTCAGCCCCTCGCTCTCGGGGAGCCGCCCGTCGCGCACGTGCGCGTGGGCGTCGACACCCGCCTGCGCGGCCAGGGTGAACTGCGGGTCGATCAAGTCGGGGCGGGGCAGCCAACGGTCGAGCCCCGCGGGCGGTTCGAGGGTCTGCGCGCCGTACGCGGACTGCGCGCGGTCGACGCGGAGGGGCCGGGGCATGGCCGCGACGACCTGGCGGTACCGCTCGCGCAGAGCCGTGCCCCGCAGCGCGTCCTCCCGCTCCCGCTGGTCCACTTCGAGCCCGGGGGCGGGTGCGCCGAGCTCGATCCCGGTGCGCGCGGCCCCGGCTCCGGCGACCGCGTCGCGCACCCCTTCGCCCTCGTACGCGTCGACCGCGCGCGGGAAGACGGCGGCGAGGAAGGCGGTGGCGAGCACGAGCAGCGCGAGCGCGATGGCGGGCAGCGGCGCGGCGCGCAGGCGGGTGCGGGTCCAGGGCGCAACGGGGTTGGGGCGCACGTCAGTTGCCTCCCTCGTGCCGCAGGGACACCGTCGGGTCTCCCCGGCGCAGGGCGAGGGCCATGATGATCAGGAGAGGGACGGCCGCCGTCGCCGCGAGGAGCGTGGCCACGTGGGGGAGCGGCAGCTCCACCAGGACCGGCGGGACCGGCTGGGTGGCCTCGCCGGTGAGGACGATCAAGGGGACGACCGCACGGGTCAGGACCGCGCCGAGAGCCATGCCCACCAGCAGGGCGAGGCCGAGCAGGAAGCCCTGCTCGGCGGCGATCAGGCGGGCCAGTTGACGGCGCGGGGCGCCCAGCGCGCGCAGCACCGCGAACTCCGCCGAGCGTTCCCGCAGCGAACCCGCCGCGCTCACGGCGAAGCCCACGGCGGCGAGCGCGGCGGCCGCCACCGCCACGGCGAGCAGCGCGGACTGCGGTCCCGCGCCCAGCGGGTCGTCGCGCAGCTGGGCGGCGATCTCGTCCCGGACCAGGACCTGTTCGGGGTCGATGTCGGGGCGGGCCCGCAGGGCGGCCGCTGCCTGGGTGGCGGCGCCGGGGCGGGTGGTGAGCCACCATTCGGTGGGGGACAGGGGCCGCTCGCCGCCCCTCTTGAGCAGCGTGTTCACGGCAGGCAGGTCGAGCAGCAGAGCCCCGCCGTCCGACGCGTCCGCATCCTCGGCCCCGTCGGCGGCCCCCGTGGTCGGCAGTTCCGCCACGGCCTTGACGACGGTCACCCGCAACGAGCCGCCGCCCAGCGGCACATCGATCCGGGAGCCCACGTCGGCCCCGCTGGAGCGCAGGAACCGCTCGGTGACGACCGCCCCGGGCTTCGGTGACCTCAAGGCCTCGGCCATCGCCGCCCGTTCCCCGCGGTCCTCGCGGATCAGCAGCCCCGGCACCGCCCGCGCGCCGTCCAGGGCGAGCACCGTCGCCTGGCGGTTGCCCGAGAGGTCCATCGTGGAGCGCGCGACGGGCGCGGCCTTCCGCACGCCCGGCAGGGACGCGTAGACCTCGGGCTGCCGCTGCTCGGGGACCCGGCCGCCGAGCACCCTGATCTGCGTACCGGCCCTGAAGTCGGCCTGGTCCTCCTGCGAGCGGTCCCAGGACGCGCTCTGCCCGATCGCCAGCATGCCCATCGCCACGGCGAGCACGAGCAGCAGGACGGGCCCCGCGCCCTGCAGCGGACGGCGGCTCAGCTGCCAGCCCGCGAGCGCGCCGGGAAGACCGCGCCCCCGCGCGGCCTGCCGCTCGGCGATGCGCGCGGCGGGCGGCAGCAGGCGCAGCGTCACGACCGTGCCCGCGAGGAGCGCGAGGGCGGGCGCGGCCACCAGGAGCGGGTCGATGCCCAGAGCCCCCGCGCCGTCGTCGCTCAGCGCCCCCGAGCCGGACGTCCTGCCGTCCAGCTGCCAGTACGCCACCGCCGCGATCACCAGGAGGCCCACGTCGGCGCCCGCCCGCAGCGGTGCGGGCAGCGCGGACGCCCGCGTCCGCCGGAGCGACCCGGTGTTCGCCGAGAGCGCGGGCGCGACCACCGCGAGCGCGCAGCCGAGGGCCGCGACCACGCCGATCAGCCACACGTCCGCGCCCGCCGTCCCCTCAAGCCGCACCCCCGTCCTGGCCAGCGCTCCCTGCCCCGCGAGCAGCCGGGTCAGCGGGCCCGCGAGCAGGGGCGCGAGCAGTGCGGCGGGCAGCGCGAGCAGCAGGGCCTCGACCGTGGCGAGCCAGACCACCCGGCCGCGCGAGCCGCCGCGCGCCAGGAGCAGGCCCGTCTCGCCGCCGCGCTCCCCGCTGAGCAGCCGGGCGACGAGCAGCAGCGCGTAACCGGCGAGCATGATCAGCTGAAGGGCGACGATCAGCAGCGTCGAACGGGACACCAGGAGCGCGCGCTCGGCCCGGTCCAGGACATCGGGCAGTGCGGTGCTCGCGCTCGGACTGCCGCCCAGGGAAGGGGACTTCACCAGCGCGGCCGGTCCGCTCTTCGCCGCCGCGCGCAGTGCGGCGACGCGGTCCGTGGTCATGGCGGAGAAGTCCGCCGTGGCCAGCCACTGCGTACGGTCCGCCGAGACGTGCCCCAGGGCCGAGGGGTCGGCGAGCAGCGGCCCGTACGTCAGAAAGACGCTCTCGCGCACGCCGCGGCCACCGAGGTCGTCCAGCTGCCAGTAGGGCTCGGTGCGGTCGGCGGGGCGGTACACGCCCGTCACCCGGACGGTGACCTCCGGTCCGGTGAGCCGGTCGGTGAGGGTGATCGGGGCGGAGCCGGGGCCGAGCTTCAGACGGGCGGCGGCCGCCTCGGGGAGGGCGACCTCGACCTCTTTCCCCGCGCCACGCGACTTCTCGTACGGAGAGGGCCAACTGCCCTTGGTCAGACGGATCCTGGACCGGTCGAGCGCCGCGAGGTGAGTGAGGTCGGGATCGGCGCCCGCACGTGCGCCGGGCAGGGCATAGGGCCCCGAACGGGACAGCGACCGCAGCCCCACCGGCAGCCCGTCGAACGTGCGCCGCGCGGCCTGACGCACCGCACGGTCCGCCGACTCCTGTGCGCCGGGCGGCACTTGGGCCCGCACGACGAGCGAGGCCGGCGCCGCCGAGCGCGTCCGCAGACTGTGCCGCAGCGCCACGTCGCCGATGGAGCCGGAGAACGCCGTGAGCGTGGCCAGGACCGCCGTGGTGAGCAGGACGGCGAGGAGCGCGGCGGCAAGGAGCAGCCGATGCGCGCGCACGCGCAGAAAAAGGAACCCCGTCACAGCCCCCGCGACCCCCCGTGCCCGTGCCGTACGCTTTCGCCCCCGAAAGTCTGTACGGATGCTTTCAGAGTGCAGGCAGTTCGGGAAGGGGGATGGGCAGGGGGATGGGCAGGGCGCGGAGAGCTGTCAGCCCTCGGAGTTGACCATGGACGCCGCCGCGTACGTCAGGTAGTTCCACAGCGTCCGCTCGTGCTCCTCGGAGAGCTTGAGCTCCTCGACGGCGGCCCGCATGTGCTTCAGCCAGGCGTCGTGCGCGGCCCTGTCGACGGTGAACGGCGCATGGCGCATGCGCAGCCGGGGGTGGCCGCGGTTGTCGCTGTACGTGCGGGGGCCGCCCCAGTACTGCATGAGGAAGAGCGCGAGGCGCTCCTCGGCAGGACCCAGGTCCTCCTCCGGGTACATCGGCCGCAGCAGCGGGTCCTCCGCGACCCCTTGGTAGAAGAAGTGCACCAAGCGCCTGAAGGTCTCCTCGCCGCCGACCTGTTCGTAGAAGGTCTGCTCCTGAAGCGTGCCGCGCGGGATCTCTTTCACACCGTCCATGGTCTCAGACGGGGCGACCGAGGACGGAAGACTTAGGACCCCCGGCCTCCGGACCGGCGCTCACACCCTCCGGACCGGTACTCACGCCCTCCGGACAGGGACCGATCTCCTCCGGATCTGTACGTCCTGCCGCTCGCATCGCGGGCCATACCGCAGCACAGTGGCTATATGGGACCCACAGTCGACCCCCTTCTCGCCGCGGAGGCCGGATCCGCCCTGGTCCGGGAGATCGAGGCCAGCGGTGCCTGGGAGCGGGACCCCGAGCTGCGTGCGGCGTTCGAACATGTCCCGCGGCACCTGTTCGTGCCGTACTACTACGTCACATTGTCGGGCGGCGGCCACGAGCGCCTCTGGGGCGAGGATCCCGACCCCGCACGCCGGGCACGCTGGCTGCACGGCGCCTACGCGGACGCCCCGCTCGCCACCCGCGTACGCGACGGAGAGCTGCTCTCGTCCAGCAGCCAGCCCTCCCTGATGGCGAAGATGCTCCAGGAGCTGGATCTGCGCGACGGCGACTGCGACGTCCTGGAGATCGGCGCGGGCACCGGCTACAACGCGGCCCTGCTCGCCCACCGGCTCGGCGAGGAGCACGTCACCACCGTCGACCTGGACCCGGAGATCACCGAGTCCGCGCGGCGGCATCTCACGGCCGCGGGGTACCACCCGGCCGTCGTCACCGGCGACGGCACCGCGGGGTGCCCCGAGCGCGCTCCGTACGACCGGATCATCGCGACCTGCACCCTGACCTCCGTGCCGCGCCCCTGGCTGGCCCAGTGCCGCCCCGGCGCCCGCATCCTGGCCCCGCTGGCCACCGGCCTGATCACGCTTACGGTGCGGGACGGCGAGCACGCCGAGGGCCGCTTCCTGCACACGCCCGCGTACTTCGTTCCGCTGCGGGGCGGCAGCGGAAGGGCCCCGCACGAGCAGCACCTCGGGGGGCTGCCCCGCAGGGCCCTGCAGAACGAACTCTTCCGTTTTCTGCTCGAACTGACGGCCGGGAGCCTCGATCCCTACGAGGCCCTCGCCCTGTGGCAGCGCGAGAACCGGCCGGTGCGCGAGCGGTTCGGGGTCACCGTCCGCGGGCCGCACGAGTGGGCCTGGCTGGACGACCCCGAAGGGCCGTACGCCTGGCCACTCGCGTGAGCCCGGGGGCCGCGGCCCTCAGCTGTGCCGGATGGTGATCGTCGTCCAGGCGCCCACGTGCACCCGGTCGCCGTCCTGCAGCGGCACGGGGACGAACGGCTGGATGGGCTCCTCGCCGTTGTTGACCGTGGTGCCGTTGGTCGAGTTCTGGTCGACGACCGCCCAGCTGCCGTCCGGCTGCTGGACCAGGACCGCGTGCTGGTGCGAGACCCCGGGGTCCTCCGGCGGCACCGACAGGTCGATGTCCGGGGTGTCACCGGTGGAGTGCCTGCGGCGGCCGATGGTGATCTGGTTGCCGGCCAGCGGGCGCTGCTGCTCGGGCGAGTACGCGGGCAGGTTCAGGCCCGACGCCTCGGGACCGCTGCGGTGCATCATCGCCATGAAGTACTCACGGTCCGGACCGATCGTCGCCGACCAGGTGACCGTGCCGGTGCTGGGACCGGGCACCGCCTGGTAGCCCGGAGGGCCCTGCGGGGCCTGGGTCTGCTGCGGCTGCTGGCGGCCCGGCTGCGGCTGGCCCCACTCGCCCTGCTCGGGAGCCTGCGGAGCGCCGGGACCCGGAGTGGGCTGCGAGGGCGGCGGAAGCATCCAGTCGTCGTCGCCGCCGAAGGACGGACCGCCGGGGCCGGGCTGCTGCGGAGGCGGCGGAGTGCCCGTCTCCTGCGGGAACGCGGGCGGCGCAGGCGGACCCTGCTGCTGGAACCCCTGCGGGGGCTGGCCCGACTGGTCACCGCTGCCGTAGGGCGGCGGGGGCGCCTCGCCGCCGTACGGCGGGGGCACCTGACCGGGAGGACCGGACGGGTTGCCGTTGCCGCCGTTGCCGAACGGCGGGATCGGCTCGGCGGGCCGGTTCATCTGCGAGGGCCGCGAGCCCTGGTACCCGAACGGGTCCTGGCCCGGCTGGGTGCCGGGGGGCTGCTGGCCATGCGGCTGCTGGAACTGCTGCGCCGGGTTCGGCGCGGGCGGGTGCGGGGCGGCCGGGGTGTACGAGGTCGCCGTGTTCGTCAGGAAGTTCCAGCGGCACTCCTCGCAGAACGGCGCGTTGGCCTCGCGGGGCGTGCGGCACTGCGGGCAGAGCTCGGCCTCGGCGGCCTGGTCCGGCACGGCCGACAGGTGCGGGCGGCCGGGGGCCTGCTGGGGGTATCCGTACCCGCCGTCCTGGCCGGGGGGCGGCGGATACCCGGGGTCCTGGCCGGGGCCCGGCGGCGGGTAGCCGTAGCCGGGAGCGGCCGGGGGCGGCGGCGGGGGCGGCGGTACGGCACCGGCCATGCGGTGACCGCAGACCTCGCACCAGTCGTCGGAACCCGACTGGTGTCCGTTCGGGCAGGTCGGCATGTCGGCGCTTCCCCCTCTCCTTCTCCGGCCCTGTGCGGGCCGTACGTGCTGCTGGTGGGGCTACTGATGGGTATGGGTGGTGCTACTTCTTCACGCGAACAGTCTTCGTGGACCGCGTCTCGAGAGTCATCTCGTCGGCCTCGGCGACCCTCGCCTTCAATCGAACAGTACCTGCCACGGCATCGACCACGTCGACCACCTTCGAAAGCAGCTTCGCGGTGTCCTCGTTGCCCGATGCACTGGCGAGCTGAACGGCGCGGCCCAGTTTGGCCGTTGCTCCGTCCATATCGCCCGACTTGCGCGCATCGAGGCCCTGCTGGATCACCTGGGCCAGTTCCGCCTGGCCCGTGTAGTGCGCCACCTGCGGATTGATCGACGTCGAAGCGGCCATGTCGTCCGTCCACACGGCCCGCACCAGGCCCTGGGAGAGCGTCTGGGCGCTGCCGTCCGGCTGCGGCACGATCAGTGAGACGCGGGCCGCGAGCATCTCCTGGCCGAGCTCGGCGTTCGGTACCTCGACACAGATGTGGTAGTCGCGGGACTCGTCGCCCCAGGACCCGGTGGGGTAGTCGCCGGCGCGCGGTCCCGCCTCCGTGCGTCGGTCGGTCAACTCCACGACCGTGGGCGCCACTTGCTTGACGAACTTGATCTCCGCGCCCATCGGCGTCCACACCCGCAGACTGACGTCGGCGACCTCCTTGCCCATCGCCGCCTCCATCATCTGCGTGAAGTCGGCGGACAGGCCGGCGGGGTCGGCGACGATGTCGGCGGTGCCCAGGAGCGCGGACGCGATGCCGGTGACCTCCTTGACCTCCCAGTCCGTGCCGACACCGCGGGCGTCGCAGGTGAAGCGGCCCGCGCAGGCGTCGAGCGAGGCCTGCAGGTCCTCGGGTGACTCGTGTTCATTGCGGCCGTCCGTCAGCACGATTCCGTGCCGGATCGAGACGTCGGCCGACGACAGGAGCCGGTCGGCCAGGCGCAGCCAGGTGCCGATCGCCGTGCCGCCGCCCGCGCTGAGCTTGCGCAGGGCCTGCTTGGCCTGCCCCCGGGTCTGCGCGTCCGCGACCGCCAGGCGGCCGTTGCCCGGATAGACCTCCTTGGCGACATGGGTGCCGCCGATCACCGCGAAGTGGACTCCGTCACGTACGGCGTCGATCGCGGCGGACGTGGCGTCGCGGGCGCCGCGCATCTTCGTCGGCGGGTAGTCCATCGAGCCGGAACAGTCGACCATGATCGCCACGGCCGCGTCCGGGGTCTGCCCCACCGAGTAGAGGTGCGGGGCGCTGACCGCGGACCCCACCGTGCCGCCGCCGGTCGAGGTGACCGTGGCGATCGCGTTGACCTCGCGTGCGCCCTCCGCCATGTACTCGTTCTGGTACACGTCGACCGTGAACTGCGGCACGTTCGACTTCGAGAAGTTGGCCATGGATCCCTGCTCCCCCTAGACGTTCCCACCGGCTTCCCCAAGCCGGTGGGTGACAAGTGCGCGTGGCAGGCCCCCCGTTGCCGGGGCCGCCGCTAGGCCGATCCTGCCCCTTGCGGCACGACACGGAACGGCAGAATCGCCACTGTTACGTTGTCGTGGCCCCCGCCGTCCAGGGCGTGGCCGACCAGGACCTGGGCGCTGTGCAGCGGGCGCAGGGCGGAATCGACGGGCACGGCCCGTGCCATTTCCTCCACCGCTTCCGCGTAGTTCCACAGTCCGTCCGTGCATACGACCACTACACCCGCACGGTCCGGCTTGAAGGAAGCGGTGTGCGGCTCCAGTTCGTACGCGTCCGCGCCGAGCCAGCCCGTGATGGCGTGCGCGCGCTCGTCCGCGTACGCCTCCGCCTCGTTCATCAGACCCGCCGCCACCATCTGCGCGGCCCACGAGTCGTCCTCGGTGAGCCGGACGGTCGGGCCGCTGCGGTCGTCGGGGACCCAGTACGCGCGGCTGTCGCCGACCCAGCCGACGACCAGGAGGCCACCGGCGATGATCGAGCCGACGAGCGTGCACGCGGGCGCGTTCTGGTGCGGGGAGTGCTCCCTCGCCCCGGTGGGCTCCGCGGCCAGGGCGTTGACGGCGTCGGACGCCGACAGGATCGCGTCGTGCATCGCCTGCTGCGGGTGCGTGCCGCGCGGCAGGGCGGCCAGCAGTGATTCGTTGGCCGCGCGTGACGCGGCGAGGGATGCCTCGTCGGGGCGGGTCGCGGACGAGACACCGTCGCAGACGATCGCGACGACGGCGGGGGATCCGTCCGGCAGTGCGGCCGACGAGATCGCGAACGCGTCCTCGTTGCGGTGGTGGCGCAGGCCCCGGTCGCTGACCGCGGCGACCGCGTCGAGCTCCTGCTCCATGTGGTCGCGCTCGCGCGGCTGGGCGTGCCCGCAGTTCTCGCAGTAGCCGTCCGGGTCCACGCGGCCCGAACGGCACGCCACGCAGAGCTTGGTGCCCGCGGGCGGCGTGGGGTCGGCCAGGACCGCCCGGGGGTCGGCGGGCTCGGGCTCCGGCGGGGCGCCGGGCGCGGGCAGGGGGTACTCGTCCGGCTCGGCGGGCCGCGGGACGGGGGCGTCCGTGCGGATGTCTCCCGCGCCCGGCGCCGCCCCCGCGTTCGGGGAGAGCTCACCGCCCGACGACTCCGTGACCGGCAGGTCGGTGGGCAGGTGCGCGGGCACCGGCATGTCTGAGCTGTCCACGTCCGGGGCGATGGGCCACTGCGACGACGCGTCCGGCGGCGGCGCGGACGACGAGCCGTTCATCGCGACGGTGGGGCGGTCGTCCGACCCGGCCGGCAGCGCCGACAGGTCGTACCCGCACGCGCCGCAGAACAGGTCACCCGCGTCCAGCGGCTCTTCGCAGCCGGGGCACGTGGAACCCGCCCCGGCAGTCTGCTGGTGCATCTGCGACATCTTCACACCCACGTCCGAGGGCGGAAACGGTTGGCCCGTTCCACCAGTTCGATCCTCTCCTCGCCACCCTGTGCGAGCCGGGCCAGCGTGCGGTACGAGCGCTCCAGGCCGAACCGGAGGCCGCGCTCGTCCAGCTCGCTGCCGAGCAGCACGGTCCGCGAGCCGCCCGCCGGTGCAGCGGGTGCTGCCGGTGGAGCGGAGGCGTGACCAGAGTGCCTACCGGAGAGTACCCAGTCCAACGCGGTGCCGAGGACCTCGGTGGAGAGCCGCTCACGGCGTACGGCGTCCAGGCCGAAGCCCGCGAGGGCGTCCACCTGCCCTGCCGCCGCCGTCAGGTCGTCGAGGAAAAGGGCGCCGGGGGACGGCGTGGTGGCCAACGTCATACGGTGGCGCAGCCTCGCCCGCACCGCGGCCACGCGGGCCGCGGTGTAGTGGATCGAGGCCTCGGGAACCGACTCCAGGGTCTGCACGGCACCGCGCCGGTCGTCCGCGGCGAGCTGCACGCGCGCCAGGCCGAACGCCGCGCTGACATAGCTCGGGTCGGTGGCCCATACGAGGCGGTAGTACTCGGCCGCGTTGTCCAGCTGCTCAAGGACCTCCGCGCAGACGCCCAGGGCCAGCTTGGGCGCGGGCTCGCCGGGGAACGCGTCGTACACGGCGTCGAAGGACAGCGCCGCGTTCTCGTGGTCGCCGGTCGCCAGGGAGGCCACGCCGCGGTACCAGACCACCCGCCAGTCGTCCGGATGCTGTATCTCCAGCTCGGTCAACGCCTGCGCCGCCGAATCCGGTTCACCCATGGCAAGGCGGGCCCGCAGCCCGCGCAGCCGCAGCTCCACGGAGTCGGCGGGCGCGGCCCGCAGGGCGGTGATCAGCTCGGCGGGCGCGGAGGCCATCAGGCCCGCGAGGAACCCGGCGTTCGGGTCGTTCGGGTCGACGCGCGGCACCGGCAGCGCGAGCGCCGTCGCGGGGGCGTCCAGCGCGCGGACGATCCGGGCCGGCGCGGCGGCCGGGGGCACGGGCGGCGACGCGATCGCCGGAGCGCCGCCCGCCTGGCCGTTGCCCTCGCCCGCCGTCAGCTCGGGTCGGCCCTTGCGCCGCCCCTGGGGCAGCACGCGCACCCCGAACTGCGAGACGTCGCCGGTCAGTTCGGCGAACAGCTCCGTGTCCGTGACCTTCACCTCGGGCCCGAACAGCGTGGAGAGCGCGGGGCGCGGCCGGCCCGTCTGGAGGGCCACGACCTCCCTCAGGACGCCCGTGAGCTGCTCCGCCATCTCCTGCGCCGATGCGAACCTGCGGGCCGGGTCCGGGTCGGTGGCGCGCACGAGGAGGCGGTAGAACGACTCGTACGTGCGGAAGACCTCGATGTTGTCGGGGTCCGGCAGGGAGTCCACGAAGACGTTCGTGTAGCCCTGGAAGTCGAAGGTGAGCACCGCGAGGGTGCGCGCCACCGTGTACAGGTCGGAGGCCACCGACGGGCCGAGCTCGGCGACTTCGGGGCCTTGATAGCCGACCGTTCCGTAGATCGCCGACTCGTCGTCGTCCATGCGGCGGACCGCGCCCATGTCGATCAGCTTGAGCTGGTCCTCGGTCTGGATGGCGTTGTCGACCTTGAAGTCGCAGTACAGGAGATTGCGGCTGTGCAGATGGCCGAGTGCCTCAAGGGCCTCGATGCCGAACGCGCAGGCCTGCTCGACGGGCAGCGGGTCGCGCTTGCCCTGCGCCGTGCGGCGTTCGTTGGCGATCTCCTTGAGTGACTTGCCGCCGACGTACTCCATGACGATGTAGCCGTCCATGGAGCCCGTGCGCTGGTCGAGGTGCTCGACGAAGTTGTAGATCCGCACGATGTTGCTGTGTTCGATCTCGGCGAGGAAGCGGCGCTCGGAGATCGCGGCGGCCATCGCGTCCTGGTCGCCCGTGTCGAGCAGGCCCTTGAGGACCACCCAGCGGTCGGACACCGCGCGGTCGACGGCGAGATAGACCCAGCCGAGCCCGCCGTGCGCCAGACAGCCCACGACCTCGTACTGACCGTGCACGATGTCGCCGCTGTTCAGCTTCGGCACGAACGAGTACGGGTGGCCGCACTTGGTGCAGAACCCCTCCGTGCGGCCGGGCCGTTCACCGCGCGCACGGCCCACCGGCGCCCCGCAGTCGGAGCGCGAGCAGAAGCGCTTGCGCTCGGGAACCTCGGGGTTCTCCTGCACGGCCTGGCGGGGATCGGGGCGCGGCACCTCGGGCACGAGCACCAGGCCCACGCCCAGCCTGCTGCGGGCCGACGAACCCGCCCCCGAGCCCGAACTGCGCACCGAGACCGAGCGGGACGTCGTGCTGCCGGACAGCGAGCGCGAGAGCCGCCCCGACACCGAACGGCGCGAGGACTGGGACCGGGACGACGAGCGCGACGAGGCGCGCGAGCTGGACCGGGAGCTGCTGCTGCCCGACCCCTTGCCGCCGCCGGTGATGCCGGTCGGGGGCGAGGACACCATGCCCGTCGGCGAGACGACCGGGGCGAGGCCGCAGGTGTCGCAGTACAGCTCGCCGCCGCCCACGTCCTCGTACGACCCTGTGCATCCGGGTCGCTGGCACTTCCGCTGCTCACTCATGCTTCCCCCCTCCGGTCGGTGGGACCGCCCTGTTGCGGCACCCTCGGTGCAAGGACTTCGGCGGCCGCGTGCTGATAACGAAGCACCGCCTGTTCGGCGACGCGCAGATCGCAGGGAGCGCTCCACAGCATCCGGCGCGCCGCGTCGTACTTCTCGACCAGGAGCGGGTCCTCGGCGTGGCCGAGCCGGGCGACCTTCGCCTTGTACGCGTCCAGGCGGCCGCGCAGCTCCGCGCGTATCGCCAGGGGCTGGGTGACCGCGGTCAACGACTCGCGGGCGCGCATCAGTTCGTCCTCGGCCTTCTCCTCCAGGGACTCGAGGAGCGGGGAGAGCCGGTGCCACTGGGCGTGCCTTCGGTAGTCGGAGGCCATGGCCAGCTGTTCCTGCAGCGCGGTCGAAGGACCGCTGACGGCGGGCACTTCGGAGGCGGCGATCTTGGCGAGGACCTCGCCGCGCGCGGAGCGTGCCTCGGCGAGGGTGCGGTCGGCGCGCGAGAGCACGTCACGCAGCCTGCCGAGCCGCAGCTCCGCGTCCTGCCGGACGGTGAGCACCGCGTCGATCTCCCGGCGTACGTCCTCCAGGGCGCGGGCCTCGCGGTCGTACCGCTCGGTGTGCGGGCGGCCGCCTCCGGGGGCCGAACTGCCCTGTGCGGGCTGCCAGAAGGCCAGCGGATCGGAGATCACCTGCTCGCGCAGGTGTGTCAGCTCCGCCGTGATCCGCTCCAGGTCGTCGCCCGCGGGGTGCTCACCCGGGCGTACTCCCACGGAGTGCGCGAGCTGGCGGGTGCGGTGCAGCTCGGCGGCCAGGAGGTCTATCCGGGCGGGCAGCGCGGACCAGACCGCGTCGGCGGCGACGACCATGTCGAGCGAGTGCGCGTACAGGTCGTTCATCCGTGCGACGAGTTCGATGAGCGTGAAGCGTTCGGTGAGTTTGGCCGGTCCGGTGATCGAGGCCGACGGCGCGGGGGCGGCGCCGCCGGCGACGGTGACGCTCTCACCGCGCAGCAGCTCGGTCAGCTCCACCAGGTCGTCCCTGTTGGGCCAGCGTCTGCGGGCCCTCGTCTCGTGCGCCGTGCGCAGGGCGGCGGCGTACGCGTCGAAGTACGCCCACAGGAGGGTGATCTGCTGCTCGGTGGACTGCCAGCGCTCCTGTGTGGTGCCGGTGAGACCGGCACCTTCGAGGAGTCGGCGGCCCGCGTGATCCTGAAGGGCGAGGAGCGAGGTCTCGATCGCCTCGTGCTCGGCGTCGAGCCGCGCCAGCGCACGGTCCACCTCGTCCCGGTCCATCACCGGACCGGGGGGTCCCGCGACGCTCATCGATCACCTCTCCGCTCTGCGTTGCTGTGCACGTCCGGCTCAGTCGCCGTACTTCGGTGCGGGCGGTCCCGCCGATTCGCCGAGTGCCGGCTTCAGCCACTTGTCGTAGCTCTTCTGCCAGCCGCTCTTGCGGTAGTCCTCAAGGACTTGGTTGACCCGGCGCACCAGGTCGTCCTCGCCCTTCTCCGGCTTCTTCATCGCCACGCCGTAGTACTCGGTGTTGAGCGGCGCGTCGCCCTTGAGCTCGACCGTCGGGTCCTGCGCGGCCTGGCTCGCGGCGAGCGCGCTGTCGGTCACGACGGCGTCCACCTCACCGAGCTGGAGCCTTACCAGGCAGTCGAGTTGATTGGGGACCGTGGTCCCGATGTCGGCATCGAGACCCTTCTTCTTGAGCTCGCCCAGCTTGGTGAGTGCCGTGGAACCCTTCGCCGAGCAGACCTTCTTGCCGTCCAGTGTGTCGTCGAACCCGGTGATCTTCGACGACTTGGGGGCGAGGACCTGCTGGCCCGTCTTGAAGTAGGCGGTGGAGAAGGAGACGTCCTTCTCGCGCTCGCAGGTGATCGTCATGGTCCGTACGACCATGTCGACCTGCCCGGTCTGTATCGCCTTGACGCGCTGGTTGGTGGGGATGGCGCGGAAGAGCACGGCGTCGCGGTCGCCGAGGATCTCCTCGGCGATCTTGTGCGCGAGGTCGATGTCGAAGCCTTCGAGCGTCGCCGTCGCCTTGTTCGGGTCGCGATACCCCCAGCGGTAGCTGTTCTGGTCGACGCCGACGATGAGCTTCTTGACCTTGCGGTCGCGGATGGCCTCGATCGTCGGGCCGTCCTTGTCGTCGGGGGAGAGGCTCGCCTCCGGGCTCTCGCACTCCTCGGCGCGCGCGGGAGCGGCCTTGGCGGAACCCGAGGACGCCTGGTCCGCGCCCTTGTCGGACCTGACCGCGCTGCCGGCCTCCGGCAGCACCAGCATGAGGGAGCCCGTGAGCGCGCAGGCCACCGCCATGGCGGCAGCTCCGCCCCAGCCGCGCAGCCTCGCCAGTCCTCGCGTACGCATCGTCCGCTCGCCCCCTCTCACCTGTACTCCGACAGCCTGCGCCCGACGCCGAGCACGGCGCCGGCGGCGGCGAGCACCGCGAGCACGGCGGCGCCCACCGGGAGCCCGGCCATCGCTCCCTTGCCGTCCTTGGCCGCCTGCTCGAATTCGTTGCGCTCGTGCGTCAGGGCGACTTCGAGCGCCTCGTCGACGTTGTCGAAGCACTCGCCGGTGGGCTCGTCGTCCTTGTCGCCGACGACCTTGGCGAGCGCTCCCTTGTAGTCGCCCGCGTCGTCGCTGTCCCGCGCGGTCTTGTGGCGGTCCTTCCAGACCCCCACGTTCTTCGCGGCCTCCTCGACGGGGTTCTTGCCCGCGTCGTTGTCGGCCACGGCCACGGCCTGGCCGAGCAGCCCGCTGTCCGCGCTGCCGAGCTGCTTCATCTGCGCCTGGTAGGCGACGTCGAACTTGTCCTTGATGTCCTTCTTCGCGCCGACCTCGACGGTCTCGGCGCCGCGGCTGACCAGCGTGAGGTTTTCGTTGCTGCGGGCCTTGAGCGAGCTGATGCGGGCGTCGTTCAGGACGTTCAGGGACTTCACGCCGTGGTCGTACGAGTCGCCGAGGCCCGAGCGCGCGAAGCTGTGCCCGCCGACCAGCCAGAGCAGCACGATCGCGGATGCCGCGGTGGCGGCGACCAGACCGTGGTTCAACACGCGGTTCGTCCGGCGGTAGTTGCGGCGCTGGGCCCAGAACAGGGCGCCGAGCGCGAGCAGGCCCAGGGCGATGGCGAACCAGGGATACGGCTTCGCGTCGTCGTAGTCCGCGTTCAGCCGCTCCTTCTCCACGGTGTAGAGCTGCTCTGCGGCAGGGAGCATCTGGGTCTGCATCTTGTCGTTCGCGTACCGCAGATAGGCGCCGCCCAGCGGGAGGCCCTGGCGGTTGCTCGCACGGGCCCGCTCGATCAGGCCGGTGTACTCCGGGAGCAGCTTGTTCAGCTTGCTCACCGAGTCGGCGGCCGATGAGCCCGAGCCCGCGTTCGACGCGGCGTTCGCCAGCTTCTCGGAGGCCCGCTCGATGTCGTCCTTGTACCGCTTGCGCACGTCGGCCGGTTCCTGGCCGCCCGCGAGGAAGCCGCTGGACGCGGCGGTGTTGGCGTCGGCGAGGGAGCGGTAGATGGCCGCCGCGTCGTCGCTCAGCGGCTGGCTGCGGTTCAGGACGCTGTTCGCGGCGTCCGAACGCTCCGACATCTGCCAGGTGGTGACCGCGCCGAACGCCACGACGAGCAGCGCGAGGACGGCGCCGATGATCCGCAGCTTGCCGGGCTCCGTGGTCGCCGCCGCGCGCAGCCGGTCCCGGCCCTCGACCCACGCGGGGCGGCGGGGCGGCGCGCTCTGCACGGTCTGTGCGGGTACCGCGGAGCCCGGTCCTGCCTGAGGCGGAACGGTGGGCATCGTCGGTGCGGCCTGTCCCGGCGGCGCGGCGCTGCCGCTTGGCGGGTATGTCACCTCGACCTCGACCTCCCCCTTGGTCATCGGACGTTCACTTCCGCCCGGCGTGCGCGGTGCGGGAAGAAGTGCACGGGCGCAAGTATCGCCGCAGGGAGTGACATCCGCACAGGCATTGACTGGATCTTGTTCTGATCATCGTGCCTGGATCATGTCTCGGTCATCGTTCTGGACCACCCTGTCCCCGGCTCACGCGAAGATCGCACACCACCCCTGCCCTTGAATACGCGTTTCGGTGCGGTTCGGTTCCCTTTCGCGTGGGACGAGATGAGCCGCGCCGGGCGGACGGCCCGGCGCGGCTCAGAAGAACACCCCTGTCGACAGGGGCTCAACTCCCGCTCTCGTACTGCCCCCGCACGCGCGCGTGCACCTCGGTGGGCGCTCCCACCTGGTCGAGGCCGAGCAGGGCTGCGCCGAGCACGGGTCGGGCGACGACCACGCGGGCCACCGCCTTGGGCGCCCGGTCGGCGAGCAAGGCCCGGATACGGTCGTCCAGTTGCGGGTGGCGCGCGGCCAGGACGCTGCCGCCGAGCAACACGGGGGTCACCTCGCCGAGCAGGTCGAGGCGGTCCAGGGCCACCGTCGACATGGCGACGACCTCGTCGGCCATCCGGTCCACCAGCGAGCGCGCCACCGTGTCGCCCGCCGCCGCCGTGGCGAAGAGCACCGGCGTCAGCTCGTGCCGCCGCACAGGGGCGATCGCGCCCAGGTGCAGCGCCTCGATCAGCGCGTACATGGAGGACAGGCCGAAGTGCGCGGGCAGCGTCTCGCGCAGGGCGGTCGCGTCACCGCGGCCGTCCTCGGCCCGCGCCGCGTGCCAGAGCGCCTCCTCGGCGAGGCCGCCCCCGCCGCCCCAGTCGCCGGAGATCCGGCCGATGGCGGGGAAGCGCGCGGTGCGCCCGTCGGGCAGCATCCCCACGCAGTTGATGCCCGCGCCGCACACCACGGCGACGCCCCGCGGCTCGGCGTCCTCCAGGAGGCCGGCCCGCAGGATGGCGAAGGTGTCGTTGCGCACGTCGACCGAAGGCCCCCACGCGCGCCTGCGCAGGGCGGCGGCCAACTCCCGCTCCTCGACGGGCAGATCGGCATTGGCCAGACACGCGGACACATGGCCCACGGAGTCGACGCCCGCCTCGGCCAGGGCCCGCGTCACCGCCTCTTGCAGGATGTCCACCGCGGTCTCGACGCCGACCTGGGGCGGCTGGAACCCGCCGCCGCGTGCCGAGCCGACGACCTCGCCGTCGGCCGCGACCACCGCGACGTCGGTCTTGCTGTTGCCCGCGTCGATCGCGAGCACGCTCATGCCTACGCCCACGCCAGGTGCTCCCGGTTGTGCGCGATCAGCCGGTCGGTGAGCTGCTCCGCGTACGCGTACTGGCCCACCAGCGGGTGGGCGAGCAGCGCCTTGAAGACCCGCTCGCGCCCGCCGTGCAGGGCCGCCTGGAGGGCCAGGTCCTCGTACCCGGTGACGTTCGCGATCAGCCCGGCGTACAGCGGGTCGAGCTTCGGCACGGACAGCGGCTTCGCGCCCTTGCCGTCGACCGTGGCCTGCACCTCGATGACGGCGTCGTCCGGCAGGAACGGCAGCGTCCCGTTGTTGAGGGTGTTCACCACCTGGTAGGGGCTGCCTCCGTTGCCGAGCAGCGAAGCGGCGAGGTCCACGGCCGCCTCCGAGTAGAAGGCGCCGCCGCGCTTGGCGAGCAGCTCCGGCTTCTCGTCGAGCGTCGGGTCGCCGTACATCTCCAGCAACTCCCGCTCCATCTGCGCCACTTCGGCGGCGCGCGACGGCTTGGTCCGCAGCTCTTCGACCACCGCGTCGTGCTGGTAGAAGTAGCGCAGGTAGTACGAGGGGACGACGCCGAGCCGGTCGACGATCTCGCGCGGCATGCGCAGGTCGGCGGCGACCGCGTCCCCGTGCTCGGC
Organism: Streptomyces sp. NPDC044044; assembly: GCF_056434405.1. Classification (NCBI taxonomy): domain Bacteria; kingdom Bacillati; phylum Actinomycetota; class Actinomycetes; order Kitasatosporales; family Streptomycetaceae; genus Streptomyces; species Streptomyces sp. NPDC044044. Next base: position 478,157 of record NZ_JBWKFG010000004.1, on the reverse strand, counting down.
GAGCAGCCCGGGCAGGATGTCGTCGCCGCCGGGGCCCCCGAGACGTACGCCCGTCTCCCACGTCAGGTGGTTGAGCCCCACGTGATCGAGGTGCACCTCGCCCGGCGCGACGTCGAGCAGCTTCGCGAACTTGCGCTGGAAGCCGATCGCCACGTTGCACAGGCCGACGGCCTTGTGCCCGGCCTGGAGCAGCGCCCGGGTGACGATGCCCACCGGGTTGGTGAAGTCGATGATCCAGGCGTTCGGGTTCGTGCGCCGTACGCGCTCGGCGATGTCGAGGACGACGGGCACGGTGCGCAGCGCCTTGGCGAGGCCGCCCGCGCCGGTGGTCTCCTGGCCGACGCAGCCGCACTCCAGGGGCCACGTCTCGTCCTGCTGCCTGGCCGCCTGCCCGCCGACGCGCAGCTGGAGCAGGACCGCGTCGGCGTCCGCGACGCCCGCGTCCACGTCGGACGTGGTGACGATGCGGCCGGGGTGGCCCTGCTTGGCGAAGATGCGCCGTGCGAGCCCGCCGACGAGTTCGAGACGGTCGGCGGCCGGGTCGACGAGGACGAGTTCCTCGATCGGCAGGCTGTCCCTCAACCGCGCGAATCCGTCGATGAGTTCGGGTGTGTAGGTCGACCCTCCGCCGACCACTGCGAGCTTCATATCGGTTCTCAGCCCTTTACTCCGGTGAGGGTGACGCCTTCGACGAAGGCCTTCTGTGCGAAGAAGAAAACGAGGATGACGGGCGCCATGACGAGCAGCGTCGCGGCCATCGTCATGTTCCAGTTGACGGCGTGGGCGCTCTTGAAGGATTCGAGGCCGTAACTCAGTGTCCAGGCGCCGGGGTTCTGGGCGGCGTAGATCTGCGGTCCGAAGTAGTCGTTCCAGCAGTAGAAGAACTGGAAGAGCGCGATGGCGGTGATGCCGGGCTTGGCCATCGGCACCACGATCTTGATCATGGTGCGGAACTCCCCGCAGCCGTCGACCTTCGCCGACTCGATGTACTCCTTGGGGATCGTCAGGAGGAACTGGCGGAGCAGGAAGATCGAGTAGGCGTCGCCGAACGCCATCGGGATGATCAGCGGCCACAGGGTGCCCGACAGGTGGAACTGCTGGGCCCACACCAGGTACATCGGGATCACGATGACCTGCGGCGGCAGCATCATCGTCGAGATGACCAGCAGCATCGCGGTGCGCCGGCCGCGGAAGCGGAACTTGGCGAGCGCGTACGCGACGGGGATCGCCGAGCAGACGGTGAACAGGGTGCCCAGGCCCGCGTACATCAGCGAGTTGCGCCACCAGTCGAGGAAGCCGGGCGTCTCGAACACTTCCCTGTAGTTCGACCAGTGCCAGGAATCGGGCCACAGGTCGCCGCTCATGGCCTGCGAGTCGCTCATCACCGACGTCAGGAAGACGAAGACGAACGGCAGGACGAAGAGCAGCGCGACGCCTATCGCCACGCTGTGCACGGCGATCCAGTGCAGGACGCGCTTGCGGCGGGCGCGGGCGGCGGCGGGGCCCCGTGCCGGGGCGGTGCGTTCGGGCGCCGGAGCGGGCGCGCCGAGAGTCGTGGAAGTCATCGGAATCCTCAGTCCTCCGCCGCGAGCAGCCCGGAGCGCTTGCGCATCAGGAGCAGCGTGACGGCCATGGCGATGGCGAAGAGCACGAGCGAGAGCACGCACGCGGCACCGGTGTTGAAGTTCTGGAAGCCCATCTGGTAGACGAGCTGGGGGACCGTGAGGGTCGAGTGGTCCGGGTAGCCGGGCTGGATCACCGAGCCGGGGCCGATGTTGACGCCGGACGCCACCTTCCCCGCGACCAGGGCCTGCGTGTAGTACTGCATGGTCTGCACGACGCCCGTGACCACCGCGAACATCACGATCGGGGTGATCGCGGGCCAGGTGACGTAGCGGAACTTGGACCACGCGCCCGCGCCGTCGAGCTCGGCGGCCTCGTACTGCTCCTTGGGCACGTCGAGCAGCGACGCCATGAAGATCACCATCAGGTCGCCGATGCCCCACAGGGAGAGCAGCACCAGCGAGGGCTTGGCGGTGTCCGGGTCGTTGAACCAGTTGGGCCCGGAGATCCCGACCGCGTCGAGGATCTCGTTCACCGGACCCGTGCCGGGGTTGAGCAGGAAGACGAAGGCGACGGTGGCGGCCACCGGCGGGGCGAGGTAGGGGATGTAGAAGGCGGTGCGGAAGAACCCGGCGCCCGTCTTGATCTTCGTGATGAGCAGCCCGAGCGAGAGCCCGAAGACCACCCGCACGGCCACCATGATCACGACCAGCCAGAGGGTGTTCCACAGGGCCGGGCCGAACAGGGGCATCTGGTCGAACACGTACTTCCAGTTCCGCAGGCCCACGAAGGTGGGTTCCTTGATCTGGTTGTAGTGCATGAACGAGAAGTAGACGGTGGCGATCAGCGGATACGCGAAGAAGACGCTGAAGCCGACCAGCCAGGGGGAGAGGAATCCGAGCGTGCGCAGTCTGCGGCGCGCGGGGTTGGAGAGGGAGAGTGCCATGGCGGGGTCCTCAGCTCAGCTCTTCGACTGGAGGGTGTCGGCGTCGATCTGCTCGTCGAGCTTCTTCAGGCCCTTGCGCAGATCGGGGACGCGCCCGGCCTCGACGCCGTAGGAGAAGTCGCCGAGCGAGACGACGTACGCGCCGCCGTTGACGGAGGGCGGCAGGGCCTTGCTGTGCTTGTTCTCCAGGATGTCGAAGAAGGTCCGGAAGGTCGGATCGGCGTCCAGGTCGGGGGACTTGAGCGCCGCGAACGTGGAGGGCACGTTGTGGATGGCGTTCGCGAACTTCACGACCTGCTTGGTGTCCGCCGTCAGGAACCGCACCAGCTCCCACGCGGCGTTCTGGTGCTTGCTGCTGTGCGCGATCCCGGCGACGGTGCCGGTGATGAAGCCGCGGCCGTAGGTGTCGGCCTGGTCGTCGGGGACGGGCAGCGGCGCCACGCCCCAGTCGAACTTCGCCTTCGCCTCGTCGAGCATGAGGCCGCGCCACTCGCCGTCCAGGTGCATGGCGACCTTGCCGGTCAGGAAGGCGTTCTGGTTGGACATCTCGTCGCCGAAGGCCAGCCGGAACCGCTCCAGGTCGTCGAACCCGCCCTGAGCGGCGGCGAGCTGGCGGGCGGTCTTGAAGAACTGGTACGTCTTCGGGTCGTCGGCGAGGCGCGCATCGCCCTCGGCGTCGAAGTACTGGGGGCCCCACTGCGCGAAGAGGCGGTCGGGACTGTTCTGGTAGAAGCGGAAGTTGGGGAGAAACCCGACCTGCTTGTACGAGTTCCTGCCGCTGCGCACGGTCAGCTTCTTGGCGGTCTTCTCGAACTCGGACATCGTGCGCGGCGGGCGCTTGATCCCCGCCTTCTTGTAGGCGTCCTTGTTGTAGTACATCCCGAAGGCGTCGGCGAGCAGCGGCAGGGCGCACTGGTTGCCGCGGTAACTCGTGTAGTCGAGCAGCGTCTTGGGGAAGATCTTGCGCTTGTCGAGGCCGGTCTTCTTCATGAACGGATCGAGGTCCGCCCACATCCCGGAGTCGCAGTACTGGCCGACGTTGTTGGTGGTGAAGGACGACACCACGTCCGGGGCCTTGTCGCCGCCCGCCCGCAGGGCCTGGTTGACGGTCTCGTCGGAGACGTTCCCGGTGGCCTTCACCTTGATGTTCGGGTGCAGCTTCTCGAAGCGGTCGATGCTGTCGTTGACGGCCTTGACCTCGCCGGGCGTCGACCAGCCGTGCCAGAACTTCAGGGTGACCGGCTTGGTCGGGTCGTCGTTCGCGCTGCCGACGCTCGGGTTGGCGCAGCCGGAGAGCAAGAGGCCGGCTGCGGCGAGCGCCGCGGACGCGCAGGTGGGCATGCGCCATCGCGGCATGGCGGACTTCCTTTACGGGGGAGGGGAGTTGAAGGTGCGGGGAGGTGCGGGGAGGTGCTGGCGAGGGGCGGGCAGTCCTGCTCAGGCCGTGTTGAAGACCTGGTCGCGGGCCTGGGTGAGGGCCGAGCGCAGGGCGCCGGTGAGGATCGGGTCGCCGTCGAGTTCGCTGATCCGGATCTGCGGGCGGGGCAGGGCGAGCCCGGTCAGCTCCTCCTCGACCCTGGCGCGCAGCTTGTCGCCGCCCGCCTGGGCCACCGAGCCGGAGAGCACGACGAGTTCGGGGTCGACGACGGCGACGACCGCTGCGATGCCGGTGGCGATCCGCCGTGCGACCTCGTCGAGCGCGGCGTCGTCGGCCATGACCTCCGCCAACGTCGCCCCGCCGCCGGTGAGTTCGCGCACGACGTACGCGGAGACGAGGCTCTCGAAGCCGCCGGTCCCGCCCCCGTGGTCCTCCGGTCCCGTGCGCACCAGGGGGGCGCCGGGCTGCGGCATGTAGCCGATCTCGCCCGCGCCGCCGGTCGCGCCGCGCAGCAGGGTGCCGCCGAGCACGATGGCGGCGCCTACGCCTTCGTCGAGCCAGGTGAGGACGTAGTTGTCGTTGTCCTGCGCCGCGCCCTCGTACTGCTCGGCGACGGCGGCCAGATTCACGTCGTTCTCGATGTCGACCGGCGTGCCGAGGACGGCGGCGAGGTCGTCGCGCAGCGTCCGCGAGTGCCAGCCCGGCAGGTGCGGGGCGTACCGCAGCGCACCGGTGTGCGGGTCGATGGCGCCGGGGGTGCCGATCACCGCGGCCCGCAGGTCGTCGTGGCCCAGGCCCGCCTGGCGCAGCGCCTCGTCGACGGCCTCGGTGACCAGCTGGGCGGTGCGGTGGCGCACGTCCTCGGCGACGGCGACGGCCTCGACGCGCGCCTGGCCGAGCACGGTGCCGGTGATGTCGGCGACGAGCGCGGTGATCCCGGTGGGGTTCGCGGACAGCGCGGCGACATGACCGGCGCCCGGGTCGATCTCGTACAGCAGGGCGTTGGGTCCCGGCCGTCCGCTGAGGCTGCCCGTGGTGTGCACGAGACCGGCGGCCTCCAGACGCCCGAGCAGCTGCGAGGTGGTGGGCTTGGAGAGCCCGGTCAGCTCACCGATGCGGGTGCGGGTGAGCGGGCCGTGCGCGACGAGCAGGTCGAGCACCGCCCGGTCGTTCATGGCGCGCAGGACGCTCGGCGTGCCCGGGGTCCCCGGAGTGCTGCCTGCTGCTGCCATCACGACACCTGCCCTTGCTGCAACTGTTAGGAAACTTTCCAATTCGTGAGGACCGTACGGCTGGCGTGAATGAGGCGTCAATAGCGGATGCTCCCGCGGCAACCAAGTCGTTACCTGGTGGGGCGGGCGTTGCACAGGGTGCACGCGGGACGCTCGGCCAGGGGAACTGTGGCGGGCCGGGAACTCCTCCTGACCGCCGTCCAGTTGCACGGCACCGCGCTTCACCGGAGAGATCCCCGGCGCATATCCTCACGTCTGTTCGACCGACCAGGCAGGACAACCGGGGGACAAGACCACCATGACCAGTGCGACCGGCGGGGGCCACGCCGACGAGGGTGCCGAGGGTGCCAAGGGCGCGGAGGGCGCCGAGAGGGCGGATGAGGGTGCCGGGGGAGGCATCAAGCCGCTCACGGCGGGCGATCCGCCCCGGATAGGGCCCTATCTCCTGCTCGGGAGGCTGGGGGCGGGCGGCATGGGCCGGGTCTACCTCGCACGCTCCGAGAGCGGCCGCACCGTCGCGGTGAAGGTCGTCCACGAAGAGCACGTCACGAACGCGCAGTTCAGGGCCCGCTTCCGCCGGGAGATCGACGCCGCGCGGCGCGTCGGCGAGCGCTACACCGCGCCCGTGCTCGACTCGGACCCGGACGCCGAGCACCCCTGGGTGGCCACGGGGTACGTCCCCGGACTCTCCCTCGAACAGGTCGTACGCGGCCACGGCCCGCTCCCGGCGAAGTCCGTCCACGCGCTCGCCGACGGCCTGCTGCACGCGCTCCAGGACATCCACACGGCCGGGATCATCCACCGCGACCTCAAGCCGTCCAACGTGATGCTCACCGTGGACGGCCCCCGCGTCATCGACTTCGGCATCGCCCGCGCCATGCGGACCTCGTCCGTCGAGTCACTCCTCACCAGCACCGGCATGGTCATCGGCTCGCCCGGCTTCATGGCACCCGAGCAGATCCGCGGCCAGAGCGCGGGCCCCAAGAGCGACGTGTTCACGCTGGGCTGCGTCCTGACGTACGCGGCCACAGGCGTCCTGCCTTTCGGGCACGGGGTCACCAACCAGCACGCCGTGATGTACCAGATCGTCGAGGCCGAACCCGGTCTCGACAAGGTGCGCGACGACGGACTGCGTACGCTCATCGCCCGCTGCCTGGCCAAGAACCCCGACGAACGTCCCACCGTGGACGAGCTGTTGGCGGACCCGGAGCGGACCCGCCCCCTGACGTCGTCGGCCGCTTGGCTGCCCGCCGAGGTCGTGATGCACCTCGCCCAGCAGGCGGCCAGGCTCCTGGACGCGGAGGCGGCGGAGCCGGTGCGCGAGGAGGCGCCGCCCGCCGCGGCCGAGGTCCCCGACCGGGAGACGGCGCGGCTGCGCCAGGAGCCGGGCGTCCCGGAACCGGGCGTCCCGGAACCGGGCATTCCCGAGGTCGTGGCGGTGGCCGCGTCCGGTGCCGCACCGGCGGACACCTCCGCCCGGGAGCGGAAGCGGGCCCGGCGCCGCCGCCCGCTGGTGATCGGGCTCCCGGTGGTCGCCGTGCTCGCCGTGGGAGGCGGCACGTTCGTGGTGATGCAGCCGTTCGGCGGCGACAGCGGCGACCAGGCTTCGCCCCCCTCCAGCAGCTCCCCGGCGGCGCCGGGCCAGGACGAGTCCTCCCCCAGCGGCTCACCGTCCAAGGACGGCAAGGGCGACAAGGGCGACAAGGGCGCGGACGACGAGAAGGGAAAGAAGGACAAGAACGGCGAGGACGGGGCGGACGGCAAGGACGGGGAGAGCGCGGCCGACGGCCGAGGCGGAGAGGACTCCAAGGGCTCCGCAGGCTCCTCGGACGGTGACGCGAGCTCCGACGGTGGCGGCGGCACGTCACCCGGCGGCTCGTCCGGCAGCGACTCCGATGCGGGCTCGTCCAGCGGCGCGGGCTCCGGCGACGGCTCGGGCGACCCCGGCTCCGGCGGTGGCGGCTCGGGCGGCGGAGGCGGGGTCCCTTCGTTCTTCGCCGACACCTGGACGTTCGGCGGCGACTACAACATCGGTCAGCCGGACACGGTGACCATCTCCGCGAGCGGCTCCGTCCGCCTGTCCCTCGACCAGCAGACCGAGTGCACGTACGCCGCGAAGGTGACGTCGACGACGAGCCAGGGCAGCCGCATCAACGTCGGGACGGCCAGCTTCGTCGGGAGCAGGCCCGCCTATTGCCACCCGACCCTGGACCCGTCGTACTTCACCGTCAACGGCAGCGGAATCCAGCACAACGTGGGCCCCTCCCACGGCGAGGGGTACTACTACAAGCGGGCCTGAGGCCCCGCGCCGCGCCGCCGCCGCTACTTCGCCAGGTTCGGCGGCGGCGCTATGGGGGAGGCAGCGAGCGACTGCGGCGAGGTCGCGGATGCGTACGCGGACGGCGCCGCGACACCCGCGGACGGGTCGGCGGCCGCCTCCTCCGTCGCCTGGAGCGGCAGGCCGCCCACGATGCGGATGCCCGCCTCGTCGAAGGCCCGCTTGATGCGCCAGCGCAGCTCGCGCTCCACACCGAGGGCATTGCCCGGCATGGTCTTCGCGGAGACCCGCACGACCATCGACTCGAGCAGCACGCTGTCCAGGCCGAGCACCTCGACCGGGCCCCACAGGCGCTCGTTCCACGGCTCGTCCTTGGCCATGGACTCGCCGACCTCGAGCAGCGTCGCCTGGACCTTCTCCAGGTCCTCGTCCGGGCGGACGGTGACGTCGACGCCCGCCGTGGACCAGCCCTGGCTGAGGTTGCCGATGCGCTTGACCTCGCCGTTGCGGACGTACCAGATCTCGCCGTTGTCGCCGCGCAGCTTGGTGACCCGCAGACCGACCTCGATGACCTCGCCGGATGCCACGCCCGCGTCGATGGAGTCGCCCACGCCGTACTGGTCCTCAAGGATCATGAAGACGCCGGAGAGGAAGTCCGTGACGAGGTTGCGGGCGCCGAAACCGATCGCCACACCCGCGACACCCGCCGAGGCGAGCAGCGGGGCGAGGTTGATCTGGAATGTGCCCAGGATCATCAGCGCGGCCGTGCCCAGGATCAGGAACGACGCCACCGAGCGCAGCACCGAGCCGATGGCCTGCGAGCGCTGGCGGCGGCGCTCCACGTTCACGAGGAGGCCGCCGAGCGCGGTGCCGTTCACGGACTGCGCCGTGCGGTTCATGCGGTCTATGAGCTTGGTGATCGAGCGCCGGATGACCACGCGAAGGACGACGGCGACCGCGACGATCAGCAGGATGCGGAGACCGATGCCCAGCCACGCCGACCAGTTCTGCTCGACCCAGCTCGCGGCGTTCGTCGCGCTCTCCTGGGCGTCCTCGAGGGTCGGGGACTTCGGCGTCGTCTTGTCGTCCGGGTCCGTTCCGGCTGCTGACAGGACGGACAGGAACACGGCAGGTACCTCCAGGCATAGCGGCCTGCCCAGGAGATGCACCGGGCAGAGTCACCACACTAACGGGGCATTGTGTGTGGATCGTTGTCATCTTCGAGGGAGAGACAGTGCTCACTTGGGGAAGATGAGGGTGTCGCAGTGGTGTGGTCGAAAACACTCCGAGCCCGTTACCAGCGGATGGTGGCGCTTGGACCAGGCATGAGGGGAGACTGGCTACAGATCGTCCCGGCGCGAGCCACGCGCCGCCGGCGTAATAGGAGGCATCCGTGCCGCACGTCCTGGTCCTCAATGCGTCGTACGAGCCTCTCGGCGTCGTACCGCTCCGCCGCGCGCTCGTCCTCGTCCTGGAGAACAAGGCTCTCTGCCTCGAGGAATCCGGCGCCTTCATGCACAGCGCAACGCGCACTGTCCCCGCACCCAGCGTGGTCCGCCTCAAGCGGTTCGTCCGGGTCCCTTACAGGGGGCCCGTTCCTCTGACCAGGCGGGCGCTCTTCGCCCGCGACGGCGGTCGGTGCATGTACTGCGGTGGCGTCGCAACCAGCGTCGACCACGTCATTCCGAAGAGCCGTGGCGGTCAGCACGCCTGGGAGAACGTGGTGGCTTCATGCCGCCGCTGCAACCACACCAAGGCGGACCGCCATCTCCTGGAGCTGGGGTGGCGCCTGCGTCACAAGCCCGCGCCGCCCTCGGGGCTCGCGTGGCGCATCATCGGGACCGGGCACAGGGATCCGCGCTGGCTGCCGTACTTGCAGCCGTTCGGCGCGGACGACGCGATGGCCCGGATCGATGGCATTTCCGCCTAGAAATCGATCCGGGCTCTGTTGTACGCGGCCGCCTGCGCGGGGCCTGTACGTGGCTGTCGGCCGCCGTCACTCGTGGGCGGCCGCGGCCGCGGCCACGGCGTACGCCTCGACCGACCACAGCGAGTAGCCGAACCGCGTGGCCCGCTTGTCGCCCTGCACCCGGATGTAACGAGTGTCACGGGCGTCCATGCGGACCGCCTCGCGGCCGCCCTTGCCGTCCTTCACGGTCGCCGCCGTGCGCCAGGTCTTGCCGTCGGCGGAGGTCTGCACGCGGTAGCCCGCCGCGTACGCGTCCTGCCAGCGCAGGACCACCTGGCCGAGCCTGACCGGCTCCGCGAGCTCCAGCTGCCACCAGGCGCCGTCCTCGGCCGGCGAGGACCAGCGGGTCGCGGGGTCGCCGTCATTGGCGCCGGACGCCGGGAAGTCCTTCGTCTCGTCGCCCGACGACGAGGCCTTCGCGCCGCGCGCCAGGTCGCGCCCTTCGGTGCGCGGGTAGGCGCGGACCGAGACCGTCCTGGTCTGGCCGTCGAAGGTGACCGGGAGCTCGTACGTCCCCGAGCGCGTGCCCGCCGGGACGGTGACGTCGACCGGGACGTCCACCTGCGTGCCGCGCGGCAGCGTGGACTTCTCAGGGGTGCGCACCTCGATGCCCTTGGGGGCCTTCGCCGTGACCTTGCCCTCCACGTCGCCGGGGCGCAGGGACGTCAGCTTCGCCGTGACCCGCTGCGGGCCGCCGCCGATCTCCACGTCGGCCTCGGTGCGGCCCAGGGAGAAGCGGGCGTCGGGGGAGTCGGCGTACCAGGGGACCACGTGGCGGACGGTGCCCTCGGTGACCGTGACGCGGACGGCGTCGGCGCGCGGGGCGGTGTCCTTGGGGCCCACGGGCTTGGCCTCGGTGAAGCCCGTGCCGGACAGGGCGCCGATGCGGCGCCAGCCCTCGCCCGGGACGTGGGCCTCGACGCTGCCCTTGGTGCCGGGGTCGGTCAGTGCCGTCACCGCCGTGAGAGGGCGGGCGCGCGGGACGCGGACCGTCGCGCGGTCCGACGCCTGCTCGCTGTCGAGCCCCGCCCACGTGCCGTACGCCTTCTGCGACCGCGTCAGGAAGGGGGCGAGGACGCCCTTGCCGACGGTCACCCTGCCCGCCTTCAGGTCCTTCTGCAGCCCGGTCAGGGTGCGCGAGGCGCGCCACGCGGCGGCGCCGTCGCCGGTGGACTGCGCGCGCAGCATGTCGACCGCCGTCTCGCCGGCCTCCCCATAGCGCGCCAGCTGCTCGACCCAGGGACGCACCTCGGTGTCGATGTCGCTGTCGGCGAGCCGCCGCGGCGCCTCCTTCATGACGGTGAAGGCGTCCCGCAGGGCCTTGGCGGACTTCTCGATGCGGGCGCGGTCCGTCGTGGTGCGCGCACGCCAGAAGTCGTCCATGAGCGGGCGCAGGTACGCCGATTCGTCGGCGCCGAGCACGGAGGACGCGTCATTGCCCGCGAGCGCCCGCAGAGCGCCGCGCGCCTTCGCGTCGCCGCCCGAGAGGTCGTCGATCGCGGCGAGCCAGGACTCGTGCGGGCGGTAGGCGCGGGGGTTCCAGGCGTAGTCGGCGGCCGTGAACAGGGGGATGCGGGACGCGGAGGGCTGCTCCATGGCGTTGCCGAGCAGCGCCGCCGAGCCGGTGGCCACGGCGGGCTCGCGGCCCGTGTAGGGGCCGAGGAAGATACGGTCCTGCGCGAAGTCGTTGACGGGGTAGTTGTCCATCGTCACCAGCGGATGCGAGCCGAACGCCTTGCGGGCGCCCGCAAGTTCACGCCCGGTGATGGTCTTGGGGACCACGCCCACGCCGGTCCACGCCACCTCGATGCCCTCGTCGAGGCGGTCCGCGATGGCGTCGCGGTACTCGGTGGAGCCGTCCTGGTAGTACTCCGTGGGCATCAGCGAGAGCGGCTTCGCGCCGGGGTGGCGCTCGGCCAGATGCGCGGCGACGGCGTTGGCGACGCGGGACTGCGCCTTCGCGGCGGCATCGGGCCCCGAACCGAAGGCGTCGGCGTCCGCGTCGCAGTGCCACTCGCTGTAGCTGACGTCCTGGAACTGCAGCTGGAAGGCGCGCACGCCCAGGGCCCACATCGCGTCGATCTTGCGGTTCAGGGCCTTGATGTCCTGGTCGGACGACATGCACATGGCCTGGCCGGGGGCGACGGCCCAGGCGAGGGTCACGTGGTTGGCCCTGGCCCGCTCGGCGAGCGCGCGGAAGTCGGCGCGCTGCTCCGCGGGGTACGGCTCGCGCCAGCGTGCCTGGCGGTAGAGGTCGTCGCCGGGGGCGTAGAGGTAGCGGTTCTGCTTCGTGCGGCCCATGAAGTCCAGCTGGTCCAGGCGCTGCTCACGGGTCCACGGGGTGCCGTAGAAGCCCTCCGTCATACCGCGGACCGCGGTGCCGGGCCAGTCGCGGATCTGGACGCCGGGGACGGTGCTCCCGGCGCCGCCCTTGGTGACCAGCTGGCGCAGGGTCTGCACGCCGTGGAAGAGACCGTCCTCTCCCGCGCCCGCGAGGGCGACGGTGTCCTGGCCGCCGATCCGGCCCACCGCGAGGCGGTAGCCACCGGAGGGCAGGTCGCCGCGGGCGCGGGCGCCGAGGGCGCGCAGGGCCTGGTCGGCTCCCGTGCCGTCGGCGCGGACGACGAGCTTCCCGCCGCCCGCGGGCAGCTGGTCGCCGTCCTTGACCTCAGTGATCTCGCGGGCGCCCGCGTCACGCAGGAGGGCACGCAGGGCGTCCATGGCGTACGGGTCCGGGTTCCGGCCGGTGGCCAGGACGACCTCGTCGGTGACGGTGACCTGGGTGCCTGCCGTGGTCATCGACTGGGGGCGGGGCCAGACCGGCGGGAGGGTGCCGTCGCTCTCCCGGTCGTCGTCGGGGGACGTGGCCGGGGTGCCGGGCTTTCCGGGGAGGCCGGGGGCGGCGACGGCGCCGGGGGCACCGGTGAGGGCGCCTGCGATGACGGCGACGGCGATGGCCGCCGCGCCCTTCCTGCGCCGCAGTTGCACGGCCCTCTCCTCGTTGTCCCTCGTCCCGGTGATCACGGGTGGTGCGTCGGTTGTCTCAGGGTGTCACTGAGCCCACCACTCGCGTGGCGGGGGTGTCAACGGGCGTGGGTGTTGTGGGGGTTTTCTTCCCTGTGACATTGCCGGGCCAAGGCCGGTGTCATGGCCGGGTTCGCTCAAAAGTGCTGGAGGGGCTTGGAATGACTCCTCCGGATCGGGGCAGGGACGGGAGCGGGGGAAAGGAAGATCTTGCGTCCGGACCCCCACTCAGAGAAACGAATGTGAGTACGCGCACGTTCATACAACGGATATGTCTGCGATCCCGCGCACTGGGTAGGTCTGCCGAAGACCTGCCCCCTGACATTGGAGCCTTACGTGCCCGCTTCCGCGAATCTCCTCCTCGACGCTCTCTCCAAACAGGTGTCCGGTCCCGACTCGGGACTCGACGGATCCTGCGCCTGCGGCTGCCTGGAGCCGCCCCTGACCAGCGAGCCCCCGCTGGCCGACGCCGCACCCCTGACCAGCGAGCCGCCGCTCGCCGACGCCGCCCCGCTGACCAGCGAGCCCACCTCCACCGGCACCGCGTCGGGTCTGGCCTACATGGGGGTCTAAGTGGCCCCACCCGGAGCGACCGGACCCACGACCGGCTCCACCGCCGGGCCCACCGGCCCCACCGGCCCCACCGGACTTTCCCGCCTTGCCGACCTGCACGGCGTGGCGACTTCTTACTCCCCGTCCCCGGACCGAACGGTTCCGGCCACCGACGCCGCGGTGATCGCGGCCCTGGCCGCCCTCGACGTGGACGCGAGCACCCCCGATGCGCTGCGGCGCGCCCTCACGGCCCGCGAGGCCGAGCTGGCCGCCCGCCTCCTTCCGCCGACGGTCGTGGTGTGGCAGGGAGCTTCTGAGGCACCCCCGCCCTGGGCCGGGCTGCCGCCGGGCACGCGGGTGTGGGTGGAGACGGAGCAGGGGGAGCGGGTCCAGTTCCCGGAGATCGCGCCGCGGGGCCATCGGGTGGCCGGGCAGGAAGCACCGTCGCGAAGCGGCGCACAGGCGGAGCCCCGAGGGGCACCCGACCTGCCGCTGGGCGTCCACCGCCTCCGAGCCACGACCCCGGACGGCCGGATAGCCACCGCCCACCTCGTGGTCGCCCCGCAACGCCTGCCGCCCCCGCGCGAGAAGACGTACGGCATTCTCGTCCAGCTCTACTCCCTCCTCTCCCGCCGCTCCTGGGGCATGGGTGACCTCGGGGACCTGGCCGAGCTCGCCGCCTGGTCGGGGCGGGCCATCGGTGCGGGATTCGTGCAGGTCAACCCCTTGCACGCGGCGGTACCGAAGCCCCAGGACGGGGCGTCCGACCCCTCTCCGTACCGCCCGTCGTCGCGCCGCTTCCCCGACCCCGTCCACCTGCGGGTCGAGGACATTCCCGAGTACGCCCACCTGGAGGGCGAGGCCCGCGATCTGGCCGCGCATCTCACGCGCAGAGCCGCCGCGCTACGCGAATCCGTGCTCCAGCAGGGCCAGTTGATCGACCGGGACGCGGTCTGGGCGCTCAAGCTCAAGGCCCTGGAGCTGATCCGCGAGGTCCCGCTCGGACCCGGACGGCGCGCCGCCTACAACGACTTCCTCGCCGAGCACGGCGAAGCCCTTGAGGACCACGCCACTTGGTACGCGCTCGCCGAGCGGCACGGCCCCGACTGGCACACCTGGCCCGAGGCCCTGCGCGACCCCGCATCACCCCGGACCGCCCGCGCGCGCGGCGAGTTGATGGACCGCGTGGACTTCCACTGCCGTCTCGCCTGGCTCACCGACGCCCAGCTCGGCGCCGCGCAGCGCTCCGCGCGCGACGCCGGCATGGGCATCGGCCTCGTGCACGACCTCGCGGTCGGTGTGCACCCGGCGGGAGCCGACGCCTGGGCGCAGCGGCGGCACTTCGCCGCGGGCATGTCGGCGGGCGCCCCGCCGGACGCGTTCAACGCGCGCGGCCAGGACTGGGGCCTCCCGCCCTGGCGCCCCGACCGCCTCGCCGAGTCCGGGTACGCCCCCTACCGCGCTCTCCTGCGCGCACTGCTGCGCAATGCGGGCGCGATCCGCATCGACCACGTGATGGGGCTCTTCCGGCTCTGGTGGGTCCCGGAGGGCCGCGCGCCCACCGAGGGAACGTATGTCCGGTACGACGCCGATGCGATGCTCGCCGTCCTGGTCCTGGAGGCGCACCGCGCGGGCGCCCTCGTCATCGGCGAGGACCTCGGCACCGTGGAGCCGGGCGTCCGCGAGGCCCTGCAGCGCCGCGGCGTGCTCGGCACCTCCGTGCTCTGGTTCGAGCGGGACTGGACCGGCACGGGACGGCCCGTGCCGCCCGAGCGGTGGCGCGCGGACTGCCTGGCCACCGCCACCACCCACGACCTGCCGTCCACCGCGGCCCGCATCACCGGTGAGCACGTCCAACTCCGTGACCGGCTGGGCCTGTTGGTCCGCCCCGTGGCCGTCGAGCAGGCCGAGGCCGCGGCGGACGTGTCGGAGTGGCTCGCGCTGCTCGCCCGTCTCGGGATGCTGCCCGGCGGCGGTGGCCACGAGGAGGAGGAGATCCGCGCCGTCCACCGCTTCCTGCTCGCCACCCCGGCCCGCATGATCGGCGTATGGCTGCCGGACGCGGTCGGCGACCGCCGCCCGCAGAACCTCCCGGGCACCTGGGACCAGTACCCCAACTGGCGGCTGCCGGTCGCCGACGCCGATGGCCGCCCCGTCACCCTGGAGGAACTCGCCGCCTCACCCCGCGTGCACGCGTTCATGGACGTGTTCCGCACCCGCGAGGAGCCCCGTACGGCACCCCCGGGCGCGCGGCCCGTTTAGCAGTTCGCTACGTTGGCACCGTGGACAAGAAGAACGCCCTGCGCGCCGGCGCCCTGGCTTCCGGTACGACGCTGATGATGCTGCTCATGTCGTCTCCCGCGCTCGCGCTCACACGCGACGACGGTGACGACCCGGGTCCCGGCCTGAGTGTGATCGACACGCTCGGCCTCTATGTCGTGGCGCCCATCGTGCTGTTCCTGGTGATCGCGGGCCTGGTCATGGTCGGTGACAAGTCCCGCAAGCAGGAGAAGCAGGGCTGACGCCACTTCGCTTCCAGAGTTCTCCGTAGGGGCTCTTCGCCGACGTACGCACGCGTGCTCACGTCGGCGAAGAGCCCCTACGCGTGTGTCACACGGCCGGGCGCGTCAGGCCGCGTACGTCTCGGGCCGCGTGCATCTCGGCCGCGTACGTCTCAGGGCCGCTCGGCCGTGAGGTAGCGCTGGACCGTCGGTCCGACCCAGTCCACGACCTCGTCGCCGGACAGTGCGACCACCGGCGGAAACCGCAGCACATAGCGGGTCAGCGCCATGCCGAGGATCTGCGAGGCGCAGAGCCCGGCCCGCGCGGGGGCGTCGGCGGGGTCGGGGCAGACGTGGCGCGCGACCGGCAGCAGCTGGTCCCTGAAGATGCCCTGCATGCGCTCGGCGCCCGCCTCGTTCGTGATGCCGACGCGGAGCATGGCGGTCAGCACCCCGTCGTTCTCCCACACGTCGAGGAAGTGCCTCACCAGGGCCCGTCCGACGTTCTCACGCGGCACCGCGGTGAGATCGGGCAGCCGCAGGTCGATGGAGCAGGCCGCGGCGAACAGGCCCTCCTTGTTGCCGTAGTAGCGCATCACCATCGACGGATCGATGCGCGCGTCCTTGGCGATGGCGCGGATGGTGGCCCGTTCATAGCCGTCGGCGGCGAACCGCTCACGGGCGGCGGTGAGGATCGCGCCGCGGGTCGCATCGGAGCGGCGGGGTGGTGCCGCGGGTGTCTCGGTGGCTGTCCGAGTCGCTGAATCGGGTGCACTTTCGGTCATGCCAACAAGCGTAGGCCAACATGTGTTGACAGTCCAGGACTGCGGCCCTACGTTGGCCAACAAGCGTTGACCAACAGTTGTTGGCGTGAGGCGCAAGACGTAAGGCGCAAGACACAAGGCGCGAGGAGGCTGCCATGAACGGAACCCAGGACACGCCCGGCACCGTGGACCCTGCCGTGATCGTCGTCGGCTCCGGACCCACCGGGCTGCTGCTCGCCGGGGACCTGGCCGCCGCGGGCGTCCCCGTCACCCTGCTCGAGAAGCGGCCGCACGGGATCAGCAACCTCTCGCGCGCCCTGGTGCTGCACGCCCGCACCCTCGAACAGCTCGACGCGCGGGGCCTCGCCGACGAGTTGGAGGCCAAGGGCAAGGCCCTCGACAGCCTGCGCCTCTTCGCCCGCCTCGAAGTGGGCCTCGACAAGCTGCCCTCGCGCTACAACCACCTCCTGGTCCTTCCGCAGTACGAGGTGGAGCGGGTCCTGGAGCGGCGGGCGATCGAGGCCGGCGTCGACTTCCGGTACGAGAGCGAGGTCACCGGGCTCACTCAGGACGCGGACGGGGTGACGCTCGAAGTCCGGGGCCCGGGTGGGGAGTCGAGCACGCGAAGGGCCGCGTACGTCGTCGGCGCCGACGGACTGCACAGTCCGGTCCGCAAGGCCATCGGCCTGCCCTTCCCTGGGAAGTCCGCCATCCGCTCCCTCGTCCTCGCCGACGTGAAGCTCGCGGAGAAGCCCGCGTCGGTCCTCACGGTGAACGCCGCCGGTGACGCCTTCGCCTTCATCGCGCCCTTCGCGGACGGCTATTACCGCGTCATCGGCTGGAACCGCGCCCGCAACGTCCCCGACACCGACCCCCTCGACCTCGAGGAGGTCAAGGAGATCACCCGCCTCGCGCTCGGCCGCGACTACGGCATGCACGACGCCCGCTGGATGTCCCGCTTCCACAGCGACGAGCGCCAGGCGCCCGAGTACCGGGTCGGCCGGGTCTTCCTCGCCGGGGACGCCGCGCACGTCCACACTCCGGCGGGCGCGCAGGGCATGAACACCGGCCTGCAGGACGCCGTGAACCTGAGCTGGAAGCTGGCGGCGGCGGTCGAGGGCCGCGCGCCCGAAGGCCTCCTCGACACCTACCAGTCGGAGCGGCACCCCATCGGCAAGGCGGTCCTGCGCAGCAGCGGCGGGATCGTACGGCTCGCGATGGCCAAGCGCCCGTGGTCGATCGCGGCCCGCGCCGTGCTCGCGTCCTTCGTCAACGCCGTGCGCCCGGTCCGCGAGAAGGCGATCGGCCAGATCACCGGCATCGGCTACCGCTACCCCGCCCCGAAGGGAGCCCACCGCCTGACCGGGCGCCGCGCTCCGGACGTCGCGCTCAAGGAGGGGCGGCTGTACGAGGCCCTGCGCGAGGGCGAGTTCGTACTGATCGCCCCGGTGGGCGCCGAGTACGACGCGGGTCGTGCGGTCGTGCGGCACTGGGCGAGCGACCGGCGCGACCGGCGTACGGCCGTCCTGGTCCGGCCCGACGGGTACGTGGCGTGGGCGGCGGACGAGGCGGACGCGGGACAGGTTCGGGCGGCGCTGGGGGAGTGGGGTGCCGCGTAGAACCCAACTGTTCAGTTCTGCTTCAAAGAAGTCTCGAAAAGATTCGATGGACCTGATGGGTGTGGGGGTGCGACGGTAGTCCCGCGACCAACCAAGAGATCAGCCAAGAGATCCCCGCCGGGTGGTGCCCACCTCGGCGGGGTTCATGTTTTCCCGGGACGACCGGGAGAGAGACAAGGGATATCAGTGACTGTCCTGGACCGGACGACCCCCCTGCACAGCGAGCCGACGGAGACCGTCACGTCGGCGGCGAGCAAGGCGCAGCGGGCCGCGGGCCCCATCGGCCTCGGCCTCGCCCTGGCGGCGCTCGCCACGGTCGTCTGGTCGGGCAGCTTCGTCACCTCGCGCGCCCTGGCCGACAGCGTGCCGCCCATCCAGCACGCGTTCTGGCGGTGGATCATCGCGATCGCGGCGGTGGCGCCGTTCGCCGCGCGCCAGACATGGCGTCAGCGGGCCCTGCTCCGCAAGCATCTGCGCTTTCTGCTCCTGGCCGCCCTTCTCGGCGTCACCATCTACAACACCCTGGTCAACCAGGCGGGCGTCACCACCACCGCGGGCAACATGGGCATGATCATGGCGGCGTCGCCGGTCCTGATGGCGGTGTACGAGAGGCTCGGCGGCGCGAGGCTCGGCGTGCGCCGCGTGACCGGCATGCTGATCGCCTGCGCGGGCGTCCTGGTCCTGGTGTCCGGGGGGTCGCTCTCCATGGACTTCGCGGTGGGCGACCTGTGGGTGATCGCGGGGGCCGTCTCCTTCGGCTCGTACAGCGCGCTGCTCAAGCGCAAGCCCGCGGAGATCGGCGGACTGCCGTTCCTCTTCGCGACGTTCACGCTGGGCGCGCTGATGCTGCTCCCGGTGTTCGTGGTCAGCCTCGTCGTGCAGGGCGGCTTCGAGCCGACCGTCGGGACGGTCTCCCCGCTCCTGTACGTCGGTGTCGTCTCCTCCGCGATCGCCTTCTTCGCCTGGAACAAGGCGATCTCGATCATCGGCGCCGCGCGTGCCGGGGTCATCTACTACCTCCAGCCGGTGTGCGTCGCCCTGCTCTCCTTCGCGGTGCTCGGCGAGGCGATGGGGTGGCTGCAGGTGATGTGCATGGGGCTGATCCTGGGCGGGGTCGTCCTCGGCTCGGCGCGCACGAAGTAAGGGGAGCGCGTCCCGTGGGATCACCTCTCCTGACCAGTCGGTACGTTGACTCCATGAGCGAGTGGGACATCAAGAAACTGCAGATCCTGCGTACGTTGAGCGAGCGGGGCACGGTCACGGCGACGGCGCAGGCGCTGCGGATGACGCCGTCGGCGGTGTCCCAGCAGCTGTCCAACCTCGCGAAGCAGCTGGGGGTGCCGCTCCTGGAGGCGCACGGGCGGCGGGTCCGCCTGACGGACGCGGCGCACCTCGTGCTGCGGCACGCGGAGGCGGTCTTCGCCCAACTGGAGCTGGCCGACGCCGAGTTGGCGGCCTACGCGCAGGGTGAGGCGGGCGAGGTGCGGGTCGGCGCCTTCTCGACCGCGGTGCCCGCGCTGGTGGTCCCCGCGGTGCGGGAGCTGAGGGCGGCGGCGCCGGGCATCTCGGTGCGGGTCCGTGAGGTGGAGGCGGCGGAGGCGTACGAGCTGCTGGCCGCGGGGGAGGTGGACGTGGCCCTATCCTTGGCGGTGACGGCGCCTGCCGCGGCGGACGCGGACACGCGCTTCACGCGGGAGTCACTGCTGGCGGATCCGCTGGACGTGGCGCTTCCGGGGGATCACGCGCTGGCGGATGCGGAGGGGCTGAGGCTCGCGGACCTGGCGGCGGAGCCGTGGATCTTCGGGGGCAGCGGCCCCTGGTCGGAGATCACGCGGGCGGCGTGCGAGGGGGCCGGTTTCACACCTGAGCAGGCGCATTCCGCTTCCGGCTGGACGGCGATCCTGGCGATGGTGGAGGCGGGGATGGGGGTGGCCCTGGTCCCGCGGATGGCGGCGGTCCGCCGTGACGGAGTGGTGATGCGGTCCCTGTCCGCGGACCGGCCCCGCCGCCATGTGGTGGCGGCGGTTCGCCGCGGGGCCGCGGGGGGAGCGGCGGTCAGCAGGGTCTTGTCGGCACTCCGCTCCGCGGTTCCCCTGCGGGGGGCGGAGCCGGAGTAGACCTGCACCGGGGGGCGCGCCACAGCTCGGGTCCCGCCCGAGTTCTGCGCCTGCGGGCCGCCACCGGGCTTACCGCGCTCCGCGCGGATCTTTCCCGCCCACCCGCCCGGTACCCCGCAGTGTGGGCCTGTCCGGGTTCTGCGTCTGCGGGTCGCCACCGGACTTCCCGCGCTGCGCGCGGATCTTCCCCACCCGCCCACCCGATACCCCGTGGCCGACGCGTGACCTCCCGCGCTCCGCGCGGGTCTTTCCCGCCCGCCCACCCGATACTCCGTGGCTGACGCCTGGCTTCCCGCGCTTCGCGCAAATGCTCCCCGCCCGCCCACCCACCCGATCACCCCGTAGCTGCGGGGCAAACGGGTGGGTGGGCGGGAAAGATCCGCGCGCAGCGCGGGAAGGTGCGCTGTGGCACCCAGGCGACAGTCCCGATAACCCCCTGTGGCTGCGGGGCAATCGGGCGGGTGGGTGGGGGCATCCGCGCGCAGCGCGGGAAGGGTGGATACGGCCGGTAGGCGGGGTGCCGACCACCGGCTTGACGCGGCAGGGCAATCGGGCCCGGCCCCGAGGCCGGCGGGGGATGGGGAAGGGGGGTGCGCCGGCCTCGGGGGTGGGGTTAGGCGTCTGCTGACTGGGCTCGTAGGGCCCTTTCCACGCCCGCCCTGGACTCCGTGATCAGACGGCGCAGTGCCGCCGACGGGGACGCCGAGGCCAGCCACGCGTCCGTCGCGTCCAGCGTGGCCTGGGACACCTGGAGCGACGGGTACAGGCCCACCGCGATCTGCTGCGCCATCTCGTGCGAGCGCGAGTCCCACGCCCCCTTGACCGCAGCGAAGAACTTCTCCGTGTACGGGGCGAGGAGTTCGCGCTGGTCCGTCTGGACGAAGCCGCCGATCACGGACTCCTGGATCGCGTTCGGCAGCTTGTCGGACTCGACGACCGAGGCCCAGGCCTCCGCCTTCGCCTCCGGCGTGGGCCGCGCCGCCCGCGCCGACGCGGCGTGCCGCTCGCCCGCGGCCGTCTTGTCGCGGTCCAGCTCCGCCGTGATCCCGGCCTCGTCGAGCCGCCCCGTCGCCGCGAGCCGGTGCACGAACGCCCAGCGCAGCTCCGTGTCCACCGCGAGACCCGGGACCGACTGCTTGCCCGACACCAGCTCCTCCAGGAGCATCAGCTGCTCCTCCGTACGCGCCGTCGCCGCGAACGCCCGTGCCCACGCGAGCTGGTGGTCACTGCCCGGCTCCGCCGAGCGCAGGTGCGAGAGCGTCGCCTCGGTCCAGCGGGCGAGCGCCTCGTCGCGCCCGGCAGGAGCCGCGTACAGCTCAAGGGCCATCTTCACCTGGCGGTGCAGGGACTGCACGACCCCGATGTCCGACTCCTTGGCGATGCCGGAGAGGACCAGGGAGAGGTACTCCCGCGTCGGGAGTTCCGCGTCCCGCGTCATGTCCCACGCCGACGCCCACGACAGCGCACGCGGCAGCGACGCCTCGAAGTCGCCGATGTGCTCGGTCACGAAGGCGAGCGACTCCGTGTCCATGCGGACCTTCGCGTACGACAGGTCGTCGTCGTTCAGGAGGATCACCGCCGGGCGCCTGCGGCCCACCAGCTCGTCCACCGCCGTGAGTTCGCCGTCCACGTCCAGCTCCACGCGGTCCGTGCGCAGCAGCTTGCCGCTCTCGTCGTCGAGGTCGTAGAAGCCGATCGCGATCCGGTGGGGGCGCAGCGTCGGCTCGCCCTTGGCGCCCGCCGGGAGCGCCGGGGCCTCCTGCTTGACCGCGAACGACGTGATCCTGCCGGACGTGTCGACGTCCACCACCGGACGCAGGACGTTGATGCCGGCCGTCTCCAGCCACTTCTTCGACCACGTCTTCAGGTCGCGCCCGCTGGTCTCCTCAAGCGCGCCGAGCAGATCGGACAGGCGCGTGTTGCCGAACGCGTGCGCCTTGAAGTACGCCTGCACGCCCCGGAAGAACTCGTCCATCCCGACGTACGCGACCAGCTGCTTCAGGACGCTCGCGCCCTTGGCGTACGTGATGCCGTCGAAGTTGACCAGGACGTCGTCGAGGTCCTGGATGTCGGCCATGATCGGGTGCGTGGAGGGAAGCTGGTCCTGGCGGTAGGCCCACGTCTTCATGGAGTTGGCGAACGTCGTCCAGGAGTGCGGCCAGCGCGAGTTCTCCGCGTACGCCTGGCAGGCGATGGACGTGTACGTCGCGAATGACTCGTTCAGCCAGAGGTCGTTCCACCACTCCATCGTCACCAGGTCGCCGAACCACATGTGGGCCAGCTCGTGGAGGATGGTTTCCGCGCGCGTCTCGTACGCCGCGTCCGTCACCTTCGAACGGAACACGTACTGGTCGCGGATGGTCACCGCGCCCGCGTTCTCCATCGCGCCCGCGTTGAACTCCGGCACGAAGAGCTGGTCGTACTTGGCGAAGGGGTAGGCGTAGTCGAACTTCTCCTGGAACCAGTCGAAGCCCTGCCGGGTGACCTCGAAGATCGCGTCCGAGTCGAGGAACTCGGCGAGCGAGGGACGGCAATAGATGCCGAGCGGAACCGACTGGCCGCCAGGACCCTCGTACGAGCTGTGGACCGAGTGATACGGACCGACGATGAGCGCCGTGATGTACGTCGACATCCGCGGCGTGGGCTCGAAGACCCAGACATCACCGCTGGGCTCGGGCGTCGGCGAATTCGAGACGACCGTCCAGCCGGACGGCGCCTTCACGGTGAACTGGAACGTCGCCTTGAGATCGGGCTGCTCGAAGGAGGCGAAGACGCGGCGCGCGTCCGGGACCTCGAACTGCGTGTAGAGGTAGGCCTGCTGGTCGACCGGGTCGACGAACCGGTGCAGCCCCTCACCCGTGTTGGTGTAGTCGCAGTCGGCGACCACCTTCAGCTCGTTCGGCCCCGCCTCCAGGTGCTTCAGCGCGATGCGCGAGTCACGGAAGACGGCGGCCACGTCCAGCGAGTGTCCGTTCAGGACGGCCTCGTAGACCGCGGGGGCGACCAGATCGATGAAGGTCTCGGCGCCCGCCTCGGCGGAGTCGAAGCGCACCGTGGTCACCGACCGGTAGGTGCCGCCCTCTTGCGCGCCGGAGAGGTCGAGATCGATCTCGTACGAGTCAACGGTGAGCAGCTTCGCCCGCTGCTGCGCCTCTTCGCGGGTCAGATTGGTGCCGGGCACGCGGTCATCTCCTCAGGAACGTCAGGTACGACTTGTGGCGTTTCCGGCCATCCTTCCACGTGGGTCGGCGGGAGTGCCCGGCCATTGTCCGGCGGCCGCCGTGCGGCATTGTTCGCGGGCTGCCGTGCCGCTAGCATCCGCGCGTCGACTCACGCCCCGGGGGGGAGCGTTCATGGGACTCCGACGGTCACTGCGATTACCGAGCCTGACGCGATTACCGGGCTCACGCCGGTCACCGGGATCACGCCGATCAACGCGCTCGCGTGGCGCGAGGTGCGCCACATGATCGACGTTCTCGTCGTGGGAGCCGGGATCGGCGGGCTCACCACCGCGCTCAGCCTGCACGCGGCGGGCATCGGGGTACGGGTCGTCGACGCGGTGGACGAGCTGCGGCCCGTCGGGGTCGGCATCAACCTTCTCCCGCACGCCGTCCAGGTGTTGACGGAGCTCGGCCTCGGCGCCGAACTGGCCGCCACGGCCGTGCCGACCGCCGAGACCGTCCACTTCGACCGGCACGGCAACCACATCTGGGGCGAGCCGCTCGGCTTCGCGCGCGGCCACCACTGGCCGCAGTACTCCCTGCACCGCGGCGCCCTGCAGCTGATCCTCCTGGACGCGGTGCGCGACCGCCTCGGTGACAACGCTGTCCAGACCGGTACGGCCTTCGTGCGGTACGCCGAGCCTGAGGGGTCAGGGGCGCTGCGGGTGACCCTGCGGGACGTGCGGCGCGGACGGGAGTTCGCGGTGCCGGTGCGGGCCCTGATCGGGGCCGACGGGCTGTACTCGGCGGTGCGGGCCCGGCTGCATCCCGGGGAGGGCCCGCCGCTGTGGAACGGCATCCGGATGTGGCGGGGCGTCGCCGAGTGGGATCCGGTGCTCGGCGGCCGGACGATGGCGTTCGCGGGCAGCAACGCGGCCGCGAAGCTCGTCGTCTACCCGATCTCGCGGGAGGCGGAGACGCGGGGCCGCGCGCTGCTCAACTGGGTGGCGGAGGTGCGCTTTCCGCGGCATCACCACGGGGCGCCGGGCCCGGTGGACTGGAACCGCTCGGGCCGCCTCTCCGATGTCCTTCCCCACTTCTCGGGCTGGCGGATCGGGGACCTGGACGTGCCCGCGCTCCTTGCCGCGACCGGCGCGACGAGCCGGATCCTGGAGTACCCGATGGTGGACAGGGACCCCCTGCCGTGGTGGGGCCGCGGCCCCGTGACGCTCCTGGGCGACGCGGCCCATCCGATGTACCCCGTGGGGTCGAGCGGCGGCTCGGAGGCGGTGCTCGACGCGTGGGTGCTCGCGCAGTGCGTGGCCCTTGCCGGGGTGGACCGGGTGAGTGGCCTGCGGGCCTACGAGGCGCAGCGGTGGGGCCCCGCCAACGCCGTGGCCCTGGCCAACCGGGCGATGCCGGTGGATGCGGTGCTGCGGACCGTGGCGGAGAGGGCGCCAGAGGGGTTCGTGCGGGTGGAGGACGTGTTGACGGAGGAGGAGTTGGCGGGGCTGGGGGAGGGGTATCGGCGTATGCGGGGGTGTTGGTAGCGGCTGTCCGCCCCCCTGGGCCCCAACAGATGGCCGAAATCGCCGGACGTGCTGAGAGTCTCAGCCCGTCCGGCGTTTGAGGACGAACTCGGCGGAGCCGGTGATGACGGCCACCAAGGCCCCGCGCCGAGCGGCCCGCGGCGGAGCCGCCATGTCACGGCCGGGATGGGGCGGGTTGGGGAAAATCAACGTCTGAAATCCGCCAGCCCTCATCCACCCCCACGCGCGACCCTCGGCACATGAACACAACCACCGCCTACGCCCCTCGCCCCATAACTCCCCTCGCCCTCAAGCAACTCCGCGTGACCGACGACGCAGGCCGCCCCTGCAACCCCTACGTGGACACGGAAGGCGGCGACCCCCTCCGCTGCTGCCTCCGCCCCATCGCCCCCGGAGAACGCGTCGCCCTCGTCTCGTACGCCCCCCTCCGCCGCTGGGCCGAGGAGACCGGCGCCACCCCCGGCGCCTACGACGAGCAGGGCCCCGTCTTCATCCACGCGCAGGACTGCGAGGGCCCGGCGCCCAGCGGCGACGGCGCGTACCCCTTCGCCCGCCCCGGCTCCCTCCGTACCCTCCGCCGCTACAACGCCGAAGGCCACATCGTCGGTGGCCGCCTCCTGGAGATCCCGGACCCCGCGACGGAAGGCTTCGACGCCGCCTTCGCGGAGGCCTTCGCCGACCCGCGGGTAGCCCTCGTGCACGTCAGGGCCGTGGAGTACGGCTGCTTCCACTTCGAGGTGCGCCGCCCCTGAAGAACCGCTCCTACGAGACCGCCTCCACCGCCCGCGCGAACTCCCGCACCCGCTCCGTCTCCCCGTCCCGGCGCCACACCATCCCGAGCACCGAGTCCGGCACCCCCTCCACCGGCACGAACGTGACGTCACTGCGCCCGTGGTACTCCGCCGTGGGGCGGCACAGCAGCATCGCCCCGCGCTCGGCCGCGACCAGCGTCAGCCCCTCCTGGAGGGTGCGCACCTCCGGCGCGGGGGCGGGGGACGGCGCCTGCGCCGCGCGCCAGTAGGCCGGTGCCGGCGCCGTCGCGGAGATCAGCGGCGTACCCGTCAGCTCGTCCGCGCGCAGCGACGCACGGCCCGCGAAGGGATGGCGTACCGACACCGCGACCGTCTGCTGCTGGCGGGAGAAGAGCGGGCCGAGCACCAGGTCCGGCTCCTCGACGGGAAGGAGCACGATCGCCGTGTCCACGTCCCCGTGCCGCACCGCCCCGAAGGGATCCGCGAACGGCACCTCCACGATCTCCGTCACGCAGCCAGGATGCCGCTCCTGGAAGCCGGTGATCGCCCCCATCAGACGCGCGTCCGCCGTCCCCTGGAAGCCGATCCGCAGCCGCCCCGTGACGCCCCGCGCGGACTCCCGTGCCGCGTCCACCGTGGCGCTCAACACCTCGTACGCGGGGCGCAGTTCGGCCAGGAAGTGCTCGCCCGCCGGAGTCAGCCGCACCCGTCGGCTCGACCGCTCCACGAGCCGTGTGCCGATCCGCCGCTCCAGGTTCCGCAGCAGCTGGCTGACGCGGCTCTGCGAGACGTAGAGCCGCTCGCCCGCGCGGCCGAAGTGCAGCTCGTCGGCGAGCGCCATGAAGCACTCCAGCTCCCGTATCTCAAGCCCGCTCAAGCGGTACACCCCCTTCGCATCCATGAGCCACGCTCATTCAAGGATGAGATCTTCGCCGTTGTTCCCGGCAGGCGTCCGACGAAGGCTTGACCCCATGAAAGCCACCCCGGACACACCCCCCGAACTCCCCGAACTCGCCGAGCCGCAGCGCTCCCTGCCTCTGTCCCTGCCCCTGTCCGTCCTCACCGTCGCCGCCACCACCTTCTCCGTCGTCACCACGGAAATGCTGCCGGTCGGCCTCCTCACCTCCCTCTCCTCCGGGCTCGGTGTGTCCGACGGGACCGCGGGCCTGACGGTCACGCTGCCCGGCGTGGTCGCGGCGCTCGCCGCCCTGCTCCTCCCGGTCGCCGTGCGGCGGGCCGACCGGCGGACGGTGCTGTGCGCGCTGATGGCCCTGCTCGCCGCCGCCAACCTCCTCTCCGCGCTCGCGCCCGCCTTCGGCGTGCTGCTCGCCGCGCGGGTGCTCGTGGGGGTCTGCATCGGGGGAGTGTGGGCGATCGCGGCCGGGCTCGGCGTACGGCTCGTGCGCGAGGAGTCCGCGGGGCGGGCCACCACGGTGATCTTCAGCGGGATCGCGGTGGCGTCCGTGCTCGGCGTCCCCGCCGGTACGTTCCTCGGTGAACTCGCGGGCTGGCGCTGGGCGTTCGCGGTGATGGGCGCGTTCGCGCTCGCGGTGGCCGGGCTGCTCGCGGCGACGCTTCCGCCACTGCCGTCCTCGGCGCCGGTACGGCTCGGCACCTTCCCCGGGCTGCTGCGGGGCGCGCGGCTGCGGGCCGGGCTCCTGGTGGTGCTGCTCCTGGTGACCGGGCACTTCGCCGCGTACACCTACGTACGCCCCGTACTGGAGCGGGTGCCCGACCTGGGCGCCGGACTGATCAGCGGGCTGCTCCTCGCGTACGGGGTCGCGGGCATCGTCGGCAACTTCGCGGGCGGCGCGCTCGCGGCCCGCGACCCGCGCCGGGCGCTGCTCGCCATCAGCGCGGGACTTGCCGCCGTGGTCCTGCTCCTTGGCCCCGCGGGCGGCTCGCTCCTCGCGTCGGTGGCGCTCCTGGTCGCGTGGGGGCTGGCCTACGGCGGGGTCTCGGTCTCCACCCAGCAGTGGGTGCTCGCCGCGGCGCCCCACGCCCGTGAGGCGGCGTCGGCGCTCTTCGCCGGGGTGTTCAACGCGGCGATCGCCCTGGGCGCGCTGACCGGGGGCCTGGTCGCGGACGGCTTCGGGACGACGGACGTGCTGTGGCTCGGGGGCGGCCTCGCAGCGCTGGCCCTGCTTGTCGCGGCGTACGCGAAGGGGGCGGACGCCGGGCACGCGAAGAGGGCGGCCACCGGGCACGCGAAGGGGGCGGACGCCGGATGAAGACCGGTGTCCGCCCCCTTCGGCGTACGGATGACGAGGTGGGGCCTGGGACCTAGCCCTTGAGCTCGGCCGCTACCAGCTCCGCGATCTGCACCGCGTTCAGCGCGGCACCCTTGCGGAGGTTGTCGTCGGAGATGAAGAAGGCCAGGCCGTTCTCCGCCGTCTCGTCGGTGCGGATGCGGCCGACGAAGGCGTCGTCCTTGCCCGCGGCGACCAGCGGGGTCGGGACGTCCGTGAGGACGACGCCCTCGGCCGAGCCAAGGATCTCGGTGGCGCGCTCGGCGCTCAGCGGACGCTCGAAACGGGCGTTGACCTGCAGCGAGTGACCGGTGAAGACCGGCACGCGGACACAGGTGCCGGAGACCTTGAGGGCCGGGATCTCCAGGATCTTGCGGGATTCGTTGCGGAGCTTCTGCTCCTCGTCGGTCTCGTTCAGACCGTCGTCGACGATGGAGCCCGCCATCGGCAGGACGTTGTACGCGATCGGCGCGACGTACTTGTTCGGCGCGGGGAACTCCGTCGCCGAGCCGTCGTGCGTGAGCTTGGGGCCGTCGTCGCCGACCTTCTTGACCTGCTCGAAGAGCTCGTCGACACCGGCGAGACCCGAGCCGGACACGGCCTGGTACGTCGCCACGACGAGCGCGGTGAGCCCGGCCTCCTTGTGCAGCGGCTTCAGGACCGGCATGGCGGCCATCGTCGTGCAGTTCGGGTTGGCGATGATGCCCTTGGGGCGGTTCGCGATCGCGTGCGGGTTGACCTCGGAGACGACGAGGGGGACCTCGGGGTCCATCCGCCAGGCCGAGGAGTTGTCGATCACGACGGGGCCCTGCGAGGCGACCTTCTCGGCCAGCGCCTTCGAGGTGGCGCCGCCCGCCGAGAACAGGACGATGTCGAGGCCGCTGTAGTCGGCCGTCGAGGCGTCCTCGACCGTCACACCGTCGAGGACCGAGCCGGCCGAGCGGGCCGAGGCGAACAGGCGCAGCTCGTCCACCGGGAAGTCCCGCTCGACGAGGATCTTGCGCATGACCGTGCCGACCTGACCGGTGGCTCCGACGATTCCGACCTTCACAGGGACATCCTCCGTATGTGCATGGGCACAGGCTTTGGCCTGCGCCGGTTCCATGATGCGTCTGTCCACGGGCGCCTTGTCCAATCCATTGTCCGAAGTTCGGGATGTCACATTCCCGTGGACCGCACCTGGACCCGGACCGAACGTTTCGGGCGCTCCCGGCGTCCTAGGGGAAACGCGGGGACGGGAGGGGTGTCTTGCTGCGCGGAAGAATGCGACGGGACCGGCGGGACCGGCGGGACCGGAAGGACCGGAAGGAATGGTCGGATCCGCTCGACGCGGCCCAGGAGGACCGGGTGCGGGCGGTGCTCGCGCTCGGCGGGGTCCCGCACGTCGATCTGCCCGACGGCGTCCAGCAGGTCAGGCTCAAGCTCCTCGAGCGGGCGGCGGACGGGCGCGAGGCGCCGCGTGACGTGTCCGCGTGGGCGGCGGTCGTCGCCTCCAACCTCGCCATGGACTGGCACCGGGCGCGCCGCAGGCAGGAGCGGCTCGGGGAGCGGCTCGCCGTGCTGTGGCGGGAGGCGACGGACGAGGACGGGGCGGAGTCACGGGCGCTCTCGATGGCCGTCACCCAGGGGCTGGACGCGCTGCCCGACACGCAGCGGCAGGTCGTCGTCCTGCGCTTCTACGCCGATCTGCCGGTACGGGCGATAGCCGACGAGCTGGGCATTCCGGAGGGCACGGTCAAAAGCAGGCTGCATACGGCGGTACGGGTGCTGCGGACGCGGCTGCACGAGGGCGAGGTGGTGTGACGGTGGACAGGGACGAGTGTGAGTACGACCACTCCTACGACCATTCCGACGACCGCTCCTGCGACCGCTCCTACGACCACGACGCGCTGATGCTCGCTCTCGCGGGCGATCCGCTGCCCGAGGCCTCCGGGCGGGATCCGGAGCTCGTGGCGGAGCATGCCGATGCCGTGGCGGATGTCGCACTGCTTCGGGAGCACATCGGGGTGGTGGGCCGGGCTCTGGCGGCCCCGGAGCCGATTCCGGAGCCGATTCCGGAGCCGACGCGCGGGCCGGTGGCTGTGCCGAAGCCGGTCGGCGGTGTGGGTCCCGCCCGGGTACGTCCCGCCCGCGTACGTCCCGCCGGTGTCCGGCGGCGGCGTCTGACGCTGGCGCTCGGGGTGGCGGCGGCCACAGCAGCCGCCTCGCTGGTGGGCGGGCTCGCCTGGCTCGCGGTGGAGAGCGGGGGCGGGATCACCGAGCGCTCCGACTCCGACGCGGCGAAGGGGGCGGCTCCGGGGGACGACAAGGGGAACGGCGGGGGAGCCGCCGAGGACCTCTCGCCCGAGGGGTACGTGGCGTGCGCGCGGCTCATCGTGGAGGGCACGGTGAACCGGGTCGAGCCGATTCCCGGAGCGACGCAGGAGCGGATCGTCCTGGACGTCTCCCGCTACTACAAGCCCGTCAGCGGCGAGAAACAGATCACGTTCGTGATGGACGTGGACGTGGACCCGCGGCTGCGGCCGGGCGACCGGACGCTGATCGGCATCGACCGCGGCGAGGCGTCGCCGACCGTCTGGTCCACGGGCAAGGCCGTGGCCAAGGACAGGGCATGGATCGAGCGGGCGCTGCCCAAGGCGAAGGGGCTCACGTGTTAGACCGTGCCGTGCCGTGTCGGACAGCCTTCGGCACGGGTTCCGCGTGTAAGGACTGAAAGGGCTCTACGATTACTACATGATGACGCAAGTACCCGCGCCCGGACCCGACTTCACGCCGACCGACGACGTCTTCGTCAGGAAGCACCTGGGCGTGCCCGGCATCGACGTCGCGGACTGGACCCTGGTGGTGGAGGGCCTGGTCGAGCGCCCTCTGCGCCTGGACATGGACGCCGTCCTCGCGCTCGGGACGCAGCGGCTGCCCGCCTTCCACGAGTGCTTCGGGAGCCCGTTCGCGCCGGACGTGCCGACGCGGGCGGTGGCGCAGGTGGAGTGGGCGGGGGTGCCGCTCGCCGCGCTCCTGGACCGGGCGGTGCCGCTGGCCGCGGCGCGGCACGTCTGGTTCGAGGGCGCGGACACGGGGTCGTTCCAGGGCCAGGACGGGCTCACGTACGTCAAGGACCTGCCCCTGTCGGTGGCCCGCGGCGATGTCTTCCTCGCGCACCGGATGAACGGGGAGCCGCTCAGTGCCGAGCACGGGTTTCCGCTGCGGGCGGTGGTGCCGCGGATGTTCGGCACGAACTCGGTGAAGTGGCTGACCCGGATCGTCCTGGCGGACCGCAGGGCGGAGGGGATGTTCACCACGCAGCTGTACAACCGCGTCCTGCCGGGGGACTCGGGGCCGAGTCCGGTGCGGGAGGTCGACGTGAGCAGCAAGTTGTTCTCGCCGGGGGACGGTGAGCAACTGCGCGCTGGGGCCGTGGACTTGAGTGGCCGCGCATGGAGCACGACGGAGATCGTGGGCGTCGATGTCTCGGTCGACGAGGGTGCCTGGGAGGCTGCTGAGGTGGACCCGCCTGGCTCCGGCCCGACGTGGCAACGCTTCTCCCTGGAACGGGAGTTGGCGCCGGGTGAGCATCGGATCCGCTGCCGGGCGAGGGATCTCGCGGGGCGCGTACAGCCGCTCGCGGGGGCGCGTAATGCGGTGCACGAGGTGGGAGTCGAGGTGGTGGAGAGGGGCTAATTCCCCAACCCCGCCCCTTCCCGAAACCATGGGGCTCCGCCCCCTGGACCCCCGACAAGATGGCCTCAAACGCCGGCCGGGCTGGATTTCCAGCCCGTCCGGCGCTTGAGGACGAACTCGGCGAAGCCGGTGATCGACCCCGCCCAAGGCTCCGAGCCAGTTAAGGCGCGGTCACCTTCTCGATCAGGACGCTGCCGGTCCCGGCAACCGTGCCCCGCCCGTTCAGCAGAGACACCTCACCGAACAGCTGACGTCCCTCGGCTGCGGGCGCATCCGCCGCGACCTGGGCGGAGACCTCCGCGGAGGCCCCGTTCGCCAGCTTCACCGGCGCCGACTCGTCCACCTTCACCGAGCCGAGCGCGCCCGAGAAGAACACATCCCGGTAGTCGTACGCCGTGGCGCCGGACGGAATCGAGTAGCCCGCCACCTCGATCTCGTACGTACCCGCCGCGGGCTTCGTGAGGCTGACCGACTCCTCCGAGTCGCCGTCCGCCGACGAGCCGACGACCGCGCCGTCCTTCGAGACCGACAGGTCGAGGTCCGCGGCGGTGTCCGCCGTCGAACCGATCGCGACGTCGAGCCGCTCCGCGCCCTCGGGCACGACCACGGTCGTGGTCTGCGTCTCACCCTGCTTGATCGAGGGCTTCGCGGCCTTCGCCGAGCCGAGCGGGCCGCCCTTCAACTTGCCGTCCACCGCGGCGAAGTTGTTGGTGACCTTCCAGGAGACGGGCGCCGGAGTACCGACCTTCGCCTCCGGCACCGTCTGCACGGCGGGGTCGAAGGCGACACCCAGAGCCGAGACGTCCAGCTTGTAGGGGTTGTCCAGGAGCGGCGACGTCCTGCGCGACTCGACCTCGATCTCCCACACGCCCGCCTGCGGCTCGGGGTACGAACGCAGGTCGGGGCGGCAGGTGTTGGCCGGGTTGTCGTAGTTCGCGTAGCAGGTCAGCGACGACGTCGAGTCGACCGGGACGCCGTACGGGTGCACCGCGATGAACCGCGTCTGGCTCTTGTCCTTCAGCCCGCCGAGCGCCACCTCCAGGGACTTGGCGCCCTTGGGGACCGTCACGAAGTAGGACTTGGTGCTGTTGCGCTGCACCTCGCCGGACCCCGAGAACGTGTACGCGGGCTTCGCGAGCGGCGTCGAGACGACGACCGTCGACATGATCTGCTGGTCGATGCCCTCGCTGCGCTCGTCGTCGACGGTCAGGATCGCGCTGTGCAGACCGGCCGACTTGGCCTTCGCCTGCACCTTGACCGTGACCGGCTTGTTCAGCGGCAGCGTCACGGCGCCCTTGCCGAGAAGCTTGAACGTGCCCTCGTGGTTGTTGACCAGGTCCAGCTCGTGGCGGATGCCGCGGTCCGGGCCCGAGGTGCGGGTGACCGTGACGTCGTACGTCCGCTTCTGGCCGGTCTTCAGGCCGCCCTCACGGTCGTAGATGCCGGTGCCGGGCTTCTTGAGCTCCTGCTCCAGGGCGGTGTCGACCGGGGCCTTCACCGTGTACGTGTGGGCCTTCGCGTGGTCCTCGATCGCGTTCCAGGCGTCGACCACGTTGATCCGGCCGGTGCCCTGCGCGTACGCCTGCTCGCCGGGGATGCGGTCCGCGGTCGAGGTGAGCGCCGTGCGCAGCTTCGCCGGGGTCAGGTCGACGTCCTCGCGCTCGGCGGCGGACAGGAGCAGCGCCGATGCGCCCGCGGCCTGCGGGGACGCCATCGACGTACCCTGCAACATCGAGTAACCGGCGGGCAGTTGGTAGCCCGCCTCGGCGACCGGGGAGCCCGGAAGCCAGGTCTGCGTCGTGTTGATGGCCGAGCCCGGCGCGGAGATGATCGGCGCGAAGCCGCCGTCCTCACGCGGGCCGCGCGAGGAGAACGGCATCATCGCGTACGACTTCTTCACGGCCGAGCCGTAGTTGGCGGCCCAGGTCTCCTTGGAGATGGAGGCGCCGACGGAGATGACCTTGTCCGCGAGGCCGGGGTCGCCGATGGTGTTCGCGCCGGGGCCCGAGTTGCCCGCGGAGATCACCAGCTGGACGCCGTACTCGTCGATGAGGCGCTTGTAGAGCTCGGCGCGCGCGTTGTTGCCGTCGTTCAGGGCGGGGAGGCCGCCGATCGACATGTTCACGATGTCGACGCCGCGCTTCGTGACGAGGTCGATCATGCCCTCGGTGAGCGCGACGTTCGTGCAGCCGCCGGTCCAGGTGCAGGCGCGCGAGGAGACGAGCTTGGCGCCGGGGGCGGCGCCGTTCATCTTGCCGCCGAACAGGCCGTTGGCCGCGGTGATGCCCGCGACGTGCGTGCCGTGCTCGGACTCGATGACGCCGATGTTGACGAAGTCGGCCTTCTTGCCGACCCAGTCGCCGCCGTACGGGTCGGTCGGCACGTCCTTGCGGATCTCGACGACGAAGGGGACGCGCTCGACGACGTCGGTCGCCGGGTCGTCCTTGCCGAAGTAGGCGACCTGGTGGCCGTCCTTGTACGGCTTCATCGTCTCGTCGTCGGTGAAGTCGTTGTTGTCGTTCAGGTCGACACGGACGGTGCCCGCGGCCGGGTCGTAGAGCACGCCCCAGCTGTCGGTGGTGTCGCCGTCGCGGTTGATGTCGCCCTTGGCGTCGCCGCCGGTGGTGGCCGACTCGCGGAAGCGGTTGACCTGGAAGGAGCCCGCAGGGGCCTTCCACGTCTCGCTGTCCCAGGTGAAGACGGGGCCCGTGACGGGGTTGGTCATCCGGCGCCAGGTGCCGTCCGCGTCCACGATCGGGTCGGTCGCTGTCACCCAGTCGGTGATCTTGCGCTCGCCCGTGGTGGTCTTCTGGAGCGCGGGGTGCCCCAGGTCGACGCCGGAGTCGAGGATGCCGATGGTGGTGCCGCGGCCGTCCGCCTTCGGGTGCTTCTTCACGAAGTCGACGGCGCCCGTCTCGAAGGACGGGTTGTACGGGTTCTTCGCCGGGGTGTTCTTGCCGGGTCCGGCGTACGTCCCCTCGGCCGCCGTCTTCGCGCCCTTGGCGCGGTCGGCGGCGGGCGTCGGGTCGTCGAGCTCGATCTCGTGCCGCAGGTCGATGCCGTGCACGGACGACAGCTTCCCCGCCGCCTCGATGGCGGCGTCCGCCTTCGCGGTGGGCACGGTGGCGCGTACGTAGCCGAGCTTGTCGTACGTCCGGCCGACCGAACCGCCCTTGACGGCGTCGAGCTGGCCCGCGACCTGCTCGGTGGCGCCGGGAGCGGTGGCGACCATCATCGTGACGGTCTTCTCGCCGTCCGCCTTCGCGTCCGCGAGGAGATCGGCGTCGGCCGAACCGAGCTTCTTCTCGGCGGACTTGGGGATGGTCTGGCCCCCGGGGCCACCCGGGTCCCCGTCGGCCGCGAGAGCCATGGGTATGGGCCCGGCGGCGGAGAGCGCGGCGGTCAGGCCGACGGCTATCGCGAGACGGGTCGTGCGTCTAGCACTGGATCTGTGCATCAGCATCCCTGTACGTAAAGGTCGAAAAGGTCCGGAATCCGGAACCGGATGACCGCTCAGCCTTACGTAAGTGACTGCTGTTTGGGGAGAGTTGTCCGGAGAGGATCAGAGGGTGGCGTAATCCCGCCATGCGCCATCGGTGACATAGCGGATGATTACGGCTCTGCGCCTCTGCGCCTCTGCGTCTCTGCCCCTCTATGCCTCTGCCCCTCTACGCCTCGCGCACCCGCGCGTAGTGCCGCGACGCCTTGGCCCGGTTGCCGCACCCGGCCATGGAGCACCAGCGCCGGGTCCCGTTCCGCGAGGTGTCGAAGAAGTGCAGGATGCAGGCCTCGTGCGCGCAGGGGCGGATCCGGTCCGGCGCGGTGGCGAGGAGCGTCAGGTAGTCGCGGGCCGCAAGCCACGCCGCGCCCCACGTCGCGTCCTTGAACTCGGGCTCCTCGCCCGGTCCTTGCGCGGTCAGGGTCGCCCGGATGCGCCCGTGCCCGAGGATCTTGTCGACGCGGGCGATCCCGGCGGGGTCGTCGGGGCTGTCCACGGCGGACGCGAGCGCGTCGCGCGCCCGCAGCACGTGCTCCAGCGTCGCCTCGTCCGCGTCGAACCGGCCGTCGAGCCTCTGGGCGGCGAGCCAGACGGCGAGTCCGTCGACATCGGCCAGCAGATCCTGGCGCGCGCCGTCCGCCATCCAGCGGGTGTTGAGCAGGTCGAGGGAGAGCGGCTCGCCGACGAGCGGGCGCGGATCGCGGGGTGCGGCGGACATGGGGGCTCCCTTCAAGACTAACCAGCAAAGAGTACGTGACTGGTTGACGCTCTCTGCTTCTAACCTCTAAAGTCACATTCATAGGTTAGTTCGCTGACAATTAGTTCACTGACAAGGGGAGAGTCATGACCGCGACCAGCACACTCCGCACCGGCCACATCGGCCTGAACGTCACGGACATCGAGCGCTCACTCGCCTTCTACCGCGACGTCATCGGTTACGGAGTGATCAGCGAGGGCAAGGAGGAGGGCCGCAGGTTCGCCTTCCTGGGCGAGGGCGGGAGCCCCGCGCTCACACTCTGGCAGCAGGCGGACGGGGCGTACGCGGCTTCGAACGCGGGCCTGCACCACCTGGCGCTCGAGGTGGACACCATCGAGGAGGTCCGCGCGTACGAGAGTGCTCTGCGCGCGTACGGAGTGGAGTTCGCCTACGAGGGAGTCGTCCCGCACGGCGAGGGTGCCGCCTCCGGCGGGATCTTCTTCCACGACCCGGACGGCACGCGCCTTGAGATCTACGCGGGGTCTGGCGTGGGCGCCTCGGACCGTGCCCCGGTGGCCGCCGCGCCTACCTGTGGGTTCTTCTGAGCCCCCCTGCCCCCCTGCCCCGCTGGCCCGACTGACCCGCCGCTTCGCGGCGGAGTTCCCCCACCCGCCCACCTGCCCACCCGTTTGCCCGGGAGTGACATGACCCCGCACGACCCGTACCACCACGGTTCCCGCGCCGTTCAGGACCTCGTCGGCGTGCGGGAAACGGCCGATCACGTGGGCCGGTCCATCGGCGGCGGCATCCGCCCCGTCGCCGCCGCCTTCCTGGAGATCCAGCCCATGCTGGTGATCGGCGGCGCGGACCCGGCGGGCGCCGTCTGGGCCTCGCTGCTCACCGGTGAACCGGGGTTCGTGCGCGCCACGGGGCCGCAGCAGATATCGGTCGTGGGCGGCCTGCGCCGAGCCGACCCCCTCGCGCAGGCCCTCGCCCAGGAGGGCACCCCCGTGGGCACCATCGCCCTGGACCCCCGCACCCGCCGCCGCATGCGCCTGAACGGACGGGCGCGGCCGACCCCCCGGGGTCTGGCGATCGAGGCCGATCAGGTCTTCTCGAACTGCCCCAAGTACATCCAGAAGCGTGAGCTCCCGCCGGGCGCCATGGCGGGCCGCCCGTCCGCGCCCCGCCACGGAGTGAAGCTGACCGGCGACCAGCGTGCGTTCATTGCCGAGGCGGACACCTTCTTCCTCGCCACCGTCCACGCGGAAGGCGCCGACGCCAGTCACCGGGGCGGCAACCCCGGCTTCGTCCAGGTCCCTTCCCCCTATGAACTCGTGTGGCGGGACTACCCCGGCAACTCCATGTTCCTGTCCCTCGGCAACCTCACCACCGACCCCCGCGCCGGCCTCCTCTTCCTCGACTGGGTGACCGGCATGACCCTCCAGCTCACCGGCACGGCCCGCACCGAGTACGCGGACGACGGGTCCCGCACGGTCCGCTTCACCCTCACCGAGGCGGTGGAGACCTTCGGCGCGAGCCCCTGGAGCTGGACCGCTCCGGAGTACTCCCCTGCCAATCCGGGCCAGGGGGACTAGCGTCACTCTGTGAACAAAGAGCTCCGGGTGGCGGCCTACGCCGTATGCGTACAGGACGGGCAGCTGCTGCTCGCCCGCTGGGTGGCGGGCGACGGCAGCAAGCGCTGGACGCTGCCCGGCGGCGGGATGGACCACGGGGAGGACCCGTACGACACGGTGATCCGCGAGGCCGACGAGGAGACGGGGTATCGCATCGAGCCCGTCGTGCTGCTCGGTGTCGACTCCCTGCGCCGCCGCTATCCGCGCAAGCTCGGCGCCGTCGCCGACTTCCACGGCCTGCGCATCGTCTACGAGGCGCGCATCACCGGCGGCGAGCTGCGGCACGAGCGGGACGGTTCGACCGATCTCGCGGCCTGGCACACGCTGGACGCCGTCGCCGGCCTCGACCGGGTCGGACTCGTCGACATCGGGCTCGACCTGTGGCGCACCCGCCCCGACGACGGACACCTGGCGGTCCCCTCCTGAGCCTCCGCTGGACCTTCCCTTCCCCGGAAGATGAACGTGGAGTGACCGCCTCCTCTCCGCCCGGAGAGGGGTTCATGACTGCACAGGGTGCCTGATGATCCACGTACGGTGATCGGCGTTGCCCGTTGCGGTCTCGTTAACGTGCAGGTCATCCCGGATGTCAACGATCCAGTACGAGCGGGAATTTCGCCCACTGCGGAGCTGCCCGCGACCACTGCCGACGCGTTTGCAATCGGGGAGACCGCGCCATGTCGCGCACACGCTCTGTCGCCACCGCCGCCCAGTCCGCCACCCACGCCGCCGCGCGTGCCGCTTCCTCCGTGGATCGCCGGGCCTTCCTCGCGACCACCGGGGCCGTCTCCCTCTCCGCGGGTATCGGCTACGCCCTGCGGCCCGCCACCAGCCACGCCGCCGCCAGCGGGCCCGCGCCCGTCGCGCTCTCCCGGCAGGCGCCCGCCGCGCCCCTGATGCCCTACCGGGGCGGCACCACGCTCGGTACCGTCGCCGCCCCGCGCGGCGCCTCCGGCTACCGGCGTCTGGGGGACGGGCCCGCCTGGGACCGGGTGGTCCGCGGCGACCTCGCCGAGCCCAAGAGCGGCCGAGAGGGGCGGCGCACCCCGCTCGCCGCGTTCGTCCAGTTCACCGACCTGCACCTGGTCGACGTGCAGCATCCGCTGCGGTACGAGTATCTGCGCTCCCAGACCGCGAGCGCCTGGCGCCCGCAGGAGGCCCTCTCGGTGGCCGGCGCGGTCGCGCTCGTCGAGCGGGTCAACGCGCTGCGCGGCGCGCCCGCCACCGGATCGCCGCTGCACTGCGTGGTGACGACGGGCGACAACACGGACAACAACTCACGCTCCGAGCTCGACTGGTTCCTCAAGACCATGAGCGGCGGGCGCATCAACCCCAACACCGGTGACCCGCGCCGCTACGAAGGCGTCCAGGACAGCGGCCTGAAGCTGTACTGGCACCCGGACGACGACCTCCGCGACTCCGACAAGGCCCTCGGCTTCCCGCGGGTCGACGGCTTCCTCGACGCGGCGCTCCGCGAGGTCAACAGCCCCGGTCTCGGCCTTCCTTGGTACTCGACCGTCGGCAACCACGACGCGCTGCCCGGCGGCTGCTGGGGACCCGGGGACTCGTACTTCTCCGAATTCGCCGTCGGCGGGCGGAAGTTGATGTCCCTCGACGAGTCGCGCGGCGCCGCCCTGTGGAAGGCCGTCAAGAAGGGCCGCGACCCCAAGGGCGCGCACTTCAAGGAGCTCCTGAAGAGCGAGGCGCGGCGGATGCGCTCGGTCACCCCGGACGAGAGCCGCGCGCCCTTCACCCCCGCCGAGTACGTCAAGGCCCACCTCGACCCGGCGTACAAGGGCCACGGTCCCGCGGGCCACGGCTACACGCAGGAGAACCTCGACTCCGGCACCCAGTACTACTCCTTCCGCATCAGCGACGACGTGCTCGGCATCAGCCTGGACTCGACGGACCCCGGCGGCCACTATGAAGGCTCGCTCGGCACGGCCCAGCTGGACTGGCTGGAGCGGGAGTTGAAGGCCAACGAGGCGAAGGACGGCGGCGGTTCGTACGTCGTCGTGTTCAGCCACCACACCAGCAGGACGATGCGCAATCTGCGCCAGGATCCGGAGCGTCCGCGCGAGGCCCGGCACGGGGGCGACGAGATCGTCTCCCTGCTGGGCCGCCACTCCTCCGTCCTCGCCTGGGTGAACGGGCACAGCCACAAGAACGCCATCACCGCGCACCAGACCCCGCGCGGTGCGTTCTGGGAGGTCTCCACGGCCTCGCACATCGACTTCCCGCAGCTGGCCCGCGTGGTGGAGCTGAGCGACAACCACGACGGCACGATCTCCCTGTTCACCACCCTCATCGAGTCGTCGGCCCCGCACCGCACGGACTACGCGGACCTCTCCCAGACCGGCCTCGCCGCGCTCTACCGCGAACTGTCCTTCAACGCCCCCGGCGCCAAGCCCGCGCTGGGCGGCGAACCGGGCGACCGGAACACGGAACTGATCCTCAGGAAAGGCTGAAAACCGCTCAACCCGCACGCGGCTGTCAACCTCCTCACCAGGCCCACGAGTCCCTCCCGCCGACAGCACGTGATGAGCGGAGGGGGAGACATGTCAGTACGCGGAAGAGGCCTGGCGGGCGTGGCCGCAGCGGTGGCCATGACGGTGGCGGCGGGGGCGCTCGCGGCGCCGGCGCTCGCAGGGGAGCCCGGTGGTGGCGGACACGGACACGGACACGGCGACCGGCACCGGGCGACACAGAAGGCGATGGAGGCCGCGGTCAACGAGGACGCCCCCGGCGTCACCGCCCAGGCCAGGGACAAGCACGGGACCTGGAACTCCGCCGCGGGCATCGGCGACCTCGAACGGCAGACCCCGCGCGGCGCCCACGACCGCTACCGCGTCGGCAGCATCACCAAGACCTTCGTCTCGACGGTGATACTCCAGCTGGTGGCCGAGGGCGAGCTGAGCCTCGACGACAGGGTGGGCCGGTGGCTGCCGGGCGTGGTCGAGGGCAACGGCCACGACGGCGACGCCATCACGGTGCGCCAGATCCTCAACCACACGAGCGGCATCTACGACGTCCTGAGCGACCCCGGCTACCAGGAGAAGATGTTCACCGAGAAGTTCCTCGCGCACCGCTACGACACCTGGACCCCCGAGCAGCAGGTCGCCATCGCCATGCGCCACGAACCGGACTTCGACCCCGGTGAGAGCTGGCACTACTCCAACACCAACTACCTCCTCGCAGGCATGATCATCAAGAAGGTGACGGGGGAGTCGTACGCGGACGAGATCAAGCGCCGCATCATCGAGCCGCTCGGCCTGGACGCCACCAGCGTGCCGGAGACGGACTCCTCGATGCCGGAGCCGAGTTCACGTGCGTACATGAAGCTGTCCAAGGCCCCGGACGCCACGTTCCACGACGTCACGGAGCTCAATCCGTCCATGGCCGGCTCGTCGGGCGGGATGATCTCCGACGCGGCGGACCTGAACCGCTTCTACACGGCCCTGCTGCGCGGCAAGCTCCTGCCCAGGAAGCAGCTCGCCGAGATGAAGAAGACCGTCGTGCAGGACCCGGCCAAGCCCAACGAGGGGTACGGGCTAGGCCTGGTGAGGCGCGAGACCTCCTGCTCCACCGTCGTCTGGGGAAACGGCGGCGACATCCAGGGCTCGACGTCGATGACCCTGGCGACCGAGCGCGGCGGCCATGCGATCTCCGCGAACTTCAACACCCTGGACGGCGACCTGAACGTGATCCGGGACGCGGAGTTCTGCGGGAAGTGACGTGGCCGGCGGGGCCCGACGTGCGGGTCCCGCCCCCCTCTCCTGCGGCGGCTATCGCGGCAGCACCACCACATACGCGGCCGGATCGCGGTCGGCCGATGCCATCAGGGCGGTCCGGACGACCGTCGCCTGCTGTTCGAGCGACTCGCGCAGCTTCTTGGGCGTCAGATGGACGACGGTGATGCCGAGCCGCTCCAAGTGCTCGCGCTTGCGGGCGTATTCGGACCACAGCGCGTCGTCGTCCTGGCGGAATCCCTGCCGTGGCGCCCGCGTGTCCAGCTCGACGGCGACGGCCAGATCGGGCCAGTAGGCATCGACGCCTCCCAGGTGCGGCCCGCCGGGCAAGCGCAGGTCGACGTTCCACAGGGGGTCGGGCAGGCCGTGCTCGGCGACCATCTGGTAGATCCGGTTCTCGGCGATGGCCCGCCCCTCGGCGAGCAGCGAGTCCACCGCGTCCACGACATGGGGGCGGGTGAGGAGGCGTGCCTGGTTCAACTCCCTCACGATGGCGGCCGGTTCGCAGTGTCCGCCGCGCACCGCCTCGGTGAGCAGTCTGCGCACGGCGCCCGCATCGGTGAGGCCCGCCACGGCGTCGGCGAGCGCGCGCGGCACCGGGGCCACCGGAACTCCGCCGATCTGCACGGCGGTCGGCAGCGCCTGGGCCCGCACGAGCCGGATGAAGCCGGTGGAGCGCAGCCGCCGGGTGCGCGGGACGAGGACGTCGATGCGGTCCAGGGAGAGCAGCGGGGGAGCCGACGAGAAGCGGTGCAGGGTGAGCGCCGCGAGTCCCGTGATCAGGGCGTCGGCGTACGGGGCGTGGGGCTCGCCCGCTCCGGGCTGCGCGGGCACGGTCTTCGCGGCCTTGGCCGGCGGCCGCCCCGCGAACAACAGGGCGCCGTGCAGGCGCTCTTCACTGGTCGGCGGCCCCGGGTGCAGCAGGCAGACCCCCGGGAGCAGCTGCTGCCAGGGCCCTTCCGGGCGGCAGTGGGCGGAGACGTCGGCGGGGGAGACGCCGTGGGCGCGGAGCTGGGCGGTGCTCATGACGCGTCGCTGGACGTCGGCGAGGTGGCGGAGGGGGCGGGGGGAGAGCGGGGTGTTGTGGTTCATGACCGGGCCATTCCCGCTGCCGATCCGCCCCCTAACCGCTGTTACACGCCCGTCGACATAACTGGACAACCCCGCACTAAAGTGCAGACGTTCGACTGCCGAAAAGGTCCGTTTGTGCGCGGTACGTTCCGTGGTGGGTGTCCCGCCGAAGCTGCCGAGCAGCGTTCGGCGGGACACCCGCCCCGGTTCGCCTAGGAAACGGCAGCCGCGTCGCAGGCCTGCGCCCGCAGCGACCGCGCGAGGTCGTCCCGGGCCTCGAGCACGAGCCGTCGCAGCGCCGGTGCGGCCGACTCGTGCGAGGCGAGCCACAGATCGGCCGCGTCCAACGTCCCCTGGTCGTCCTGGAGGTGAGGGAACAGCCCCTTCACCACGTCCATCCCGATCTGGATGGACCGCTCGGACCACACCTGCTCGATGGCGGCGAAGTACCTCGCCGCGTAAGGAGCGGTCAGCTCCCGCTGCGACGACTGGGCGAAGCCGGAGATCGTCGCTCCCACCAGCGCGTTGGACAGGGAGTCGGACTCCACCACGGAGGCCCACGCCTGCGCCTTGACCGCCTCGGACGGCCGCGCGGCCAGGCACCGCACCTGGTGCCGCTTGCCCGAAGCCGTGTCGTCCCGGACCAGCTCGGCGGCGAGCATCTGCTCGTCGGCGACGCCGTGCGCGGCCAGCGGACCGAGGAAGGCCCAGCGCAGCTCCTGGTCGACGTCCAGGCCGTCGATCTTCGCCGTCCCTTCGATCAGGGTCCGCAGCAGCTGCAGATCGGCCTCGGAGGAGGCCACCGCGGCGAAGAACCTCGCCCACGTCAGCTGGTTCTGGCTGCCGGGCTCCGCGATCCGCAGCTCCCGCAGCGCGCCCTCGGCGAGCGCGCGCCCGCCCTCCTCGCGCCACCCGGGGGCCGCGTAGTGCGTGAGGGCCGAGTCCGCCCACGTGTGCAGCATCTGCAGGACCCCGATGTCGCTCTCGCGCCCCGCGAACCGCAGCACGAGCCCGATGAAGTCCCGCGCGGGCATGAGCCCGTCCCGGGTGAGGCTCCACAGTGCGGACCAGCACAGCGCGCGGGCCAGCGGGTCGGTGATGTCGCCGAGGTGCGCCCGCAGCGTGTCGAGGGAGGTCTCGTCGAAGCGGATCTTGCAGTACGTCAGGTCGTCGTCGTTGACCAGGACCAGCTCGGGGGCCTCCTCGCCGGACAGCTCGGACACGACCGTGCGGGGCCCTTCGACGTCCACCTCCGCGCGTGCGTACCGCGTCAGCTCGCCCTCGGGCGTACGGCGGTACAGACCCACCGCCACCCGGTGCGGCCGCAGTTCGGGGTGCGACTCGGCTGCCTCCTGCATCACGGAGAGCTCGGTGATCCGGCCCTCCGCGTTCAGAATCACCTGGGGCGTCAGGGAGTTGACGCCCGCCGTCTGCAGCCACGCCTGCGACCAGGACGCCATGTCGCGCCCGGAGGTCTCCTCGAGGACCGAGAGCAGGTCGCCGAGCCGGGTGTTCCCGTACGCGTGCCGCTTGAAGTAGCGCCGGGCGCCTTCGAGGAACGCGTCGCGGCCCGCGTAGGCGACGAGCTGCTTCAGGACCGATGCGCCCTTCGCGTACGTGATCCCGTCGAAGTTGAGCTTGGCGTCCTCCAGGTCGCGGATGTCGGCCGTGACCGGGTGCGTGGAGGGCAGCTGGTCGGCGCGGTAGGCCCACGCCTTGCGGTTGTTGGCGAAGGTGATCCAGCCGTTGGTGAAGCGCGTCGCCTCGACCATCGAGAAGGTGCCCATGAAGTCGGCGAAGGACTCCTTGAGCCACAGGTCGTCCCACCAGCGCATGGTGACCAGGTCGCCGAACCACATGTGCGCCATCTCGTGCAGGATGACGTTGGCCCGGCGCTCGTACGACGCCTGGGTCACCTTGCCGCGGAAGATGAACTCCTCGCGGAAGGTCACACAGCCGGGGTTCTCCATCGCGCCCAGGTTGTACTCGGGGACGAAGGCCTGGTCGTACTTCCCGAAGGGGTAGGGATAGTCGAAGTGGTCGTGGAAGAAGTCGAGCCCCTGCTTGGTGACCAGGAAGACGTCGTCCGCGTCGAAGTGCTTGGCGAGGCCCTTCCTGCACATCGCGCCGAGCGGGATGTCCAGCGTCGTGCCGTCGTCGAACGTGCGGCTGTAGGAATCCGTCACGTAGTGGTACGGGCCCGCGACGACAGCCGTGATGTACGTCGAGATCGGCTTCGTCTCGGCGAACTTCCATACGCCGTCGACCAGTTCACCGGAGCCGTTCGACCAGGCGGTCCAGCCCTCGGGGGCCTGCACCGAGAACCGGAAAGGTGCCTTCAGGTCGGGCTGCTCGAAGTTGGCGAAGACGCGCCGTGAGTCCGCCGGTTCGTACTGCGTGTAGAGATAGACCTCGCCGTCCTCCGGGTCGACGAAGCGGTGCATGCCCTCGCCGGTGCGGCTGTAGGCGCACTGGGCGTCCACCACCAGTTCGTTCTCCGCGGCCAGGTCCTCCAGCGTGATCCGGGTGCCGTCGAAGACCTCGGAGGGGTCCAGGTCCTTGCCGTTGAGGGAGAGTGCCGTGACGCTCGGGGCGATCAGATCGGCGAAGCTCGCGGCGCCGGGTTCGGCGGAGCGGAAGCGGATCGTGGTGACGGAGCGGAACGTGCGCGGCTCCTGGACGCTCTCGCCGATCGCGGAGCGCAGGTCGAGAAAGACCTCGTACCCGTCGACGGACAACAGCGCGGCCCTTTCCTGGGCCTCGTCGCGGGAAAGATTCTCACCGGGCACGGGCGGTACTCCCTTGTACTCGCAGGGGGAAGTCGTGGATCGCACGACCTGTACGAATGTCTACGATCCTCGCATGTGCCCCCAGCGCGCGGTATCCGGGAATGCCCGGCCTGATCACTGACGTTCCCCTGGCCAAGCGCGCACGCATTCCCTAGGGAGAGACATGTCCGAGAACGGCAAGACCCCCGTTGAC
This sequence comes from Streptomyces sp. NPDC044044, assembly GCF_056434405.1. Classification (NCBI taxonomy): domain Bacteria; kingdom Bacillati; phylum Actinomycetota; class Actinomycetes; order Kitasatosporales; family Streptomycetaceae; genus Streptomyces; species Streptomyces sp. NPDC044044. Next base: position 433,192 of record NZ_JBWKFG010000004.1, on the reverse strand, counting down.
TTCTGGTTCGACCCGCTGTGCCCGTGGGCCTGGATGACCTCGCGCTGGATGCTCGAGGTGGAGAAGGTCCGCGATGTCGAGGTCCGCTGGCACGTCATGAGCCTCGCCGTGTTGAACGAGGACAGGCTCGACGAGCTGCCCGAGGAGTACCGCGACATGCTGGAGACGAAGGCCTGGGGCCCGGTCCGCGTGGTCATCGCCGCCCAGCAGAAGCACGGCGACGAATACACCGGCAAGCTCTACACCGCCCTTGGCACCCGCTTCCACAACCTCGGCGAGGGCCCGACCCGCGAGGCGGTCGTCTCCGCCCTCAAGGACGTCGGCCTGCCCGAGGAGCTCGCCGACTACGCGGACTCGGACGAGTACGACACCCAGCTGCGCGCCTCCCACCAGGAGGGCATCGACAAGGTCGGCCAGGACGTGGGCACGCCCGTCATCGCGGTCCCCGGTGCGGACGGCGAGCAGGTCGCCTTCTTCGGCCCCGTGGTGACCCCCGCGCCCAAGGGCGAGGCCGCCGCCAGGCTCTGGGACGGCACGCTCCTGGTCGCGTCCACGCCGGGCTTCTACGAGATCAAGCGGACGCGTACGCAGGGACCGATCTTCGACTGAGCTAGCCGAAGGACGGGGGCAGGTCGAAGCCGTCCCGGTAGGCCCAGTAGTTCTGCACCCGCAGGCAGCCCTCGCGACCGCATCGCAGGTATTTGCCCGCGTCGGCGGGTCCCACCCGGGCGATGACGACGTCCAGTGCGGCTCCCGTGGGCCTCCGGAAGTTCTGGGGTTTGTCGCCACAGTTCAGGCAGCGCCTCCATGGATCTGACATGGGCTCACGGTCCCCCGGAACCCCGCATACCGAAAGACCCCCGTGAGTCATGTCCTCACGGGGGCCTTTCGTCCATCCGCCTGCCTCGGCGAAAGTTGAGAAGACGATCACGAGGCAGGGCGTTCTCAGTGGGCGCAGCGCCTCACGGAGCCAGCAGCAGGCTGTTCACGCGCTGCTTCGCGGCGTCGTAACGCTTGGCCACGTCCTGCCAGTTGACGACGGCCCACATGGCGTCGATGAAGTCCACCTTCTGGTTCTTGTACTGCAGGTAGAAGGCGTGCTCCCAGGCGTCGAAGACCAGGATCGGCGTCGAGCCCTGGCCGACGTTGCCCTGGTGGTCGTAGACCTGCTCGACGATGAGGCGGTTGCTGAGCGGCTCGTAGGCGAGCACGCCCCAGCCCGACCCCTGCGTGGTCGCCGAGGCCTTGGTCAGCTGGGCCTTGAACTTGGCGAAGGAGCCGAAGGACTCGGTGATGGCGTCCGCGAGGTCACCGACACCGTCAGCGGCCAGCGGCTCACCGCCGCCACCGTCCTTCGGGCTGTTCATGTTGTGCCAGTAAATGCTGTGCAGGATGTGGCCGGAGAGGTGGAAGGCCAGGTTCTTCTCCAGGCCGTTGATGGCGCCCCACGTCTCCTTGTCGCGCGCCTCCTCCAGCTGCTCAAGGGTGTCGTTCGCGCCCTTCACGTACGCCGCGTGGTGCTTGTCGTGGTGCAGCTCGACGATCTGGGGATTGATGACCGGCTCGAGCGCCGCGTAGTCGTACGGAAGTTCAGGAAGCGTGTAAATGGCCATGTCCGAGCCCTCCGACTGCTGCTCTGCTGTAGTGCAACGCTTATTGCAACCTATATGCAAGTGCAGGCTAGCAGCAGGAGCGGGCCGGAGTTGATCAGCCCTTCGTCCTAGGTCCGGGGTCGGGTCCGGGGAAACGCGAGAGGGCCCCGAGTCCGTCGACCCGGGGCCCTCTCGCGCAAAGGTGTGTCGCTACTCGGCGGCGACCGCCGCCCGCTTCTCCGCCGTCTTCTGGCGCACGAAACCGATCACCGCGAGCACCAGCGTCAGCGTGCCCGTGGCCAGGAGCTGCTTGCGCGTGTCCGGCTGTTCCGTCATCAGGTAGAAGATGTACGCCATCGCGGCGAGCGCCACCCACGTCAGGAACGGGTAGGCCCACATCTTCACGACCAGCTTCTGCGGCTCCTCGCGCTCCGTCCTGCGGCGCAGGATCAGCTGCGAGGCGGCGATGAAGATCCAGACGACCAGGATCATCGCGCCGATCATGTTCAGGAGCCACGGGAAGACGTCGTCCGGGCGCCAGTAGCTGAGCAGGACGCAGACGAAGCCGAAGACCGAGGAGGCGAGCACCGCCAGGCGCGGGACGCCGCTGTGGACGCGGCCGAGCACCTTGGGGCCCTGGCCGCGCGCGATCAGGGAGTACGACATGCGCGACGCGCCGTAGATGTTGGCGTTCATCGCGGAGAGCAGGGCGATCAGGACGATGACGTTCATGATCTGGCCGGCGCCGGGGATGCCCAGGTGGTCGAGCGTGGCGACGTACGGGCCCTTCGCGACGACCTCCTTGTTGTCCCACGGGAGCAGCGTGACCACGACGAGCATCGAGCCGACGTAGAAGAGGGCGATGCGCCACATCGCCGTGCGCACGGCCTTGGCGACGGACTGGACCGGGTTCTCGGACTCAGCGGCCGCGATCGTGACGGTCTCCAGACCGCCGTACGCGAAGACGGACGCGAGGAGGCCGATGATCAGGCCGTCCGTGCCGTTCGGCATGAACCCGCCCACGCCGGTGAGGTTGTCCGTGCCGGGGGCGGAGACGTCCGAGCCGGGCAGGATGCCCAGGATCGCCAGGACGCCGATGCCCAGGAAGAGCGCGATCGCGCCGACCTTCAGCGCGGCGAACCAGAACTCGAACTCGCCGAAGTTCTTCACGGCCGTCAGGTTGGCCCCGCAGAAGACCAGCATGAAGAGGGCGACCCAGGCCCACTCGGGGCTGTCGGGGAACCAGCCCACCATGATCTTCGCGGCGCCGATGCCTTCGAGGCCGACGGCGACGCAGAGCAGGAACCAGAAGCCCCAGCCCGCGGTGAAGCCCGCCCAGGGCCCGATCGCACGCTCGGCGTGGACCGAGAAGGAGCCGGACGCCGGGTTCGCCGCCGACATCTCACCGAGCATGCGCATCACGAGCATGACGAGCGCGCCGGATATCGCGTAGGCGAGGACGATCGAGGGTCCTGCCGCGGCGATGCCCGCTCCGGAGCCCACGAAGAGACCGGCGCCGATGACGCCGCCGAGGGCGATCATCGAGAGATGCCGCTGCTTGAGGCCGTGGACGAGCGGTGAATCGACCTTGGGGGCCTCGGGGGCCTCGTCGGGTGATGCGTCCTGGGGGGTGGACGTCCGAGACATGGGCGTGCCCTGTTCAGTAGCTGAGACGGGGGAGCGAGCGGCCCACAGTCTGAAGTCCGGTACCGCTGACAGGGAACACCTGACCGCTATACGGACACGACGCTCACACGTTGTGAAGATGTGGACACGAGATGTTCACTCCCGTTTCATGTGCGCCGCGCGCCACTCCCGCAGCCCCGCGACGGCGAGGACCAGGCCCGTCGCACCCGCCGACCACAGCAGCTGCGGCCGTGCCGCGTCATCGGTCAGCATCAGCCCGAGAACGGCCGCCATCGCCGCGAGCGCGGCCCACGTCAGGTAGGGGAACGCCCACATCCGCAGGACGAGCCGCTCCGGCGCCTCGCGCTCGATGCGGCGGCGCAGGCGCAGCTGCGAGACCGCGATCAGCGCCCACACGAAGAGGAGCACCGCGCCGACCGAGTTGAGCATGTAGAGGAAGACCGAGTCCGGCCACTTCAGATTCAGTACGACGGACACGAAGCCGAAGGCCACCGACGCGAGGACCGCCCGGCGCGGGACCCCGCCGCCCGACACCTTGAGCAGGGCCTTGGGGGCCTCGCCGCGCTCGGCCAGCGAGAAGACCATCCGGGACGAGCCGTAGAGATTGGCGTTCAGCGCCGAGAGCAGCGCCACGAACACCACGATGTTCATGATCGTGCCGGCGGACGGCACCCCGATCGAGTCGAGCACCGTCACATACGGACTGACGCCCGCCTTCTCCGCCGTCCACGGCAGGACCGTCACGATGACCAGCATCGAGCCGACGTAGAAGAAGAGGATGCGGTAGACGGCGCTGCGCACGGCGCGCGCGACCGAGCGCACCGGGTCGTCGGACTCGGCGGCCGCGATCGTCACGACCTCCAGGCCGCCGAAGGCGAAGACGACGGCGAGCACGCCGGACGTCACGCCCTCCCAGCCGTTGGGCAGGAACCCGCCGTGCCCGGTGAGGTTGGTGAGGCCCACCGGATCCGTGTCCGGCAGGATCCCGAAGATCGCGAGCAGCCCGAGGACCAGGAACGCGACGATCGCGAAGACCTTCAGGGCGGCGAACCAGAACTCGAACTCGCCGAAGTTCTTCACGGCGGCGAGGTTGGCCGCCGTGAACACCAGCATGAAGATCAGCACCCAGGCCCACTGAGGAACGCCCGGCGCCCAGCTGTTGGCGATCTGCGCGGCACCGGTCGCCTCCACGGCGAGCACGACGACGAGCAGGAACCAGTAGAGCCACCCGACGCTGAACCCCGCCCAGCGGCCCAGGGCGCGCTCGGCGTGCACGGAGAAGGACCCGGACGCGGGCATCGCGGCCGACATCTCGCCGAGCATCCGCATCACGCACATCGCGAGCGCACCGGCGATGAGGTACGAGACGACGATGCCGGGCCCGGCCACGGCGATCCCGGCCCCGGACCCGACGAAGAGCCCGGCCCCGATGACACCGCCGAGCCCGAGCATGGTCAGATGCCGCTGCTTCAGGCCTCCGCCGAGGGGCTCGGGCTCCGTCCCCGTGGTGCCCACCCTGCTGGGTGCCGATTCATCGGGGGGTGCGTCGTGCATGTGCTCAGGCTGCTCTCGGGCTCACAAGGCTTTGGCGGGAACCTACAGTCTCCCTGGGCAGGAGCCCCCCGCGCAAAACGGGCCCCCATCACGCCCCACCTCAGTGACGAGCATCACGCCCCCCGCAGGGGTACCCCCCGCGCTTTGTGCAGAGCCCACCACCGGGGCACCCGGCACCTTGTCACCCACCACCGGTGAAAGGCGCCCCCGCCTGAGATAGCGTCCTGGGGTCCCATCTGCCCGTCCCAGAACCCGCGGAGTCCCGATGAGCATCGCCGCCGTCTCTTCCCGTCCCGGCCAGGTCCTCGCGGACCTGCTGCCCGCGTCCCGCGTGAAGGACGCGGCCCTCGTCCTCGGCGGCGCCGCCCTGACCGGCATCGCGGCCCAGATCGCCGTGCCCGTCCCGGGCTCGCCCGTGCCGGTGACGGGACAGACCTTCGCCGCCCTCCTCGTCGGCACCGCCCTCGGCGCCCGCCGCGGCTTCCTCTCCCTCGCGGTGTACGCCCTCGTCGGCATGGCCGGCATGCCGTGGTTCGCCGAGGCGGGCTCCGGCGTCGCCGCGCCGTCCCTCGGCTACGTGCTCGGCATGCTGCTCGCCGCCACCGTGGTCGGCGCCCTCGCCCGCCGCGGCGGCGACCGCTCCGTCCTGCGCACCGCGGGCACGATGGTGCTCGGCTCCGCGATCATCTACGCGGTCGGCGTCCCGTACCTCGCCGCGGCGACCGGCATGTCGCTGACCCAGGCCGTCGCCGCCGGGCTCACGCCCTTCCTGATCGGCGACGCCCTGAAGGCCGCGCTCGCGATGGGCGCGCTGCCCACGGCGTGGAAGTTCCTCAACCGCTAGCGGCGACACCGTAGTTGCGCCTGAAGAGGTTCGCCGGGTCGTACGTGGCCTTGAGTCCGGCGAGCCTCTTCTGCGTCCCCGCGTCGTACAGCCCGTCGGGCCGATCCCCCGCGCCGAAGGCGAAGTTGAGCAACCGCCCCGCCGTGTCCGGCGCGAAAAGCCCGAACGCCCGCGCGTGCACGGCCCGCACCGCGTCGAGCTCGGTGGCGTCGGTGCCGTCGGTGGCGTCGAAGGGTGAGAGAACCCGCACCAGCCACCCCGCGTCCCGGTGCGGCACCGCATTCCCCGCGGGCTTCGCCAGCGCCCCGCCCAGCTGGTTGATCTGGACGACGTGCATCTTCTCGGCGGCCGGACCGGTCAGCGCGAGCAGCTCGCACGCCGCCGCGACATCCAGCTCGCGCACCGCCACGCCGTCCCCGTAGTAGGAGTGCGGGAAGTCCGGATCGCTGTGGATCGTGTGGCTGTCGGTGTACGGCATCTCCCGCAGCGAGTCCGACACCACGGGCCCGATCTCCCGCAGCGGCGCCACGAGCCGCTCGCCCGCCGCCTCGGAGCCGGTGTAGGCCACCCGGACCGTCACGAGATAGCGGCCCCGCAGATGGGGCGGCAGCTGCGGCATGTCCGGATAGACGAGCGCGGCCACCGAAGAGGTCAGCTCGTCCGGCACCGTCCGCGTCCACGCCTCGTACGCCCTGAGCACCCGGCCGGGGTCGACCTCGCGCCCGTCGAACTCGATCGCCCCTCCGTACAGCCGCGCCACCGGCACCAGACCGATCTCCAGGGCCGTCACCACCCCGAGGTTCGCGCCTGCGCCGAGCAGCCCCCAGAAGAGGTCGGGCTCGCTCTCGGCCGTGACGTGCCGCAGGGTGCCGTCCGCCGTGACGACGTCGAGGCTGCGCACGTGGTCGGCGGCGTACCCGAACTCCCGCGCCAGGATGCCGAGGCCGCCGCCCAGCGTGTACGAGACGGCTCCCACGCCCGGCGCCGAACCGTTCAGCGGCGCGAGCCCGTGCGCCGCCGCTGCCTCGACGACCTGGCCCCAGCGGACCCCCGCGCCCACGGTGACCGTGCGCGCGTCGGCATCGATCCGGACGGAGTCCATCCGCCGGGTGCTGATCAGTACGCCGCCCTCCGACGACCCCGGCAGTCCGTGCCCGGTGGCCTGCACGCCGATGGGCAGCCCCGCGTCGGCGGCGTACGACACGGCGGCGACGACGTCATCGGCGCTACCGGCCGCGAACACGATCGCGGGCCGCTGCGCGAAACCGGTCTGGAATCCGGCGATCTCCTCGTCGTAGCCGTCGTCGCCGGGCCGGAAGACGAGTCGCTGGTCGGTGAAGTCCACGGTGATCCTCCAAGAAGTGCTGGCTGACGTCTCAGAGCTTCCCCGGAAAACCTGACATCGGCCGTCAAGTTTTCCCGGACGTTTCCGGGCCTCGGGAAACCGCGTGAACTGTGCTGTCATGAAAGGAGGTTGGGGGTGTACCCATGCCGGAGCTTCGCGTGGTCGCGGGCCGCTATCGCCTGCTCGACGTCATCGGCCAGGGCGGCATGGGCCGCGTGTGGCGCGCGGCCGACGAGCTCCTCGACCGCGCTGTCGCGGTCAAGGAGATGCGGATCGACGGAGCCTTCGATGGCCCCGAGACTCAGGACGCCCGCGTCCGCAGAGAACGCGCGCTGCGCGAGGCGCGGGCCATCGCGCGGATCGACCACCCCGGTGTCGTCCGTGTCTATGACGTCGCCGAGGAGGACGGCCGCCTGTGGATCGTCATGGAGCTGGTCGACGCCCGGTCCCTGGCCCGGTACGTCGACGACGAGGGGCCCCTGGACGAGCGCGACGCGGCGCGCGTCGGCCTCGCCCTGGTGGCGGCGCTGCGCCGGGTGCACGGGGCGGGCGTCCTGCACCGTGACATCAAGCCGGAGAACGTCCTGCTCGGCCACGGAGGGCCTGCCGGCCGGGTCGTCCTCACCGACTTCGGCATCGCCGCGCTGCAGGACACGGGCCGCCTCACGCAGACGGGCCAACTGGTGGGCTCGCCCGAGTACATGGCGCCCGAGCGGGTCTCGGGGGCGGAGCAGGGTCCGCCTGCCGACCTCTGGTCCCTGGGGGCGACGCTCTGCACGGCGCTGCGCGGCAGCTCGCCGTTCGCCCGCGAATCGGCGCTGAACACGCTGGTCGCCGTCCTGCACGAGGCGCCCGAACTGCCGCCGGAATCAAGCGGGTTGTATCCGGTGCTCGCCGCGCTCCTGGCCAAGGAACCGGAGCGGCGCCCGGGTCCGGACGAGACGGAGGCGGCCCTGCGGGCGGTGCTCGCGGCACCACCGAGGCCGCCGGAGGCACCCGGGAACCAGCAAGGGGACACCGACTGGCGTCCCCACGTCCTGACCGCCCTGGTCCTGCTGGTCGCGGCCGCCCTGGCGGCCGTCATGTTCTTCACCGCGCGCGATCCCGGCGGCAGTGAGCCGCCGGGACCGGGCACGCCTCCGCCGACGGTGGCGGGTACGTCGACCACGCCACCGCCGGACGGCACCGGCTAGGCGTCGACGGTGTCCGTGTCGACGTCGAGGTCGGCGTCGGCGCTGTCGTCGCGGGGCCGCACCTTGTCCCGTACGAGGGAGAACACGACGACGAACGCCGCGGCGAGCAGCGAGAGCAGCACCTGCTTGCGCCCGGCCTCATCGGTCAGCATGTAGACGAGCACGAACGAGATCATCGCGATCGTGACCCAGGTCAGGTACGGGAAGAGCCACATCTTCACGACCAGCTTCTCCGGCTGCTCGCGCAGGATGATGCCGCGCATCCGCAGCTGCGTGAACGCGATCATCAGCCAGACGAAGAGGGCCACCGCGCCCGACGAGTTCAGGAGGAAGTCGAAGACGGTGTCCTGCCACTGGTAGTTGAACCAGACGGCGATGAAACCGAAGACGACGGACCCGAGGATCGCGGCCTGCGGCACACCGCGCGCGTTGGTGCGCGCGAAGGCCTTGGGCGCGTCACCGCGCTGGCCGAGCGAGAAGGCCATACGGGAAGCGGTGTAGAGCCCGGAGTTGAGACAAGAGAGGACGGCGGTGAGGACGATGACGTTCATGACCTGACCGGCGTGCGGAATGCCGATCGAGTTCAGCGCGGCGACGTACGAACCGTCCTTGACGATCGACTTGTCGTCCCACGGCAGGAGCGTGATGACGACGAAGATCGAGCCCAGGTAGAAGACGCCGATACGCCAGATGACGCTGTTCGTCGCCTTGGTGACGGCGCGCTGCGGGTCCTCGGACTCACCGGCGGCGAGCGTGACGATCTCGGAGCCCATGAAGGAGAAGACGACCATCAGTACGCCGGTGAGGATGGCGCCCGCGCCGTTGGGCATGAATCCGCCCGCGTCGGTGAGGTGCGCGAATCCGGCGCCGGGGTTGTCGGAGCCGGGCAGCACGCCGAAGACGGCGAGCAGACCGATGATCACGAACCCGCCGATGGCGACGACCTTGATACCGGCGAACCAGAACTCGAACTCACCGTAGGAGCCGACCGAGACGAGGTTCGTCGCGGTGAGGACCACCATCACGATGAGCGCCCAGCCCCACTGCGGGACGGCCGGTATCCACCCGTTGAGGATGACGGCACCGGCGGTGGCCTCCACCGCGAGCACCACGACCCAGAAGAACCAGTAGAGCCAGCCGATCGAGAAGCCGGCCCAGCGGCCGAGCGCCTGGTCCGCGTAGGTGGAGAAGGAGCCCGACGTGGGCCGTGCGGCGGCCATCTCGCCGAGCATCCGCATCACGAGGACGACCATCGTGCCGACGAGGGCGTACGAGACGAGGATGGCGGGCCCTGCGGCGGCGATACCGGAGCTGGAGCCGACGAAGAGTCCCGCTCCGATGACGCCACCGATGGCGATCATGGAGAGGTGGCGGTTCTTCAGCCCGGCCTTGAGGCCGTCACCGGTGTCTCCAGACTGCGGATCCCCAGGTTCGTTGGGGCTGCGGTCTGCCTTCGCAAGGGAGGGTTGCGAGGTCATGGACGAATCCTTAAGTTCTCGGGTCACGAGCCCCCGCATTCAAACTCAGGGGTCTACGTGACGGAAGTCCTGACTCCGGATCGTGATATTCCGGCCCAATGGCCCAGACCTGGGTGACCAAGGTCCCGGCCCCGGTCGCCGCTACCCACCCCGCGACGTGCCACACTCAGTCGCATGCGCGTGTACCTCGGCTCGGATCATGCCGGCTACGAACTGAAGAACCACCTGGTCGAGTGGCTCAAGAGCCACGGCCACGAGCCCGTCGACTGCGGGCCCCACATCTATGACGCCCAGGACGACTACCCCCCCTTCTGCCTCCGCGCCGCGGAGAAGACGGCGGCGGACCCCCAGTCGCTCGGCATCGTGATCGGGGGCTCCGGCAACGGAGAGCAGATCGCCGCGAACAAGGTGAAGGGAGTGCGGGCCGCCCTCGCCTGGAGCGAGCAGACGGCCGCGCTCGGGCGTGAGCACAACGACGCGAACGTGGTGTCGATCGGCGGCCGGATGCACACGCAGGAGGAGGCGACGAAGTTCGTCGAGATCTTCCTGGCGACGCCGTACTCGGGTGAGGAGCGCCACACCCGCCGGATCGACATGCTCTCCGCGTACGAGACCACGGGCGAGCTGCCCGAGATCCCGGCGCACCACCCGCAGCCGTAGTTTCCTGGGGCTCCGCCCCGGACCCCGCTCCTCACACGCCGGACGGGCTGAACCTCAGCCCGTCCGGCGTTCGAGGACGAACTCGGCGAAGCCGGTGACCGACGGCCACTCCGACCGACCCGCACCCCCCTGGGAGGCCCCGTGCCGGAGGGGCACACCATTCACCGCCTCGCGGACGACCACCGCGCCCGCTTCGAGGACCGCGGCCCTCTCCGCGTCACCAGCCCCCAGGGCAAGTTCTCCGACAGCGCGGCCCTGCTCGACGGCCAGGAGATGGACACCGCCGAGGCCCACGGCAAGCACCTCTTCCTCGGCTTCGCCGGCACCGGCTGGATCCACATCCACCTGGGCCTCTTCGGCAAGGTCAACTTCGGCACCGCGGCCGCCGCGAACCCGCCCACGGACACCGTCCGCCTCCGCCTGGCCACCCAGGACGCGTACGTGGACCTGCGGGGCCCCACGACCTGCGCCCTCATCACGGACGAGGAGAAGCAGGCGATACACGAGCGGCTCGGCCCGGATCCCCTGCGCCCGCAGGACGACCCGGCCCCCGCCTACGCCCGCATCGCCCGCAGCCGCACCACCATCGCCGCTCTCCTCATGGATCAGAAGGTCATCGCGGGCGTCGGCAACGTCTACCGCGCCGAGGTCCTCTTCCGGCACCGCATCGACCCGTACACCCCGGGCAAGGACATCCGCCCCGCGCAGTGGACGGCGATCTGGGACGATCTGGTGGCCCTGATGCGCGAGGGCGTGCGCCTCAACCGCATCGACACCGTCAGGCCCGAGCACACGCCGGAGGCGATGGGCCGCCCGCCGCGCGTGGACGACCACGGGGGCGAGGTGTACGTGTACCGCAGGGCCACGATGCCCTGCCACATCTGTGGCGGCGAGATCCGCACCGCCGATCTCGCCGCCCGCAATCTCTTCTGGTGCCCGAAGTGCCAGCGCCCCGCCCGTTCCCGCCGCAAGAGCGGCTAGGGCCGGGCGGCCCTCCCGACGCAGGACCCGACACCGACGCAGGACCCGACACCGACACAGGAGCTGTCCATGTTCGGCGACATAGGCTCGACGGCCGCCATCGTGCTCTGGCTGCTCGGCATCATCGTCTACCTCCTGCCGTCCCTCATCGCCTTCAACCGAGGCATCGAGAACCGCTGGCTCGTCCTGGTCGTCAACATCGTCTTCGGCGCCTCGCTCATCGGCTGGCTGATCGCCCTCTACCTGGCGACCCGCAAGCCGAAGACCGCCCCGACGCCCCAGCCCCTCTGAGGTCCGGCTAGAACCCGTGCGGCAGCCAAGGCGCGACGTCCGACCCGAAGGCCAGGGTCGCCTCGGCCAGCGCGCCGGGACGCAGTTCCCGTACCCGGCCCGCGGCGGCCAGTGACGTCAGGGAGACACCGCCGAGGTAGGCCGAGCCCAAGTCCCGTACGGACAGGGCGAGATCGGCGTCGTCGTCGGTGCGCTCGCAGGTCGCGCCCTTCAGGTCGCCCTTGAGTCGCCAACGGCCCGCGTTCCAGGGGCAGAAGTCGTCCTCGACCTCCAACACCAGGTTCACCGGCGCCCGGTAGGTGCGTGCCTCCAGCGCGGCTCCCACGTCCACCAGACGTACGTGGAGCGCGTCCTTCACCTGGACCCTGCAGCGCCGCACGTCCGAGACGAGCTGGAGGATCGCGTCGTCCATCGGGCGGCTGTGCGCGTCGATCACCGACGTCAGGTCGATGCCGAAGAGGAACTGCCACAGCGCCGCGTTCGCCGCCGGGTCGAGCGCCTCCAGGTCGCGCAACTTGACCGTGCCCTTGGGTCCCGCCGCGTCCCAGTCGGGCTTCACGCTGTAGCGCGCGTACCCGACGAGCTCACCGTCGCGCTCGGCGACCACGCACTGCAGCGGTGACGCGCCGTGCCGCTCGCTCTCCGGGTCGAGCAGGCCGAGCCGCTCCCAGCCGGGCTGCCTGGCCAGCATCCCCGGGCGTTCGCTCACCCGTCGTGCGTACAGCGCCTCGCACGCCTCGTGGACGTCGGCGGGCTTGGCGTACCGCAGGCGTACGTCGTCGGTGCCGGCCGGGAGCGACAGGCGCACGCGTGCCGTGTCGATCTCGGCCTTCAGCTGCTGCGTGGCCGCTCCGTACCCGAACCGTCCGTAGATGGCGGGCTCGGAGGCCGTGAGCACGGCCAGGGACTCGCCCTTCGCGCGTACGTCGTCCAGCTGGCGCCGCATCATCGACGTCAGGATGCCCCGCCGCCGGTGCGTCGCCGCGACGCTGACCATCGTCACACCGGCCGCGTCCACCAGGGAGCCGCCCGGCACGGAGAGGCGGAAGCTGAAGGCTCCCGTCGTGCCGACGCAGCTCTCGCCCTCCCAGGTGCCGAAGAAGCGGTCGAACTCGGTCAGTGCGTTCCAGAGCTCGTGCTCCTCCTTGGCCTCGGCGACGCCACCGAAGGCGAGCTCAAGGGTTCCGTAGTACTCGTCCCAGTCTTCCTGGCGCAACTCCCGCAATTCCGTCGTCATATGCCATGCCTACCAGGGTGAAGCGGACAGAGCGACAGGATTTACGCGCGCTGACGGCATGCCCCTGACGGGGGACAACCGGCACCTCCCGTGCGAAGTGCCTGGCACGGTGGATAGGGTCCGGGAGCAATGGCAGGCAGGCGAGCGGAAGCCGAGACGTTTACAGCCCGGATGAAGAAGCGGATCCACCGGGCTCGCATAGGGCTGCGCAAATCCGGGGTGGACTACTTCAGAGGCGACGGCTCGGACTGGATCGCGCTCGCGGGCCTGCTCGTCACCATCCCGGTGATCACCTTCTGCACCATCGTCAACAACGTGTGGTTCGCGCCCTCCGCGCTCGTCCTGCCCATCGTGGCCGGCGGCCTGCTCCTGCGGCCCTCCAGCCTGCTCGGCCTGTACGCGACGGCGGCGGCCGCGCTCATCGTGGAGTCCGTCCGGCTCGGTCCGTACACGGAAGGGAGCTCGCGGGTCACGCCCGGAGTGGTCCTCGTCGTCGCGGCCTGCGGCTTCTTCGGTCTCGTCATCGCGCAGTTCCGCAGCCGGGTCGGCGTGCCGTGGCGCGGTGGCGGAACGATGCTCTTCGACCTGCGCGAACGGATCCGCGTGCAGAGCAAGCTGCCGAAGCTGCCCCGGGGCTGGCACCGCGAGATGGCCCTGCGGCCCGCCGGCGGTCAGTCCTTCTCGGGCGACTTCGTGGTCGCGGCCCGTACGAACGGCGGCCGCACCCTGGAGGTCGTCCTCACGGACGTCTCGGGCAAGGGCATGGACGCGGGCTCCCGCGCCCTGCTCCTGTCGGGTGCCTTCGGCGGCCTGCTGGGTTCGCTCCCGCCGCACGCGTTCCTGACCGCCGCCAACGGCTACCTCCTGCGCCAGGACTGGGACGAGGGCTTCGCGACCTCCATCCACCTGGTCCTCGACCTGGAGACCGGCGACTACGAACTCTTCACGGCGGGCCATCCGCCGGGCCTCCAGCTCAGCGCGGGCAGCGGGCTCTGGGAGGAGAAGGCCGCGGAGGGACCGCTCCTGGGGGTGTACGACGGGGCGCAGTTCGACCCGGTGAAGGGCTCCCTGCGCCCCGGCGACGTGCTGATGCTGTTCACCGACGGCCTCGTGGAGACCTCCGACCGCGACATCAGCGAGGGCATCGACCGCCTCACCGGGGAAGCCGACCGCTATGTGGCGGGCGGCTTCCACGGCGCAGCGTGGCACCTGATCGAGGCGGTCGCGAAGGACGTCAACGACGACCGGGCGCTGCTGCTGATCTGCCGGGAGCCGTCAGCGGGCGCCTGACATCTCGGGCGCCGGCTCCGGCACGGGATCGCGTTTGCCCGGCAGGATCCGGGCCAGCCATTGGGACCGTCCCGCCGCGAGCGGACCGAGCACCGCGAGCAGCAGCACGTAACCCGCGATGAAGGGGGACAGGCGTTCGTCGAGGCCCGCGGTGGCCGCCATCGTCGCCAGGATCAGGGCGAACTCGCCGCGCGCGAGCAGGGTGGTGGAGATGTTCGCCGCGGGTCCTGCCCCGAAGCCGTAGATGCGCGCCGCACCGAGCCCCGCGAGGACGTTCATGAGCAGCGTCACGGCCACGGCCGCGAGCACCGGCCACAGGACGACGGGCAGGTCGCCGGGGTCGATCGAGAGCCCGAACGCGAAGAAGAAGATCGCCCCGAACGCGTCCCGCAGGGGATGCACCAGCTTGCGGACGCGCTCGCCGGACGCCGTGCTGCCCACCATCAGACCGACCATGAACGCGCCGATCGCGTCCGCGACCCCGAACCACTCCGAGACCCCCGCCACGAAGACCGCGGCCCCGAGGAAGGAGATGACGAGCAGCTCGTCGTCACGGGTGTCCATGAGCCGCCCGACGACCTTGGTGCCGAAGCGCGCCACGAGGGCGAGCAGCAGCAGGAAGCCGAAGGCCTTGCCGCCGTCCATGACGGCCGCCGCGAGGCTGTCGGCGCCGGACAGGACGGGCTGCAGGGCCGCCAGATAGAGCGCGAGGAAGATGTCCTCGACGACGATGATGCCGAGGATCGGCTTCGTCTCGGGGTTGCCGAGGCGTCCGGTGTCGACGAGCACCTTCGTGACGATCGCCGACGAGGAGATGCCGAGCACCCCGGCGAGGACCAGCGCCTCGGAGGTGCCCCAGCCGAGGGCGAATCCGAAGCCCAGGCCCGCGCCGACGTTCAGCGCGAGATACGTGCCTCCGGCGAGGGCCATCTTGCGGCCGCCCGTCTTGAGGTCGTCCATGTGGAACTCGAGGCCCAGGTAGAAGAGCAGAAGCACCAGGCCGAGTGCCGAGAGCATCTCCAGGTCGTGGGGGTCGGAGAGCAGGACCACGCCGGGAGTGTGAGGGCCGAGGAGGATCCCGGCCAGGATGAAGAGCGGAATGGTGGGGAGTCCGATGCGGCCCCCCACGCGGGCGAGCACGGCGGCGGCGAGAAAGGCGCCGCCCATGGCTATCAGGGTGTCTGCGTGTCCGATGGGCCCGTTCCTCCTGGTAGTCGGCGACGCACCGCCCGCCACCATTGGCAAAGGGAGCGTCAAGAACGCGTCAATAGTTAGCTTACCAAACGATTTACGCGGCAACTGTGTAGGGCGTACATCCGCTCCCTGCGGGGGCTATCCCCACCCCCGATTCGCCGGGGGACCTCATGGTTCACAGAGCCCCTGAATCCGTACGTTCGAGGCATCACCTACGGAAGACGGAGAGACCCATGGGGCTGCGGCGCAAGAAGCGATCCGAGACGGACGAGCGATCCGAGACGGACGAGCGGTTCGAGGCGCACGAGCGGTTCGCGACGCACGGGGGAGCGCTGCCGCCGATGCCCGGCGGCTCGCCCCGCGGCGCCGACTGGGCCGTCGAACTGCACGGCGTACGCCGGAAGTACGGCAAGGGCTCCGGCGCGGTGCACGCGCTCAGCGGCATCGACCTCGCCCTGGAGCGCGGCAGCTTCACCGCGGTCATGGGCCCATCGGGCTCCGGCAAGTCCACCTTCCTGCAGTGCGCCGCCGGACTCGACCGGCCGAGCCAGGGCACGGTGCACCTGGGCGGCACGGAGATCACCTCCATGAGCGAGAACAAGCTGACCGCCCTGCGCCGCACCCGCCTCGGCTTCGTCTTCCAGGCCTTCAACCTGCTGCCCTCGCTGACCGTCGAGCAGAACGTGGTCCTGCCGATGCGCCTCGCGGGCCACCGCCCCGACCGCCGCAAGGCCGCCGACATGCTCGGCCGCGTCGGCCTCGGCGCCGACAAGCACAAGCGCCGCCCCGGCGAGCTTTCCGGCGGCCAGCAGCAGCGGGTCGCGATCGCCCGCGCCCTGGTCACGAACCCGGACGTGATCTTCGCCGACGAGCCGACCGGCGCCCTGGACACCACCACGGCCTCCGAGATCCTCGGCCTGCTCCGCTCGGCCGTCGACACGATGGGCGCCACGGTCGTCATGGTCACCCACGACCCGGCGGCCGCGGCCTACGCGGACCGGGTCCTCTTCCTCGCCGATGGCGCGATCGTGGACCGCCTGGAGCGCGCGTCGGCGGCGCAGATCGCGGCCCGGATGACGACGCTCACCGCACCGGCGTACGCGACAGCGGCGGCATAGCCCCCGCGCGCCCGCCCCGCCCTCACCAACTCCGGAGAATTCCCGTGCAGTTCCTGCCGAACGGCCTCGCCCGCGCAGCCATCCGCTTCAAACCCTCCGCCTTCGTGGGTACGTTCGTCGCGCTGATGATGGCCGCGATGATCGTGTCCGCGTGCGGCATCCTCCTGGAGACGGGGGTACGCGCATCGGTGCCGCCCACCCGCTACGCGGGCGCTCCCGTGGTGGCCGCCGCCGACCAGCGGGCCCACTTCGTCGCCGGCAGCGGAGACAGCCGGTCCGAGTCCGCCACGCCACTGCCCGACCGGGCCCGCATCGACAACTCCCTGGTGGAGAAGGCGGGTTCGGTGCCCGGCGCGCGCACCGCCGTCGCGGACGTCACCTTCCCCGTGCAGTCCGGCGACAGGAGCGTCACCGCGCACGGCTGGGGCTCCACGTCCTTCACCGGCGAGAAGCTGACCGCGGGCCGCGCACCGCAGCCCGGCGAGGTCGTCCTGGCCGCGCCCGGCGCGTCCGTGGGCGAGCGCACCACGCTGACCACGGCGGAAGGACCGCGCGATTTCCGGGTCTCCGGAACCGTCCGGGCCGCCGACGGCGCACCCACGGCCTGGCTCGCCGACTCCGACGCCGTACGCCTCTCCGGCCACCCCGGCCGCATCGACGCCATCGCCGTGCTGCCCAAGGAAGGCGTCAGCGACGACGCCCTCAAGTCCCAGGTGGCGCACGCCCTGGGCGCCAAGGCCGACGTCCACACCGGCGACGACCGCAGCGAGGCCGAGGGCTCCGAACTCGCCTACGCCCAGGAGATGCTCACCGGCATCGGCGGCTCCTTCGGCGGCATCGCCACCATGGTCGCCATGTTCACCGCGGCGGGCACGGTGGCGCTCTCCGTCGGCCAGCGGGCCCGTGAGTACGCGCTCCTGCGCGCCATCGGCACGACACCCCGCCAGATCCGCCGCACCATCGCCACCGAGGCACTGCTCGTCGCACCCCTCGCGGGAGCGGTCGGCGTACTGCCCGGGATCGCCCTGGCCGGCTGGTGGTTCGGGCAGCTGAAGGACAAGGGCGCGATCCCCGAGGGCCTCGACCTCTCGGTCTCCTTCATCCCCCTCGTCTCGGCCGTCGGCGTCGCGGTGGTCACCGCACTGCTCTCCGGCTACCTGGCGGCCCGCCGCCCCTCCCGCATCAGGCCGGGCCAGGCGCTGAGCGAGTCCTCGGTGGAACGCCTGCGCTTCGGCTGGATCCGTACACCACTCGGCATCGCGGCGGCCGTCGGCGGCTGCGTCCTCGCCGGGATCGCCTCCTCCCTGACGGGTGACGACGCGGCCAACGTGGCGCTCGGCATCGTCATGCTGTTCATGCTCGCCGTGGCCCTGCTCGGCCCGCTGGTCGCCCGCGGCTGTGCGGCCCTGTTCGGACTCCCGCTGCGCGGCGCGGGCGCGTCGGCCTCGCTCGCGGCGGCCAACTCCCGTACGAACGCGCGCCGTCTGGCATCGGCGATCACCCCGATCGTCCTCGCCATGGCGTTCTCGTCGACCCTCGTCTTCATGCACACCAGCGAGGACCGGGTGGCGGCCGACCAGCAGCGCGAGGGCATCACGGCGGACCACATCGTCTCCGCCCCGGGAGCGGGAGTGACCCCCGACGGGGTGACGAAGGCGGCGCGGGCCCCGGGGGTCACCTCGGCCGTGGGCCTCCTCAAGACCTCCGTCCTGGTCCCGGTGGGCTCGGGCGGCGACCGCTGGCTGGAGTCGGCGTCGGCGCAGGGCGTGACGGGCTCGTCCCGTGACCTGGCCAAGGTCCAGGACCTGGACGTCAGGACGGGCACGATGGCCTCGCTCGGCAAGGGCGAGATCGCCGTCGACGCGAAGCTCGCGGACTCCGCGCACGTGAGGACGGGCGAGCGCATCGCGCTGCGCCTGCCCGACGGCACGAAGGCGTCGCCGACGGTGGTGGCAACGTACGGCCGGGGCCTTGGCCTCTCCCAGGTCACGCTCCCCTCAGCGGACTTGAAGCACCACGTGACGTCGTCCTTCTCCTCGGAGATCTGGTCGAAGGGAGCGACCCCGGCGGCCCTCACCTCCCTGGGCACGCTCCAGGACCGCGACGGCTACGCCACCGCCCGGTCCACGGACCGCCAGGTCAACGCCTGGGCGAACACGGTGATGGCGGCGGTACTCGGCGGATTCGCGGCGATCGCGGCCGCCAACACCCTGGTGATGACGGTCCTGGACCGCCGCCGGGAGCTCGGCACACTGCGCCTGATCGGCTCCACCCGGCGCCAGGTGATGCGGATGGTGCGGTGGGAGGCGCTCCTGGTCGCCGGTGCGGGCGTCGTGATCGGCTCGGCGATCGCGCTGGCGACGCTGGTCCCCATGATGAACGGCCTGACGGGCGAGTCCCCGCACATCCCGCCGCTCCTGTACGGCTCCTTCGCGGGCGCGGCCCTGGCCCTGGGCCTGGCGGCAACGGCCTTGCCTGCGAGGGCGGCGCTGAGGGGATCCGGCCCGTCCGGCCGTTGAGGAAGAATCCCCGCATGAACTCCAGCCCCACCCTGTCCCTCGCCGAGGTAGAGACCATCGCCCGCCGGGCCCACGCCACCCAGAAGGACAAAGCGGGCCGCCCCTACGCGGAGCACCTGCAAGCAGTGGCGCACGGAGTCAGGTCCCGAGGCGGCTCGCCGGAACAGATCGCCGCGGCCTGGCTCCACGACGCCATAGAGGACAACGCCCTCACCGAGGAGTGGCTGCGGGACGCCGCACTCACCCCCCGTACGAAGGACATCGTCCGCGCCCTCACCAAGCACCCGGGCGAGTCCCCGGAGGCGTACGCCCGACGGATCCTCGAAACCCCCGGCGCCCGCCTGGTGAAGGAGGCGGACCTGGCCCACAACGCGAATCCGGCCCGCCTAGCAGAGCTAGACGGGCCGACCCGCACTCGCCTCACGGCCAAGTACGCCGACATGCGCGCCCTGTTGGGCCTGTGAACCGAGCGGTCAAGCCGAGGACTTGGCCCGCTCCCGAGCCAACGCCGCGGCATCCCGCTTGAACGCCCACTCCATCTTCGGCTCCATGGCGAAGCGGAACATCCGCTGCACCGGAGGCGTACAGAGAAGCGTCACCACCGCCGCGGCCACCAGTGACACGAGCACCTCGCCGGCAGGCGTGTGCATCCACTGGTAGTCGTCGAACCAGCCCCAGAATCGCGAGCCCTTGGCGAGGAAGCCGTGCAGCAGGTAGCCGTACAGCGTGCCCGCGCCGAGCACCGTGAACCACATCTTCCGGCGCGGAACCCACGCGAAGAAGCACGCGGTCAGGATCGCCGAGCAGCCGAACAGCGCCAGCGTCATCACGACACCGGCCCACCACGGCGCACCCAACTCCTGTGCGCTGTCCCGGCGGTAGAACCACGCGGAGGTCATCCGCGGTCCTGCCCAGTACGCCAGGAGCAGTGCGCTCGCGAAGATCGGGATGGAGAGCAGCCGCACCTCGCGGCGCCGCACCAGCTGGAAGTACTCGGGCTTCATGATCAGGCCGAGCACGAAGAAGGGCAGGAACTGCAGCACGCGCTGCAGATCGAGATCGTCACCGATGTCCGGAGAGATCGTGGCGAGCACGGCGATGGCGAGCGCGAGCGGCAGCGGCCAGCGCACCAGCTTCCACAGCGGGGTCGTCAGACGCCAGACGAAGAGCGCGACCAGGAACCAGGTGAGGTACCAGGGGTCGAGCAGACTGATCGGCTGCGTCGGGTCGTCGTCCGCGTAGCGCTTGAAGAAGGTGTACGCGACTTCGAAGATGACGTACGGCACGGCGACGCCGGTCACCAGGCGCTTGAGCCGGTCGGACCGCATGTCGAAGCTGCGTGAGAAATAGCCGGAGATGAGGATGAACGCCGGCATGTGGAAGGTGTAGACGGTCATGTACAGCGCCTCTGCGGCGCGACTGCCGTCCGTCAACGGCTCCCAGGCGTGCGCCATCGCGACCAGGACGATCGCCAGGTACTTGGCGTTGTCGAAGAAGGAGTCGCGCTGCTTGGCGGGTTGACCCGTGGCGGCGGGTCTGCCCGAGGAGTTGGCGTGGCCCGTGGAGCCTGAGTGGCCCGAGGAGCCGGGTCGAGCGGTGGTGCCGGCCGGGGCGTGGGGAAGGGTCGCGGCCATGGTGGACTGGGGGGCGCGGGGGCCAGGTACTCCGTCCGCCGGCACATGTGCCGGGGGGAGCGGCGCCCGGTGGCGGCCGTGCGGGTGAACCGAGTTCGTCACAGGCCCTCCCACCAAGAGCTCGGTGAGACGATCCGGGACCGCACTGCGCTTGCGGGGATGGTGGCAGCGTGGAACATCTGAGGCACCCTAGCGTCGCTTGCGTGTATTCGTAAAACCCTCAACTCGGCTGTCATCTCAATCACAGACGGTTCGGGGCTAATGGGGTCCGAGTACCCAGGAATCACGGAAGTCGACATGGTGATTCACCTCCTGTCACCTCGTATTACACGCAGTTGAATGTCCCTTACGTCACAACTCATCCCCCTTAAACGCCGCATAACGCCTGCGGGCGACTCTGGCGAAATGTCCGATTGATCGGCCCTTTGCGGCGCCGGTCGTGTGCGCCCGGCAACAATTCGAATTTCTGGCGAACGAGTTGTGTGGCGATGGAAACGATCAAGCCGAATTAGTGGCCGTGCGCGGGCTTCGAATTGCCGTGCGGGAGCGCGGTGTTCATACGCCCCAAGGGCGACCCCGTGCGCCGGACCCGCGCCGGGCACGTGTGGCGTTGGCCGACGATGTGTCACCGGCCGCATACAGAAGGCGCGTTGGTGGCACGATGGTCCTGGCGGGGGTGTGCGGGGTCGTACCCCCCGGGCCGGGGAGAGACCGACCTAGGGTGTGATCAGTGTGGCCATTTCGCTGTCAGTGGTGTTGCTGTTGGCGATCATCCTCATCGTGCTGATCCGCGGGGGATCGATCAAAGCGGGGCCCGCGATCGTCGCGGTGCTCTTCGGGTTCTTCCTCGCCTCAACCGGAATGGCACCCTCCATAAACCGCTTCCTCAATGAAGTGGCCGAGACGATCAACTCGATCAGCTTCTGACCGGCAGCTTCTGGCCTGCGTCCGCGGACCGCTCCGCCCGAGGCCCGGACCCGACGCCCGAACCCGGCGTCCGCGGCCTGCTCCGCCCGGTGGTCCGAAGCCGGAGGCCCGAACGCAGAAAGGCCTCCGGCCCGGTTCCGAGGAACCGGGCCGGAGGCCACCGAGCGGGTGACGGGAATCGAACCCGCGTAGCTAGTTTGGAAGACTAGGGCTCTACCATTGAGCTACACCCGCATGCTTCGCACCACAGGACATCGCTGGTCAGCGACCGCGGCACGGCAAGCATCGTAGCGGGTCGGAGCCCCTCACCGCACACCCCGTACGTACTCGCGATTAAGCGGGCGCCGCACTGCCTGCAGGCATGTACCCTACGTGTCGCACCGACGGGGTGTGGCGCAGCTTGGTAGCGCGTCCGCTTTGGGAGCGGAAGGCCGTGGGTTCAAATCCCGCCACCCCGACCAGCAAGATCTCCTTCACAAGATCGCATTGTGGGTCGGCTCCCGCTTGCCGTTACTATGCAAGCTGTGTGCCCGTGTGTCTCTGAGCCGGGCTCAATCCCAAGAAGTCAGCCCCAAGGAGACCGAACCGTGAAGAGCGCCGTGGAGACCCTGAACCCGACCCGGGTTCGGCTCACTGTTGAGGTGCCCTTCGAGGAGCTCAAGGACAGCCTCGACGCGGCCTACAAGAAGATCAACCAGCAGGTCACGGTGAAGGGCTTCCGCAAGGGCAAGATCCCGGCCCGAGTCATCGACCAGCGGTTCGGCCGCGGCGCCGTCCTCGAAGAGGCCGTCAACGACGCGCTCCCGAAGTTCTACACCGAGGCCGTGAACGAGGCCGAGCTCAACGTCCTGGGCCAGCCCGAGGTGGACATCACCGAGCTGAAGGACAACGAGACCCTCAACTTCACCGCTGAGGTCGACATCCGTCCCGCGATCGAGATTCCGGACTACTCCGGCATCGAGGTCGAGGTGGACGCGGTCGAGGTCAGCGATGAGGACGTCGAGAAGGCCGTCGAGGAGCTCCGTGAGCGCTTCGCGTCCACCTCGCCGGTCGAGCGTGCCGCCGAGGACGGCGACGTCGTGACGATCGATCTGGAGGCCAAGGTCGAGGGCGAGGTCCTGGAGGACGGCGTCGCGTCCGGCGTCTCCTACACGATCGGCTCCGGCGAGCTCCTCGAGGGCATCGACGAGGCCGTCAAGGGCCTGGAGGCCGGTGGCGAGGCCACCTTCACCTCCGAGCTCAAGGGCGGCTCCGCCGCGGGCAAGGAGTCCGAGGTGACCGTCAAGGTCACCCAGGTCGCCGCCCGTGAACTGCCCGACCTGGACGACGACTTCGCGCAGCTCGCGTCGGAGTTCGACACCCTGGACGAGGTCAAGGCGGACAGCCGCAAGCGCCTCGAGAACATGAAGCAGTACGACCAGGCGACGCAGGCCCAGGAGCGTGTCCTGGAGAAGCTGCTCGAGCTGGTCGAGGTCCCCGTCCCCGAGAAGCTCCTCGCGGACGAGATCGAGACCCGCAAGCACAACCTGGTGAACCACCAGCTCGGCCAGATGGGCCTCGACCTCGCGAAGTACCTGGAGATCCAGGGCAAGACCGAGGAAGAGTTCGACGCCGAGACCAAGGAGCAGGCCGAGAAGGGCATCAAGACGCAGTTCGTCCTCGACGAGCTCGTCAACAAGGAGAAGCTGAACGTGAACCAGGAGGAGCTCACCGAGCACCTCATGCGTCGCGCGCAGTCCTCCGGCATGTCCCCCGACCAGTTCGCCCAGGCGGTCGTCGAAGGCGGCCAGGTCCCGATGCTGGTCGGCGAGGTCGCCCGCGGCAAGGCCCTCGCGGTCGTCGTGGAGGCCGCGACGGTCAAGGACACGAACGGCGAGGTCGTGGACCTCGACGACGACGAGGACGAGACCGCCGAGACGGTCGAGGCCTCCTCCGAGGAAGCGGCCGCCGAGCCGGCTGAGGCCGAGGAGAGCAAGGCCTGAGCCTCGCTCTGACGCACGTACGACAAGGCCCCCGGGACTGGATCCCGGGGGCTTCGTCGTGCCCCGTCAGGGGCGCGGGGAACTGCGCGCTCAGCCCCGCAGGGCCGCAGTCGCGTCTGCCGCGCTCCGCACCGCGGCGGGTACGGCCTGTCGGGGGCGGGCCGCGCAGTTCCCCACGCCCCTGACGGGGCGCCCCCGGCGGCTTCTGAGGCGGCCCGCCAGAACCTGCGCTCACAGCGAACAGCCACCTTTGCGGGATTCCCCGGACGGGGCTGAGCGTTAGGGTCCATGAATACGAGGGCAGGGGAGTCCCCGAAGCCGCCCCGGAGCGGCGAGCACGCGGGGTCCCAAGCCTCAGAAGAAGACGTGAGACGGCCCGGCGCCGTCGTAAGACGAGCAGGTGGATACGTGACGAATCTGATGCCCTCCGCCGCCGGCGACCCCTCCATCGGTGGTGGCCTCGGCGACCAGGTCTACAACCGGCTGCTCGGCGAGCGGATCATCTTCCTCGGCCAGGCCGTGGACGACGACATCGCCAACAAGATCACGGCGCAGCTGCTGCTCCTTGCCGCTGAGCCGGACAAGGACATTTTCCTTTACATCAACAGCCCTGGTGGATCCATCACGGCCGGCATGGCGATCTACGACACCATGCAGTACATCCAGAACGACGTGGTGACGATCGCGATGGGCATGGCGGCCTCGATGGGCCAGTTCCTGCTCAGCGCCGGTACGCCCGGCAAGCGCTTCGCGCTGCCGAACGCCGAGATCCTGATCCACCAGCCTTCTGCCGGACTCGCGGGCTCCGCGTCGGACATCAAGATCCACGCCGAGCGTCTTCTCCTCACGAAGAAGAAGATGGCGGACCTCACCGCGTTCCACACGGGTCAGACCGTCGAGCAGGTCACTCGCGACTCGGACCGCGACCGCTGGTTCGACCCGCTGGAGGCCAAGGAGTACGGCCTCATCGACGACATCATGCCCAACGCGGCCAGCATGCCGGGCGGCGGCGGCACCGGAGCCTGAGCCTCACCGCTCAGCCCTTCCGAAGCCGACCTCAGCCCACGCTCCTCAGGAGACCTACAGAGATGAAGAACTACCCCGGCAGCGGCCTCTACGAGCGCGCTCAGGCCGAGTACACCGGCCCCACGGCCGAATCCCGCTACGTCATCCCGCGCTTCGTCGAGCGCACCTCGCAGGGCGTGCGCGAGTACGACCCGTACG
Organism: Streptomyces sp. NPDC044044; assembly: GCF_056434405.1. Lineage (NCBI taxonomy): Bacteria > Bacillati > Actinomycetota > Actinomycetes > Kitasatosporales > Streptomycetaceae > Streptomyces > Streptomyces sp. NPDC044044. Next base: position 408,482 of record NZ_JBWKFG010000004.1, on the reverse strand, counting down.
CGAAGCTCTTCGAGGAGCGCGTGATCTTCCTCGGGGTGCAGATCGACGACGCGTCCGCCAACGACGTCATGGCGCAGCTCCTGTGCCTGGAGTCGATGGACCCGGACCGTGACATCTCGATCTACATCAACAGCCCCGGCGGCTCCTTCACGGCGCTCACGGCCATCTACGACACGATGCAGTTCGTGAAGCCCGACGTGTCGACGGTCTGCATGGGCCAGGCGGCGTCCGCCGCCGCCGTGCTCCTGGCGGCCGGTACGCCGGGCAAGCGCATGGCGCTCCCGAACGCGCGCGTCCTGATCCACCAGCCCTACAGCGAGACGGGCCGGGGTCAGGTCTCCGACCTGGAGATCGCCGCGAACGAGATCCTCCGGATGCGTGCGCAGCTGGAGGAGATGCTGGCCAAGCACTCCACGACGCCGATCGAGAAGATCCGCGACGACATCGAGCGCGACAAGATCCTCACTGCCGAGGACGCGCTGGCGTACGGCCTGGTCGACCAGATCATCTCCACCCGGAAGATGAACAACTCCTCGGTCGTCTGACGCAGCGCTGTAGCATCTGCCGTTCCTTGGCACGGTTCACCTCGAAGTGAACCGTGCCAAGGGGGGCCCGAACGGGGGGCCGGGCAAGGTACCGTCAGATAGAGGCACCAGGAGTCGCTGAACGTGGCGTCTCCCAGGCGAAGGGGAAGCACCTCGTGGCACGCATCGGTGACGGCGGCGATCTGCTCAAGTGCTCGTTCTGCGGGAAGAGTCAGAAGCAGGTCAAGAAGCTCATCGCAGGTCCCGGTGTGTACATCTGCGATGAGTGCATCGACCTCTGCAACGAGATCATCGAGGAAGAGCTCGCGGAGACGAGCGAGGTGCGGTGGGAGGAACTCCCCAAGCCTCGCGAGATCTACGAATTCCTCGAGGGGTACGTCGTGGGCCAGGAGCCCGCGAAGAAAGCCCTCTCGGTAGCGGTCTACAACCACTACAAGCGGGTCCAGGCCGGTGAGACCGGCGGCGCGCAGGGCCGTGACGACGCGATCGAACTCGCCAAGTCCAACATCCTGCTGCTCGGCCCGACCGGCTCCGGCAAGACGCTGCTCGCGCAGACGCTCGCGCGCATGCTGAACGTCCCGTTCGCCATCGCGGACGCGACGGCGCTCACGGAGGCGGGTTATGTCGGCGAGGACGTCGAGAACATCCTCCTGAAGCTCATCCAGGCCGCTGACTACGACGTCAAGAAGGCCGAGACGGGCATCATCTACATCGACGAGATCGACAAGGTCGCCCGCAAGAGCGAGAACCCGTCGATCACGCGCGATGTCTCGGGCGAGGGCGTCCAGCAGGCCCTGCTCAAGATCCTGGAAGGCACGACGGCCTCGGTCCCCCCGCAGGGCGGCCGCAAGCATCCGCACCAGGAGTTCATCCAGATCGACACGACGAACGTGCTCTTCATCGTGGGCGGCGCCTTTGCCGGCCTCGAGAAGATCATCGAGTCGCGGGCGGGCGCGAAGGGCATCGGCTTCGGCGCCACGATCCACTCCAAGCGCGAGCTGCAGGAGAAGGACCGGTTCGAGGACATCATGCCGGAGGACCTGGTGAAGTTCGGGATGATCCCGGAGTTCATCGGCCGCCTCCCCGTGATCACCTCGGTCCACAACCTGGACCGCGAGGCCCTGCTCCAGATCCTGGTGGAGCCGCGCAACGCTCTCGTGAAGCAGTACCAGCGCCTGTTCGAACTGGACGGCGTGGAGCTGGACTTCGAGCGCGAGGCCCTTGAGGCCATCGCCGACCAGGCGATCCTGCGCCAGACCGGCGCGCGTGGTCTGCGGGCCATCATGGAGGAGGTCCTCCAGTCGGTGATGTACGAGGTTCCGTCCCGCAAGGACGTGGCCCGCGTCGTCATCACGGCGGACGTCGTCCACTCGAATGTGAACCCGACGCTGGTGCCGCGCGACGCGCGGGGTCCGGGCCCGGGGGAGCAGAAGTCGGCGTAGCCGTCTGCAGGTCCACAGGTCTACGTGAAAGGGGCGCCCGGCGATCACTCGCCGGGCGCCCCTTCTCGTTGAACGACCGTGCTCCGTCGCCTACTTGATCTCGACGCGGACGTCGTCGCGCAGGTTGGCCACCAGGCTTGCGACGTCCTCAAGGGCGATGTCGTCGCCGCTCGCGGTGGCGGCGACATCGGAGTACGCCGCGTACGCGACCGTGCTGTGGTCGCCCCATACGCACATCGGCGTCTTGAAGCTGGTCGGGACGCCCTCGTCGTCCGGTCCGACCGCGCCCATCTTGAACTCGGCCTCCTGGCACTTCATGACGCCGTTCTCGAAGCCGTCCGGAGTGAACTCCTCGGGGCTGCCGATGAGTTTCATGCCGCCGGGCGTCTTCGCGTTCTTCTCCATCTCGGCGAACATGGCGTCGACGACCTTCTCCGGGTCGTCGATCTCCCCGTACACACCGGAGTAGTTGAGGGACCTCATGGTCGAGCCCTCACCGCGGTTGTAGGCGGCGAAGACGTCCTGAGGATTGCTGACGCCCTGCTTCTCCAGGTCCTTGAGGTCGCCCGACGACATGCCGCCACCGCTTCCGGCGGACGAGTCGTCCTTCTTGTACTCGCCGCCGAGTACGGACGCGGGCGCCGTCAGCTTGTACGTCTTGCCGTCATCGGCGACGGACCCGCCGTCCTTCCCCGCGGTGAACCACCACACGCCGCCGCCGATCGCGACGAGCGCGACGACCGTGCCGATGACGAGGCCGGTCTTCTTGCCGCTGCCGCCACCCGCGGGCGGAGGCGGCGGAACCTGCCCGTACGGGCCCTGGGACTGCTGGGGGTAGCCATAGCCGGGCTGCGGCGCCGGAGGCTGCTGAGGGGCGCCGTAGGGCCCTTGCCGGCCATAGGGCCCAGGCTGCTGCTGTGGCGGCTGGCCGCCGTACGGGCCCGGCTGGTGGTAGCTCATTACGTGGGTTCCCCTCCGCGTACTTGATGTGACCCCGGCATCCTTACTGATGGGGGTGGGTACGCGGAGGGGAGGGGCGTCGGGGGAGGCGCCCGGTGTCAGAGCTTGACGCGGACTTCCTTGCGGAACTTGGCCGTCTTCTCGGCGGCCTCGTCGAGGTCGGCGCTCTTGCCGGACATCGCGTTCGCCACGTCCGTGGTGATCACGATGCCGAGCGTGCTCTTGTCGCCCCAGATGCAGGTGGCCATCGACATCTCGCTGGGGCCCTGGCTGCTGCCGGCCGACGACGTGCCGAGGTCGACCTTCATCTCCTGGCACTTCAGGAGCGCGCCGTCGAGCCCCGCGGGGCTGTACGCCTTGGGGCTGCCGACGAGCGTCATCTTCTGGCCGCCGCTGCCGCTGCCTTCCTGGGCGTTCTTCTCCGCCTCGCCGAACATGGCGTCGACGACCTTCTCCGGGTCCGCGATGTCGCCGTAGACGCCGTTGAACTGCAGGATCTTCTGCGACAGCGGGTTGTCCTCGTCACCCGCCTGGTACTGCGCCGAGACGTCCTTGGCGTTCTTGACGCCGTGCTTCTCGGCTTCCCTGACGTCACTGGAGGTCATGCCGCTCTCGCCGGCGCCCTCCTCGCCCTTCTTGTACTCGGAGAGGACCGTGGCCGGCGTGATCAGCTTGTGCGGACCGTCGTCCTCGATCCCGGAGCCGCCACCGGCGACGGACGAGGAGCCGCCCTTCTTGCCGCCGTCCTTGTCGTCACCGCCCGCGAGGACGAAGTACCCACCGACGGCGACCGCGGCGACCGCGACCACGGTGGCGATGATGATGCCGGTCTTCTTGCCGCCGCCCTGCGGGGGCGGCGGCGGGACCTGGCCATAGGGGGCCTGCGGCTGCTGGCCGTAGGGGCCCGGCTGCTGGGGCTGGCCGTACGGCTGCTGCGGCGGGACTCCCTGCGGCGCCTGCTGGGGGTAGCCGTAGCCGGGCTGGGGAGCCTGCGGCGGCTGGCCGTAGGGGCCGGGCTGCTGGCCGTACGGGCCGGGCTGCTGGGGCTGCTGGCCGCCGTACGGGCCTGGCTGGTTGTAACTCATGACGTGGGTTCCCCCTGAGCGCGCTTATGTGTTTCGAACATCCTGACGGAAGCAGCCCCGGTCGAAGCGACCGGGGCTGCTGAGTGCGGAGTGACGCCGTCAGGGCATCAGGCCTTGACGCGGACTTCCTTGCGGAGCTTCGTCGTCGTGTCCGCGGCGTCCTCGAGCGAGGCGCTCTTGCCGGTCATGGCGCTCGCCATGTCGACCGGGATCACGATGCCGAGGGTGCTGTTGTCGCCCCAGATGCAGACCGGCATGCGGATCGACTTGGGTCCGGAGCCGCCGCCCTTGATCTCCGTCTCCTGGCACTTGAGGACCGCGCCGTCCGCGTCGAAGCTCTTCGGGCTGCCGATGAGCTTGCCGGTGGAGGAGCTCTCCTTCGTGGACTCCGTCTTCATCTTGTCGAACATTCCGTCGACGACCTTGGACGGGTTGTCGATCTCGCCGTAGACGCCCATGAACTTGATCATCTTCTGGGCCAGCGGGTTGCTCTTGTCGCCGGACTGGTACTCGGCGTCGACGGGCTTGCCGTTCTTGACGCCGTCCTTCTCGGCCCGCTCCATGTCGTCGTCATTGAAGCCGTCGCCGGTCGAGGCCTGCTTCTTGTACTCGGAGAGGACCGTCTCGGGCGTCACCAGCTTGTGCGCGCCGTCGTCCGCCACCGCGGAGTTGCCCGCCGACGAGGAGCTGGCGTCCTTGCCCGCCGTGAACCACCAGATGCCGCCGCCGATCGCGACGAGCGCGACGACCGCGCCGATGATGAGGCCGGTCTTCTTGCCGCTGCCGCCCCCCGCGGGCGGGGGCGGCGGGACCTGCCCGTACGGGCCCTGCTGGTTCTGGTCGTACGGACCCGGCTGCTGCGGCTGGCTGTAGCCGCCCTGCTGCGGGGGGACTCCCTGGGGCGCCTGCTGGGGGTAGCCGTAGCCGGGCTGGGGTGCCTGCGGCTGCTGGCCGTAGGGGCCAGGCTGACCCGGCTGCTGCCCGTAAGGACCGGGCTGCTGGGGCTGCTGCCCGCCGTACGGGCCAGGCTGGTTGTAGCTCATTGCGTGGGTTCCCCTCCGAACGCTTATGTGTTCCCGACATCCTGTACGAAGGCGGAGCCCCCATGTGGCTCCCGGCCGCAACCGTTACTCAAGAATCCGGTTTCGGGACGGGTCTGTGACACCTCTAAACTGGCCCGGTGACCGAGAACACTCAGCAGCAGAATCCAGCGCCCACCACCGAACTGCCGACCCAGTACGCGCCGGCCGAGGTAGAGGGGACGCTGTACGAGCGCTGGGTGGAACGCGGCTACTTCTCCGCCGACGCGGCGAGCGAGAAGCCCCCGTACACCGTCGTCATCCCGCCGCCGAACGTCACCGGCTCCCTGCACCTGGGCCACGCCTTCGAGCACACGCTCATCGACGCCCTCACCCGCCGCAAGCGCATGCAGGGCTTCGAGACGCTGTGGCAGCCGGGCATGGACCACGCCGGCATCGCCACGCAGAACGTCGTGGAGCGTGAGCTCGCCAAGGAGGGCAAGTCCCGCCACGACCTGGGGCGCGAGGAGTTCATCGAGCGCGTCTGGAAGTGGAAGGGCGAGTCCGGCGGCCAGATCTCCGGGCAGATGCGCCGCCTCGGCGACGGCGTCGACTGGGACCGTGAGCGGTTCACCATGGACGAGGGCCTGTCCCAGTCCGTCCAGACCATCTTCAAGAGGCTCTACGACGACGAGCTGATCTACCGCGCCGAGCGCATCATCAACTGGTGCCCGCGCTGTCTGACGGCCATCTCGGACATCGAGGTCGAGTACCAGGACGACGACGGCGAGCTCGTCTCCCTGAAGTACGGCGACGGTGACGAGACCGTCGTCGTCGCCACCACCCGCGCCGAGACGATGCTCGGTGACACCGCCATCGCCGTCCACCCGGACGACGAGCGGTACAAGCACCTCGTCGGCAAGCTCATCAAGCTGCCGCTGACCGACCGCTCGATCCCGGTCGTCGCGGACGAGCACGTCGACCCCGAGTTCGGCACCGGCTGCGTCAAGGTGACCCCGGCGCACGACCCGAACGACTTCGAGATCGGCCAGCGCCACGACCTGCCGAACATCGCGGTCATGGACGAGCACGCCGTCATCACGGTCCCGGGCCCGTTCCAGGGGCTCGACCGCCTCGAGGCCCGCAGCGCCATCGTCGGCGCCCTGCGCGCCGAGGGCCGCATCGTCGCCGAGAAGCGCCCGTACACGCACTCGGTCGGCCACTGCTCGCGCTGCAAGACCACCATCGAGCCGCGCCTGTCGATGCAGTGGTGGGTCAAGGTCGCCCCGCTCGCGAAGGCCGCCGGTGACGCGGTCCGCGACGGCAAGGTCGCGATCCACCCGCAGGAGATGGAGAAGCGCTACTTCGACTGGGTCGACAACCTCCACGACTGGTGCATCTCGCGTCAGCTGTGGTGGGGCCACCGGATCCCGGTCTGGTACGGCCCGAACGGCGAGGTCGTCTGCGTCGGACCCAACGACGAGGCGCCCACCGGCGAGGGCTGGACGCAGGACAGCGACGTCCTCGACACGTGGTTCTCGTCCGGCCTGTGGCCGTTCTCCACGCTCGGCTGGCCCGAGGAGACCGACAGCCTCGCGAAGTTCTATCCGAACTCCGTCCTGGTCACCGGCTACGACATCCTCTTCTTCTGGGTCGCCCGGATGATGATGTTCGGCCTGTACGCGATGGACGGCACCCCGCCGTTCCACACGATCGTGCTGCACGGCATGGTCCGCGACCAGTTCGGCAAGAAGATGTCGAAGTCCTTCGGCAACGCGGTCAACCCGCTCGACTGGATGGACAAGTACGGCTCGGACGCCGTCCGCTTCACGCTGGCCCGCGGCGCCAACCCCGGCGTCGACGTGCCGATCGGCGAGGACTGGGTCCAGGGCTCGCGGAACTTCGCCAACAAGATCTGGAACGCCACGCGCTTCGCGCTGATGAACGGCGCCACGATCGAGGGCGAACTCCCGCCCGTGGAGCAGCAGTCGGCGACGGACCGCTGGATCCTGTCCCGGCTGAACGCGACGGTCGCCGAGGTCGACGCGCTCTACGACGACTACCAGTTCGCCAAGCTGTCGGACGCCCTCTTCCACTTCGCGTGGGACGAGGTCTTCGACTGGTACGTGGAGCTGTCCAAGACCACGTTCATGGCCGGCGGCGACGCGGCAAAGGTCTCGGGCCGTGTCCTGGGCGAGGTCCTCGACGTGACGCTGCGCCTCCTGCACCCGATCGTCCCGTTCGTGACGGAGACGCTCTGGACGACCCTCACCGGCCGCGAGTCCCTCGTGATCGCCGAGTGGCCGTCCGACAGCGGCTTCCGTGACGCCGCGGCCGAGCAGGAGATCGAGACCCTCCAGCAGGTCATCACCGAGGTCCGCCGCTTCCGCGCCGACCAGGGTCTGCAGCCGGGCCAGAAGGTCCCGGCCCGGCTCTCCCTCGACGGCACGACGCTGGCCCGGCACGAGGGGGCCATCCGCCAGCTCCTGCGCCTCCAGCCGGAGGGCGAGGGCTTCGCGGCCACCGCCACGCTGCCGGTCTCGGGCGCCACGGTCGCGCTCGACCTGTCCGGCACGATCGACGTCGCGGCGGAGCGCAAGCGCCTCGCCAAGGACCTCGCGGCGGCCGAGAAGGAGAAGGCGCAGGCCACGGCGAAGCTCGGCAACGAAGCGTTCCTGGCCAAGGCGCCGGACAACGTGGTCGACAAGATCCGCGGCCGCCTCACCAAGGCGGACGCCGACATCAGCCGGCTGCAGGCCCAGCTGGACGGCCTGCCGCAGGCCTAGCTGGACGGCCTGCCGCGGGCCTGGTCAGGCGGTGGAGACAGGGTCCTTGGAACCGCACGGTTCCAGGGGCCCTGTCCCGTTCTCCGGGCCCGTCTCCTCGCCTGTCTCCTGCTCGGGGATGTACAGCTGCTCGGGGATGTGCAGCCCGAGGCGCACCAGTTCCGCCTCGGCGAGCGCGTCGATGATGACGGGGTCGCCGCCGCGCCAGCCCTCGGCGAGGCTGCCCGCGGTGGCGTCGGGGAGCTCGTACGCGGTCCGTGCGACCTCGTCCAGCGGCCTCAGCAGGGCGCGCAGGGCGAGCAGTTCGCGGCCGTCGTCGCTCGCGGCGAGCTCCTGGGCCGCGGCGGCCTGCCGGATCCAGCGCAGGCGCCGCGGGAGCCAGCTGCTGAGCACGAGGCCCACGGGTACGAGGAAGACGACGACGGCGCCCACGATCACCGCCGCGCGGACGGTGACCGGGTCCACAGCTCCGGCGACGTCCGCGGCGGCCCGCAGCGCGGAGTCGACGCGGTCACCGACCAGGGGCAGGCGGGAGGGGGCGCCGAGGGACGGGGCGGGGGCCTCCGGTGCGGGGCGGGTGAGCAGACAGGGCAGCCGGTAGGCGACGACGGCGGCGGCGGTCCACAGCGCGGTCCAGAGCAGGACCGCGCCGTCGCCGAGGAGCTGGCGGGTCCGTCGGCCGGGGTTCTGGGCATACCACATGGTCTGATTTGACCCCCGGAGACGGTCTTTGGGGGACCGCCACGCCGACGTGTCACACTTCACGAAATAAAGGTCATAAGTCTGATGATTCGGGCAGAAAGACCTTGGATGATGGAGGGCATGCGCGACCTGCCCGCCGCCGAGGCGTTCCGCCGGGCGACGGCTCCGGGCCGCCGCCTCGCCGGGCGCTGGGCACGTGCGCCCCGGGTGCAGGACGCTCTCACGGCGCTGAGCTGCCTGGCCCTGATGAGCCTGGACATCCCCGGCCTCGCCGCGGCGGACAACTCCCTCAACGGCCCGCTCGCGGCCCTGGTCCTCGCCTGCGGCGCGGCGTCCCTGCTGCTGCGCAGGACCGCGCCCTGGGTGACGTACGCGGTGGCCCTCGCGCTCATCGGCTGGCTGCACGAGCTGACCCTCGCCCAGTTCGCGCTGTACTCCCTCGGCCGGTACCGGGGCCGTCTCGCCGGCACGGTCGGCGTGATCGGCTACGTGGCTTTCGCGTACGTGATGTTCACTCTGCCCGGCTGGCCGGTGCACCGAGGTGACACCCTGAGCTCCTTCCTCAGCCTGGTCGTGCCGATCGGGGTGCTGGCCGCGGGGGTCGGGGTCGCGGCCAACCGCCAGGACCTGGTCCGTGCGCTGCAGGCGCAGCGGGCGGAGACGGACGCGTTGCACGCGGTGCAGCAGGAGCGGTCCCGTATCGCACGGGACGTGCACGACTTCGTCGGGCGTGAGCTGACGCTGCTGAGCGTGCGCTCGCAGGTGCTTGCGCGCCGTGCGACGGGCGGGGCCTTCGAGGAGGGCTTCGAGGAGCTCTCCGAGACGGCGCGTTCGGCGCACCGGATGCTGAACGAGATCATCGTGCGGCGGGGTGTGGACGGCGCTCCGACGCCCGGCCTCGACGCGCTTCCCGAGCTGGCCGAGCGCAGTGAGCGGGCGGGGACGCCGGTGGACCTCCTGATAGACGGGTCGGCCCATCGCCTCTCGCCCATCCGGCAGGCGGCGGTGCACCGGGTGGTGCAGGAGTGTCTGACGAACGCGGCCAAGCATGCGCCGGGGGAGCGGGTGGATGTGCGGGTGGAGGTCGCCGCCGGGCACCTGCGGGTGAGCGTGCGCAACGCCCTGTCTGCCGCTGTTCCCGCCTCGTCGCCCGTTTCCGCGGGGACCGGTACCGCCGGTATGGCCGAGCGGGTCCACACGGTGGGCGGCAGCTTCTCGGCGGGCCCCTGCCGGGGGGCTTACGAGGTCCTTGCGACGCTTCCCGCGGGGGACTTGGCCTGAGGCTCGACCCTGGACGAACAAGCCTTTCCCGCCCACCCGCCCGTGACCCCGCAGTCGGCGGCGCTCGTGAGGGGACGTGGCGGTATGTCCGCCCGGAGCACGGTTCGCGGCGCTCCAGCAGCGCAGTAGCCCCGCGGCCACCGGACGATAGCGAGACCGGACATACCGGCGCGGCCCCGCCCCCCCCACAGCCGGACCCGCACCGCACCGCCCCGCACAAGCGCCTACGCCGCAGACATCACCCGCTCCAACCCGTCAAAGTCCTCCACGCACTTCCCGCACCCCATCGCCACACTGTCCAGCGGATCATCGGCCACGAACACCGGAATCCCGGTCGCCGAAGCCATCCGCAGGTCGAGGCCCGGCAGGAGTGCGCCTCCGCCCGTCAGTACGATGCCGTGCTCCATGACGTCCCCGGAAAGCTCCGGCGGGCACTCCTCCAGCGTGGTCCGGACCGCGGCGATCACCGCCTCCACCGGCTCGTCGAGCGCGGCCCGTACCTCCCGCACCGTCAGCTCCACCGTCTTGGGAAGCCCCCGCACCTTCTCCCGCCCCCGCACGGTGAACGTCCGGGACTCCAGCTCCTCGTCCCCCGGCACCGGCCACGCCGAGCCGATCGCGACCTTGATGTCTTCCGCCGTCCGTTCGCCGATCAGCAGCCCGTGCTCCTTGCGCACGAAGTTCGTGATCGCCTCGTCCAGACGGTCCCCGCCCACCCGCAGCGACTGCGCCGTGACGATCCCGCCCAGAGAGATGACGGCCACCTCCGTCGTGCCGCCGCCGATGTCGACCACCATCGAGCCCCGCGGCTCCGCCACCGGGAGCCCCGCGCCGATCGCCGCCGCCATCGGTTCCTCCACCAGATGTACCGCCCGCGCCCCCGCCCGCTGCGCCGCGTGCACGATGGCCCGCCGCTCGACCGGCGTGACCCCGCTCGGCACGCACACCACCATCCGCGTACGAGGACGGCGCCCCGGCACCGCCTTGCGCACGAAGTGCCTGATCATCTCCTCGGCGGCTTCGTAGTCGCTGATCACACCGTCCTTCAGGGGGCGGATCGCGGTGATGGAGCCCGGCGTACGGCCGATCGTCTCCTTGGCCTCCGTACCGACGGCGAGAGCCGTCCGCGCGCCCTCCTTGACGGCGACCACGGACGGCTCGTTGAGCACGATCCCCTGACCGCGGACGTAGAGAAGAGTGTTCGCTGTGCCGAGGTCGATGCCTATGTCCATGATCGCCAAGTTTGCCCGGCGAATTCCCGGATCGTCGGGACCAAGGTCCCGAATCACCCGGGACCTTGGTCCCGACAAGAGCTGAGCAGGTCCCGACGGCGACTGTCACACCCCGTCCGTAGACTGGCGTGCGTGAGTGACCTCCCCCCGCCTGACAGCGAGCACCCCGACCGCGACGACCGCGACGGCCGTGACGACAACGACGACCGTTTCGCCGAGATCGTCGAAGCCGAGACCGACCGTGACCCCGACCTCGCCGTGATCGAGGCGGGCAGCCGCACCCTGCGCACCCAGGCGGGCCCGCCCCAGGGCGACATCCCCTCCCGCCCCACCGACCCGGAGGTGGACAAGGCGCTGCGCGAGGTCGAGACAGAGCTCGCGAGCCGCTGGGGCGAGACGAAGCTGGAGCCCTCCGTCAGCCGCATCGCCGCGCTGATGGACGTCCTGGGCGAGCCCCAGCGCGCGTACCCCTCGATCCACATCACCGGCACGAACGGCAAGACGTCCACGGCCCGCATGATCGAGGCCCTGTTCAGCGCCTTCGAGCTGCGCACCGGGCGGTACACCTCGCCGCACGTCCAGTCGATCACCGAGCGGATCAGCCTGGACGGCGCCCCCATCGAGGCCGAGCGCTTCGTGGAGACGTACAACGACATCAAGCCGTACGTGGACATGGTCGACGCCAAGGAGGAGTTCAGGCTCTCCTTCTTCGAGGTGCTCACGGGCATGGCGTACGCCGCCTTCGCCGACGCCCCCGTGGACGTCGCCGTCGTCGAGGTCGGCATGGGCGGCAGCTGGGACGCGACGAACGTGATCGACGGCTCGGTCGCCGTCGTCACGCCCATCGACCTGGACCACACCGACCGCCTCGGCTCCACGCCGGGCGAGATCGCCGGTGAGAAGGCCGGCATCATCAAGCCGGACGCGACGGTGATCCTGGCCCAGCAGCCGGTGGACGCGGCGCAGGTGCTCCTGAAGAAGGCCGTCGAGGTCGACGCGACGGTGGCCCGTGAGGGCCTGGAGTTCGGCATCGTCTCCCGCACGGTGGCGGTCGGCGGCCAGCTCCTGACCCTGCGCGGCCTCGGCGGGGAGTACGAAGAGGTCTTCCTGCCGCTCCACGGCGCCTATCAAGCGCACAACGCCGCCGTCGCGCTCGCCGCGGTGGAGGCGTTCTTCGGCATCGGCTCGCAGCACGCGCGCCCGCTCGACATCGACACCATCCGCAAGGCCTTCGCCTCGGTCTCGTCGCCGGGCCGCCTGGAGGTCGTGCGCACCTCGCCGACCGTCGTCCTGGACGCCGCACACAATCCGGCGGGTGCCCGCGCCACCGCGGAGGCGGTCAGCGAGGTCTTCGACTTCAGCCGCCTGATCGGCGTGGTCGCCGCGAGCGACGGCAAGGACATGAAGGGGCTGCTCGAAGCCTTCGAGCCGATCTTCGCCGAGGTCGTCATCACGCAGAACTCCAGCCACCGCGCGATGGACGCGGACACGCTGGCCGGGCTCGCCGTCGAGGTCTTCGGCGACGAGCGCGTCCAGGTCGAGCCGCGCCTGCCGGACGCCCTGGAAGCCGCGATCACCCTCGCCGAGGAAGAGGGCGAGTACGCGGGCGGCGGCGTCCTGGTCACCGGCTCCGTCATCACCGTCGGCGAGGCCCGACTGCTCCTGGGGAGGGGCTGACTCCTGTGCGTACGCTCTGTGCTTCGACGCTGATCGGCGAGTTCTTCGTCATCGGTTTCGCCGGTCTGGTCGCCATGAAGGACCCGGACCTTTCGATGGGCACGGTCTGGACGGTCAGCGGCATCGCGATGCTGTTCTGCGTCCTGCTGTGCGGAATGATCACCCGGCCCGGCGGGGTGCAGCTGGGCTGGGCGCTGCAGATCGCGCTCATCGCGAGCGGCTTCGTCGTCCCGATCATGTTCTTCATGGGCGCGGTGTTCGCCGCGCTGTGGTGGGCCTCGATCCACTTCGGCCAGAAGATCGACGAGGCGAAGGCTCGGTTCGCGGCGCAGGCCGAGTCGGAGGCCGGGGCCTAGTCGGGCGGGGTCCCGGGGCCGGAGGTAACGCGGTGTAGTGGGTGCCGGTATCGTGCCGGGCAACCCACACGCTCGTAGAAAAACTGCTTGGAGCCGCACATGACCCAGCGCACTCTCGTCCTGCTCAAGCCCGACACCGTCCGTCGTGGCCTGATCGGCGAGATCATCGGCCGCATCGAGCGCAAGGCGGGCTGGACGATCTCCGCGCTCGAGCTGCGTTCGCTCGACCAGGAGACGCTGGAGCAGCACTACGGCGAGCACAAGGGCAAGCCCTTCTACGAGCCGCTGGTCGCCTTCATGTCCTCCGGTCCGGTCGTCGCGCTCGTCGTCGAGGGTGAGCGTGTCATCGAGGGCGTGCGCGCCCTCGCGGGTCCGACCGACCCGATCGCCGCGGCGCCCGGCTCCATCCGGGGCGACTTCGGCTCCATCGTCCGGGAGAACCTGATCCACGCCTCGGACTCCGAGGAGTCCGCCGAGCGCGAGCTGAAGATCTTCTTCCCGGGTGTCGTCTGACCGTCCGCATGGAGAGACGCGGGTAAAGAGTTCCGTAAAGACTTCTGACGCCCAGTCAGCAGGGCGCCGCCCTGACCAGGGGTGGCCGAGAAATCCGGCCGCCCCTTGGCATATGCGCCCCAATTGGGGGAACCCGTGCCTCCGATGGCACGTCTCCAAGAGCGAGGCGGCGCATCATCTGCTGACAATGGCGAAGACCCTAGCGCCGTGATCGTGCAGGCGAGACTACGATGGAAGCCTCCACGCCACACAGCACCCACCTCGCCTACCTAAAAAGCCATCAGAAGCTCCAGGGAAGGCCAGACGCATCCTCATGGGGAACAACATGTCGTTCATCGGCCGTGACATGGCTGTCGACCTCGGGACCGCCAACACGCTGGTGTACGTCAGGGGTCGCGGGATCGTTCTCAACGAACCGTCCGTCGTCGCGATCAACACCAACACCGGTGGCATCCTCGCTGTCGGCGCCGAAGCCAAGAAGATGATCGGTCGCACGCCGGGCAACATCGTTGCCGTGCGACCGCTGAAGGACGGCGTCATCGCCGACTTCGAGATCACCGAGCGGATGCTCCGCTACTTCATCCTGAAGATCCACAAGCGGCGCTACCTCGCCCGCCCGCGCGTGGTCGTCTGCGTGCCGTCCGGCATCACCGGAGTCGAGCGCCGCGCCGTCATCGAGGCCTCCTCGCAGGCCGGCGCCCGCCAGGTGCACATCATCGAGGAGCCCATGGCCGCCGCCATCGGTTCCGGTCTGCCGGTCCACGAGGCCACGGGCAACATGGTGGTCGACATCGGCGGTGGCACCACCGAGGTCGCCGTCATCTCGCTCGGCGGAATCGTCACGGCACAGTCGATCCGTGTCGCGGGCGACGAGCTGGACAACGCGATCATCCAGCACATCAAGAAGGAGTACTCCCTCCTCCTCGGTGAGCGCACGGCCGAGCAGATCAAGATCACCATCGGTTCGGCGTACGACATGGACGCCGACGAGCACACCGAGATCCGCGGCCGGGACCTGGTCTCCGGGCTGCCCAAGACCGTCGTCATCTCCGCCGCCGAGGTCCGCAAGGCCATCGAGGAGCCGGTCAACGCGATCGTGGACGCGGTGAAGACGACCCTCGACAAGTGCCCGCCGGAACTCTCCGGTGACGTGATGGACCGCGGCATCGTTCTCACAGGAGGCGGCGCCCTGCTGCGCGGCCTCGACGAGCGACTGCGTCGCGAGACGGGCATGCCGATCCACATCGCCGAGGACCCGCTGGACAGCGTGGCGCTCGGCTCCGGCAAGTGCGTCGAGGAGTTCGAGGCGCTCCAGCAAGTGCTTGACGCATCACCGCGCCGCTGAGGGTGGCGCGAACCCGCTGAAAGGGTGTCCGCCGTACGAGTGCCTGTCACCTCGTGCGGCGGATCGTTGATATAGAGAGCTCAGAAGACAACACATAAGACGGGCATGGCATAACAATTCCGCGGCGACCGCAGACGCCGCGGAATCGGATTGCGTAGATTTGCTCAGACATACGCACAGTTGCTCAGAATTCCAAGGATTTCCAACTGAGGAAGGCACGGCCGCCGCACGTGAGGGACACACGAGAGAGCCGGCTGCTCCTGGTGCTGCTGATCGCCATCGCGTTCGCTTTGATCACGGTGGACATCCGTGGTGGCGAGGACTCGCCGGTCGACGGTGCCCGCCAGGCCGCCGCCACGGTCTTCGGCCCGGTCGAGGACGGAGTGTCGTCCGCGGTAGACCCGGTCGGCAACGCCATCGGCGCGGTACGGGACTCCGGCGACCGGCATGACCGGATCGCCGAACTCGAGCGTCAGAACGCCGCGTTGAAGGCGAGGCTCGGCAGCGACGACCGCAACCGCAGTCGGGTCAGACAGCTGGACAGCATGCTCAAGAAGGCCGGTGCCGGTCAGTACGGCATCAAGGGCGCCGAGGTCATCGGCATAGGAGCGGCCCAGGGCTTCTCCTGGACCGTCACCATCGACGCCGGCGCCAACGACGGACTCAAGCGCGACATGACCGTCCTGAACGGCGACGGCCTGGTCGGCCGCGTCACCACGGTCGGCCCCAGCACCGCGACCGTCCTGCTCGCCAACGACCCCGACTTCACCGTCGGCACCCGCATGGAGAAGACCGACGAGCTCGGCTTCGCCACCGGACAGGGCGACCGCCCGCTGTCGGTGCAGATGCTCAACGGCAAGGCCAAGGTCAAGAAGGGCGACCGCCTGGTCACCTTCGGCTCGCAGGCCGACAAGCCGTTCGTGCCGGGCGTGCCCGTCGGCGAGGTCGTCCGCGTCGACCCCTCGGGCGGCGACCTGACGCGCAACATCTACATCAAGCCGTACGTCGGCTTCACCAAGCTGGACATCGTCGGCGTCGTCGTCGAGGCGCCCCGCGAGGACCCGCGCGACACGGTCCTGCCGAAGAAGCCCGCCAAGCCGAGGCCGACCCCGACGGTGACCGTCACGGCCACCCCGTCAGGACAGCCCCCGGCCGACGGCGTCGACAACGGCAACGAGCAGTAGGAGCCCCGGACCCATGCGCTTCAACCGAATCCTGCTCTCCACCACCCTGGTCGTCGTCGCCCTGGTCATCCAGGTCAGCGTCCTCGCCCGGCTCCAACTGCCGGGCGCGGTCCCGGACCTGGTGCTGCTCACGGTGCTGGGCCTCGCCCTGGTCTACGGCCACGTGGGCGGCGCCCTCGTCGGCTTCGGCGCCGGACTGCTCGCGGACCTGGCACCGCCGGCCGACCACGCGGCCGGGCGGTACGCCCTGGTCCTGTGCGTCGTCGGCTACCTCGCGGGCCTGGCCAAGCCGGAGACCGGACGGCTCAGGTCCGCCACCGGGCCGCTCGTCGTGGTCGTCGGCGCCGCCATCGGGTCGACCCTCCTGTACGCGGGCGTGGGCGCCCTCGTCGGGGACACCGCCGCCCGCCACGTGGGCCTGGGCGGACTCCTCTTCACGGCCGCCCTGTACGACCTGCTGCTCGCGCCGTTCACGGTGCCGCTGATCATCGCGCTCGCCCGCAGAGCCGAGAACGACCCGCTGGGGGAGAGCTCTCCCGCCAACAAGGCCACGGACGTCTCGTCCGGCTGGCTCTCCTCGGGCACCGGCCTGCGCATCGGCAACCAGCGCGGCGGCCTGCGGATGAAGGCGGCCAAGGCCCGCGTCGCGCGCGCCGGACGCATCAAGGGGGTCAAGCGCCTGTGACCGCGGTGCCGTTGGCCTCGTACCCGACCGGCCGCGCACACAGGTCGGTCGTGTACACGTACCACTCGTACACACTCTGAGAGGGGGAGGAACAGCAGTGACCAACATCCCCGAGACCGGACGGACCCCACGGGTCCAGATCCGTCTCATCGTCATCCAGATCCTCGTGCTCTCCCTCCTCCTCACCCTCGGCGGCCGGCTCTGGTACCTCCAGATCCGCAACGGTGAGGAGTACGCCGAGGAAGCCTCGGGCAACCACGTCCAGCAGGTCGTCGATCCCGCCGTACGCGGCTCGATCCTCGACGCCCGCGGCGTGCCGATCGCCGACAACCAGACCCGTCTCGTCGTCTCCGCGTCCCGCACGGAGCTGATGAAGATGAAGGACGACGGCAAGGCGGCCCTCGCCAAGCTCGCCGACGTCCTCGGCATGAGCGCCAAGGACGTCTCCGACAAGGTCCGTCTCTGCGACTCCAAGACCCCGCAGCCCTGCTGGAACGGCTCGCCCTACCAGCCGATCCCGATCACGGACGAGGCCTCGCCCAAGCAGGCCCTCCAGATCCGCGAGCGCGCCGAGGACTTCCCCGGCATCACCGCCGAGCCCACCGCCGTACGCCGCTATCCCGCGCCCGGCAAGTCCAACACCGCCCAGGTGCTCGGCTACCTCTCGCCCGTCACCGACGAGGAGATCACCAAGGCCGAGCACACGGACTCGCCCTTCCTCCGCTCCGACCAGGTCGGCCGCTCGGGCCTGGAGCGGACGTACGACGCGCAGCTGCGCGGCAAGGCGGGCGTCACCCGCTACGAGGTCGACAACCTCGGCCGCGTCATCGGCAAGGCCAAGGCGGACCCGGCCCAGCCCGGCGCGAACGTCGTCACCAGCATCGACGCACGCGTGCAGGCCCTGTCCGAGTACTGGCTGAACGACGCGATGAAGAAGGCCCGCCAGGAGTTCGACAAGAACACCAACGAGAACTACAAGGCCGACGCGGGCGCCGTCGTCGTCATGGAGAACAAGACCGGACGCATCGTCTCCATGGCGTCCAACCCGAACTACGACCCGAACGCCTGGGTCGGCGGCATCTCCGGCAAGGACTACACGCGCCTCACCGGCAAGAAGTCCAACTACCCGCTCCTGAACCGCGCCATCCAGGGCCAGGCGGCCCCCGGCTCGATCTTCAAGGTCATCCCGACGACCGCCGCGGTCAACGCGGGCTACGAGTTCAACGGGCGCTACCCCTGCCCCAGCTCGTACTCCATCGGCGGCCAGACCTTCAAGAACTTCGAGTCCCAGGGCCACGGCAGCATCACCCTCGGCCAGGCCCTGGAGGTCTCCTGCGACACCGTCTTCTACAAGCTCTCGCACGACCAGTGGGCCAAGGACGGCGGCAACAAGCCGAAGAAGGACGCCAGGGACTGGTTCTACAAGACGGCCCACCAGTTCGGCCTCGGCAAGGAGACCGGCATCGACCTGCCGAACGAGGTCTCCGGCCGTGTCCCGGACCGCCAGTGGAAGAAGGACTACTGGAAGGCCAACAAGGACGGCTGGTGCAAGCAGGGCAAGAAGGGCGGGGACTACGTACAGCAGATCGCGTACGAGAACTGCCTCGAAGGCATGAAGATGCGCGCCGGTGACTCCGTCAACTACTCCATCGGCCAGGGCGACACCCTCGTCACCCCGATCCAGATGGCGACGATCTACTCCGCGATCGCCAACGGCGGCACCCTCTACGACCCCACCGTCGGCAAGGCGATCATCAGCGCCGACGGCAAGCAGGTCCAGGAGCTCAAGCCCAAGTCGCACGGCAAGCTGCCGATGAACGAGAAGACGCGCACCGACATAGACGGTGCCCTCGCCGACGTGGCGACCAAGGGAACGGCCGCCTGGCGGTTCGGCGGCTGGCCGCAGGACAAGATCCCGATGCACGCCAAGACGGGTACGGCGGAGGTCTACGGCAAGCAGACCACCTCGTGGTTCGCGACGTACACCAAGGACTACTCGATCGTGATGACGATCTCCCAGGGCGGTACGGGTTCCGGCGCTTCGGGACCCGCCGTCCGCAAGATCTACGACGGCATCTACGGCCTGGACGACAGCGGCAAGCAGAACCTCAAGAAGGCCCTGCTGCCCCAGCCGCAGAAGAACCTGCCGAAGATCGAGACCGACGGTTCGATCGACTCCCCGAAGATCAAGCCGTTCAAGCCCGAGGCCCCCAAGCCGCCGCAGGAGCAGCAGGAACTTGCGGGCGCGCCCGCGAACGGGAGGCGCGACTAGTGGCCGGCAACAATGGCTTCTCCGTCTCCGGATACGGGCCCGAGCGCTCGTCGATGTCGGCCCGCCTGCTCGCCCGCGACTCGCTGGTGCGCAGGCTGGACTGGCCGATACTGCTCGCGGCGCTCGCCCTCTCCGCGATCGGCTCCGCGCTCGTCTACTCCGCGACGCGCAACCGTACCGAGCTGGTCGGCGACGACCCGTACGCCTTCCTGCTCAAGCACCTCCTGAACACCGGCATCGGCATCGCCCTGATGGCGGGCACGATCTGGCTCGGCCACCGCACGCTGCGCACGGCCGTGCCGATCCTCTACGGCATCTCCGTCTTCCTCGTCCTGCTCGTCCTCACGCCGCTCGGCGCGACGATCAACGGCGCGCACGCGTGGATCGTGATCGGCGGCGGCTTCTCGCTGCAGCCCTCCGAGTTCGTGAAGATCACGATCATCCTGGGCATGGCGATGCTGCTCGCGGCACGGGTGGACGCGGGCGACCGGGTCCACCCCGACCAGCGCACGGTCCTGCAGGCCCTCGGCCTGGCCGCCGTGCCGATACTGATCGTGCTCCTGATGCCCGACCTCGGGTCGGTCATGGTGATGGCGATGATCGTGCTCGGCGTGCTCCTCGCCTCGGGTGCCTCCAACCGCTGGGTCTTCGGACTCCTCGGCACGGGCGCGGCGGGAGCGGTCGCCGTCTGGCAGCTCGGCATCCTCGACGACTACCAGATCGCCCGCTTCGCGGCCTTCGCCAACCCCGCGCTCGACCCGGCGGGCGTCGGCTACAACACCAACCAGGCGCGCATCGCGATCGGCTCCGGCGGCCTGTCGGGCACCGGCCTCTTCAAGGGCTCGCAGACCACCGGGCAGTTCGTGCCCGAGCAGCAGACGGACTTCGTGTTCACCGTCGCGGGCGAGGAGCTCGGCTTCGCGGGCGCGGGCCTCATCCTGGTCCTGCTCGGCATCCTGCTCTGGCGGGCCTGCCGCATCGCGCGCGAGACGACCGAGCTGTACGGCACGATCGTCGCGGCCGGGATCATCGCCTGGTTCGCCTTCCAGTCCTTCGAGAACATCGGCATGACGCTCGGCATCATGCCGGTGGCCGGTCTGCCCCTGCCCTTCGTCTCGTACGGAGGATCATCGATGTTCGCGGTCTGGGTGGCCGTCGGCCTGCTCCAGTCGATCAAGGTGCAACGACCGATGTCCGCGTAGGCCGGTTGCAGGTCTGCCCTTGGCCTGGGATCGCGTCTAGATTCGGTTCATGGCGGAGACACAGCGCGAGATCGAGCGTAAGTACGACGTCGAGGCGGACACGGCGCTGCCTGACCTGACCGGGGTCGCCGGGGTGGCCGACGTCGTCGACAAGGGCGTCGTCGAACTGGACGCCGTCTATCACGACACCACCGACCAGCTCCTGCTCGCCGACTCGATCACGCTGCGCCGCCGCACGGGCGGCGCCGACGAGGGCTGGCACCTGAAGCTGCCGGTGTCCCTCGCGCAGGGCGTGCGGGACGAGATCCGGGCCCCGCTCGCGGACGCGGTGCCGCCCGAGCTCTCCGGGCTCGTGCGGTCCCGCGTGCGCGATGCCGGACTCGTGCCCGTCATGCGCCTGTTGACCGCGCGGGACCTGCACCACCTCCTCGACGCCAAGGGCGCGCTCCTTGCCGAGCTGAGCATCGACCGGGTCAGGGCCGAGCGGCTCACGGAGGGCGGTGGCACCTCCGAGTGGGCCGAGATCGAGGTGGAGCTGGCGGACGGCGCGGACCCCGCGCTGCTCGACCGGATCGAGAAGAAGCTGAAGAAGCTGGGCGTCCAGCGGTCGTCCTCCGCGTCGAAACTGGCCAAGGCACAGGCAGGTACGGCCCTGAGCGAGACCCGGCAGCGGTCGGCGGAGGGCACGCTGAAGCCTGCCGAGTCCAAGAAGGGGAAGGCGGATGAGCAGTACACCGTCATCCATCCGAAGGACTCCGCCGTGCGACCTGACCCCGTCACAGCTGCCGACCACGTCCTCGCCTACGTCCGCACCCAGCGCGACGCCCTGGTCGCCCTCGACCCCGACGTCCGCCGCCACGTGCCGGACTCCGTGCACCAGATGCGGGTCGCCACCCGGCGGATGCGCAGCGCGTTCCGCTCGTACGGGAAGCTGCTCGACCGCTCCGTCACCGACCCGATCGGCGACGAGCTGAAATGGCTCGCGGGCGAGCTCGGCGTCGACCGTGACCAGGAGGTACTCGCCGAGCGGCTCACGCACCGCGTCGAAGCGGTGCCGGGGACCCTGCTCCTGGGTCCGGTGCGGGCCCGCCTGCAGATCTGGGGTGTCGCGGGCGCCGGTGACGCCCGGAGCCGGACCGTCGCCGCGCTCGACGGGCAGCGCTACGTGCAGCTCCTGAACTCCGTCGACGCGCTGCTCGCCGACCCCCCGCTGCGCAAGGCCGCCGCCGCGTCCCCGGGCAAGGCCCTCCCCAAGGCCGTACGGAAGGACTACGCCCGCCTGGAGGCCCGCATCGAGCACGCCCTCGCGCTGGAGCCGGGGGAGGAGCGGGATGTGGCCATGCACGGCGCCCGCAAGGCCGCCAAGCGCGCCCGGTACGCGGGCGAGGCGGCCAGGCCCGCGCTCGGCAAGCCCGCCAAGCGGTTCGCGAAGCGGATGAAGGCCGTCCAGAAGGTTCTCGGCGATCACCAGGACAGCGTCGTGGCCCGTGAGGCGCTGCGGAACCTGGCGATCCAGGCCCATGCGGCGGGCGAGACCGCCTTCACCTGGGGACTTCTGTACGGCCAGGAGGAAGCCACGGCCGCCGAGCGCGAGAACGAACTGCCGGGGGTGTGGCACCGGGCGTCCCGGCCCAAACTGAGGGCGGCATTGAGCAGCTGACTGCCGGGGTACGCTGGATGGTCACCCCTGCCAGATCATGAGAACCCTGCCGAAAGACGCTGTGATGCCTGTCGAGTCCGTCTTCCCACGCCTGGAAGCGCTTCTCCCGCACGTCCAGAAGCCCATCCAGTATGTCGGCGGAGAGCTCAACTCCACCGTCAAGGACTGGGACGCGTGTGATGTCCGCTGGGCACTCATGTACCCCGACGCGTACGAGGTCGGGCTGCCCAACCAGGGCGTCATGATCCTCTACGAAGTACTGAACGAGCGCGAGGGCGTCCTCGCCGAGCGCACGTACAGCGTCTGGCCGGACCTCGAAGAGCTGATGCGGGAGCACAAGGTCCCGCAGTTCACCGTGGACAGCCACCGGCCCGTCGGCGCCTTCGACGTGTTCGGGCTCAGCTTCTCCACCGAGCTCGGCTACACGAACATGCTCACGGCCCTCGACCTGGCCGGGATTCCCCTGGAGTCCAGGAACCGCACGGTCGACGACCCGATCGTCCTCGCCGGAGGCCACGCGGCCTTCAACCCCGAGCCGATCGCGGAGTTCATCGACTGCGCGGTCATCGGCGACGGCGAGCAGGCCGTGCTCGACATGACCGCGATCATCCGTGAGTGGAAGGCCGAGGGCCGCCCCGGCGGCCGCGAGGAAGTCCTCTTCCGCCTCGCGAGGACCGGCAACGTCTACGTCCCCGGGTTCTACGACGTCGAGTACCTCCCGGACGGGCGGATCGGCCGCGTCGTACCGAACAAGTCCGGCGTCCCGTGGCGCGTGTCCAAGCACACCGTCATGGACCTGGACGAGTGGCCCTACCCCAAGCAGCCCCTCGTGCCGCTCGCGGAGACCGTCCACGAGCGCATGTCCGTGGAGATCTTCCGCGGCTGCACCCGTGGCTGCCGCTTCTGCCAGGCCGGCATGATCACGCGCCCCGTGCGGGAGCGAAGCATCACCGGCATCGGCGACATGGTGGAGAAGGGCCTCAAGGCGACCGGCTTCGAAGAGGTCGGCCTGCTCTCCCTCTCCTCCGCGGACCACACGGAGATCGCGGACGTCGCCAAGGGCCTCGCGGACCGGTACGAGGAAGACAAGATCGGCCTCTCCCTGCCCTCGACCCGTGTCGACGCCTTCAACATCGACCTCGCGAACGAGCTGACGAGGAACGGCCGTCGCTCGGGCCTCACTTTCGCCCCCGAGGGCGGCAGCGAGCGGATGCGCAAGGTCATCAACAAGATGGTCTCCGAAGAGGACCTGATCCGCACCGTCGCGACCGCGTACGGCAACGGCTGGCGCCAGGTGAAGCTGTACTTCATGCTCGGCCTGCCCACCGAGACCGACGAGGACGTCCTGCAGATCGCGGACATGGCGGCGAACGTCATCGCCAAGGGCCGCGAGGTCGCGGGCAACGACATCCGCTGCACGGTCTCCATCGGCGGCTTCGTGCCCAAGCCGCACACGCCCTTCCAGTGGGCCCCGCAGCTGTCGGCCGAGGAGACGGACGCCCGCCTCACGAAGCTGCGCGACAAGATCCGCGGCGACAAGAAGTACGGCCGCTCGATCGGCTTCCGCTACCACGACGGCAAGCCCGGCATCGTCGAGGGCCTGCTCTCGCGCGGCGACCGCCGCATCGGCTCGGTCATCCGCGCCGTGTACGAGGACGGCGGCCGCTTCGACGGCTGGCGCGAGCACTTCAGCTACGACCGCTGGATGGCCTGCGCCGAGAAGACGCTGCCCGACTTCGGTGTGGACGTCGACTGGTACACCACGCGTGAGCGCACGTACGAGGAGGTCCTGCCCTGGGACCACCTGGACTCCGGTCTCGACAAGGACTGGCTCTGGGACGACTGGCAGGACTCGCTCGACGAGACCGAGGTCGAGGACTGCCGCTGGACCCCGTGCTTCGACTGCGGCGTGTGCCCGCAGATGCAGACCGAGATCCAGATCGGCCCGACCGGCAAGAAGCTCCTTCCGCTGTCGGTAGTGAAGTAGAAGCACGTGACGCAACCGGGGCCGGTGGACGGGTTCGGGTCGGGTATGCCCCGACTCGGCCCGCCCTCCGGCCTCGTGCACCTCTCCTTCATCGCCGCGATGGAGGAGTTCCGCGCCGAGGGGCGCGGCGGCGATGACGACGACACGACGCTCGGCCGCACCCTGCGCGACTACGGCGACAAGTGGCACGACCCGGTGGTCTTCGAGCGCTACGTCGCCGAGGTCCGCGCCGCCACGTACCCCGCCGAGCCGTTCTCCGTCCCCGTGACGACCCTCTGGTACGCGGACGGAGCCGACTACTTCGGCCGCATCGCCATCCGGCACAGCGTCGCCACGCGCTTCCTGCGCGAGTACGGCGGCCACATCGGCTACGACGTACGCCCCACGGCCCGCCGCCGCGGCCACGCCACGGCGATGCTGATCGATTCCCTTCCGTACGCCCGTGAACTGGGCCTGGAATCCGTCCTGGTCACCTGCGACACCGACAACACCGGTTCGCGCAAGGTGATCGAGGCCGCGGGCGGCGCCTTCGAGGACGAACGCGGCGGAAAGCTGCGCTACTGGATCCCGACCGGCGCCTGACCGAACCGGCACCCACCACTGACGCGTCTAGGACGGCATGGACCTGGAAAAGCGGCCCCCGCTGGACAAGCGCGAGCCGGAGCAGCCGCTCACCGCACCACCCGCACCACAACAGCCGCAGCCGCAACCGCAGGCCGAGGGCTGTCTCGCCGTCGCGATCCGCATTCCGGTGCGGATCGTCGTGCTCGTGCTCGTCGTCCCGGTCCGTCTGGTGTGGGACGCGCTCGCCGCGTGCGGCCGCTTTCTCTACTTCCGGGGGCTGCGGCCCGTGGGACGCGCGTTCGCCTGGCTCGGGCGGGGCATCGGCATCGGTCTGGTGTGGCTGCTCAAGGCGGTGTTCGTGTGGCCGTGGGTGGGGCTGTGGCGGTACGTGGTCGTGCCCGTCGGCAGGGGTCTCGCCTGGCTCGGGCGCGTGCTCGTCGTGGTGCCCGCCGCCTGGCTGTACGGCTCCGTCCTCACGCCGATCGGACACGGCATCGCCTGGCTGTGCAGGGGAGTCGGGCACGGCGCCGCATGGCTGGGGCGGACGCTCGTCGTGATCCCCGCCGTGTGGCTCTACACGGCGGTCCTGACGCCCGTCGGTCACGCGATCGCCTGGCTCGCGCGGGCCGTCGCGACGGGTGCCACGGTGGCCGGGCGGGGCATCGGCGCCGCTCTGGTGTGGCTGCTCAAGGCGGTGTTCGTGTGGCCGTGGGTGGGGCTGTGGCGGTACGTGGTCGTGCCCGTCGGCAAGGGCCTCGCCTGGCTCGGGCGCGTGCTGATCGTGATCCCCGCCGCCTGGCTCTACGCCTCCGTCCTCACGCCCGTCGGGCACGCGATCGCCTGGCTGGCCAAGGGAGTTGGGGCGGGCATCGCCTGGGCCGCGTGGGGGATCGGCGCCGGGGCCGGCTGGCTCCTGCGGGGGATCGGGACGGTGCTCGGCGCCCTGGGCCGCTGGATCTTCGTCGTGCCCGCCGTCGCCCTGTGGCGCTGGGTGCTCGCGCCGATCGGGCGCGGGATCGCAGTCGTCGTACGCGAGATCGGCGCCGCGCTCGGACGCGCCTGGCGCATCGCCGGGTACGTGTCCCTGGCCGTGGGCCGCTTCCTCGGCCGGATCCTGCGGTGGCTCTTCGTCGACCCGGTGCGCTGGGTCTACCGCGCGGTCCTCACCCCCGTCGGTCACGCCGTGCGCGACGGGGTCTGGCGGCCGGCCGCCCAGGCCGTGAAGGACGCGGGCCGCGCCACCCGGCAGGCCCTGGCCGCCGCCCGCCGGAGCGTGCGGGACGCGCGTGCCGACGTACGCCGGATGCTGTTCGGTGCGCCGAAGGAACAGGTCCCCGTGGGGGCCGCCCCGAGGGAGCCCGCGCCGGTGCCGGTGGCCCGGCGGGAACCGGACACGGCCACGGCACGTACTCTAGGTAGCAGTACGACCGCACTCACGAAGGACTAGAACACTGGGCAAGCGACAGCCCGAAGGCCCGCCGCCCGCTCCCGCGGTGCAGCGCATCCGACTGCGCTACACCAAGCGCGGCCGCCTCCGGTTCACCAGCCACCGTGACTTCCAGCGCGCCTTCGAGCGGGCGCTGCGCCGCGCCGAGGTGCCCATGGCGTACTCGGCGGGGTTCACCCCGCACCCGAAGGTGTCGTACGCCAATGCCGCACCCACCGGCACGGGCAGTGAGGCCGAGTACCTGGAGATCGCGCTCACCGAGACGCGTGACCCCGACACACTGCGCGAGCTGCTCAACGAATCGATGCCCAGCGGGCTCGACATCGTGGACGCCGTCGAGTCCCGCACATCGGGGCTCGCCGACCGGCTCACCGGATCCGTCTGGGAGCTGCGCCTGGACGGCGTGGAGCCCGCGGACGCGGAGCGTGCCGCCGAGGCCTTCCGGGCCGCGGAGGTCGTCGAGGTCCAGCGCCGGGCGAAGAACGGCATGCGGACCTTCGACGCCCGTGCGGCCGTCGTGAGCCTTGAGGCAATCGCCTCTGACGAGGCGATCAGCCACGACGCTGATAGGCCGACCGACCAGCCCTGTGCGATACTGCGGCTGGTTGTTCGGCACGTGACACCTGCCGTACGACCCGACGACGTCCTGTCCGGTCTTCGAGCTGTGGCCGACCTGGCGCCGCCGGTCGCCGCAGCGGTGACCAGGCTGGCGCAGGGGCTTCTTGACGACGAGACCGGCACGGTGACCGACCCGCTCGCGCCCGACCGCGAGGCAGCCACGGCCCCACTTGAGAACCAAGGGGTCGCCGCAGCCGCCGCGAAGGTGCCGGCGACGGAAGGTCCCGCGTAGGGACGAACGTCGAAGCGCCGCCCTTGTACTCGGGAGCCACCTGGGTCGGGCAGCGCACTGACCGAGACTTTCGCCAGGCCGTCCGCATTTGGGCGTACGGAACCGGCGAGACAGACACATAGAGCTCCCGTGCGGCGCCCACGCCCCCGGATGGCGGCCCCGCGTAGGTGAGCGAGGGCCGCGGACATCACCGGACCAGGCGCGGCGCCCGGGAGCGTGACGGGAGAACCGCCCGCATGCTTGAGCCGAACGAACCCACTGAGGGCTCGGACAACAACACACCCAGCGACACCCTGCCGCCGCGCCGCAGGCGCCGTGCGGCGTCGCGGCCCGCGGGTCCGCCCGTGGGAGCCACCGAGGGCGCGGCCCCGGCCATACCGGCCACCCCCGCCGCCGAAGTGCCCGCAGAGGCCGTTGCTCCTGAGCCCGTACAGGCCGAGGAAGCCGCTCCCGCTCCGCGCCGTCGCCGTGCCACCCGCCGCGCCTCGGCTCCTGCCGGTGCGCCGCAGGGTGCGCAGGCGCCCGCCGAGACACCGGTCGCCGAGCCCGTGGCCGCCGAGGCCCCGGTCGAGGCGGAGCCCGCCGAGGAAGCCGCTCCCGCCCCGCGCCGTCGCCGCGCCACCCGCCGCGCCTCCGCTCCCGCCGGTGCGCCGCAGGGTGCGCAGACGCCCGCCGAGACGCCTGTGGCCGCCGAGCCCGCCGTCGAGGAGCCCGCCGCCGAGGCCGCGCCCGAGGCGCAGCCGGAGTCCGGCGACGCCGCCCCGCGCCGTGCCCGCCGCCGTGCGACCCGCGGCTCGTCCGCGCCCGCCGCCGAGGCCGCCGCCGCCCCTGAGACCGCCGATGCGCCCAAGGCCGCTGAGCCGAAGGCCGCCGCCGAGCCCGCGCAGACCCCCGAGGCGGAAGCCGCCGAGGACGACGCGCCCCGTGGACGCCGGCCGCGCCGCGCCACCCGCAAGGCCGCCGCCGGATTCTCCGCGCCCGCCCCCGCACGTGCCCGCAAGGCGCGTGGCGGTGACGCCGACGACGACTCCGGGAGCAAGCCCGCGCGCCCCGCCGTCGCCGTCTTCCAGGCGCCGGTGTTCGCCGAGCCGATGTTCCAGACCCCCGAGCGCGCCGCCGCTGCCGCTGCCGCCGCCGAAGCGGCCGACGAGCCCGCCGAAGAGGTCGAGGCCGAGCAGCCCGTGGCCGCCGCACCCGTGGTGGAGGAGGAGACCGGCCCGCGCCGTCGCCGCCGCCGTCGGGCCCAGGACGAGCAGCCCGCCGCCGAGCGCGAGCCCGCCAAGGCCGCTCCGCAGCCCGCCGAGGCCCCCGAGCCCGAAGAGGCCGAGGACACCGCCGCGGACAACGGCAGCGACAACGACAACGACGAGTCCGACGACTCCGGTGAGCGTCACGGCCGCCGTCGCCGTCGTGGTGGCCGTCGCCGCCGCCGCGGTGAGTCCGCCGACGACTCCGGCGACCAGCAGGACTCGGACGCCGACTCCGACACGGACGCCTCTGCCGCCGAGCAGCCGGAGCAGGACGCCGAGGATTCCGCCGAGCAGGCCGAGGACGACTCGGACGACAACGGCTCGGGTGCCGGTTCCAGCAGCAGCCGTCGCCGCCGTCGCCGTCGCCGTCGCGCCGGTGACTCCGGTGAGGGCGAGAACACCGCGGACGGCGACCCGGAGCGCACGGTCGTCAAGGTCCGTGAGCCGCGCAAGAAGGAAGAGCGCGAGCTGGGCACCGGCGTCGACGAGGTCACGTCCATCAAGGGCTCGACCCGCCTGGAGGCCAAGAAGCAGCGCCGCCGCGAAGGCCGCGAGCAGGGCCGCCGCCGCGTCCCGATCATCACCGAGGCCGAGTTCCTGGCGCGCCGCGAGGCCGTCGAGCGCGTGATGGTCGTCCGCCAGAACGGCGAGCGCACCCAGATCGGCGTCCTCGAGGACAACGTGCTCGTCGAGCACTACGTCAACAAGGAGCAGGCCACCTCGTACGTCGGCAACGTCTACCTGGGCAAGGTCCAGAACGTGCTGCCGTCCATGGAGGCCGCCTTCATCGACATCGGCAAGGGCCGCAACGCTGTCCTGTACGCCGGTGAGGTCAACTTCGAGGCGCTCGGGATGGCCAACGGCCCCCGTCGCATCGAGTCGGCCCTCAAGTCGGGCCAGTCGGTCCTCGTGCAGGTCACGAAGGACCCGATCGGCCACAAGGGCGCCCGCCTCACCAGCCAGGTCTCGCTGCCCGGCCGCTACCTGGTCTACGTGCCCGAGGGCTCGATGACCGGCATCAGCCGCAAGCTGCCCGACACCGAGCGCGCGCGTCTGAAGACCATCCTCAAGAAGATCGTCCCCGAGGACGCGGGCGTCATCGTGCGCACCGCGGCCGAGGGCGCGAGCGAGGACGAGCTGCGCCGCGACGTCGAGCGTCTGCAGCAGCAGTGGGAAGAGATCCAGAAGAAGGCGAAGAACGGCGGCGCCGCGCCGACGCTTCTGTACGGCGAGCCGGACATGACCGTCCGTGTCGTCCGCGACATCTTCAACGAGGACTTCTCGAAGGTCATCGTCAGCGGAGAGGAGGCCTGGGACACCATCCACGGGTACGTCTCCCATGTCGCCCCCGACCTGGCCGACCGCCTGCAGCGCTGGACCTCCGAGGTCGACGTCTTCGCGACGTACCGCATCGACGAGCAGCTGATGAAGGCGCTCGACCGCAAGGTCTGGCTGCCCAGCGGCGGCTCGCTGGTGATCGACAAGACCGAGGCGATGATCGTCGTCGACGTCAACACCGGCAAGTTCACCGGGCAGGGCGGCAACCTCGAAGAGACCGTGACGAGGAACAACCTCGAAGCGGCCGAGGAGATCGTGCGCCAGCTGCGCCTGCGTGACCTCGGTGGCATCGTCGTCATCGACTTCATCGACATGGTGCTCGAGTCCAACCGGGACCTGGTCCTGCGCCGACTGCTCGAATGCCTGGGCCGTGACCGCACGAAGCACCAGGTCGCCGAGGTCACCTCGCTGGGCCTGGTCCAGATGACCCGCAAGCGCGTCGGCCAGGGCCTCCTGGAGTCCTTCTCCGAGACCTGCGTCCACTGCAACGGCCGCGGCGTGATCGTGCACATGGAGCAGCCGACCTCCGCCGGTGGCGGCGGCAAGCGCAAGAAGCGCGGCCGTGGCGGCTCCGAGCAGGGTCAGGAGCACACGCACGAGCACGAGGGCCACGAGGCCCACGAGGGCACGGACGAGGTCGAGTCCGAGTCCGAGGCCGAGGTCGCCGCGGAGGCCGCAGCCCCGGTGGCGCTCCCCGAGCCGGAGTTCGTGCCGGACGAGGAGCTCTACAGCAGCGCGTCCGAGGCCGAGGCCGCGGCGTCCCGCGGTGGCCGCTCGCGCCGCAGGGCGACCCGTCGGGCATCGGCTCCGGCCGGCGCACCGAAGGCGGAGAGCGCCCCCAAGGCGGAGAAGCGCTCCAAGTCCCGGCAGGCCGCCACGGCCGAGGCTCCGGCCGCCGAGGACCCGGTCGTCGAGGCTCCGGCCGCACCGGCCCAGGAGGAGGCTGTCCAGCAGCCCGCTCCCGCCGTCGAGGCCGCCCCCGAGGCGCCCGCGGACGACGCAGCCCCCAAGGGGCGTACGCGCCGTCGTGCGACCCGCAAGGCGACGGCGCCCGCCGGTTCGCCGAAGGCCGCCGAGAGCACCGAGCCGGAAGTCGCCGAGGTGATCGTCGCCGAGGTGCCCAAGGCGGAGCCCGTCGTGGCCGAGCCGGTGCCTTCCGCCGAGGCGGCCCCCGCCGACGCGGCCCCGGCCCGTCCGCGCCGCCGTGCGGTCCGCAAGGCCACCGCGCCGACCGCCTCCGAGGATGCGGCCGTCCTGGTCGTCCCGTCGGCGGAGAAGGCCGCTCAGGCCCCGGAGAAGGCCACGGAGAAGCCCGAGGCGGACGCCGAGGAAGCCGCTCCGGCCAAGAAGACGGCGCGTAAGACCGCCGCCAAGAAGGCGCCCGCCAAGAAGGCCGCCGCCAAGAAGACCGCTGCCAAGAAGACGGCCGCCAAGAAGACGACGGCCAAGAAGGCGTCGAAGACGACGAAGAAGACCGCCGCGGCGGAGCAGGCACCGGCCGGTGTCAAGGCCTCCGCGGCAGACGAGGGCTGACCTCGTCCTTCGTAGTCCGTACGTATGACCGGATGCCCCCGGCGTGGTGAATTGGCCACGCCGGGGGCATCCGGCTGTTGGTAGGCGGTGAAGTACCTGTAAAACTCATGCGGTTGATGAACGAACACGCGAGCGTGGCGTTTGGGGAAACGCTCGGCTCGTGTCCGGGGAGGGGATGGACGATGGCGCACGGTCGCCTGAGAGGCACGGGACGTCACCGTGCCGTGAAGCAGGTCAAGGGCGGACGCCAGGCCGTCGCACTGGCCACGGTCCTGTCGGCGGCGGGGATCCAGACGGTCAGCGCGATGGGGACGGCGGCGGCGGACGGGGAGCCGCCACTGGTCGAGGCGCCGATCTTCAACAACCCGCTGGGCACCACCGAGCAGCAGTACGCGATACGCACCCGCCTGATCGAGCTGACGAACGCCGCGGTGCCCGGATCGACCATCAAGGTCGCGGTCTACCACGTGTGGGAGGCGTCGGTCGTGGACGCGCTCGTGGCGGCCAGGAACCGCGGGGTGAACGTCCAGATGCTGCTCGACGAGTCCAGCAGGAGCGACCGCCCCGCGAACACCTCGTACAGCACGCTGGCGACGGCGCTCGGCACCGACAAGAGCAAGCCGTCCTTCGTGGCGCTCTGCCCGACGGGCAAGTCCTGCCTGGGCGACCCGGCGTACGGCAAGTCGATCATGCACAACAAGTTCTGGCTGTTCTCCGAGGTCGAGGGCGCCAAGGACGTCGTCGTGCAGACCACGTCGAACTCGACGCCCTCCGCGCACACGAAGTTCTTCAACGACGCGCTGCAGCTCCCGAACAACCCGACGATGTACGAGGCGTACGCCGACTACTTCGCCGACATGATCCGCAAGGACTGGCGGAACTGGGACTACCGCACGGTCAGCGACGGCCTCTACAAGGCGTACTTCTTCCCGCGCTCCGGCACGGTCAACGAGACCGACACGATGTACTCGGTCCTGAACAACGTCCAGTGCAACTACAAGGACGCGGCGGGGGTGGCCCGGCACACGAACATCCGCGCCTCGATCTTCAAGATCACCCGGAAGCAGATCGCCGACAAGCTCGTCTCGCTCAAGAAGGCGGGCTGCACGGTCAGCATCGTCTACGCCGAGACCGACAGCGCCAAGAGCCAGGGCGGCACCCCCGGCACCTGGGAGGCGCTGCACAAGTCCGGCGGGCCGACCATGCGCTGTTTCAACGACGACAGGGACCCGCTGCACCCCGGCACCAAGCTGGTGACGCCCTACATCATCCACTCGAAGTACCTGCTCATCGACGGCAAGTACGACGGCAAGCAGAACAAGATCTCCTTCACCGGCTCGCAGAACTACACGGCGCCCGCGCTGCGCGAGAACGACGAGGCGATCGTGAAGATCGACGACGACTCCGTGCACGACGCGTACCGCGGACACTTCGACCGCGTACGGGCGATCGCCTGGCCCGGCAAGGCCGACAGCACCGACTTGTGCAAGGGCGTCAAGCCGCTGCCGCCGGACGGTGAGAAGCCGGTTTGACCCGTCCGGCCCAGCCCCGTAATCTTGACCGTCGGCGTGTTACTAGGCACGTCCTACCCCTGTAAACCTGATTTCCCTTCCGGCGCCTGGCGTCCGGGAGAGGCCGACCGTGTCATGCGGGCGGCTGGACTGCGGGGGTCCCGTTCCGAGCGAGAGAGAGATCCGTGTACGCCATCGTGCGCAGCGGTGGTCGCCAGCACAAGGTTGCTGTCGACGACATCGTTGAGGTTGACAAGCTTCCCACCGCCAAGGTTGGCGACACCGTAGAGCTCTCTACGCTGCTCGTTGTCGACGGCGACGCCGTGACGAGCGACCCGTGGGTGCTTGCCGGTATCAAGGTCACGGCCGAGGTCGTGGACCACCACAAGGGTGCCAAGATCGACATCCTTCGCTACAAGAACAAGACCGGCTACCGCCGTCGCCAGGGTCACCGCCAGCAGTACACGGCGATCAAGGTCACCGGTATCCCCACGGCTGCGAAGTAAGGGACTGAGAACACATGGCACACAAGAAGGGCGCATCGTCCACTCGGAACGGGCGCGATTCCAATGCTCAGCGGCTCGGCGTGAAGCGCTTCGGCGGTCAGACCGTCAACGCCGGTGAGATCCTGGTCCGCCAGCGTGGCACCCACTTCCACCCCGGCTCGAGCGTCGGCCGTGGCAAGGACGACACGCTGTTCGCGCTGGCCGCCGGTGCGGTCGAGTTCGGCACGCACCGTGGCCGCAAGGTCGTGAACATCGTTCCGGTCGCCTGAATCAGGCTTCCGTAGAACAGTTCTTCGCGAGGGCGGACCTCACTTCCCTGTCGGGAAGCGGGTCCGCCCTTCGCGTGTTACATCTAGGGGCATTTCGCCCCTGACATTCGTTCGTTTCTGGAGGCACATCCCATGACCACCTTCGTGGACCGCGTCGAGCTGCATGTCGCCGCGGGTAGCGGGGGCCACGGCTGTGCCTCCGTCCACCGTGAGAAGTTCAAGCCGCTCGGCGGCCCTGACGGTGGCAACGGCGGCCGTGGCGGTGACGTGATCCTGGTCGTCGACCAGTCGGTCACGACCCTGCTCGACTACCACCACTCCCCGCACCGCAAGGCGACCAACGGCGCCCCCGGTGCCGGTGACAACCGCTCCGGCAAGGACGGCCAGGACCTCGTCCTGCCCGTGCCGGACGGCACCGTCATCCTCGACAAGGCGGGCAACGTCCTCGCCGACCTGGTCGGCCAGGGCACGACGTACGTCGCGTCGCAGGGCGGCCGCGGCGGCCTCGGCAACGCGGCACTCGCCTCGGCCCGCCGCAAGGCGCCCGGTTTCGCGCTGCTCGGTGAGCCCGGCCAGGACGGCGACGTCGTCCTGGAGCTCAAGACGGTCGCGGACGTCGCACTCGTGGGCTACCCGAGCGCCGGCAAGTCCTCGCTGATCTCGGTTCTGAGCGCCGCCAAGCCGAAGATCGCGGACTACCCCTTCACGACGCTCGTCCCCAACCTCGGTGTGGTGACGGCCGGTTCGACCGTCTACACCATCGCCGACGTCCCCGGCCTGATCCCGGGCGCGAGCCAGGGCAAGGGCCTCGGCCTGGAGTTCCTGCGGCACGTCGAGCGGTGCAGCGTCCTGGTGCACGTCCTGGACACGGCGACCCTCGAGTCCGACCGTGACCCCGTCTCCGACCTCGACATCATCGAGGCCGAGCTGCGGGAGTACGGCGCGGGCCTGGAGAACCGGCCGCGGGTCGTCGTCCTGAACAAGATCGACGTACCGGACGGCCAGGACCTCGCGGACCTGGTCCGGCCCGACCTGGAGGCACGCGGCTACCGCGTCTTCGAGGTGTCGGCCATCGCGCACAAGGGGCTCAAGGAGCTCTCCTTCGCGCTCGCCGAGGTGGTGGGCGCGGCGCGTGCCGCGAAGCCGAAGGAGGAGGCGACCCGGGTCGTCATCCGGCCCAAGGCCGTGGACGACACGGGCTTCACCGTCAAGCTCGGCGACGACGGCATCTACCGCGTGCGCGGCGAGAAGCCGGAGCGCTGGGTGCGCCAGACCGACTTCAACAACGACGAGGCCGTCGGCTACCTCGCGGACCGGCTGAACCGCCTCGGCGTCGAGGAAGCGCTGATGAAGGCGGGCGCGCGTACCGGTGACGGCGTCGCCATCGGCCCGGAGGAGAACGCGGTCGTCTTCGACTGGGAGCCCTCGGTGATGGCCGGTGCGGAGATGCTCGGCCGCCGTGGCGAGGACCACCGCCTGGAGGCGCCCCGTCCCGCGGCCCAGCGCCGCCGGGACCGCGACTCGGAGCGTGACGAGGCGGAGAAGGCGTACGACGACTTCGAACCGTTCTAGGCTTTTGCCTGGCGGGGGCGCCCCTGACTACGCGAAGGCCCCCCGGAGCTTCTGCTCCGGGGGGCCTTCGTCTGTTCGTGCACGGTGCGGGTGCGTCGGGGTTGATCGCGCAGTTCCCCGCGCCCCTTGCGGGGCTACGCCGTGACCGAGTCCTCCGCGCCGTTCTGCTCGGTGGGGTCGGACTCCATCTCCTCTGCCGCGTCCTGCGCCGCGCGCTGGCCGGGGATCTCCGCGTCGATGCGGGTGGCCATGCGGAAGCGGCGCTCGTCGGCCTTGGCCGCGAGGGCGAGGGCCGCTTCGTTGAAGCGGACCAGGGAGGGCGGGTCCGAGGGGCCCAGGAGGTGCTCCTTGAGGGCGGCGCGCGACTCGGCGTGCGTGTCCTTCTCCGGGGAGCGGACGGCCTCCAGGAGGACCGGGAGGTCCTCGGCGGTCGGGGAGAGGATCGTCGCCGCGCTCACCGTCGGGAAGCCCGCGCGGAAGTCCGCCTCGGACATGCCGGACGTGTTGGCGACCGCGTACGGCTTCTCGCTCGTCAGCCAGTCGGAGACGACCGAGGAGACATCGCTGATCAGCAGGTCCGCCTGGTTGAAGCAGGAGAAGATCGCGGGGCGCGCGGTGGTGATGATCTGGTGCTCCCACTCGGGGAACGAAGCCCAGTACGCCGCCTCCCACGCCGCCGTCGCCTCGGCCACGGCCGCCTGCTGGTCGCCGTCCGGCGTGCCCTGGAGCATCATCCGCTCCATCTCGTCCACGCTCTTGCGGAACGCGGTCGAGGTCAGCCGGTCCAACTCGGCGGTGCGGAGCGACAGTTCGGCCAGGGCCTCCTGGCCGGGTCGCTCGCCCGAACGCTTGACCGCGGCCTCGCGGATCATCGCCTTGATGCGCTCGTTGGCCGCGCCGGCGCGGGGGTCCTGCGAACCGGTCATCGGGTGCGGCTTGTAGATGAGCCGCACGCCGGGGTCGGCGAGGAGGTGCCGGACGATGTTCTCGCCCGCGAGGGTCACCGACGTGTTGCCGGGGTTGCCGTCCCAGCCCTCCCAGGTGGGGGCGTACAGAACGGTCGTGAACGGGCCCGTGGGGGCGCCCGTCGAGCGCAGGATCGGGGACAGCTGGGGGCGGCCGACCTCGACCACGTCCTTGTCCTCGACGCCGACGTCGGCCGCTTGGTAGCGGTCGCGCGCGGCGGGGCCCGCCACCCACACCTCGTCGTACGCCTTCGCGTACGGGTTGCAGGAGGACAGCTTGTCGCTCTCGCCGTGGTTGATGAAGGCGTGCTTGATCGTCGGGATGCGCAGGACCTGCGAGGTCTTCGCGGCATTCGCCGGGTGCAGCATCATCTTCAGCGTCGAGGTCTCCAGGGAGAACATCGTCGCGACCTTCGGGAAGCAGATGATCGGGACGTCGGTCGCGTCGATCTTCTGCACCATGAACCGCTCACGCAGCACGATCAGCGGATTGCCGTCGAGCTTGGAGAGCGTGGAGAGCCACATGTTCGCCTGGTACGCGGACGTGGCGCCGCCCGAGAAGTACATCGCGACGGACGGCTGGTACTCGGCCAGCCAGTTGTCCAGCCACTCCATGACCTTCTCGTCGTTCTTCGCGCGCTTCTTGGGGAGCAGCCACGTGGCGAGGTAGATCGCGCCGAGGCCCATCAGGGCGATGGAGATCCCGAGGCCGATGCCGCCCCAGTACGCGTCCGTGGTGGCCGCGGTGACCATCAGGCCGGCCGTGGCGGGGATCGAGAACGTCAGGAGGCGGTGGGCCTGGCGGCGCGAGAGGATCCGCGGCGGGGCCGCGGTCAGGTGCAGCGCGGACGTGTCGATGTTGCGCGTGACGATCGGCAGCTGACGGCGGCGGCGCACCAGTATGGCGGTGGCCTGGCAGCCGAAGTGCAGGAAGTAGAACGCGAGCAGCGAGATGGTCAGCGGCGACTGCTCGGCCAGCGGCTCGATGCCGTCGATGCGCAGCAGGCCGACCAGGATCAGCATGTCGCGCAGGAGCTGCCTGACGGTGACATCGAAACGGATCTTGCCAAGGAGGGAGAGGAGCCCCGGCTGCTTGTACTGCAGATAGACGTCGAGCGCGAGGTTCGCCGCCGATGCGGCGATGAACACCGGTACATACGGGACCAGCGCGCTGACGAGCTGGGCCGTGAAGAGCGCGAACATCGCGAACAGCGCGGAGAGCTGCACGATGCGGCGGGG
The DNA here is from genome assembly GCF_056434405.1 of Streptomyces sp. NPDC044044. NCBI lineage: Bacteria > Bacillati > Actinomycetota > Actinomycetes > Kitasatosporales > Streptomycetaceae > Streptomyces > Streptomyces sp. NPDC044044. Next base: position 371,505 of record NZ_JBWKFG010000004.1, on the reverse strand, counting down.
TGCGAGTCCGGCAGAGGGCACGGGCTTGGGCTCCTGGCGGGGGATCGGGGGGATCGGACGGAGGGAACGCGGGAAGTCGACCACTGACCGTATGACGTGCGGTGGCTCCGTAGCAATCTTCCGTGACGACAATCACCGGATAAAGGGGCAAAGGTACTGAACCTCGAAGGCGGGATTCGCCTCGGGGGAGTCTTCGGTCCCTGCCCCGTCCGCCCCTCGAAATGCGGGGGCAGCCCACCTGGGCACTCGCGTAGATTGGCTGGTCCGGCAGGGAATGGGATCTTCGGGATCATTGGGGAAGCACGTGGCTGGGGCAAGGCAGGGCATCGCAGAGGCCCACAGGGTTGTCGTCAAGGTCGGGTCCTCGTCCCTGACCACCGCGTCGGGAGGCCTGGACGCCGATCGCGTTGACGCACTCGTTGACGTGCTCGCCAAGAGCCGCAGCGGCGGCGAGCGCGAGATCGTGCTCGTCTCGTCCGGTGCCATCGCCGCCGGGCTCTCGCCGCTGGGCCTGCGCAGGCGCCCCAAGGACCTCGCGAGGCAGCAAGCGGCCGCCAGCGTCGGCCAGGGCCTCCTGGTGGCCCGCTACACCGCTTCCTTCGCGCGCTACGGCGTACGCGTCGGGCAGGTGCTCCTCACCTCCGACGACATGGCCCGCCGCGCCCACCACCGCAACGCGTCCCGCACCCTCGACCAGCTCCTCGCGATGGGCGCGCTGCCCGTCGTGAACGAGAACGACACCGTGGCGACGGACGAGATCCGCTTCGGCGACAACGACCGGCTCGCAGCCCTCGTCGCCCACCTCGTCCACGCCGACCTCCTCGTCCTGCTCTCCGACGTGGACGGCCTCTACGACGGCGACCCGGCCAAGCCCGGCACCTCCCGGATCTCCGAGGTGGCGCGCCCCGCCGACATCGAACACGTCCAGATCGGCAGCGCGGGCAAGGCGGGCGTCGGCACCGGCGGCATGGTCACCAAGGTCGAGGCCGCGCGGATCGCGGCGGCAGCCGGGATCCCGGTCGTCCTGACGTCCGCGATCCACGCCGCCGACGCCCTCGCGGGCCGCGACACGGGGACGTACTTCCACCGCACGGGCCGCCGCACCGGCGACCGGCTCCTGTGGCTCCAGCACGCCTCCGAGCCGCAGGGCGCGCTGACGCTCGACGACGGGGCGGTGCGCGCGGTCGTCGAGGGGCGCAAATCGCTGTTGCCCGCCGGGATCGCGTCGGTCGAGGGCGACTTCTCCGCGGGTGACCCGGTCGAGCTGCGGGACACCGCGGGACGTGCCGTGGCGCGCGGCCTGGTGAACTTCGACGCCAAGGAGCTTCCGCAGCTCCTCGGCCGTTCCACGCGGGAGCTCGCGCGGGAGCTCGGACCGGCGTACGAGCGGGAAGTCGTGCACCGCGACGACCTGGCCCTCCTGCACGGTTAGCCCTTCCAGCCCTTCCAGCCCTTCGCGGCCCCCGCGTCCCACGGTTCCGTCGCCACAGGAGTCACAGCCGCCCCAGTGGTCCCCGGCCGAAAACAGGCGCGAACGCCACGTTCCGACCGGCCCCTGCGAGGTGAAACTCCCCAAAACCGCCCCGCGGGGGCGCTTGGCCTGCTCAACTTTGTTCCAGACACTTCCGCACGACCATTGCGTATCCGCACCACCATTGCGTAGAGGAGGCCGTCGTGAGACGAGTGCGCCCGGGAGCGTCGTCCCGCGCGTCGGCTGAGCGGTCCCTGACCAGTGTCGCCGCGGGGGCGACGTACACCGACACGCAAGCGGCCGGTGAGACGGACGAGACGCAGGAGGCCGAGACGGTGGACGCGCCCCGTCTGTGGCACGTCACCCTGAGCGTCTCGGGGGCCAACGCCCCGCTGAACGAGGTCAGGCGAGGCCTCGAACAGCTCGCCCACGACCACCCCTTTCTGCTGACCAGCAGGTATGCCCCCGACCACGCGGAGATCCGGTACTGGGAAGAGGCCCGCGACCTGCACGACGCGGCCGCGGTCGCGCTCCGGCTCTGGGGCGAGCACCGGCAGAGCGCGAAGCTCCCGCCGTGGGAGATCGTGGGGCTTGAAGTGATCGACCGCGACACATACCACCAGCGAATCGCGGAGGGGTACGGTCCGCTCCCGGCGACCCCGGTGGGCGTGCACCCTTTTTGAGCCGTCGTGAGCACACGGGTCTCGGCTGCTGAAACAGCGGGTGGACCTCGGCCGCTCCGCATTACGCTGCGGGCATGACGTCCCTCTCCCCTTCGTTCTCGGGCCTGCCCTACGACAACCTCTCGCCGGTCGCCCAGGCCGCGTACCGCGCCCGCGGTGCCGCCGCGACGCTCGCGCCACTGCCGAGGGCCGTCAAGGACGACGCGCTCCTGGCGATCGCCGACGCCCTCGAGGTGCGCACCGCCGAGATCATCGAGGCCAACGGCAAGGACACCGCACGCGCCCGCGAGGCCGGGACCAGCGAGTCGATCGTCGACCGCCTGACGCTCACCCCGGAGCGGGTCCGCGCCATCGCCGCCGACGTGCGCGACGTGGCGGCGCTGCCCGACCCCGTCGGCGAGGTCGTCCGCGGCTCGACCCTGCCCAACGGCATCGACCTGCGCCAGGTCCGCGTCCCGCTCGGCGTCGTCGGGATCATCTACGAAGCCCGCCCGAACGTCACCGTGGACGCCGCCGCCCTCTGCCTGAAGTCCGGCAACGCGGTGCTCCTGCGGGGTTCGTCATCGGCGTACGAATCGAACACGGCGCTCGTCCGCGTGCTGCGCGACGCCGTCCACGGAGCGGGCCTGCCCGCCGACGCCGTCCAGCTCGTGCCCGGCGAGAACCGCGACTCCGTGCGCGAGCTGATGCGCGCCCGCGGCCTCGTCGACGTCCTCATCCCGCGCGGCGGCGCCTCACTGATCAAGACCGTCGTCGAGGAGTCCACCGTCCCGGTCATCGAGACCGGCACCGGCAACTGCCACGTCTACGTGGACGCCGATACCGACCTGGACATGGCCGTCGACATCCTCATCAACTCCAAGGCCCAGCGCCCCAGCGTCTGCAACGCCGCCGAGACGCTCCTGGTGCACGCGGACATCGCCGACGCCTTCCTGCCGCGCGCCCTGGACGCCCTGGCCGAGGCCGGGGTCACCGTGCACGCCGACGAGCGGGTCATCGCGTACGCCGACGGGTCGAAGGCCACCGTCGTGCCCGCGACCACGGAGGACTGGGAGACCGAGTACCTCTCGTACGACATCGCGGCGGGCATCGTCGACTCCCTGGAGCAGGCCGTCGAGCACATCCGCCTGTGGACCTCCGGGCACACCGAGGCGATCGTCACCACCTCGCAGCAGGCCGCGCGCCGCTTCACCCAGCTCGTGGACTCCACGACGGTCGCCGTGAACGCCTCCACGCGCTTCACGGACGGCGGCCAGTTCGGCTTCGGCGCCGAGATCGGCATCTCCACGCAGAAGCTGCACGCCCGGGGCCCGATGGGGCTGCCCGAGCTGACGTCCACGAAGTACATCGTCACCGGGGACGGCCACATCCGCTGAATTCCCGCTCGGGCCCAATTCTCGTACCGTCTGCCCAGATTGCCCCTTCCGGGTCTACGCTGGAAGGGTGCCGGAGGACGTGGGGGGCACGCCGTCGTTTCCTGACGGCTGGGAGCCCGACGACGACCGCGACCGCGGGGGTGCGGACGAAGAGTTCGCCTCCGTGGTCTTCGACGAGGACTTCATCAAGGCCGCCGAGGTTCATGAACCCACCGCGGTGGAGCGGCTGTTGGCCGCCGCCCAGGCGCGCGCCGAGGCCTCCGAGGCCGAGAACCGCCGGGCCCGCACCCGGGGTTCGGGCCGCGAATCGCCGGAGGACGACCTCTACGACGAGGGCTTCGGCCCCGACGACGGCGGCGAGTTCGGCCACGACCCGGACCTCGACGACGTGTACGACCGCGAGTTCACCGATGACGGGTACGGCCGCCAGAGCGGCTATGGAAGCCGCAACCGCTGGCACCGCCCCGTCGCCTGGATGCTCGCGCTCCTGATGGGCATCGGCATGGTCGCGCTCGCCTTCACCGCGGTCTACCGCGGCGCGTCCACGGGCCGCCAGGACCCGTCCCCGCCGCCGGTCTCCACGGAGCCGTCGGCCTCCGCGGAGTACGACCCGCCCCCCGTGTCCGCGGCGCCCCGCATCCCGTGAGAAGTTGTCAGAACTTGTCGTGTACCAGGGCGTTTACCTGACCGTGCTGAGACCTACCCTGAAGGTATGGGCGGGCCAGGAGAACCACCCGAGGGGACCCCCGAGGGCGCTCCCGCCGGTGGTGAGGACGAGTATCGATCCGTCGTCTTCGACGAGTCGTTCGTCCGCGCCGCACGGCTCCAGGAGTACTCCGCGCAGGAGCGCATGGGCGATCACACCCACGCGGTGCGCCGCCGTCCCGCGCGCCATCGGCACCTGTCCAAACAGGCCGTGATCCTCGTCCTGCTGATCGCCGTCGCCTTCGGCACCGCGATCTACATGGGCGTACGCCATCCGTACCAGACCCCGGCCGCACAGCGCCCCGAGCCCCTGCGGATGACGGTCATACCGCTCGCCCCGCCGGGCCCGGTGCCAGGCGCCGAGAAGCCGTCCGACCTGTTCGCGCACAGCCAGGCCGCGCAGTTCCGGGTGGGCGCGTCGGGCATCAACCTCCCTTCGGCGCACCGCACTTCGCACTTCTCGGACGGCCAGGTGATGGCCGCGCTGACCACCGCCAAGGACTATCTGGTCGAGTCCTCGCTCGACCCGGACGTCCTCACCGGCGGCGCCGTGCGCTCCGCCCGGATCCTGCTCGACCCGCAGCAGCTCGACCAGTTCGACAAGAGCTTCGCGCACCCGGCGGCCGACGGACGGCACGCGCCCACGGGCTGGCTGGTGCGCTTCGACCCGACGAAGACGGCCCTCGCCACGCCCGGCATCCGGGTCCACGGCACGCTGCACGCCACGGAGACGGACAAGAACACCCTCGAGGTGACCTCGGACCACACCTTCGTCTACGCGCTGCGTCCGGCAGGCAAGGGCGAGCACGCCAAGGCCTCGCTGTTCACCGTCCGCCGCGAGCTGCAGTTCCGCTTCGACCGCGACGACCTGCGGATGCGCCAGGCCGAGCTGCTCGTGTCGTACATGCAGGCGGGTCCGCTCGCCTGCTCCGCCGACGCCGCCAACCAGCTGCGGCCGCTGCTCGCCGGGCAGAAGGCGAAGGCGGGCGGCCCCGCCGGCACCGACCCGTACGCGACGGGTGACGCCACGGCGCTGTGCGGCTCGCTCGCGGCCACCGCCCAGCCTTCGCTCTGAGGTGCTCCCTGGGGACTGCCCGGGGGCTGCCCGGGACTGCCCGGAGATTACTTGTCCCCGGTGGCCGGCGGGTCGTCGTTCCGGCCGCCCTGCTGCCCGCTCTGACCGCCTTGGCCTCCTTGGCCGGTGAACTTTCCGCGCAGCTTGCCGCCCAGGTCGCCAGCGCCGCCCGCGATGTCGTTGACCAGCTTCATCAGGGGGTCCTTGCTGTTGCGCATGTCGTCCGCGTAGCTGGACGCCGACTGGCGGAAGGAGTCCGACACCGAGGTGTCCCTGTCCTCGTCGCGGCGGGGGTAGTGGCCGTCCATGATCCGCTGGTAGTCGCGGGTCTCGGCCCACTTCTTCAGCTCGGCGGCGCGCACGGTGGTGAAGGGATGCGTGCGCGGCAGCACGTTCAGGATCTTCAGGACGGAGTCGCGCAGGTCGCCCCCGGCCTCGTACTCCTTGGCCTGCTCCAGGAACGCGTCCACGTTCATCTCGTGCAGGTGGTTGCCGCCCGCGATCTTCATCAGGCCGCGCATCGACGCCTTGAGGTCCTGGCCCACCAGGAGCCCCGCGCGGTCGGCCGACAGCTCGGACTTGCGGAACCACTCGCGCAGGGCGGTCACGATCGCCATGATCGCCATGTTGCCGAGCGGGATCCAGGCGACCTTGAGCGCGAGGTTCGTGAGGAAGAGCAGTATCGTCCGGTACACCGAGTGGCCGGACAGCGCGTGGCCCACCTCGTGGCCGACGACCGCGCGCATCTCCTCCTCGTCGAGCAGCTCGACGAGGCCGGTGGTCACCACGATGATCGGCTCGTCGAGACCGATGCACATCGCGTTCGGGTTCGGGTCCATGTTCACGTACATCGGCGGGACCTTCTCCAGGTCCAGGATGTAACAGGCGTCCCGCAGCATGGTGTTGAGGTGCGAGAACTGCGCGTCGGAGACCCGCACGGAGTCGGAGAGGAACAGGAGCCGCAGGCTCCGCTCGGGGAGCAGCCCGCTGAGTGCCTTGAAGACGGTGTCGAAGCCGCTCAGCTTGCGCAGGGCCACCAGGGCCGAACGGTCCGCCGGGTGTTCGTACGCCCGTGACGAGATGCCGGGAAAGCGCCTGCGCTGCCTGCTCGGCACGTTCTCGTGGCCGCTCCCGTGGCCGCCGCCCTGCCGGCCGTGGTCGTTGTCGTCGGTCATCCGCCATCCCCCATGCTCGTCCAGTCATGCCCCCGAGGTGGGTCCCAGCCTAGGCGGAGATACCGTGACAGGGCAGCACAGCGAATGGAGTCGCCCGTCATGGCCGTCATGGAGCACAGCGCCGCAGCCCACCACTGGGTCACGGAGGCGGCCGCCCTGGCCGCCAAGGAGCAGGGGGCGGGCAATCTGCTCCGCATCGTGCTGATCGTCATGGTCGTCGGCTGCGTGCTCATGGCGTGGTTCCTGCTGCGGGGCTACAAGCAGGGTGCCGACGCCGAGTCCGGGGGCGGGGACGCCGAGCCCCGGGGGTCCGAGGGTGGCGACGCCGAGCGCGGCGAGGACCGTCCCGGCGGGGCGGACAAGGGCGACCGCGCGGACCACAACGGCTGAGTCGGCGTGAGCTCGGCCGGTGCCCCCGCATACGATGGCCCCGAAGTCTTTGTCCCGCCCACCTCCGGATAGGTCCTGCCGACGATGAGCCTCCACAGCACCGCCTCCCAGCTGGTCACTCTCGCCTCCGAGGGCAAGCACGTCGACGAGCACGCAAGCATCAGCCCTCTCGTCACCGGCGGCGGCGCGTTCGTCGCGCTGATGCTGCTCCTGTGGATCACCACGCGCTTCAACCGGGACCGCTGAGCGGTCTCACGGAACGGACGGCTGAAACAGAGCCCGTCGACCGGGCCGGTAGGGTCTGCACGCATGGGAGAGCAGGACATGCCTACCGGTCCCGGTACCGGCCCGGCCAGCAAGGGCAAGCGCCGCCTCGGAGTCATGGGCGGAACGTTTGACCCGATCCACCACGGACACCTGGTGGCGGCCCAGGAGGTCGCCGCGCAGTTCCACCTCGACGAGGTGGTGTTCGTGCCGACCGGGCAGCCGTGGCAGAAGAGCGACTCGGTGGTGTCCCCGGCCGAGGACCGTTATCTGATGACGGTCATCGCGACGGCCGAGAATCCACAGTTCTCGGTGAGCCGCATCGACATCGACCGCGGCGGACCGACCTACACGACGGACACGCTGCGCGATCTGCGCACGCTCAATCCCGACACGGACCTCTTCTTCATCACGGGCGCCGATGCCCTCGGCCAGATCCTCACCTGGCGCTACACCGAAGAGCTGTTCTCCCTGGCGCACTTCATCGGGGTCACCCGGCCCGGCCATACGCTGGCCGACCCGGGCCTGCCGGAGGGCGGCGTCTCGCTGGTGGAGGTCCCGGCCCTCGCCATCTCGTCCACGGACTGCCGTGAGCGGGTCGCCAAGGGGGATCCCGTCTGGTATCTGGTGCCGGACGGTGTGGTGCGTTATATCGACAAGCGCGAGCTGTACCGCGGCGATTGAGCCGAGAGGGGCACCGGTGAACGACCGACAGTACGACCCGTATGCGGGCGGCGACCCGTACGCGGGCGAGTACGCGGCTGACCAGTACCAGGTCGTCGGGTACGACGAGTACGGCCAGCCGGTGTACCAGCAGGTGCAGCCCTCGGCTTCGTACGACCAGTACGGGGCCCAGGCCCAGCAGCAGTCGCAGCAACAGCATCAGCAGCAGCCGCAGGGCTACGGATACGACCCGTACGCGACCGGGCAGCAGCCTCCTGTCCCGCCGTACGACGCCTCGTACGACTCCGGTTCTTACGGGACGTACGACCAGCAGCAGGCTCAGCACCAGACCCACCAGCCGCAGCAGACCCACCAGTCGCAGCGGCAGCCCCAGCAGCCCCAGCAGCAGGCCGCCCAGCAGACGCAGACCGGCTGGATCCCGCAGCAGTCGCGGCAGCCGGAGCCTGAGCCGGACCTGGATCTCGAACCCGAACCCGAATCCGGGCCCCGGCGCGCGCCGGAGCGCGATCCCGCGTACGAGACCCAGCAGTTCTCCTTCATCGAGGAGCCGGACGAAGAGTCCGAAGACGTCATCGACTGGCTGAAGTTCACCGAGAGCCGCACCGAGCGGCGCGAGGAGGCCAAGCGGCGCGGGCGTTCCCGGGTCGTCGCGCTCGTCGTGGTGCTCGCACTCGTGATCGCGGGCGGCGTCGGCTATCTCTGGTACGCGGGCAAGCTGCCCGGCCTCTCGGACGACGCGTCCGGCGACGCCGGCGCGGCGGCCGGACCGCAGAACCGCGACGTGATCGTCGTCCACCTGCACAACACCAAGGGGGGCGGCACCTCCACGGCGCTCCTGGTGAACAACACCACGACCAAGCGGGGCACCACCGTCCTGCTGCCCAACTCCCTCGCCGTGACCGACGACGACGGCGCGGGCACGACGCTCGGCAAGTCGGTCGACGACGACGGCTCGACCGGCACCAGGGAGTCGATCGACAGCCTGCTCGGCACCCAGGTCGAGGGCACCTGGCGGCTCGACACCCCGTACCTGAACAACCTCGTCGAGCTGGTCGGCAACATCGACGTCGACACGAACGCGAATGTGCCCGACCCCAAGGCCAAGAAGGGTCAGGCGCCCCTCGTGAAGAAGGGCGAGCAGCAGACCCTGAGCGGCCCGATGGCCGTCGCGTACGCCACCTACCGCGCGTCCGGCGAGTCCGAGACCGCGCAGCTCGGCCGGTTCGGCCAGGTCATGCAGGGCGTCCTGCGGAAGCTGTCGTCCGACCCGCAGGCCGCGACGACCACCGTCCAGTCGCTGGCCCAGATCCTGGACCCGTCGCTCAAGGAGAAGGACCTCGGCGCCTTCCTCGCCAAGCTCGCCGACCGTGCGAAGGGCGGTGACTACTCCACGGAGCGGCTCCCGGTGCAGCAGGACGGGACGCTCTCGGAGCAGGCCGGCGCGAACGTGGTCAAGGAGGTCCTCGGCGGCGCGGTCAAGAACCCGGACAAGGACGCGGCCGTCCGGGTCGGCGTCAAGAACGCCTCCGGCAGCAAGGGCGCGGGGCAGGACGCGCGGATCTCGCTGGTCAACGGCGGTTACACCTTCGTGGACAGCGGCGCGGGCTCGACGGCCCAGGCGGCATCGCAGGTCACGTACGCCGACGCGGACAAGAAGACGCAGGCCACCGAGGTCGCCAAGACCCTCGGCCTGCCGGACAGCGCGGTCCGCAAGGGCAAGACCGCACCGAACGCGGATGTGTCGGTCGTCCTCGGCCAGGACTACAAGGCGGGATGACGGCACGACGGCATTGACGGCACGACCGTATTGACGGCGCGGCCGTATGGAAGCCACGGACCCCCGGCCGGGAGCCTTTCCCGGTCGGGGGTCCGTGGCTTCCCGGCGCGGGTGACGCAGCAGACAGGGTGATCGAGCGATGGCCGGGAGTGCTGTCGGCGGTCCGTGAGACCCTTGGTGTGTCTTGACCACCTGAAGGAAAGCTCACTAGTGACCGCCACGGACCGCTCCATCGAGCTCATCAAGGCAGCCGCACAGTCGGCCGCCGACAAGCTCGCGCACGACATCATCGCGTACGACGTCAGTGACGTGCTGTCGATCACCGACGCCTTCCTGCTCGCGTCCGCGCCCAACGACCGCCAGGTCAAGTCGATCGTCGACGAGATCGAGGAGCGGCTCAGCAAGGAGCTCGGCGTCAAGCCGGTGCGCCGCGAGGGCGACCGCGAAGCCCGCTGGGTCCTCCTGGACTACGTGGACATCGTGGTGCACGTCCAGCACAGCGAGGAGCGTGTCTTCTACGCCCTCGAGCGCCTGTGGAAGGACTGCCCCGAGATCGAGCTCCCCGCGGACGCCGTCGCGACTCGCGGCAAGGCCGCCGAGCACGCCGAGCAGCGCGCCGCGGAGGAGGCAGCCGATCTGGACGGTGAGCTTCGGTGACCAACCGCGGCTGCCGGATCATCCTGTGGCGGCACGGCCAGACGTCCTGGAACCTGGAGCGCCGCTTCCAGGGCTCCACGGACATCGACCTGACCGACACCGGTGTCTCGCAGGCCAGGCGCGCCGCCCGGCTGCTCGCCTCGCTGAAGCCGGACGCCATCGTGGCGTCCGACCTCAAGCGGGCGGCGGCCACCGCGAGTGAGCTCGCCGCCCTCACCGGCCTGGAGGTCACGCACGAGCAGGCCCTCCAGGAGACGTACGCCGGTGAGTGGCAGGGCCTGACGCACGACGAGATCATCGCGCGCTTCGGCGACCAGTACACCGCGTGGAAGCGCGGCGAATCGGTGCGCCGGGGCGGTGGCGAGCTCGAGACCGAGGTCGCCGACCGGGCCGCGCCGGTCGTGCTGCGCCATGCCGAGAAGCTGCCGGAGAACGGCACGCTCGTGGTGGTCAGCCACGGCGGCACGATCCGTACGACCATCGGCCGCCTCCTCGGCCTGGAGTCCCACCACTGGGAGGGCCTCGGCGGGCTCTCCAACTGCTGCTGGTCCGTGCTCGGCCAGGGCGCGCGGGGCTGGCGCCTGCTGGAGCACAACGCCGGCACGCTGCCGGAGCCGGTGCTCGGCGACGACGATTAGCCCTGGACCGGGCGGGTGCGAGAGCCGCTGGTCGGAGGGCCTGAGAGGGTCCGTCGCCCGGATTTCACATTCCGGCTCGTCGCAGGCTAAAGTTCTTCTTGTTCGCCCGCCGAGCGGGAAGAACACAAGGGGCTATAGCTCAGTTGGTAGAGCGCCTGCATGGCATGCAGGAGGTCAGGAGTTCAATTCTCCTTAGCTCCACAATCAGGATCCCGTCCTCATCAGAGGGCGGGATCCTTTCGTTTCCCCAGCTCCTCCCACTTCCCCGGCTCCTCCCGTTTCCCCAGACCCTTCTGCTTCCGGGGGCCTGAGCTCACGCAGCGCGGCCGACCGCCGGCGGCTCTCCTCGTCGTCCGGTGTGTACGCCACGATCCGGCACTCCGGCATGCCGTTGATGGACAGCGAGACCGACGTCATGCGCAGCTCACCGACCGCATCGTGCCGGAACGTCTTCACGCGCGGTCCCGGCGGTGCCACGTCGCCGCTCTCCCACAGCTCGGCGAAGTGCGCGCTCGCGGCGGACAGGCGGCGTATGAACCCCTCCCAGGCGGGCTCGCCCACATGCCGTCCGTACGAACTGCGCAGCGTCGCCACCATCACCGGCAGCTCCTCGTCGCGGAAGACCAGCGGGCAGACGGGATCGGGCGCGATGAACAGGGTCCACAGCACGTTCGGGACGCCGAAGGCTTCTATCTGCGGGACGAAGAAGAGATCGCGATAGGCGGGGTTGGTGGCGAGGATGTCGTACCGCGCGTTGTAGACCACCGCCGGGCGGGGGTCGAGGGCGTCGATGATGCCCTGGATCTCCGGGCCGACGGCCTCGGGGGAAGGGGCCTTGCGGTCCGGGGCAAACGGCACGTCGGCCAGGTGGTACAGATGCTCGCGCTCCGCCCTGTCGAGGCGGAGCGTGCGCGCCACGGCGTCCAGGACCTGGGCCGACGCGTTGATCGGGCGGCCCTGCTCCAGCCACGTGTACCAGGTGACGCCGACTCCGGAGAGCTGGGCGACCTCCTCGCGGCGCAGGCCCGGCGTGCGGCGGCGCAGGCCCGGGGGCATGCCCACGTCGGCCGGTGTCACCCTGGCCCTGCGGCCGCGCAGGAAGGCGGCGAGCTCCGGCCTGCGTCGCTGAGTCGTCCCCATCGTCGTCACATCCCCCATCGTCGGTCGACGCCCCCGGCCTTGCCAGGTGTTGTCAGTACCAGCATCAGCGGGCTCTCGTTACCCGTACCAACTCGCCGTCAGGCTCGGTGCCATGACAACGACCACCCCGTCCACCGCAGCGGATCCCGCTGGTTCACGTCCTGCATCCAGTAAAGCCCCCGGCACTGACAACCGCCCCGGGCGGCTTCTCGCGGTCGTCATCGCCGCACAGTTCATGGCGCTGCTCGACGTCTTCATCGTCAATGTCGCCGCGCCCACCATCCGCACCGAACTGGGCGCTTCCGGCGCCGGGTTGCAGCTGGTGATCGCCGGATACACCATCACGTACGCCGTGCTCCTGATCACCGGCGCGCGGCTCGGCGACATCCTCGGCCACCGTCGCGTCTACCTCATGGGCCTCGCGGTCTTCACCGTCGCCTCGCTCGCCTGCGGACTCAGCCAGGGCACGGGCGAGTTGATCGCCTTCCGGCTGCTGCAGGGCGCGGGCTCGGCGCTTCTCATCCCGCAGGTGCTCAGCCTGATCCAGCGCAACTTCACCGGTGAGGCGCGCACGAAGGCGCTCGGCGCGTACTCGGCCGTGCTCGCCGTCGGGGCTGCGGCGGGGCAGGTGCTCGGCGGGGTCCTCGTCAGCGCCGATCTGTTCGGCACCAGCTGGCGTCCGGTGTTCCTGGTGAACGTGCCGGTCGGCGTGATTCTGCTGGTCATGGCGCGGCGGGTGCTGCCGCGTGACGCGTCCAGGAAGCCGGGGGAGGGGCAGCGGGCGCGCGGACTCGACCTGCCGGGGCTCGTGCTGCTCGGCGGGGCCGTGTCGTTGCTCACCGTGCCGCTGGTGCTCGGCCAGCAGGAGGGCTGGCCGCTGTGGTCCTGGCTCTCCATGGGCTCGGCCGTGGTGCTCTTCGCGCTCTTCTGCGCGTACGAGTCCCGGCTCGCCCGCAGCGGCGGGGCGCCGCTGATCGCGCCGCGGGTCCTGCGCATCCCAGGCATAGGCCTCGCGGTCTTCCGGATCACCGTGGTGATGGCGGTCAACGCGGGCTTCCTGTTCGTGCTCACACTGCACGTCCAGGGCGGCCTCGGCTACAGCGCGCTGCGCGCGGGTCTGACGTTCGCGCCGACCGCGGCGGTCTTCGGTGCGGTCGGCCTGACCTGGCGCCACTGGCCCGCGTCCGTCCAACGGGCACTGATTCCCGGTGGATTCGCGCTCACCGCGGTGTCGGCGGTGGCGGTGGGGTTGCTGCTGCGGGACGGCGGGGAAGGCGGACTGTGGCTGTATGCGGCCTTCGTGGGCATCGGCGCCGGTCTCTCCCTCGGGTTCAGCCCGACGCTCACCCGGGCGCTCTCCACGGTGCGGCCCGAGGACGCGGCGGACGCCAGCGGACTGCTCTCGACGGTCGCTCAGCTCGGCCAGCTGATCGGTGTCGCGTGCTACGGCGCACTTTTCCTCAACCGGCTTGAGTCGCAAGGGGCTCCGGGGGCGTATTCATCCGCGGACGCGCTCCTGGTGTGCGCATACGCACTGGCAGGGGCGGCCGCACTGGGCGCCGTGTCCGGACTGGTACGACTGCGTCGCTGACCGGGTCGCTCAGGCCGTGGCAGAATCGGACAGCCGGAAGGGGACCGCACCAGACCACCGATTGTGACCCGACGGGAGGGAGAGCGATGCCTGCGAGCATCCTCGATGGGGCCGACCGCCCCATCGCAGTGGCCGCGCCGTGTCGCGCTGCCGCTCCCTTCGCGGCGATCACCCTCCTGACCTGTCCGTCCTGCGGTTCGTCCCATGTCGCCCAAGTACTCGGCGACAACGGCGGTGTCTCGTACGTGTGCACGGCCTGCGGCCGCAGCTGGAGCTGATTGATGGGTGCACACAGGCGGAAGTGCGACTGGTGCGGCAGTGGTACGCCGATCGTCCGCGACATGGAACCCGTCAACCCGGACTATCAGTACTGGTGCGAGGAGTGCGCGCGGGCGCTGATCATAAAGGGCGACCCCATCGAGACGTACCGCGAGCTCGAAGGGGAGCCGATCTATGGCCGGCTGCTCGACGAACACTGCACGCTCAAGCGCTTCTATTCCTTCGCCACGGCCTGATCCACCGGCGGGTCCGACGTCCGAATCCGTCCGGCTCCTTGCAGCAGGAACGCGAAAGCGGTCCCTACGTAGAGGGCGGACAACGTCATCTCGCCATAATTCTGGCCGAGTTCAAGCCGTCCCACGCCGTGCGGAACCCACCACAGGGCGTACGAACAGAAGACGAGGACCACTGCGCCCGTGGCCGCCCACCGAGCCAGGCCGCCCCGGCGCAGCGCGTCCGTCCACACGAGCAGCGCCATCGGCACGCACCACACCCAGTGGTGCGACCACGACACCGGGCTGACCAGGAGCGCCGTCGCCGCGCAGGACACCGCAGCGCGGGCGCGCTCCCCGCGCAGCGCGGCGTGCACCGCGACCGCGAGACCGAGCACGCCGACCGCCGCCGCGGTCAGGGCCCACCGGATGCCGGGCTCATCGGTGTGCAGGAGCCGCGCGATGACCCCGCGCAGCGACTGGTTCGCGGTGTCCTCGGGGAGCCCTACCCGGCCCGCCTCGAAGACCATGCGGGTCCAGAAGCGCCGGGAGTCGTAGGGCAGGACGGCGGCCGCGAGCAGCGTCGCGCCGGCGAACGAGGCGGCCGCCACGCACGCGTGCCGCGCCGGTGCGCGCCAAGGCCCGCGCCGTACGGCCTCGGCGGCGCCGGTGAGCAGCAGGAACACCGCGAAGAGCGCGGGCGTGAGCTTGATCGCCGCCGCGATGCCGATGCCCACGCCGGCCCAGGGGTGGCCTGGGCGCCGTGACAGGTCCCACAGGACCAGGACGGCGAGCAGCAGATTGATCTGGCCGTACCGAAGGGTCGTCCACACCGGCTCGGCCCAGACCGCGAGGGCCGACACCCACAGGGCGGTCTCCACGCGCGCGTGGCCGACGCCCCCCGCGGTCGGTACGGGCCCGACGAGACGGAGGGCGAGATGCGTGAAGGCCACCAGGAGGAGCAGGTTCCCCAGCGTCGCCAGCGTGCGCATGTCCGCCGTGTCCAGGAGTGTCAGCGGCGTGAACAGCAGGGCGGCGAACGGCGGGTAGGTGGTGGGCAGATGGGCCTCGGTGGTGCGCAGCGCGTAGAGGTCGCCGCCCGCGCGCACGGTCTCGCCCTCGGCGCGGTAGACCATCAAGTCGATCATCGAGACGTCCGCGGCGCGCTGCGCGATCCAGAAGGCCGTGAAGGAGAGCAGGCACGCCCCGGCGGCGAGGGGCACTCGGCGGCGGGCGCCGACAAGGGCGCCGACAAGCGCGATCACGGTCACGAAGGCTGACAGTACCGGCCGTATCCGTACAGACCGGAAACGATTTGGTGGAGCACGGGGAGGAGCGTGTAATGTTGGCGGAGCCGCCGGGGGAACCGGGCGGACAGGCAAGGGGCTATAGCTCAGTTGGTAGAGCGCCTGCATGGCATGCAGGAGGTCAGGAGTTCAATTCTCCTTAGCTCCACAGAAGATGAGAGCGGGCCACCCGGATCGGGTGGCCCGCTTTCGTGTGTCCTGCCGGGTGTCTCCTGGCGGGACCCCGATGGGCCCCGCCAGGTCCTCAGTCAGTCATTGCCGTCCGCTGCCGAGCGCCCTGCGGCCCCGGCCACGGCCTGGCGGGAGCGCGAGCGGCAGCGCCGTGCGCGGCGAGGGCGCGGACGGGTCCTCCTCGATGCGCAGCGCGAGCGCGGGGCAGCGGCGTACGGCACGCGTGGCACGCGCTTCGGAGTACCGCGGTACGGGCGCCTCCGCTACGCCGGGGAAGCCGTCGGGGCCCAGCTGGATCAGCTCGGGGATGATGTCCGCGCACAGCCCGTGGCCCTGGCAGAGCGTCCAGTCGACGGCGAGCCTGCGGCCACTGGGGGCCTCGGCCTGCGAGACCTCCTGCTGGAGCGGCAGGACGCCCTCCACGGGGCGGCCGCAGCCGCCGCCCAGGACGTGCGCGGCGAGATCGTCCGTGAACGCCGTGATCGTGGACTCGATGAAGGCCGCCGTGCCGTCGGGGTGTTTGCAGGCGCCGCGCCGCTTCACGGCCCGTGTCACCTCGCGCAGCGCCTCCAGGGCGGTGGGGCCACCGCCGTCCAGGACGTCGGCGAGACCGCGGGCCGCCGCCGGAAGGCCCAGATAGCAGGGGCCGCACTGTCCCGCGCTCTCTGAGGCCAGCCAGTTCGCCACGTGCAGCGCCTCCCCCAGTGGGCAGGTGCCGGGGCCGATCGGCAGGATCGCGCCCGCGCCGAGCGCGCCGCCGCAGGCCTCCAGGGAGGCGCGTGAGACGACCGCGTCATGAGCGGTGATCGCGTCGAGCCACTTGCCGTGATAGCCGCCCGTCAGGACACCCTGGGGGAGCGGCGGCGCACCGGCCAGCTGCAGGACGTACCGCAGGGGCACTCCCGTGGGCACCTCGACCACCATGGGCCGGGCGACGGCTCCGGAGACGGTGAGCAGCACCGTGCCGGGCTCCTCCCGCAGGCCGGTGCGGCAGTAGCGGTCGGCGCCGATCCGGGCGGCGACCGCGAGCTGGGCGAAGGTCTCCGCGTTGGACAGCAGCGTGGGCGCCCCGCCCACTCCGGAGTCGGAGGTGCGCACCTTGCGGCCCGGCGGCATGGGAGGGCCGCCGTCCGCCGAGCGCACCAGGGCCGATGACTCGCCGGTCACCATGCGCACCGGATTGCGCTGCACGCGCGCGCGGATGCTCGATCCGCGCCGGTTGGTCAGGCCGCGCTCGGCGAGCGCCGCGAGCATCGAGGCCTCGGTGGAGTCCCGGGTCACACCCACGACGAGGGTGCGCGCCCCCAGGGCCTCGGCGGCAAGGAGGGCGCCGTCGAGGATGAGGTGCGGTGCGCGGTTGATCAGGACGGTGTCCTTGCGGCAGGCGGGTTCGTCCTCGCTGCCGTTGACGACGACCACGGGGCGCACGCCGCGGCGTATCGCCGCGTCGGCGACCGCGCGCAGCTTCTTGGCGAAGGGGAAGCCGGCGCCGCCCCTGCCGCGCAGCGAGATGGCCTCGGAGAGGCCTGCGAGGGACTCGCCCGCCATGGGTTCGAGCGGGCCGTGCACCTTCAGGTGCATCGCCAGGTCCAGGCGCTCGACCAGGTCGAAGCCCGAGGTCAGGAGCGGAAGCCCGACGACGCGGACTTCGGGGACGTCGGGCAGCGACGCGTTCACTTGGGGCCTCCGGTGGCGGCGTTCCAGGGCTCGCCCGAGCTCGGCGCCTGGAAGGTGTTGGGCAGCGGTTCGGTGGCGGGGCCGCTGTCGTACGGGGCTTGGTACGGCGCCTCGTACGGAGGGTTGTGGGCCGCGTCGTACGGCGGGTCGTACGGCGGCGGGTCGTACGCGGTGTCGTGGGAGCGGTAGGAGGTGTCCTCGAAGCCGTACGCCGTGGAGTGGGTGTCGTACGGCGGGTCGTACGGGATGTGAGGGGCCTCGGCCGGGGGAGGCGGGGACGGGGCCGGCCAGCGGGGCGGCGGGGGGTCGGTGCTGGAGACGACCTCCGTGGGCTGGTTGGTGGAGGCGAGGACGCGGTAGGCCGCGGCGATGCCGACCACCGGGGGCGGGTCGGAGGCGGCTTCGGGGGCGCGGCCAGGAGCGGCGGCCGTGCCGGGGAGCGGGGACTCGGCGGTGTCCCGGCGGGCGGGCTCCCGGTTGCGGGCTCTGCTCTCCGGTTCGAGCAGTACCAGGATCCGGGCGGCCACCTTCCGTTTGATCGGGAGCGGGGCCGCGCGCAACGCGACCGCACCCGCGACGGCGACCAGGCAGAGGCAGTACAGGGCGATCACCCACGGCTTGGGCGCGCGTCCCGCGTACAGGCCGTGGATCAGGGCCGAACACCAGGCGGGGTAGGCGAGCATGTGCAGCGCGCGCCAGCGCGACGCGACCTGGACCGGGGACGCGAACGCGCTGCGCAGGGCCCCGGTGACGCCTGTGACCACCATGAGGAGCCCGGCGAGCGAGCCGAGGCCGATGAGCCCGTCGCTGCCGGAGAAGCCGAGCCCGAAGGGGATCAGGGCCCCGACCGGCGACACGTGGTCGAGCGCGAGTTTGACGCTGACGTGCAGCAGAAGGAAACCGATGGACGCGACGGCTGTGGCCCGGTGCACGGCCTGGGCGAGCAGTCGCTGACGTGAGTGCAGGAAGAGCCGGTCCGAAGCGACCAGGCCCCAGACGACGGCGGCGGTCAGGGAGACCAGGGACAGGACGCCGGTGGTGAAGTCGAGGGCGGCGCGGAAGGCGTCGCTCCCGAGGACGACGAGCAGGGGTATCAGCAGCAGCGCGGCGGTTGTCAGGACTCCGCGCGTGGTTCTGCTCGGTTCGGGGAAGGCTGTGTACGAACGGCTCTTGCGGGTGGAGCGGTTGGTGCGGCTCTTGCGACGCGGATTCAGAGGGTTCATGGGGGCGACTCCGAAATGGCTCGATCGCCGCATGCTAAGTGGCCGCATACCAGTGAGTACGAGGTTTGAGTTATTGCGTTGTTATCTAAACGCGATGCGATCTTGGTGTTGCCCCGATAGAGGTCGGTACGCGGAGTAACCCTTGGCCAAAGGTCGGGTTCCGCGCCTCCGGTGGAGCACGGAGCGGCGCAGTGCGGCGCGGTGGAACCTCGTCGCGAGCCGCGCAAGCCCTGCGGTACCCTGACGCCATGCGTGCCGTACGCCTTCTGCTTAGCGGGCCGCGCTGATCAGTCCCGACCGCCGGAAAATCGCGGTCGGCATCGGCGCGGCGTCCCCTCCTGTGTGAGGGGATTTTTCATTTGGCCGGGACGGTCATTTCCGCAGGCAGAGACGATCGATGGAGCTTTGAGGATCATGAGCGAGACGAATTCTGCTGCCGCCTCCGAGGTGGCCGCACCGCACCGCTACACGGCCGCCCTGGCCGCCGACATCGAGGCACGCTGGCAGGACTTCTGGGACGCGAACGGCACGTACGAGGCGCCGAACCCGAGCGGCGACCTGGCCGTGGCCGCCGACGGGTCGGCCGTGCAGGCCGCGCTGGTCGCCAAGCCCAAGCAGTTCATCATGGACATGTTCCCGTACCCCTCCGGCGCGGGCCTGCACGTCGGCCATCCCCTGGGGTACATCGCCACCGACGTCTACGCGCGCTTCCAGCGCATGACGGGCCACAACGTCCTGCACACCCTGGGCTTCGACGCCTTCGGCCTGCCCGCCGAGCAGTACGCCGTACAGACGGGCACGCACCCCCGGGTCTCCACCGAGGCCAACATCGAGAACATGAAGTCGCAGCTGCGCGGTCTGGGCCTGGGCCACGACAAGCGCCGCTCCTTCGCGACGATCGACCCGGACTACTACAAGTGGACCCAGTGGATCTTCGTCCAGATCTTCAACTCCTGGTACGACGAGGACGCGCAGAAGGCGCGTCCGATCGCCGCCCTGGTCGCCCAGTTCGAGAGCGGTGAGCGTGCCGTACCGAACTCCACGCGCGCGTGGCACCAGCTGACCACCCAGGAGCGCGCCGACCTGCTGAGCGAGTACCGCCTGGCGTACGCCTCCGACGCCCCCGTCAACTGGTGTCCCGGCCTGGGCACCGTCCTGGCGAACGAGGAGGTCACCGCCGACGGCCGCTCCGAGCGAGGCAACTTCCCCGTCTTCAAGGCCAAGCTGCGCCAGTGGAACATGCGCATCACGGCCTACGCGGACCGCCTGCTGGACGACCTGGACGGCCTGGACTGGCCCGAGGCCATCAAGCTGCAGCAGCGCAACTGGATCGGCCGCTCCGAAGGCGCCCGCGTCGACTTCCCGGTCGGCTCCGGCGACGAGGCCATCACCGTCTTCACCACCCGTCAGGACACCCTGTTCGGCGCGACCTACATGGTCCTGGCGCCCGAGCACGAGCTGGTCGACAAGATGACCCCGGCCGCCTGGCCCGAGGGTACCCATGACGTGTGGACCGGCGGGCACGCGACGCCGGCCGAGGCCGTCGCCAAGTACCGCGCGTTCGCCGCCTCCAAGTCCGACGTGGAGCGCCAGGCCGACGCCAAGGAGAAGACCGGCGTCTTCACCGGCGTCTATGCCACCAACCCGGTCAGCGGCGAGCAGGTCCCGGTCTTCATCGCCGACTACGTACTGATGGGCTACGGCACCGGCGCGATCATGGCCGTCCCGGCGCACGACAGCCGTGACTTCGCCTTCGCGCGCGCCTTCGAGCTGCCCATGCGGTGCGTGGTCGAGCCCTCGGACGACCGTGGGACCGACGCCTCCACGTGGGAGGACGCGTTCGGTTCGTACGACGCGAAGCTGGTCAACTCCTCCGGAGAGGGCATCTCCCTGGACGGCCTGGGCGTCGTCGACGCCAAGGCGCGCATCACGGAGTGGATGGCCCGCAAGGGCATCGGCGAGGGCACCGTCAACTTCCGCCTGCGTGACTGGCTGTTCAGCCGCCAGCGCTACTGGGGCGAGCCCTTCCCGATCGTCTACGACGAGGACGGCATCGCCCACTCGCTGCCCGAGTCGATGCTGCCCCTGGAGCTGCCGGAGGTCGACGACTACTCCCCGCGCACCTTCGACCCGGACGACGCGGACACCTCCCCGGAGACGCCGCTGTCCCGCAACGAGGACTGGGTCAACGTCACCCTGGACCTGGGCGACGGACCCAAGAAGTACCGCCGCGAGACCAACACCATGCCCAACTGGGCCGGTTCCTGCTGGTACGAGCTGCGCTACCTGGACCCGCACAACGACCAGAAGCTGGTCGACCCGGCCGTCGAGCAGTACTGGATGGGCCCGCGCGAGGGCCAGCCGACGGGTGGCGTCGACCTGTACGTGGGCGGCGCCGAGCACGCGGTGCTGCACCTGCTGTACGCCCGCTTCTGGTCGAAGATGCTGTTCGACCTGGGGCACATCTCGTCCGCCGAGCCGTTCCACAAGCTGTTCAACCAGGGCATGATCCAGGCCTACGTGTACCGCGACAGCCGCGGTTTCCCGGTCCAGGCCACCGAGGTCGAGGAGCGCGACGGCCAGTACTTCTTCGAGGGCGAGCCGGTCAAGCGCGAGCTGGGCAAGATGGGCAAGTCCCTGAAGAACGCCGTCACTCCGGACGAGATCTGCGAGGAGTACGGCGCGGACACCCTGCGCCTGTACGAGATGGCGATGGGCCCGCTGGACGTCTCGCGCCCGTGGGACACGCGCGCGGTCGTCGGCCAGTACCGCCTGCTGCAGCGCATGTGGCGTCTGATCGTCGACGAGTCGACCGGCGAGGTCACGGTCGCGGACGTCGCGGAGTCCGACGTCGCCGAGGGCACGCTGCGCGCCCTGCACAAGGCGATCGACGGCGTGCGCCAGGACCTGGAAGGCATGCGGTTCAACACCGCCATCGCCAAGATCACCGAGCTGAACAACTACCTGACCAAGGAGGGCGGCACGCTGCCGCGCTCGGTCGCCGAGCGCCTGGTGCTGCTGATCGCCCCGCTGGCCCCGCACGTCGGCGAGGAGCTGTGGCGCAAGCTGGGCCACGGCGATTCGGTCGTCCACCAGGACTTCCCCGTGGCCGACCCGGCGTACGTCGTGGACGAGACCGTGACCTGCGTCGTGCAGATCAAGGGCAAGGTCAGGGCGCGCCTGGAGGTCTCCCCGTCGATCTCGGACGAGGAGCTGGAGAAGGTGGCCCTGGGTGACGAGAGGGTGCTGGCCGCGCTGGACGGCGCCGGGATCCGCAAGGTCATCGTGCGGGCACCGAAGCTGGTGAACATCGTCCCGGCCTAATCGCGGGAGAGTCGCGCGAGGGGGCATGAGGGTAGTCCCCTACGGGCAGGTTGGGGGTTCCGCTGGAACCCTCCGCCTGCCCTTTGCGTTTACCGTTGAAGAGTCGGTGCGGAACCCGCCGCAGGACCTGAGGGGAGCGTCATGGAAGCCGTGGGCGTGATCGTGGCGCTGCTCGTGTTGCTGTTCGTGATCTTTGGTGCGTACATGACGGTGAAGGCGATCGGTGCCGCCAAGCGCGGCGTGGACCGGACGATCTCGCAGGCGCGCCGGTCGGTCGAGGACACGACGCTGCGCGCGAGGAGCTTCGCGCAGGTGGGCACGGCCGCCGAACTGGCCCAGCTGCGGCTCAGGTTGCGTACGTCGATGCGGGCCACGCAGGACGCCCTGCAGGCGGGAGTGGCCGAGGACGCCTCTCTGAAGGAGTCCCTGGGGCTCTTCGAGCGGCTCAGCGCGCACGGCCACGAGCTGGACGACGAGCTGCGACGCCTTGAGCGGGACCCGGACAAGGCGGCCCTCGCCCAGCGGCTCCCCGCGCTGCGGGAGCGTACGGAGCAGATCACCAAGTCGGCGGACTCGCTGCGGTGGTCCGCGCGCGACCGCGCCCACCGGTTCGCGGACGACGACCTGGACTCGCTGAGCACGCAGATCGACCTGGAGGCGGGCGCGCTGCGGCACTGGACGAAGGAGCCTGCGCCCACGCAGACACCCGCCGCGTGGCCCGAGCCCGAGCCGGCGGCGGACGCGGGCAAGGGTGCGGAACAGACGTGGACGGAGCCGTCCGAGCAGCCGGGGCGGCCCGAGCGGCCGAAGCCGTCCGGGTCGGCGGACGAGCCGGAGCGGCCCGCCATCACGCCACCGACGGCGCGGCCCTCATACCCCTGGGAGAAGCAGGCCAGGCCCGAGAGCACGACGTGAGCGGGCGGGTGACCTGGCACGGCCGGGAGCGCGACTGGCAGACTGACCCGCACGGGGTCGGGCTGCCGTCGTCGGGCCCAGGCAGGTAATCTCCACCGCATGTCCCGTCATGTCGCGATCGTCACGGATTCAACGGCCTATCTGCCGCAGCGGACGATGGAGCGGCACGGCATCACGTCGGTACCCCTGACCGTGGTCCTCGGTGACCAGGCACTCGAAGAGGGCACCGAGATCTCCGCCCGCTCCCTCGCTCTGGCGCTGCAGAAACGCCGCTCTGTGACCACATCGCGGCCGAGCCCGGAACTCTTCGCGGAGACCTATCGCAAGGTCGCGGAGTCGGGCGCGACGGCCATCGTCTCGCTGCATCTGTCCGCCGAGTTCTCGGGCACGTACGACGCGGCCGTCCTCGCGGCGAAGGACGCGCCGGTGCCGGTGCGGGTGGTGGACACCGGAATGGTCGCGATGGCCCTTGGCTTCTGCGCGCTCGCGGCGGCGGAGGCCGCCGAGTCCGGAGGCTCGGTGGACGAGGCGGTGACCGCGGCGGAGAAGCGGGCCGCGAACACGTCCGCTTACTTCTACGTCGACACGCTGGACTATCTGCGCCGGGGCGGCCGGATCGGCGCCGCGCAGGCGCTGTTGGGCTCGGCGCTCGCGGTGAAGCCACTGCTCCAGCTGGATGGCGGGCGGATCGAGATGCTGGAGAAGGTGCGGACGGCGTCCAAGGCGATCGCGAGGCTGGAGGAGATCGTGATCGAGCGAGCCGGGACCCACCGCGTCGACATCGCGGTGCATCACCTGGCGGCGCCGGAACGCGCATCGACCCTGGCGGACCGGCTCAGGGACAGGGTGCCGGGCCTTGCGGAGCTGCATGTCAGCGAGGTCGGTGCGGTGATCGGGGCGCATACGGGGCCGGGGTTGTTGGGGGCTGTGGTTTCGCCCTGGTGAGGTGGTGCCGGGTGCCGGGTGCCGGGTGCTGGGTGCGGGGGCAGGGCGGGCTTGTGGGTGACGGAGTTATCCACAACTGGTGGGTAATCCACGGGATTTGACCAAGATCAACATAGTTCTGCCGGGGTCTCTAGCGTCGTCGGCATGGAACTTCGATCACTTTCACGGACACCTGCCGCGACGAGTGGACCCGGGCGAGGCCCCGGATCCGACGGCCGCGCTTCGGGCACTCGCGCTACTGCCGGCCGCGCTCCCGGCGGCTCCTCTCCTGCCGGTCGCGAGCGATACGGCCATGCCCGCAGGCGGGCGCTCCGTCGCGGACACGCTTCGGCGGAGGCACGGGCCAGGGCACAGGCGCTGCGCCAGCGCGCGGAGACGCTGTTCGCCGAGCCTGAACGGCCGGGTGCCGAGAGCGGATTGAGGTCGGGAGCGCCGCCGCCGGATGTGCGAGGTGTGGAGGGCGTGGAGGGCGTCGCGCCGGGGTCCGGAACGGGGACGGCGTCGGCTTCCGGGTCGCAGCCGCTGTCCCAGCCGCAGGCCGCTGTGCAGTCGCAGGGGCAGGCCGTGCGGTGGCGTCCGCCAGTGCCGGATGCTGTGGGGCGCTCTCGGCCGGTGACGCGGCCGCAGGCGGTGCGGCATCCGGAAGTTGCGGGGCGGCCGGAAGTTGTGGGGCAGCCGGAGGTCGCGGGGCAGCGGGAGGTCGTGGGGCGAGCGCAGGCTGTGCTGCAGGACCTGCGGCAGGAGGAGCAGCGGCAGGACGCGCAGTCACCTTGGTCGGATTCGCGACAGTCGGAGATCGCGGGGCGATTGGAGGCTGTGCGACGGCGGGCCGGGCTGAGGCCGCAGCCGCAGGCCGTGCGGCAGTCTGGGCTGGGGGCGCGGTCGGTATCGCGGGCGGAGGTTGCTCCAGCGTCGCCGGAGCGGGAGCCTTTCGTCGCTACGCAGCCGCAGGCCGGGCGGCAATCACGGGTTGTGCGGCGGTCCGGGGTGGGGCCGGGGTCGCGGTCGGTGTCGGAGGCGGGGGCCCTTCCAGTACCGCAGCCGCAGCCGCAGGCTGGGATGGGATCTCAGGCCGTGTTGCAGGGTCGGACTCAGGAGCACTCCCGACCCCAAGCGCAGGCTTGGCCCCCAGCTCAAGCCCAGCCTCAGACCCGGGCCCAAGCTCTGGCTCAGGCCCGGGTGCAGGCCCAGCCTCAGACCCGGGCTCAAGCTCTGCCTCAAGCCCGGGTGCAGGCCCAGCCCCAGGCCCGAGCCCAGCACCAACCCCAGCCCCGAGCCCAGCACCAGCCTCAGGCCCTAGCTCAGCACCGGCCTCAGACGCAGACTCCAGCGCAGCCGCAGCCGCAGCCGCAGCCGCAGCCGCAACCCCGGCCCCTGCCCCAGCCCCTTCCTCAAGCCCAGTCCCAGCAGTCGGGGGCGTCCGCAGGTGGAGCAGGTGGAGCAGGTGGAGCAGGCGGAGTGGGCGGAGGTGCGTTGGTGTCGCCCCTGCGGGGGCGGGTGGGGCTTGCTGTGCGGGAGCGGTTGCCGTTGTGGCTGCAGCTGCGGTGTGGCCTTGAGCGGCGCAGCCTGGTCGCGCTCGCGGTGGTTCTCGTCCTGGCCGCGGTGTTCGCCGCCCAGCACTTCTGGGCGGGGCGGACGCAGCCGGTGCGGGCGCCGGACGTGGTCGGGGCGGCGCCCGATCGGGGCGCTGAGCCGTCTCCGTCCCCGGGATCCCCGCCCCCTCCGGAGGCTGGCGGCCGGCCGGCAGCCGGCACGGGCGGTGCGCCCGGTGCGAGCGCTGGCGGGGTCGTCGTGGACGTCAGCGGGAAGGTCCGCAGCCCTGGAATCCTGCGGCTGCCCGCGGGTTCCCGGGTCGCCGACGCGCTGAAGGCCGCCGGCGGGGTGCGCCCCGGCGCGGACACGGACGGCCTCAACCGGGCCCGCCTGCTCATCGATGGCGAACAGGTGGTGGTCGGCGCACCGGCGGTTCCATCGGCTCCGGCGACGCCTGGCGCCGGCGCGGCCGCAGGGCCGACAGGAGCGAGTCCTGCCGCCCCGGTCGGCCTCAACACGGCCACCGCCGAGCAGCTCGACGAACTGCCGGGTGTGGGCCCCGTGCTGGCCCAGCACATCATCGACTACCGCACGGAACACGGCGGCTTCCGCTCGGTGGATGAGCTGCGCGAGGTCAATGGAATCGGTGACAGGCGCTATGCCGACCTGCAGAATCTCGTGCGGCCATGAGGTCGCGGAGGCAGACGGCCGTGGTGCCCGGAGACTCAATGGGCCCGCCCGACCCCGCCGTTCGCGCCCTGTCCGGGCGTCGACTCGGGGGCGCCCACCCCCGCCAGGAAGGCCCACTGGACCTGCGCCTCGTGCCGCCCGCCCTCGCGGCGTGGGGGACGGCGGCCCTGGCGCTGGATGCCCCGCCCCGGTGGGTGATCGCGGCCGTGGTCGTTTGTGTGGTGGTGGCCGGTGCCCTGTTGGTGGCATGGACGGTGCGGGCGCACCCGGTAGGGACGGTGCGGCCGGTACAGCCGGTGCGGAGGGCGCGGGCGTACCCGGCGGGTGGAGCGCGGCAGGATGCACCTGATCCGGCTCAGCCCCCGGGGTGGCGGCAGCCCTGGCGGCGGGTCTCGGTGGCGGCAGTTCTCCTCTGTTCCGCGGCGGGCGCGGGCTCCGCGGCGCTGCACGGGGCCGACCTGCACCGGGGGCCGGTCCCTGCCCTGGCTCGTCACTATGCCGAAGCGGAGGTCGAGTTGGAGGTCACCTCCGACCCCCGGCTCACCAGGCCCCGGGTCACGGGAGCCCACGCCGTGCCACCCTCCGTCATGTTGGACGCGGAGATCGTCCGGGTCACGTCGGCGGACGGCAGGACCTCCGTGACCCGCACTCCGGTCCTGGTCTTCGCCGGGGAGGGGGAGCGGGAGGACGGGTGGGAGGGGAAGCGGGAGGGGGAGAGGGCGAGTGACGGGAGCGGACGTGAGGGCGGAGCAGGTGGCGTGGATTCCGCAGGACCTTGGTCCAGGGCACGCTGGCTCGCGATCCTGCCCTCGACCCGGCTTCGCCTCCGGGCCGGCCTCGCGCCTCCCTTACCGGAGGGCGACCGCGTAGCGGCAGTGCTCCGAGTGGAGGGAGGGCAGGCGCCGCGGGTGATCGAGGCGCCGTCAGGGCCGCAGCGCCTGGCGGGGCGGCTGCGGGGCGGGTTGCGGGAGGCCACGGACGGGTTGCCGCCCGATGCCAGGGCGCTGTTGCCCGGCCTAGTGGTCGGGGACACCTCCCGCGTGCCGCCCGAGCTGGAGGAGGCGTTCAGGGCGACCGACCTGACGCACCTCCTCGCTGTCAGCGGCGCCAATCTCACCATCGTCCTCGCCCTGCTCATCGGCCCGCCAGGCCTTGCTCAGCGTGCCGAACGGCGTGGTCTCGCCCCACGGTTGGGGATTCCGCTGCGGGCGACCGCGCTGATCGGTGGTGCTCTCACCCTCGGCTTCGTCATCGTCTGCCGACCGGACCCGAGTGTGCTGCGGGCCGCGGCCTGCGGGCTGATCGCGCTGCTCGCCATCGGCACAGGACGGCGCCGTTCGCTGATCCCGGCCCTGGCCGCCGCCGTGCTGCTGCTCGTCCTGTACGACCCGTGGCTGGCCCGCAGCCCCGGCTTTCTGCTCTCTGTGCTCGCCACCGGTGCCCTTCTCACCCTCGCGCCCAGATGGAGCGTCGCCCTGCAAAGACGCCGGGTTCCCCCGCGCCTGGCCGAGGCGCTGGCCGCCGCGGCTGCCGCGCAGGCGGTGTGCGCGCCCGTCGTCGCCGTCCTCGCGGCACGGGTGAGCCTGGTGGCGGTGCCCTGCAACCTCCTCGCGGAGGTGGCCGTCGCGCCCGCCACGGTCCTCGGTTTCGCCACGCTCGCGACGGCACCTTTGGCGATGCCGGTCGCCAAATGCCTTGCCTGGTGTGCGAGTTGGCCCACCTCGTGGATCGCGGACATCGCCCGCACGGGCGCGGCGCTGCCCGGCAGCGGCGTCGACTGGCCCGGCGGCTGGCGTGGCGGTCTGCTGCTCGCCCTCGCCACGGTCGGCGTGGTCCTGGTCGGCCGCAGGCTCGTCAGGTACCCCTGGCTCAGTGCGGCCTGCGCCCTGTTGCTCCTCCTGGCGATCGTGCAACCCCCGCCCCTCACCAGGGTGATCGCGGGTTGGCCGCCGCCGGGCTGGCGGTTCGCGATGTGTGATGTGGGCCAGGGGGATGCCACCGTGCTCGCCGCGGGTGACGGGGCGGGGGTCGTCGTCGACGCGGGGCCCGATCCGGTGCTCGTGGACCGATGTCTGAGTTCGCTCGGCGTGACCCGTGTGCCGCTCGTGCTGCTGACCCACTTCCATGCCGATCATGTGGCGGGGCTGCCGGGTGTGCTGCGGGGGCGTTCGGTCGGGGCGATCCAGACGACGGGCTATCAAGAGCCGTCCGGGCAGGCACGGTTCGTACGAGAACAGGCGGCCGCCCAACGGATTCCGGTGAGCCGGGCCGTGGCGGGGGAGCGGCGCCGTGCGGGTGGTGGCGTACTCGAATGGCAGGTGCTCTGGCCTACGGCGGAGGGCTCGGGCCGGATGCCGACCCCCGATGGTCCGAACGACGCCAGCGTCACCCTGCTCGCACGCGTCCAGGGCGTGACGCTGCTCCTGCTCGGCGATCTCGAACCGCCCGCCCAACGAGCCTTGTTGCGCACACCGGCCGTGGCGGCGCTGCCACCCGTGGACGTCTTGAAGGTCGCCCATCACGGCTCGGCCTATCAGGACCCCGGGCTCCTGCGGCGGACCGCGCCGCGCCTCGCCCTCATCAGTTCGGGAAGAGACAACTCGTACGGGCACCCGGCACCCCGTACGGTCGCGGCGCTGCGGGCCGGGGGAGCGGAGGTGTTCCGGACAGACACGGACGGCTCGATCGCGGTCATCGGACCGACCGGCGGACCGACCGGCGGATCGACTGGCAGGCCGACCGGCGGATCAGCGGCCGAGTCGGCGGACGGGACGGCTCCGGTCCTGGAGGTGGCCACGCGGCCGCCGTAGCGGACGGGCTCGTACCGCCCCCCCCGCCTGATCCCCCGCCCGATCCCTCTCCTGATCCCCCTCCTGTATCCCTCCCCCTGCTCCCTCTGCTCCCCCTGCTTCTCCCTCTCTCGCCCCTCTCGGTGATTAATTCGGGCTACTCGTGACACTTCAAGCGCTAGCGCAGCATTCCAGCGAAGTGGGTTCGTGTTGCATCGAATGCCGCAACGGTGATCGAATGCCTCTTCGGGACAGGAGTTGTCAAGGTGCGCGGGGGTATGTCGCAGATGTTCGGCCGTTGGCTGGGAGACCGTACGAACCGAGCCGGTCGGACGAATCGAGTTGGTGGGGCAGGAAGAGCGGGTGGGGCAGGCCGGGTCGGCCCGGCCGGCAGGGCAGGGCGGGCTGGTCGGGCCGGTGGTCCCTTGTCCGCCGTGGCGGTTCCGCCCAGTGCGGGAGTGCTCAGCTGCCGGGTGCTCGACCCGGTCAATGAGCCCGTGCGGCACGCGGAGTTCGCGGTCAGCGATGCCATGGGGCGCAAGGTCGTCGGTGGGGGCCTTGATCCGTTCGGTTCGTTCGTCGCGACCGTTCCGGCCGGGGACTACCGCCTGGCGGTCTCGGCGGAAGGGTTCACTCCGTACCGGGCGAACGCCACGGTCGGGGAGAGCGCGCACGCCTCGCTCGGTGACGTCATGCTCCAGATCGCCCCGCCCCCGGCGCTGCCGGAGCCCGGTGACTGGGAGATCGACCCCCTGCACTCCTCGGTCGCCTTCACCGCGCGGCACATCGGGCTTGCCCGTATTCACGGCCGGTTCAACAGCTTCGCGGGTGCCATCCGGCTGGGGGAGCGGATGGAGGACTCCGCGATGCATGTCGTCATCGACGCCGCCTCCATCGACACCGCGGTGCAGATGCGCGACGACCACCTGCGGTCCGGCGACTTCCTCGACGTGGGGCGTTTCCCGACGATGGAGTTCTACAGCGACCGCTTCGTGCACAAGGGCGGCAGCCGCTGGGCGATCACGGGCGGTCTGACGCTGCACGGCGTGACGCGCACGGTCACGCTGGAGACGGAGTATCTCGGGGTGGGCCAGGGCCTGGAGGGTGAGACCCGCGTCGCCTGCCGCGCCTCCACCGAGCTGCACCGCGACGACTTCACGATCAACTGGCAGACGATGCTCGCCCGCGGCATCGCGGCGGTCGGACCCAGCATCACGATCGACCTCGACATCCAGGTCCTGCCCAAGAGCTGACCCGCCAGATCCACCTGGCCGACCGGCCCGCCCCGGCCTAGGCGTCCTAGGGAGCCTCCAGCCAGCCCTCGTGCTCCGCGGCCAGTTCGTCCAGCGCGGTGCGGTCGAGGCGTCGTTCGGGGTCCTCGACCACGACCAGCCACTGGGCGTCCTCGGCGTCGTCCTCGCCCGCCAGGGCGTCACGGACGAGTTGAGGCTGCTCGCGCACGCCGAAACGGTCGGGGAGTTCTTCGGCCACTTCCTCCGCGGCATCGCGGTCGGGCAGCACCAGGACATGTCGTACGTCGGTCACCTGCCCATTCTCCGATACGCGGCGAGCCGCCCGGGAACCGGCAGTACGGGACGGGCTGTCAGTGCCGCGTGGGATGCTTGACCGCGATGGCCAGGAAGACAGATACCGCCGACCCGCTCGCTCCTCTCACGCTCGCCGTGGGCCAGGAGGACCTCCTCCTCGACCGCGCCGTGCAGCAGGTGGTCGCGGCCGCCCGTGCCGCCGACGCGGACACGGACGTGCGCGACCTCACGTCCGACCAGCTGCAGCCCGGCACGCTCGCCGAGCTGACCAGCCCCTCGCTCTTCGCCGAGCGCAAGGTCGTGATCGTGCGCAACGCGCAGGATCTGTCGGCCGACACGATCAAGGACGTGAAGGCGTATCTCGGGTCGCCGGCCGAGGAGATCACCCTCGTCCTGCTGCACGCGGGCGGAGCCAAGGGCAAGGGTCTGCTCGACGCCGCCCGCAAGGCGGGTGCCCGTGAGGTCGCCTGCCCCAAGATGACCAAGGCCTCGGACCGGCTGTCGTTCGTGCGCAGCGAGTTCCGCACCCTGGGCCGTTCGGCCACGCCCGAGGCGTGCCAGGCCCTGGTCGACTCGATCGGCAGCGATCTGCGGGAGCTCGCTTCGGCGGTGTCCCAGCTGGTGGCTGACGTCGAGGGCACGATCGACGAGGCGGTCGTCGGCCGCTATTACACGGGCCGTGCCGAGGCCTCCAGCTTCACCGTGGCCGACCGAGCCGTGGAGGGGCGGGCCGCCGAGGCGCTCGAAGCGTTGCGCTGGTCCCTGTCGACCGGCGTCGCCCCCGTCCTGATCACCAGCGCCCTTGCCCAGGCCGTGCGGGCCATCGGGAAGCTCTCCTCCGCGCGTGGCGGTCGGCCCGCCGACCTCGCCCGTGAGCTGGGCATGCCGCCCTGGAAGATCGACCGGGTCCGGCAGCAGATGCGGGGGTGGTCTCCCGACGGGGTGGCGGTGGCTCTGCGGGCCTGCGCCGATGCTGACGCGGGCGTCAAGGGCGGGGGCGACGATCCTGAGTACGCCCTGGAGAAGGCCGTCGTCGCCATCGCCCGCGCGGCGAGGTCGCGTCGCTGAGACTGTGCGGACATGACATCTGCCGCCTGCACGACATCCGCTGCCTGCGCGACACCTGCCGCCTGCGCGACACCCGCCGGTTCTCGATCCGCGGGTCGTCCCTGGCTGGTCGCGCAGTTCCCCGCGCCCCTTAAGGGGCCCACGCGCCCCTGAAGAGAACCGCCCCCGGACACAGCAATGCCCCCGGAGTGGGCCGGGGGCATTGTCGCAGCGTGGCGTACTGCGTGGTCTGTCCGCGATTCGAGGTAGAGGGCTCGAATTACCCTCGCGGGAGGATTGATCAGCGCCCCGGCGAGCCGGGGCAAGGGTTTCAGCCCTGGAGGGTCGCGACCTTCGAAGCAAGCGCCGACTTCTTGTTGGCGGCCTGGTTCTTGTGGATGACACCCTTGGAGACAGCCTTGTCGAGCTGACGCGAAGCCTCACGCGTCGCCTCGATGGCCTTCTGGGAGTCACCAGCGGCAACGGCCTCGCGGGCCTTGCGGATCGCGGTCTTCAGGGAAGACTTGACCGCCTTGTTGCGCTGACGCGCCTTCTCGTTGGTCTTGATCCGCTTGATCTGGGACTTGATGTTCGCCACGAAAGAGCCTTTTCAGGTTCAGGTACTGCAGAGGTACTGCAGATGAGTTTCTTTGACACGTGCCTCAGGGCCATCAGGACCGCGAGGGACCGAGAGGGTCAGGAGACACAGCTGCCCAGATTACCAGCCGCCCTCCGACCGGCCCAATCCGGGCGGCGCTCCCCTCCCTCATGGGGCCGATCCCCGCTCGGACCGGCCCAGACCGGGTCCAGTGCCCCACCCGTGGGACCATGGAACCTACGTATAGATCCGACCCGAGGCGACAGGCGCCTCAAGAGACAGGACCCTGCGTGCCCGCGACCCCTAAAAATGTGCCCGAGCCGAGCCGTACCGACCCGGCTCTGATCCGTAATTTCTGCATCATCGCGCACATCGACCACGGCAAGTCCACGCTCGCCGACCGCATGCTCCAGCTGACCGGCGTGGTCGAGCAGCGGCAGATGCGTGCTCAGTACCTCGACCGCATGGACATCGAGCGCGAGCGCGGCATCACGATCAAGTCCCAGGCGGTGCGTCTGCCCTGGGCCCCCACGGAGGGCCCCGAGCAGAGCAAGACCCACATCCTCAACATGATCGACACCCCGGGTCACGTGGACTTCACGTACGAGGTGTCCCGCTCTCTCGCGGCCTGTGAGGGCACGGTCCTCCTCGTCGACGCCGCGCAGGGCATCGAGGCGCAGACTCTCGCCAACCTCTACTTGGCGATGGAGAACGACCTCAAGATCGTTCCGGTGCTCAACAAGATCGACTTGCCGGCCGCCCAGCCGGAGAAGTTCTCCGAGGAGCTCGCCAACCTCATCGGCTGCGACCCGGCCGACGTGCTGAAGGTCTCCGCGAAGACCGGCATGGGCGTCGAGGCGCTGCTCGACAAGGTCGTCGCCGAGGTCCCGCCGCCGGTCGGCGTCGCGGACGCGCCCGCCCGCGCGATGA
This sequence comes from Streptomyces sp. NPDC044044, assembly GCF_056434405.1. Taxonomy (NCBI): domain Bacteria; kingdom Bacillati; phylum Actinomycetota; class Actinomycetes; order Kitasatosporales; family Streptomycetaceae; genus Streptomyces; species Streptomyces sp. NPDC044044. Next base: position 338,692 of record NZ_JBWKFG010000004.1, on the reverse strand, counting down.
TCTTCGACTCGGTGTACGACTCCTACCGGGGCGTCGTGACGTACGTCCGTGTCGTCGACGGTCAGCTCAACAAGCGTGAGCGGATCCGGATGATGTCCACCGGTGCCACGCACGAGCTGCTGGAGATCGGGGTGTCGTCCCCCGAGATGACCCCGGCCGACGGCATCGGCGTCGGCGAGGTGGGCTACATCATCACCGGCGTGAAGGACGTCCGTCAGTCCAAGGTCGGTGACACGATCACCTCCCTGCACAAGGGCGCGACCGAGGCACTCGGCGGCTACAAGGACCCCAAGCCGATGGTGTTCTCGGGTCTCTATCCGCTGGACGGCTCGGAGTACCCGGACCTGCGCGAGGCCCTCGACAAGCTGCAGCTCAACGACGCCGCGCTGGTCTACGAGCCGGAGACGTCGGCCGCTCTCGGCTTCGGTTTCCGCGTGGGCTTCCTGGGTCTGCTGCACCTCGACGTGATCCGTGAGCGGCTCGAGCGCGAGTTCGGGCTCGACCTCATCGCCACCGCTCCGAACGTGGTCTACCGCGTGGACATGGAGGACGGCACCGAGCACACGGTCACGAACCCGAGCGAGTTCCCCGAGGGCAAGATCGACAAGGTCTTCGAGCCCGTCGTACGTGCCACGCTTCTCGCGCCCAGCGAGTTCATCGGCGCGATCATGGAGCTCTGCCAGACCCGCCGCGGCACCCTCCTCGGCATGGACTACCTCTCCGAGGACCGGGTGGAGATCCGCTACACCCTCCCCCTCGCCGAGATCGTCTTCGACTTCTTCGACCAGCTGAAGTCCAAGACCCGTGGTTACGCCTCCCTGGACTACGAGCCCACCGGAGAGCAGGCCGCCGATCTGGTGAAGGTCGACATCCTGCTGCACGGCGACCGGGTCGACGCGTTCTCCGCCGTCACCCACAAGGACGCCGCGTACGCGTACGGTGTGCGGCTCGTGGCCAAGCTGCGTGAGCTCATCCCGCGCCAGGCCTTCGAGATCCCCGTCCAGGCGGCCATCGGCTCCCGGGTCATCTCCCGCGAGACCATCCGCGCCATCCGCAAGGACGTCCTCGCAAAGTGCTACGGCGGTGACATCTCGCGTAAGCGCAAGCTGCTCGAGAAGCAGAAGGAGGGCAAGAAGCGCATGAAGATGGTCGGCTCCGTCGAGGTGCCGCAGGAAGCCTTCATCGCGGTGCTCTCCAGTGACGACAGCGGTCCGGGCAAGGCCAAGAAGTAGCCCACACCTCAGCCGCCGTCCCGTCCGTCACGGGCGTCACGCAGGCATCTCAGCGGGTCCGTCGCGCTCTTGCGCGGCGGACCCGTTCTTGTATGAAGTGACAGGCAGAAGCCCCTTACGCACTGGGCTTCAGCGCTCTACTCTGATCACTGCTCGTAGGTTACTCGCAAGTTAAACAAGACCAGCAGCCGCCAGCCAGTCGCCGCCATGTCGCGGGTCCGGAGGATGTCGTGAGCGACACACAGACCTTGATCGAGAACCGTCCGCCGTCCGTGGCGCACCTCTTCCTGGAGCGCGTGGCGGCCACGCCCGATGCCGAGGCCTACCGCTATCCCGTGCCAGCGGCCTCGGGCGAGGGGCCCGACGAGTGGAAGTCGCTGAGCTGGGGGCAGGCCGCCGAGCGCGTCTACGCCATCGCCGCGGGCCTCATCGAGCTCGGCCTCGCCCCCGAGGACCGCGTGGCGCTCGCCTCGTCCACGCGCGTCGAGTGGATCCTCGCCGACCTCGGCATCCTCTGCGCGGGCGCGGCCACCACCACGGTGTATCCGCAGACCAACGCCGAGGAGTCCACCTACATCCTGGCCGACTCCGACAGCCGGGTGCTGATCGCCGAGAACGCCGAGCAGCTCGCCAAGGCGCGTGAGAAGCGCGCCGAGCTGCCCGACCTCCGGCATGTCGTGGTGATCGACGCCGAGGGCGCGGGGCCCGCCGATGGCGACCCCGAGGGCTGGGTGCTCACCCTCGCCGATCTGGAGGCACGCGGCGCCGCCCATCTGGAGAAGAACCCGGAGGCGGTCAAGGAGCGGATCGCGGCGATCACCAAGGACCAGCTCGCCACGATCATCTACACCTCCGGCACCACCGGCCGCCCCAAGGGCGTGCGCCTGCCGCAGGACAACTGGTCGTACATGGCCAAGGCCATCGCCTCGACCGGCCTGCTCGGCCCGGACGACGTGCAGTACCTGTGGCTGCCGCTCGCCCACGTCTTCGGCAAGGTGCTGACCTCCGGGCAGATCGAGCTCGGGCACGTCACCGCGGTCGACGGCCGCGTCGACAAGATCATCGAGAACCTGCCGGTGGTGCAGCCGACGTACATGGCCGCCGTGCCGCGCATCTTCGAGAAGGTCTACAACGGGGTCGCGGCCAAGGCACGCGCAGGCGGCGGCGCCAAGTACAAGATCTTCCTGTGGGCGGCCGAGGTCTCCCGCGAGTACGCGAAGGTCAGCCAGGACAACTTCCGCAGGACCGGCTCCGCATCGGTGCCCTTCGGGCTCGGCGCCAAGCACAAGGTCGCCGACGCGCTCGTCTACTCCAAGCTGCGGGAGGCCTTCGGTGGCCGGCTGCGCGCCGCCGTCTCCGGCTCGGCCGCGCTCGCGCCCGACATCGGCTACTTCTTCGCAGGCGCGGGCATCCACATCCTGGAGGGCTACGGCCTGACGGAGTCCTCGGCAGCGTCCTTCGTCAACCCCGGTGAGGCCTACCGCACCGGCACCGTCGGCAAGCCGCTGCCCGGCACCGAGGTCCGCATCGCCGACGACGGCGAGATCCTGCTGCGCGGCCCCGGCATCATGGAGGGCTACCACGGCCTCGCCGAGAAGACGGCCGAGGTCCTGGAGTCCGACGGGTGGTTCCACACCGGGGACATCGGCGAGCTCTCCGCGGACGGCTATCTGCGGATCACCGACCGCAAGAAGGACCTGATCAAGACATCCGGCGGCAAGTACATCGCGCCCGCCGAGGTCGAGGGCCAGTTCAAGGCCGTCTGCCCGTACGTCTCCAACATCCTGGTGCACGGAGCCGACCGGAACTTCTGCGCCGCCCTGATCGCGCTCGACGAGCCGGCCATCCTGGCCTGGGCCAAGGACCACGGCATGGAGGGCAAGAGCTACGCCGACGTGGTCGCTGCCCCGGCGACCGTCGAGCTCATCGACGGCTATGTGAAGCAGCTCAACGAAGGTCTGCAGCGCTGGCAGACCGTCAAGAAGTTCAAGCTGCTGCCCCGCGACCTGGACATCGAGCACGGCGAACTGACGCCTAGCCTGAAGTTGAAGCGCCCGGTCGTCGAGCGCGAGTACCAGCACCTGATCGACGAGATGTACGCGGGGTCGCGCGAGGCCTGAGCCTCTGCTTTCTTGCGTGTTTGCTTGCGCGTCTACTTGTGCGGGCGGGGTGTTCGGCGCTTCGCGTCAGGCACCCCGCCCGCGCCGCATCTCCTTCACCAGCTCCTCCATGTGCGTCACATGGTGGCGCAGTTCGAGTACGTCGTTCAGACTGCTGGCGGCCATGTGCGCCTCGATCGCCGAGAGGCGGGCCGCCAGTTCGTCGAACTGCTGCTGCTCGCGCGCCAGGATCTTCTCCAACTGCTGGTTCTTGCGGTGCAGTTCGAGGAAGACGGTGACCTTGGCGCGCAGCACCCACGGGTCGAACGGCTTGGTGAGATAGTCCGCGGCGCCCGTCGCATAGCCCCGGAAGGCATAGCCCGCGTCGTTGTCGGTGCCCGTCAGGAAGATGATGGGCACGTCTTTGGTCTGGTCGAGTCGCTTGATGTTCGACGCGGTCTCGAAGCCGTCCATCCCCGGCATGCGGACGTCCAGGAGGATCACGGCGAATCGTTGGCGCAAGAGCGCCTTCATCGCCTCCTCGCCCGAACGGGCGCGTACCAGCGGTTCGTTGAGTGACCCCAGGACGGCTTCCAGCGCCATCAGATTGTCCTCCATGTCATCGACAAGGAGGATGCTCGCGCGGTTGTCGGTCATGACCTCGGTGCTCATGGTGACCATGCCTCACTCGGTCGTCGGCGGAACGGCGGACTCCCCGGGAGGGCCTGTCGGTTCCGCTGCAACGGGTTTCTCTGTGGTGGGCGTGTCCGGCTCCGCCGCGCCGTCGCCCTCGGGGGCCAGGAGGGCGCAGGCGACCGTGAGGAGCTGGTCGACGTCCACGGGCTTGGGTACGTAGTCGCTGGCACCCTGCTCGATGGCCTTCTCGCGGTCGCCGGGCATCGCCTTGGCGGTCAGCGCGATGATGGGAAGGCCCGTCCAGCGGGGGGTCCGGCGGATCGCGGTGATGGTTTCGTAGCCGTCCATCTCCGGCATCATGATGTCCATCAGGATCAGGTCGGTGTCGGGGTTGCGCTCCAGGGTCTCGATTCCTTCGCGGCCGTTCTCCGCGTACAGGACGGGCATGCCGACGCGGCTCAGGACGTGCGTGAGCGCGAAGACGTTGCGGATGTCGTCGTCCACGATCAGGACGCGGCGCCCACGCAATATGCGGCCGGCCGGGCCTTCCCTGTACTCCTCCAGCTTGGTGGGAGTCGGCCAGCTGTCGTTCTGTTCGTGGAAGGTGTGCGGGTTCATCGCGACGCGGTCGTCGTGCGGCTCCGGGGTCGTGAGTGACCTGGTCGCCGCGTACGCGGCGGCGGCCGGGCCGTGTCCGGGGTGCACCACGGGAACGTAGAGCGTGAAGGTGGAGCCCTGGCCCGGGGTGCTCTGTGCGGTGATGCGGCCGCCGAGGAGCCCGGCGATCTCGCGGCTGATGGAGAGGCCGAGGCCGGTGCCGCCGTACTTGCGGTTGGTGGTGCCGTCGGCCTGCTGGAACGCCTCGAAGATGGCGGGGAGCTGGTCGGCCGGGATACCGATGCCGGTGTCCTTGACGGCGAAACAGAGCCGGTCGCCGCCCTCGTGCAGCCGGTCGCCGGTCTTCTTGACGCGGCTCACGCGCAGCTCGACGCCGCCGCTCGCGGTGAACTTGACCGCGTTCGACAGGAGGTTGCGCAGGATCTGCTGGAGCCGCTGCTCGTCCGAGAACATCTCGCGCGGCACGTCCTCGCCGACCGACACCTCGAAGGCGAGCCCGCGGTCGAGGGTGAGCGGGCGGAACGTCGCGTGGACGTAGTCGAGGACCTTGATGAGGGGGAGCTTCTTGGGGCGTACGTCCATCCGGCCCGCCTCGATCTTCGACAGGTCGAGGATGTCGTTGATGAGCTGGAGGAGGTCGGAGCCCGAGCGGTGGATCGTGGTCGCGAACTGCACTTCCTGGTCGGAGAGATGGCTGTCGGGGTTGTCGGAGAGCAGCCGGGCGAGGATGAGCAGGGAGTTCAGCGGGGTGCGCAGCTCGTGCGACATGTTCGCGAGGAACTCCGACTTGTACTGCGACGAGGTGGCCAGGAGCGCCGCCTTCTCCTCCAGTTCCGCGTTCGAACGCTGCAACTCCGCCTGCTGGAGCTGGAGTTCGTCCGAGCGGTCCTGGAGCTGGGTGGCGAGCCGCTGGGACTCGCTGAGCAGGGACTCCGTACGGGAGTTGGCGATGATGGTGTTGATCGCGACGCCGATGGTGCTGACGAACTGGTCGAAGAACGCCAGGTGCACGTCCGAGAAGCGGGAGAACGTGGCCAGCTCGATCACGCCGAGCAGCTTGTCCTCGAAGAGGATGGGGATGATCACCAGGCTGGCCGGTGCGGCGTCCCCGAGCCCCGAAGTGATCTTGATGTAGTCGGGCGGCACCTCGTCGACGAGGATCCGCTTCTTCTCCAGGGCCGCCTGGCGCACCAGGCCGTGCGCGGGCATCGCGCCCGTGTCGACGACCGAGCCCTGCGCGGAGCCGTACCCGGCGATGAAGGCGAGTCCCTTGACCGGGGGAGTCTGCAGCGTCGTGGCGTCCCCGGCCTCCGGGTCGGCCAGGAAGAACGCGCCGTACTGGGCGTTCACCAGCGGGGTCAGCTCGCGCAGGATGAGGTCGGCGACCTCCATCAGGTCACGGTGGCCCTGCATCAGACCCGCGAGACGGGCGAGGTTCGACTCCAGCCAGTCCTTGGCGCGGGTGGTCTCGCGGAGGTTGGAGACCATCACGTTGATGTTGTTCTTCAGCTCGGAGACCTCGCCGCGGGTCTCGACGGTGATGGAGCGGGTCATGTCGCCCTGCGCCACGGCGGATGCGACCTCGGCGATCGCGCGGACCTGCGTGGTGAGGTTCAGGGCGAGTTCGTTCACGTTCGTCGTCAGGCGCTTCCACGTGCCGTAGACACCCTCGACGCGTGCCTGGCCGCCCAGTTGCCCCTCGGAGCCGACCTCGCGGGCCACGCGGGTGACCTCGGAGGAGAAGGAGGACAGCGTGTCCACCATGGTGTTGATGGTGGTCTTCAGCTCCAGGATCTCGCCGCGCGCGTCCACGTCGATCTTCTTGGAGAGATCGCCCTGGGCCACCGCCGTCGCGACCTGCGCGATGTTGCGGACCTGCCCCGTGAGGTTGTCGGCCATGTAGTTGACGTTGTCGGTGAGGTCCTTCCAGACGCCCGACACACCGAGCACCTGGGCACGGCCGCCGAGCCGGCCGTCCGTGCCCACCTCGCGGGCCACGCGGGTCACCTCGTCCGCGAAGGCGCGCAGCTGCTCCACCATCGTGTTGACGGTGTCCTTCAGCTCCAGGATCTCGCCACGCGCCGTCACCGTGATCATCTTGGACAGGTCGCCGTTGGCGACGGCCGTGGTGACCTGGGCGATGTTGCGCACCTGTGAGGTGAGGTTCAGGGCCATGAAGTTGACGTTGTCGGTGAGGTCCTTCCATACGCCGGACACACCGCGCACCTGGGCCTGCCCGCCCAGGTTTCCCTCCGTGCCGACCTCGCGGGCCACGCGGGTGACCTCGTCCGCGAACGCGGAGAGCTGGTCCACCATCGTGTTGATGGTCGACTTCAGTTCGAGGATCTCGCCCTTCGCCTCGACCGTGATCTTCTTGCCGAGGTCGCCCTGGGCGACCGCCGTCGACACGAGGGCGATGTTGCGCACCTGAGAGGTGAGGTTGTCCGCCATGAAGTTGACGTTGTCGGTGAGGTCCTTCCACACGCCGGACACACCGCGCACCTGAGCCCGGCCGCCCAGATTGCCCTCCGTGCCGACCTCGCGGGCCACGCGGGTGACCTCGTCGGCGAACGCGGAGAGCTGGTCCACCATCGTGTTCACCGTCGACTTCAGCTCCAGGATCTCGCCCCGGGCGTCGACGGTGATCTTCTGGCTCAGGTCGCCGTTGGCGACGGCCGTGGTGACCTGGGCGATGTTGCGCACCTGTGAGGTGAGGTTCGACGCCATGAAGTTGACGTTGTCCGTGAGGTCCTTCCAGACCCCCGACACGCCCCGTGCCTGCGCCCGGCCGCCCAACTGACCCTCGGTGCCCACCTCGCGGGCCACACGGGTCACCTCGGCGGCGAACGCGGAGAGCTGCTCGACCATCGTGTTGACGGTCAGCTTCAGTTCGAGCAGTTCGCCCGTCGCCTCGACCGTGACCGTCCGTGTCAGGTCGCCCTGCGCCACCGCCGTCGTCACCAGGGCGATGTCGCGCACCTGGGCGGTGAGCCGGGCGGCCATGGTGTTCACGGCCTCCGTCACGTCACGCCAACTGCCCGAAAGCCCGCGCACCTTGGCGCGCCCACCGAGCCGCCCCTCCGTGCCGACCTCACGGGCGACGCGGGTGACCTCGCCCGTGAAGAGCGACAGCTGGTCGACCATCGTGTTCACCGCACGGCCCAGGCGCCGCAGGTCGCCCCGCAGCTCGCGGGTGCCGTCGTGCAGGTCCACGCGCTGGGTGAGGTCGCCGCCCGCGACCGCGTTCAGGACGCGGGTGGCGTTGGCCGCCGGGGCGACCAGGGAGTCGAGCAGGGAGTTGACGTTGTGGACGCGCGTGGCCCAGCTGCCGTGCCCCGGGCTCGCCGTGAACCGCTCGTTGAGGTGGCCGTGCCGGATGATCTCCCGCCGTACGCGGGCGAGTTCGCCGTCGAAGTGCAGGGAGCGGTCCAGCATTTCGTTGAACACCGAGTGCAGTTCGGCGGTCATGCCGTGGCCGGTCACCGGGACCTTCGTGAAGTCCCCGTCCCGTGCGGCCCGCATGGCGGACAGGAGCGGGCGCAGGTCGGAGATCGCTTCCGGAACGGTCTCCGGGGTGATTTCAGGCGCCGTGTCCGGAGCATGTCCGGATGACGACGCGGGGAGCGGAGCTCGTTTCGGGGCCGGAATCCGACCGTGACCGAGCGCGGGCATAGCACTGTTCTCACTCATAACGGCCCACTTCAGTAACTCGGTGCTTATGGGCGTGGCCAGTCTGTCACTCTGTCCGTGTCGCCTGAGGCGTATTCGACCGAACTGCTCAGGAGCCGAAACGTGGGGTCCATTCCGATGCAACGGGAGACCACTTTCCGTGCGTCCGCCCAACCGGGGCACCAGCCCGGCCCGCCGGCGGTGGTGTGCACATCGCTGCCCGGGAACCCGATGGCGCCCGCCGCCGCACGAAAGTTCGTGCGCGCGGCGCTCGCCGACTGGTCCGAACTGGAGGTGCCCGCCGCGGCGGGCATCACCGACCGTCTGGCGGACGACGCCGTGCTGCTGGTCAGCGAACTCGTCACGAACGCCGTCGTGCACGCGGGCACGACGGTGGAACTGCTGTGCAGGCTCGACGAGGCGGGCCTGGGGGAGAGCTGCGACACCCTGGTCATCGAGGTCTCCGACCACCACCCCGCCCGCGCGGTCCGCAGCGAGCCCATGCCCCAGCCGCCCGGCACTCCCGAGTACGGCAGGGGCCTGCAGCTCGTCGCGACCCTCTCCGACTCCTGGGGCATCACCTACCGCACCGGCACCAAGGCCGTCTGGGCCCGCCTCCCCGTCGGCGGCGTGCAGGCCGTCCAGGAGATCGAGTCGTACGCGAGCGAACAGGCGATGCACCGCGGGATGCGCGCCAGCGAGATCCTCGCGCCGCTGCCGAAGCGGATCACGCACGACACGGAGTGGGTCAACCGCGGCGCGCTCACCTTCCTCGCGGAGGCCTCCGACCTGCTCGCCGGACAGTTCGACGAGGACCTGGTGGCCGCCCTCGCCGGGCAGTTGCTCGTGCCCAGGCTCGCGGACTGGTGCGCGGTGTGGCTCGACGACGAACCGGAGGTCGCGCCTCGCGGCGCCGCGAGCGGGGCCCCGGGATCCCGGCTCGCCCGCGTCTGGCACACCAGCGAGCAGCGGATAGAGGAACTGCGCCGCAGCCTGGAGAAGGACCCGCCCCTGCTGCCCGAAGCGGTCGGCTCCGGCGCCGTCCCCGTGCCGTGGCCCGGCGAGGGCCCGGCCGGTGACGTGACGGGCACGGCCCTCGCGTATCGCCTCATGGCGGGCGGGCGCGCGCTGGGCACGCTCGTCATCGGGCGGGCCGGGATGATGCGCTTCGCGGACGAAGTCACCGGCCTCATCGAGGACTTCAGCCGCCGCGTCGCGCTGGCCATCAGCGCGGCGCGGCGCTATCAGCGGCAGGCCACCATCAGCCAGGTCCTGCAGCGCGGCCTGCTTCCCAGCTCCGTGGCGGAGATCCCCGGAGTGCACAGCGGTGTCGTGTACGAGCCGCGGGACAAGGGCGGCCCCGGCGGCGACTTCTACGACGTCTTCCAGGCGGGCAAGGGCCGCTGGTGCTTCGCGCTCGGCGACGTCCAGGGCAAGGGGGTCGAGGCGGCCGTCGTGATCGGCCTCGCCCGGCCGTGGCTGCGGCTGCTCGCCCGCGAGGGGTACGAGGTCGCGGAAGTCCTCGACCGCCTCAACCAGCTCCTCCTGGACGACGCGACGGAGGCGGCGGACGCGGCGGCGGCGGTGGTCGCGGTCGCGGGCGGCCAGGGCCTGCCGCCCGACGGCGCCACATCCCGCTTCCTCTCCCTCCTCTACGGAGAGCTGGTGCCCATGGACGACGGCGGCGTCCGCTGCACGGTGGCGAGCGCGGGACACCCCCTGCCGCTGCTGCTCTCCCCGGACGGGACGGTCCGGCCCGCGGCCACGCCCCAGCTGCTGCTCGGGGTCGTCGACTACGCCACGTACACGAGCGAAACCTTTGAGCTGCGGACCGGCGACACACTGCTCTGCGTCACGGACGGCGTGACGGAGCGCCGCGCCGGACGGAACATGTTCGACGACGGCGACGGCCTCGCGACGGCGCTCGCGAGCTGTGCGGGGCTTGACGCGAACCTGGTGGCGGAGCGGATCAAGAGGATGGTGCACGCGTTCTCGGAGCGGCCGCCGGACGACGATCTGGCGGTGCTCGTGCTGCAGGCGCAGTAGCGTCCTCGGGCGCGGTGTCGTACGAGGTCTTGTACGGGGTCTCGTGCGCGGCGTCGGGTTCCTTCGTGGTGCGGGACAATCGAAGGTATGCCTTCCGCACTGCCCGATGGTGAGCCCATGCCCGAGGACGGCGCGCTGCCCGCGTCCGCCCTGCAGGGAGCGGGGGCCCGTCCGCTCGGCTTCTACCTCCACGTCCCGTACTGCGCCACGCGCTGCGGCTACTGCGACTTCAACACGTACACGGCGACCGAGCTGCGCGGCTCCGGCGGCGTGCTCGCCTCACGTGACAACTACGCGGACACCCTGATCGACGAGGTGCGGCTCGCGCGGAAGACCCTGGGCGACGACCCGCGTCCGGTGCGGACCGTCTTCGTCGGGGGCGGTACGCCGACGCTCCTCGCCGCCGCCGATCTCGTCCGCATGCTGGGTGCCGTCCGGGAGGAGTTCGGGCTTGCGGACGACGCCGAGATCACCACCGAGGCGAACCCCGACTCCGTCGATCCGGCGTACCTGAGCGAGCTGCGGGCCGGGGGCTTCAACCGCGTCTCCTTCGGGATGCAGAGCGCCAAGCAGCACGTACTGAAGGTGCTCGACCGTACGCACACACCCGGGCGGCCCGAGGCGTGCGTGGCGGAGGCGCGGGCCGCGGGCTTCGATCACGTCAACCTGGACCTCATCTACGGCACGCCGGGAGAGAGCGACGACGACTGGCGGGCCACGCTGGACGCGGCGATCGGCGCCGGGCCCGACCACGTGAGCGCCTACGCGCTGATCGTCGAGGAGGGCACGCAGCTGGCGCGGCGGATCCGGCGCGGCGAGGTCCCGATGACGGACGGCGACGTGCACGCGGACCGGTATCTGATCGCCGACGAGGTGCTCGGCGGTGCGGGATTCTCCTGGTACGAGGTGTCCAACTGGGCCACGTCCGAGGCCGGGCGGTGCCTGCACAACGAGCTGTACTGGCGGGGGGCCGACTGGTGGGGGGCCGGGCCGGGGGCCCACAGCCATGTCGGGGGCGTGCGGTGGTGGAACGTCAAGCATCCCGGGGCGTATGCGGGGGCGCTGGCCGCCGGGCGCTCGCCTGGGGCCGGGCGGGAGGTTCTGGCTGCGGAGGATCGGCGGGTGGAGCGGATCCTGCTTGAGCTGCGGCTGCTTGAGGGGTGTCCGTTGACGCTGCTTCGGCCTGCGGGTCTGGCCGCTGCGGAGCGGGCGCTTTCCGATGGGCTGCTGGAGGCGGGGCCCTACGGGGAGGGGCGGGCGGTTCTTACGCTGCGGGGGCGGTTGCTCGCGGACGCGGTCGTGCGGGACCTGGTGGACTGAGGCTCGGGCGGGCCCCGCGGGGCTTTCCCCAACCCCGCCCGGCTCCGCCGAGTTCGTCCTCAAACGCCGGACGGGATGAGACGCGATGGGCGACCGCGGGGCAATCTGGTGGGTGGGCGGGAAAGATCCGCCGCGCAGCGGCGGCCTAGGACTCGGGTGCCGTGACGAAGTCGATCAGTTCCTCCACGCGGCCCAGCAGCGCCGGCTCAAGATCCCGGTAGCTGCGCACCGAGCCCAGGATCCGCTGCCACGCGGCCCCCGTGTTCAGGGGCCAGCCGAGCGCCTCGCAGACGCCCGTCTTCCAGTCCTGCCCCCGCGGGACACGGGGCCACGCCTCGATGCCCACCGACGACGGCTTCACCGCCTCCCACACGTCGATGTAGGGGTGCCCCACCACCAGGGCCGAGGAGGAGTTGACCTGCGCCGCGATCCTCGACTCCTTGGAGCCGGGGACGAGGTGGTCCACCAGGATGCCCAGGCGCGCGTCGGGGCCGGGGGAGAACTCCTCGACGATGGCCGGGAGGTCGTCGATGCCCTCCAGGTACTCGACGACCACGCCCTCGATCCGCAGGTCGTCGCCCCACACCCGCTCGACGAGCTCCGCGTCGTGCCGCCCCTCGACGTAGATCCGTCCCGCACGGGCGACCCGGGCCCGCGCCCCCGGCACGGCCACCGAACCGGATGCGGTGCGTGTGGGACGTACAAGAGGAGATGCGGCCGACGGGCGGACCAGTGTGACCGTCCGGCCCTCCAGGGCGAAGCCACCGGGAGTCATCGGGAAGACGCGGTGCTTGCCGAAGCGGTCCTCCAGGGTCACCGTCGGACCTTCCGCCGTCTTCTCGCAGCGGATCACCGCCCCGCAGAAGCCGGTGCCGAGCTCCTCCACCACGAGGTCCGCCTCCGCGGCGACCTCCGGCACGGACTTCGGCTTCTTCCACGGCGGTGTGAGGTCTGCGGAGTACTGGCGCATTCGCATGACGATAGGAGAAACGGCGTACGACCGGCTACGACACGCCGAAGCGGGCCGCCAGTGTGGCGCGTTGCGCACGGACAAATGCCGCGTCGACCACCGCACCGTGCCCCGGCACGTACAACGCGTCCTCCCCGCCCAGGTCGAGCAGCCGGTCGAGCGCGGCCGGCCACCGCTGCGGGACCGCGTCGTCCCCCGCCTGCGGTTCGCCCGACTCCTCGACCAGGTCGCCGCAGAAGACGATCTCCGGGGAGCCGTCCGTGCCGCGGACCAGGACCGCCAGGTCGTGGCCCGAGTGGCCGGGACCGACGTTGGCGAGCAGGACCTGTACCCCGCCGCCCAGGTCGAGCGTCCACTCCCCGCACACCAGGTGGTGCGGGCGCACGAGCAGGTCGGTGGCCTCCGCCGCGGCGTCCGCGGCGACCCCGTGCCGGACGGCCGAGTCGCGCAGCTCGTCGCGGCCCTTCGTGAGGAGGGTGTCGATGCCGACCGCGCCGTACACCTCCACGCCCGCGAACGCCGCGGCGCCCAGGACATGGTCGAAGTGCGGGTGCGTCAGGGCGAGGTGGGTGACCCGGCGGCCCCCGCCGAGGATGCCGCGCGCCTGGGTGCGCAGCTGTGCCCCCTCGCGCAGGGTCGCCCCCGCCTCGATCATCAGCGCCGATTCGCCGCCGACGACAAGACCCGCCGTGCAGTCCCACACCGGCAGGCGCCGCCGCCCCACATGCGGCGCGAGCCGCTCCCAACCCGCCTCGTCCCAAGCCAGTGCCACGTCCATACGCCGACGCTAGCCCCGCACGGGCGGCTTGGCAGCCGCTGCCCCACCCGTCGGACTGACACAGGTGGTCCGGCCCTTGCCGGGGTCGTACCTCGCGGCCGTACACTGGGCCCGGTGAAGGCTGGCACTCGCCCCAGGTGAGTGCCAGGCGAGACATCAGGGCAGGCAGGATTCAGGGCAAAAGGTGGAGGTGTGCGCGGATGCTCAATGAACGCAGGCTCGAGGTGCTGCGCGCCATCGTCCACGACTATGTCGGCACCGAGGAGCCCGTCGGCTCCAAGGCGCTCACCGAGCGGCACAGCCTCGGGGTCTCACCGGCCACGGTCCGCAACGACATGGCGGCGCTCGAGGAGGAAGGGTTCATCGCCCAGCCTCATACGAGTGCGGGGCGCATCCCGACGGACAAGGGGTACCGCCTCTTCGTCGACCGGCTCGCGGGCGTCAAGCCGATGGCGGCGCCGGAGCGCAGGGCCATCCAGAACTTCCTCGACGGCGCCGTCGACCTCGACGACGTCGTGGCGCGCACGGTGCGGCTGCTCGCGCAGCTGACCCGGCAGGTCGCGGTCGTGCAGTATCCGTCCCTCACGCGGTCGACGGTGCGGCACGTGGAGCTGCTTTCGCTTGCTCCGGCCCGCCTGATGCTCGTACTGATCACGGACACGGGCCGGGTCGAGCAGCGCATGATCGACTGTCCCGCCCCGTTCGGCGAGACCTCGCTGGCGGACCTGCGGGCGCGGCTCAACAGCCGGGTCGCGGGCCGCCGCTTCGCGGACGTGCCGCAGCTGGTGCAGGACATGACGGAGTCCTTCGACGCGGAGGACCGGGGCACGGTGGCGACGGTGCTCTCCACCCTCCTCGAAACCCTCGTCGAGGAGACCGAAGAGCGGCTGATGATCGGCGGAACGGCCAATCTCACCCGCTTCGGACATGACTTTCCCCTCACCATCAGGCCCGTCCTGGAGGCTCTTGAGGAGCAGGTCGTCCTGCTCAAGTTGCTTGGCGAGGCCACAGATTCGGGCATGACCGTACGGATCGGTCACGAGAACGCCCATGAGGGACTCAGCTCTACGTCCGTGGTCTCCGTCGGCTACGGTTCGGGCAGCGAGGCAGTAGCCAAACTCGGCGTGGTCGGCCCGACCCGCATGGACTATCCGGGAACGATGGGAGCAGTACGCGCAGTGGCACGTTACGTCGGACAGATCCTGGCGGAGTCGTAAGTGGCCACGGACTACTACGCCGTACTAGGCGTGCGCCGCGACGCTTCCCAGGACGAAATCAAGAAGGCCTTCCGAAGGCTGGCGCGTGAGCTTCACCCGGACGTGAATCCGGACCCGAAGACTCAGGAGCGCTTCAAGGAGATCAACGCCGCGTACGAGGTGTTGTCAGACCCGCAGAAGAAGCAGGTCTACGACCTCGGCGGCGACCCGCTGTCCCAGGCGGGCGGCGGCGGTGCGGGCGGTTTCGGGGCCGGTGGCTTCGGCAACTTCTCGGACATCATGGACGCGTTCTTCGGGACGGCGTCGCAGCGTGGCCCCCGGTCGCGCACGCGCCGTGGCCAGGACGCCATGATCCGGCTCGAGATCGACCTGGACGAGGCGGCCTTCGGGACCACCAAGGACATACAGGTCGACACGGCGGTCGTCTGTACGACCTGCAGCGGTGAAGGCGCCGCCCCGGGGACGTCCGCTCAAACGTGTGACATGTGCCGCGGTCGCGGCGAGGTGTCGCAGGTCACGCGGTCCTTCCTCGGCCAGGTCATGACCTCGCGGCCGTGCCCGCAGTGCCAGGGCTTCGGCACGGTCGTGCCCACCCCGTGCCCGGAGTGCGCCGGCGACGGCCGCATCCGGTCGCGGCGGACGCTCACCGTGAAGATCCCCGCCGGTGTCGACAACGGCACGCGGATCCAGCTCGCGGGCGAGGGCGAGGTCGGCCCCGGCGGCGGCCCCGCAGGCGACCTGTACGTGGAGATCCACGAGCTGCCGCACGCCGTGTTCCAGCGGCGCGGGGACGACCTGCACTGCACGGTCACCATCCCCATGACGGCCGCGGCTCTGGGCACCAAGGTGCCCCTGGAGACGCTGGACGGTTTGGAAGAGGTCGACATCCGGCCCGGCACGCAGTCAGGACAGTCGGTGCCGCTGCACGGCAGGGGCATCACGCACCTGCGGGGCGGCGGGCGAGGCGACCTCATCGTGCACGTCGAGGTCCTCACGCCGAGCAAGCTGGACGCGGAGCAGGAGCGGGTCCTGCGGGAGCTGGCGCAGCTGCGCGGTGAGGAGCGGCCCACCGGGCAGTTCCAGCCGGGGCAGCAGGGCCTGTTCTCGCGCCTCAAGGACGCGTTCAACGGGCGGTAGCGCCTGAAGCAGTGGCTTGGTGCCCCCGGTGGCGGACAACCGCCGCCGGGGGCGCTTTGTCATCTTCGGCTGCGGACCGTCCTTGGTCGCTCGCGCAGTTCCTCGCGCCCCTTCGGGGCACGATTCGGCGGCCCGCGCGGGGCATGGCACGATGCGTTCATGTCCTCCGTGCTGACCGGTCTTTCCCGCCTTCCGATCGTGCAGGCCCCCATGGCGGGCGGCGCCTCGTGCCCCCAGCTCGCCGCGGCCGTCTCCGAGGCCGGGGGGCTCGGATATCTCGCCGCCGGGTACAAAACCGCCGACGGGATGTACCAGGAGATCAAACAGCTGCGGGGGCTCACGAGCCGGCCGTTCGGCGTGAATCTCTTCATGCCGCAGCCCGAGTACGCCGATGCCGCCGCCGTCGACGTCTACCGCAACCAGCTCGCCGGTGAGGCCGCCTGGTACGAGACGCAGCTCGGCGATCCGGACAGCGGCCGCGACGACGGCTACGACGCCAAGCTCGCGATCCTCGTCGAGGACCCGGTGCCGCTGGTGTCGTTCACCTTCGGGTGCCCCACCCGCGACGTCTTCGACGCCTTCGCGCGGGTCGGCACGATCACCGTCGCGACCGTGACCACACCCGAAGAGGCGCAGACCGCCCAGTGGTCCGGCGCGGACGCCGTGTGCGTGCAGGGCATCGAGGCCGGCGGCCACCAGGGCACACACCGCGACAACCCCGAGACGGACGGCGCCGGGCTCGGCCTTCTCTCGCTCATCGCGCAGGTGCGCGACACCGTGCAGATCCCGATCGTCGCGGCCGGCGGCCTGATGCGCGGCTCGCAGATCGCCGCGGTGCTCGCGGCGGGCGCCGACGCCGCGCAGCTGGGCACGGCCTTCCTGGTCTGCCCGGAGTCGGGTGCGAACGTCCTGCACAAGCAGGCCATGACCAACCCGCTGTTCACCCGCACCGAACTGACCCGCGCCTTCTCCGGCCGCCCCGCGCGGGGCCTGGTCAACCGCTTCATGCGCGAGCACGGGCCCTACGCCCCCGCCGCCTACCCCCAGATCCACCACCTCACCAGCGGCCTGCGCAAGGCCGCGGCCAAGGCCGGTGACGCGCAGGGCATGGCGCTGTGGGCCGGGCAGGGGCACCGCATGGCGCGGGAGCTCGAGGCCGGGCAGCTCGTGGAGGTCCTGGCGGCCGAACTGGCCGAGGCGAAGGCCGCGCTGGCGGCCGAAGGGCAGCAGGAGACCGAGCCCGGGAGCCAGGTGTGACCGCTCCCGTCTTCGTCGTCGAGACCTTCGAGAACGCTGCCGCGGGCGGCGACGGACGCTACGTGCTCGATGGTCCCGAAGGGCGCCATGCCGTCTCCGTGAAGCGGCTGCACGCCGGTGAGGACGTCGTCCTGACCGACGGGGCCGGGCGCTGGGCCGAGTGCGTCGTCCTGGACACCGAGGGCAAGGACCGGCTGATCCTGCGGATGGACTCCGTGGCGGAAGAGGCGCCGCAGGAGCCCCGGATCACCGTCGTGCAGGCGCTGCCCAAGGGCGACCGCGGTGAACTCGCCGTCGAGACCATGACGGAGACCGGCGTCGACGCGATCGTGCCCTGGTCCGCGTCGCGCTGCATCACGCAGTGGAAGGGCGAGCGCGGGCTCAAGGCGCTCGGCAAGTGGCGCGCCACGGCGCGCGAGGCGGGCAAGCAGTCCCGCCGCGTGCGCTTCCCCGAGGTCGCGGATGCCGCGTCGACCAAGCAGGTCGCGGCGCTGCTCGCGGACGCCGACTTCGCCGCTGTCCTGCACGAGGAGGGCAGCGAACCGCTGGCCACCGCGGAGCTTCCCGCCGCCGGGCACATCGTTCTCGTGGTCGGCCCCGAGGGCGGCGTCTCCCCGGACGAGCTCGCGGCGTTCGCCGACGCGGGAGCCAAGCCGTACCGCCTGGGGCGTAGCGTGTTGCGTACGTCGACCGCGGGGACGGCGGCCACCGCACTGCTCCTGGGACGCACGGGCCGCTGGTCCTGAACCCCCGCGCCCAGCAAGGGGGATGCCGTGGAACTGGCCCAAGTACGCCTGCTCGTATCGGACTTCAGTGCCTGCTACCACTTCTACGCCGACATCCTCGGCCTCAAGCCGCAGTCGGGGGCGGTGGACGGGCCGTACGAGAAATTCAGCCCCGCGACCGGCTCCGCGGGGATCGCGCTCCAGGACCGCTCGATGATGGCTCGGCTCCTCGACGAGCTGGAGGGGTCGGCGACCGGACACCGCTCCCTCGTGGTGCTGCGGGTCGACGACCTCGACGCGTACTGCGGGAAGGTCGTCGAGCGCGGCGGGACCATCGCTCAAGGACCCGCGCCGCTGACGGACCGCATGCGGGTCGCCCATCTCAAGGACCCCGAGGGGAACTTGGTGGAGTTGCAGGAGTGGCTGCTGCTGCGCGGCTAGGGGCGCCGCCTCGCCGACGGGCGGGCGGACGGGGCCGGCCGGAGTTGGACGCAAAGGGGACTGTCGTCAGGCGGCTCGCAGTGGCACTCTGCCGCCTATGGGGGCATTGAGGCGCTTACGTGATCGAGCAGGGGACGTACGTGGTCGGCGCCGACGGGTGCTGTACGCCGTCGGGTTCGCGGGGGCGGCGGTGATCGGGGCCGCCGCGTGCGATCCGGTCGACGGGGACATGAACACCGCGGCCATCGCGATCACCACCGACGAGATGGCGACGAAGGAGCTGGAGCGGCAGCACCTCGACGTGCTGTGGATCAGCTGTACCGCCCGCTTCAAGGACAAGGTCACCCCGTCCAGCGGCGACCCGACACCCGAAACCGTCTCCACCGTGGACTGCCAGGGGCAGGCCAGGAACGGGAAGGGTTCCGACGACACCAGCAACATCACCGTCAAGGGGACGGTGTGGTCGGTCGTCGACGGACACTGCGTACGCGGGAACCTGACCGCCAAGGTCGACGGCAAGGAGTGGTTCCGGGTGGATGTGCTCGGCGACTGCTCCGGCGGTGACGACGGAGGCGGCGACGGCGGCGGCAACGGGGGTGACGACCACGACGGTGACAAGCCGACCCAGCCGCCGGAACAGCCGCCCGGAGCGACGGCCACGGTGACCGTCACGGCCGATCCGCCGCCGCAGGCGCCCGATCCGACATGCTCGTGCTTCAAGGGCAAGTGATCCAAAAGGCTGACCGGCTCCGCCGCGGCTGCTTAGGCTGGCTGAGTGACACTGACTGGGCACCCTGCGTATCTACGGTTTCCGCATCTGCGCGGCGAGTTGGTCGCCTTCACCGCTGAGGACGACGTCTGGGTCGCACCTCTCGACGGCGGCCGGGCATGGCGCGTCAGCGCCGACAACATGCCGGTGAACCATCCCCGCATCTCCCCGGACGGGACGACCGTCGCCTGGACGTCCACGCGTGACGGCGCCCCCGAGGTGCATGTCGCGCCGGTCGACGGCGGTTCCTCCAAACGCCTCACGTACTGGGGCAGTTCACGCACCTCGGTGCGGGGCTGGACCCCGGACGGGCAGGTCCTCGCGGTCAGCACGGCGGGCCAGGCCTCGCTGCGCCGCAGCTGGGCGCGGGCCGTTCCGCTGGACGGCGGGCCCGCGGACACCCTGCCGTACGGCGTCGTGGGCGATGTCGCGCACGGCCCGCAGGACGGCCAAGTCCTGCTGCTCTCCGCGCCGATGGGGCGCGAGGCGGCCTGGTGGAAGCGGTACCGCGGCGGCACGGCGGGCAAGCTCTGGATCCGGGGCGGGGGCGCGGGCGGCGTCGGTGCCGAGGGGGGAGAGGACCGCTTCGTACGTGTCCATGAAGAGCTCGACGGGAACATCGAGTACCCGCTGTGGGTGGGGGAGCGCATCGCTTTCCTCTCCGATCACGAAGGCGTCGGCGCCGTCTACTCCTCGTTGCCGGACGGATCGGATCTGCGCCGGCACACGGGAGTCGACGGTTTCTACGCCCGCCATGCCGCCACCGACGGCACGCGCGTCGTCTACGCGTCCGCGGGTGAACTCTGGCTCCTGGAAGACCTGTTGGAGGCCGAGCCGCGCCGTATCGACGTCCGCCTCGGCGGTCAGCGCACCGACCTCCAGCCGTTCCCGGTGACCGCGGCACGCTGGTTCGGTGCCGCCGCCCCCGATCACACGGGCCGAGGCAGCGCCGTCTCCGTGCGCGGCGGCGTGCACTGGGTGACCCACCGGGAGGGGCCCGCCCGCGCGCTCGCCGCCGAGCACGGGGTGCGCGCACGGCTGCCGCGGACGTTCCGCGTCGACGGCGAGGAGCACGTGGTCTGGGTGACCGACGCGGAGGGCGACGACGCGCTCCAGTTCGCGCCGGCCACGGGGCTCGCGCCCGGGGCGACGCCGCGCAGGATCGCCGTCGGGCAGCTGGGGCGGGTGCTCGCGCTTGCCGTCGCACCCGACGGCAGCAGGGCCGCCGTCGCCTCGCACGACGGGCGGGTGCTCCTGGTGGAGCGGGAGAGCGGGGAGGTGCGGGAGGTCGACCGCGGGGAGCACGGGGACGCCAGTGGGCTCGTCTTCTCGCCGGACTCGGCCTGGCTCGCGTGGTCGCATCCGGGGCCGAGCCCGCTGCGGCAGCTGAAGCTGGCGAACACGGCCGACCTCTCGGTGTCCGAGGCGACCCCGCTGCGGTTCCGTGACTACGCGCCCGCGTTCACGCTGGACGGCAAGCATCTGGCGTTCCTGTCGGCGCGGGCCTTCGACCCCGTCTACGACGAGCACGTCTTCGACCTCGCCTTCGTCGGCGGATCGCGGCCGCACCTCATCACCCTGGCCGCCACCACGCCCTCGCCCTTCGGGCCGCAGCGGCACGGGCGCCCCTTCGAGGCACCCGACAAGGACGAGACCCCGGACAGCGAGGGCTCGCCCGTCACCCGCATCGACCTCGACGGGCTCGCGGACCGCATCGTGCCGTTCCCGGTCGAGGCCGCCCGCTACTCGACCCTGCGGGCCGCCAAGGACGGCGTCCTGTGGCTGCGCCACCCCGTGCGGGGCGTTCTCGGCGCGTCCCGCGCCACGCCGTCGGACCCCGATCCGCGGACCGAGCTGGAGCGGTACGACCTGGTCCAGCAGCGCATCGAGGAACTGGCCTCGGACGCCGACCACTTCGCCGTCAGCGGGGACGGCAAGCGGGTGCTGCTGTGGGCCGACGGGAAGCTGAAGGTCGTGCCGAGCGACCGGCGGGCCTCCGGTGACGAGAACTCCGACTCGAACATCACCGTCGACCTCACGCGGGTCCGCCAGACCGTCGATCCCGCCGCCGAATGGCGCCAGATGTACGACGAGGCCGGGCGCCTCATGCGGGACAACTTCTGGCGGCCCGACCTGGGCGGGGTCGACTGGGACGGCGTGCTCGACCGCTACCGGCCGGTGCTGGGGCGGGTGGCCACGCACGACGACCTCGTGGACCTGCTGTGGGAGGTCGCCGGGGAGCTCGGTACGTCACACGCGTACGTCATGGGGGGCGGGGCCTGGGGGAGTTCGGCGGTGCGGCAGGGGCTGCTCGGGGCGGATGTCTCGCGGGGCGCGGACGGGGCGTGGCGGATCGACCGGATCCTCCCCTCCGAGACGTCGGATCCCGCCGCCAGGTCGCCGCTGGCCGCGCCGGGGGTGGCGGTGCGGGCCGGGGACGCGCTGCTTGCCGTCGCGGGGCGGCCGGTGGATCCGGTGGCGGGTCCGGGGCCGCTCCTCGTGGGTACGGCGGGCAAGCCGGTGGAGCTGACGGTGTCGCCCGCGGGCGGGGGCGATCCGCGGCACGCGGTGGTGATCCCCGTCGACGACGAGGAGCCGTTGCGGTACCACGCCTGGGTGGTGGACCGCCGTGCGTACGTCCATGAGCGGTCGGGGGGACGGCTCGGGTATCTGCACGTGCCGGACATGCAGGCGCCCGGGTGGGCGCAGATCCACCGGGACCTGCGGGTGGAGGTGGCGCGGGACGGTCTCGTCGTGGACGTCCGCGAGAACAGGGGCGGGCACACGTCTCAGCTGGTGGTGGAGAAGCTGGCCCGGAAGATCGTGGGCTGGGACCTGCCGCGGGGTTCGCGGCCGTACAGCTATCCGGCGGACGCGCCGCGGGGGCCTGTGGTCGCCGTCGCCAACGAGTTCTCGGGTTCCGACGGGGACATCGTGAACGCGGCGATCAAGGCGTTGGGGATCGGGCCCGTGGTGGGGACGCGGACGTGGGGCGGGGTGATCGGGATCGACAGCCGGTACCGGTTGGTGGACGGGACGCTGGTGACGCAGCCGAAGTACGCGTTCTGGCTGGAGGGGTATGGCTGGGGCGTCGAGAACTACGGGGTCGATCCGGACGTGGAGGTGGTGACGGCGCCGGAGGACTACGCGGCGGGGCGGGATCCGCAGCTGGACGAGGCGATTCGCTTGGCGCTCGCGGCGTTGGAGGTTGCGCCGCCTAAGACTGCGCCGGGGCTGCCGGGGCTGCCGGGGCTGCCGGAGCTGCCGGAGCTGCCGGGAGTGTGACTGCGGGCTGCGGGTCTGGTCCGTGGGTGGGGGCGGGGCCGCGCCGGTATGTCCGTCCTCGCTATCGTCCGGTGGCCGTCGGGTTGCTTCGGTGCTGGAGTGCCGCGAGCCGTGCTCCGGGCGGACATACCGGCCCGTCCCCTCGGGCGGGCTCCCGGCTGCGGGCACGTGAGCGTCGACCTCCCTGCCTACCTGCCCCTGGGCACCCCACCCCCGGCCCCTTCCGACCCCACCCACCTGCGACGCGAAGCCCCGCCCCACCCACCCATGGCGCTGCGGGGCAATCGGGTGGGTGGGTGGGAAAGCTTGTTCGTTCAGGGGCGGATGCGGGGTGAACGGGTGGGTGGGCGGCAAGGCTTGTTCGGTCAGCTGGGGCCGCCGGGGGTGGAGGGAGGGGCCGAGCTGGGGCGCAGCCCGGATAGCATGCGGGGGCACAGGGAAACCGCGACGACCGGAGGCGCCTTATGGCGGGAGAACCGCAGGCCGACTGCCTGTTCTGCAAGATCGTCGCGGGGGACGTGCCCGCGACCCTGGTCAGGGAGACGGACACGACCGTCGCCTTCCGGGACATCAACCCGCAGGCCCCCACCCACGTCCTGGTCATCCCCAAGGTGCACTACCCGGACGCCGCCTCCCTCGCCGCCGCCGAACCCGCCATCGCCGCCGACGTCCTCCGCGAGGCCGGCGAGGTCGCCCTGGAAGAGAAGGCGGAGAGCTATCGCATCGTCTTCAACACCGGCTCCGGCGCGGGCCAGACCGTCTTCCACGCGCACGCCCACGTCCTCGGCGGACGCGGCCTGCAGTGGCCTCCGGGATAACTCGCCTTGTCCGTACGTGAATTGGTGGTTCTCGGCACCGCGAGCCAGGTTCCCACCCGGCACCGCAACCACAACGGGTACGTCCTGCTCTGGGACGGGCAGGGCATTCTCTTCGACCCCGGCGAGGGCACGCAGCGGCAGATGCTGCGTGCCGGGGTCGCCGCGCACGATCTGCATCGGATCTGTGTCACCCACTTCCATGGTGATCACTCGCTCGGGCTTCCGGGCGTCATCCAGCGCATCAACCTGGACCGGGTTCCGCACGACGTGACCGTGCACTTCCCCCGCTCCGGGCAGCACTTCCTCGACCGGCTGCGGTATGCCACCGCCTACAGGGAGACCGTCTCGCTCGTCGAGGAACCCGTGGTGGCCGATGGGCCGTTGGCCGTCACCCCCTCGTTCACGCTCGACGCCGCCAAGCTCTCCCACCCCGTCGAGTCATTCGGCTACCGCATCACCGAGCCCGACGGGCGGCGGATACTGCCGGAGCTGCTCGCCGCGCACGGCATCGCCGGGCCCGACGTGGGGCGCCTCCAGCGGGAGGGTGAACTGCGGGGCGTCACGCTCGACGACGTGAGCGTGGTGCGGCGGGGGCAGCGGTTCGCCTTCGTGATGGACACCCGGCTGTGCGACGGCGTCCACGCCCTCGCCGACGGCTGCGACATGCTCGTCATCGAGTCCACCTTTCTCGACCAGGACGAGCAACTCGCCCTCGATCACGGGCACTTGACCGCCGGTCAGGCCGCACGCGTGGCCGTGGACCGCGGCGTACGGCATCTCGTACTCACCCATTTCAGCCAGCGCTACCCCGACCCCGGCGCATTCGAGCAGCAGGCCCGGGACGCGGGCTTCGACGGTGAACTCACCGTCGCGCAAGACCTGTTGCGTGTACCTCTGCCCAAACGAACCACCTGAGTGAGCCGCCGCCATGCCCCTTCCCAAAGCCGAACTCCACCTCCACATCGAGGGAACGCTCGAACCCGAGCTGGCCTTCGCCCTCGCCGCCCGCAACGGCGTCACCCTCCCGTACGCGGACACCGAAGCCCTGCGCAAGGCCTATCTCTTCGATGATCTGCAGTCCTTTCTTGATCTCTATTACGGGTTGATGGCCGTTCTGGTTACCGAGGGAGACTTCGAGGAGCTTGCCGACGCCTATCTGGCGCGGGCCGCCCGGCAGGGCGTGCGGCACGCCGAGATCTTCTTCGACCCGCAGGCGCACATGGTGCGCGGCGTCGGCATCGGCACCGTGATGGAGGGGCTCGGGCGCGCCCTGGAGCGGAGCGAGGAGCGGCACGGGATCTCGACCCGGCTCATCATGTGCTTCCTGAGGGACCAGTCCGCCGAGTCGGCTCTGGAGACCTTGGAGGCCGCCGGGCCCCATCTCCACCGCATCGTGGGCGTCGGGCTCGACTCCGCCGAGGTCGGGCATCCGCCCGCCAAGTTCCGCGAGGTGTACGAGGCGGCGGCCGCGCTCGGTCTGCGCCGCGTCGCCCACGCGGGCGAGGAGGGGCCGCCCGCGTACATCACGGAGGCCCTGGACGTCCTGGGCGTCGAACGCATCGACCACGGGCTGCGCTGCATGGAGGACCCGGAGCTCGTGGAGCGGCTCGTGCGGGAGCGGACGCCGCTCACGCTCTGCCCGCTCTCCAATGTGCGGCTGCGCGCCATCGACGTACTGGAGGAGCACCCTCTGGCGCGGATGATGGACGCCGGGCTGCTGTGCACGGTCAACTCCGACGACCCGGCGTACTTCGGCGGATACGTCGACGACACCTTCCACGCGGTGCGGGAGGCGCTGGGTCTCGACCAGGAGCGGCTGCGCGAGCTCGCGCGGAACTCGTTCGAGGCCTCCTTCCTCGACGGGAGCCCGGAGGACGAGGCTCTTCGGGCGCGGTACATCGCCGAGGTCGCGGAATATTCGTTCGACTGATCGTCGGGGGCCGGACTACGGTCCGCCCATGGACTCCTTCATTCAGCTCTACGGCTGACACCGACCTGACAGGCCCGAGCGCCCCGCGATCAGCGGCAGGCGCCGGGCCGTCGTGTCCTCGCCCGTAGGAAGTTGAATCACGCGAAGGAATCTCATCCATGAATCGTCGAACGTCCCGTCGGCCTGCCCATATCGCCATGGTCGGTGTCCCGATGGTCAGCCATGTGCTGCCCAGCCTGGAGATCATCCGCGAACTGGTGGCGCGCGGGCACCGGGTGACGTATGCCAACGACCCGGCGACCCGCGAGCTGATCGAGCCCACCGGCGCCGAACTCGTCCCGTGCACCTCGCTGTTGCCGTTCAAGGACAACATCTGGCCCGAGGACCCGATCGCCGCGAGCGCTCTCTTCCTCGACGACGCGATGGCGGTCCTTCCGCAGTTGCGCTCGTTCTACGGCGACGACCCCGCCGATCTGTATCTGTACGACATCGGCGCGTACGTCGCGCGTGCGCTGGCCGAGGAGCAGGGGCGGCCGTTCGTGCAGCTGTCGCCCACCTTCGTGGCCTGGGAGGGCTATCAGGAGGAGGTCGCGGCGCACATTCAGCAGCTGCCCGGGGCCGCCGAGCTCGAGGCACGGTTCGGGGAGTGGCTCGCGGGGACCGGGGCCACGACCCTGGACGTCGGCGCCTTCTCGGGGACTCCCGACCGCGCCGTCGCGATGATCCCCCGGGCCATGCAGATCTCCGCCGACCGGGTCGATCCGCAGCGGGTCGACTTCGTCGGGCCCTGCTTCGGGGACCGGTCGGGGCAGGGGAGCTGGCAGCGGCCCGGGGGCGCCGAGAAGGTGCTGCTCGTGTCGCTGGGCTCCGCGTACACCCAGCAGCCCGGGTTCTACCGCACCTGCGTGGCCGCGTTCGGCGGGCTCGCGGGGTGGCACGTGGTGCTGCAGATCGGCAAGCACGTGGATCCCGCGGAGCTCGGTGAGGTGCCGGGGAACGTGGAAGTGCGCTCGTGGGTGCCGCAGTTGGCGATCCTGGAGCAGGCCGACGCGTTCGTCACGCACGCGGGCATGGGCAGCAGCAGTGAAGGCCTCTTCACCGGCGTGCCGATGATCGCGGTGCCCCAGGGGGCCGAGCAGCCGATGAACGCGGACCGGCTCGTGGAGCTGGGGGTGGCGCGGCGGATCGACACCGCCGACGCGACCGCCGACACGCTGCGGTCCGCTCTCCTCGAGCTGACGTCCGATCCCGACGTCGCGGCTCGGGCCGCCCGCCTCAAGGCCGATGCGCGCGCCGAGGGCGGCACGGCTCGGGCGGCCGATCTCATCGAGGCGGAGCTCGGCGGCTAGCGGCCAGGACCCCGGAGCGCCGGACGGGCCGAACCCTCGGCCCGTCCGGCATTCGGCCTCCGACGAGCTTCATCCGTTACGTTGCCTGCATGGTCGTACCCCTCAAACCCAGCATCGACCCGCTCAAGGGAGCCCGCAGAGCAGGCGATCCGCCCTGCGACGTCTTCCTCACCGGCACGGTCTTCCTCGACATCATCTTCACCGGACTCGACTCGGCGCCCGTACGCGGCACCGAGTCCTGGGCGCGCGGTATGGGGTCGAGCCCCGGTGGCGTCGCCAACATGGCGACCGCGCTCGCCCGGCTCGGCCTGCGCACCTCGCTCGCGGCGGCGTTCGGGGACGACCACTACGGGGAGTACTGCTGGGACGCGCTCGAACAGGGCGAGAACATCGACCTCGCGACGTCGCGCACCGTGCCCGGCTGGCACTCCCCGGTGACCGTCTCCATGGCGTACGAGGGCGAGCGGACCATGGTCAGCCACGGGCACGAGCCGCCGCCCGACGCGGCGTCCCCGAACGGCGGCGCCCCGGCGTGCCCGCCCCGCGCGCGTGCCGCCGTGGCCTCCCTGACGCCCGGCACCCGCGAGCCGTGGATCGCCGAGGCCGCGCGCACGGGCACCCGGATCTTCGCCGACGTGGGCTGGGACGACACCGGGCGCTGGGATCTGGCGGGGCTCGCCGACCTGGAGCACTGCGAGGCGTTCCTGCCGAACGCGGAGGAGGCCATGCGGTACACGCGGACCCAGTGCCCCCGGGCCGCCGCGCGGGCGCTGACCGAGCACGTTCCGCTCGCCGTGGTGACGCTGGGTGCGGAAGGGGCGTACGCGGTGGACGGGAGGACCGGCGAGACCGCCGAGGTTCCGGCCATCGCGGTTGAGGCCCTCGATCCCACGGGGGCCGGTGATGTCTTCGTGGCGGGCTTCGTGACCGGCACCCTGGCCGGCTGGCCCCTCGCGGACCGGCTCGCCTTCGCGGGGCTCACGGCGGCGCTCTCGGTGCAGGAGTTCGGCGGGTCCCTGTCGGCGCCGGGCTGGGCGGAGGTCGCCACGTGGTGGCGGACCGTGCGGGAGGTCGACGACCAGGACCCCGTGGCGCTGCGGCGGTACGGGTTCCTGGAAGGGCTGCTTCCGGAGGCCACGCGTCCGTGGCCGCTGCGGCGCGCCGTGCCCACGATCGGGTTCAGGTCGGCGTAGACCGGCGCCGGAGTTCGCACAGCCGTGCGTGACCGGAGTGGAAAAGCCCTACGGCAGTGTCAGTGGTGCGTCGTACTCTTGGCAGTGCAAGGCTGTCGAGCGGCCACCAAGCCCCGCATGAGGAGGATGAGCAGGCCTTCAGCGCCGGCCCATGACTCAGACACCCACAGCTCATACCCCTGCCCAGGGTCAGGCCCGAGCCCACTTCACCGTTCCGGCGAACCACCCGATGGTGACGGTGCTCGGCTCCGGAGACGCCCTGTTGCGCGTGATCGAGAAGGCCTTCCCGGCGGCCGACATCCATGTCCGGGGCAATGAGATCAGCGCCGTCGGTGACGCCCATGAAGTCACCCTCATCCAGCGCCTGTTCGACCAGATGATGCTGGTGCTCCGCACCGGTCAGCCGATGACGGAGGACGCCGTGGAACGCTCGATCGCCATGCTCAGGGCGGACGAGGCAGGAGAGGGCGACGGACCGGAGACCCCGGCCGAGGTCCTCACGCAGAACATCCTCTCGTCCCGCGGCCGCACGATCCGCCCCAAGACGCTTAACCAGAAGCGCTATGTCGACGCGATCGACAAGAACACCATCGTCTTCGGCATCGGCCCGGCGGGCACCGGCAAGACGTACCTCGCCATGGCCAAGGCCGTGCAGGCGCTGCAGGCCAAGCAGGTCAACCGCATCATCCTGACCCGCCCCGCCGTCGAGGCAGGCGAGCGTCTCGGCTTCCTGCCGGGCACGCTCTACGAAAAGATCGACCCGTACCTGCGGCCGTTGTACGACGCGCTGCACGACATGCTCGACCCCGACTCGATCCCGCGTCTGATGGCCGCGGGGACCATCGAGGTCGCCCCGCTCGCGTACATGCGGGGCCGCACGCTGAACGACGCGTTCATCATCCTGGACGAGGCACAGAACACCAGCGTCGAGCAGATGAAGATGTTCCTCACCCGCCTCGGCTTCGAGTCGAAGATCGTGATCACGGGCGACGTCACGCAGGTCGACCTGCCGAACGGCACGAAGTCGGGTCTGCGCCAGGTCCAGGACATCCTGGAGGGCATCGACGACGTGCACTTCTCGCGGCTCACGTCCAGCGATGTCGTACGGCACAAGCTGGTCGGCCGTATCGTCGACGCGTACGAGAAGTACGACGACAGTCAGCAGAACAAGAAAAACGGGAAGTAGCGGAAGCCGCACCATGTCGATCGACGTCAACAACGAATCCGGAACCGAGGTCGACGAGCAGGCGATCCTCGACATCGCCCGCTACGCACTCGCGCGGATGCGCATCCACCCGCTCTCCGAGCTCTCGGTGATCGTGCTGGACGCCGACGCCATGGAGCAGCTGCACATCCAGTGGATGGACCTGCCGGGACCGACGGATGTCATGTCCTTCCCGATGGACGAGCTGCGCCCGCCCGCCAAGGACGAGGAGGAGACCCCGCAGGGTCTCCTCGGCGACATCGTGCTCTGCCCCGAGGTGGCGCTCAAGCAGGGCAAGGAAGCGGAGACGGAGCACTCCATGGACGAGGAGCTCCAGCTGCTCACCGTCCATGGAGTCCTGCACCTGCTCGGGTACGACCACGAGGAGCCGGACGAGAAGGCCGAGATGTTCGGCCTCCAGGCGGCCATCGTCGACGGCTGGCGCGCCGAGAACGGCCTGACCGGGCCGTCTCCGGCGCCCACCGTCTCGTAACGCCATGAGCTTCCAGCTGATCGCGGGCGCCGTCGCCCTGGTCGTCGTCGCCTGGCTCGCGGCCTGCGCCGAGGCGGGCATCGCCCGCACCTCCAGCTTCCGTGCGGAGGAAGCGGTCCGCTCCGGGCGGCGCGGCAGCGCCAAGCTCGCACAGGTCGCCGCCGACCCCACCCGCTATCTCAACGTGGCGCTGCTCGTGCGCGTCGCGTGCGAGATGGCCGCGGCGTCCCTGGTGACGTATGCCTGCCTGAACGAATTCGACGAGACCTGGCAGGCGCTCGCCGTCGCAATCGCGGTGATGGTCCTCGTGTCGTACGTGGCCGTGGGCGTCTCGCCGCGCACCATCGGCCGCCAGCACCCGCTCAACACGGCGACGGCCGCGGCGTACGTCCTGCTGCCGCTGGCCCGGATCATGGGCCCGATCCCGCCGCTCCTGATCCTCATCGGCAACGCGCTCACACCCGGCAAGGGCTTCAGGCGCGGCCCGTTCGCCTCCGAGGCCGAGCTGCGGGCGATGGTCGACCTCGCCGAGAAGGAATCCCTCATCGAGGACGACGAGCGCCGCATGGTGCACTCCGTCTTCGAGCTCGGCGACACCCTCGTACGCGAAGTCATGGTGCCCCGGACGGACTTGGTCGCCATCGAGCGCTTCAAGACCATCCGGCAGGCGCTCACCCTCGCGCTGCGGTCCGGCTTCTCGCGGATCCCGGTGACGGGCGAGAGCGAGGACGACGTCGTCGGCATGGTGTATCTCAAGGACCTCGCCCGCAAGACGCACATCAACCGCGACAGCGAGTCGGACCTGGTGTCGACGGCGATGCGCCCGGCGACGTTCGTGCCCGACACGAAGAACGCGGGCGACCTGCTGCGCGAGATGCAGCAGGAGCGCAACCACGTCGCCGTCGTCATCGACGAGTACGGCGGCACGGCCGGCATCGTCACCATCGAGGACATCCTCGAAGAGATCGTCGGCGAGATCACCGACGAGTACGACCGTGAACTGCCGCCCGTCGAGGAGCTCGCGGACGGCTGCTACCGCGTCACCGCGCGCCTGGACATCGGAGACCTCGGCGAGATCTTCGGGCTCGACGAGTTCGACGACGAGGACGTCGAGACGGTCGGCGGCCTGCTGGCCAAGGCGCTCGGCCGGGTGCCGATCGCCGGGGCGTCGGCGGTCGTGCCGCTGCCGGACGGGCGCGAGCTGCGGCTGACCGCGGAGTCCGCCGCGGGGCGGCGGAACAAGATCGTGACGGTGCTCGTGGAGCCGGTCGTGTCCAAGGACGAGGGGGAGGGGACCTCGGGGTGACCCCGCAGGAACTGCGTACGTTCTGCCTGTCGTTCAACGACGCGGCGGAGGAGTTTCCGTTCGGGCCCGAGGCCTCGGTGTTCAAGGTCGCGGGGAAGATGTTCGCGCTGAGCTCGCTGGACGCGAAGCCGCTGACCGTGAACCTCAAGTGCGATCCGGACATGGCGGTCCAGCTGCGGGCCGCGCACCCGGAGATCGTGCCCGGGTGGCACATGAACAAGCGGCACTGGAACACCGTGACGGTGGACGCGAAGCTCCCGGACGCGATGGTCCGGGAGCTGATCGAGGACTCGTACGACCTGGTGGTCGCCGGCCTCCCGAAGGCTGTGCGGCTCCGGCTCGACCGGCCCTGAGCCGTCAGCCGGTGCGCCTGGCGCGCAGGCCCGTCCCCACCAGGGCCGCCGCCACCAGCAGGACCGCCGCGTCGATCAGGAGCACCGTCCGCGTTCCCGCCAGGAGATCCGTGCCGGTGGTCGCGAGGACTCCCAGGAGCGGGATGCCGATCGTGATGCCCACCTGCTGGGTGGACGTCACCAGGCCCGTGGCCAGGCCCTGCTCCTCGTCCGGGACGCCCGACGTGACGGTCACGCCGTACGAGATGATCGCGCCGAGGTGGAACATGCTCGCCACCGAGACGCCCGCCGTGGCCAGCCAGACCGACCGGACGCCGTCGTCGATGCCGAGCAGCGCCGCGATGAACAGGCCCTGGCCGAGGAGCGAGACGACGAGGGTGCGGCGTGCCCCGAAGCGGCTGATGACCTTGGGGGCGTAGATCCCGGCGACCACCGAGAGCACACCCTGCACGCCGAAGACGAGACCCGTCCGGAAGGCGGAGAGCTCCAGGACCTCCTGGAGGTAGAGCGTGAGGACGAAGACGACCGCGGACATCATCGAGAAGGTGACCAGACCGCCCAGGTTGCCCCACGCCACCGTCCGCCGCCGCAGCATCGGCAGCGAGACCAGCGGGGACGCGGCGCGCGACTCGATCCGGCCGAAGGCCGCGAGCAGCAGCACGCCGGCCACCAGCGTGACGATGACGTCCGTGCCGCCGAAGCCGCGTTCGGCCGCCGTGGAGAGCGCGTAGATCAGGGCGAGCAGACCGCCGGTGACGGTGACCGCGCCGGGGATGTCGAGGCGGGGGCGGTCAGGGGTGCGGGACTCGGGCAGGAGGCCCGGCGCGAGCGGCAGCACGATCAGGACGAAGAGGGTCAGCAGACCCATCGTGGAGCGCCAGCCGAGCGTGTCGGTCAGTACGCCGCCCAGGACCATGCCGACCGTGAACCCGAGCGAGAGCAGCGTGCCGGAGATGCCGAGAGCCCGGTCGCGCTGCGGGCCCTCGGGGAAGGTCGTGGTGAGCAGGGACATGCCGGTCGGCACGATGGCCGCCGCGCCCACGCCCTGCAGCGCGCGCCCGGTGAGGAACGACGCCGGGTCCCAGGCGAAGGTCGCGAGCAGCGAGGCGAGGCCGAACAGGGCGAGGCCGCCGAGGAACAGCTTGCGCCGCCCGAACAGGTCGCCGGTGCGGCCGAACAGCAGCAGGAAGCCGCCGGAGGGAAGGGCGAACGCGGTCACCGCCCACTGCAGCGCGGACTGGCTCATGCCCAGGTCGCCGCCGAGCACGGGCAGCGCCACGTTCAGGACGGAGAAGTCGAGCGCGACCATGAACTGGGCGGCGCAGAGCACGAAGAGGACGAGCTTGTCGCGGGGAGAGAGCTTGGGGGCCTGGAGCAGCTCGGGTTCGGGGGCCGCGGTGGACGGGGGAGTGGTGGTGTCGATCGCCATGGGAATGAGCTTCGGGTCTCCGGAATACCCGTGGGGAGCGGGAACTTATGCTGGTGGTCGCAACACCAGGCAGAGGGGGAGCCGCGGATGGCAGGGACGAGCGAGGCGGCGGCCGTTGCGGCTGCCCGGCCCCAGGACGAGTCCAAGGCGCGGCGCCTCGGCGAACTGCGCGAGTTCCTGATGAGCCGCCGCGCCCGGGTCAGCCCCGCGGAGGCGGGACTTCCGGACGGCGGGGCGCGACGGCGTACGCCGGGTCTGCGCCGCGAGGAGGTCGCCGTGCTCGCCGGGGTCGGCGCGTCCTGGTACCAGTGGCTGGAGCAGGGCCGCGACATCTCGGTGTCGCCGCAGGTCCTTGACTCCGTGGGGCGCGTCCTGAAGCTGTCGAGCGCCGAGCGGCGGCACTTGTACGCCCTTGCCGGGCTCAACCCGCCCGCCCCCGAGGTCGAGCAGGGCGACCGGGACATGTGCGACGGGATGCAGCGCCTGATCGACACGTGGATGCCGTACCCGGCGCACATCATGGACCGTTACTACAACTGCGTCATGTACAACGACGCGGCCGGGATGGTCTTCGGGATGCGCCCCGAGATCACCCAGAACTGTCTCGTGGACTTCTTCACCGACCCCATCTACCGCTCCCGGAGCGTGAGTTGGCGGACGAACGCGGAGACGGTCGTCGCGCAGTTCCGCGCCTCGTGCTCGGAGGCCCCGGAGGACGAGGGGTTCCAGACGATCCTCGCCGAGCTGCGGGAATCGGCGGGCGAGGAGTTCACCGAGCTGTGGGAGCGGCGGGACGTGCGGCCCGCCGGGCAGGTCCACAAGGAGCTGACGCATCCGCTGGTGGGGGCGTTGCACGTCGAGTCGACGGCCCTGCGGGTGCCGGCGCGGCCCGACCTGACGATCGTGCTGCACACGCCGCTCGCGGAGGCGGATACGGCGGCGAAACTGGAGTGGCTCGCGTCGCCCGAGGGGCGGCGGGGGTCGATGTACCCGGTGGCCGTGTAGCGCTTCGAGCTCCGTATGCTCGGCTCATGACCGAGAGTGCTGCGCTTGACGCTGAGGACCGGAAGATCGTGACGCTGGCTCGTTCGGCGCGGGCGCGGAACGGGGTGGCCGAGGGGGCCGCTGTGCGGGACGAGACGGGGCGGACTTATGTCGCCGGGACCGTTTCCCTCGACTCCCTGAAGCTTTCCGCGCTTCGGACCGCCGTGGCGATGGCGGTCGCCTCTGGTGCGGAGTCCTTGGAGGCGGCGGCGGTCGTCTCCGGCGCGGAGGCGCTCTCCGCGGAGGATCTTTCCGCTGTCGCGGACCTTGGCGGGGCCGGGACGCCGGTTTTCCTGGCGGGGCCTGATGGTGAGGTCCGGGTGCGGGCTCAGGCCAACTGATCCATTCCCCAACCCCGCCCCTTCCCGAAAACTCGCTGGGCGCGAGGGCCTGGCTGGGGCTCTGCCTCAGACCCCGTACAAGATGGCCTCAAACGCCGGCCGGGCTGAACTTTCAGCCCGGCCGGCGTTTGAGGACGAACTCGCCGGAGTCACACCGCGTCCGGGCCCCGTTCTCCCGTCCGTACCCGCACCACCGTCTCCACCGGGACCGCCCACACCTTCCCGTCGCCGATCTTTCCCGTCGCCGCCGCGCGGACGATCGCGTCGATCGCCGGGTCGGCGTCCATGTCGTCGACGACGACCTCGATCCGCACCTTCGGCACCAGGTCCACCTGGTACTCCGCGCCCCGGTACACCTCCGTGTGCCCCCGCTGGCGTCCGTAGCCGCTCGCCTCGGTGACGGTCAGGCCCTGTACGCCCAGTTCCTGGAGCGCCGTCTTCACCTCGTCGAGGCGGAACGGCTTGATGACCGCGGTAATGAGCTTCATGCGACGTTGCTCCCCTTCATCGGGCCGACCAGGACGCCGTGATCGTAGGCCGTCTCCGCGTGGTGCGTCTGGTCGAGGCCCGTCATCTCGTCGTCGGCGGACGCGCGGAAGCCCATCAGCTTGTCGATCGCCTTGCCGATGCCGTACGTCACGGCGAACGTGTACGCCGCCACGACGAGCACCGCCACCGCCTGCTTGCCCAGCTGGGCGAGCCCGCCCCCGTAGAAGAGGCCCTCCGCGCCGTCCGTCATCGTGGCCGTCGCGAACAGGCCGATCAGGAGCGTGCCGACCACGCCGCCGACCAGGTGGACGCCCACGACGTCGAGGGAGTCGTCGTAGTCGAAGCGGAACTTCCAGGCCACGGCGTACGAGCAGACCACGCCCGCCGCGAGACCGACCACCGCGGCGCCGAGCACCCCGACGACCCCGCACGCGGGGGTGATCGCCACCAGGCCCGCGACCGCGCCCGATGCCGCGCCGAAGGTGGTGGGGTGGCCGTCGCGCTTCTGCTCCACGAAGAGCCAGCCCAGCAGGCCCGTGCAGCCGGCGAGCAGCGTGTTCAGGAGGGATGCCGCGGCGAGGCCGTTCGCGCCGAGGGCCGAGCCGCCGTTGAAGCCGAGCCAGCCGAACCAGAGCAGGCCCGCGCCCATCAGGACCATCGGCAGGTTGTGCGGGCGCATCGCGTCCTTCTTGAAGCCGATGCGCGGGCCGATGACCAGGACGAGCGCGAGGCCGGACGCACCGGACGCGATCTCGACGACCAGGCCGCCCGCGAAGTCCAGGGCGCCGAGTGACGAGGAGATCCAGCCGTCCGGGCCCCAGACCCAGTGCGCCACGGGAACGTATACGAGCAGCGCCCAGAGCGGCACGAAGACGAGCCACGCCGTGAACTTCGCGCGGTCCGCGATCGCGCCGCTGATCAGCGCCGTGGTGAGGATCGCGAAGGTCAGCTGGAAGGTGGTGAACAGGAGGGTCGGGACCGTACCCGTGAGCGTGCTCGGGCCGATGCCCGCCATGCCCAGGTGGTCGACGCCGCCGATCAGTCCTGCGAAGGTGTCGTCGCCGAACGCGAGCGAGTAGCCGGCGAGCAGCCACACCACGGTGACCAGGGCGATCGACACGAAACTCATGAGGAGCATGTTGAGGACGCTCTTCGTGCGGACCATGCCGCCGTAGAAGAGCGCGAGGCCCGGTGTCATCAGCAGGACGAGGGCGGTGGCCGCGAGCAGCCAGGCGGTGTCGCCGGTGTCGGGGCCCTTGGCCGCGGCCAGGGTGGTCGTGAGCGGGTGCGACGCGTACACGGTCTGCACGGGGAATCTCTCCTCCGGGTGGGGGCAGAGGGAGAGCGTCACCGCCCCGGGTTTCGGAACGGACACCCGGGCGTTTCCGCCGTGTTTCGTGTTGCCGGTGAGTTTCAGGGTGCTCACCGGCGGGGAATCGGTGCCTCGGCGTGCTGCGGCCCTCCGGCGATCAGGGAGAATGGGCGCCATGAGCGTTCGTACCGAGTCATCCGAGCCGTCCGAGGCACCCCACCGCGCCGGCTTCGCCTGCTTCGTGGGCCGCCCCAACGCGGGCAAGTCCACCCTCACGAATGCTCTGGTCGGCCAGAAGGTGGCGATCACGGCCAACCAGCCGCAGACCACGCGGCACACGGTGCGCGGCATCGTGCACCGGCCCGACGCCCAGCTGATCCTGGTGGACACCCCCGGGCTCCACAAGCCGCGCACGCTGCTCGGCGAGCGGCTCAACGACGTCGTCCGTACGACGTGGGCCGAGGTCGACGTCATCGGGTTCTGCCTGCCCGCGAACGAGAAGCTCGGCCCCGGCGACCGGTTCATCGCCAAGGAACTGGCCACGATCAAGAAGACGCCGAAGATCGCGGTCGTCACGAAGACCGACCTCGTCGACAGCAAGACGCTCGCCGAGCAGCTCATCGCCATCGACCAGCTCGGCAAGGAGCTCGGCTTCGAGTGGGCGCAGATCGTGCCGGTGTCGGCGGTCGGCGACAAGCAGGTCCAGCTGCTCGCCGACCTGATCGTCCCGATGCTCCCGAAGAGCCCGCCGCTCTACCCCGAGGGCGACCTCACCGACGAGCCCGAGCAGGTCATGGTCGCCGAGCTGATCCGCGAGGCGGCCCTGGAGGGCGTGCGGGACGAGCTGCCGCACTCCATCGCCGTCGTGGTGGAGGAGATGCTGCCGCGCGAGGACCGGCCCGCGGACAAGCCGATGCTCGACATCCACGCGAACGTCTACATCGAGCGCCCCAGCCAGAAGGGCATCATCATCGGCCCGAAGGGCAAGCGGCTCAAGGAGGTCGGGATCAAGTCCCGCCAGCAGATCGAGGCGCTCCTGGGGACGCCGGTCTTCCTGGACCTGCACGTGAAGGTCGCCAAGGACTGGCAGCGCGACCCCAAGCAGCTGCGCAAGCTCGGCTTCTGAGCGGGGTCACTCGACCCCCTTGATCCGCGTCACCAGCAGCGCTCCCGCCAGGCCCACCGCCGCCGCCACCAGGTACAGCACCCGATAGCCGCCCAGATACGTCACGATCGGGGCCGCGATGGCGGGGGCCGCCACCTGGGGCAGGGAGTTGGCGATGTTGATGACGCCCAGGTCCTTGCCGCGGTCCATCGCCTTCGGCAGTACGTCCGTCATCAGGGCGAAGTCCACCGACGTGAAGACCCCGAAGCCGATGCCGAGCAACGCCGCCGCGACGATCGCCCCCGGCCAGGTCTGCCACAGGGCGAGCAGGCCCGTGGCCACCGCCATCAGTGTTCCCGCCCAGATCACGAACGGCTTGCGGCGCCCGACCCGGTCCGACCAGGCGCCGCCCACCACGACCGTGGCGAGCATCGTCACGCCGTTCACGGCCGTCAGGATCAGGACGCCCCCTTCGGGGTCGGAGCGGTGCAGGCGGTCCCGCAGGAAGTAGAGAAGGTAGAGCAGCACCACCGAGTTGCTGACGTTGATCAGGAAGCGGGTCAGCCACGCCCAGGCCAGGTCCGGGTAGCGGCGCGGGCTCAGCCAGAAGGAGCCCGCGAACGACCGCCACACGAACGGCGGCCGGTCGGCGGCGTCGAGGCGCAGGTCCCGATGGCGTACGACATAGGGCAGCACGCCCGCCACCGTGAACACCGCGCAGGCCGCGTACCCCGCGACCGTCCCGCCCGTCACCGTCGCGAGGCCCGTCCCGACGACCACGCCGAGCAGCTGGGCCGCCCCGAGCCAGCCGCCCACCGAGCCGCGCTGGAGCCGCGGCACCCGGTCGGGGACGGCCGCCGTGACCGCGGCGAACGCGGCGTTCAGGGTGAGCTGAACCAGGCACCAGCCCGCCGCCATCCACCAAACCGAGCCCGCTGCCGAGAGCAGCATGAGCGAGGCGGCGCCGCCCGCCGTGCCCGCCACGATCCACGGGGTGCGCCTGCCCCAGCGGGACGTCGTGCGGTCCGAGAGCGCCCCGAAGAGCGGGTTCGCGGCCAGCGACACGACCGCGCCGACCCCCGTGACCCACGCCAGGACGGTCTCCTTCGACGTGCCGGCCGGGGCCAGGTCCTCCGCCTGCAGGGCGAGCAGGATCTGCAGCGGGCCGTACCAGCCCACCCAGATCGCGCCGTTGGCGACCGAAAGGGACGTCGTCCAGCCCCTGCCGACCCGGTCGACCGGCTCCCGCAGGGCGGTGGCGGTCATGCGCGCTGTGCCCGCAGGGCCTCACGCAGCCACGCGTACGACGCCTTCGGGGTGCGCTCAAGCGTGGCCGTGTCCTCGAAGTCGACGTGCACGAGACCGAAGCGCTGCCGGTAGCCCTCCGCCCACTCGAAGTTGTCCATCAGGGACCAGACGAAGTAGCCGCGTACGTCCACGCCCTCCTCCAACGCCCGGTGCAGCGCCCGGAGATGGCCGTCGAGGTAGTCGATCCGCCGCTGGTCGTCGATGCCCTCGTACGAGCAGCCGTTCTCGGTGATCACCAGCGGCGGCAGGCGGTCGCCGTACCGGTCGCGGAAGCCGGTCAGGAGCTCGGTGAGCGACTCCGGGACCACCGGCCAGCCGAAGTCCGTCACCGGACGGCCCTCGATCTCCCGTGGTGCGAAGGGGAGTTCGGGCGGCAGCGTGAGGCCGGAGAATTCCGTCGGTGCCGCCGTCGCCGCCGGGAGCGGCGCGCCCACCTTGGTCGGCTGGTAGAAGTTGATCCCGTACCAGTCGAATGGCTCCGCGATGACCTTCAGATCCGCCTCGATGTCGTCGGCCGGCATCAACTCCGCGATGCCCTCGGGGTATCGGCCCAGGAGCAGCGGGTCCGCGAACAGGCGGTTGAGGAGTACGTCGTAGAAGTCCGCCGCCTCCGTGTCCTCGGGCGAGGCGGACGCAGGCCAGGTGGGGCCGTGCGAGTTGGCGATGCCGATGTCCGTGACACCGGCCGCGCGCAGTGCCCGTACGGCGAGACCGTGCGCGATGAGCTGGTGGTGCGCCACCGGCAGCGCGTCGAACATGAGCTGCTCGCCGGGGGCGTGCTGGCCAAGCGCGTGGCCGAGGAGGGTGTGCTCGGCGGGTTCGTTGAGGGTGATCCACTTCTTGGCGCGGTCGCCGATGCGCCCCGCCACCACGGCCGCGTACTCGGCGAACCGCTCGGCCGTGTCCCGCCGCAGCCAGCCGCCCTTGTCGGCAAGCGCGAGCGGGGTGTCCCAGTGGAAGAGCGTGGGGACGGGGCTGATCCCGGCCGCGCACAGCTCGTCGACCAGGCGGTCGTAGAAGTCCAGGCCCGCGGCGCTCACCTCGCCCGCCCCGCTCGGCAGCACGCGCGGCCACGACACCGAGAAGCGGTACGCGCCGACCCCCAACTCCCGGATGAGAGCGACGTCTTCGCGGTAGCGGTGGTAGTGGTCGCAGGCCACGGCGGCCGTGCTGCCGTCCTTCACCCGGCCCGGCACCGCGGTGAACGCGTCCCAGACCGAGGGGCCGCGCTCGTCGACGGCGCCCTCGATCTGGTGAGCCGATGTGGACACCCCCCACAGGAAGTCGCGGGGGAACTGAGGTAGTGGTTCGCGCGCATCACTCGCTGCCATGGGCGCGATCTTCCGTACGGCCGCGTACGGAAGTCAATGGGCGTGCCTCAGAAAAGGTGAACACCGCTCAAGTTTTACGAGCCGTCCTCAGGAGCCCTCCTCAAGAGCTCTCCTCACGAGCCCTCCTTGAGCACACGAGTGATGAGCTTCCGCTGCGGATCGGTCAGGCGTGGATCCGAGCAGTACACCGTGTGCCCGTCGACGGTGAGCTGGTAGTTGAAGCCGTCCGGCACCCCTATGGGCGGTGTGCCCCGGCCCTCGGTCATGGCCTCCTCGGCCAGGGCCTGCCACTCGTGGGCATCGGGCAGTCCCGAGGTGTCGACCTCGGCGTGCCGCTCGATGCCCGCGAATCCTCCCGTGCGCTTCACCTGGATACGCATGGGTCCTGTCTACTCCACTGGGTGGGCGGTCGGTAGCGCATCCGTCAGTCGGTGGCCGGGACCTTGACCGTGGACCAGGCGTCGATGACGGCCTTGAGCTCGTCGCCGTCGCCGTACTTCTCGCGCGCGGCGGCGACCGTCAGCCTCGCGAAGTCCTGGAAGGACGCGTCCTGCGCGAGCTCGCCGCCGGTCAGGACGGCGTACCAGATCTGCCCCGCCCGCTCCCACGAGTGCCCGCCGAGCGCGTCGGAGACCAGGTAGAAGGCGCGGTTGGGGATGCCGGAGTTGATGTGCACACCGCCGTTGTCGCGGCCCGTGCGGACGTAGTGGTCCATGTCGGCGGGCTGCGGGTCCTTGCCGAGCACGTCGTCGTCGTACGCCGTGCCGGGGTCCTTCATGGAGCGCAGGGCCTTGCCGGTGACGCGCGGGGCGAGCAGGCCCGCACCGATCAGCCAGTCGGCGTCGGCGGAGGTCTGGCCGAGCGTGTACTGCTTGATCATCGAGCCGAAGACGTCCGCCATCGACTCGTTCAGGGCGCCCGGCTGGCCGAAGTACGTGAGGTTCGCCGTGTACTGCACGACGCCGTGGGTGAGCTCGTGGCCGATGACGTCCACGGGGATGGTGAAGTCGAGGAAGATCTCGCCGTCACCGTCGCCGAACACCATCTGCTCGCCGTTCCAGAAGGCGTTTCCGTAGTCCTCGCCGTAGTGGACGGTCGCGTTCAGCGGCAGGCCGCTGCCGTCGATGGAGTTGCGCGCGTACGTCTTCTGGAACAGCTCGAAGGTCGCGCCGAGTCCCGCGTACGCGCGATTGACGGTCGCGTCCTTGCCCGGCTTCTCTCCCTCGCCGCGGACCTTGCGGCCCGGCAGCTCGGTCTTGTGCCTGGCGTCGTAGATCGTGCGGTGGGGCTTGCCGTCCGCCGCTTCCTTGGGGGGCGTGATCGAGGGGGCGCCGAGGACCGTGGTCAGGCGGCGGTGGGTGCGCTCGATCGAGTCGCGCTCAAGGGTGCGGCGAGCGGGACCGGCGAGAGTGGCGTCGTCACTCTGGGCCAGTGTGTCGAGCACGTGAGGCGGAATGATGGTGCAGAAGACAGGCTCGAAGCCTGGATTGGTGGCCATGGCGGCAATGTGGCACTGGGTCATGCCGCTGTCACTACCTGCGACCATGATTACTGAAATGGAGGGATTGATCACCTCTTGGCCGTTACCTGGCGGCGATCCCGCATACTGATACGCATCCGCGCACACCAGCGCGACTCGGCTAGGCTGCGGAGCATCATGCGTTACGGGCTGCTTCTCCTTAGCTGCCGCGGCGAGGGCCTGTAGTCGAGGCCGACCCCCTCCCCGCGGAGTTCGGTGTTGCTCGCGAAGCGACCGTCGGCCGTCCTTCAGGACACTCCCGAGGAGCCCCCGCATCATGGCCATCAAGCCGAATCTGCAGCGCGCCACGTCCATGCCGGTCCACAAGTACGGCCAGTACGACCAGGTCGACATTCCCGACCGCACCTGGCCCGAGAACCGGATCACGGTCGCTCCCCGCTGGCTCTCCACGGACCTGCGTGACGGCAACCAGGCGCTGATCGACCCGATGTCCCCGGCGCGCAAGCGCGAGATGTTCGACCTGCTGGTCCGCATGGGCTACAAGGAGATCGAGGTCGGCTTCCCCTCCTCGGGCCAGACGGACTTCGATTTCGTACGGTCGATCATCGAGGACGGCGCGATCCCGGACGACGTGACGATCTCCGTCCTGACCCAGGCCCGCGAAGAGCTGATCTCCCGCACGGTCGAGTCGCTGGTCGGCGCCAAGCGCGCCACCGTCCACCTGTACAACGCGACCGCGCCCGTCTGGCGCGAGGTCGTCTTCCGTGGCTCGAAGGACGCGGTCAAGCAGATCGCCGTCGACGGCACGCGCCTGGTCATGGAGTACGCCGAGAAGCTGCTGGGCCCCGAGACGGTCTTCGGCTACCAGTACAGCCCCGAGATCTTCACGGACACCGAGCTGGACTTCGCCCTGGAGGTCTGCGAGGCGGTCTGTGACGTGTGGCAGCCCGAAGAGGGCCGCGAGATCATCCTCAACCTGCCCGCCACGGTGGAGCGTTCGACGCCCTCCACCCACGCGGACCGCTTCGAGTGGATGTCCCGCAACCTGTCGCGCCGCGAGCACGTCTGCCTGTCCGTCCACCCGCACAACGACCGCGGCACCGCCGTCGCCGCCGCCGAGCTGGCCATCATGGCCGGCGCCGACCGCATCGAGGGCTGCCTGTTCGGGCAGGGTGAGCGCACCGGCAACGTCGACCTGGTCACGCTGGGCATGAACCTCTTCTCGCAGGGCGTGGACCCGCAGATCGACTTCTCCGACATCGACGAGATCCGCCGCACCGCCGAGTACTGCAACCAGATGGAGGTCCACCCGCGCCACCCGTACGCAGGTGACCTCGTCTACACCGCCTTCTCCGGCTCCCACCAGGACGCCATCAAGAAGGGCTTCGAGGCGATGGGCGTCCGGGCCGAGCAGCAGGGCAAGACGGTCGACGACATCGAGTGGGCCGTCCCGTACCTGCCCATCGACCCCAAGGACGTCGGCCGTTCGTACGAGGCCGTGATCCGCGTCAACTCGCAGTCCGGCAAGGGCGGCATCGCCTACGTCCTGCAGAACGACCACAAGCTGGACCTGCCGCGCCGTATGCAGGTCGAGTTCTCGAAGATCATCCAGACGAAGACCGACACCGACGGCGGCGAGGTCACGCCGGACGCGATCTGGGGCATCTTCCAGGACGAGTACCTGCCCAACCCCGCCAACCCGTGGGGCCGCATCCAGGTCAAGAACGGCCAGACCACCACGGACAAGGACGGCACGGACACGCTGACCGTCGAGGCGACCGTCGACGGCGAGGACACGGTCCTGGCCGGCACCGGCAACGGCCCGATCTCGGCCTTCTTCCACGCGCTGCAGGGCATCGGCATCGACGTACGGCTCCTGGACTACCAGGAGCACACGATGAGCGAGGGAGCCTCCGCGCAGGCCGCGTCGTACATCGAGTGCGCGATCGGCGACAAGGTCCTGTGGGGCATCGGTATCGACGCGAATACGACACGCGCCTCCCTGAAGGCCGCCGTCTCCGCGGTGAACCGCGCGGCTCGCTGACCAGCGCCGCACGCTTTCGCAACACACCGCGCGAGCGCCGGACGGGCTCGAATGGGCCCGTTCGGCGCTTTTGCGTGGGGCCGTGTCCAGGTCGTCTACCGGCCATCTCTCGTACAGGGTGCTGACGCCACATCAACAATGTGGCTAACATCACGCCCAACGCGGCAATGTTGCCGGGGCGTTACGGAGGTGCGCGGTGCTGCCAGATCGGGGACGAATCGGCCGGGAATCCCGCATCTTCGCCACGCCCGTTTCACGCGGGCGGGTTCTGCGCAGGCGCGTGATCGGTGTGCATACGGCCTGGACCACCGTCGGCGACGGCGAGTTCTTCTGTCCGGGCTGCGGCGGTGACCGCAACTACCAGCGCCGCACCGGCCGTC
Organism: Streptomyces sp. NPDC044044; assembly: GCF_056434405.1. NCBI lineage: Bacteria > Bacillati > Actinomycetota > Actinomycetes > Kitasatosporales > Streptomycetaceae > Streptomyces > Streptomyces sp. NPDC044044. The sequence continues at coordinate 295,584 of NZ_JBWKFG010000004.1, read as the reverse complement.
GCCGCTTCGTCCTGCTCGGCGTCCCCGTCCTGCCGCGCGGCACCGTGGGCCCCGTCGTCGAGTGCGCCGCCTGCGGCGACCACTTCGGCACGGACGTCCTCGACCACCCCACGACCACACGCCTGTCGGCCATGGTGCGCGACGCCGTGCACACCGTCGTCCTCGCGATCCTCGCCGCGGGCGGCACCTCGTCGCGCACGACGCTCGACGCGGCCGTCGGCGCACTGCGCGGCGCGGGGTACGACGACTGCTGCGAGGAACAGCTCGTCGCGCTCGTCGAGGCGCTCGCCGCCGACACCGGCCGCGCGACCGTGCCCGACTGCGGGCCCGGTCTGGCCATAGAACTCCACGAGGCGCTCGGCCCGTTGGCCCCGCACCTCGCCCCCGCCGGGCGTGAGGCGCTGCTGATCCAGGGCGCCCGCATCGCACTCGCCGACGGCCCGTACACCCCCGCCGAGCGCGAGGTGCTCGCCACGGCGGGCGACGCGCTGACCATCGGCGCGGACGAGGTGACACGGCTGATGGTGGCGGCGCGGACGACGCACTTCTGATCTCCGCCGGGGCGACGCACTTCTGATCTCCGCCGGGTTCCGTGCGCGGCGGGTCGCATGCCCGTGTTTCCGTGCGTCCGTACTCCCGTGTGTCCGTACTCCCGTGGGAGTAGCGAGGCCCCTCCGCCTCCCTGCGCCGTACGCCCCAACTCACCCTCGTGCCCGACGGATCGCCAGGACCGCTCCGGAAGGGTTGGCACTGAACCTGCCAACCTGCCGGAAGGAGGCCCGTCATGCGGGCCGAACAGACCACCGCACGACGGCGACGAGCCGTGCCCTGGGTGTTCCTCGGGCTGTGGATAGCCGTCATGGCGCTCGCCGGGCCCTTCGCGTCGAAACTGGCCGACAGCCAGCAGGACCGTGTCGTCGACTACCTCCCCGCGAGCGCCGACTCCACCGAAGTCGCCAAGATCCAGGACCAGTTGCCCGGCGGCGAGGCCACCGAGCTGGTGCTCGTCTACCACCGTGACGGCGGCCTGACCTCCGCCGACCGCGAGGCCGCCGCCGCACAGGTCGCCGAGATCGGCCAGGATCACAAGCTGACGGGCACCCCGCGCGCCGTACCGTCCAAGGGCGGCGCCACGCTCATGTACCCCGTGGCGACCACCGAGCCGGGCCAGGACGAGAAGCTCAGGGACGCGCTCGTCGACGACGTACGCGAAGTCGCCCACAGCGAGGGCGGGTTGAGCGTCGACGTGGGCGGCTCGGGGGCGCTCGACACCGACGCGGGCAAGGTCTACGACTCCCTCGGCGGGCCGCTGCTCTACACCACCGCCGGAGTGGTCGCGCTGCTCCTGATCCTCATCTACCGCAGCCCGTTCCTGTGGCTCGTGCCGCTCGCCGTGGCGGGCATCGCGGACTACCTGGCGATGGCCGTCGCGTACGGACTGCACGAAGGCTTCGGGACCTCCGTCACCGGCCAGAGCAGCGGCGTGATGACGATCCTCGTGTTCGGCGCGGGAACGGACTACGCGCTGCTCATCGTCGCCCGCTACCGCGAGGAACTGCGCAGGATCGAGCGCCCCTACGACGCGATGACCGCCGCGCTGAAGGGATGCGGCCCTGCCGTGCTCGCGTCGTCGGGGACGGTCGCGGCCGGGCTCTTCTGCCTGCTCGCCGCCGACCTCAACAGCAGCAGGGGCATGGGCCCGCTGGGCGCGGTCGGCGTGCTGTGCGCGCTCCTCGCGATGCTGACGCTGCTGCCCGCGCTCCTCGTCCTGCTCGGGCGGCGCGTGTTCTGGCCGCTGGTGCCGGCCTTCGGCAGCGAGCCCAAGCGGCGGGGCAGTCTCTTCTCCCTGATGGGGAGCTCGGCGGGGCGCAGGCCCCGCACCGTGCTCGCGGGCGGCGCCGTGCTGCTCGGCGCGCTCGCCCTGGGGGCGCTCAACCTGCCGGGCGCGCTGAAGCAGGAGGACTCCTTCACCAAGACGCCCGACTCCGTCGCCGCCATGGAGACCCTCGCCAGGGCCTATCCCGAGCGCGGCACCCAGCCCATCACCGTGATGGCGCCCGACGACCGCGCCACCGCGGCCCTCGCCGACATCAAGGGCACGAAGGGCGTGGACAGTGCGGTGAAGGGCCGTACGGCGAAGGGCTGGACGGAGATCTCCGTGATCGCGACATCCGCGCCCGAGTCGGCGGGCGAGACGGCGACGATCAAGGCGCTGCGGGCGGATCTGGAGGGCTCGTACGTGGGCGGATCCAGTGCCCAGCAGCTCGACCTGAAGGACACGAACGAGCGTGACCGGCTGATCATCGTGCCGCTGGTCCTCGCGGCGGTGCTGCTGATCCTGGTGGCCCTGCTGCGATCCCTCGTCGCGCCATTGCTGCTCCTGGTCGCCGTGGTCGCGGTGTGGGGGGCCTCGCTGGGCATCGCGGGCCTGGTCTTCGAGCCGCTGTTCGGCTTCGAGGGCACGGACCCGGGGCTCGGGCTGCTCTCCTTTGTCTTCCTGGTCGCGCTGGGCGTCGACTACGGCATCTTCCTGATGCACCGCATGCGGGAGGAGTCCCTCGCCGGCGCCGAGCCGGGGGCCGCCGCGCTGACCGCGCTGCGCACGACGGGCGGCGTCATCGCGTCGGCGGGCCTCGTGCTCGCGGCGACGTTCGCGGTGCTCACCAACATGCCGCTGGTGCAGCTGGTCGAGCTGGGCTTCGTGATCGCGGTGGGGGTCCTCCTCGACACGTTCCTGGTGCGCACGTACCTCGTGACGAGCGCGAGCGTGGCCCTGGGGCGGAAGGTGTGGTGGCCCGGCAGCCTCTCGCGCCCCGCACCGGCCGCGGGGGGCCCGGCCCTGGAACCCGAGCCCCAACGGGTGCCCACCCCCTGACCGTTGACCGCATCGGGGCGCCCCTTCCCTGCCGGAGGGGCGCCCTCGTACGGGAGGATGCAGCTGTGGCGGACATGGCGAAGGTTCAGCAGAGGGCGCCGCGCGGTGTGCTTGCCTTCACGGGGGCCGTGCCCGGCAGCCGGCGCGCCCTGCGCACCGACGCGCTGTTCGCGGCGGCGCTCACGGTGCTTTCCGCCGTGCTCGCCGCGTTCGTCGAGGACGGCCGGCGGCCCGACCTGCTCGGGTGGAGCCTGCTGCTGTGCGCGCACGTGCCTCTGGTGTGGCGACGCAGCCGCCCGCTCCTTGTCCTGCTCGGGGTGATCGCCTTCATCTCTCCGTACCACGCCATCGATTACACGCACATGGCCGCCGTCCCGGTCGGCATGGTCGCGCTCTACACCGTCGCCGTGTCCGGGCGCCCGCGCCGCGCACTGACCACCGGCAGCCTCGTCGTCGGCATCATGCTGACCGTCAACGCGAGCGTGGAACCGCACCAGGTGACCGAGGTGCTCAGGATCTCCGGCTGGATCGTCTCGGTGCTGCTGCTCGGCGTGTACGTGCGCATCCACCGCCAGTACGTCACCTCCGTACTGGAGCGTGCCGAGCGGGCGGAGCGCACGCGTGAGGAGGAGGCGCGGCGGCGGGTCGCCGAGGAGAGGCTGCGGGTCGCCCGGGACCTGCACGACCTGCTCGCGCACAGCATCACTCTGGTCGGCGTCCAGACGTCCGTGGCGGCGCATGTGCTTGCCGCCGATCCGGAGCGGCTCGACCGGGCGGCGGTGGCGAAGGCGCTCGACGACATCGCGGACACCTGCCGTACGGCGCGGGGCGAACTCCGCGCCACACTGGAGGTGTTGAGGGCAGGCTCCGCCGAGGAGTCGCGTGGCCCGCTGCCGGGTCTCGACGGCCTCGCGGATCTGGCGCAGGCGGCGCGGACGTCCGGGGCCGAGGTGGATCTTGCGGTGGCGGCGGCCGAGGCACCGCCCGCCGTGGGCGCGGCGGCCTACCGGATCGTGCAGGAGGCGCTGACCAACGCGGTGCGGCACGGCGGCCCGGGGCTCACCATCCGGGTGGATCTGCGCACGGCGGACGCGGCGCTGCGGGTGACGGTCACGGACGACGGGGACGGGTGGGCCGCCGATGACCCCTCACACACTCCTGGCTTCGGCCTGGTGGGGATGCGGGAGCGGGCCCGGAGCGTGGGCGGCACGTTGGATGCGGGGCCTCGCGAGGGCGGGGGGTTCGGGGTGTCGGCCGTGCTGCCGCTGGTTCCTGTGGGCCTGGGAGGGCTTGGATGACGATTCGTGTGCTGCTCGCCGACGATCAGACGCTGGTACGGGCGGCGTTCGCGATGCTGGTCGAGTCCGCGCCGGACATGGAGGTGGTGGGGCAGGCGGGTACGGGGCGGGCGGCGGTCGACCTGGCCAGGTCGGAGCGGGCGGATCTGATCGTGATGGACATCCGGATGCCGGATCTTGACGGGATCGAGGCGACGCGGCTGCTCGCGGAGGACGAGGATCTGGCCGGGGTGAAGGTGTTGATGCTGACGACGTACGACACGGACGAGCATGTCGTGGAGGCGTTGCGGGCCGGGGCGTCCGGGTTCTTGGTCAAGGACACGAAGCCGGGGGAGTTGCTGGAGGCGATCCGCACGGTGGCGGCGGGGGAGTCCCTGCTGTCGCCGGGCCCGACTTCGCGGTTGATCGCCAGGGTTCTGCGGGCGCCGGCTGAGGTCGCTCTGCCGCAGGCGCTGGCGGGGCAGTTGAGTGAGCGGGAGTGTCAGGTGCTTGCGTTGGTCGCGCGGGGCCTGAACAACTCCGAGATCGCGGAGGCGTTGGGGCTGAGTCCACTGACGGCGAAGACCCATGTCAGCCGGATCATGGGGAAGCTGGGGGTTCGGGACCGGGCGCAGTTGGTGATCGTGGCGTACGAGTCGGGGCTGGTGCGGCCGGGGGTGGAGTGAACCTTCAGCCCGCCGTGGGGTCCCCCTTGCTCTTCAAGAGCTTGGGGGAGTTTGAGGACGGACTCGGCGGAGCCGGTGATGAGGGCGGCCAAGGCCCCCGCGCCAGCGGGTTTTCGGGAAGGGGCGGGGCCGGGGACCAAGAAGACCGCTACAACAACCCCGCCCCCGCCAAGAACTTCCCCACCCGCTCGACCTCCCCGGAGGACAACGGCACCTGCGGCTCCGCAGTGACCGGACAAGCAATCACGCCCCGGAGATGAAGCGCCGCCTTGAAGGAACCCAGCGCCGACGAGCTGCCCCCCATCCGCCCCGCATCCCCCACCCGCACCATCCCGAAGAGCCCGCACAACCGCTCCTGCTCCACCCGCGCCCGCACCCAGTCCCCCTCCCGGCAGTAGCGGTACAGCCGCGCATACCCCTCCGGGTCCACGTTCCCGAGCCCCGGCACCACCCCGTCCGCCCCCATCGCAAGCGCCGCGTCCACCGTCGTCTCCGACCCCGTCAGCACACTGAACCCGGAGACGTCCGCACGGCCCCGCGCCCCGAGCACCACCTCCCGGAAGTTCCCCTCCTGCCCGCTGGAGTCCTTCAGGCCCGCCAGCACCCCCTCCGACGCCAGCTCCAGGACCAGCTCCGCGTCCAGCTTGGAGTGGACCGCCACCGGGAGGTCGTACGCGAAGACCGGCACCGGCGAGCGGGCGGCGATCACGCGGAAGTGGCGTGCCACCTCCGCCGGATGCGTGCGCGTGTAGAAGGGGGCCGTCACCACCACACCGTCCGCCCCCGCCTCCGTCACCGAACGGACGTGGTCCAGGACCCGTGGCGTGGCCATGTCGATCGCCCCCGCGAGGACCGGGAGTTGGCCCCCGACATGCCCCGCCACCGTGTCGATCACGACCCTGCGCTGCGCATCCGTCAGATACGCCGCCTCCGACGACGAGCCGAGGACGAAGAGACCGTCCACGCCCCCCGCCACGAGATGGTCGACCAGTCTCGTCAAGGACGACGTGTCCACCTCGTGGTCCGGTGTCAGGGGCGTGCAGACGGGCGGAACGACACCGGTCAGCGGGGTGGGCATGGTCATGGAGTCTCCCTGGGGCTCGCGTCCGTGGCGGCGGACTGGATCACTAGCTCGTGCGTGGACTGGCCGTCCCGCACGGGGTGGTGGCAGCGGTAGCGGTGCCCGGACCCCTCCGCCGACGCGGAGAGCGCGAAGTCCGGCATGGCGGCGGCGCAGGCGTCGTCCGCCTTCCAGCACCGCGTACGGAACGGGCATCCGCTCGGCGGGTGCGTGGCCGACGGCACCGGGCCGACGAGCGGGATCGGGTCGATGGGGTCCAGGAGGCCGGGGGTCGCCGAGAACAGAGCCCGTGTGTACGGGTGGCGTGCTCTGTCCAGGATCTCTTCCGCCGGTGACTCCTCCACGATCCTGCCCAGGTACATGGTGATGACCCGGTCGCTCATGCGCCGCACCGTCTGGATGTCGTGCGACACGAAGACCAGGGCCAGGCGCAGGCGTTCCTTCAGGTCCAGGAGGAGATTGAGGATCTGGGCGCGCACGGAGACGTCCAGGGCGCTCGTCGGCTCGTCCGCCACCACGAGCTCCGGTTCGAGCGCCAGCGCACGGGCGATCGCCACGCGCTGCCGCTGCCCGCCGGACAGCTGCCCGGGAAGACCGTCCGCCAGCACCTTGGGGAGGCCGACCAGGGACATCAACTCACGGACCCTTGCGTCGCGTTGGGCCGCCGTCCCCATCCTGTGGACGTCCAGCGGGTCCCTGAGGATCTGCCGGACCGTCAGCCTGCGGTTCAGGGCGGTCGACGGGTCCTGGAAGATCATGCCGGTGTTCCTGCCGATCGTGGCCCGCCGCTCGGCGGGCTTCATCGTCCACAGGTCCCGGCCGCGGAACGACACCGTGCCCGCGGTGGGCGGCTGCACCCCCACGAGGACCTTCGCGAGCGTCGACTTGCCGCACCCCGACTCGCCCACGACGCCCACCGTCTCGCCGGGCGCGATGGTCAGGTCGGCGCCGGTCAGGGCGTACACACGGTCACGTGAGAACAGTCCGCCCGAGCGCGCACGGTGCACGACGTGCGCGTCGGAGAGCGTGATCAAGTCTTCGGCGGTCACTTGAGGGCCTCGTTTCCCCTGGGCCGCGGCACCCGCGGCGGCTGCTCCGCCGGGTGGTGGCAGGCGATGGAATGCCGTGCGCCGCCCACGAGTCCGGGCGCCGTCGTGCGGCACACCTCGCTCGCCAGGGGGCAGCGGTCCGCGAACCGGCAGCCCGCGGGGAAGTCGGCGGGCGAGGGGACGACGCCCTTGATCTGGGTCAGGCGTTCCGCCGCCGATTCGAGCGAGAGCACCGAGCCGAGCAGGCCGCGCGTGTAGTGGTGCGACGGTGCCTCGACGAGGTCCGCCGTCACGCCCGTCTCGACGATCTGGCCTCCGTACATCACCACCACCCGGTCGGTGACGTCCGCGACGAGGGCCAGGTCGTGCGAGACGAGGATCAGCGCGAAGCCCAGCTCCTCGCGCAGGCGCAGAAGGAGCTGGATCACCTGGGCCTGCACCGTCACGTCCAGGGCCGTCGTCGGTTCGTCCGCGACGATCAGCTTCGGGTCGCGGGAGAGTGCCATCGCGATCAGGACGCGCTGGCGCTGGCCGCCGGAGAGTTCGTGCGGATAGCTGCGCAGGGTGCGGTCCGGGTCGAGGCCGACCAGTTCGAGGAGTTCCACCGCCGTGCGGCGCCCTCCTCTCCGTACGACCTGTTTGAGCTGGGAGCGGACCGTCATCGCGGGGTTCAGGGAGGACAGCGCGTCCTGGTAGATCATCGCCATGTCGTGGCCGAGCAGCTTTCTGCGGGTGCGCATCGGCATGCCGAGCAACTGCTCCCCGTCGAAGGTGACCTGACCGCTGACGCGCGCCCCCTTCGGCTCCAGGCCCATCACGGTCAGCGCGGTGAGCGACTTGCCGCAGCCCGACTCGCCCACCAGGCCGAGGACTTCACCGGGCCGTACGTGGAAGCTGATGCCGTCGACGATGTCCACGCCGTCGTGGCGCGCGTCGAAGCCGATCGCGAGGTCGGAGACGGTCAGGACCGGGTTCCCCTCCGGCAGGGGGCGTGCGCGCGAGCGCAGGCGCTGGGCCGCTTCCGTCAGGCCCGGCAGCTCAAGGACCTTGCCGCTGCCCGGCTCGGGGGCTTCGATGTGGTCCTCCTTGCGGGCCGCGCCCGGCACGTCGCGCGTCGCGGGCGCGGCCCACGCGTCCGAGACGCCCTCGGAGAGGATGTTCAGGGCCAGGACCGTGATCAGCATCAGGAGGCCGGGGAAGACTGTCGCCCACCAGCCGCCGAGCAGCACCATGTTCTTGCCGTCGGCGATGACGCTGCCCCAGGACGGGTCGGGGGGCCGTACGCCCGCCCCGATGAAGGACAGCGAGGCCTCGAAGACGATGGCCTCGGCGACCTGCACCGTGCAGAACACCAGGATGGGCGCGGCGCAGTTGATGGCCACGTGCTTGACGAGGATGTGCGGGGTGCGGGCGCCGACGATGCGTTCGGCGACGACGTAGTCCTCGCCGTACTGATCCATCACGTTCGCGCGTACGACCCGGGCGATCGGCGGGGTGAACAGGAACGCGATGGCGCAGATCAGGACGAGGATGCCGCCACCGAAGACCGCCACGAGGACGGCGGCGAGCGCGATCCCGGGGAACGCCATGACGACGTCCAGGCACCGCATGAGGGTCTCGTCGACCGCCTTGCGCGAGGTCGCCGCGATCGCGCCGAGCACCGCGCCCACGATCAGGGCGAGCAGCGTCGCCCCGAGCCCGATCGCAAGGGACCAGCGGGCCCCGTACATGAGCCTGCTGAGGATGTCCCTGCCGAGGCTGTCCTGCCCCATCCAGTGGTCGGCCGACGGGTGTCCCGTGCCGTCGACCTGCGGCTGCTGGTCGAGCGGGTCGTGCGGGGCGATCAGCGGCGCGAAGAGCGCCACGAGGACGACCACGCCGACGACGCCCACCGCGATCCGGGAGAGGACCGGCAGCCTGCGCAGAGAGCGCAGGCGGATTCCGGGGCGCGAGAGCCGCTCGGTCAGAGCCTTGCGCGACGTGATCATCAAGCAGTCCCCCTCAGGCGCGGATTGACCAGCAGATGGAGGATGTCGAGGACCAGGTTCACGACCACGAACCCGACGGCCGTCGTGATGACGACCCCCTGCACGACGGCCGGGTCGCCGTTCTTCACGGCGTCGATCATCAGCTTGCCCATGCCGGGCAGCGAGAAGATCGTCTCGATGACGACCGCGCCGCCCAGCAGATAGCCGACGCGCAGGCCGAGCACGGTCAGCGGGTTGATGAGGGCGTTGCGCAGGACGTTGCGGCCGACGACCACGACGGGCGGCAGTCCGCTGCCGATCGCCGTCCGTACGTAGTCCTTGTCGAGTTCCTCGACCACCGCCGTGCGGATGATGCGGGTGAGCCCGGCGGCCACCGGCAGGGACAGCGCGAGGGCGGGGAGCGTCATCGACTTGAGCCAGCCGGTGAAGGAGTCGGCGGGGTTGACGTATCCGCCGGTCGGGAACCAGCCCGCCTCCACCGCCAGATACTGGATCATGAGCAGCGCGAGCCAGAAGCCGGGCGCCGCCACGCCGGTCAGCGAGAGGACGCGGATGAGCTGGTCGGGGAGCCGGTCGCGGTAGATCGCGGCGGTCACGCCGAGCAGCAGCGAGATGACGACCGCGATGCCGAGCCCCATGAAGGTCAGCTGCATGGTGAGCGGAAGCGCGGTGGTGACCTGGTCCACCACCGGCGAGCGGGTGAGCACGCTGATGCCCATGTCGCCCTGGACCAGATCGCCGACGAAGGCGAAGTAGCGCACCGGCAGCGGATCGAGCAGGCCGTTGTCCTCCCGGAACTGCTGCAGTTGCTCCTCGGTCGGATTGGCGCCCTGGTAGAAGGCCGACGCCGGGTCGATGTCCGAGAACCGCATCACGAGGAAGACGAACAGGACGATGCCGAGCAGCAGCGGGATGAGCAGGGCGAGGCGGCGGGCCAGGATTCTGACGATCGCGGTCACGTCTGTGTGACTCCCAACGACGGTACTGAAAGGGCTACTTGGCCCACTTGGCCTGGAGGAGGTTGATGCCGGGGTAGGGCTGGGCCTTGATGCCGGTGAGCTTCTTCGGGTCCCAGGCGGTCATCAGCTCGTTGTGGACGACCGGGTAGATCACCGCCTCTTCGGCGACGATGTCGATGTAGTCCTGGACCATGGCCTTCTTCTTGGTGGCGTCGGGCTCGCGCGTCGCCTGGTCCATGTCCTTGAAGAGCTTCTTGGCGGTGGAGTTGTCCGCCCAGCGGGCGTAGCCCATCCACAGGTTCTCGGGCCCGTAGTTGTAGTGCATGATCAGGTCGGGGTCGATGCCGAACTGGTTGGGGTTCGATGCGGCCGCGACGATCTGGTAGTCCTTCTTCTGGTCCATCTTGGTGAAGACGGCCGTGGTCTCCTGCGGGTCGAGCGTCGTCTTGACGCCGATCGCGTCCCACGAGGCCTTGATGGTGGGAAGACAGTCGACGATCCAACTCACGTTCACCGCCATGAGGTTGATCGACAGATCCTTGACCCCGGCTTCCTTCAGGAGCGCCTTCGCCTTCTTCGGGTCGTACGCGTAGACCGTCTTCGCGGGCCGGTAGGCGGGGTTGGACTCGTTGAGGAACGAGGTCGACGCCTTGCCGTGGCCCTTGAGCGCGACCTCGATCATCTTCTCGGTGTCGATGGCGTAGTGCAGGGCCTGGCGCACGCGTACGTCGTCGAAGGGCTTGTGCGCGGTGTTGAACATCAGGAACAGGTTGTTCATCCCCGCCCCGCCCTCGACGGTGAGCCCGCCCTTCTTGAGCTGCTCGATGTTGGCGTACGGGATGTTGTCCGCGATCTCCGAGTCCGCGCTGCCGCCGGAGATCTTCGCGACGCGGGGCGCCGCGTCCACGATGGTCAGCCAGTTCATCTTCTTGAAGGCGGCCTTGCGCGGGCCGTTGTAGTCGTCGAAGGCCTCGAAGGTGGTGTTGGACTTCGGGGCGTGCGACGCCTGCTTGTACGGTCCCGAGCCCACCGCCTTGCCCTTGGTCGCGTCGTCCCAGGCGCCCGGCCTGGAGAAGACGTGCTTCGGCATGATCTTGGCGAGGGAGAGGCGGGCGAGGCCGTCCGGGAACGGGAACTTCAGGACCAGCTCGACGGAGGTCGCGTCGACCTTCTTGACCTCCTTCAGCCAGCTCTCGAAGAAGCCCTTGGCCAGGGTCTGCGTCTTCGGGTCCAGGATGCGGTCGAAGACGAAGACCACGTCGTCGGCGGTGACGGGCTTCCCGTCGTGCCACTTGGCGCCGGGCCGCAACGTGAACTTCCAGGTGGTGGCCTTGTCGTCGGTGGGGATCTCCGTGGCGAGCGCGGCGTACGGCTCACGGGTGATGGGGTCGGTGTTGAGGAGACCCTCGTAGATGTGTTCGTTGCCGGCCATCGCGAACGCGGACGCGGTCTGCGTCGGGTCCCAACTGCCGTCGTTCCCATAGCCGATGACGGCGGTGAGGGTGGAGTCGCCGCCCTGCCCGCCGCCTCCTCCGGCGTCGTTCGTGGACTCGGGTCCCGACGAGCAGGCGGAGAGCGTGGTGGTGATGGCGGCGGCGGCGCCCAGCGCACCGGTGTACTTGAGGAAGGAGCGGCGGTCCGGTGCGGGTCCGGTGCGTCCGGTGGAGCCGATCGGCCCGAGGGGCCCGGTGGAGCCGGTGCGGGTCTTCTGGTCGCTCACTGTGTCTCCCTTGAGAGATCCCACGTCCTACGTCGTGGTGGCGTGGCGACCATAAGAGCGCCGCGAAGGCCGGTCAAGAGATCGCGCACGGATCCGAATCCGGGCCGTCCCGAACGATGTTGGTCCGGAGGTGGGACGTGGGATGTCATCCGTGCCTACGATGTGCCGCATGCCTCAGGAGCCAGTCCGCGAACGGCGCGTGGGCAGCCAAGTCCAGCGCGCAGTCATGCAGTTGATACTCGATCGCAGGCTCCGGCCGGGCGCGCTGCTGCCCACCGAGGCCGAGCTGATGGAAGAGCTGGGGGTCAGCAGGAACTCGGTGCGCGAGGCGCTCAAGGCGCTCCAGGCCCTGGACATCGTGGAGATCAGACACGGCTACGGAACGTATGTGGGCCAGGCGTCGCTGACCCCGCTGGCCGACGGCCTCACGTTCCGTGCGCTGGTGCAACTGGCGGACGACACCCATGCGTTGGCGGAGATCCTCCAGGTGCGCGAGGTCCTTGAAGAGGGGCTCGTGCGCCGGGTCGCGGTGCTGCTCACGGACGAGGAGCTGAGCCAACTGGAGGCGCTGGTCCGCAAGATGGAGGAGGCGGCGGACGCGGGCGGGGCCTTCCCCGAGCTGGACCGCGAGTTCCACGAGACGCTCTACCGCTCCCTGGGCAACGAGCTGGTACCGCAGCTGCTCGGCGCGTTCTGGAACGTGTTCAACCGGGTGGCGGGAGTGCGGGGGTGGGCCCGCGACCCGGCGCCCGACGTGACGGTGAGCAGACACCGGGACATCGTGACGGCGCTGCGGGCGCGGGACGTGGAGGGGGCTCAGCGGGCGATGGCGGATCACTTCCGGGGGATCGAGGCGCGGTCGGGCCAGGAGTCGAGGGGTGTGGGATGAGGGAGGGCGGGCGCGGGTTGAGAGGGGTCGGGCGCGGGATGAGACTGAGTCACTTCTATGACCGGGTTACGTCGCTGGGTTACGGCGGCGACTACAACCCCGAGCAGTGGGGCCCGGAAGTCCACGCAGAGGACGCCGAGTTGATGCGCGAGGCGGGCGTGAACCTCGTGACGCTCGGGATCTTCTCCTGGGCGAAGACGGAGCCCGCCCCGGGTACGTACGACTTCACCTGGCTGGACGGTCACATGGACCGCTTGGCGCAGACGGGCGTCGCGGTCAGCCTCGCCACGATGACGGCGTCACCGCCGCCATGGCTGACGCGCCTGCACCCGGAGACTCTCCCCATGACGGAGGAGGGTGTCCGCCTGCACCCCGGCTCCCGCCAGCACTGGTGCCCGTCGAGCCCGGTGTACCGCCGATACACCGTGCGCCTGGCGGAACGCCTGGCCACGCGCTACGGCACGCACCCCGCCCTCGCGCTCTGGCACATCGGCAACGAATACGGCTGCCACATCTCGCGCCACTGCCACTGCGAGGTGTCGACGGCGGCGTTCCGCGTGTGGCTGCGCGAGCGCTACGGGACCGTGGCGGCGCTGAACGAGGCGTGGTCGACGGACTTCTGGTCGCAGCGCTACGGCACGTTCGAGGAGATCCACACCCCGCGCAAGGCCCCGTCGTTCCGCAACCCGGCCCAGCAGCTCGACTACCGGCGCTTCTCCTCGGACGAACTCCTCGCGTGCTACCTGGCGGAGAAGGCGGTCCTGACCCGCATCACACCGGACGTACCGGTGACGACGAACTTCGTCCCGGTGGCGAAGACGCTCGACCTGTTCGCGTGGGCCCCGCACCTGGACGTGGTGTCGTACGACTCGTACCCCGACCCGCACGATCCGGACGCGCTCCACCGAACAGCCTTCTCGTACGACGTCATGCGCGGCCTGAAGGGCGGCCGGCCGTGGCTGCTCCTCGAACAGGCGCCGGGCGCGGTGAACTGGCGCGAGCGCAACGGCAGGAAGCCGCCGGGGAGGATGCGCCTGGACAGCTGGCAGGCGGTGGCGCACGGGGCGGACTCGGTGCTGTTCTTCCAGTGGCGGCAGTCGCGCGGGGGAGCGGAGAAGTTCCACTCGGCGATGGTGCCGCACGGGGGCCGGGAGACCCGGATCTTCCGGGAGGTGCGGGACCTGGGCGCGGAACTGTCCCGGCACCCGGACCTGCTGGGCGCACGCCCCGAGCGGGCGGACGCGGCGCTGCTCCTGGACTGGCCGAGCTGGTGGGCCCTGGAACTGGACGCGCACCCGAGCGCGGACGTGACGTTCCTCGACGCGGCCCTGGCCCACCACAAGCCGCTGTACGAGGCGTCGGTGGCCTGCGATGTGGTTCCGGTGGACGGGGACTTGACCGAGTACCGCTTGCTGCTGGTCCCCAATCTTTACTCGGTGTCAAAGGAGACCGCGGAACGAATCTGCGCGTACGTGCGCGCGGGCGGAACCCTGGTCATGTCCTACTTCTCCGGAATCACGGACGAACACGACCGCGTCCACCTCGGCGGCTACCCGGCCCCCTTCCGCGAGCTGCTCGGCCTCCGCGTGGAGGAGTTCGACCCGCGCCCGGACGGCAGCTGGGCGGAGGAGATCCACCTGGAGGGCGCGGAGGCGGTGATCACGTCCCCCGACGGCGGCGGCCCGGCGGTGACGCGCCACGCGTACGGCGAGGGGGTCGCCTGGTACCTGGGCACGCGGCCCGCCCCCAAGGAGATGCGGGAGCTCCTCGACCGGGTGCGGGCGGAGTGCGGGGTGGAGCCGGTTCTCCCGGACCTGCCGGAGGGTGTGCAGGTGCGGACGCGGGTGACGGGGGAGGGGGTGCGGGTGCACGTACGGCTGGATGCCAGGGACAACTCCGTGGCTGTTGTTCGGGGGTGATTCCCCTTGTCTGAGAGGGCGTCAGGTTCCGTGCCAGCCTCTCAGCGAGCCGGGAGTATTCCCGCAGCGTCCCTTCCCGCACGAATCCGATCTTCTCCAGAACGCGGGCAGATGCCACGTTGCGTGTATCGGTCTCGGCCTGGACTCGATTCAGGTCCAGCGTGTCGAATGCCCACTGCAGCAGGGCGTGCGCGGCTTCCGTCGCGTAGCCGTGGCCCCACATCGCAGTAGCGCATCACGTGGGTGCTGCTGTGCAGCGAGGGGTGGCCAAGGCGCAGACGGGGGAGCTACGCGTCGAGGTTCTCGCGGAGCGACTCCACGACGTACTCGGGGGAGAACTCCAGGAGCCAGTCCATGAACCGCAGGCCGTACTCGTCCCGTGCGCGGTCGATGACGGGATCGGGGTCCTCGGGTGCGGTGAGGCCGAAGGTCCGCTCCAGCCAGGCGAGATACTCCTCGTGCCCCGGGCTGTGCTCCTCGCCGACGTCCCACTCGTCCTGGGGGAGGTACCACTCGTGGTCCACGGCCAGCAGGCGCAGCAGGTCCCGCAGGCCGGACGCGACGACGTCGAGGTCGCCCTCGTCGCCGAAGAGGATGACGGGCAGCGTCGCGAGATCGGCACGGTCGTCGCAGCGCCACAGGGCGTAGAACGATCCGGAGCCGGTGGCCTGGGCGAACGGCACGAGCCGATCGAGGCGGGCCCGCAGCTCCGGGGTGTCGGTCATGTCCAGCCACTGGACGAGGCCGGCGTCGCGCCGCCCGTACTCGTACATCTCGAAGCCGTCGGCGAAGCCTGCCTTCCCCGGCCCGTCGTGGAACTCCTTGAGCAGATTCAGTTCGGGTATGGGTGAGTAGGCGTTGCCCATGGTGTCGTCCACGGTGTCTGCCACGGCATCTCCTCGGCGAGGGGCGGTACTGGACGACGGACGCTACCGCCCGGCACTGACAGCGACGGAAACGGCCGCCTGCCCGGACGAAAAGCCGAGGCGGCAACCGGTGGTCCGGGGCTAGGTTTCCGCCATGCCCGAACTCCAGCGCCTGCGCCCCGATCACGCTCCCGCCCTGCTCGCCTTCGAGCGCGAGAACCGCGAGTACTTCGCCCGGTCCGTCCCCGACCGTGGCGACGCCTACTTCGCCGAGTTCGACGCACGGCACGCGGCCCTGCTCGCCGAACAGGCCGCCGGGGCTTGCTACTTCCACGTACTGATCGATGGCGAGGGTGCGGTTCTCGGTCGGGTCAATCTCGTGGACGTCGCGGACGGCGAGGCCGAGCTGGGCTATCGCATCGCCGAGCGGGCCGCGGGGCGTGGCCTGGCCACGGATGCCGTGCGGCGGCTGTGCGGGGTCGCTGCCGCGGAGTACGGGATCACTGCCCTGCGGGCGGCCACCGATGCGGGGAACGCGGGGTCCCGGGCGGTGCTGGTCCGTGCGGGGTTTGTGGTGGTGGGGGAGGCGGACATGGACGGGGGCGGTGTTGAGGTCCGCTACCGCAGGGAGGGGTTGGGGCTGGGGCTGGGGCTGGGGCTGGTCTG
Source organism: Streptomyces sp. NPDC044044 (assembly GCF_056434405.1). Lineage (NCBI taxonomy): Bacteria > Bacillati > Actinomycetota > Actinomycetes > Kitasatosporales > Streptomycetaceae > Streptomyces > Streptomyces sp. NPDC044044. The sequence goes on along the minus strand of NZ_JBWKFG010000004.1, from coordinate 279,609 downwards.
AATTCCCTGCGGGTGCGTGGGGGCTGGTCGCGCAGTTCCCCGCGCCCCTGGGCTAGCTGGCGCTGACGCTCGCCACGAACGCGGACCAGGCTTCGGCGTGGACCAGCAGGGCTGGACCCTCGGGGTCCTTGCTGTCCCGTACCGGGACTATGCCGGGGACTCCGTCGGCCACCTCGACGCAGCTGCCGCCCTCGCCGTTGCTGTAGCTGCTCTTGCGCCAGCGGGCGGCGCCTACGAAGTCGTACGCGACCTCCACGCACTCGCCGCCGTTGCCGTCGCTGTAGGTGCTCTTGCGCCACCGAGCAGTGGTCAGGTCGTACTCGTGCATTGTCTGTAATCCTCAGCCGCCGATGCGATCAGGGCGAGGGACGCCTCCGGCGACAATGCGGCGGCCCTGAGCAGATCGTATGTCTCCTGGGCGCGCTTCACCATGACCGGGTCGTCCAGCAGATTCCCCGAAAATACGGCCTCTGTATAGGCCGTTGGCGGCGCGTCATCGAACTCCATGAGCCGCAGCGTCCCGTGGATGGCCGGGTAGGGCCCCGCAGAGAAGGGCAGCACCTGCACGAGCACCCGGCGCGTGCGCATCAGGGTTGCGATGTGCTCGAACTGCATCACCATGTCGGCCGGTTCGCCCACCTGCATGCACAGCACGTGCTCATGCAGGATGACCCAGAGCTTGGGCCTGTCCGGGTCCTGGAGGATGTGAGCCCGTTCCATCCGTGCCAGAACCTTCTCCTCGACGTACTCGTCCGAGGCGTACGGATTTGTGGCCACTGTCAGCGCTCGGGCGTATGGAGCGGTCTGGAGCAGCCCCGGCACCACCGCCGGCGCGAAGTCGCATACTCGCGTAGCCAGCGTCTCCAGCTCTGCGGCCTCCGCGAAATACTCCGCATACCGTGAATCATTGATCAGCTTGCGGCACATCCGCTCGAAAATACCGTCGGATTGCAGGGTTGCATCGATCCGCTGCGCAACATCCAACTGCGGTTTCCGAATAGCCTGTTCGAATTGCCCGATGTAGCCGCCGGAGACGAATACCCGCTCCCCCAGCTCCACCTGCGTCAGCCCCGCGTCCTCGCGCCGCCGCTTCAGCTCTGCCCCGAAGAACTCCCAGGCCGCCTGTCGCGAACCATTGGCCATGGCCAACCACCCTCCGCTGCGCAGCAGTTGTAGCGCACAGACTCCTGCCGAGTGTAGGTCGGACCCGTCACCATCGAGACACGAAGCGTGAAATCCGATGGGAAAGGGGATCCACGTCATGGCTGAAAGCAAGGCGCACTCGGCGCTATGCGTCGAAGAAGCGGAGGAGACCGTGAAAGAATTGCGTGCCGCACTCGCACGGGCCGGAATTATTCTTCCGTCATTGCGGATCGACCCCACATCCTGGGCCCGCGAGGCCCCCTGTCCGCTCATTGAATTGGGGGCGTGTTCCGTCGAGGTGGGCGCACGCCTCCTCGCGGTGCTGCCGCGCGGCGAAGGCGGGGGGTCGGCATGAACCTGTACCTGCCCATCGGCGTCTACGCCGTGGACACCCGCACCGGCCAGGTCGGCAGGGTCATGGGCCACGAAGGGCCCTACATCCAGCTCCGCCCCTTCGGCGGCGGACGGGAGTGGGACTGCGCGCCGGACGCCCTCAGGACCGCCACCGACTCGGAGCGGCTGCGCGCCGCGACCGCCTATGCCAATGCCCGAAGCCGGGGTGAAGTGCCGTGACGTAAGGTGCGGCGCCATGGCCATATGGAAGTGGAGCAAGCCGAGGGTCGAGTCCAAGTACCCGACACCGCTCACCATGCACCAGCTCTGGATGGTGTCGCTGAGCGCGCCGGTCAGCCGGGACAAGGACGCATCCCGGACGACCCTGTATCCGTTCACCCGCGTCGACGACGGCAAGGCCCAGAAGTGGCTGGCCGAGCAGTGGGAGATCACCGCGCCCGAGCAGCTGCTCGGGCGCCTGGGCGGACTGGCGAACACCGGCTACCGCGCCATGGCCCAGCGGCGTCTCGGCGTCGCACCGCTCGCCTGGGACATCGCGCTCTACGTGGACATCGCACGGCGCGGCTTCGCCTGCGGGATGCTGAGCGAGACCGACACCTGGAACCGGCTCAAGAACATCGTGCCGACGGTCGCGGGGACGTACGCCTCCTGGAAGGAGTACGCCGACCACTACCTCCTCGGCAGGCAGGTCTGGAAGGACAGCCTCAGCGGCACCCAGGACGAGAGCTTCCCCGCGCCCCAGGCCGCGTCCGACGCCCACCTCCAGTCGCTCCTGGACCCGGCGAACCGGACGAGCCCCTGGAACCTCGCCCTCTGGGAAGCGATCAGCCACCCCGACCGGGCCCGCCCCGCCCGCTAGAGCGACGTACGAGCTGGTGACGTACGCGCTAGTGCTGCTGCGGCTTCTGCGGGGTCACCTCGCTCGGCCGCACGATGACGTACCCCTCGCCCCGCAGCATCAGCTGCACCGCCTCGCCCGAACCGCCCCTGATCATGGAGCCGATGGACTGCGAGCGGTGCAGCGTGGTGTCCAGGTTCGCGGTCCAGCCGACGACCGCGTCCGTGTCGACGTACACCGGCTGCTGGGGCGAGACCGGGATCACCAGGGGATTGCCCTCGCAGACCAGGCCGAGCTGTCCGGCGCCCGTGAAGACGCTGTTGAACAGCCCGCCGCCGGTGATGCCCGCGCCCTTCACCGTCTTGATCTCGTACGACAGCGACGAGTCGAAGCACAGGACGTTGCGGCCGTTGACGGTGAGGACGTCACCCGGCTCTATGTCGACGATGAAACAGTTCTGCGCCTCGTGCGCGAACCACGCCTCGCCCTGGCCGCGCACCGCCATGAGCGGCAGCCCCTCGCCGGTCATCGCCCGCTTGAGCATGCCGCCGACGCCCTGGCCCTTGCGCTCGAACTGGAGGTCGCCGCGGTAGGCGATCATCGCGCCCTGCCGTGCGTGCATCTCGCCGTTGACCGCGTACTTGATGGACTTGGCGTTCTGCAGGGTCATCCCGGGGACGACGGACTGCTGCGCCATGTGCTCCGTGGAGAACAGCTCACTCTTCATGCGGGCATTTTGACAGGTGTGCGTGGTTCGTCCAGGGGAGTGGCGCAACAGGCGTAAGAGGAAGGTCAGTTGACACCTTCATCGCCCCGCGTCAGCATCGCGCCGATGGAGATCAGTGAGCTGACCCCTGCCGAGCGCCGCGTGTGGGAGGCGTTTCCGTGTGGCCGGACCGTCGACTTCCGGCCGCCGGGCGGGGGTTCCCCCGAGTCCGGGGCGGAGTGGGGGCCCGAGCGGACCGTGCGCGCCGAGGTGCTCCGTGCGCTGCTGCTCGGCGGGGAGCGCCAGGAGGGCGAGACCCCGGTGCTCCGGGTCACCGGGGCGCGGATCAGCGGGCGGCTCGACCTTCAGTACGCGGACGTGGCGGGCCCCGTCCACCTGTGGGCCTGCTACTTCGACGACGTGCCCGACCTGTACGGGGCGCAGCTGAGGCAGCTGTACCTGGGCCGGTCCGTGCTGCCCGGCCTGCACGCCGTCGCCCTGCGCGTCGACGGCTCGTTGCGCATGACCGGGTGCCGGGTCAGAGGGCCCGTCCGGCTCGGCGGGGCGAGGATCTCGGGGGCGGTGTTCTTCGACGGGGCGGAACTGGGGGAGGAGGGCGTGGCCCTCGGTGAGCCCGTCCTCGCGCTCAACCGCGTCACCATCGACGACGACCTCCAGGCCGCGGGAGGCCTCACCGCGCACGGCGTTGTCAGCCTCGCGGGTGCCGTCGTCTCCGGGAGGATCACCTTCGACGACGCGGTCCTCTCCGACCCCGGCGGCACGGCCCTGCACGCGTCGAACCTCAGCGGCGGTAGCGATCTGCACGCCATGCGCCTCACCGCGCACGGACGGGTCAACCTGAGGGGCGTCCGCATGCCGGGGCAGCTCAACTTCACGGGCGCGCGTCTCTCCAACCCCGGTGGCATGGCCCTGCGTGCCAGCAGCCTCGTGGTGGGCGAGTTATGGCTCCGCGACGCCGTCCGCATCGAAGGTTCGGTCAGCCTGCGGCGCTCCCAGCTCGACCTGCTGTACATAGCCCCGGAAGCCTGGCCGGACGAGGTCCACTTCGACGGACTGACGTATGCCATGCTCCACCCGCACGAGTCGGCCGAGCGCAGGCTGCAGGTCCTGGAGCGGGACTTCGACGGCTACGTGCCGTACTCGTACGAGCAGATCGCCGCCGCGTACCGGCGCATCGGCGACGACGCGTCCGCCCGTACGGTCCAGCTCGCCAAGCTGCGCCGCCACCGCCGAACGCTCGCCCGGTGGGCCAGGGCCTGGGGGTACCTCCAGGACGCCACCGTCGGCTACGGCTTCCGCCCCGCGCGCGCGGCCCTGTGGCTGTTCTCCCTGCTGCTCGTGGGTTCCGTGGCGTACGCGGCACACCACCCGCGCGCACTGAAGCCGGACGAAGCACCCGCCTTCGACCCGTTCTTCTACACCCTCGACCTGCTGCTCCCCATCATCGGCTTCGGGCAGGAGCAGGCGTACGCGGCGGAAGGGGCGTACCAGAAGCTCTCGTACGCCCTGATCGTCACCGGCTGGACCCTGGCGACGACGATCGCGGCGGGCATCACGCGGGCCATCAGCCGGCAGTAGAGGCCGACGGGGACGATCGGGCACCCCGGCCACGGGTGTCGGCCCCGTACGCGAGAATGGGCCCATGAGCCTGTTCCGTGATGACGGCGTCGTGCTGCGCACCCAGAAGCTGGGTGAGGCGGACCGCATCATCACGCTGCTCACCCGCAGCCACGGCCGCGTCCGTGCCGTCGCCCGCGGGGTGCGGCGCACCAAGTCCAAGTTCGGGGCGCGGCTCGAACCCTTCTCCCACGTCGACGTGCAGTTCTTCGCGCGCGGCAGCGAACTCATCGGCCGCGGCCTGCCGTTGTGCACACAGAGTGAGACCATCGCTCCGTACGGTGGCGGGATCGTCACGGACTACGCGCGCTACACCGCGGGCACGGCCATGCTGGAGACGGCGGAGCGCTTCACCGACCATGAGGGCGAGCCCGCCGTGCAGCAGTATCTGCTGCTCGTGGGCGGCCTGCGGACCCTCGCCAACGGCGAGCACGAACCGCATCTCATCCTCGACGCGTTCCTGCTCCGCTCCCTCGCCGTGAACGGGTACGCACCCAGCTTCAGCTCCTGCGCGAAGTGCGGAATGCCCGGTCCGAACCGGTTCTTCTCCGTCGCGGCGGGCGGCTCCGTCTGCGTCGACTGCCGGGTGCCCGGCAGCGTCGTACCCTCGTCGGAAGCCCTCGGCCTGCTCGGTGCGCTGCTCACCGGGGACTGGGAGACGGCGGACGCGTGCGAGGCGCGGCATGTCAGGGAGGGCAGCGGGCTCGTTTCCGCCTATCTGCACTGGCACTTGGAGCGCGGACTCCGCTCGCTGCGGTATGTCGAGAAGACCACGTAAATACGTAAGCACAGCTAGGTAGGAGAGAGCCCCCCATGGCACGACGCGGAATCCTCGGACGGTCCCGCCGTGAGTACAAGGTCCCCGAGCGGCACCCCTCGGGCGTCACGCCGCCGAAGATCCCCGGCGAGCTGGTGCCCAAGCACGTGGCGATCGTCATGGACGGCAACGGGCGTTGGGCGAAGGACCGGGGACTGCCGCGCACCGAAGGGCACAAGGTCGGTGCCGAGCGCGTCCTCGACGTGCTCCAGGGCGGCATCGAGATGGGCGTCGGGGCGATCTCGCTCTACGCCTTCTCCACCGAGAACTGGAAGCGTTCCCCGGACGAGGTGAAGTTCCTGATGAACTTCAACCGCGACTTCATCCGCAAGACCCGCGACCAGCTGGACGAGCTCGGCATCCGGGTGCGCTGGGTGGGCCGGATGCCCAAGCTGTGGAAGTCGGTCGCCAAGGAGCTGGAGATCTCCCAGGAGCAGACCAAGGGCAACGACAAGCTCACCCTGTACTTCTGCATGAACTACGGCGGCCGCGCGGAGATCGCGGACGCCGCGCAGGCGCTCGCCGAGGACGTGAAGGCGGGGCGGCTCGACCCCTCCAAGGTCAGCGAGAAGACCTTCGCGAAGTACCTGTACTACGCGGACATGCCGGACGTCGACCTCTTCCTGCGCCCGAGCGGTGAGCAGCGCACCTCCAACTACCTTCTCTGGCAGAGCGCTTACGCCGAGATGGTCTTCCAGGACGTGCTGTGGCCGGACTTCGACCGCCGTGACCTGTGGCGCGCCTGCCTCGAATACGCGTCGCGCGACCGCCGCTTCGGCGGGGCGATCCCGAACGAGCAGCAGATCGCCGACAGTTAGCCGTCCGTACGTGAGGGGCCCCCACCGTCAGCGCGACGGTGGGGGCCCCTCTCACGTACGTATGGCTACTGCTTGCTCGCGCACTCCGCGCACGTGCCGAAGATCTCGACCGTGTGCGCCACGTTCACGTAACCGTGCTCGGAGGCGATGGCCTCGGCCCACTTCTCGACCGCAGGGCCCTCGACCTCGACCGCCTTGCCGCACACCCGGCAGACCAGGTGATGGTGGTGGTCGCCGGTGGAGCAGCGGCGGTAGACCGACTCGCCCTCGTCCGTGCGGAGCACGTCGACCTCGCCTGCGTCGGCGAGGGACTGGAGCGTCCTGTAGACCGTGGTCAGGCCCACCGAATCGCCCTTGTGCTTGAGCATGTCGTGCAGGTCCTGCGCACTGCGGAACTCGTCCACCTCGCCCAGGGCCGCCGCCACAGCGGCGCGCTGCCGGGTGGATCGGCCTCGTACCGGGGGTCCCGCAGCCGTTGTCACAGGTGCCTCCTCAACTGAAAAATCGCACGATCGCCCGCACATCTGTCATATCCCGTCGGGCCATTGTGCCAGCTCGCTCTCAGACGGTGACCTCGTCCGCCGGGCGCCGCGCCTCGGGGACGTCCGCCGTGCAGGTCGCGTCGGCGGCCGTTACGGCCCGTGCGCGCCGGCGCGCCAGGGGCGTCGCGAGCGCCGTCAGGACGACGAAGACGCCGATCGCCATCAGGACGATGGTCGCTCCGGGCGGCACGTCCTGGTAGTACGACGTGGCCGTGCCGGACAGGGTCACGGCGGTGCCGATGACCACCGACAGGATGAACGTCACCTTGAACGAGCGGGTGATCTGCTGGGCCGCCGCGACCGGCACCACCATGAGCGCGCTCACCAGGAGCAGGCCCACGACGCGCATCGCGACGGTGACCGTCACCGCGGCCGTGACGGCGATCAGGAGGTTCAGGGCCCGGACCGGCAGCCCGGTCACGCGCGCGAACTCCTCGTCCTGGCTCACCGCGAACAGCTGCTTGCGCAGGCCGACCGTGACCAGGACCACAAAGGCCGCGAGCAGGCAGATCGCCGTGACGTCGGAGTCCGAGACCGTCGAGAGCGAGCCGAAGAGGTACGAGGAGAGGTTCGCGTTCGAGCCGGTGTCCGAGAGGTTGATCAGCAGGACACCGCCCGCCATGCCGCCGTAGAAGAGCATCGCGAGCGCGATGTCGCCGCGCGTCTTGCCGTACGCCCTGATCAGCTCCATCGTCACCGCGCCGACGACGGCGATCAGCGTCGCCATCCACACGGGGCTGGAGTTGAGCAGGAAGCCGAGGCCGACACCCGTCATGGCGATGTGGCCGATGCCGTCGCCCATCAGGGCCTGGCGGCGCTGGACGAGGTAGATGCCGATGGCGGGGGCCGTGATGCCGACGAGGACGGCGGCGATCAGCGCCCGCTGCATGAATTCGGTCTGGAGGATTTCCATGATCAGGTCAGCAGTCCCGTGCGGATCGGCTCGTGCTCGTCGGCCGAGTGCGGATGTACGTGGTCGTGGCCGGGCAGCGCGTGCTGTCCCGTGGCCTTGGGCGGCGGACCGTCGTGCGTCACGCAGCCGTCGCGCAGGACGACCGCGCGGTCGATCAGCGGCTCAAGGGCGCCGAGCTCGTGCAGGACGAGCAGGACGGTCGTGCCGGCCGCGACCTGCTCGCGCAGGGTCTGGGCGAGGATCTCCTGGCTCGCCAGGTCGACGCCCGCCATCGGCTCGTCCATGATCAGCAGCTCGGGCTCGGAGGCGAGCGCGCGGGCGATGAGCACGCGCTGGTGCTGGCCGCCGGAGAGTGCGCTCACGGAGTCCTTGGCGCGGTCGCCGAGGCCGACGAGCCCGATGGCCCGGTCGACCGCCGCGCGGTCCGCCTTGGTCGCCCAGCCCAGCTTCGACAGCTTCGTACGCGAGAGACGCCCGGCCGACACGACCTCGCGGATCGTCGCGGGCACGCCGCTCGCGGCCGTCGTGCGCTGCGGTACGTAGCCGATGCGGGCCCACTGCCTGAAGCGCTTGAGGGGGGTGCCGAAGAGGCTGATGTCGCCGCCGGTGAGGGGGACTTGGCCGATCACGGAGCGGACGGCGGTGGATTTGCCCGAGCCGTTCGCGCCGAGCAGGGCGACGACCTCACCGCGCTTGACGGTGAGGTCGATGCCGCGCAGCACCGGGCGCGCGCCGAGGGTGGCTGTGGCCGCCCTCACGGATATGACGGGCGGGACGGACCCGGGGTCGTCCGTGGCTTCCATGGCTCCCATGGCGTGCGCCTCCGATGCTGCTAGCCGTGCGTTCACTTCGCGCCGAGGGCCTTCTCGAGCGCGGCGAGGTTGGACTCCATGACCCCTACGTAGTCATCGCCCTTGGACTTGTCCGTGATTCCCTCCAGGGGATCGAGGACGTCCGTCGTGAGGTTCGCGTCGGTGGCGAGCGTCTTGGCGGTCTTGTCGCTGGCGAGGGTCTCGAAGAACACCGTGGAGACGTCGTCCTTCTTCGCGATGTCCTGAAGTTCCTTGATGCGGGCGGGGCTCGGGTCCGACTCGGGGTCGACGCCGGCGATGCCCTCCTGGTCCAGGCCGTAGCGCTCGGCGAGGTAGCCGAAGGCGGAGTGCGTGGTGATGAAGGTCTTGGTCTTGGTGTCCTTCAGGCCGTCCTCGAACTTCGTGTTCAGCGCGTCCAGCTTCTTGACCAGGGCCTTGGTGTTCTTCTTGTACGCCGCCGCGTGGTCGGGGTCGGCCTTCTCCATCGCCTTGCCGACGCCCTCGGCGACCTCGGCGTACTTCACCGGGTCGAGCCAGATGTGCGGGTCGGCACCGGCTTCGCCCTCTTCGGAGTGCTCTTCGTCCTCGTGGCCGTGGTCGTGGCCGACCCCGGTGCCGTGCTTCTCCAGCTTGGTGAGCTTCGCCGCATCCACGGTGTTCTTCACGCCGGACTGGCCGATGGCGTCGTCGACGGCGGGCTGGATGCCCTTGAGGTAGAGGATGAAGTCCGATTCGCCGAGCGTGGCGGTCTGCTTCGGGCTGAGCTCCAGGTCGTGCGGCTCGACACCCGGCTTGGTCAGGGTGTCCACGGAGACGTGGTCGCCGCCGATCTCCTGGGCCAGGTACTGCATGGGGTAGAACGACGCCGTCACGTTCAGCTTGCCGTCGCCGTTCTTGTCCGCCGCGCTGGAGGGCGAGCAGGCGGACAGGGCCGTGAGGCCGAGAACCGTGGCGGTGGCGACGGCGGCGGTGGGTATCAGGCGACGTACGTTCATGACACTCATTTTCAACAAATCTGGAAACGATTGTCAACTAGCCGTCCGATCTGTGCTGGATGTGCGGTGGATGCACCGCGGAACCGGGGTGGACCGGCAACCGATTTGATTAGGGGGGTAAGGCCGCCGGTAACCTGAAGCATTCGCTTCGCCCACCGTCGTAATGAAGAGAGCACCGTGGCCGCCGACAAGATCGACAGCATCGTCAGCCTGAGCAAGCGCCGTGGCTTTGTTTACCCGTGCAGTGAGATCTACGGCGGCCAGCGTGCCGCCTGGGATTACGGGCCGCTCGGCGTCGAGCTCAAGGAGAACCTCAAGCGCCAATGGTGGCGCTACATGGTCACTTCGCGTGAGGACGTCGTCGGCATCGACTCGTCGGTGATCCTGGCCACGGAGGTCTGGCAGGCCTCGGGTCACGTCGCGACGTTCTCCGACCCGCTGACCGAGTGCCTCTCCTGCCACAAGCGCCACCGCGCCGACCACCTGGAAGAGGCGTACGAGGCCAAGCACAACCGTCCGCCGGAGAGCCTGGCCGACGTCAACTGCCCGAACTGTGGCACCAAGGGCCAGTTCACCGAGCCCAAGCAGTTCTCCGGCATGCTCTCCACGCACCTCGGCCCCACGCAGGACAGCGGCTCCATCGCCTACCTGCGCCCCGAGACCGCGCAGGGCATCTTCACCAACTTCGGCCAGGTCCAGCAGACTTCGCGCAAGAAGCCGCCGTTCGGCATCGCGCAGATGGGCAAGTCCTTCCGCAACGAGATCACGCCCGGCAACTTCATCTTCCGGACCCGCGAGTTCGAGCAGATGGAGATGGAGTTCTTCGTCAAGCCGGGCGAGGACGAGAAGTGGCAGGAGTACTGGATGGAGCAGCGCTGGAACTGGTACACCGGCCTGGGCCTGCGCGAGGAGAACATGCGGTGGTTCGAGCACCCGAAGGAGAAGCTCTCCCACTACTCGAAGCGCACCGCTGACATCGAGTACCGCTTCCGCTTCGGCGGCAGCGAGTGGGGCGAGCTGGAGGGCGTCGCCAACCGCACGGACTACGACCTCTCCGCGCACTCCAAGGCCTCGGGCCAGGACCTGTCCTACTTCGACCAGGAGGCCGGCGAGCGCTGGACTCCGTACGTCATCGAGCCCGCGGCGGGCGTCGGCCGCACCATGCTCGCCTTCCTCCTCGACTCCTACATCGAGGACGAGGCCCCGAACGCCAAGGGCAAGCTGGAGAAGCGGACGGTCATGCGCTTCGACCACCGCATCGCGCCGGTGAAGGTCGCGGTCCTGCCCCTTTCGAGGAACCCGGAGCTGTCGCCCAAGGCCAAGGGCCTCGCGACCGCCCTGCGCCAGAACTGGAACATCGACTTCGACGACGCCGGTGCCATCGGCCGCCGCTACCGCCGCCAGGACGAGATCGGCACGCCGTACTGCGTGACGGTCGACTTCGACACCCTGGACGACAACGCGGTCACGGTGCGCGAGCGTGACTCGATGAAGCAGGAGCGGGTCTCCCTCGACCAGATCGAGGGCTACCTCGCCTCGCGCCTGGTGGGCTGCTGATCGCTGCCCCCGCTCGGCGTTGGCTGAGTGAAGCTTGAAAGAAGGCCCCGGTTCCGCATAGGGAACCGGGGCCTTCTGCTGCACACTGTTCGCCATGCCTTCGATGACCACGAGCAAGGTCTGCAGATGGGACCAGCACGGGCGCGAGCATGTCGTGCACGTGCAGAAGTCAGGTGTGCAGCGGCAGTTGAGCTGCGACACGTGCGGATGGGGGAAGCGGGTGCAGTTCCTGCCGTGGCTGAAGGCGGAGGAGCATCTCGCCGATGAGCACCAGGCGACGGTGGATCCTTCGGTGCCCTGAGGCCTGGGCTCGGTGGCTTTTCCTAGCGGCGCAGGCCGCGTACGACCAGGTCGACCACTGCCGTGAAGGCGGATTCGATGCCGGGCTTCGACCACTCGCCCGCGTAGGCCGGGTCGTGGAAGCGGTTGGTGGCGTCGAAGACGGCGCGGGCGGTGGATGTGGCGTCGCTTGCCGTGAACGCGCCCTGGGTGACGCCCTCTTGGATGATCGTGGCGAGCTGGTCGGTGAGGTCCGTGATGTGGCGGTCCACCACTCCGCTGTTCTCGCCCGTCAACACCGTGTACGTGGCGAACAGTTCGGGGTCGTCGCCCGCCTTGTGCTGCTTGGCGGCGAACAGGCCCGCCAGCCACTGGCGCAGTTTCGTCTCGGGGGGCTCGGCGGCGGACACGATGCCCGACAGGGACTCGGAGGTGCGGTCCAGCCAGCGCTTCGTGACCGCCTCGCGCAGTTCCGCCTTCGTACGGAAGTGGCGGTAGACCGTGCCATGGCTGACCCCGAGCGCGCGGGCCACGTCCACCACGGTGGCCTTCGCCGCGCCGTGGCGGCGCAGCATGTCCTCTGTGGCTTCGAGGATGCGCTCGGGGGTCAGGGTGCCGGTTGCCATGACAGTGACCGTACCCGGGGGCGATCAGTGCTCGCTGTCGAGGTGCGCCATCTGTGCCTCGGGGTAGCGCGCGCCCGCCACGGCGTCCGCGGGCACCGCCTGCTCGATCGCGGCGAGGTCGGCCTCGTCCAGCGTCACGTCGAGGGCGCCGAGCGCCTCGGTGAGGCGGTCGCGGCGGCGGGCTCCGACGAGCGGGACGATCGCGGCGTCGTGCCGGGGGCCCTGCGCGAGGACCCAGGCGATGGCCGTCTGCGCGACGCTGACGCCCTTCTGCTCGGCGACCTTGCGCAGGGCGTCGACGAGGTCGAGGTTCCGGTCGAGGTTCTCGCCCTGGAAGCGGGGACTCATCGCCCGGAAGTCTCCCGCTCCCAGCTTGCGGTCCCGGGTGAAGTGGCCGGAGATGAGGCCGCGGGAGAGCACTCCGTAGGCCGTGATCCCGATGCCGAGCTCGCTGACGGTCGCCAGGATCTGCTCCTCGATGCCGCGTGAGATGAGGGAGTACTCGATCTGCACGTCGGAGATGGGGGCGGTGGCCGCGGCGCGGCGGATGGTGTCGGCGCCGACCTCCGAGAGCCCGATGTGGCGGACGTGCCCCTTCTCGACCAGCTCGGCGATCGCGCCGACGGTCTCCTCGACGGGGACGTCGGGGTCGAGGCGGGCGATCCGATAGACGTCGATGTGGTCGACGCCGAGCCGCTGGAGCGAGTACGCGGCGAAGTTCTTGACGGCCGCGGGCCGCCCGTCGTACCCGGACCAGCCGCCGTCCGGGTCGCGCAGGGCGCCGAACTTGACGCTGGTGAGCGCCTGTTCGCGGCGCGCGGCGGGGGCGGAGCGGAGGGCTTCGCCGATCAGCATTTCGTTGTGACCCATGGCGTAGAAATCGCCGGTGTCGATGAGCGTGACGCCCGCTTCGAGGGCGGCGTGGACGGTCGCGATGGACTCCGCGCGGTCGGCTTCGCCGTAGAGCGCGGACATGCCCATGGCGCCGAGGCCGAGGGCGGAGGACTGGGGGCCGGTGGTTCCGAGGGTGAGAGTACGCATGCGTTCACCATGCCATGACAAATGACAGATTTCAATATCTGTCATTTGTCATCCGTCACCTGTCACTCGTCCGTAGAGCCGACATTCCTTGCCCTACGACGGCCCGAACCGCCGCACGAACCTCTTCTGCCACGGTGTCTCCACCGCCCGTGGCGCATAGTGCTCCCGCACGTACGCGACCGCCTCCGTGCTCGGCACCCCGTCCAGTACCGCGATGCACGCCAGTGCCGTCCCCGTGCGTCCCAGGCCGCCGCCGCACGCGACCTCGACCCGCTCCTTCCCCGCCCGCTCCAGCGCCTCGCGCAGGGCCGCGGTCGTCGCCGGGCGGTCTGTGGGGAGGCGGAAGTCCGGCCAGTGGACCCAGTGGGACTGCCACTCGACGGCGGGTGGTTCCTTGCCCAGGAGGTACAGGGCGAAGTCGGGGGCCGGGCCTTCCGGGAGGGGGTGGCGGAGGCCTCGGCCGCGGATGAGACGGCCCGAGGGGAGCCGTAGTACGCCTGATGCGGTGGGGTCCCAAGTCGCGGTCATGGCGTGAGGGTAGTTTCCGGCGGCGGGCAGGCACCGCCCGTTCTCAAGGGCGGCTCAAGGCCGCGCTCAAGGACGTACCTAAGGCTGCGCTCAAGGCCGCGCTCAAGGCCGCGCTCAAGGCCGCGCTCAAGGACGTACCTAAGGCTGCGCTCAAGGCCGCGCTCAAGGCCGTGCCGAGCGCCGATCCGGGCGGGCCGTGTCCGTGAGCGGTCCCTGCGGCATGGCCTCCAGGCGTTCCGCCGTCCGCCGTGCCGTCTCCCTCGCCCAGTGGCCGCTGGTCAGGGCCCCGAGGAGCAGGACCGCGAGGCCGCAGCCCGCGATGATCCACCAGGCGGGGCGGCTCGCCTCGGTGAAGACGGCCGCGTACGACGAAGTGCCCACCCCCGATGCCAGGACCGCGCCGATGACCGCGACGCCCAGGGTCTGGCCGATCTGGCGGCTCGTGGAGGCGACGGCGGCGGCGACGCCCGCCTGGGAGCGGGGCATTCCGGAGACGGCGGTGTTGGTGATGGGGGCGTTCACGAAGCCGAAGCCGAGGCCGAACAGGACGTAGCCGAGGAAGAGCGTCGCGTTCGTCGTCTCCGCGTCGAAGGCGGCGAAGAGAACCCCGGACGCCGTCATCGCGACCCCCGCGACCAGGAGCGGAACGCGCGGGCCCCGGCTGCCCACCAGGCGGCCCGACAGCGGGGCACAGATCAGCGTCATCGCGGCCATCGGCAGCATCCATACGCCCGCGTGCAGGGCGTTCAGACCCCTTACGTTCTGGAGGTAGAGCGTGGAGAGGAAGAGGAAACCGCCCAGCGCGGCGAAGGCGCTGATCGCGATCACCGTCGCGCCGCTGAACGGCGCCGAGCCGAAGAAGCGCAGGTCGATGAGGGGGTCGGTGCGGCGCGGCTCGTAGGCGAGGAGGCCGAGCAGGGCCAGGAGCGCCGCCGCCGCGAACGTGATGGTCAGCGGGGACGTCCAGCCCGCCGTCGGGGCCTCGATGATCGCGTACGTCAGGGCGCCGAGCAGCACCATGACCAGGAGCTGGCCCACGGGGTCAGGGCGGCGCGGCTTGGGGGCGCGGGACTCGGGGACGTACCGGATGGTGAGGAGCAGTGCCGCGACGCCGACCGGCAGGTTGATCCAGAAGATGGACCGCCAGCCGACGGTGTCCACCAGGAGGCCGCCCACCAGCGGGCCCGCAGCCATGGAGATGCCGACCACCCCGCCCCAGACACCGATGGCGCGGGCCCGTTCGGCGGGCTCGGTGAACGTGTTGGTGATGATCGACATCGCGACCGGGTTGAGCATGGAGCCGCCGACCGCCTGAAGCATGCGGAAGGCCACGAGGGACTCCAGGTTGGGCGCGAGGGAACAGGCCACCGAGGCGACCGTGAAGATCACCAGGCCCACCTTGAAGATCTTCCGGCGCCCCACACGGTCCGCCGTCGACCCCGCGAGCATGAGGAGCGCGGCGAGGACGAGGGTGTAGGCGTCGATCGTCCACTGCATGCCCGCGATGCTGGTGTCGAACTCCCGCGCCATGGAGGGCAGGGCGACGTTCAGGACGGTGTTGTCGAGGCTGACGATGAGCAGGCTCATGCAGCAGATCGCGAGGACGAGCATGCGTCGGCGGTGCGTCAGCTCTGGCGGGGGCATGGGTTCGACGGTATCCCGGCCAGCTGTACGTCGCTCCTGTGGGCCGTGGGCCGTGGGCCGTGGGTCGTACGGCGGCTCTCCCGTGGTCGCCCCACCCCCCTCAGCCGAGCCTGCGCGGCAGCCGCAGGCTCAGCAGTGCGAGCCCGACGAGCCCGGTCAGTTGCACCGCGAGGACGATCGCGAACGCGTTGCGCATGCCCAGGCCCGGCACCATGGCAAGGAAGAGCGAGCCGAGCGTGGCGACGCCCATGGCCAGGCAGGACTGCTGGACCGTCGCCGCAAGACCGCTGCCCGCGCCCGCCTTCGCGGCCGGCACCGCGGCGAGCACGATGCGGAAGTAGAGGGCGAGCTGCACACCCTGGCCGAGCCCGCACAGGGCGAGTCCGGGGGCGAGGACGAGCGGGCTCAGCGCCGACCACGGCGTCCACAGCACCGTGAGCGCGAGGATCGCCAGGCCGACGGCGTGCACCAGGGCGCAGGCCGTCAGCGCACGGCTGCCGAGCCGTGTGACCAGTCGCGGGGCGAGCATCGACGCCGCGAACTGCGCGACACCCATGGGGATCAGGGTCAGCCCGGACTTCAAGGGGCCGAATCCCAGCCACTGCTGGAGCGTCACCGCGCTGACGAACATCCAGCCCGCGAAGCCGGTGAAGATGGGCAGACCGATGGTGAGCCCCCTGCGCACGCCGGGTTCGCGCAGCAGCGACGGAGGCAGCAGCGGGCTGCCGCCGGTGCGTTCGGCGCGCAGCTCGACGCGGACGAACGCCCAGGCCAGGAACGGTGAGGCGACCAGGAGCAGCACCGACCACAGGGGCCAGCCCGCCGCCCGTCCCTCGGTCAGGGGCAGCAGCAGCGCGATGAGGGACGCGGCGAGCAGGAGCGTGCCGCCGATGTCGCTGCGGCCCGGCTGCTCGGCCCGGCTGTCCGGCACGGAGCGCACGGCGCAGAGCAGGGCGGCGACGGCGACGGGCGCGTTCACCAGGAACACCGCGCGCCAGCCGGTGCCCGCGAGGTCGGCGGAGACGAGGACGCCGCCGAGCACCTGGCCGAGGATGATGGAGATGCCGCCCACCGAGCCGTAGAGGGCGACCGCCTTCGTCCGCCGCTCGCCCCGCGTCGTCGCGTGGATGGTGGCGAGCACCTGCGGCAGCATCAGCGCCGATGCCGCGCCCTGGGCGATGCGCGCCCCCACCAGCCACCAGGCGCCGGGCGCAAGCCCGCAGGCCAGCGAGGTCACGCCGAAGGCGGCGACGCCCCAGAGGAAGAGCCTGCGGCGTCCGTACGTGTCGCCGAGCCGCCCGCCCAGTACGAGCAGCACGGCGTACGCGACGGCGTAGCCCGCGACGACCATCTCCAGGGTGGCGGGGGCGGCGCGCAGGTCGTGTTCGATGCTGGGCAGGGCGACGTTGACGATGAAGAAGTCGATCATCGGGAGCGCGGCGCCGAGCAGGATGGTGACGAGGCCGAGCGGGGTCAGGGCGGCAGGGACCGGGGGACCGGACCCGGCCCCGGACCCGGCCCCGGACCCGGACCCGGAACCGGCCCCGGTGTCCGCCGTGCCCGACGTGTCCGCCGTGGCGGATGTGGGCGATGCGGTCGATGTGGGCGACGTGGGCTTGAGGACGTGGGCCGTGGAGTTCGTGAGGTTCACGAGTACGACGTTCGTCGAACCATCAGCCAGGTACCAGAGTCTGCTTATCCTGGTACCCGTACTACCTGGAAACAGGCTCGGGGTACGGGCAAGCTGGTTCCATGGACACCGCAGCGCCGGCGAAGACCGACCGTATCCGACGCAGTGAGCTCGCCGACTTCCTGCGCAGCCGCCGCGAGCGCATCACGCCGGAGCAGGCGGGCCTGCCCCGCGGCCCGCGCCGCCGCACGCCCGGCCTGCGCCGCGAGGAGGTCGCGCATCTCTCGACGGTCGGCGTCACCTGGTACACGTGGTTGGAGCAGGGCCGCGCCATCCACGTCTCGGCCCAGGTGCTCGACGCGCTCTGCCGCGCCCTGATGCTGGACGCCGGTGAGCGCGCCCACCTCTTCCAGCTCGCGGGCACCGCCGACCCCTCACCGGCCGCCGAGATCGCGTCCGTCCCGCAGGGCCTCCTGCGGATCGTCACCCAGCTCGAGCCGTACCCGGCGTGCGTGCAGAACTCCCGCTACGACGTCCTCGCCTACAACGCGACGTACGGCAACCTCCTCACCGACCTCGACGTGCTGCCGCCCGAGGACCGCAACTGCATGTGGCTGACCTTCACGCACCCCGCCTGGCAGGCCGCCATGGAGGACCGCGAGGAGACGATGCGCCGAATGGTCGCGAGGTTCCGGGCGCGGATGGCCGGGCATCTCGCGGACCCGGCGTGGAAGACGCTGCTCAGGAGGATGCGCAAGGCGTCGCCCACCTTCTGCGAACTGTGGGAGCGGCACGAGGTGATGCAGGCGGTGGATCAGTCGAAGCGGTTCAACAATTCGCTCGTGGGCCCGCTGCATTTCACGTACCACGGGCTGTGGCTCGGCCCGGCCGAGGGCCCGCGCCTGGGTACGTACGTCCCGGCGGACGCGCGCTCGCAGGCGGCCACGGAGGAGCTGCACCGCCTGGTGAAGGCCGGGCGCGTGGGCAGTCGCATGGACGAGGGACGAACCGGGCGCGTGGGCAGTCGCGCGGATGAGGGACAATAGGAGGTCTGCCCCCGCCCCACCCCGCTCGTCCCGGAGGAACCCCGCGCCATGGAGCCTCAGCTGCAGATCGGCCCGCACGCCGTGCGGCCACCCGTCGTGCTCGCCCCCATGGCGGGCATCACGAACGCGCCGTTCCGCACCCTGTGCAGGGAGTTCTCCGGCGGCAAGGGCCTCTTCGTCAGCGAGATGATCACGACGCGCGCCCTGGTCGAGCGCAACGAGAAGACCATGCAGCTGATCCACTTCGACGAGACCGAGAAGCCCCGGTCCATCCAGCTGTACGGCGTCGACCCCGCGACGGTCGGCAAGGCGGTCCGCATGATTGCCGAGGAGAACCTCGCCGACCACATCGACCTGAACTTCGGCTGCCCCGTACCCAAGGTCACCCGCAAGGGCGGCGGCTCCGCGCTCCCGTACAAGAGGCCCCTGCTGCGCGCGATCCTGCGCGAGGCGGTCGCCGGGGCCGGTGACCTGCCGGTCACGATGAAGATGCGCAAGGGCATCAACGACGAGCACATCACCTTCCTCGACGCCGGCCGCATCGCCGTCGAGGAGGGGGTCACGGCGATCGCGCTGCACGGCCGCACCGCCGCCCAGCACTACGGCGGCACCGCCGACTGGGACGCCATCGCCCGCCTCAAGGAGCACGTCCCCGAGATCCCGGTGCTCGGCAACGGCGACATCTGGTCGGCGGCCGACGCGGTCCGCATGATGAAGGAGACCGGCTGCGACGGAGTCGTCGTGGGCCGCGGCTGCCTCGGCCGCCCCTGGCTCTTCGGCGACCTGGTGGCCGCCTTCGAGGGCACGGGCGCGCCCAAGGCACCGGACCTGCGCGAGGTCTCGAAGGTCATGCTCCGCCACGCGGCACTGCTCGGCGAGTGGATCGGCGACGAGGCGCGCGGTGTCATCGACTTCCGCAAGCACGTGGCCTGGTACCTCAAGGGTTTCGCGGTCGGCTCGGAGATGCGCAAGCGCCTCGCGATCACCTCGTCCCTGGCCGAACTTGAGGACGGGCTCGGCGAGTTGGACCTCGACCAGGGGTGGCCGACGGGCGCGGACGGACCGCGCGGCCGTACGTCGGGCAACAACCGCGTCGTCCTGCCGGACGGCTGGCTGAAGGACCCCTACGACTGTGCGGGCATCAGCGAGGACGCGGAGCTGGACACCTCCGGCGGCTGACCTTCACCGCGGCGTCACGGTGAGTCGACCTTCACCGCAGCATCACGGTGAGTCCACCTTCACCGCAGCGTCACGGTGAGTCCACCTTCACCGCAGCTTCACGGTGACCGGCAGCTCCTTGATCCCGTTCACGAAGTTCGACCGCACGCGCCGCACCTCGCCGGTCACCCGTATGTCCGCGAGCCGCGGCAGCAGCTCCTCGAACATGATCCGCATTTCCAGGCGGGCCAGGGAGTTGCCCAGGCAGAAGTGCGGGCTGCCCTTGCCGAAGGTGACGTGGTCGATGTTCTCGCGCGCCACGTCGAAGCGGTACGGATCCGGGAACACATCCGCGTCCCGATTCCCCGAGGCGAACCACAGCACCACCTTGTCGCCCTCCCTGATCAGCTTGCCGCCGAGCGATACGTCACGGGTCGCCGTGCGCCGGAAGTGGTAGACGGGCGAGGCCCAGCGCAGACACTCCTCGACTCCGCCCGGGATGAGCGAGGGGTCGGCGGTGAGCCTGGCGCGCTCGTCCGGGTGGTCGATCAGCGCGAGCATGGAGTGCGAAATGGCGTGCCGTGTGGTCTCGTTGCCCGCGACGACGAGCAACAGGAAGTAGTTGTCGAAGTCGGTGTCGGAGAGCGGGACACCGTCCTTGGGCGAGCTGTTGACCAACGTACTCACGAGATCGGTCCCGCCGCCCCCGCGCCGCTTGGCGGCCAACTTCCTTCCGTACTCGAAGACTTCGAGCGCGGCGGGCGAACGGAACGGCAGATCGCGATACTGCTCGCTCTCCGCGCTCTCGAGGAGCACATCGGCGTAGTCGGGATCCGTGTTGCCGATGATGCGGTTGCCCCAGTCGATGAGCTGCTGGGTGTCCTCCTCGGGGACGTCGAGCATCCGGGCGAGCACATTGATGGGGAAGTCCGCCGAGACCTCCTTCACGAAATCGAAGGTCCCCTTGGGGAGCGCCGCGTCGAGGGTGCGGGCCGTGAGCCCGCGCAGGAACGTCTCGTACGTCGCGACCGCGCGCGGAGTGAACTGCTTCTGCAGGATCAGCCGCATCGCCCGATGCCGCATGCCGTCGGTCTCCAGGAGGGAGCGGCGCAGGGCGATGTAGTCCTCGTCGACCTCTTCGAGATTCGTGAACCGCATCGAGGTGAAGGTCTCCGGGTCGCGGTCCACACGCACGATGTCCTCGTGCCGGGTGACCGCCCAGAAGCCGGAGTTGGGCGCGGGCTCGGGCTGCCAGTGGACGGGGTCCTCCCGGCGCAGCACGTCGAACATCCGCCAGGGCAGTGTGCCGTCGGTGAACTTGTCGTTGTCGGCGAGGTCGACGTCGGCGAGGGGGAGGGCCGCGGGGCCCGTGACCGTACTCATGGGACGTACTCCTACTCGGATCTCGGGCGGGCGGGCGGGCGACGCGGTCGGGCGAGGAACGGGGATGAGGCTTCGGCTGAGGCATCAAATAAGAAAGGCGTACTCCGTGAACTCCCAGTCGGTGACGTGCTGTTGGAAGCGTTCGATCTCATTGCGCTTGTATGTGAGGAAGGCGTCGGTGAACGCCGCGCCCAGGAGCCCGGTCAGTGCTTCGTCGGCTTCCAGGGCGTCGAGCGCGGCGCCGAGTGTGACGGGGAGGCGGGGCGCGGAGTCCTCCTGGTAGCCGTAGCCCTCCAGCGGGGCGGGCGGCTTCGACTTGTCGCGGATGCCGAGGAGCAGGGCGGCGACGGTACCGGCGATGACGAGGTAGGGATTGGCGGAGGCGTCGCCGAGCCGCAGTTCGAGCCGGGTCCCGGCTCCCCTCTCGGGCGGTATCCGGAGCATGGCGCTGCGGTTGTCGAGCCCCCAGTCGATCAGCCAGGGGGCGAGGGTGTCGGGGCCGAAGCGCTTGTAGGAGTTGATGGTGGGGTTGAGCAGGGCGCTGAGCGCGGGCGCGTGCCGCAGGAGTCCGGCGATGGCGTGCCGGGCGGTCGCGGAGAGGCCGTCGGATGCCGCAGGGTCCTCGAACACGTTGCGCCCGGCGTCGTCGACCAGCGAGAGGTGCAGATGGAAGCCGGATCCGCCGAGCCCGTTGAACGGCTTGGCCATGAAGGTCGCGAGCCGACCCTCGCGGCGGGTGGTCTCCTTGACGGCGGCCTTGAAGCGGAAGGCGCGGTCGGCGGCGTCCAGGGCGTCGGAGTGGCCGAGGTTGATCTCGAACTGCCCGCCGTCGAACTCGTGGTTGCCCGCGATGACGCCGATGCCGAGGCCGTCGAGACTGCGCAGGGTGTGCAGGAGGTGGCCGTCCGGGTCCCCGCGCCGGCCCGCGCTGTATACGTTGCCGGTGGCGCCGCCGTACGCGGACCACCCCGAGGGGGTGGCGGGGTCGGCCTCGCACAGAAAGTATTCGAGCTCGGGGCCGACGACAGGGGTGACGGGGCTGCCGGTGTGCTCCTCGGCGCGCTCAAGTACCCGCCGCAGCAGGGCGCGTGGCGACTCCGGGGCGGGCTCGCCGGTGGTGGGATCGAAGGTGTCCCCGAGGCACCAGGCGACGCCGGGCTCCCAGGGCAGGGCCTGCAGGGTGGACAGGTCGGGCCGTACGGAGACGTCGGGGAGCCCGGCGTCGAGCCCGCCTGCGACGGGGACCACGTCGCCCTGGGGGCTGGTGTGGTAGACGGCGCGGCAGAAGGAGAGGCCGTGGGTGCAGGCGCTCGGCAGGTGTCCTACGAGGATGTCCCTGCCGCGGTCGGCCCCGATGAGGTCGGGGTAGATGACGCGGACCACGTCGATGCCTTTGGTTCGCAGGGCTTCGACTGTCTCTGGGGCTTGGTCTTTCCTCGGGGTTGCGCTTGCTTCAGTCACCCGGGTTCCAGCCTTTCCGCGGGGCGGATCGGGGTTATCGTTTGAGACCAAACGATAGGAAGCTCTCGGGGGCTGCGCAAGCCCTCCCGGGGGGTTTGGGGGGTAACTGGCTTGGTGCCGCCGGGCCTTGACTCCCGCAGGGACCTCTCCCGCCCACCCGCCCGTCACCCCGCAGCCTCACCTGCACCGAACGGGCCTTCCCGCCCACCCGCCCGTCACCCCGCAGCCTCGCCTGCGCCGAACGGGCCTTCCCGCCCACCCGCCCGATTGCCCCGCGGTGCCAAGGGGGGGTGGGTGAGGAATGCGCAGACGGGGCTGGGTGAGGAATGCGCAGGCGGGGCTGGGCGGGGAATGTGCAGGCGGGGCTGGGTGGGGGAGCGTGTGACGGCAGGGGGCGGGGGGCGTGCAGGGACGGCAACGTACGGCGCGGTCGCCGTACCCCAGCCCGGAGAGATCGGCCCTCACGCACCCGCAGCCGGGAGCGCGCGTGAGGGGACGGGCCGGTATGTCCGCCCGGAGCACGGCTCGCGGCGCTCCAGCAGCGCAGCAGCTACGCGGCCACCGGACGATAGCGAGGACGGACATACCGGCTCGGCCCCGCCCCCACACACGAACCAGCCCCGCCCTGCCCCGCACTGCCCCGCCCTGCCCCGCCCTGCCCCGCACTGCGCCGCCCCGCACCGCACCGCCCCGCCCCGGCCCGTAGCGGTCCCGCCGTGTGGGGCATATCGTACGGACCCAAACGAAAGAAGAGGCAGAGTCGCCCGCCGCCGAAGGAGTCAGTCCATGACCGGAGTTCAAGGATTCTTCCCGCCCAAGACCGCGACGGGACGCTCCTCCCTCATCCCGGCCCCGCCCTGGCACTACTCCGGCGACCTGCTCACCATCGAGTACCGCACCGACCCCGCCCGCGTACGCGAACTCCTCCCCGCACCGCTCGACTTGGCCCCCGACGACCCCGGCGCCGTCGCCCTCATCTGGGCCGACTGGCAGTCCTGCTCGGGCAGCAAGGCCGAGCTGCTCGACCCTGTCCGGGCCCAGTACAAGGAGTGCTTCGCCGTCGTGCGGTGCGGTCACCGTGGCCGTACCTACTCGCGTTGCGTCTACATCTGGGTCGACAAGGACTTCGCCATCGCCCGCGGCAACCACCAGGGCTACCCGAAGAAGCTCGGCTCGATCCACCTGACCCGCCCGCACCCCTTCGGCCCCGCCCCCCGCATCGAGGCGGGCGCGGTCTTCGGTGCCACCCTCGCCGCCGCCGACCGCCGCCTCGCCCAGGCGGTGGTGACCCTGCGCGAACCCTCCGAGACGAACGGCTTCGTCAACGCCCACCCCATGGCCCACCATCGTCAACTCCCCTCCATCGAGGGCAAGGGCCTGGCCCTCGACGAGCTCATCGCGTCCGGTGCGGCCTCCTTCGAGGGAGGTCAGGCCTGGTCGGGCGAGGCCGACCTCGACCTCTTCGACGCACCCACGGAAGAGCTGGCAACGCTGACGATCGAGGAGCCGATCGGCGCGTACTACCGCCAGGTGGGCGTGTCTTGGAACGGTGGGACCCTTCTGGAGACGGGCCTGTAGGGGCGGGGTGCAGAGGGGCGCGGCCAACTCGCGGCTAACTCCTCCCCGCCGCCGACCCGGCCCCCGCCGCCGACCCAGCCCCCGCCGCCGCCCCGATCCCCGCATAGACCTCCGGCCGAGCCCTCCGCAGCCAAAGCCCCCACACCACACCCGCCGCAGCGGCGATGAGGATGAGGCAAGGCAGCACCCACCGCAGCGGATTCCCCTCCGAAACCCCCAACTGCACGCTGAAGTTGGTCAGCGCCAGCCAGAAGAAGACCGCGAGCGCGATGCCCGAGAGGAGCGGCGCGATCAGCCGGTGCCATACCGGTTCGACCGGCGCGACCGCCTCCCCGTCCCCCTCACCGCGCCGCGCGAAGTAGGCGATGACCGACGCCGACGTGGCGAGCAGGAGCAGGATCACGCCCAGCGCCCCGAGGTTGGTCAGCCAGGTGAAGACGTCCATCACCGGATCGCGCCCCGCCAGCGCGAAGACCCCGATGACGACGACGCTGACCAGCGTCTGGAGCAGCGAGCCCCGATACGGCGACCCGTACCGCGGGTGGAGTGCCCCGAGTCCGCGTGGAAGGACACCCTCCCGGCCCAGTGAACGGACGTACCGCGCAACGGCGTTGTGGAAGGAGAGCAGCGCCGCCAGCAGGCTGGTGATGAGGAAGAGCTGGGCGAAGTCGGAGAAAGCCGTCCCCAGGCCACTGCTCCGGTCACTGAGGAAGAACAGCATCTCCGGCCCCTGCTCGGCAGCGACCCGCGTGGCCCGCCCCGTCCCGGCACCGCTGATCATCGCCCACGCGGTGACCGCGTAGAAGACACCGATGAGCCCGACGGCGATGTAGGTGGCGCGCGCCACGGTACGGCGCGGATCCCGGCACTCCTCGCTGTAGAGCGCCGCCGACTCGAAGCCCATGTACGCGGCGAACACGCAGCACAGCGCGACCCCGAGCGAGCCGTCCGTGGCGGCGCCCCAGGTCAGCGGAGTGGTGGAGATGCCCTGCGGGGCGTCGGCGAACTGGCCGATGTCGAAGACGAGTACGGTGCCGAATTCCAGCACGAGCAGCACGGCGAGCACCTTCACGCCCAGGTCCACGCGCAGATAGCCGAGCACGCCCACGACGGCCGTGCACGCGAACACGAGCGCCCACCAGGGGATGTCGACGCCGGTCTTGGACTCGATGAACTGCGCGGTCGTCGCCCCGAAGAGCCCGGCGATGCCGATCTGCATGGCGTTGTACGCGAGCAGCGCGACGAAGGCCGCACCGACACCGGCGGTACGGCCGAGCCCCTGCGCGGTGTACGCGTAGAACGCCCCGGCCCCGGTGATGTGCCGGCTCATCGCCGCGTACCCCGCGCTGAAGAGCGCGAGGACGACGCCGACGAGGAGGTAGAGGAGGGGTATCCCGAGGATTCCCGTGACGCCGAGGGACTGCGGTATGCCACCGGCGGCCACGGTCAGCGGGGCCGATGCCGCGACGACGAAGAAGACGATGCCGGTGACGCCGATGCGGCGCTCGGGCGCGGCAGCGGAGGGGAGGGGCGTCGCGGGAGTGGGGGTGGGGGAGGGAGCGGGAGTGGGCTCGGGACTGGGCGCGGGCGCGGGCGTGCCGGGGCGGTCGATGGTCATGCCGGGACTCCGGGGAGGGAAGGGCGTATCCACTGGAAACGCGTTATCGTTTGAGCCCGTACGAAATTCGAGTGGCGCTGATGGTACGGACGTGCATGCGCCCCGGCAAGAGGTCTTGGGAGACTGGGGCGCACGGGCCCCCACGGCACTCCAGGGGGCCTCAGGGCGCTACCGCGCTACGCGCTACCGGCGCTACCGGGCGTCAACGGCACCACAGGGACGAGGAGACACGGACGTGACGGGCTACCGCTCCATCCGCGAGACCGAGAAGGCGGTCCGGGCCAAGCTCGGCGGCACCCCCGTCAAGTACGAGCAGATGGCCGCCGTCTCGAACATCTACCGCGCGGCGTCCGCCGTCCGGCAGCACTTCGAGAACTCCGTGCTGCGCGGGGCCGAGCTGACGTGGACGTCGTTCGTGGTCCTTTACGTGGTCTGGATCTGGGGAGAGATGGAGACGCGGTACGTCGCCGAGGAGGCGGGCATCTCCAAGGGCACGCTGACCGGGGTCGCGCGGACGCTGGCGGGCCGGGGCCTGCTGGAGCGGCGCGGCCACCCGGACGACGGGCGGCTCGCGCTGCTGCGTCTGACGGGGGAGGGGGAGCGGCTGATGGAGAAGGTGTTCCCCGCCTTCAACGCGGAAGAGGCGTTCGTCGCCGACGGGCTGACGGACGAGGAGTGCCGGACGCTGGCCGATCTCCTGCGGAAGATCGTGGTACAGACGGAGGAGAAGGGTGAGGAGCGGAGGGTCGAGCTCCTGGACGGTGCCGAGCCTGCTCCTCGCCGGAGTGGCAGGCGGGCCAAGGGGTGAGAGCGGCGAGTCGGGGCCTTGGGTCCCGTTGATCACCGGCTCCGCCGAGTTCGTCCTCACCCCCCCAAGCCCTAAGGGGCGGGGAGGGACCCCCGCGACGGGCTGAATTCCCTCGGCTGCGCCGCCCGAACCAGCGCACCGAACAGCCCCTGCTGGCCCGCATCCGAGCCTGCCGTATCCGAGCCCGCCGTATCCTCCGGATGCCACTGCACAGCCGCGAACCACCCGCCCCCGCCCGGCAGTTCGAGCGCCTCCACCGTCCCGTCGTCCTCGGCCCAACCCGTGGCCACGAGCCCCTGCCCGAGCCGCTCCACGCACTGGTGGTGGAAGCAGGAGACGGACGTCGAATCCGCGCCCAGCGCGCGGGCCACCACGGAGCCGGGGTCCAACCGCACCCGGTGCACCTTGTGACGGTGCTCCGACTCCGGCCCGCCCATGTCCTGCCGGAGCGACCCGCCCAGCGCGACGTTCACCACCTGCAGCCCCCGGCACACCGCGAGCAGCGGCAGCCCCCGTCCCACGGCGCACCGCGCGAGGGCGAGGTCGAACGTGTCCTGGGCGTCATCCACGTCGTACACGGACCCGTGCACCTCGGAGCCGTCCCCCGCGTACCGCCAGGGCGCCAGGTCGCCGCCCCCGGGCAGCAGCAGCCCGTCGCACCGCGCCAGCCGCGCCGCGGCCTCACCGGCCGGGCCCGGCAGCATCATGAACGGCTCTCCGCCCGCACGGAACACCGCCTCCGCCAACGCACGGGCCGTCACCACGGCTTCGTACCGAAGAGCGGAGGTCGTCGCCGAGTACCGCTGCGGCAGACCGATGAGCGGGCGCCGACTTCCCGAGCCGCTTCCCCCACCGGGAAGCACGCGCGACCGCCGGGCCCTTGCGGCCAGGGCGTCGTCCGGCATGGATGCCTCCCGGGTGGCTCGGCGGGGCGCGCGCGGCGGCACGCCCGGCTGCTTCGTTTGAGTTCAAACGGTAGCCGAACGGGGCGTCCCCATCGAGGGGTTGACCCCGTCGCCCCGTCGCTCATAATGTTGTTTGGGTTCAAACGAACTGGAGGACGTCATGGCTTCCCCCGACCCCGCGCCCCCGTCGCATCCCCCGCACACCGCGACCGTCGCCGGTGTCCCCGTCGACACCCGGCACTGGATCGGCGGAGAGCGCATCGCTTCCGCCGCTTCCCCCGCGTCGGCGACCGCTGTTCCCCCCGCGTCGGCGACCGCCGCTTCCTCTGCGCCGGTGACCGCCGCCACCTTCACCGACCACTCGCCCCTCGACGGCACCCCGCTCGCCGAGATCGCCCGCGGCGGCGCCGCGGAGGCGCGGGCGGCCGTTGCCGCGGCGCGCGCGGCCTTTCCCGCCTGGGCCGCCACCCCGCCCGCCGAGCGCGCCCGGCTCCTGCACGCCGTCGCCGACGGGGTCGAGGCCCGCATCGAGGACCTCGCCGCCGTCGAGACCGCCGACAACGGCGCACTCCTGCGCTCCCACCGCCGCGGCGTCATGCCCCGCGTCGCCCACAACCTCCGCTACTTCGCCGACCGCCTTCTCGCCCTCGCCCACGACGACTTCGAGACCCGCGGCCACACGAACCACGTGAGCTGGGACCCGGCGGGACCTGCCGTCCTCATCACGCCGTGGAACGCGCCCCTGATGCTGGCCAGTTGGAAGATCGCACCCGCGCTGGCCGCCGGGAGCACCGTCGTCCTCAAGCCCGCCGAGTGGACCCCGCTGACCGCGTCGCTCTTCGCGGACATCGCGCACGAGGCGGGGCTCCCTGCCGGGGTCCTCAACGTGGTGCAGGGGTACGGGGCGGAGGCGGGCGAGCCGCTTGTCGCCGACCCCGATGTGCGCCGGATCAGCTTCACCGGGTCCGTGCCCACCGCGCGGCGGATCGCCGCGACCGCGGGCGCGCACCTCGTGCCGTGCAGCTTCGAACTGGGCGGCAAGTCCCCGCTGCTCGTCTTCGCCGACGCCGATCCGGAGCTGGCGGCCGACCTCGCCGTCGAGCAGTTCGACAACGCGGGGCAGGTCTGCCTGGCCGCCACCCGCATCCTGGTCGAGGAGTCCGCGCGGGAAGCCTTCCTGGGTCACGTTCTTGACCGGGTAACGAAGTTGACCCAGGGAGATCCGCGCGACGAAGCCACCGACGTCGGGCCCAGCATCCACCCCCGGCACGTCGAGCGCGTCGACGGATTCGTGCGGCGCGCCCTGGACGCGGGCGCCAAGGCGATCACCGGCGGCGGCCCCAACACCGAACTCGCCGGGCTCGGCGGCAGCTACTACCTCCCCACCCTCCTCACCGACGTCGCCCAGGACTCCGAGATCGTCCAGGAGGAGGTCTTCGGACCCGTCCTCACCCTCCAGACCTTCCCCGACGGCGACGAGGACGAGGCCGTGCGCCTCGCCAACGACACCCGCTTCGGCCTCGCCGCGACCCTCGCCACCGGCGACCGCGAGCGCGCCGACCGGGTCGCCGCACGGCTCGTCGCCGGCACCGTCTGGGTCAACTGCTTCTTCGTACGCGACCTTTCGGCGCCCTTCGGCGGCTCCCGCGCGTCCGGCATCGGCCGCGAGGGCGGCGACTGGTCCTTCGACTTCTACTGCGACCTGAAGAACACCGTGACCGCGCCGAAGGGATGGGCCCGCCATGGGTGAGATCGTCGGGGCGGGGCTCCTCGCCCACGTGCCCACCATCGTGCTGCCCGAGGAGACCCGCAAAGAGCTCAACGAAGGCCGCGAGATCAGTCTGGTCCCCGGGCTGCGGCGGCTGCGCGAAGAGATCTTCGAGACCCTCGACCACGACACCGTCGTCGTCCTCGACTCGCACTGGGCCACCACGGTCGAGTTCGTCGTCTCCGCACACGCGCGCCGCGCCGGACTCTTCACGTCGGAGGAGCTGCCGCGCGGCATGTGCCGGATGCCGTACGACTACCCGGGCGATCCCGAACTCGCCGCCTCCATCGCGCGGTTCGCCGACCGGCACAGCACATGGATCACCCCGGTCGACGACCCGTACCTGCCGGTCCACTACGCCACGATCAACCTCTGGAAGTACCTGGGGGAAGGCCTCCGGGACAAGAAGTGGCTCTCGATCGGCGTCTGCCAGACCGGCGACACCGAGGACCACCTGCGGCTCGGCCGCGCGCTCGCCGACGGGATCGCCGCACTGCCCGACCGCAAGGTCGTCCTCGTCGCGTCCGGCGCGCTCTCGCACACCTTCTGGCCGCTGCGGCAGCTGCGCGCCCACGAGTCGAGCGAGCCGTCCCACATCCGTACGCCCGAGGCGCGGGCCGCGGACGAGCAGTGCGTCGAGCGGCTCGAACGCGGGGATCACGCCGAAGTCCTGCGCACGATGCCGGAGTTCCTCACCCACAAGCCCGAGGCGCGCTTCGGCCACTATCTGATGATGATCGGTGCTCTCGGAGAAGAGCGGTGCTCCGCGCCGGGGCGCGCCTACAGCTCGTACGAGAACTCGGTCGGCACCGGCCAGATGCACCTGTGGTTCGACCGCCCCGCCGATGGCTGGACCGCCACGTCCGACAAGAGTGAGGCCTCCCGCGCATGACATCCACCGTCGAGTACCGCCGCATCCTCCTCGAAGGCGCCGCAGTCCAGGTCGTGCGGGAGGGGGACGAGCTCGTCGCCGCGGACGGACGCCGCGTGAAGGCGGCGGAGGCGAGCCATCTCCCTCCCGTACGGCCTTCCAAGGTGATCGCCGTCCACCTCAACCACCGCAGCAGAGTGGCGGAGTTCGGTGTCTCCCTGCCGCCCGCGCCCACCTACTTCCACAAGCCGGTCTCGGCGCTGAACGCGCACGGCGGTGCGGTCGTCCGCCCCGAGGGCTGCAAGTACCTCAACTACGAGGGCGAGATCGGCATCGTCATCGGCCGGACCTGCCGCAACATCGCCCCGGCCGATGCCGCCGCGTACATCGCGGGCCACACCGTCGCCAACGACTACGGCCTGCACGACTTCCGCGACACCGACGCCGGTTCGATGCTCCGGGTCAAGGGCTCCGACACGCTCTGCCCGCTGGGTCCCGGCCTCGTGACCGGGTGGGACTTCCACTCCAAGTACCTGCGGACGTACGTCAACGGGGAGCTGGTGCAGGACGGTTCGACGGACGAGATGGAGTGGGACATGCACTATCTCGTCGCCGACATCGCCCGCACGATCACCTTGGAGCCCGGCGACGTACTCCTCTCCGGAACACCCGCGGGCTCCCGTCCCGTCCGTCCGGGAGACGTCGTCGAGGTCGAGGCCGAGGGCCTCGGCCGCCTCACGAACCACATCGTCACAGGACCGACGGCCATCCGCTCCGACGTCGGGGCGCAGCCCACGGAGTCGGAGGAGGTCGTCTCGACGGCGCTCGGGGGCGACTGGGAGTTCCGCGGAGTCCGGGCGCCACGCCGCTAAATCCCCAACCTTGCATGGGAGTTCATATGCTCAAGGTCACCGTCGACCTGGACGTCTGCCAGGACCACGGGCAGTGTGTCTTCGCCGCGCCGGACGTCTTCACGCTCGACGACCACGGCCGTCTCGCCTACGTCGAATCGCCCGACGAGGCCCTGCGCGCCGACGCGGAGGACGCCGCCGACGTCTGCCCGCTGCAGGCCATCCGGGTCGAGGGCTGACCGGCCGTGGCCTCGGCGGGGATCGCCGTCGTTGGAGCGTCGCTCGGCGGGCTGCGGGCGGCCGAGCAGTTGCGGGCTGCGGGCTGGGAGGGGCCGATCACGCTGTACGGGGATGAGGCCCATCTCCCTTACAACCGCCCGCCGTTGTCCAAGGAGGTGCTCGCGGGCGAGGCGCCTCCCGCCGCCACGGCGCTGCGCCACCGCCCCAGCATCGACGACGTCACTTGGCGGCTCGGCACGGCGGTCGCATCCGCCGACCTGACCGCACGCACGCTGACGCTCGCCGACGGTACGGTCCACGCGTACGAGGGTTTGGTGGCCGCTACAGGGGTGCGGCCACGCAGGCTTCCGCTGACAGGGGGGCCGCCACGGCATGTCGTACGGACGCTGGATGACTCGATGGCGCTGCGGGCCGAACTGGGCGACGGCGTACGGGTGTTGGTGATCGGCTCGGGCTTCGTCGGCTGCGAGGTGGCGGCCACGGCCCGCACGGCGGGCTGCGAGGTCACGGTCGTCGCACCGGAGGCCGAGCCGATGATGCTCGCGGTGGGGGAGGAACTGGGGAGCGTGCTGCGGGGGCGGCACGAGGGGCGGGGGGTGCGGTTCCGGATGGGACGGCTCGTGTCCGAACTGTCCGAGGAAGGCGCGGTGTTGGACGACGGTTCCCGCATCGCCGCCGACGTGCTCGTCGAAGCCGTCGGCTCGGTCCCCAACACCGAATGGCTGACGGCCACCGAAGGCCTCGATCTCACGGACGGCATCCTCTGCGACGCGCATCTGCGCATCGGGGGGCTTCCGCACGCGGTGGCCGTGGGGGACGTGGCGCGCTTTCCGAACCCCCGCTACGGGGCGATCGCGCGGCGGGTCGAGCACTGGTCGATGCCGGCGGACTGCGCGAAGCATGCGGCGCGGGTGCTGGTGGCGGGGTTGCGAGGCACGACGCCGCCGCACGGCCCGGCGCCGTTCGCGCCGCTGCCGTCCTTCTGGAGCGATCAGTTCGATGTGCGGGTGCAGTCGTTCGGGCTGCCGGGGGTGGGGGAGGAGGTCCGGCTCCTGGAGGGTGAGCAGGGTTCGAGGGGCGGGGATGTGGTGTACGGGTACTACTCGGGGGAGCGGCTGGTGGGGGTTGTGGCGCTGGGCGGATCCAAGGCGGTGGCTCTGGCGGGCCGCTATCGGGGGGAGCTGATGGCGCTGCCGCTGCCGGAGGGGGAGCGGGTGCTGTAGGGCCGGACGAGCTGGCTCGTTCCGGCCGGTGAGGGCGAACTCGGCGGAGCCAGTGATGACGGCACCCAAGTCCCCCGCACCGAGCGGCCCGTGTCGATCCGTCTGTGTCGAGCGGCCCGTGTCGAGCCCGCTCGTGTCGATCCGTCTGTGTCGAGCGGCCCGTGTCGAGCCCGCTCGTGTCGATCCGTCCGTGTCGAGCGGCCCACGCCGAGCGGCCCGTGTCGAGCCGTCCGTGTCGAGCGGCCCACGCCGAGCGGCCCACGCCGAGCCGCCCGTGCCGAGCGACCCGCGTCGAGCCGCTCGCGTCGATCCCGCCCGTGTCGATCCGCCGGTGTCGAGCCGTCCGCGCCGATCCGCCCGCGCCGAGCCGCCCGCCCCGAGCGGCCCGCGCCAAGCCCCCCCGCCAAGTCCCCCCGCCGATCCACCCGCGGCGGAGCCGAGAGGGCTACCCGCCCACGGCGGTCAGCAATGCCAGTGGTGCCGCTGCCGAGCGGGATTCCCGTACGCACGCGTGCGGGTAGGGGACGGGGCCCGGGTAGGAGTCCCGTCCGTACCCCGCAAGCACCTCCGGCAAGCGATCACCGCTTCGCGACGCCGCCCCCACGAGCCCCCGCGCCACCGCCCTGGCCTCGTCGTGCAGGCCGTAGCGCGCGAGGCCCAGGGTGATCAGGGCGTTGTCGTGCGGCCACACCGAGCCCCGGTGGTAGGAGAGCGGGTGGTACGCGGGCTGGCCCGCGGCCAGGGTGCGGACTCCCCAGCCCGAGAAGAAGTCCGGTTCCAGGAGACGCCGGCCCACCGTCTCCCCGTACTCCTTGTCCAGGAGCCCGGACCACAGCAGGTGACCCGCGTCCGAGGCGAGCGCGTCGACCTGGTGGCCGTTGCCGTCGAGGGCCAGCGCGGGGAAGCCCCGTGACGGCATCCAGAAGTCCCGCTGGAAGCGGTCCCGCAGGTCGGCCGCCGCCTGTGTCAGGAGGTCCGCGTACACCGTGTCGTCCCAGACCGTGCGCGCCAGCCACGCCGTACGGCCAAGGGCGTCGTACGCGTAGCCCTGCGCGCCCGCCGCCATCACCGGGCCCGTGGCGCGGCTGCCGTCGGCGGAGCAGATCGCGCCGGGGGAGTCCTTCCAGTTCTGGTTGGCGAGGCCGCCCTCGTCGGCGCGGTAGACGAGATAGCCGCGCGAGGTGAGGCCGCCGTGGTCGAGGATCCAGCCGACGGCGGCCCGCGCGTGCGGTTCGAGGCGGCGGGCCAGGGCCGTGTCGCCGGTCTGCTCCGTGTACGCGCCGAGCAGGACGAGGAAGAGCGGGGTCGCGTCGACCGAGCCGTAGTAGCGCCCGTACGGCACCTGCTCGAAGTGGGCGAGCTCCCCGTGCCGCACCTCGTGCACGATCTTGCCCGGCTGGGCGACCGCCCCCTCGGTGGCCTCCGTCGCCTGGGCGGCGGCGAGTGCGGGCAGCGTCGCCGCGGCCAGGCGTGGCAGGTAGGGCAGGGCGAAGAGAGAGGTCAGGAGGGCGTCGCGGCCCAGGAGCGTCACGAACCAGGGGACTCCCGCCGCGGGGACGCTCAGCTGCTCGCCGTCCGGCCCGGTCGCGGGCACCTGGAGCACGGCGAGGTCCGCGAGGCCCCGCTCGCACGCCGCCGCGAGCTCGGGCCAGCCGCCGGGGATCTCGACGCCCGATGCGAACTCGCTCGCCAGGTCCGTCAGTTGAGCGGCCGCCTCCGCCGGGCCCGCCGGCACCCGTGGCTCCGGCGCGCCGTGCGGGTGCGCCGCGACACGCAGTGCCACCTCCGCCGTGCCGTGCGCGTCGAGGTCGAGGGTCCAGACGAGCCGCCGCGCCCCTGTCCCGGTCTCCTCGACCGCGTCCGGGGCGGGCTCCGCGGTCACGGTCGTGCGCGAACACCACTCACGGCGCCGGTAGGCGAACTCGATGCCCCGGATCGCCTCGCCCTCACCGCCGCCGATGACCTTGCGCGACCTGACGGCGCCCGTCTTCGCATACGTACGGTGGTCGGAGCGCAGCTCGAACTGGTCGGTGAAGTCGGCGTCCACGGTCAGCGCGAGGAGCACGGTCGTCGGCACCGCGCGATTGCACGTGACGCGCAGCGACTCCACGAACGCGCCCTCCGTGACGGCCTGTTCGCGAAAGAGCGTGCAGGATGCGGGCTCCTGCCTGCCGCCGCGCGGGACGAGCACGCACCGGGCCACGCCCGCGTCCGCGTCGGCGTCCGACACCGGCGCCAGGATCTCGGGCACGGCCCCGTCGATCGTCAGCTGCCAGCGGCTCAGGTGCCGTGCGTCGCGCACGAACAGGCCGTACGGGGCCGTGCCGCCCCGCACCCCGCTGATGTCGCCGCCCGAGCCGAGCGCCGCGAACGTACCGCCCCGCACCAGTGGTTGACGCCGATCAGTCATCCCTGAACCCCTCCCTCGTCACCGCCACGGAAGGCACGTCAGCGGGCCTTCCGTGCGACTCCTCGTCACGCCCGGCGGGATCGTCGAGCAGCAGATCCAGGGCGAGCGCCGCGCTCCAGCCGAAGCCGCGCGCACCGCAGCCCCGCCCCGTGTACGGGTCCACGTACTCCGCGAACCCGGAATCCCCGGCCACATCGAGCAGCGCTCGCCGCAGACCGTCCGCCCGCGCGCGCTCGCCGTGCAGCCGAAGCCCCCGCTCGAGCAGCCAGTTGGTGTTGAACCACGCCGGTCCGCGCCAGTACCGGCGGGGGTCGAAAGCGCTTCCCGTGAGGTCGTAGCTCGGCACGAGCCGGGCGGGGCCACCGAGGCCGAAGTGCGGTCCGCACGCGGTCCGTACGAGCGCGGCGGCGACGTGACGTGGCAGCGCGGGCAGGACGAGCGGGACGAGGCCGCCGACCCCGCGCTCCGGCACCAGCTCCCCGTCTCCGTGCCCGGAGCGCAGGTCACGGCAGAAGAAGAGCCCCTCCGCCGGGTCCCACAGGCGCTCCACGAGGGTCCACGTCAGCGCCTGCGCCCGGGCTTCCCGGGTCCTTGATGCCTCGTGCAGGCCCAACTCGGCCTCGATACGGGCCAGTGCGTACTCGGAGGAGATCAGGAGCGCGTTGAAGGAGGGGTCCTCGACGGCGAACTCGCCCGCCCCGTCGGCGTACCGACGATCGCGGTAGTCAGCGGCGAGGCGTACATATCTGCCGTAGTCGAGATCGGTCGGCCGGTCCTCCGGGGCGCCGTGGTCCAGGTCGGCGCGGCGGTACGCGGCCGGGTCCGCCGGGCTCACGCGGCTCAACGGGGCGTCCCAGCAAGGGCTGTTGTCCATGCCCTGCTCCCAGGGGTGGACGACGGAGACGAGCCCCGCGCCGCCCGCGTCCCTGCGGTCCAGCAGATAGTGGTGCCAGGCGAGGAGACGCGGGTGGGCGCGGGCCAGGAACGAACGGGCGCGGGAGAGGCCCGGGTCGGCGCGGTGGACCAGCCAGACGGCGAGCGCGTGGACCGGTGGCTGCACGATGCCGGAGGTCTGCACGGCACCGGGTGCCCCGGCCGCGCGGCCTGCCGTGGTGGAGCGCCAGAAGTCGGGGCTGGGAAAGTAGGCGTCCAGGGGGACGGAAGGGTTGAACACGATGTGCGGGACGCGGCCGTCGCCCCACTGGGCACCGAACAGCGTCTCCAGCTCCAACTGCGCCCGTAAGGGGGAGAGATGACGCAGTCCGATCGCGATGAAAGCGGAGTCCCAGGACCACTGGTGCGGATAGAGCTGCCGGGAAGGGACCGTCGACGTGCCCGTCCAGTTGGCCCGCAGGGCCTCGGCGGCACGCTCGCGCAGCGAGGTCGTGACGCGGCGGGCGGTCAGCTGGGCTGTGCGGCCCACGTTCGTGCGGTCCACGCGGTTCTCCCCGAGGGCCTCGACGCCCTGTCAGTTCGGTGCTATCCACCTTAGGGTTACGCCTGCTTAACAAGCAAAACTCAATATGTAACGTGGAGTTGATGAGCGCAAGGGGAGAGTGGATGCCGGACCGAATGGATCGTGACGAGCAGGCGACGGGCGGGCGCGGGGGCGGGCCGCACGCCGGTGCCGGCGACCTGCTCCAGCTGGTGCGCAGCGGGCGGGCCACCACGCGCGGCGCCCTGCAGCAGGTCACCGGTCTCTCCCGTGCCACGGTCGGCCAGCGCCTCGACCGGCTCTTCCGCGCGGGCTGGCTGCGGGAGGGCGCGGGAGGCGCCCCCGACAAGGCGGGTTCGCCGCTCGGCGGGCGCCCGGCCATCCGCCTGGAGTTCGACGACGCCCACGCGGTCGTCCTCGCCGCCGACCTGGAGACCCGGCACGCCCGCACCGCCCTGCTCGGCCTCACCGGCGAGATCGTCGCCGAGCACGAGGGCCCCCTGGCGATCGAGGAGGGGCCGGACGCGGTCATCGGCGAACTGGGTGTCCGCTTCGCCGAGCTGCTGCGCAAGGCCGACCGCGCCCCCGCCTCGGTCTGCGGCATCGGGCTCGCGGTGCCGGGCCCCGTGGACAGCGAGACAGGCCGCGTCGTCCAGCCGCCGATCATGCCGGGCTGGGACGGCTACGACATAAGAGGCCGCCTGCGCCGCGCCTTCGCCGAGCAGACGGGCGGCCCCACCGGCATCCCGGTCCTGGTGGACAACGACGCGAACCTCATGGCGTACGGCGAACAGCGCGTCTCGTACCCCCAGTGCTCGGCCTTCGCCCTGGTCAAGGTCTCCACCGGCATCGGCGCCGGCGTCGTGGTCGACGGCGCGGTCTACCGCGGCATCGACGGCGGCGCGGGGGACATCGGCCACATCAGGGTGCCGGAGGGCGCGGATGCTCTGTGCAAGTGCGGTTCCTACGGCTGTCTTGCCGCCGTGGCCAGCGGCCGTGCGGTGGCCCGCCGGCTGACGGACGCGGGCGTCCCCGCGGCGTCGGGGACGGATGTGCGGCGGCTCCTGGAGGCGGGGAACCCCGATGCGATGGGCTTTGCCCGCGAGGCGGGGCGACACGTCGGCGAGGTACTCGCCACCGTCGTCACGCTCCTGAATCCGGGCGTTCTCATGATCGCCGGAGATCTGGCCGGAACACCGTTCCTCACCGGGGTGCGCGAGCTGCTCTATCAGCGGGCCCTGCCCCGCTCCACCGCTCATCTGGAGGTCGTCACGTCGCGCCTCGGCGAGCGCGCGGCCCTCATGGGTGCGGGAGCGCTCGTGGTGGAGCACCTGTACGCCCCCGAGCGGGCGGAGGAGCGGCTCGCCGCGCTCGGCGTGTGACGGGCGTGC
Source organism: Streptomyces sp. NPDC044044 (assembly GCF_056434405.1). Taxonomy (NCBI): domain Bacteria; kingdom Bacillati; phylum Actinomycetota; class Actinomycetes; order Kitasatosporales; family Streptomycetaceae; genus Streptomyces; species Streptomyces sp. NPDC044044. The sequence continues at coordinate 242,582 of NZ_JBWKFG010000004.1, read as the reverse complement.
GACCGTCTCGTCGCGCGTCCGGATGCTGACATCCGGCCGCTTCAAACGGCGTGATTCTCGCCACCCCTGATAGGGGTTGCGCTCAGATGAGCGGTTCGAGAGCGACTGCACTTCTCCAAGGGGTGGCACTCAGTGCCACTGCTCGATCATTCATGAGGTGAACTCACATCTGAGTATAGGCCGCTCATTCGAGCGAATCGGCGGGTCTACGGGGGTTGAGTCTTCAAGAGTTGAACGCATGGCCTCGCGTCGAGCTACCGCCGAGTTACTTTCGATCTACTGGCGGACGGGTGGTTACAGCCGTATGACGCACAAGTGGACGTACCCAGGTGCCTTCGATCTGGGTATGTTCCTCGCCGTCAGGGCAGCCACCGAGTCCTCGAGGAGTCGAGACCCGTGTCGGAAAACAAAGATCCCCACGTAGCGCAGAGCGATGCGGCCGTGAAGTTCGTCTACGACTTCACCGAGGGCAACAGGGACCTCAAGGACCTTCTCGGCGGGAAGGGCGCGAACCTCGCCGAGATGACCAACCTCGGGCTGCCCGTCCCTCCGGGCTTCACGATCACCACAGAGGCCTGCAAGACCTACCTCGCCAGCGGCGAGGAGCCGGTCGAGCTCCGCGACGAGGTCAGTGCGCACCTCGACGCCCTCGAGCAGAAGATGGGCAAGAAGCTCGGTCAGGCCAATGACCCGCTGCTCGTCTCGGTCCGCTCGGGCGCCAAGTTCTCGATGCCCGGGATGATGGACACCGTCCTGAACATCGGGCTCTCCGACAAGTCGGTGACGGGCCTGGCCAAGCAGTCCGGTGACGACCGCTTCGCGTGGGACTCCTACCGCCGCCTCATCCAGATGTTCGGCAAGACCGTCATGGACGTCGACGGCGAGCTCTTCGAGGACGCCCTGGAGGCCGCCAAGGCCGCCAAGAAGGTCACGGTCGACACCGACCTGGAGGCCGCGGACCTCAAGAAGCTGGTCACGAAGTTCAAGAAGATCGTCAAGACCGAGGCGGGCCGCGACTTCCCGCAGGACCCGCGCGAGCAGATGGACCTCGCGATCCGCTCGGTCTTCGAGTCGTGGAACACCGACCGCGCCAAGCTCTACCGCCGCCAGGAGCGCATCCCCGGCGACCTGGGCACCGCGGTCAACATCTGCTCGATGGTCTTCGGCAACCTCGGCCCGGACTCCGGCACGGGCGTCGCGTTCACCCGCGACCCGGCCAGCGGCCACCAGGGCGTGTACGGCGACTACCTGCAGAACGCGCAGGGCGAGGACGTGGTGGCGGGCATCCGCAACACCGTCCCGCTCGCCGAGCTCGAGCAGATCGACAAGAAGTCGTACGACCAGCTCATGCAGATCATGGAGACCCTTGAGACGCACTACAAGGACCTCTGTGACATCGAGTTCACCATCGAGCGCGGCCAGCTGTGGATGCTGCAGACCCGCGTCGGCAAGCGCACCGCGGGTGCCGCCTTCCGCATCGCGACGCAGCTCGTCGACCAGGGCCTGATCGACGAGGCCGAGGCGCTGCAGCGCGTCAACGGCGCCCAGCTCGCCCAGCTGATGTTCCCGCGCTTCGACGAGGACGCGAAGGTGACGCAGCTCGGCCGCGGCATCGCCGCGTCACCCGGTGCCGCGGTCGGCAAGGCGGTCTTCGACTCGTACACCGCCATCAAGTGGTCGCGCTCCGGCGAGAAGGTCATCCTCATCCGCCGTGAGACCAACCCCGACGACCTCGACGGCATGATCGCCTGCGAGGGCATCCTCACCTCCCGCGGCGGCAAGACCTCGCACGCCGCCGTCGTCGCCCGCGGCATGGGCAAGACCTGTGTCTGCGGCGCCGAGGACCTGGAGGTCGACACCAAGCGGCGCCGCATGACCGTGGGCGGCACCGTCGTCGAGGAGGGCGACGTCGTCTCCATCGACGGCTCGACCGGCAAGGTCTACCTGGGCGAGGTGCCCGTGGTCCCCTCGCCGGTCGTCGAGTACTTCGAGGGCCGCATGCACGCGGGCGCCGACGACGCCGACGAGCTGGTCGGCGCCGTGCACCGGATCATGGCGTACGCGGACCGGGTGCGCCGCCTGCGGGTCCGCGCCAACGCGGACAACGCCGAGGACGCCCTGCGCGCCCGCCGCTTCGGCGCCCAGGGCATCGGCCTGTGCCGCACCGAGCACATGTTCCTCGGTGAGCGCCGCGAGATGGTCGAGCGCCTGATCCTCGCCGACGCGGACGAGGCACGCGAGGAGGCCCTGAAGGAGCTGCTCCCGCTCCAGAAGCGCGACTTCGTGGAGCTCTTCGAGGCCATGGACGGCCTCCCGGTGACGGTCCGCCTCCTGGACCCGCCGCTGCACGAGTTCCTCCCGGACATCACGGAGCTGTCGGTCCGCGTGGCCCTCGCGGAGTCCCGCAAGGACTCCAACGAGAACGACCTGCGCCTGCTCCAGGCCGTGCACCGCCTGCACGAGCAGAACCCGATGCTGGGTCTGCGCGGCGTACGCCTCGGACTGGTCATCCCGGGCCTGTTCACCATGCAGGTACGGGCGATCGCCGAGGCCGCGGCCGAGCGCAAGAACGCCAAGGGCGACCCGCGCGCGGAGATCATGATTCCGCTCGTCGGCACCGTCCAGGAGCTGGAGATCGTCCGCGAGGAGGCCGAGCAGGTCATCGCGGAGGTCGAGGCGACGACCGGCGTGGCGCTGAAGCTGGCGCTCGGCACCATGATCGAGCTGCCGCGCGCCGCCCTCACGGCGGACCAGATCGCGGAGGCCGCCGAGTTCTTCTCCTTCGGCACGAACGACCTCACGCAGACCGTCTGGGGCTTCTCGCGGGACGACGTGGAGGCGAGCTTCTTCACTGCGTACCTGGAGAAGGGCATCTTCGGGGTCTCGCCCTTCGAGACCATCGACAAGGACGGCGTGGGCAAGCTGGTCAAGGACGCGGTCAAGGCCGGCCGCGCCACCCGCCCCGACCTGAAGCTCGGCGTCTGCGGCGAGCACGGCGGCGACCCGGAGTCCGTCCACTTCTTCCACGAAGTGGGCCTGGACTACGTCTCCTGCTCCCCGTTCCGGATCCCGGTGGCCCGCCTGGAGGCAGGCCGCGCGGCATCCGAGTCGGCGGGCAGCGACCACCGGTAGGTCTTCACGGCCACCGGTAGAACTCCGGAGCCGACGCCGTGTCCCCGACCCTCACCGATGCGGCATCGGCTCCGGTTCACCAAGAAGGGGCAGCTCCCTGTGCGGGGGAGCTGCCCCTTCGGGTTTCTCTGCGAAGACGGGTGAGGCAGTCGGCGCGCCTGCCCTTGCCGCTACCGACTCATTCCGTTCTCAGCTCGCGGCTGCCGGCTCGGTTCTTCGCGATGTTCCGTGTCTTCTTGGTGCGGGCCGACTCGGCGACGACGGCGAGTACGGCCGGAGACCTCGACGACTCGGCGAGGTGGCGCTGCATCCAGTCCGTGACCTCCGCCAACTCGGCCGGTGTCGGCACATGGCCGTCCTCGACGGACAGGTAGAACAGCCAGTCGTGGATGCGGCGGCGGATGAACTCGCGGAATGCCTCCACCTTCAGCCGGTCGATCTCCGGCAGCAGTTCGGCCGACCACCGCCGGAACTCGGCAGGACCGGTCACCTTGCCCGCGATCTCGTCCACGAGGGCGACCACCGCCGTCTTGGCCCCCGACTCGTCGGGGTCACGCAGGATCGTGGCCACGATCGCGCGGTCCCGGTCGCGGCTCCGCGAGGAAGCGATCACCGAGACGACGCGCAGGTACGCGGACGTTCGGGCGTGGTCGTCCGCGACGGCCTCGTCGACGTCCACGTCGATGATGCCGGCCTCCGCCAGCAACTCGGCCACATCGGAATGCAATGTCATTGCTTCATCCCTACTTGCAGGGTTTCTTGCCGGTCTCGGCGGCCTCGCGCTGCGCCTTCGCAGCCCGCTCCTCCGCCTGACTCCGCTTGCCGAGCTTCCTGACGGCGGTCCTGATCTGCGGCTTGAAATGCTCCACCGCTTGTCGCTGCTTGCTCGAAAGTTCCGGTTGGTTGTGGAGGGGTTTGCCGTTCGGTCCGATCCTGACCTCGCGGCCCCCGCCGCCGGTGACATGAGCGTGCGCCGGCTTGTCGACGTCGTACTCGTGCACGACGATTTTCACGCCGTTCTTGCTGACGTCGAGGAGGGACAGGCCGAGAGGGTCGATCCACATGAACGGGTTGGGGACGTAACTGTGCGGCGCGAAGCCACCGGCGAGACCGATCGGGTCCGAGGTCAGGTAGCGGGCGGTCTCGGGGTCGTAGTGCCGGAAGTAGTTGTAGTGCAGCCCCGTCTCGGGGTCGTAGTACTGGCCGGGGAAACGCAGGGGGGTGTAGGCGGTGGCGCCCCGGTTCCAGACCGTGGTGCCCCACAGGGTGGTTCTGGAACGCCAGGCGATGTCGCCTTGTTCGTCGAGGAGTTCGGTCGGGGTGCCGACGAGGTCGGTGACGATGGCGTAGAAGCGGGCGTCCACTTCTTCGTCGGTGAGGTGTTTGCGCTCTGTCTGGGCCAGCGGGCACAGGCCGTCGTGGTCCCAGGTGAGGGTCACTGATTCCGGTGTGCCCGGGGCGCGGCTCGTCTGTTCGCAGAGGGTCATGTCGTCCCAGGTGAAGTCGACCTGCTCCGCCACTCCCTCTTCCGCCGCCCCTTGTTCCGCCATGCGCTGTTTGGATATTCGGCGGCCCAGGGGGTCGTAGAGGTAGCGCCACCTCGTGCCGTCGGGGGTCACCACGGACGTGAGGCGGTCTTCCGCGTCCCATTCGTAGTGCCAGGTGTCGGGTTTGCGGGACAGGCGGGTCTTCTGGCGCAGGGTGGTGCGGCCCGCAGCGTCGTATTCGTAGCGGACGCTGCCTGCTGCGGTGATACGGGTGCCGGCGTACGCGCGGGGCCCCGTTGCCTCTTGGCCCGGCATGCTGGCCGGCCAGGAGGCGTCGGTCTGGTTGCCCGCCGAGTCGTAGGCGTAGGTCTCCGACCAGCTCGCCGCGTGGACCGCCGTGACGCGGCCTGCCGCGTCCAGGTCGAAGTTCCGAGTGCCGTTGAGCTGGTCCTCCATGCCGGTCAGATGGTCGTCCGCACGGTAGGTGTACACACGGTGCTGGACACGCGTGTGGGCCGGGCCCATCAGTTCCTGTTTCGACAGGCGGCCCACGACGTCGTACACGTTCGTCAGTGTCAGGGCCTCGCCGACCGTGCGGGTGAGTTCCCGGCCCGCCCCGTCGTGCGTGAACGCCAACCTGCTGCCGGACGAGATCAGTTCGGTGCGGTGGCCTGCCGCGTCGTACGCCCAGGTGCTCGTCGCTCCGGACGGTGTGGTGCGGGCGGTACGGCGGCCCAGTTCGTCGTAGGTATGGGTCAGCGTGCGGCCGTTGACCGTCTCCGAGAGCAGACGGCCTGACCTGTCCCTGGCCAGGGACAGGGTCACGTCCGGCCCCACCGCCTCGGTGAGGGCGCCTGTCGCGTCGTAGGTGTAGCGCGTGATCGCGGCGCCTGCCACGTTCTGCGTGACCGTCCGGCCCAGCGCGTCCCGTTCGTAGGTGATCTCGTCGCCCGCGGCCGTCGTACGGGTCACCAACTGGCCCGCCGCGTCGTGGGCGTACGTCAGTGTGTGGTCGTCGAAGTCCGTCTCCGCCACCAGGCGGCCTGCCGGGTCGTACTCGTAACTCCAGGCCAGACCCTGTGGGTTGGTGACCTTGCGGAGCTGGAGCTGGGTGTCGTGGTCGAACTCGTAGCGGACGCCGTCGGGGTCCGTGCGGGCCGCGATCAGGTCGAAGTGCGTGTACTCGTGCGTCGAGGTCGCGCCCATCGCGTCCGTGTGCGAGGTGCAGTTGCCCTCGCCGTCGTACGTCCACGACTCCGATGAGCCGTTCGCCTCCGTACGCCGCGCCAGCTTGCCCTCCACCGTCCACTCAAGGCGTGTGGTCGCGCCCGTCGGGTCCGTGATCGTGCTCGCGCGGCCGAAGGCGTCGAGTTCGTAGCGGGTCACCGCGCCCAGCGGGTCCGTGACCTCCAGCGGCAGGCCCGCCGCGTTGCAGCGCAGCTCGGTGGTGTGGCCGAGGGGGTCCGTGATGGTGGACACCGCTCCGGTGGCGTCGTGGGTGAAGTGGTGAGTCATGCCGTCGGCGGCGGTCATGCTGGTGCGGTTGCCGTGCTCGTCCCATGCCTGGAGCAGGACGGCGCCGTCCGGGCCGACGATCTCGACCGGCAGGTTGAGGTCGTCGTACACCGCACTGGCGAACGTGCCGTCCGGAGCACGTGTCGCGGTCAGATTGCCGCGCTCGTCCCAGGTGTTCTCGGTGCGGTGCCCCAGCGCGTCGGTGCGGGCGAGCAGGTTGTTCCAGCTGTCCCACTCGGTGTGGACGGCGCCGCCCAGCGGGTCCGTCTCGGACAGGAGCTGGCTGAGGTCGTTGTAGCGGTAGACGGTGATGTGGCCGAGTGCGTCGGTGTAGCGGGTTTCCTGCTCATCGGGGCGGTACTCGATGGTGCAGGCCAGGTGGCCCGCGGTGCTCTCGCCGCGGACGCAGCGGTCCTCGTCGTCGTAGGTGAAGCGGTACCAGGTGTCGTTGCTGTCGGTCCAGGACGTGATGCGGGCCCGGTCGTCGTAGTCCAGACGCAGCACCAGGCCGGTCGAGTTGTGGACCTCGGCCAGATTGCCGACCTCGTCGTAGCCGTACGCGGCCACCAGCGTGGCGCCGGGGGTGTGGGCGTCCTCGGTGCTGGGGGTGCCGGGGGTGCCGGGGGTGAGCAGACGCAGCGCGGTGACGCGGTGGTCGTCGGTGTCCACCTTCAGGTGGTAGCCGCCGGTGTGGCGTATCGTCGTGGGTGCGCCGGTGGGGTCGTGGTCGATGTCGATGCGGTTGCCGTTGCGGTCGGTGATGGCTCGCAGTGGCAGGGTTTCGTGCCGTTCCTCGGGTGTGGGTTCCTTGTCCGTCGCGTCCGCCGTGTCGGGCGTGACCGGGAGGAAGTGGCGGACGCGGCCGGTGTGCGGGTCGGTGGCCGTGACCGTGCCCGCGTCGTCGATGCTCAGCGGCCAGCGGGGGCCGTGGGCGGGCAGTACTGGTTCACCGCCGGGTTCGGGGTGGGGGTAGGACAGCAGCTGGCCGTCCTCGGTGACGTAGATCAGACCCTTGTCGTCGATCACGACCCGCTCGTCCAGCGTCGAGGCCCATGAGTCGCCGTACCAGTGGCCCCAGCGGTACGTGGACAGGTGCGTGCGCTGGAGGACGAGCGGGAGCAGGCCCGGCAGGGCGACGTCGGTCCACTCCATGAGCATTTCGCCGGAGATCATGTCGATGGGGTCGCCGTTCTTGCAGCGGCCCTTGCTCGGCTTGCCCTTGCCCGCCACCTTCTTCATGCCGCCCGAAAGGGCCTTGCGGAGTCCCCCTGCCCCGGAGCGCAGTCCGCGTGCGGCGGACTTGAGGCCCTTCATGCCCTTGGCGAGGCCGCGGAGGCTGGTCAGGGCCTTCATGCCGGGGATGCAGTCGAGGGCGGCGAACGCGACGTCGAGGAGGCCTGCTTCCCCGTTGGCGTATTTGTGGAGGGTGTCGGCGAGGACGACGAGGGCGGCGATGAGGACGATCGCGCCGAGGATCGGGCCGCCGATGATCAGCGCGATGACGCCGAGTACGGCGACGACGACTTTGCAGACGGCGACGATGGTGTCCCAGTTGTCGGTGACCCAGTCCCCGACCTCCTCCCACCACTTGCGGTTCTGGATGCCAGCGTCGGAGGCGTCTTCCAGCTTCTTCTTCGCCGTCCCGGCGGCGTCCTCGCGCATCTTGCGCGCGTCCTCGGCCATCTTCTTCGCGGCGTCGAGGTTGCTCTTCGCGGCGGACACATCCGACTTGGCGGCGCTCTGGGCCTTCTCGGCGGAGTTCGCGTTGCGGGTGGCGGCCTTGACCTTGTCGGGGTCGGGCTTCGGAACGTCCTTGCCGGAGTCTTTGTCGTCCTTGTACTTGTCGGCTTCCTTGCCCGCCTTGTCCATCCAGGAGTCGGCCGAGGTCAGTCGGGTCTGGGCGCTGCTCAAGTCCCCTTGCGCTTCACGGCCCTTGACCAGGGCCTTGTCCGCAAGGGCCTGGGCGCGCTCCAGCTCCGGCCAGTACGTAGACAGGGCGTCCCCGGCCATCTCGTAGCTCTTCTTGAGCTTCTTCAACTTGCCCGGCGCGTCCTCGAACTCCGCCGTGAAGGACTCCGCCGTCTTGCCCGCCCAGGTGAGGATCGCGTCCTCGCCCGCCATCCCCTTGATGTCCCGCAGGACCTTCGAGACATCGTCGGCGAAGTCGTGCAAGTTCTTCGCCAGGTTCCTCACCCGGTCCGGATCACCGGGCGTCGGGTCCTTGTCCAAGTCCAGTACATGCCAATCCGCCGGACGGTTCGACACCGTAACTTTCCCCCGTTTTGTCGTTTACGTGCGTCCCGAGACACACCAGAAGCTCATCTCACCACAGGAGACATGCCTAAGTGGCCTGATAGTGCCCTCGGGCAACAGGCTCTCTTCGGGCTTGAGCAGGGACTTCGTCCAGGCGACTAGGGGTGGCCGCGCCGGTCGCGCGTGCGTTGCGGGGCTGGAAGTCTGCTGTTCATGGGGGCGGCGGGGCCGCCCTTCAGCTGGGCGCGCAATTCGTCGATCTCCTGCTGCATCGACTGCAGTCGCTGATGGGTCTCGAAGAGGTAGCGAACCTTGGTACGTAAGGTCAGCGGGTCGATGGGCTTCAGGACTACGTCGGCCACCCCGAGCAGAAAGGCCGTGGTGGCCAACTCTCGGCTGACGTCGTATCCGGTCAGCAGGACGATGGGGATGGAACGTGTTTGGTCCAGGCCGCGCATGTAGCGCGCGACGTCCAGGCCGCTGACGTCCGGCATGCGTAAATCCAGCAGGACGAGCCCGACTTGCCCGCGCAGTATCTGCTTCAGGGCGTCGTCACCGCTGGTCGCGGATGCCAGTGGGTAGCCGAGAGGGGTCAGTGCGCTCTCCAGGGCGAAGAGGGTGTCCTCATGGTCGTCGACGACCAGGATCTTGGAGTTCGACGGCATGGCATCGTGCCCCCCTGCATGGGTGAACCAGGCTATTTCTATGCCGAGTTGGAGAATACGTCCAGCACCCCGAAGCTGATGCGTTACTCCGACAGCCCGTCGCCCGTCACTCACTCGGCTGCCCGTCGCCCGTCACTCACTCACTCGACCGTCCGTCACCCGTCACCCCTCGCCCTGTGGCCCGTCGGACCCGAGCGGTCGGTCATCCCTTCGCCGCCTTCGCGTACTCCTGCGCCATGCCGCCCGCGAAGTCGTACACGACGACCGGCTCGTCACCCACGACCCAGGCGTCATGTCCGGGCGGGCACACGAACACGTCGCCCGGTCCGACTTCGGACTCGGCGCCGTCGTCCATGCGGATGTGCATCCGTCCCTCGGCGACATAGCCGTTGTGGTGGATCTGACAGCTCTCGGTCCCCGCGAGCGGGGCCACGGACTCGGACCAGCGCCAGCCGGGCTCGAACGTGCCCACGGCGAAGTCCAGCCCCGTGAGATGGACGGCGTCGAGGTGACCACGGGGGAAATCGCGTCGTTCGTCCGGCTTCTCGACCGCCTTGACCTCGATCATGACGACTTCCTCCGTCCGGGCCATGCCCACGAACTCGGAGTCAGTTGTGTCGCCGCCGCGGGGTCCACGGCCGACGTCATCACCAGCCGACCCCTTCACTCCATCGTCTGCCTGCCGACCGGTGTGCGCCACTCGGGGGAGAGTCGTCGGAGTCCGGAGTCATCGGGTGATTCTGTTGATTCTCTTGTGAAGTTGGGGAGTCGAGTGGTGTAGTCCACTGCCATGACGAACCTCTCCCGTCGCACTCTCATCACCGCGACAGCTGTCGCGGGAGCCGCCGTCGCCCTGCCGTTGCGCTTGCCGTCGGCCGCCCATGCGGCTGCCCATGAGGACACCCTCGGCAACCCGCGCCCCACCGTCATCCCCGCCCTCCAGGAGTGGGAAGGCGGCGACGGGGCGTACCGGCTCACCCAGGACTCGCGTGTCGTCGTCCCGGCCCGGGATGCCGATCAACTCATGCCTCTTGCCCGGCAGTTGACCCGTGACCTCGCCGATGTCACCGGAGTGACGGTCGCCCCGCCCCGCGCCACCCGGCGCTCCCGGGCCGCCCGGGGCGAGATCCTGCTGCGGCTCGACCCGGCCGCCCGGCACGGCGAGGGCGGTGCGCTCTACGTCCGCGAGGGGTACCAGCTCGCCGTCACGGGCGCGTCCGTGACCGTCACCGCGCCCGCCTACAGCGGCGTCTACTACGGGACCCGTTCCCTCCTCCAGATCCTCCTCCACGACGAGCAGCGCTCCCGCGTACCGTCCGGGACGGCCCAGGACTGGCCCAACTACCGTCTGCGCGGCTTCATGCTGGACGTCGGGCGGCGCTTCTTCACGCCCGGGTTCGTGCGGGACTACCTCCGCGTCATGGGGTGGTTCAAGCTCAATGATCTCCAGCTGCACCTCAACGACAACGAGATCAAGGCCCCGGACGGCGACTGGAGCAAGGCCTACGACGCCTTCCGGCTGCGGAGCGACGCCCCCGAGTGGGCGGGGCTCGCCGCACCCGACGGGTCGTACTCCCGCGCCGACTGGGACTCCTTCGAGGACACCGCCGCCCTGCACGCCGTCCAGCTCACCCCCGAGATCGACGCCCCGGCGCACTCGCGCTCCTTCGTGCGCTTCCGCCCCTCCCTCGGGCTCGACGGCGGCAACTCCGACCACCTCGACCTCGCCAAGCCCGAGACGACGGCCTTCATGAAGGAGGTCTTCGCGGAGTTCGTGCCGTGGTTCCGCAGCCCCGAGGTGCACTACGGGGCCGACGAGTACACCGGGCCCGAGGCCCAGTACCGCGCCTACTTCAACGACATGGCCGCCCATGTGCGCTCGCTCGGCAAGCATCCGCGCGCCTGGGGAAGCCTGACCGAGATGGCCGGCTCGGCCGATGGGTACGACCGGGACGTCACCGTCCACAGCTGGAACAACGGCTGGTACGGGCCGCAGGCCGCCAAGGCCGACGGGTACGAGATCGTCAACACGAACGACGGGCTCCTGTACGTCGTCCCGTTCGCCGACTACTACCACGGTCACGGGCTCGACGGCCGCTATCTGTACGACAGTTGGGAGCCGCACGTCTTCCCGGGAAAGGAGAGCCTCGCTCCCGGGGATCCCGCCCTGCGCGGCGCGATGTCCGCCGTCTGGAACGACCTCGTCCACGCCACGTACACCCAGCAGGACGTCCACGGGCTCATCGAGAAGACGTACGGCACGCTCGCCCAGAAGATGTGGAGCGGCGCCGGACAGGGCCTGGCGTACGGGGAGTTCACCGCGCTGCTGCGACGCGGCTCGCTGGGGCCCGGCCTGACGACGGTCACGCCCACCCTCGCCGAGCCCGACCAGCTCGCCTTCGGCGCCCCCGCCACCGCGTCCTCCGGCGCGCACGCCTCGTACGCATCCGACGGAAACCCCGTCACCGCCTGGACCAGCGGCCTCGAACGGGGCGGACCCTGGCTGCGGGTCGACCTCGGGGAGGTGCGGGATGTGGCGCGGGTGCGGCTCGACTGGGGCCGTGAGCACGGGCGTTCGTACGACATCGAGGTGTCGCAGGACGGGGATTCGGGCTGGCGGAGGGTCGCGTCCCGACGTGGACGCACCCAACCGGGCTGGGACGAGCTGGAGTTCGGCGCCGCGAAGGCGCGGTACGTGCGGGTGCGCGGGCGGGAGAGCGAGCGCGTTCGGTGGACGCTGTGGTCGGCGCAGGTCTTCGACGCCCCCGATCTGGCGCGGGGCAGGAAGGCGACGGCATCTTCCGCGGAGACCGCGTCCTTGGGCCCCGAGAACGCCGTCGACGGGGATCCGGCGACCCGATGGGCCTCGAAGTACACCGACGGCGAGTGGCTGGCCGTCGACCTGGGGGAGGCGCGCACCGTACGGCGCGTGGTCCTCGACTGGGAGGCAGCGGCAGGGCGCGACTACGACATCCAGGTCACCGAGGCCGCGGACGGCGCGTCGGGCTGGCGCACGGTCGCCGAACGCAGGGGGCGGACCACGCCAGGCGTCGACTCCGTCGTCGTCGAACCGGTCGCGGCGCGGCACGTGCGCATGCAGGGGGTGAAGCGGCAGACGACGTACGGGTATTCGCTCCACCGGTTCGAGGTGCGGGCGTAGGGGCCCTCAGACGCCGGACGGTCCTGAACGCTCCAGGAGCGACTTGAGCTCGGCCAGGCGTTCCCGCCAGAACACCTTGTACGCCGCGACCTCCGCCGCGTCCCGCAGCTTCTCGTGGCCGACGCCCACCGCCGTCTTCTCCGGGCCCTTGACCGTGAGGGTCACGGAGATGCGGGTGGTGGCGCCGGTCGCGTCCTTGAAGTCGGCCGTCACCGATTTCGCGGGACGGTGCGTGCGCAGGGTGAAGTCGACGCCGGGGAGCCGGCGCCGGCGCACGTCGTCGTCCGCGAAGGCCTCGATGACCCGCGCCGCCGTGGCCCCGATGGTCTTGCTGCCGCTGGTCCGCCAGGCGCCCGTACTGCTCTGGCCGACCTCGCGCAGGCCGCGCTCCTGTTCATAGCCGACGGCCACGGACTGGGCGTACCAGCCGTCGACGGCGTGGTCCTCGCGGACGTGGCGGGCGATCTCCGTGTGGTTCCGGGACATGGCACCCCAGGCGTCGAGCACCGCGAACCACTGCGGCCAGTCCTTGCCCGTCGCCTCGCGCAGCGCCTCGTCCGACAGCTTCTCGGTGATCCTCCTGCCCGTGCTTCCGCTCATGGCGCCGACGCTAGGACCGGCTCCGCCCCGCCGCAAGGCGGAACCGCAGGCGGCAGATCACCGCGTCCGTGTCCCGGCGCACGGCGTGTGCGAGGACCGAGCCGCGCTGGTTCTGGAGCAGGCGCTGCCAGACGTGGGCGGGCTCCACCTCGGGGATCAGGACGGTGACGCGGGTGGCCGGGTGGTACGTGTAGATCTTCCGCACGTACTCCGCCACCGGCCGCCCGACCGTGCGCGTCAGCGAGGGCAGCTCCACCAGGTCGACGCCCGGGTTCCACAGCTCCCAGTCGCGGCGCAGCGCCTCCGACGCGCGCCGGTCGTCGGCGTCCTGGTGGGTGACCGTCACCGCGCGGACCTCGTCGCCGAGGGAGACGGCCGCGTTCAGGGCCTCGCAGGTCAGGCGGGACAGGTTCGACACCGGGACGATCACCAGGGAGTGGTCGCGGTGCGGGGGCTCCGGGACGCGGCCGAGGCCCAGGTCGTCGCCGATCCGCCGGTAGGCGCGGTGCACGGCCTCGAAACAGAGCACGATCGCGGGCAGCGCGAGCACGATGAGCCAGGCGCCCTCGGTGAACTTGGTGGCCGTGACGACCACCGCCGAGATGCCGGTCAGGAGCGCGCCGAAGCCGTTGAGGAGTGCCTTCGCGGGTCTGCCCGCCGCGCGCCAGTGGAGCACCATCCCCGTCTGGCAGAGCGTGAAGCCGACGAAGACGCCGATCGCGAAGAGCGGCACGAGCGTGTTGGTGTCGCCGCCGGAGAAGACGAGCAGCGCGGCCGATACGGCGGCAAGCGCGAGGACGCCGTGCCGGTGGACCTGGCGGTCGGCCTTCAGGGCGAAGACGTGGGGCAGGTAGTTGTCCCGGGCCAGCAGGCCCATGAGGACGGGCAGACCGCCGAAGGACGTGTTCGCGGAGAGGGCGAGGAGGATCATCGTCGCGAACTGCACCACGTAGAAAGCCCAGTTGTGGCCGAGTGACGCGTCCGCCAGCTGTGCGAGGACGGTGACGCCCTCGACCGGCTGGAGCCCGAAGCGGGAGATCAGCACGGACAGGCCGATCAGCATCACACCCAGCAGCGCGCCGAGCGCGACCTCCGCGTGCTGGGCGCGCTTGACGCGCGGGGCGCGGAACGACGGCACGGCGTTGGCGATGGCCTCGACGCCGGTGAGGGCGGAGCAGCCGGACGCGAACGCCTTCAGGAGGAGCAGCGCGCCGACGGAAGTGGCATTGGAGGCGAGGACCGACGCGTGGCCCTCGGCGGCGGCCGTGCTGACAGGGCCCTCGCGGAACAGACCGACCACGATCATGGTCAGGATCGCGCCGACGAATATCGCGGTCGGGGCGATGAAGACGCGCGCCGAGTCGACGATGCCGCGCAGATTGACGGCCGTGACGAGGACGAGGACGGCCAGGCATATCCACACCCGGTCGCCGTACAGCTCCGGGAAGGCGGAGGTGAGCGCCGCGACGCCCGCGGTGACGGCGACGGCGACGTTCAGGACGTAGTCGAGGACGAGCGAGGCCGCTGCGACCAGGCCCGCGCGGCGGCCCAGGTGGGTCTTGGCGGCGGCGTAGCTGCCGCCGCCGTCGGGGAAGGCGGCGATGACCTGGCGGTAGGAGGCGACGAGCACGGCGAGCAGCGCGGCGATGCCCAGGGTCACCGGCAGCGTGAAGCCGAGCCCGTACCCGCCCGCCGCCGCGAGGACCAGGACGATGGCCTCGGGGCCGTAGGCGACCGAGGCCATCGCGTCGAGGGAGAGCGCGGCGAGGCCCTGGAGGGCGGTGAGCCGGTGGCGGTCCTCGGGGCCTGCCGCGCCTTCGGTATCCGGGGGTTCCTCGGCGGCGACCGGGCTGTCCGGGGTCTCGGAGACGGTGGTCATGGGTGGGCCCCTCCAGGCGGGTTCGTTCGCTTGAGCGATGCCCAGCGTGGTGCCCAGCGTGGGTGTGCCCCGAGCCGGCCGCGCGCCCTTTTGGCGGCTCCTTGGCGCCTGGGGTGCGGATCTTCACGCTTCTTTGACGTGGGGCGTCAGCGGTACGTCAACGGTGCTGACTCCGCGGCGAGTCCGTCCTACGGTGCCGCACATGCGACATGACAGGGATGGTGGTGACGTCCTGCGGGGCGCGGCAGGGGGCCGGGGCGGTGTTGTGTCCGACCGGCGCTGGGCGGCGGATGTGCGGGCCGCCGCATTCTGCGCTCTCGCGCTGTTCGCGCTGGTCGTCCTGATCGACCTGGCCAACGGCACGTTGGACGTGCTGCGGGGCGGGCTGTGGGCGGGGCTTTCGGGGCTGCTCCATCTGATCCTGCATCCGGTGCGGGTGACGGTGGGCCCGGGGTGGCTCGGCGTGCGGGGGCTGCTGCGGCATCGGCACGTCTGTACAGGGCTGTTGACCGTCGTGCGGTACAGCGAGGGGGTCGCGGCGCGGCTCGTGCTGTGTGACTCGCTCGGGAATCGGGTGGAGGTCGATGCCCAGGTGCTCGTGGAGAATCCGCTGCTGTTGCATCGGCTGGAGGCGGGGGCGCGGGACGCGGTGGCGTGCGGGCTGCTGCGGACCGGCGCTGAGGTCCTTGGCCGGATCTCGGCTCGGCTCGACGGGGATGTGGCGAAGGGGGTCTTCGAGGTGTCGGGGCTGCGGTAGGGGTGGGGCTGTCCTTGCGGACGGGCTGGAAGATCCAGCCCACCCCACCCCACCCCACCCCCGTCAACTCCTGCGAGCCTCCCAAAGCAGTAGGGGGCGCGGGCCCAGGGCAGAGCGTCAGGCCGCGGCACCCCCGTCGATCACCAGGTCCGCGCCGACCACCGACGCCGATTCGTCCGACGCGAGGTAGAGCACGGCGGCCGCGACCTCCGACGTCGTCGAGACCCGGCCGAGCGGCGTCGAGGTCTTCATGCGCTCCGCGCGCTCGGCCAGGCTCTCGCCCTGGCGCAGCGACATGCTGGTGTCGGATGAGCCGGGGCTCACGGCGTTGATCCGTATCCCCTCCCCGATGTACTCGGCGGCGGCCCCCTTGGTCAGCGCGGAGACGGCCGCCTTGGTGGCGCCGTAGCCGATGGTGCCCGGAACGCTGATGTGGGCGCCCAGCGTGGAGGAGATGTTGACGATGGCCCCGCCGCCGGGCTGCGTGCGCATCTGCTGCACCTCGGCCTGGAGGGCGAGCAGTACGCCGGTGACGTTGATGTCGAGCATCGTGCGCCACTCCTCCTCGGGCAGCTCCGCGACCGGCTGCCCGGCGCGCAGGACGCCCGCGTTGTTGACGGCCACGTCCAGGGAGCCGAACCGCTCGACGGTGGCGTCGACGAGCGTCGTGAGGTCGGCGGAGCGCGAGACGTCGGCGGTGACGGCGAGCGCCGTGCCGCCTGCGTCCTCGATGAGCCCCACGGTCTCCTTGAGCGGGCCTTCGGTGCGCCCGGCGACGACGACGTTCGCGCCCTCCGCGGCGAAGGCGAGCGCCATGGCACGGCCGAGGCCGGAGCCGCCGCCGGTGACGAGGGCCGTGCGGCCGGCGAAACGGGTGCGCGGTGCTGAAGTCATGACAGAGCTCTTTTCTTGAACGATCGGTTCAGTATGAGGATATGCGTGAGGGCGTGTGTGAGGGCATGAAAGAAGGGCCAGGGGTGGAGACAGGAGAGCGGCGAGGGGTGTGCGTCGGGACCTCAGTCGAGCAGGCTCAGCGCCTGCTCCGTCGCGTCCCGCACCCGCGCCGGATCCTTCGACGCCTTGCCGACCACGCGCAGCCCCTGCATCAGGGTCAGGAGCATCCGCGCGAGGGCGAGCGGATCACGGCCCTCCGGGAGCTCGCCCTGTGCCTGGGCGCGGACGAGCGCGGAGTGCAGCAGCGTCTCGATGTGTTCCCAGCTGCGCTCGACGCAACGGGCGGCCGACTCGTCGTGGGGCCCCAGTTCGGCCGCCGTGTTGGTGATGAAACAGCCGTTCAGGCGCGCTTCCTCGGAGGAGGACTCGCCCCCGAAGCGGCGCACCACCGCGCGGACGGCGGGCAGTGCGGGGCCCGGCTGGGAGAGCTCGGCGAGCAGGCGCGGGTTCTGGGACTCGGCGTACCGCTCCAGGGCCTTCAGGTACAGGTCGTGCTTGTTGCCGAACGTCGCGTAGATGCTGGCCCGTCCGATGCCGAGAGCCTCGACGAGGTCCGCCATCGACGTCGCCTCGTAGCCGCGCCGCCAGAACAGCTCTAGGGCCGACTGGAGCGCGGCGTCCGGATCGAATTCCTTGGTCCTGGCCACGAAGAGAGATTAAGCAATACTGGAACGGTCGGTCAAGTAGCGGCTCCCGTTAAGCGAGGCGGACCGTGTGCGTCTGAACCGTCACCGAATCGTCGTCGAGGCACCGCCCCGTCTCCAGGTCGAAGCGCTGCTTCAGGAGCGGCGAGGCGACGAACGGCCGACCGGCCGCCGCGCCGAGCAGGCCGCGCGAGAGCACCGCCGCGCCCGTGAACGGGTCGCGGTTGTCGATCGCGTACGCGCGGCCCGCGCGGTCGATGAAGAGTGCGGCCTGGCGGCCGTCGGGGAGCAGCGCGGCGATGCCGCGTCCCGGCTGGAGGTGTGCGCGGTCGCAGACCTCGAACCAGTCGTCTTCCAGGCGGAGTTGAATGCTCATCGGGATGCGGCACCTTCCAGGTCGCGGGGGCGGGAGCCGATGGTGAGGAGGGGCAGGTCCGGCTTGATCTGGTCCCGCTCCGGGACGAAGCTCACGGTCGGGTCGGGGACGTCCGGCGCGTTCACGAAGGACACGAACCGGGCCAGGCGCTCGGGGTCGTTGATGGTCTCGGACCACTCGTCGCGGTAGTGCGCGACGTGGTCGGCCATCAGGGCCTCCAGCTCGGCGCAGAGCCCGAGCGAGTCGTGGACGACCACATCGCGTACGTGGTCCAGGCCGCCCTCGATCCGCTCCAGCCAGGTCGACGTGCGCTCCAGGCGGTCGGCCGTACGGATGTAGAACATGAGGAACCGGTCGATGAGGCGCACCAGTTCGGCGTCGGACAGGTCCTGCGCCAGCAGGTCCGCGTGGCGCGGCGTCGCGCCGCCGTTGCCGCCCACGTACAGGTTCCAGCCGCTGGACGTGGCGATCACACCGAAGTCCTTGGACTGGGCCTCCGCGCACTCGCGGGCGCAGCCGGAGACGGCCGACTTCAGCTTGTGCGGGGAGCGCAGGCCCCGGTAGCGCAGCTCCAGGTCGATCGCCATCCGGACCGAGTCCTGCACGCCGTAACGGCACCAGGTCTGCCCGACGCACGACTTCACCGTCCGCAGCGACTTCCCGTACGCGTGACCCGACTCGAAGCCCGCGTCCACCAACCGCGTCCAGATCAGCGGCAGTTGTTCGACGCGCGCGCCGAACATGTCGATGCGCTGGCCGCCCGTGATCTTCGTGTAGAGGCCGAAGTCCCGTGCCACCTCCCCGATCACGATCAGCTTGTCCGGGGTGATCTCGCCGCCGGGGATGCGCGGGACGACCGAATAGGAGCCGTTCTTCTGGAGGTTGGCCAGGAAGTGGTCGTTCGTGTCCTGGAGCGATGCCTGCTCGCCTTCGAGCACGTACCCGTCGGCGCCGATCGTCGGGGCCAGCGAGGCGATGATCGAACCGACCGTCGGCTTGCAGGTCTCGCAGCCCTCGGTGCCGCGCGCCGCCTCGCGGCCGTGGCTGTCCAGGAGCTGCCGGTAGGAGGTGATGCCCAGGGTGTGGACGATCTCGTACAGCTCCTGGCGGGTCTGGCCGAAGCAGCCGCACAGGCCCTTGTCGACCTCGACGCCCGACGCCTCCAGCTCGTCGTTGACCAGCTGGCCGAGCACCTTCACACAACTGCCGCAGCCCGTACCGGCCTTGGTGCACTTCTTGACCTCGGGCACGGTCGTGCAGCTGTGCTCGGTCACGGCGCCGCGGATCGAGCCCTTGGTGACGTTGTGGCAGGAGCAGATGACCGCGGAGTCCGGCAGCGAGGACGGGCCGATCGACACCGGGCCGCCCGCGCCCGCGGGAAGGACCAGCTGCTCGGGCGAGACCGGAGGCACGCTCCCGGTCATCGGCCGCAGCACGCCGTACGCCTCCGCGTCGCCGACCAGGACGCCGCCGAGCAGCTCACCGCCCGCGCCGATGACCAGCTTCTTGTACGTCCCCGAGCGCGAGTCGGAGTAGACGACGTCCAGGCAGTCCGGGGTCGCGCCGTGCGCGTCGCCGAAGGAGGCGACGTCCACGCCCAGGAGCTTCAGCTTGGTCGACATGTCGGCGCCGGTGAAGCTCGACTCCTCCGTGGCGATCGCGGCGGCCACGGTCTCGGCCATGTCATAGCCGGGCGCGACCAGCCCGTACACCCGGCCGTCCGACGCCTGCGCGCACTCGCCGATCGCGTACACGGCCGGGTCGCTGGTGCGGCACTGCTCGTCGACGGTGATGCCGCCGCGCTCACCCACCGAAAGGCCGCTCTCGCGAGCGAGTTGATCGCGGGGCCGCACGCCCGCCGAGAACACCACCAGATCGGTGGCGAGTTCACTGCCGTCCGACAGCTTCATCCCGCTGACGGCGCCGTCCGTGCCGACGATCTCCTGGGTGCCGACGCCCGTGTGCACGGTCAGGCCCATGCCGGTGATGGTGCGCAGGAGCGCCGCGCCGCCGCCCTCGTCGACCTGCACCGGCATCAGCCGCGGCGCGAACTCGACCACATGCGTGGCGAGTCCGAGCCCGCGCAGCGCGCCCGCCGCCTCAAGGCCGAGCAGCCCGCCGCCGACGACGGCGCCGGTCGTGGCGTACGTCTTCGCGTACTCCTCGATGGCGAGCAGGTCCTCGATCGTGCGGTAGACGAAACAGCCGGTGGTGTCCTTGCCGGGCACCGGCGGCACGAAGGGGAAGGACCCTGTCGCCAGGACGAGGGTGTCGTAGGCGAAGGTCTGCCCGGAGCGCGCGGTGACGGTCCTCGCGTCACGGTCGACGGCCTCGGCGGGATCGCCGACGTACAGCTCGATGCCATGGTCCCGGATGAACTCCGGGTCCGTCAGGGAGAGTTCGTCGGGCGTGCGGCCCGAGAAGTACGAGGTGAGCTGGACGCGGTCGTAGGCGGGCCGGGGCTCCTCGCACAGGACGACCACACGGTGCGTTTCGGTGAGGCCGCGTGCGGCGATGGCCTCCAGGAAGCGCTGGCCGACCATGCCGTGCCCGACCAGCACGATGGTGTTGTCGCGCGCGCCGTGGCGGGGGGTGTCCGTGGGCATCTCAGAGGCCTCCGTCGTAGGTGAGCAGGTGGAGCAGGGGGCTGCCGTCGTCGGGCAGCGGGTCGTCGTCCTCCCAGGCGCGGGCGAGCGCGCCCACGGCGGTGAGCTCACCGAGCAGCACGCCGCCGACGAGCCGGTCGCCGCGCACGACGACCTTGCGGTACGTGCCACGGGTGGCGTCCGCGAGCTGGACGACGTCGTCGTCGGGCCGGTGCTCGGGGTCGCCGAAGGCCGCCAGGTCCAGGGGAGCGGAGCCGGGCTGTCCGTTGTGCAGGGTGAGGCGGGTGAGGGCACGGGTGCCGGAGTAGGGGCGCGCGTCCTGCGGGGAGATCAGGGCATCGGCGAGCGCGTCGGCCTGTTCGAGCGCGGGCGCGGCGAGGCAGCGGGCCTCGCCGGAGTGTTCGGCGCAGTCGCCGATGGCGCGGATGTGCGGGTCGGATGTGCGCAGCTCGTCGTCGACGACGATGCCGCGGCGTACGTCGATGCCCGCGGCCTGCGCGAGTCCCGTGCGGGGGCGTACGCCGCAGGCGAGAACGGTGAGATCGGTGCCCAGGACGTACCCGTCGGCGAGCTCCACCGAGCGGATGGTGCCGTCTACCTGCCGTACGCCGCGCACCCGGCACTCGGTGTGCACCTCGACGCCGAGCTCGGTGAGATGCCGGTGGACCAGCGCGCCGGCCGCCGGGTCGAGCTGGTGCTCCATGAGCCGGTCGCCCTGCTGGGTGAGGACGACCTGGGCGCCGCGTACGGCGAGCGCGCGGGCGGCGGATACGCCGAGCAGCCCGCCGCCGATGACGACGACACGGGTGCCCGGCCGTACGGCCTCGGACAGGGCGAGACAGTCGTCCATGGTCCGAAAGGCGTGCACGCCGCGGGGCAGGTCTGTGGCACCGGGCTCGAAGAGACCGCGCAGGGGCGGGAGCACGGGGTTCGAGCCGGTCGCGAGGACGAGGGTGCCGTACGGGACGACGCTGCCGTCCGCGCAGTGCACGATCCGGTCGGCGCGGTCCACGCGGACGGCGCGGGTGCGGAGGTACTCGCCGGGTACGGGCGGAAGCCCGATGACGTCGGGCCCGAGCCGTCCGGAGAGCACGTCGGCGAGGAGCACGCGGTTGTACGGCGCGTGCGGCTCCTCTCCGATGAGTACGGCGCCGGGGGCGCCCCCTTCCCCGAGCCGCTGGGCGAGCCGGACGCCGGCGAGGCCGCTGCCGATCACCACTACGGGTGAGGGCGAGCTCGGGGAGCTGTGGGAGCTCGGGCGGCTCGCGCGGCTCGGGGAGCTCGGGGAGCTCCGGTGGCTCGGGGGCGAAGGGGTCATGTACTGCAGAGTGCGGGGGTGGTGTTACCCGTCCGCATCCTGACTGTTTCCCGGCGGGAACGCTGCCCTCAGCGGGGGGTGGGGCGGGGTGTGAGGGGGCTGGCCGGGGGCCTTGTGTGGTTGTGTCCTCTCACCCGGCGTCCGGCTCTGGTCGAACGGGCCTTTCCCGCCCGTGCCCGGCGTCCGGCTCTGGTCGAACGGGCCTCTCCCGCCCACCCGCCCGTTTGCCCCGCGTCCGCCTCTGGTCGAGCAGGCCTCCCCGCCCACCCGCCCGTTTGCCCCGCATCCGCCTCTCGTCGAACGGGCCTTCCCGCCCGCCCGTTTGCCCCGCATCCGCCTCTGGCCGAGCAGGCCTTTCCCGCCCGCCCGCCCGATTGCCCCGCATCCCCCCGAACCGCGCTGGCTCCGTCCGGACTTAACCCCCGTTGAGCCGATCCTCAAGCCCACCTTAAGGATCAGCATCAACCCCCTGACCAGCTACTTCTGCCCCCGCCCCGCGCCTAGTCTGCGGCGGTGACCACCGAGGTAGCCGACTCCCGACTTGCCGCGTACCCCGCGCTCTCCGCATACCTGCGTCAGACAGAGGGGCCGAACGTTCCGCCGATGCCAGAGGTGCCCCCACGGGTCGCCGGACGGGTGCGTCGGCCGCCGCGTGCCGCCACTCCCGTTCCCCCGATCCGCGTCACCCCCACTGCCCTGCACGCCGGAATCCTCGCCACGGCCCTCGCCGTCACCGCGCTCTGGGCCGTGCAGGCCGAACCCTCGGCCCGGCTCGACGTGCTCTTCGCGACCGGCGCCCACCTCACCGGACTGCTCGCCGGGTACGGCGTTCTCGTCATGCTCTTCCTGATGGCCCGCGTCCCCGCGGTCGAGCACGGCGTAGGCGCCGACCGGCTCGCGCGGCTGCACGCCCTCGGCGGCCGCTACGTCCTCACCCTGTGCCTGGGCCACGCCCTGCTCGCCCTGTGCGGATACGCCGCCCACGCCGACACCGACCTCCTCAGCGCCACCCTCGACCTGCTCGGCTATCCGGGGCTCGCCCTCGCCGTCGTCGGCACCTTCCTGTTCATGGCCGTCGGCGTCACATCGGCCCGCGCGATGCGGCGCCGCGTCCCGCACGAGACATGGCGGGCCGTGCATCTGCTGACCTACCTCGCCGCGGCGCTCGCCTTCGTGCACCAGCTCGCCGGTCCTGACGTGGCGGGCAGCATCCTGACGGTCTGGGTGTGGTCGATGCTGCACGCCACGGTGGCGGTCCTGCTCGTCTGGTACCGCGTCGTCGTACCCGTGCGGCAGGCGCTGAAGCACAGCCTGCGCGTCATCGACGTACGCGACGAGGGGCCCGGTGTCGTGTCGGTCGTGATGCAGGGCATCGGGCTCGACGAGCTGCGGGCCGAGCCCGGACAGTTCTTCCGCTGGCGCTTCCTGCGCCGCAGGCTCTGGCGCACCGCGCTGCCGTTCTCGCTGTCCGCGCCCGTGCGCGACGACACCCTGCGGATCACCGTGAAGGCCATCGGCGATCACACACGCCGGATGCGGCGCCTGAAGCGGGGGACGCGCGTGCTCGCCACCGGGCCCTTCGGGGCGCTCACCGCTCATCGCCGTACGAAGAGGAAGGTGCTGCTGCTCGCGGGCGGCGTCGGGATCACTCCGATGCGGGCGCTGTTCGAGACGCTGCCCGGCGGACCGGGGGACATCACCCTGCTCTACCGGGCAGGCAGCGCCGAACAGCTCGTGCTGCGCGAGGAGCTGGAGGAGATCGCCCGGAGCAGGGGAGCGGGGCTGCACTATCTGCTCGGGCGGTCCGACGCCTCCTTCGACCCGCTCGCCCCGCAGGCCCTGCGCAACCTCATCCCCGACCTCGCCGAGCACGACGTGTATCTGTGCGGGCCGCCCGGGATGACCGCATCCGCCACCGCCGCGCTCGTACGGGCCGGGGTGCCCGATGAGCGCATCCACGCCGAGTGCTTCACCTTCTGAGAGGGGCTTACAGGCCGACATGGGACGTCACCGCAAACCCGTAGGCCCGGCCCAGGGCCCCACCCTGCAGGCCCGCCGCAAGCTGGCGACGGGCCTCGCCGGAGCGAGCGCGCTGGTCGCCACGGTCCTCGCCTTCACGGTCGACCCGGCGTCACCGCCGGCCCCCGACCGCGTACCGGCGGGAGTCCCGGCACCTCAGGCGGCGCCCTGAGCAGCGAATCCCAGGAACCTCTGAAGACCCTCAACTCTCCCGGATTTCATGGACGTCATGATCAGCCCCTCCATAGGGTCATGACCATGCCCGACATATCGCTGACCACCGTCGTCGTCCTGTGCGTCGCCGCCCTCGCGGCCGGCTGGATCGACGCGGTGGTGGGCGGCGGCGGCCTGCTCCTCCTGCCCGCCCTGCTGCTCGGGCTTCCCGGCTCGACCCCGGCCGCGCACGCCCTCGGGACGAACAAGGCCGTCGCCATCGTCGGCACGACCGGCGCCGCGGTGACGTACGTGAGGAAGACGCCCGTCGACGTGCCCACCGCCGTACGGATCGGGCTGGCCGCGCTCGCCGGGTCGATGGGCGGTGCCTTCTTCGCCGCCGGGATGAGCACCGAGGTGCTCAAGCCCGTGATCATGGTGGTGCTGCTCGGGGTCGGCGCCTTCGTCATCTTCAGGCCGGCCTTCGGCACCGCACCCTCCGCCAAGCCCGCATCGCCCAAGCGCATCCTCGCGGCCATCGGCCTCGCGGGTCTCGGCATCGGGTTCTACGACGGCCTCATCGGGCCCGGCACCGGCACCTTCCTGGTCCTCGCGCTGACCGCCGTACTCCACCTCGACCTGGTGTCCGCCTCCGCGACGGCCAAGATCGTCAACTGCTGCACGAACGCGGGCGCCCTGGCGATGTTCGCCTGGCAGGGCGCGGTCCTGTGGCAACTGGCCGCTCTGATGGCCGTCTTCAACCTTGCGGGCGGCATGTTCGGCGCACACACCGCCCTGAAGAAGGGCAGCGGATTCGTCCGCATCGTGCTGCTCACGACCGTGTTCGCCCTCGTCGCCAAGATGGCGTACGAGCAGTGGCTCGCCTGAGCCCCGAATCCCTCGTCCGTCCGCAGCCGTCCGCCCCGGCAGCCCCCTCCGGCAGTCCCCCGCCGCCAGGCGTCACCGCACGCTCGTCAGGTGCGCGAACACCACCACATTGCCCTGGTAGCCCGTCTTCCTCGAATAGCTGCCGCCGCACGTGATCACGCGCAGCTCCGGCCGGTCCGCCGCCCCGTACACCTTCTCGTCCGGGAAGTCCTTCGCGTCGTAGACCTCGTTCGCGTCGACCGTGAACACGGCCACGCTGCCGTCCCTGCGCTCGATCTCGATGGTGCGGCCCCGGGTCAGGCCGCCCAGGTCGTAGAAGACGGACGGCCCGTCGGCGTTGTCGACGTGCCCCGCCACGATGGCGGTGCCGCGCTCGCCCGGCGTCGTCCCCGACTCGTACCAGCCCGCGAGGTTCGTCCTCTTCGGAGGCGGTACGTCGAGACTGCCCTGCCGCGTGAGTCCGAGCCCCATGAGGGGCACGTCGACCCGGATCGCGGGGATCCGGATCCGGTCGGGCGGGGACGGCGGGAGCGCCGCGGCGGCCGACGCGCGGCCGGAGGGTGGATGCGCCGACGCGGCCTGCGCGGCGGACGGCTGGGGCGGGGGACGGGACGCGGTTCCGTTGTGCAGCAGCCATGCCCCGGAGCACAGGGCAAGGACGGTGACCGCGCCTATGGCGGAGTTGACGGCCTTCCTCCGGGCGGGGTTCCTGCGAGGCTTTCCCGCGTCAGGGTTCCCGGCGTCAGGGTTCCCGGCGTCAGGGTTCCCCGACTCAGGGTTCCCCGACTCAGGGTTCCCCGACTCAGGCCTCCCCGACTCAGGGTTCCCCGCGTCAGGACTCTTCCCGCTCGGGCTCTTCCTGCGCATCACTCGACTCGTCCCCCTCAGGGTTCGGGGAGGCCGGTCCCCGCATCCCTCTCCGGATCCACGAGGGACAGGCGGACCCGGAGAGAGAGGGGGCTGGCGGTACCGGTGGACAGCGGAGGGTGTCCGTCAGATCCTGTCGCCTCTCGCCCGGCGATGCAGGAGCCAGGTACCGCCCGCGGCGGCGACGGCAAGCGCCGCCACACCCGCCGCGGTCTGCACGGGATCGGGGCCCAGAGCGCCGCCGACCCCCGTCTTCACATGTCCCTTCGGAGTCACCTGCTGCTGCTCACGGGCGGCGGCCGTGGAGGTGATCGTCACGGCCAGATCGCCCGCCACCTGCTTGCCGTCCGTGCCGGAACCGGAGCACTTCGCGACGATCTCGTAGGTGCCGGGCTGAGCCGATGGCGGCACCTTGAACTGACCGGTCGCGTTCTGCTCGTGGTCCTCGTGCGTGCTCGGCGCGAGCGTGAACGTGCCCGCGCCCACCGCGCTGGCGTCGCCCGAAGCGGTTCCCCCGTCGCCGCACGCGGAGGTGGTCACGGTGACCGTGGAGCCCGGCATCACCGTGGCGGGATGGATCTCCAGGCCTCCTCCGGCGGCGAACGCCGCGGCTGTCGCGGGGGGCGACAGGAGGCCCGCCGATGCGACGGCGAGCGCGGCAGTGGTCAGCAGGCGGGCTTTGCGCATCGTGCTTGCTCCTCCGAGGGACCTTCAGAGGGCACGGCCCGCGGCACCCCCAAGTGCCGCTGCGTCGGTCGAACCCCGCTCTACCGAGGTAAGTGGCACTCGGCGGCGCACGCCTCCTGAGGGTCTGTCAGAAACTCTGTGGTGGAGCGGCTCCTGACGCTTCGACGGGAACATTCCAGCAGGTCACCCGGCGTGTCGCCGAGAAGTATCCGAAGGGGGTGCGCGGCGCCTGTGAATGGGTGACCCGCGATCCCGGCGGGGCCTCTTCCGGGCCTTTCCCGGGCGCCTTTCCTGGGCCTTTCCCGCCCCCCCGGCCCTCTCGCTGGACCCCGCCGGACCCCGCCGAGACCTGAGTCCGTCTCAGACCGCGTCCCACGGAACGTCGGCGTAGAGCCCCGCCAGCGTCCCCATCAGCTTCTCGTCGACCGCGAACTCCGTGGCATCGATCCGACGCACCGGCGCGATGCCCCGCGCGTTCGTGACGAAGGCCGCCGCGTACGACGAGAGGCCCGCGAGTGTGACCGGGGCCCGGCGCGTGGGCAGCCCGGCGGCCGCGAGCCGCGGTTCGAGCAGCTGCATCGTGATGCCGGTCAGGCAGGGCGCGTCGGGCCAGACGATCCCGGAGCCGTCGTAGAAGGCGATGTTCGTGACGGCGCCCTCGCTGATCGTCCCGTCGGGCCCGGTGAGCAGGGCGTCGTCGAAGCCCGCGCGCCGTGCGAGCTCTCCGTGGCGGGCCTGCCCGAAGCCGCCCAGGTGCTTGATGTGCGGGAAGGGCCGCTGATAGGGGACGGACTGCAGGGCCTGCGCGCTCTCGGACACCCCGCCCGGCGCCCGGACGGTGACCGTCACGGACGGCTCGCCCTCAGGGGCGTGGACGTGGACACGTACGGAAGCGTCGGCGATGTCGTCGCGGAGTACGTGCCGGATGAGCTCGCGGACGTGTTCGCCGTCGAGATCCCGGTCGAAGAGCTCGCGCGTGGCCGCGTCGAGCCGGGCCAGGTGCAGCGCGAGCCCGCGTGTCGCGCCGCCCCTGACCTGCATCGCGGTGAAGTGCCCGACCCCGCCGAGAGCGGGCCACAGCAGTCGGTCGGCGGTGGCGGCCCGGCCGTCGATCTCAAGGCGCTGCAGAGGCGCGGGAGTTGTCATGGGCTTCACGGTACGACGTGGCGTGAACCTGGAGTGAGGGCTGGCGAGGACCGGAGAGGGACCGGAGAGGACCGGACGGAGGGGGTGCGAGCAGCCGCGCGCCGAACGTGCCGAACGCACCGCACTCGCCGCACTCGCCGAACGCGTCGCACTCCCCAAGTCGCCGAACGCATCGAAAGAGCCGCTTGACCTCAACCTAGGTTGAGCAACGAGGCTCTCCCCATGACCCAGAACACGACTGCCACTGATTCCCCGTCCACCGTCCCGTCCGCCACCCCGTCCACGGCCCCGTTCGCCACGTCGGCCACGCCCGCCACACCCCTTCGCGTCGCCGTCATCATCGGAAGCAACCGCGAGGGCCGTTTCGGACCGATCGTCGCCGAGTGGCTCCTTGCCCGGATCCGCGAGCACGCGGACTTCGAGGTGGACGTCATCGACCTCGCCGAGTCCCATCTGCCGACCGCGCTCTCCTTCAACCCGTCGCCCGAGACGCTCGCCGAGCTCGGCAAGGTCACCCCGAAGCTGGCCGCCGCCGACGCCTTCGTGGTCCTCACCCCCGAGTACAACCACTCCTACCCCGCGTCCCTCAAGAGCCTCATCGACTGGCACAACGCCGAATGGCAGGCCAAGCCCCTCGCCTTCGTCTCCTACGGAGGCCTCTCCGGCGGTCTGCGCGCGGTCGAGCACCTGCGTCCGGTCTTCGCCGAGCTGCACACCATGACGATCCGCGACACCGTCTCCTTCCACAACGCGGGCGGGCTCTTCGCCGACGACGGGACCCACAAGGACCCGACGGCCGCGAACGCCGCGGCCAAGTCGATGCTCGACCAGCTCCACTGGTGGGCGTGGGCGCTGCGCGGCGCCAAGGAAGTCCGCCCTTACGGCAGTTGAGATCAGTCGCGGCGCGCGGGGCTAGGCCTCCGGCAGGCGCACCGACGCCACGGCCCCGCCGTCGTCCGCGTTGCTCAGCTCCACCCGCGCGCCGATGACCTGCGCCTGGCCGAACGCGATCGTCAGGCCGAGGCCTGTGCCCTGGCCGCGCTCACGGGCGCCGGTCTGGAAGCGCTGCGGGCCGTCCTTCAGGAGGTGCTCGGGGAAGCCGGGCCCCTGGTCGCTGACCGTGACCACGGGTCCGGCCACCCGCACGTCGACCGAACCGGCGCCGTGCCTGCGGGCGTTGGCGACGAGGTTGGCGATGATCCGCTCCAGGCGGCGCGCGTCGGTGCGTACGAGCGTGTCGTCAAGGCCGCACGCGGCCACGAACCGCACCGGGCACCCCGACCGCTGCACGATCCCCTCGGTCAGCGTGCCGAGGGGATGCGCGTCCAGGTCGGGCCGCTCCACCTCCGCGTCGAGCCGCGCCACTTCCAGCAGATCCTCGGTGAGGGTGCGCAGGGCGAGGACCCGGTCGCGCACGAGTTCCGTGGGGCGGCTCTGCGGAAGGAGCTCGGCCGCGGTGTGCAGACCGGTGAGCGGCGTGCGCAGCTCATGGGCGACGTCCGCGGTGAAGCGCTGCTCGGCCTCGATGCGCTGCTGCAGGGACGCGGCCATCGTGTCGACGGCGGCGGCCAGTTCGGCCACCTCGTCCTTTCCGCGCCTGCCGTCGCGGCCGCCCGGCGGTCGCGGATGGTCGATACGGGCGTCCAGATCGCCCTGGCTGATGCGGCGCGCGGTGGCCGCAGCGGTCCGCAGCTCGCGGCTGAGACGGCTGGCGAGCGCGGCGCCGCCGAGCGCCGCGAGGATGACGACGACGGCGCCCGAGACCATCAGCTGCTGGTCGAACTCGGCCATCTCGGCGGCCTGTTCGGCCAGCGGCTCGCGGACGGAGAGCACATGGTCGCCGACCGGGCGCGCCGCCCACACGACGGGATCGGCGGCGCCCATGTCGAGGTACGTGGTCCGCTCCCCGTCCAGGGCGGCGGCCCGCAGCGACGCGGGCAGGTCGGGCGCGTCGATGGCGGCCTCCGTACCGTCGTCGCCGGCGGTGTCGACCTGCCCCGTCAGCTCGTACAGCTGGCGCACCCGCACCAACTGGGCGGTGGCCCCGGACCTGGCGCCCGCGGAGACCTGCTCCAGGCGTGCCTGGTGGACGAGGATCCCGATGGCGACCGCGACGACCGCGCAGCCCAGGGCGAGCAGCGCGGCGATCTTCCAGCGCAGACCGAGGGCGTTGAGCGCGCCGCGGGCCCGCCGGGCAACGCCCTTCACCTGTGTCCGTCCACGCCGCCCGAGGGCTCCGTGGTGGGCCGCGGTGACGGCGAGCTCTCGGCGCCCGGCGTCTTCTTGTCGTTCTTGTAGTCCTTGTAGTTCTTGTAGTTCTTGATGTCGCTCACCGTGGACATCCGTACGCCGTCCCAGTGGAACCGCACGGCCTGGTCGCCGCCGTCCGCGCAGGGGCTGCGCACCAGCAGATCCGGGCCGAGCCGCTCGATGGTCATGCGCTTCCCGGAGGTGAAAAGGACCGGGAAGACGCGGCCGTCGTGCTCCCGGTAGACGGTGAGGACGCTCCGTCCGCTCTCCGTGTCGGCGGCCACGAGCAGCTCGGGCCGCCCGTCGCCCGTCAGGTCCGTCAGGAGCGGCGGCCTGAGCCCGGCCCGGCCGGGGCGGTCGATCTCGCCGCGGTCGGCGAGCGGCTTCATCCGCGGGTCGGCCCGCAGGACCGCACGGAAGTCCTCCTTGCCGAGCCCGCCCCTGCCCAGCTTCGGCAGCCCCTCCAGGGGCTCCGGCGGCGGCTGGCGGGTGGCGGCGTCGGCGCCGGGCGCCTTGGACGACGTGCTGGACCAGGCGGGCCAGAGCGGTTCGGGGCGCGGCTGCACGGACACGGACGGCGCGGGCTCACCGGCGCCGAGCCCGTCCACGCTGCCGCATCCGGCCAGCACGACGGCCGCCGTGGCGGTGAGGACGGCGGCGCGGCGCAGGAGGCGGCGGTGGGGGCAGGTGACGTTCATGGCTCTGCCGACGGTAGGAAGCGTCCATCACAGAAAGCGGGATGTTGTGTAACAGCCAGGGGCGAGCAGGGTGGAAACGCCGAGATCGGGACCTTCGGCCTGTCCGGTGGCCCCTCTCCGCCCCGCCCCCGGCGGGTCCGGCGAGAATCGGTGCATGACGTCGACGTACGAGGCCCGGCTGCCGTTCTTCGTGTACGGAACGCTGCGGCCGGGGGAGCCGAACCACGACGTCTTCCTGCGCGGCAGCGTCACGACGGAGGAGCCCGCCCGGCTCGCGGGGGCGGTCCTCTACGAAGGGCCCGGCTACCCGTACCTGGTGGAGGAGCCCGAAGGCGGCCCGGTGCACGGCGAGTTGATCACCGCCAGGCCGTCCGCGTACGAGCGGCTCGTCGCCGATCTCGACGTGCTGGAGGAGTACGCGCCGGGCGACCCCCCGCAACCTGTACGAGCGCGTGGTGCGCGAGGTGACCCTCCTGGACGGGGCGACGGCGCGGGCCTGGGTGTACGTGGCGGCGCCCCGGGTGGCGGCGAGGCTGCGCGCTTCGGGGACGGCGATCGGGGGAGGGGACTGGGCGTCGTTCAGGCCGCGGCGGTGAGGGGGCGGGGGCGGGCGCCGAGAGCCTGGCCGTGGCGCGGATTTCGCAGCTCAAACGCCCGCGCACTCGATCCGGTGGACTCCGTCACCCGTGCGAGCGACGCACACGCATCGCATGATCGCGGAGAGTGGCGACTGTGGCACTCTCCGTGTGCACCAGTCGGTGCGCGAGTCGGTGCGTGAGCACCACGTCCTCAGCAGGAGTTGCCCCATGAGCTTTCGCCGTTCGCTGCCGGCCCTCGTCGGCGCCGTAGCCCTCACCCTCGGCCTCCCCGTGGCGGCCGCCGCGTCCGCTCACGCCCCGACCGCCGTCATGAACCCCTGCGGGTTCTACGAGACCGGCAGCGACGCCTTCTACAACCACTGCACGAGCGACGGCTCGAACGTGGTCATCCAGGTGCGGGTCGCCCTCGCCCCCGACTACGAGCGCTGTGTGGGTCCGGGCAACCACTGGCTGGGTTCGGCGAGCAAGATCCAGGGCGCGCACTACGTCGGACGCACCTGCTGATTCCTGTACGCGCATGACCGCGGGCCGGGGGCGAAACCCCCGGCCCGCAGCCATGTCCGGCTGCCGCTAGGCCCGCTCCAGCCGCACCGCGCACACCTTGAACTCCGGCATCCGCGACACCGGGTCAAGTGCCGGATTGGTCAGGGAGTTGGCCCGGCCCTCGCCCGGCCAGTGGAACGGCATGAAGACGGTGTCGGAGCGGATCGTGCTGGTGATCCGCGCCGGGGCGACGGCCCGGCCCCGCCGCGAGACGACCGTCACCGGCTCGCCGTCGCCGACCTCAAGGCGTGCGGCGAGCCGCGGATGCAGCTCCACGAAGGGCCCGGGGGCGGCGGAGTTGAGCTCGTCGACACGGCGCGTCTGGGCCCCCGACTGGTACTGCGCGAGGACCCGCCCTGTGGTCAGGAGCACGGGATACTCCGCGTCCGGCTCCTCGGCCGCGCTCCGGTGCACCACCGGCACGAACCGCGCCCGCCCGTCCTCGGTGGCGAACCGGTCGAGGAAGAGGCGGGGCGTGCCGGGGTGCGCGGGCTCCGCCTCGTCGTCCTGCGCGGGGCAGGGCCAGAACACCCCCTCGCCGTTCCCCTCCTTCAGCCGCGCGTACGAGATCCCCGAGTAGTCCGCGGCCCCGCCCGCGCTCGCCCGGCGCAGCTCGTCGAAGACCTCCTCCGGGTCCGTCGGGAAGCCCTTGCCGTGGCCGAGCAGGGAGGCGAGACCGTGGAGCACGTCCAGATCGCTCCGGACGCCGTCGGGTGCGCTCACCGCCCGGCGGCGCAGCAGCACCCGGCCCTCCAGGTTGGTCACCGTCCCCGTCTCCTCGGCCCACTGCGTCACCGGCAGGACGACATCGGCCAGTCGGGCGGTCTCCGAAAGCACCACATCCGCGACCGCCAGGAAGTCGAGCGAGCGCAGCCGCTCCTCCACGTGCGCGGCGCGCGGCGCCGAGACGACCGGGTTGGAGCCCATCAGGAGCAGGGCCTTGATGTCCCCGCCGAGCGCGTCGAGCAGCTCGTACGCGGAGCGCCCGGGGCCGGGGAGCGAGTCGGGGTCCACGCCCCACACCCCCGCCACATGCGCCCGCGCCGCCGGATCCGTCAGCTTGCGGTAGCCGGGCAACTGGTCGGCTTTCTGGCCGTGTTCCCGTCCGCCCTGTCCGTTGCCCTGCCCGGTCAGGCAGCCGTACCCGGCGAGGGGGCGGCCCGCGTTGCCCGTCGCGAGGCAGAGGTTGATCCAGGCGCCCACTGTGTCCGTCCCCTTGGACTGCTGCTCGGGCCCGCGCGCGGTGAGCACCATGGCGGTCTCGGCGTCGCAGAACATCCGCATCGCATCACGGAGTTGGGGCACGGGAACGCCGCTGATCCGCTCCACGTACTCCGGCCAGTGCGCCATCGCCGCCGCCCGCGCCTCCTGCCAGCCGCTGGTGCGCTCCTCGATGAACGCCTCGTCCGTCCGCCCCTCGGCCACTACCAGGTGCAGCAGGCCGAGCGCGAGGGCGAGGTCCGTGCCGGGGCGCGGCGCCAGATGGAGATCGGCCTGCTCGGCGGTGCGGGTCCTGCGCGGGTCGATGACGATCAGCTTCCCGCCGTTCGCCTTCAGCTCCGTCAGGTACCGCAGCGCGGGCGGCATCGTCTCGGCGAGGTTCGAGCCGACGAGGATCACACAGCCGGTGCGCGGGATGTCCTCAAGGGGGAACGGCAGGCCGCGGTCGAGCCCGAAGGCCCGCTGACCCGCCGCTGCCGCCGACGACATGCAGAACCGGCCGTTGTAGTCGATCTGCGACGTGCCGAGCGCCACCCGCGCGAACTTCCCCAGGGCGTACGCCTTCTCGTTGGTCAGACCCCCGCCGCCGAACACCCCGCAGGCGTCCGCGCCATGGTCGCTGCGCGTGCGGGAGAGACCCTCGGCGACGCGGCCGATCGCCTCCTCCCAGGTGGCCGGTTCGAGCCGGCCCGTGGCGTGGGATCGGATGAGTGGCTCGGTCAGGCGCACCCGGGAGGAGAGCACAGCGGGCGCTGTGCGGCCCTTGCCGCACAGCGCGCCCCCGTTGACGGGGAACTCGGGACGCTCCACGACCTCCACCCCGCCGGGGCCGGTGGCCAGGCCCATCCCGCATTGCAGCGCGCAGTACGGACAGTGGGTCGGTGTCGCCTCGGTGTGCATGCGGCCCAGCTTCCGCCGGACTTGTTACGCCCCCCGACGCGATCGCGTTACACACGCGGTAAGCCGACCTCAGCACCCCCCACACTCGACTGTGAGCCCCGCCAGCGAGCCGGACCTCAGCGAGGATCGCGCCCCGTCAGGGGCGCGGGGAACGGCGCGAGGCCGGACCACGACCGGCACCCGGCGGCCGACGGCAAGCAGGCAGACGCGCCCCTGCTCAAGGCCCAGGGGCCAGGCTGGGCTTCAGCGAGGGTCGCGCCCCGTCAGGGGCGCGGGGAACGGCGCGAGGAGCGACCACGACCCGCACCCGGCAGCCGACGGCAAGAACGCAGACGCACCCCCGCTCAAGGCCCAGGGGCCAGACTCAACGCATGGTCCACGCCCGGCTCCCGAGGCCCCAGGAACCGCGGATCCGGTTGAAACGCCGCGTCGAGCGCCGCCTTGCCCGCGGCGAACACCTCCCGCGCGCCGCCGTAGTACCAGGTCGCGTCGTGCTTGGCGTCGACCCCGACGCCGTACGACGAGACGCCCGCCGCGCGGCAGAGCGCGACGGCCCTGCGTATGTGGAAGCCCTGGCTGATCAGCACCGCCCGGTCGACGCCGAACACCTTCTTGGCGCGCACGCAGGAGTCCCACGTGTCGAAGCCCGCGTAGTCACTGACGATCCGCCGGTCCGGCACGCCGCGCTCGGTGAGATAGGTGCGCATGGCGTCCGGCTCGTCGTACTCCTTGCGGCTGTTGTCGCCCGTGACGAGCACGACCTCGATCCGCCCCGCCTCGTACAGCTCGGCCGCCGCGTCGAGGCGGTGCGCGAGATACGGCGACGGCTCGCCCTTCCACAGCCCGGCGCCGAAGACGACGGCGACCCGCGTGCGCGGCACGTCAGCCGTCGTGTGCAGCCGGCCGCCCGTCGTCACGAACAGCCAGGTCGCGGGCAGCAGCGCCACCACGCAGACGGCCATGAAGATCTGCACGGCCCGCCGCTGTCCCCGCCGCGTCCGCGGCAGCCGCAGCCGGCCGAGCCGGGCCACGCCTCTGCGGACCCAGCCACGCACTCCGGACGGCCCGCTCGCCCCCGACCGCCGCATCCACCCCGGCCGCTCCATCCCGTTCCCCCGTGCCCCGATGCCGGATCCCCCCGATCCGATCACTGTGGACAACGGTAAGCGACCGCACTGACAACGCCGGGCCGCCGCCCGTGAGCCAGGCCGAAAGGGCCCGTCACCGGCGCGCAACGCGACGGCAACGTGGCGCGGCCATCCTCGGTCCATGACGCCGTCGAACCCTCTTCGCGACGAGTCCGGCAGCACCCCTCTCGAAAGTACGGCGCAAATCATGGACCGGATCACCAGCCAGCTCGGCAGCCAGCTCACCCTCGTGTCGCTCGACGGCAGGCGCCGCACCGCACCCCGCACCGCACCTGGCACCGCACCGGCGCCCGCCCTCGTCGTGGTCGGCCACGGCAGCCGCGACCCCCGCGCTCTCGCCACCGTCACGGCGCTCATCGAGCGGGTCCGCGAGCTGCGTCCCGGGCTCACCGTGCGCCTCGGCCACATCGAGCTGAACGAGCCGCTGCTCACCGACACCCTCGCGGAGGCGACCGGCTCCGCCGTCCTCGTGCCGCTGCTGCTCGGCCGCGGCTACCACGTCAAGCACGACATCCCCGAGGCCGCCGCCGGCGCGCCGCACCTCGACACGCGCGTCGCCGCCCCGCTCGGCCCCCACCCTCTGCTCGTCGACGCGCTGCACGACCGGCTCGTCGAAGCGGGCTGGCCCGCCCGGCTCGGCCAGGCGGACCGGCGCACCGCCGGAGTGGTCCTCGCCGCCGCGGGCTCCCGCGACCCGGACTCCGCCACGGACACCCGGCGTACGGCGGACCTCCTCGCCCGGCGGCTCGGCGTACCGGTGGTGCCCGCGTACGCATCGACGACCACGGCCTCCGCGCCGAGCGTGCCCGCGGCGGTGCACGCCCTCGCCGCCCGCGGCCGCCACCGCACCGCCGTGGCCTCCTACTTCACGGCACCCGGCCGCTTCGCCACGCAGTGCGCCGACGCCGCCCCCTGGATCGCGGCGGCCCCGCTCGGCGCCCACCAGGCGATGGCCCGCCTCCTCCTGCACCGCTACGACCAGGCCCGCGCGACCGCCACGCAGGTTCTGCCCCGTCAGCTGACGTCCGCGTGACCTCCGCCCGACAGTTGTCCGTCGGCAGTCGTCCGTCGGCCACCGAGGGCCCCTGAAGCCCTCTTTGTCACTGCTTGCGTTTACTGTCGGTGCATGGAAGGCACTGCACCGCACGCGTACGACCACGAGGCGGCCTATGACAAGGCCGCCGTCGAGCGATGGGCCACCGAGCCGGACAAACGGCCGGGGCGCACCGCCTTCCAGCGGGACCGCGCGCGCGTCCTGCACTCCTCCGCGCTGCGCCGCCTCGCAGGCAAGACCCAGGTGGTCACGCCCGGCACGCGCAGCAACGAAGCGTGGGACGCCAGCGCACGCACCCGTCTGACGCACTCCCTGGAGTGCGCCCAGGTCGGCCGCGAGCTCGGCGCCGCCCTCGGCTGCGACCCCGACCTGGTCGAGACCGCCTGCCTCTCCCACGACATGGGCCACCCGCCCTTCGGGCACAACGGCGAGCAGGCGCTGAACGAAGTCGCAGAGAGCTGCGGCGGTTTCGAGGGCAACGCCCAGTCCCTGCGCCTCCTCACCCGCATCGAACCGAAGCGGTTCGTCCGGAGCGAGGAGACGGACGAACTGGTCAGCGTGGGGCTCAATCTGACCCGTGCCGCCCTGGACGCGGCCACCAAGTACCCCTGGCCGCGCGGCGCGCACCCCACCGACCCCGATTCCCCCAAGTTCGGGGTGTACGAGGACGACCGACCGGTCTTCGACTGGGTCCGCAGCCAGGCCCCCAGCCGCCGCATCTGCTTCGAGGCCCAGGTCATGGACTGGTCGGACGACGTCGCGTACTCGGTGCACGACATCGAGGACGGCCTGCACGCCGGGCACCTCGACCCGAACCTGCTGCACGCCGAGCCCGAGCGCCAGGACATCTTCGCCGTCGCCATCGGCCGTTATGTACCGGCGGACACCGACCCCGAAGAGCTCTCCGAGGCCCTCGACCGCCTCCTGGAACAGGAGTGGTGGCCACATGGGTACGACGGATCCGCGATCGCCCAGGGCCGCCTGAAGGACGCCACCAGCCAGCTCATCGGCCACTTCTGCCTCGCCGCCGAGACCGCCACGCGCCTGCGGTACGGCAAGGGCCCCCTCACGAGGTACGCCGCCGAGCTCGTCGTCCCGCGCGAGGCCCGCCACGAGTGCGCGGTCCTCAAGGCCGTCGCCGACCGGTACGTGATGCAGCGCCCCGCCCAGGAGCGGCTCCGCGCCGACCAGCGGATCATCGTCGCCGAGCTGGCCGAGGCGCTCACGGCCCGCGCCCCCGAAGGGCTCGACCCGCAGTTCCGCGCGCTCTACGACACCGCGCCCGACGACCGCGCCGCGCTGCGCGTGGTCGTCGACCAGATCGCGTCGCTCACGGACGCCGCCGCCCGTTCCCTGCACGCGCGGCTCACGGCACGACACCCCTGACATATGCGGAATGAGCCGATCGACCACGGGGCGTGACGAAAACTGGCCGGATCGGTTCGCAACCCCTTCCCCCATCACGCTGCGTGCGGGACGCTCCCCCCTGACGGCAAGGCTTTGAGGAGGCATCAAGTGGTCGACGCGGATCAGACGTTCGTCATTGTCGGAGGAGGTCTCGCGGGCGCGAAAGCGGCCGAGACACTCCGGTCCGAGGGCTTCACCGGCCGGGTGATCCTCATCGGTGACGAACGCGATCACCCGTACGAGCGCCCACCCCTGTCGAAGGGATATCTCCTGGGCAAGGAGGAGCGCGACAGCGTCTTCGTCCACGAACCCGCCTGGTACGCACAGGCCGACGTGGAGCTGCATCTCGGCCAGACCGTCGTCTCCATCGACCGCGCGGCCAAGGCCGTCCACCTCGGGGACCGCGCCGTCATCCACTACGACAAGCTCCTCCTGGCCACCGGCGCCGAGCCGCGCCGCCTGGACGTCCCCGGCACCGGCCTGGTGGGCGTGCACCACCTGCGCCGCCTCGCGCACGCCGACCGGCTGCGTCAGGTTCTCGCCACTCTCGGCCGTGACAACGGCCACCTGGTGATCGCCGGAGCGGGCTGGATCGGCCTGGAGGTCGCCGCGGCCGCGCGCACGTACGGCGCGGAGGTCACCGTCGTGGAGCCCCAGGCCACCCCGCTGCACGCGGTCCTCGGCCCCGAGATCGGCCAGATGTTCACCGACCTGCACGCCGAGCACGGCGTGCGCTTCCACTTCGGCGCCACGCTCACCGAGATCGCGGGCCAGGACGGCCTGGTCCTCGCCGCCCGCACGGACGACGGCGAGGAGCACCCCGCGCACGACGTCCTCGCCGCTATCGGCGCCGCACCGCGCACCGCGCTCGCCGAGTCCGCGGGGCTGGAGATCGCCGACCGCGCGCACGGCGGCGGTGTCGTGGTCGACGCCTCCCTGCGGACCTCGGACCCGGACATCTTCGCGGCGGGCGACGTGGCCGCGGTCCACCACCCGCTCTTCGACACGAGGCTGCGCGTGGAGCACTGGGCGAACGCCCTGAACGGCGGCCCGGCCGCGGCCCGCGCGATGCTCGGCCAGGACGTGGCGTACGACCGGGTGCCCTACTTCTTCTCGGACCAGTACGACGTGGGTCTGGAGTACTCGGGATGGGCGCCCCCGGGGTCGTACGACCAGGTCGTGGTCCGAGGCGACGCGGGGAAGCGGGAGTTCGTCGCCTTCTGGCTGAGCGAGGGCCGTGTGCTCGCCGGGATGAACGTCAATGTGTGGGACGTCACGGACACCATCCAGAAGCTGATCCGCACGGGCGCCCGGCCGCCCGCCGAGTCCCTCTCGGACCCGTCCGTCCCCCTGGAGTCGCTGCTCGGGTGAAGGGGCAGGGCGGGAGTGTCACAGCCGGGCCGTAGTATTCCTACGTGGCAGGCAGGATCAATGACGAGGACGTGAAGGCGGTTCGGGACGCGGTCCCGATCGACGCCGTGGTCTCCGACTACCTCCAGCTGCGGAACGCGGGCGGAGGCAACCTCAAGGGCCTGTGCCCCTTCCACGACGAGAAGTCACCGTCCTTCCAGGTCAGCCCGAGCAAGGGTCTTTTCCACTGCTTCGGCTGCCAGGAAGGCGGCGACACGATCGCCTTCGTGATGAAGATCGACCACCTCACCTTCTCGGAGACGGTCGAGCGCCTCGCCGCCCAGGCGGGCATCACGCTGCGGTACGAAGAGGGCGGGTACAACCCCTCGAACCAGCGCGGGGAGCGCATCCGCCTCGTCGAGGCCCACAAGATCGCCGCGCAGTTCTACATCGACCAGCTGGAGAGCCCCGAGGCGGAGATCGGCCGGAAGTTCCTGGCCGAGCGCGGCTTCGACCAGGCCGCCGCCGCGCACTTCGGCGTGGGCTACAGCCCGGCGGGCTGGGACCACCTCACCCGGTTCCTGCGCGGCAAGGGCTTCAGCGACAAGGAGCTCACCCTCTCCGGCATCTCCCAGGAGGGCCGCCGCGGTCCCATCGACCGCTTCCGCGGCCGGCTGATGTGGCCGATCCGCGACATCAGCGGCGAGGTCGTCGGCTTCGGCGCGCGCCGCCTGCGCGAGGACGACAACGGCCCGAAGTACCTCAACACCCCCGAGACGCCGATCTACAAAAAGGGCCAGGTGCTCTACGGCGTCGACCTCGCCAAGAAGGAGATCGCCAAGACCTCCCGCGCGGTCGTCGTCGAGGGGTACACGGACGTCATGGCCTGCCACCTCGCCGGTGTCACCACCGCCATCGCGACCTGCGGCACCGCCTTCGGCGGCGACCACATCAAGATCCTGCGCCGCCTCCTGATGGACAACGGCTCGGCGCGGGTGATCTTCACCTTCGACGGCGACGCGGCAGGCCAGAAGGCCGCCCTGCGCGCCTTCGAGGACGACCAGAAGTTCGCCGCCGAGACGTACATCGCCATCGCGCCCGAGGGCATGGACCCCTGCGAGCTGCGCCTGGCCAAGGGGGACGCGGCGGTCGCCGACCTCGTCGAACCCCGCACGCCGCTCTTCGAGTTCGCACTGCGTCAGATCGTCGGGCGGTACGACCTGGAGACCCCCGCGGGCCGCGCCGCGGCCCTGGACGAGGCGGCG
This sequence comes from Streptomyces sp. NPDC044044, assembly GCF_056434405.1. Lineage (NCBI taxonomy): Bacteria > Bacillati > Actinomycetota > Actinomycetes > Kitasatosporales > Streptomycetaceae > Streptomyces > Streptomyces sp. NPDC044044. Next base: position 203,041 of record NZ_JBWKFG010000004.1, on the reverse strand, counting down.
CCGGTCGTGGCCCGCATCAAGAACAGCGGCGCACAGCACGAAGTGGCCGTCCAGCTCGCCGGGATGCTCGGCATCATGGACACCCAGTTCGTGGTCAAGCGTGTCGCCCAGCTGGCGCGCTGGGCCCGCGACCGCGGCGGCAGGGGCCCGGCCCCGCAGCAGCAGCGCACGCGCCAGGACCAGCAGTACGCGGCCACGGCGCCGTCCGCGCCATCGGGCCCCGCGCTCACCCTGCGCAGCCCCGCCCACCGCACCGAGCGCGAGCTGCTCAAACTGGCCCTCCAGCGCCCGGAGTTGGTCTCCCCGGCCTTCGACGCGTACGGAGTGGACGAGTTCACCGCGCCGCCGTACGCGGCGGTGCGCCAGTGCGTCGAGGAGGCGGGCGGCGCCGAGGCGGGCATCCCCGAGCCGCAGACCTACCTCGCCCGCGTCCTGGACGCGGCGCCGGACGACACGGTCCGCGCGATGGTCACCGAGCTGGCCGTCGAGGCGATCCTGCGCAGATCGGTGGACGAGATCTATGCGGGCACCCAGCTCGTCCAGGTCCGGCTGCGCGCCGTCGACCGCCGCATCCGCGACGTCCAGGGCAGCCTCGCCCGCCTGAGCGCACAGGGGGACCCCGCACAACTGGCGGCCGTCCAGAACGAATTGTGGGTCCTCCAGCAGTACGGCAGGGCGTTGCGCGAGCGCGGCGCCGACGCGCTCTGAGCTCCCGTCGGGAAGGCGGCCGAGCCACCGCCCGGCAGGGACCGGGCCACGTCCGTGGCGAGATCTGAGGTTCGCGTGCGCCCGGCTGGTTACCCGTCGGGTAACCACGCGGTCACGGACCGGACTCAAAAAGTCACCGCACGCCCCTCGTGGCGGCCGTGTGTCGTGCCCCACACTGGGTTGCGGTGCCTGAGTCCTCGGAGCGCGGCCGGCCCGCAGACAGCGGATGCGGATCCGGTACACCCGCGATTCCACACATCGTGTTCGGGACGGACAGCGGCGAGGCCGTCGAAGCCGATCCCGCTGAACCGCTGCCGCACGCCTCAGCAGCGATCATCATGGAGGTCGCCCCCGTGCAGACCCAGACCCTCACCCAGACCGAGACCGCCGTTGCCGCGGAAGCGGAGGCGGCGGTGGATGCGGATGTCATCGCGGCCGTGCCACCGCAGGGCCGCGCCGCACGGCACCCGGAGGCGGGCCCCGAGAGCCCCGAAGCGGAAGCGGTCCCCGAACCCCCGGACGCACCGGAGGCGCTCGAACCGGACAGCAGCGAGCTGCCCCAGCCCGCCCCCCGCGGCCGCACCGAAACCGGCGGCCCGTCGTCCGACCTGTTCCGCCAGTACCTGCGCGAGATAGGCCGGATCCCCCTGCTCACGGCGGCGGAGGAAGTGGAGCTCGCGCGCGGCGTCGAGGCCGGTCTCTTCGCCGAGGAGAAGCTGCGCCTCGCCTCCGATCTTGACTCCCAACTCGCCCTCGACCTGGACAAGTTGGTCGTGGTGGGCCGGATGGCCAAGCGCCGCCTGATCGAGGCCAACCTCCGCCTGGTCGTCTCCGTCGCCAAGCGGTACGTAGGCCGCGGGCTGACGATGCTCGACCTCGTCCAGGAGGGAAACCTGGGCCTGATCAGGGCGGTCGAGAAGTTCGACTACGCACGCGGCTACAAATTCTCCACGTACGCGACCTGGTGGATCCGCCAGGCGATGTCGCGGGCCCTCGCCGACCAGGCCCGCACCATCCGCGTCCCCGTGCACGTCGTCGAGCTGATCAACCGCGTCGTCCGCGTCCAGCGCCGCATGCTCCAGGAGCGGGGCTACGAACCGACCCCCGAAGAGGTCGCCGCCCACCTGGACCTGGCGCCCGAACGGGTCAGCGAAGTCCTGCGCCTGGCCCAGGAACCGGTGTCGCTGCACGCGCCCGTGGGCGAGGAGGACGACGTCGCGCTCGGCGACCTCATCGAGGACGGCGACGCGACGAGCCCGGTGGAGTCGGCGGCCTTCCTCCTCCTGCGCGAGCACCTGGAGGCGGTCCTCTCCACGCTCGGCGAGCGCGAACGCAAGGTGGTCCAGCTGCGCTACGGCCTCGCGGACGGCAGGCCCCGCACCCTGGAGGAGATAGGCCGGATCTTCGGCGTGACCCGCGAACGCATCCGCCAGATCGAGTCCAAGACCCTCAACAAGCTGCGGGACCACGCCTTCGCGGACCAGCTGCGGGGCTACCTCGACTAGTCCGCCCGGTCCGCCTAGTCGACCTCCGCCACGGCCTCGGCGAACTGGGCCTTGTACAGCCGCTCGTAGGCCCCGCCGGCGGCCCGCAGCGCGTCGTGCGTGCCCTGCTCGACGATGGAGCCGTCCTCCATCACCAGGATGGTGTCCGCGTCCCGGATCGTGGAGAGCCGGTGCGCGATGACGAACGAGGTCCGCCCGTGGGCGAGCCGCGCCATCGCCTTCTGGATGAGCACCTCCGTGCGGGTGTCGACCGAGCTCGTCGCCTCGTCGAGGACCAGGATCACCGGGTCGGACAGGAACGCCCGCGCGATCGTGATCAGCTGCTTCTCGCCCGCGCTCACCCCCGTGCCGTCGTCGTCGATCACCGTGTCGTACCCGTCGGGCAGCGTGCGGCAGAAGCGGTCGGCGTGGGCCGCCCGCGCCGCCTCCTCGATCTCCTCGCGCGTGACGTCCTTGGCCGCTCCGTACGCGATGTTCTCCGCGATGGTGCCGCCGAACAGCCAGGTGTCCTGGAGCACCATGCCGATGCCGGACCGCAGTTCGTCGCGCGACATCTTCGCGATGTCGACCCCGTCGAGCGTGATGCGCCCGCCGGTGACCTCGTAGAACCGCATCAGCAGATTGACCAGCGTGGTCTTGCCCGCGCCGGTCGGCCCGACGATCGCCACCGTGTGACCGGGCTCGACCTTCAGGGACAGGTCCTCGATGAGCGGCTTGTCCTTCTCGTAGCGGAAGGACACGTCGTCCATCTCGACCCGGCCGCGCAGCTGGTCGGGACGCAGCCCCGGCACCGGGTCGGCCTCCTGCTCCTCCGCGTCGAGCAGCTCGAAGATCCGCTCGGCGGACGCGACACCGGACTGCACCAGGTTCGCCATCGACGCGACCTGCGTGAGCGGCATCGAGAACTGCCGCGAGTACTGGATGAAGGCCTGCACGTCACCGATCGACAGCGCACCGGACGCGACCCGCAGGCCACCCACCACGGCCACGAGGACGTAGTTGAGGTTCGACATGAAGAACATCAGCGGCTGCATGGCCCCGCTGTTGAACTGCGCCTTGAACCCGGCCTCGTACAGCGCGTCGTTCTGCTCGGCGAAGGCCTTCGCCGACTCCTCCTGGCGCCCGAAGACCTTCACCAGGTTGTGCCCGGTGTACATCTCCTCGATGTGCGCGTTGAGCTTGCCGGTGGACTTCCACTGCTGCACGAACTGCGGCTGCGAGCGCTTGCCGACCTTCGTCGCCACGAAGAACGAAAGCGGCACGGTCACCAGCGCCACCAGGGCGAGCAGCGGCGAGACGTAGAACATCATCACCAGTACGCCGACGATGGTGAGCAGCGAGTTCACCAGCTGGCCCATGGTCTGCTGCAGGGTCTGGCCGATGTTGTCGAGGTCGTTCGTCGCCCGGCTGAGCACCTCGCCGCGCTGCCGCTTGTCGAAGTACGACAGCGGAAGCCGCGACAGCTTCTCCTGCACGTCGCCGCGCATCTTGAAGACGGTCTTGTTGATGGCGCGGTTGGAAAGACGCGTCGCCACCGCCATCAGCAGACCCGCGATCAGGAAGACCCCGAGCGCGAGCAGAAGCACCTCGCCCACGGCGCCGAAGTCGATGCCCTCGCCCGGCGTGAAGTCGACCCCGGAGAGCATGTCGGCCATGCCGCCGTCGCCCTTGTCGCGCAGGCTCTCGATGGCCTGGTCCTTGGTGACGCCGTCCGGCATGTCACGGCCGACGATGCCCGCGAAGAGCAGGTCGGTCGCCTTGCCGAGTATCTTCGGGCCGAGCACGGTGAGCGCCACGCTGAACAACCCGGCGGCGAGCATCCCGTACATCGTGGCGCGCTCGGGCTTGAACTGGGCAAGGAGCCGCTTGCCGGACCCCTTGAAGTCCATGGACCGGGCGTCCGGTCCCGTCATCATCATCCGTCCGCCCGGACCGGCCATTACGCGGCCTCCGCTTCCGTCAGCTGGGAGAGCACGATCTCCCGGTAGGTCTCATTGCTCTCCATCAGCTCGTGATGGCGTCCCGTCCCCACGACCCGGCCCTCGTCGAGGACGACGATGCGGTCGGCGTCCCTGATCGTCGAGACGCGCTGGGCGACGATCACGACGGTCGCCTCGGCGGTCTCACGGCCGAGCGCGGTCCGCAGGGCGGCGTCGGTCGCGTAGTCCAGGGCCGAGAAGGAGTCGTCGAAGAGATAGATCTCGGGGCGCTGCACCAGCGTCCGCGCGATCGCGAGCCGCTGGCGCTGACCGCCGGAGACGTTCGAGCCGCCCTGCGAGATGGGCGCGTCGAGGCCCTCCTCCAGGCTCTCGACGAAGCCCTTGGCCTGGGCGACGTCGAGCGCGTGCCAGAGCTCGTCGTCCGTCGCGTCCGGGTTTCCGTAGCGGAGATTGGTGGCGACCGTGCCGGCGAAGAGGTAGGGCTTCTGCGGCACCAGGCCCACGGTCCTCGCGAGCAGCGCGGGCTCGATGGTGTGCACCGGCACGTCGTCCACCAGGACCTCGCCCTCGGTGGTGTCCATGAGCCGCGGAACCAGGCTGAGCAGCGTCGACTTGCCGCTGCCGGTCGACCCGATGACGGCGGTCGTCTCGCCGGGCCGTGCGACCAGGCCGACGGCCTTCAGGACGGGCTCCTCGGCGCCGGGGTAGCGGAAGCCCGCGTCGCGGATCTCCAGGTGGCCGTGGCGCCGCAGCTCCCTGACGGGGGAGGCCGGGGGCACCACGCTGCTCTCGGTGTCCAGGACCTCCTCGATGCGCTCGGCACAGACCTCGGCGCGCGGCACCATCATGAACATGAAGGTGGCCATCATCACGGACATCACGATCTGCATCAGATACGCGAGGAACGCGGTGAGCGCCCCGATCTGCATGCCGCCGCTGTCGATGCGGTGCGCGCCGAACCAGACCACGGCGATCGACGAGATGTTCACGACGGTCGTGACGATCGGGAACATCAGGGCGAGCAGCTTGCCGGTGCCGAGCGACACCTCGGTCAGCTCGGCGTTGGCCTGCCGGAAGCGGGTCTTCTCGTACTCGTCGCGGACGAAGGCGCGGATGACGCGGTTGCCGGTGATCTGCTCGCGCAGCACGCGGTTCACGGTGTCCAGGCGCACCTGCATGGTGCGGAAGAGCGGCCGCATCCGCTTCACGATCAGGCTCACGCAGATCGCGAGGACGGGCACGACGGCGATCAGGACGCCCGAGAGCGGCACGTCGAGGCCGAGAGCCATGACGATGCCGCCGACGCACATGATCGGCGCCGACACCATCAGCGTGAACGACATCAGGACCAGCATCTGCACCTGCTGGACGTCGTTCGTGGTCCGGGTGATCAGGGAAGGAGCGCCGAACTGCCCCAACTCCCGTGCGGAGAAGGACTGCACGCGGTCGAAGACGGCGGCCCGCACGTCGCGGCCGAGAGCGGATGCGGTGCGGGCGCCGTAGTAGACGGCACCTACGTTGCAGACCACCTGGGCGACGGTGACAGCGATCATGACGCCGCCGAACGACAGGATGTAGCCCGTGTCGCCCTTCACGACGCCCTCGTCGATGATGTCGGCGTTGAGCGTGGGCAAGTAGAGGGAGGCGCAGGTCTGCAGGAACTGCAGCAGCACCAGCAAGGCGATGGGCTTCTTGTACGGACCCAGATGGGCCCGCAGGAGTCGTATGAGCACGAGGTCTCTCGAGAGGCGTGGGCGGGGCTTCTGGCGTGGGCGCCCTCCATACTCCGATACCGCACCCTGGCGCACGCAACCGATTAAGCCATGACCGGGTAAAAAAATTGCCTGGGTCAAGAACCCGAGAGCGCCCCGGGATGCGCCTGTTCCCGCACGGTCCGGTACTGCTGCCGCACCGCCTGCCCCACGGCCTGCTCGTCACCCGGCTCGAAGACCTGCGCGGACGCCCCCTGCCAGTAAGGCAGTTGACCGTTCAGCGCCCAGGCTGCCTGGCGCGCCGCGCCGATCGCCGCGTAGTCCGCGGGCTGCGGCACCACGACCTGCGTGCCGAACAGCATCGGCGCCGCCGTCTGCACCGCGGGCAGCTCCGCCGCCGCACCGAGCAGGAAGACCCGGCGCACGTCCACGCCACGGCCCCGCAGCACGTCGAGCGCGTCCCCGAGCCCGCACAGCATGCCCTCGAAGGCCGCCCGCGCCAGATGCTCGGGCCGCATCGACTCGCGCCGGAGCCCGGTCAGGGTGCCCGCGGCGTGCGGCAGATTCGGCGTCTTCTCACCCTCCAGATACGGCAGGAGTACGAGCCCGTGCGCGCCCGGCGTCGACTTCATGGCCAGATCGGAGAGCCCTTCGAGGTCGGAGACCCCGAGCATCTCGGCGACGCCGCGCAGTACGCGCACCGCGTTCAGCGTGTGCACCACCGGCAGATGCATGCCCGTGGCGTCCGCGAGCGAGGTGATCGTCCCGCTCGGGTCGACGAGCGCCTCGTGGTGCACGGCCATCACGGACCCCGAAGCCCCCAACGAGACGACCGCGTCGCCCTGCTGGACCCCGAGCCCGAACGCCGCCGCCATCGTCTCGCCGGTCCCCGCGGAGATCAGCAGCCCCTCGGGCGTCGTCCCGGCGGCCTCGGCGGGGCCGATCACCTCGGGCAGCATCGTCTGGTGCCCGAGCGCGAGCTCGACCAGATCGGGGCGGTACGAACCCGTCGCCGCCGACCAGTAGCCGGTCCCGGAGGCCCCGCCGCGGTCGGTCGTGCGCCGCGCGGGCCGGCCGAGGAGCTGCCACACCAGCCAGTCGTGCGCCTGCATGAGGGAGGCGACGCGATGGGCCGACTCCGGCTCGCTCTTCGCCAGCCAGCGCAGCTTCGTCACGGGGTGCGCGGCCTGCGGGACGCAGCCCACGGCCTGCGCCCAGGCCTCGCGGCTGCCGAGCCCGTCGATCAGGTCGGCCGCGGCGACCTGCGCCCGCCGGTCGTTGCCGACGAGCGCGGGCCGCACGGTGTTGCCGTGCTGGTCCAGGGGGATGACCGCGTTCTGCTGCGCGGAGACGCCGATGGCCTGCACGCCTTCGAGCAGCCCGCCGCCCGCCGCCTCGCCGAGCGAGAGCAGCCAGGCCTGCGGATCCACGTCGGACGGACGGCCCGCTCCATCGGGGCCCTCCGTCGGATGCGGGGCATAGCCCTGCTTGAGTACGGCGCCCGTGTCCGCGTCACAGACCACGATGCGCGTGAAATCGGGCGAACTGTCCAACCCTGCGACTATCCCCATGCCGGGAATTCTGCCGCACCGCGCGACGTCTGCCGTACCTCAGCTCCCTGGAGCGGTCCCGGCTACGTGTTACTGGTGCCCCAGTCGTCCTCGCCGCCGCCCTGGCCGCGCTCGCGCAGCGAGCGCACCCGGTCGGCCACCGAGTCGGGAACCCGGTCCCCCACCTTCTCGGACATGGAGTGGAAGGCCTTGCCCGCCACGTCGCGTCCCTGCTGCGTCGCGGACTCCACGGTGTTGCGCACGGCCGGGTTCTGCGCGAACTCACGAGCGGACTTCTTCAGCTTCTCGTAGCGCTCACGTCCGGCCCGCGTACCGAGCACGTACCCGAGAGCCACTCCAGCCACGAATGTGAGCCGGTAGCGCATGGCTGCCACCCTTCCCTTGCGTCGGCGTTCGGGCGTCTGTCGCCCGTCTGCTGCTCTGCGTCGGCGGTGGGGGGATACCGATTGGCGGAGCACCCCCCTGCTTGCGCTAATGTATGTGTCGCAGCGACCGCCCGCCGCCTGGAGAGTTCCCAGGTAGCTGCGTTCGATGCAACGAGACGATCCCCTGTAGCTCAATTGGCAGAGCAGCCGGCTGTTAACCGGCAGGTTACTGGTTCGAGTCCAGTCGGGGGAGCTCGGTCTCCTGTAGCTCAATTGGCAGAGCAGCCGGCTGTTAACCGGCAGGTTACTGGTTCGAGTCCAGTCGGGAGAGCTGTGAGAAGGACCCTTGAGATTGCTCTCAAGGGTCCTTTTTCGTGCCTGGTGGAACCATGAGGGCAGCCTTGCGGTCCTCATGGTCGAGCGATGCCGACCATCCGAAGCAGGAGATCGTATGAGCGGCTATGCTGCGGCAGACGGCGCGCACAAATGTGCGCGACGCGCCGTTAGGGGCGGTAGCTCAGCCGGTTAGAGCAGCGGACTCATAATCCGTCGGCCGTGGGTTCGAGTCCCACCCGCCCCACCGAAGCGCTGGGGCGCAGGAACGATTCCACCTGCGTCAACAGCGCAAACCTCCCCGACCGCCTCTTTACGGCGACATGCGAGCTTCAGCTCCGGGATCCGGGGCAGCAGGGCCTCATGAAGATATTGATCGTCCTGGTGGTCATCGGCCTAGCCGCAGCTTGGTACATGCAGTCACGGAAGCGCCGTTGAGCGCGCAGCCCGGGTCCACGGCTGCCGCGCCCGTGGTCGTGCATCCGCCGTCGGGCACCGGAGGCCGCCGTGTGACGGTCCGCGGACAGATCTTCGGCCTCGCCCACTCGGACGCGGACGTGGTCGAGTTCCTGCGGCAGGCGGGGCTGCCGGATGCCGAGGGGCTCCTCGACGATCCGGCGTGGGTGATGTGGCGCGGTGGGCGGGCACACCAGTACGAGGCGGCCTAGGGCGGTCTAGAGAGGGGCCTGCCAGGTGGTGGTCGTGCCCGCTCCGACGCCGTCCGTCGTGCCGTCGTCGTAGACCGTCAGACGCACCCCCGTCCGGCCGTCCGGCAGCGTCGCCCGTGCGTCCACCGCCACCTCGATGCGGGTGACGTCGGGGCGGCGTGACGCGGTGGCCAGCGCGCGGCGCAGGGCGGCGAGGAGGTGGCCCTGCGCCGGGTCCGTGACGCGGGTGTCGACGGCGCCCGTGAAGTGCACCGAGGGCTGTACGCCGACGACCGCCGCAGCCCCCGCCGTCTCGCGCAGCACCTTGCCGCGGAACGTGGTCGGGGCGTCGGCGGGCGGCTGCTGGAGCGCGAAGATCGCCGTACGGACCTCCTGGATGGTGGACTCCAGCTCGTCCACGGCCTGGTCGAGCGTGGACTCGACCTGGGGCGAGTGGTCCCTGCTCCGCGTCGACTCCAGCATCATTCCGGTGGCGAAGAGCCGCTGGACGACGAGGTCGTGCAGGTCGCGGGCGATGCGGTCGCGGTCCTCGAACACCGCGAGGCGCTGCCGACTCTGCTGGGCGTCCGCCAGGACGAGGGCGAGGGCGGCCTGCGAGGCGAACTGGGTGGCGAGCAGCCGCTCCACGGAGGTGTAGGCGCGCTCGCCCCTGCGGCGCGGCAGCGCGAGCGTCCCGATGAGCCGTCCGCCCGCCTGCAGCGGCAGCATCAGGCTCGGCCCGAAGTTGGACCGTACATGCGTGGTCATCCGGGGATCGGTCGCGGAGTCCTCGATGAACACCGGCTCACCCCCGAGCAGTTGCTCGAGCACCGCGCTGCCCGGCTCGATGGTGGTGCCGATGAGGTCGTTCTGGAGGTCGTGCGGGTGGGCCGGGGCCTCGCTCGCCGGCTCGGCGGCCTCCTCCTCGGTCGCCGCCGCGACGATCCGCATGCCGCCCTGCTCCGTGGGCTGCAGGATCACCCCCGCGGAGGCGTTCGCGAGGATCCGGGCCTGCTCGGCGACCGTCATCAGGGCGTCGGCCGCCGGTTCGCCGGTGAGCAGGGCCGTGGTGACCGCCGCCGCGCCGTCGATCCACCGCTCCCGCTGCCTGGCCGCCTCGTACAGGCGGGCGTTGCCGATCGCGATGCCCGCCTGGCTCGCGAGGATGCGGAGCAGTTGCAGGTCCTCGTCCGTGAAGCGGCCCTCGCGCTTCTCGGTGAGGTAGAGATTGCCGAACGCCTCGTCGTGGACGTGTACGGGGACGCCCAGGAAGCTGTGCATCTCGGGGTGCCCCGGCGGCACGCCGCACGAGCGCGGGTCCGTGGTGAGGTCGTCGAGGAGCAGCGGCTCCGGCTCGCGGATCAGGGTGCCGAGGAGCCCCGAGTGGCCGTCGGGCAGCGGGCCGATGCGGTCACGCTCGGCCTGGGTCAGGCCCGCCGTGAACAGGTCGGTCAGCTTGCCGTGCCCGGGGTCGATGACGCCGAGCGCGCCGTACCGCGCGCCCGTCAGCTCGGCCGCGCTCTGAACGATGTGCTGGAGCGTCGCGTGCAGTTCGAGGTCCGAGCCGACACCGAGCACCGCGTCCAGGAGGGGGACGAGGGGGAGGGGCAGGTCGTCGCCGTTCATCGCGCCGCGCCGCCCGTGGCCCTGCCGAGGCCGCCGCCCCGCGCCTTCTTGACCAGGCTCAGTAACGAGACCACCATCCACGCACCCTCCAGAAGCAGAAATCCCCACTGCCGTTCGTAGAGAGCATCGCCCGCGGTGAGCCCCGACCCGACGAAGTTCAGCCAGAGATAGGACCAGGTGCCCGTGCCGAGCCTGCCCGCCTGGGCGAGGACGAAGGCGAGCAGGATCAGCGCGGAGCCGATCAGCTGCACGGTCATCGACATACGGTCGCTCTTCCGCGGGGTGGTGCGGGGGTCAGCGGGGGAGGGCCGGGATCAGCCGGACAGCGGGTCGAGGACCAGGGGCTGGATCTTGCCCTCCAGCATCGCCCCGAGCCCGAGCACGGCACACACGTCGGGCCGCTCCGCGATCGCCACCGGCATCCCCGTCGCGTCCCGCAGCATCTGGTCGAGCCCCGGGAGCAGCGCGCTGCCGCCGACCATCATGATCCCGCGATCGGCCAGGTCGGCCACCAGATCGGGCGGGCAGTCCCGCAGCACCTTGCCGATGCCGTCGAGCACGGCGGTGAGCGGGGTGTGGATCGCGTCGCGGACGGCGGCGGTGTCGACGTGCACCGAGCGGGCGAGCCCCGTGGCGACGTCACGGCCGTGGATCTCGGTCGACTCGGGCCCGTGCGGAGTGAGGCCGTTGCCGCGCAGGGCCAGCTGGAGGGGGCGTACCGACTGGCTCGGCAGCATCAGCTCGTGGTGGTGGCGCAGGTGCTGGACGATCGCGTGGTCGATGGCCTCGCCGCCGACCGGGATCCGCTGGGCGGTGACGATCGAACCGAGCGACAACACCGCGACCTGCGTCGTCGCGGCACCGCACACCAGGATCATGGTCGCCTCCGGCCGCTCCACGGGAAGCCCGCAGCCGACCGCGGCCGCGATCAGCGTGTCCACCAGCTCGACCCTGCGCGCCCCGAGCCCGACCATCGTCTCGACGGCGGCGCGCTGGGCCAGGGGATCCGCGTCGTGCGGGGTGCAGGCGGCGGCGCGAAGCCGCGGCTTGCGGCGCAGGGTGCGGCGGAGCTTCTCGCCCAGGAGGTGGCGCAGCATGCGCTGGGCCATCTCGATGTCGACGACGGTGCCGCCGGAGACCGGCCGTACGACCCGGATGTAGCCCGGCGTACGTCCCGTCATCTGCTCGGCGAACTGGCCGACCGCGATGAGCGCGCCCGTCCGCGTGTTCACGGCGGCGGCACTCGGTTCGTCGACGACGAGACCCGCGCCCTTCACGAACACCCGGGTCCTCGCGGCCCCCAGGTCGACGGCGATGTGGCAGCGACGCAACTGCTCCAGACTGACGGTCATGGCAGATCCTCCCGAGAGCGCAGACCGTACGGACCGTCGGACGACGGTCCTGTCTCGCATCGTGCGGTGGCCGCGGGCGGCGCGCGCGCTGGGCTGAGCCGGGCGGGGTGCCGCCGCACGGGTGGTCTTGATCGCATCTCGGTCGGCGCAGTTAGCATCCCGTGTGACGCATACGCCCCCGGAAGAAGACGAAGCCGACGGCCCCCGGATACCCGAAGCCGCCGGCGACCCCCCGCTGTCCCCGCTACCAGTGGAGCCCCGGGGGCCCGTCACGAAAAGGCGGATACTCGCCGATCTGACGCCTTTGCGTACGTCCGTCGACTACCGCCGTCTGTGGGTCGGCAACACGATCTCCTGGACCGGCCAGGCGATGACCGCCCTCGCGGTCTCCCTCCAGGTCTACGACATCACGCACTCCAGCTTCTCCGTCGGCCTGGTGGGGCTCTTCTCCCTGGTCCCTCTCGTGGTCTTCGGCCTGTACGGGGGCGCGATCGCGGACACGGTGGACCGGCGGAAGCTGGGCCTCTACTCGTCGGTCGGCTCGTGCGGGCTCTCCGTCGCGCTCGCGGCGGTCGCCTTCGCGGGCTTCCGCCACGTGTGGTTCCTGTACTCCGTGGTCGTGCTGCAGGCGGTCTGCGGGGCGCTGAACTCGCCGGCGCGCTCGTCGATGATTCCGCGGCTCCTGCCGCCGGAGCAGCTGCCCGCGGCCAACGCCCTGTCGTCGATCACGACGACGGGCGGCACGATGCTCGGACCCATGCTGGGCGGACTCGTCGTCGGCCTGTGGGGCTATCAGGCGGCGTACACCGTGGACGCGGTGGCCTTCAGCGCGGCGCTGTACGCGATGTGGCGGCTGCCGGCGATGCGGCCCGAGGGGGCGGAGGAAGGCGTTCGCAGGAAGCGGGCTTCGGTGCTCGAAGGGCTGCGGTTCCTGGCCACGCGGCCGAACCTGCGGATGACCTTCTTCACGGACATGTGCGCGATGGTGCTCGCGCACCCCAGGGCGCTGTTCCCCGCGGTGGCGGTGGTGTGGTTCGGGGGCGACGCGAAGGCGGTGGGTCTGCTGGTCGCGGCTCCCGCGGTGGGGGCGCTGCTTGGCAGCGTGTTCTCCGGGTGGCTGGGGCGGATCAGGCGGCACGGCCTCGCGATCCTCCTCGCGGTCGCCGGCTGGGGCACGGCCATCGCCGTCTTCGGCCTCACACGGAACCTGTGGCTCGGGCTGTTCTTCCTCGCGCTCGCGGGCTGTGCGGACACCATCTCGATGGTGTTCCGGAGCACGATGCTGCAGGCGGCCGTGCCGGACGAGATGCGGGGGCGGCTGCAGGGGGTCTTCATCGTGGTGGTGGCGGGCGGGCCGCGCCTCGGGGACTTCGTCGCGGGGTCGGTGGGGGACCTGGGGACGCCCGCGCTCGCGGTGGTGGGGGGCGGGGTCGCGTGTGTCGTCGCCGTGGGGCTTCTGGCGCTCAAGTGGCGGAGGTTCGCCCGGTACGACGCGCGGGCGCCGGAGGCGTAGCCGCGCGGGAGTTCACCGGTCGTGGAGCAGGTCGACCAGCAGGGACAGATCGCTCACTGTCGTACGCGCCCCGGCGGCGGCGAGGCGCTCGCGGGCCGTGCGGCTCGGTGCGTACCCGATGAAGGCGATGCGCAGGCTCCGGGCGGCGGCCGCCTCCGCCGGCGAGGAACCGACCATGACGCACCGGTCCGCCCGGGTGCCCAGCTGCTCCACCGCGCGGCGCGGGCAGTCGGGGTCGGGCATGAGGCGGGTGAGATCCGGCGTACGGCCGTGGATCCCCGCTCCGGGGAGGTGGAGCCCCTTGGCGCCCAGGTACGCCGTCACGGCGCGCGGCGATGTGTCGGTGACGATGGCCAGGCGGAGGGTCTCCTCGGGCCGGGCCAGGGTGTGCAGGAGGTTCGCGACGTGGGGCGAGGGCTTCGCGGTGAGCGCGGCCTGCATCTCGATCTCCTCCAGACGCGCGTGCAGCTCCTGGGAGAGCGTGCGGTGCCCGGCGAAGGCGCGGAGCACGTCCATGGGGTGGATGCGGTCCCCCGTGCCGCCCGCCGGGCGGGGCCCGGGCAGCAGGGGGGTGCCTGCCAGCGCGGCTTCGGGGTCCCGCTGATCGGCGATCACGGCGGTGAGGGCGCCGGCGGCGTGGCGGGCGGACTGCGCCGAGTAGAGCTGGGCGAGGGTTCCGTCGAAGCAGAGGAGGACGGATTCGACGGCGCCGGGCACCGGGGCGGGGGGCGGCTCGGTGGTGACCTCGCAGTACCAGTCGTCGGACTGCGGCACCGCCTGGAACCGGTGTCGCAGGTGGCCCGAGCGGTTGAGCCGCTCGTACAGGTCGCTGGAGACGATCACGGCGGCGCGCCTGCTGTCGCGCCCGAGCAGATGGCGCAGCCCGGAGGGGAACGTGGGCGCCGAGACCGTCGGGTCCGGCTCGTGGGTGAGGGTGACCCCGAGCCCGAGCACGGGGAAGGCGTCGAGGGCGGCCGGGAGTTCGTCGACCGTCGCGGTCAGCACGTGCAGGACGTGCACATCGGGGGCCACGATCACCTCCCAGCCGCGCGGACCGGCCCGCATCTCGAACCGGTCGGGGCCGATGCCGCCCCGGATGAGGAGGTGGGAGATCTCCCGGCCCAGTTGCTGGCGTACGTCCTCCTGGCGTCCCGCCGGGCGGGCGAGGTACTCGAAGGTGATGCTGGTCGACGGGGTGACCGGCTGGTCGTCCGCGGTCTCCCGGTGGACACCGAGGTCGTCGAGCTGGTCGCTGGGAAGTTCCTCGTGGGGGACCAGCACCTCGTCCTCGGTGTGGGGGAACTCGCGGAGCAGCTCGCCGAGTTCGGCCTGCTCCTGTTCGGTCGCGCCGAGCTCGCGGTTCAGCTCCAGCTGCGTATGGAGCAGGGACTGCCGCAGGTCGCTGATGGTGGCGCGGGTGGCGCGGGCCGCCGGGCCGGGGACGCCGTCCAGGGGGGTGCCGCGCCACAGGTCCAGGGCGGAGCGGACCAGTTCCTGGGCGCGGGCGAAGTCTCCGGCGAAGCGGGCGTCGCGGGCGTCGGCGGCGAGTCTTTGACAGTGGAACAGGTCGACGACGTCGGGGCCCGTCGGGAGGACCAGTGAGTACGCGTCCCTCGCGGTCACCACGGAGTCGGGGCCCAGCGCGTTGCGGATGCGGGAGGCGTAAGTGCCCAGGATCCGGGCGGCGTTGGCGGGCGCGGCGCCTGCCTCCCACAGGCCCTCGATCAGCTCGTCCCGGGTCACACCCCGGCCTCGCCTGAGCAACAGCATGCAGAGCATGGCTTGCTCCCCGGGGCCTCCGGTGGTGCGCGGGAGGCCGTCCTGGGTGACGCGGAGGGTGCCGAGCAGGGAGTACGCGCGCTCGCTCGCCGAGGGCGTGTCGAGCTGCGTGAGACGGCGCAGACCGATGCTCCGGTGCTCCGGGTCTCGTGAGTCGAGCTGCTGGGCGGCCGACCGGAGCGTGTCCCGCAGTCCCGCCGGTGTGCGAGCCTCCGGGGAGTCGGCTGCCCGCTCATCGGTGGCTGCTCCGGTTCCGGCGTACATGGCGTGCACGAGGTGGCCGAGCGCACGGAGGTCCGTCGCCCGGTGCATCTCGCTGTACGGGACGAGGGTGAATCCGCACAGCACCGGCCCCCGCCGCGCCGGGAGCCTCACGTACGTGGACGAGAGGGCGCCGTGAGCCAGCCCTTCGGCGTGCAGGGCGTCCACCGCGCGGGCGAGGCGGGGGACCAGGTGGAGAAGGTGTTGGGTGGAGAGCCCGTTCGGGTGGTCCAGGAGCAATTCATCCAGGTTGCGTCCCTCCACGAACTCCATGACCAGGTAGGGGACTTCGCCATTGCGGTAGTCCCGCACCGCAGCCACCTGCGGGTGCCGGAGCCGTGACAGCTGCCGCGCGGTCCGTGTGAAGTCGAGCCGCAGCCACTGCGGCGCCTGCGGGTAGCGCTGCACCACAACTTGCTCGCCGTTTCGCGTGTCGTCCGCGAGCCACACGCGGCGTCTCCGTCCGATCTGCCGCACCAGGCGGTAGCGGTCGCCGAGAAGGCTCGCGTCCCGCCCCCCGCCCAACTGCCGCGCACTCTCCCGCGTGACCGTCGCGAACGGTTCGCTCACCGGGGCTTGAGGGCCCGCGCCCTCGCCGGAGGGAGCCACCGCCCGCAGTACCCCCGGCGTCACCCCCGCCCGCTCGTCGATCAGCCCGCCCACCCGGGCGAGCAGCTCCCGCGTACGCCCCCGCGCGGTACGCGGCAGCGTGCGCAGCAGCAACTCCCTGACTCCGGAACGGAATTGATACGCCCCGGCGACCCCGCCCGAAGCCAGCATCCCGCTCAGGATCACCTCCGCCAGATGCTGCGGCCGCGGACGCTCCTCCACCGCCGCCTGCACCAGCCGCATCACCGGCAACTGCGGCTCGCCCACCGCCAGATGGCCCGCCAGGCGGAAGGCCTCGGGGGAGGCCGTGGAGCGGAAGCGGAGTACGAGGTCCTCGGGGGTGAGGTCCGTGATGTCCGAGGCGTCGGCTTCGGGGGCCGGGGGAGGCGGGCCGTGGTCCAGCCACCCCACCGCCCCCGGCAGCAGCCCCCCACCCGCGTCCGCCACCAGCGCCGCCCAGTGCGAAAGCCACGTCCCCGAGGGTTCGAGGACCGGGACCGGTACCGCCCCGGCGGGCGGCGGCACATCGGCGGCGTACGGAGTGAAGGTGAGGGCGCTCGAAGGGGCCGCCGGGTGCGGGGAGGAGAGGGTCCCCGGAGTCGTGGGCAGGGCCGTGGTGCGCCAGAGGCGTTCCGGGAGTGGCTGGATCACGGCCACCGGCATCTGTGCCGCCCAGCGGCGCAGCGTGCGGTACCAGCGGGTGCCCGCGTCGCCCTGCCGCCACTGCGGGCCCATGCAGTCGCTGATCACGAGGGTGACCGTGCGGCCCGTGGCGGGCGCGTGGGCCGCCTGGGGCGGGACCGTGCCGTCCGGCTCCGCGCGGTGCAGCTCCACCGTGCGGAAGATGCCGGACTGGGCGAGCGCCGTGTGGAGTTCGTGGACCAGGGGGTGCCAGATCGGCATGGTCGGGCCCGTGTCGTGCACCAGGCACAGGCGCAGCCAGCGCTCATCGGCGGGGCGCAGGACCGGCAGCCAGCCTTGCGGATGGCCGCCCAGGCGGGCGATGCGGTGGGCCGTGGCCTCCTCGTCGATGACCTGGCCCACCGGGGAGGGGACGCGGCGCTTCAGGGGGCGCAGAGCGCGCTGCAGGGTGAGGGGGTGCGTCACCATCGGCGGGACGGGGACCCGGACAGGGGTGTGGCCGGGCGCGGTGCGTGAGTCGGGGGTGCTCGGCGGGCTCCCCGGTCCGGCCGACGCCGTCGAGGCGCCCGCGTCCGCGTTCACGCCCGCCGGAGCCGGCAGCCGCAGCTCCACCCGGTCGTCCGGCGGGGGCGGATGAGCCGGTCCGGCCGCGGGGTCCGGCGGTGACCGGCGCACCGGCGGCGGTGCGGGTGGCGTCAGAGGTTCGGCGGCGGAGGCTTCCCGCGGTGCCGGTGCGTCACCGCCCATCTGGCCTGCGAGCCACAGCAGTTCGGCCAGCTCGATCGATGTCGGGCGTGAGCCGTCCGCCGCCTCCGCCAGGAGATCGGCGAGCCGCGCGACAGGGCCCCGGGGTGCGTCAGAGTGCATCGGGGCCCGGATCCGCAGCCTGCGTCAGGTACGGCATCAGCTGCCGCGCGAGCTCGTCCCGCGAGGCCGTGTCGATGCCCGCCGCGCCGGTCAGGTAGATCGCGTTCAGGAGCTGGTCCGTGGCGAGTTCGCCGCCCGTGCCGCGTTCCAGGAAGCGGGCGATGAGAGTGCGGGCGTAGGCGTCGGGCTCGCCGAGGTGGGCCCTGACGATCTCCTCCAGGTGCTCGTCGCGCGGCTGGCGAAGGCGCAGCGTGACACAGCGGCGCAGGAACGCGGGCGGGAACTCGCGCTCGCCGTTGCTGGTGAGGACGACGAAGGGGAAGGCCCGGCAGCGCACCCGGCCGCGCTCGACCGTCACCGGGTCGTCCGAACCGTCGGCCAGGAGGTCCGCCCTGGGGGTGTGCTTGGCGATCCGTACCAGCTCGGGGATCTCGTACTGGCCCTCCTCCAGGATGTTCAGGAGGTCGTTGGGCAGGTCGAGGTCGCTCTTGTCGATCTCGTCGATGAGGAGGGCGCGGGGGCGGTCGTAGGGGAGGAGCGCGGTGCCCAGTGGGCCGAGGCGGAGGTGGTCCTCGACGCCCGCGCCGTCCCGCGAGGTCTTCGCCCTCGGGGAGCGCCCCGCCGCGTACAGGCGCGACAGCGGGTCGTACTGGTAGAGGCCGTCGTGCAGGGCGCTGCGGCTCGTGATGTTCCAGCGCAGGACCGGACCGAGTCCCAACTCCCGTGCCACCGCGTACGCGAGGCTCGACTTGCCGCTTCCCGGAGGGCCCGTCACCAGGAGCGGGCGCCGCAAGTACAGGGCTGCGTTGACCAGTTGGACGCAGGTCTCCGTGGCCCGGTAGGTGTGCGCCCGGTGCACGCGGTCCGGGGAGGTCGCCGAGCCGTCGTCCGTGGGGGTCTCCAGGACCGGGCCGCCGTCGAAGGCGCGCCAGGGCGGGGGCGGAGGCAGTCGGGTGATCCCGTCGTGGGGCTCGTTCGTGCCGGTGTAGACGGGCCACAGGGACATGGTCGGGGCTCTCCGTTTCCGTACGTCGGTCTCGTGTGCCGGTCTCGAAAGGTCGGTGTCGGTGTCGGGTGGGCGTACGCCGGGCTCAGGCGACGGGGGAGTGGCGGTGGGCCGCGGGTGCGTCGGGGAAACAGCGCGGGTCGTCCCAGAGGAGCTGCACGTCCCTCGCCCAGTGCGTGTCCGGTTCGTCCGAGGCCTCGGCGCTCTCCCTCAACGTCAGGATGGTGCGGGGCAGTTCGGCCGGCGGGTGGCCGTCGACGTGGGCGGCGATGCGGTCGAGGAAGTCGGAGCCCGCGCAGCCCTTGTCGGTGTGGTGCTCGGAGTCCTCGCAGCCCGTGCGCGGCCACAGGAGCACCGGCACCGGCGCGGTGAGCGAGACGTCGAAGTGCGTCACGTCGGCGTCGGGCCCGGTGCGCCCGGCGCGTGGCGGCGCCGCGAACCCCGCCAGATCCGCGCCGTCACGCCGCAGCCGGAACCTCAGCTTGTTCGGCTTCTCCTGGGTGCCGCACTCGATGCGGTGCAGGACGGTCGTGGGGCGCTCGTCCAGGTGCTCCCACTGTCGGGCGAGGCGGTGGCGCAGACCGCCCTTGCGGCGCGACCGGTCGGTCACGACCAGGGGGTACGAGCAGCCGAGCGGGGTCGGGTCGTCCGCACCGCACTCCCACTGGGCCACCGGCAAGTTGAGCAGCGCGCGGGGCAGCACGAAGGCCAGCAACTCGTCCGTGCCGGGGGTGAGATGGGAGAAGGCGTCGTCGACGCGCTCCTGGACGTAACGGCGGACGTGTCCGGCGGCCACGGTGTGCGAGCCGACGGGGTGGCGCAGGCCCTCGCGGTACGCGGACACCTCGACCAGGAGCTGGTCGTCGCCCGCGCCGCTGTGGTCGATCTCGATGAGGATGGGGGACCAGACGGGCAACTCCCGGCTCTCACCGGGTTCACCGCGCTCGCCGCGCTCGCCGCGTTCACCGGGCGCTCTGGGTTCACCGCGCTCGCCGGGCGGCGGCGGGGCGAGAGCCGTGGGCGCTTCGAGCAGGCCCGCGAGGCGGTCGGCGAGGCGCGTCACCGCGTCCGGTTCCTCGACCTCCGAGAGCACGTACCAGGCCGCCGACCAGAGCGAGCCGAAGCCCTCCGGCGGCACGGGTGGGCCGAGCGGGCCCACCGCGTCGCGGTACAGCCGCTCCGGGTCGCGGGCGACGCCGGTGCCTGCCGCCCGGTCCACCAGGGCCCGCAGCCGTTCCTTCGCCGCCCGGTGGTGGCCGGGGGTGGGGACCAGGTCGCCGAGCGGGGGCCAGTAGCGGGCCATGACGGAGGTGGGCAGCATCCGTCCGTTGCGTACGCCGCTGGACGCGCGGGTGGCCGCCGACACCATGCCCACGACCCGGTTGCTGTCCGCGAGGGTGACCGCCGCGCCGCTGAACCCCGGAGCCAGGGGCTGCCCGTGGGCGCTCCACGCCTCCAGCTGGACCCACTCGTCGGCGATCCGCTGGGCGGCGGTGGCGCGGTACTCGGCGAGGGTGCCCTCGCGGTACCCCTTGGGGAATCCGTACACCAGGAGCCGGGGACGCGGTTCGGCGTACGCGTCCTCCGGCGCCGCGAACTCGGCGGGCCGCACCGGCACCGCGTGCTCCAGCTCCAGGACGGCGAGATCACCGAGGTCGTCACCGCGCCCGTCCCAGCCGCCGTGCGCGCCGACGGCGGCGGTCACCTCGCCGAGGTCGTCGCGGTGCGGGAAGGAGACGGTGACGGGCGCGGTGCCGCTGCCCCGGACGACGTGCGCACAGGTGAGGACGTGCCGCTCGGACACCAGGAACCCGGCGCCGACCTCGCCGCCGCACCCGATGCGGGCATGCCACGATGCGCTGTTCATGGGGTGGGGGTGGCCTCCGGCGGGGGTGCGACGGTGGTGGCTGCGGGCCCTTGAGGGGTCCACGCGAGGCGTACCACCAAGTGGCCCTCCGCCGTGCCCTTCACGATCACCGCGCCGGCCTCCGCCGACATCCGCACGCCGAACTCGATCTCCACCGAGTCCGGGCGCAGGCTGCCGTCACGGAACACCCGCAGCGCCGACTCGGCGGCGGCGCGTGCCCCGGCGAGTGACTCCTCGAAGGTGCGGACCGCACGGGCGGGGCCTTCGCCGCGGGAGATGAGGCGGGAGCCGTGCATGTCCTCCACGTCGGCCATGACGACGTGCGCGCCGTCGTCGGTCGTGAACTCCACCAGATCGTCCATCAACGCCCCCGTCGTACCTGTGCCCCACCGCCTGCCAACTGCATTGTTGCGGAAGATCCTTGCGCCTGTCAGCCAAGTCCGGGGCAACGCAGCCGTGCGCGGGGTGCTGGCGGGAAGGTGCCCTGGCGGCTTCCCGCCAGCACCCGTCAACACCCCGGCAACACAAGCCCCCCGACACTCTTCGCAGCACCCGGGAACCACCCCCGCCCGGGTCCGACGAAGAGAGGGCACCCATGACCCGATCACCCGCGTGGCGAAGAGCGAGGCTGCTCCCGGCCGTCGGCCTCGCGTGCGCGCTCCTTCCGGCAGGGCAGGCCGCCCACGCGGCTCCTTCCGACGCGCCGCAGGCCACCCCCGCGGCCCGCGCCGCCCACACGGTCACCCTGGTGACGGGCGACAAGGTCACCGTCACGGAACTCGGCGGCGGCAAGAAGACCGTCACCGTCGACCGGCCCGCCGGGGCTACCGGAGCCGTACGGAGCGAGATCGCGGGCGACCGCATCACCGTCGTACCGGACGAGGCGCGGCCCTATCTGAGCGCGGGCACCCTCGACAAGCGGCTCTTCGACGTGACGGAGCTGATGCGCCAGGGGCTCGGGGGCAAGAAGGGCGGCGCGCTGCCGCTCATCGTCACGTACGAGAAGAGCGCGCGCCGCGACGCGGGCGCGGCGACGCCCCGTGGCGCCGACAAGGTGCGCGCGCTGCCGAGCGTGGGCGGTGTGGCGGTGAAGGCCGACGGGCCCGGGGCCTTCTGGCGGGACGTCACGTCAGGGTCCTCCAAGTCGTCGCGTGCTGCGGCTGGTTCGGGCAACGGTCGTCTGGCCGACGGCATCGACAAGATCTGGCTCGACGGCCGTGTCGAGGCGGACATGGCGCAGAGCAACGAACAGATCGGCACCCCCAAGGCCTGGGAGGCCGGGCTCACCGGCAAGGGTGTGAAGGTCGCCGTCCTCGACACGGGTGTCGATCTCACTCACCCCGGTCTCAAGGACCGCGTGGACGCCACGAAGAGCTTCATCCCGGGCGAGGAGGTCGCCGACCGCAACGGCCACGGCACCCATGTGACCTCGACCGTCGGCGGCAGCGGCGCCGAGTCCGAGGCCGACAAGGAGAAGGGCGTGGCCCCCGGCGCCGCGCTCTCCGTCGGCAAGGTGCTCAGCGACGAGGGCTCCGGCAGCGAGTCGCAGATCATCGCCGGAATGGAGTGGGCGGCCAAGGACGTCGGCGCCAAGGTCGTGTCGATGAGCCTCGGTTCGCAGGAGGCGAGCGACGGCACCGACCCGATGGCCGCCGCCGTCAACACCCTCTCGAAGGACACCGGAGCCCTCTTCGTCATCGCCGCGGGCAACACCGGCGCCCCCTCCTCGATCGGCTCGCCCGGCGCCGCGGACTCCGCGCTGACCATCGGCGCGGTCGACTCCGCCGACCGGGCCGCGTACTTCACCAGCCAGGGCCCGCGCAGCGGGGACCAGGCGCTCAAGCCCGACCTGTCGGCACCGGGCGTGGACATCCTCGCCGCCCGCTCGCAGCTCGTCGGTGGCGAGGGCTTCTACGCCGAGATGAGCGGTACGTCGATGGCGACCCCGCACGTCGCGGGCGTCGCCGCCCTGCTCGCCGAGAAGCACCCGGACTGGAGCGGTGCGCGCCTCAAGGACGCGCTGATGTCGACCTCGGCGCAACTGGACGCTTCCGCGTATGAGTTGGGTGCCGGTCGCGTCAGTGTGCCCGACGCCGTCGACGCGCAGGTCACCGCGAGCGGGAGCGCCGACCTCGGCTTCTACTCCTGGCCGTACGGGGACAACAAGCCCGTGACGAGGACGGTGACCTACACCAACTCTTCCGACGCGGCGGTGGAGTTGAGCCTCGCCGCCGAAGGCGCGGCGGAAGGCGTCGCCACCCTCGCCGACAAGACGCTCACCGTGCCCGCGCACGGCACGGCGTCGACAAAGGTGACCGGTGACGGCGCGAAGGCGCCCGTCGGCAACACCAGTGGCCGCATCGTCGCGAGCGCCGCCGGGAAGCCGGTCGCGCACACCGCGTTCGGCCTGGTCAAGGAGGAGGAGCGGTACACGCTCACCGTCCACGTAAAGGACCGTGACGGCGCGGCGACCGGAGCCGGTCTGGTGCTCCAGCGGCTCGCCGAGCAGGTCGACCCCGTCCAGGCGGAGGTCGGCGAATCCGGCACTCTTGAGCTGCGCCTGAAGCCCGGGACGTACGCCCTGTCCTCCTTCCTCGACGTGCGCGGCAGCAAGGGCAAGGACTCCCTGGGCCTCGGCTTCCTCGCCGCGCCCGAGATCGTCCTCGACCAGGACCGCGAAGTCACCCTGGACGGACGCAAGTTGCGCGAGGTCGGGGTGGACGTCGGCAAGCGGACGGAGACCCGCCAGCTCCTGATGGAGTACGACCGGAAGGCGAACGGCGCCGAGCTGATGGGCGCGGTCCAGGTGCCCGTCAAGTACGACAGCATCTTCGCCGCACCCACCGCCGAGGTGGCCGACGGCAGCTTCGAGTACCGCACCGTCTGGCGCCTGGGCAAGCCGGCCCTGGACGTGAAGGGCCTCGACCGGGTGGTCGCGCAGCCCGGCGGCACGGTGACCGACGGCAGGAGCAGGCTGCGGATCGTGGACGTGGGCGGCGGCACGGCGGCCGACTACGCGGGCAAGGACGTGAAGGGCAAGGCCGTCATCGTGCGGCGGTCGGCCGATGCCGATGTGACCCCTGCCGCGCTCGGCCAGGCGGCCCAGGACGCGGGCGTCAAGGCCCTGTTCGTGACCGATGACGTGCCGGGGCGGCTCAACGCGTGGTTCGGCACGGACGACAACGCGGACCGGCCGCTGCAGATCGGCACGGTCGACGCGGCGGACGGCGCGCGGCTGCGCGCGGCGGCGAAGGCGGGGAAGTCGGTGGAGACCACCGCGACATCGCGCACGCCGTACGTCTACGACGTGTCGGAGGGCCACAAGGGTGCGGTGCCCCGGGATCTGACCTACGAGCCGTCGAAGCGTGAACTCGCGGTCCTGGACACGAAGTTCCACGCGGTGAAGCCGGTGGCGGGCGGCGAGTTCCGCTACTCGCTGACAGACACCTTCGCCGTCGGGATCGGATTCCAGGAGAAGATCGACTACCCGGTCGAGCGGACGGACTACGCGTCCACGGGCGCGGGCCAGCTGTGGCACGAGTCGGTGTCGGTCGGGCCGGGCGCCCTGGAGGAGCGGAGCGGACTGGTCCGCTACCGGGGCGGCAAGCACGGCGAGCTGAACTGGTTCAAGCCCGTGTGGCACCCGTGGCTGGGGACGGGCCTCGGCTGGGGGCAGCAGCGGTACGGGAACACGCTGGAGTTCAACGTGCCCGGGTGGGGTGACTCCGGTCCCGATCACACGGGGTTCGGTGACGTGTGGAACGACGACTCGATGACGCAGTTCACCGAGGTGTACGCGGACGGCGAGCTGGTCGACCGGCGGCAGAGTTCCGGTGCCTACGTGTGGGACGCGAATCCGGCGCTGACGACGTACAAGGTCGTGACGGACACGACGCTGGATCCCGAGCGGTGGCGGCTCGCCACGAAGGGCCACTCGGAGTGGACCTTCAAGTCGAAGGAGACGGCGGGTGACCGGAAGGCCTTCCTGCCCATGCTGAACCTCGGGTTCGACGTGGACACCGACCTCGCGGGCGATGTCCGTGGCGGGCGTTCCGTGGACGTCGGGATCTTCTCCGAGTACGTCGAGGGAGCCGTGGACACGGGGGCCGTCGGGGGCGGCAAGCTGGAGGTCTCGTACGACGACGGGAAGAGCTGGAAGGGCGTCGGCCTTGACCGGGACGGCCGCAAGGCCGCGTGGGACGGGAAGCTGAAGGTGCCTGCCTCCGCCGAGTTCATCTCGCTGCGGGCCTCGGCCAGTGACGACCGGGGCGGGACGGTGACGCAGGAGATCGTGCGGGCGGTGGGGGTGCGGTAGAGGACCCGCTCTGCTCGCTCCCCACCTCTACACGGGGACGTAATCAGAGCGTTACGCCAGTGAAGGTGCGGTGTCACAGTGATCGTTGAGGCTGATGTGACCGATTGGCCCCTGTTTCAGGGCCAGTTGGCGGCTCAACGAGAACCATCGAAAACCAAGCGGTCCTCCCCCCACAATCCGAACAGGATGGGACCACATAGATGCCCGTCACACCGGTGCTGACACCGCACCCTTCTCCCACACCACCGCCCCCTTCCTCCACACCACCGGCCGGCGGCCACATCCTGGCCGTCGGCTCACCGGGCCCGAGCCGTGAACTGCTCACCCGGACCCTGAGACTCACCGGGTACGACGTCACCCACGCCGTCCCCGGCGACGTGCACCGCCAGGTCAGGCAGGCGCCACCGGACGCGATCGTGGCCCTCGACGACGGCCCCGACGGCCGGGGCCAGGGCCTCGACGTCATACGCGAGGTCCGCGCCGACCCGGCAGGGCAGGCGCTTCCGCTGCTCATGGTCACGGCGGCCAGGACCCCCGCCCCCGCCACCGTCGCCGATCTGCTGCGGCACGGCGCCGACGACTGCCTGCCGGAGGCCTGTGACCCGCGTGAGCTGTCGGCGCGGATAGCGGCCAAGCTGCACCGCGTCCCGGTCCCCGTGGAGAACCTGCTGCGCGATCCGCGCACCGGCCTCTACTCGGGCCCTCACTTCATGGACGAACTCGACCGCGAGCTCGGCCGTCCGTCCGCCGCCCGGCGCGGCGGCGTCCTCGCCGTCGTCGGCGTCGCCGAGATGGCGGCCCTGGAGACGCGGCTCGGGCCGCGTGTGCGGCGCGAGGTGGCCGAGCGGCTCGCCGGGGTCGCGGAACGCCTGGGCGGCGTGTGCGACCGGCTCGGCTGGGACGAGGCCGGGCAGCTCCTCGTGCTCATGCCGGGTATCGACGAGGAGACCGCCACGCGGAGCCTGCGGGAGTTCGCGGTGTCCGTGGCCGGGACGCGCTTCGTCGTCGCCGACGAGAACGTCCGGCTCACCCCGGCCGTCGGCTGGACCCCGCTCGCCGATTACGCCGACCACACCCGGGCGGCCGAGCACGCGCGGGACGCGGTGTCCGAGGCCGTGCGCCACCGGGACCTGCGCCCCGTCCGCTACGAGCCGTGGATGCGCACGAGCGCCCCGCACGGCCACCGACGGGCCCGCGCAGGGCTGCGGGCGCTGCTCACCTGGGCGACCCGGCTGCTGTCCCCGGTGCTTCCGCTGGTGCTCGGCGTGGGCGTGCCGTTCGTGCTCTACCAGCAGGCGTACGAACTGGGCTGGGACGCGGCCGGGTTCGCGTACTGGGTGGTCGTGGCGGGGCTCGTGCTCTCCGCACTGCTCATCATGCTGGAGTGCCTGTTCTCGCTGGACGCGACGCCCAGGCCGCAGCGGCCTGGCCAGCCCTATCCGTCCGCGAGCGCCGTCATCGCCGCGTACCTGCCGAACGAGGCCGCGACGATCGTCGACACCGTCGAGTCGTTCCTGCGGCTCGACTACCCGGGCGACCTGGAGATCGTCCTCGCCTACAACACCCCGCACCCGCTGCCCGTCGAGGACACCCTGCGCGCCATGGCGGACCGCGATCCGCGCCTCGTGCTGCTCCCGGTGGCAGGGAGCACGTCCAAGGCGCAGAACATCAACGCGGCGGTCACACGGGTGCACGGCGAGTTCGTCGGCATCTTCGACGCCGACCACCACCCCGCCCCGAACGCCTTCCGGCACGCGTGGGACTGGCTGTCCAACGGCTACGACGTCGTCCAGGGCCACTGCGTGATCCGCAACGGCGACAGCTCGTGGGTCGCGAGGACGGTCGGCGTCGAGTTCGAGACGATCTACGCGGTCAGCCATCCCGGACGGACCAGGATGTACGGCTTCGGGGTCTTCGGCGGTTCGAACGGCTTCTGGCGCACGGATCTGCTCGCCAGGACCCGGATGCACGGCTCGATGCTGACCGAGGACATCGACTCCACCCTGCGTGCCCTGAACGAAGGCGCGCGGTTCGCCATGGACCGCACGCTCATCTCGCGCGAGCTGGCGCCGACGCTGCTGCGCCCGCTGTGGAACCAGCGCTCGCGCTGGGCGCAGGGCTGGCTCCAGGTCTCGCTGCGGCACCTGTGGGGCGCGCTGCGCTCCCCGGTGTACTCGCGCAGGCAGAAGGCGGGCCTCTTCATGCTGCTCGGCTGGCGCGAGGTCCAGCCGTGGCTCACGCTCCAGATCCTGCCGATCCTGGCGCACGCGGCCTGGCGCGCGGGCGGCGCCGACCGGCTGGACTGGGCGGTGCCCGTCTGCCTGACGGCGGCGGCGTTCACCATGTCGGCAGGGGTGGCACAGGCGGCCTTCGCGTGGCGGCTCGCGGTGCCCGAACTGCGGCGCCGCAAGGCGTGGTTCTGGCGCTATCTGTTCGTGTCGACGTTCTTCTACACCCACTTCAAGAACATGGTGGCGCGCCAGGCGCATCTGAAGGAGGCGCTCGGCGACCGGCAGTGGCGGGTCACGCCGCGCGCCGCCGTTCCCGAGGCGGAGGCGGTCGCGGAGCCGGCGGTGCGGGCATGAGCACGCTGACCGCGCCGCGGCCCCCCGGCGTGGTGGCCCCCGCTCCTCCCGCCTCCCGCGGGCGCGCGCTCGAACTCCAGGGATTCCGCGGCCTCGCCGCCCTGAGCACGGTCCTCTTCCACGTGTGGCAGGAGTACTACACGTACGACGCCGCGGGGGCGCACCCACCGGTCGAGAGCCCGTGGGTCGGCGCGCTGGTCTCGCTGGAGGTGATCGACCTCTTCTTCGTGATGTCCGCGTATCTGCTCACGCTGTCGTACGCCCGCGCGGCCATCGACGGAGGCTCGATCCGCACGGGCAGGGCCTTCCTCTTCCGGCGGGCGGTCCGGATCCTGCCGCTGTACTTCCTGGCGGTGCTCGTCGTCTGGGCGAGCCGCAACCCGACGCTGCCGGGCGACTGGCGCGACCTGGTCGGGCACCTCACCTTCACGCACGTCTTCGACCAGGAGCGGATCTTCTACACCCTGGGGCCCACCTGGTCCCTCTCCCTTGAGGTCGCCTTCTATCTGGCGCTCGTGGCGCTCGGGCCGCTCGCGGTGCGGGTGTGCCAGCGGCTCGCGACGCGGCGGGCGCGGGTCGCCGTATGCCTGTCGGGGTGCGCGGCGCTCTTCGTACTGCCGCTGGTCTGGATCTCCGTCGCGCACTACGCCGTCGGGGTGCCGCACACCGACTGGCCGGTGTACTTCGGTCCGCAGGCCCGCTTCGGGGGCTTCGCGGCGGGCATGGCGCTCGCGGTGCTGCTCGTGGCGCTCGGGGAGCGGGGCAAGCTGAGCGCGCGGGCGACGGTGCCCCTCGCGGTGGCGGCGCTCGCGGGGCTCTACGCCCTGTCGTACCTCGCCGAGCCGGAGAACTTCGCCCACACCTTCTACCACCCGATCGCTGCCCTGCTGTGGTTCGCGCTGCTCTACGCCACGCTGCACGTCCGCCCGCATGAACAGGTGCGCCGGCACGTCCTGTTGAGGGCGCGCTGGGTGACGGCGGTCGGGCTGATCAGCTACAGCCTCTACATCTGGCACGAGCCGGTGATGCTCCAGCTCATCAAGTCCGGCCTCGTGCCGACCGGTCGGGCGGGCTTCCCGTTCGCCGCGCTGATCGTCCTCGCCGTCGCCCTGGCGGTCGGGACGGCGAGCTACTGGCTCGTGGAGTATCCGGGGAGCCTGCTCGGCAAGGCGAAGGACGGCAAGGGAGCGGCGCGGGACTTCTATCCGGATCCGACGCGCTGACCTTCTCCCCGGGCGTGCCCCGACGCGGCGACGCCGCCTCCCGTGGGACGGGGGAGGCGGCGTCGCTGCGGGAACTACGGGTGACGTCAGACCAGCCAGCCGAGGAAGTGGGCGATACCGGCGACGACGTCAGTGATGATGTTCATGGTGGTGCTTCTCCTTGTGGGACGTGCTCAGGATCTTTCAACTGCCGGTCCTCGTATGGGACATGGACCGGGAACGCGGCAACTACGGTCTGCAGCCCGTTGCTTGCGTTCCGTAATCATCGTCAATCACATGCGTCACATGCAATCCCTGGCGCGACGATCACCTGTTCCAGGGAACAACTGCTCCCCTGTTCGCATTTTCGAGATGCGAAGGGCCGGGAGGGGCGCGACGATGGGCACATGAAGGCCGTCGAGACGTTCCCCGTGCGCCGTGTGCACGATCCGCCGGGCGAGGCGGACGGCGTGCGCGTCCTGGTCGACCGGCTCTGGCCGCGCGGCGTCTCCAAGGAGCGGGCGGCCGTCGACGAATGGCTCAAGGAGGTCACGCCCTCAGGCGAGCTGCGGACCTGGTTCCATCAACACCGCGACCAGTACGAGGAGTTCGGGCGCCGCTACCGCGCCGAGCTCGCGGGGCCGGAGCAGCAGGACGCCATCGAGCACCTGCGTGAACTGGCGGCGGACGGGCCGGTCACCCTGGTCACCGCCGTGAAGGACGTGGAGCACGGCCATCTGCCCACGCTGCGTGCCGAGTTGATGCGCGGGGCGAGCGGCGCCTGAGGGCCGTCAGCCCGTCCGCGTGAAGGACCGGTGCGCCTCGACGAAGTGACGCTCGCCCTTCGCCGCCTGACCGGCGGGCGCGGAGACCCACAGGTCGTACATCTTGCCGCCCTCGTCCCAGCTCAGGTCGAAGGTGCGGCGCGGCCCGCCGTCCCCGGAGCCGCCGTCCCAGGTGAACTCCCAGACGGCCGCGGGGTGGCCGTTGTGCGTGGTCTCCCGGACCGAACCGTCGCGGTAGCCGGGGTAGTCCGACGGGCCGTCCTTGTGTGCCTGCCGCATCACCGCGAGCGGTCCTTCCGGGGCCAGGGGCTGGGGGTGGACGCCGATGCGGAAGGCGTTGTCCGCCGAGTTGTAGAAGACGCGGGGAGGTTCGGACGAGCGGGCGAAGCCGGTGGGCGTCACCATCTTGAAGCCGGTCGGGTCGGAGACCGTCCGGTAGCCCGCGGGGGCCGGGTCGTCGGCGGGCTCGTCAGGATCGGCGGGGGCGGCCGTGCCGGCCGGGGTGGCCTTGCCGGTGCCTTCGGGGGAGGGCTTGGGGGCGGCGGGGCTCTTCTTGCCGTTCTTGCCGGGGTTCTTCGGCTTGTCGGCGCTCTTGGACGGCTTCTTGCCCGGCTCCTTGGTCTCCTGCTTCTCGCGCACCTCGTCCGCGGCGCCCCCGCTTCCCTTCGCCTCCGACCTCGTGCCGGAGTCGTCCCGGGTCAGGAGCCAGGTGCCGGTGCCGCCCGCCGCGAGCGCGGCGACCAGTGCGCCGGCCAGGAGTGCCGTACGGATCCGGGGGCGCGCGGCCGGCGCGGGGACGGAGCCGAGCACGATCGCTTCGTCGGGCGGTGACGGCCGCGCGGGCTCGGCGGGCACCGGCGTGCGGGGCACGGTGGGCATCCGCTCCTCCACCAGGAAGCCGCGCAGCGCCTGCTCGGCCTCGTCGGCGCCGAGCCGCCGCTCGGGATCCCGTTCGAGGAGGCCGCGTACGACGGGAGTCAGCGGTCCCGCCGAGTCCGGGATCCTGATCTCGTCCATGACGACGGCGTGCAGGACCCCCGCCACCGAGTCGCGGTGGAACGGTGACTCGCCCTCCACGGCGGCGCAGAGCAGCACACCGAGCGACCACAGATCGGACTCGGGGCCGGTGCGCTTGCCCGACATGCGCTCCGGGGCGGTGTACTCGGGCGAGCCGACGAACGCGCCCGTCTCGGTGAGCGTCGTCTGCCCGGCCACCTGCGCGATCCCGAAGTCGGAGAGCACCGCGCGCTCCGTGCCCGCCTCCAGGAGCACGTTCGCGGGCTTGAGGTCGCGGTGCAGCACCCCGGCCGTGTGCGCGGCGCGCAGCGCGGCGATCAGGGCGAGGCCGATGCGGGCGGCCTCGGCGGGCGGGACCGGGCCCTCCAGGGCCATCCGGTCGGCGAGCGAGCGGCCGTCGATCAGCTCCATCACCAGCCAGGGCTGATCGGCGTGCTGGACGACGTCGTGCAGGACCAGGATGCCGGGGTGCTTCACCTGCGCGACCGAGCGCGCCTCGCGCAGCGTGCGTTCGCGCAGGGCCGCCGCGTCGGCGGCCGACCGTCCCGCGTCGACGTGCAGCTCCTTCACCGCGACGGCGCGGCCCAGGAGATCGTCCTCCGCCCGCCAGACCGTGCCCATGCCGCCGCGCCCGAGCGGCGTCGTGATGCGGTAGCGCCCCGCTATGAGATCCCCGTGACTTGCCATGGCCGCATCATACGAACTCGCGTTGTAAATGGCCCAGTTGGGCCGATTGGTGACCGTGGTGCGCGAGTGGCGTGACCGAGCGGTGAAGGGAAGTGAACGGCGCACGTGTCAGTGGCAGATGCCTCCACGCGCCGGATACGAAGAGTGTCTGATCCAATACTGTAGGTGACCCAGCGGGTCGCGTCGGGAGCGGTCCGCACGGTGGATGGAGATCTCACCATGATGCGACGACGCATGGCCGTGGCCCTGGGGGCGCTCGCGGCCGCCGCGAGCCTGGCGGTGGCGGTGCCGGGATCGGCGTACGCGGCGGAGGGCGTCCTGATCGTCAACGGCCAGGCGCACGAGGATCCGAGCGGCTGCTACCCCATCGACTGGTTCCCGTCCTCGGTGACCAACCACACCGACGCGATCGCGGAGGTGCACTCCGGCCCCGGCTGCACGGGCCAGGTCGAGTGGCTCGTCCACCCGGGCGAGACGTACCACACGGAGACGGCCCAGAGCGTCTTCATCCTCTGAGGCCTGTGCCTCGACCGAGTCCTCCGCGTCCTCCCCGGGCGGATGCGGCACCGGCGCCCCGCTCCAGCGGGGCGCCGCGTGTTCGAGGTCGCGCCGCGCGGATCCTCATCGCGGCTTTACGCGGCGGCCGATAGGGAGATCCCATGCCAACTCCCCAGCTCCCGCCCGTCTGTGGCCCCGAGGGCCCGCTCCGCGCCGTGGCCCCCGCCCCGGTGACGCGCCCCAGGGCAGTGCTCTTCGACTTCTCCGGGACGCTGTTCCAGGTCCGGTCGTACGAGGACCGCATCCGCGCCGCACTGCCCGACCCGGTGGGCGAGCGGGAGATGGACGCCATCCTCACCTCGCTCGCCGCGGGCCTCTCGGACCCCGCCGTGATCGAGGCCCAGCACGCACGCGACGTGTCGTCCAAGGCCCACCGCCACGCGTTCACCACGTGGTACGCCTCGGCTCCCGCTCTCGCCCCCTTCGCCGGGGTTCTCTACGATTAACTCCGTTCTCCCGAGCACTGGTTGCCGTACGCGGACGCCGAGCGCACCCTGGCCGAGCTCGACGCGCGCGGCATCGAGCTCGGGGTGGTCAGTGACGTCGGCTGGGATCTGCGGCCGACGTTCGCCCGGCACGGCCTCGACCGCTGGTTCGGCAGCTGGGTCCACTCGTACGAACACGACATCCGCGGCTCTTCGGCCACGCCTGCGCGGAGTTGGGCGTGGCTCCTGCCGACACCCTGATGGTCGGCGACCACCCCGCCAAGGACGGCGGGGCCGCGGGCGCCGGGCTGCGGGCCTATGTACTGCCGGGGGGTGCGGTGCCGGGTGCGGTGCGGGGGCTCAGGGCCGTGCTGCGGCTCGTCGAGGGGCCCCACTGATCGCGGCGCCGCACCGCCGCGCTGACCTGGGCAAGGGCCTTGTCGGGAGCACGTCGAGAAGTTGTTAGCCTGCGGGGCGGATCATCGAACCCTGGAGGCCTCCGTGTCACCCGACCGCCCCACGATCGCCCTGGTCACCAGCAGGCCCCAGCTGGAGACCGGCCTCGACCGTGACCTCCCCGAGCTGGCACGTTCGCTCGGCGCGGCGGGCGCGGAAGTCGCCACCGTGTCCTGGGACGACCCAAGGGTCGACTGGGAGGGCTTCGACCTCGTCGTCATCCGGTCCGCCTGGGACTACAGCGAG
Source organism: Streptomyces sp. NPDC044044 (assembly GCF_056434405.1). Taxonomy (NCBI): domain Bacteria; kingdom Bacillati; phylum Actinomycetota; class Actinomycetes; order Kitasatosporales; family Streptomycetaceae; genus Streptomyces; species Streptomyces sp. NPDC044044. The sequence goes on along the minus strand of NZ_JBWKFG010000004.1, from coordinate 170,462 downwards.
CGCGTCACCGAGTTCGTGGCCTGGGCGGGCCGTGTCGCGCGGCTCACCGTCCTGGCCAATCCGGCGTCCGTGGTGCGGTGGAACACCGACAAGCGGTACCTGGAGGATCTCGCGACGGCCGGGATTCCCGTCGTGCCGACCCGCTATCTGGCACCCGGCGACACCGTGGAGATACCGGACGACGGCGAGTTCGTCGTCAAGCCCACGTCCGGCGCGGGCGCGCGCTACGCCGCCCGCTACGAGAAGGGCGCGTACGAGGCCGCCGCGGCGCACATCGAGCGCATGCACGGCGAAGGCCTCACCGCGATGGTGCAGCCCTACATGCCGCGCATCGACGAGACCGGCGAACGCGCGCTCGTCTACGTCGGCGGGCGGTTCCTGCACGCCATACAGAAGGGCGCGGTGCTCGCGCCCGGCACGGCGTACGACGACGAGAAGATGCCGCACCCCGACCTGCGCCCATGGCAGCCGACCCCGGCCGAACTCGACCTCGCCGAGCGGGCGTTGGCCGCCGTCCCGGGCTCGCCCGAGCTGCTGTACGCGCGCGTGGACCTCGTCGACGACGCGGAGGATGGCGCGCCCTGCGTCATGGAGCTCGAACTCGTCGAGCCGAACCTCTTCCTCTTCCTGCACCAGGACTCGTCGGCCGCCGTGACCGAGGAGATCCTGACCGCCGCGAGTTAACCGGGTGGACGTGGTGCGTGGGGCCTGATTAGCCTGCGGCCATGTCCAGTCCCGAGTCCGACAGACTCTAGCCACCGGCCGGCATGTCCGGTGGCCCTCTCTCACGTCACCGGATCCATCGCCGAAGCGCGGACCGACATCCCCTTTTCTCCTTGGCGCGGCAGCCGCACGGCTGAGCCGCCGCCTTGTCGACCCCTGACGTGGGTGCGGAGTCCTCTCATGCCCTTTGCTCTCTACATGCTCGGCCTTGCCGTCTTCGCGCAAGGCACATCCGAGTTCATGCTCTCCGGTCTCGGCCCCGACATCGCCGCCGACCTCGACGTGTCCCTCTCGACCGCGGGCACCCTGACCTCGGCCTTCGCCGTGGGAATGATCATCGGTGCGCCGGTGATGGCCCTCATCGGCCGCCGGTGGCCGCACAGGACCGCGCTGCTTGCCCTCCTGGCCGTCTTCCTGCTCGTCCATGCCGTCGGAGCGCTGACCGGCAGCTTCGCCGTGCTGCTCGCGACCCGGGTCGTCGGCGCCCTCGCCAACGCCGGGTTCCTCGCGGTGGCCCTGGTCGCCGCCGTCGGCATGGTCGAACCGAACGCCAAGGGGCGGGCCACGTCCGTGCTGCTCGGCGGCGTCACCCTCGCCTGTGTCGCGGGCGTGCCCGGCGGCGCGCTGCTCGGGCAGTTCTGGGGGTGGCGGTCCGCCTTCTGGGCGGTGGCCCTGGTGTCGGTGCCCGCCCTCCTCGCCATCCTGCGGTCCGTGCCCGCCGGTGCGCCCGACAGCAAGGGGGCCGGCGCGCGCGGGGAGCTGCGGTCGCTGCGTGCGCCGCGCCTCCTGGTGACCCTGCTCCTGGGGGCGCTGGTGAACGGCGCGACCTTCTGCACGTTCACCTATCTCTCGCCGGTGATCACCAACGTCACCGGTTTCTCGGAGAGCTGGGTGCCCGCGCTGCTCGCGCTCTTCGGCCTGGGGTCGTTCGTCGGGGTCACGGCCTCGGGGCGGTTCGCCGACGCGCGGCCCGTGCCGTTCCTGCTCACGGGCGCGGTGGCGCTGCTCGCCGGATGGGTGCTGTTCGCGCTGACCGCCGGGAATCCGGTGGCGGCCGTCGTACTCGTCCTCGTCCAGGGCGCGCTGTCCTTCGGCGTCGGCTCCGCGCTGATCACCCAGGCGCTGTACGCGGCGACCGGCGCCCCCACGCTCGCGGGCGGCTTCGCCACGGCCGCGCTGAACGTGGGCGCCGCGATCGGTCCCGTGGGCGGCGGCATCGCCCTCTCGGCGGGGCTCGGCCACCGCTCGCCGCTGTGGGTGAGCGCGCTCCTGGTGACCCTGGCGCTGATGGTGGGGGCGGTGGCCCTGAGGCGTCAGCCGCCGTCGGGGGAGTCCGGCAGCGAGAGCCGCTGCAGCAGCCCCCAGGTGAACTCCGCGACGCAGCGCCGCGGCTGACCGGCCCCGTCCGGCGCGGTGAAGGCGAGCCGCCAGCGCGTGGGCGCCGTGCCCTCCATCGGGCGGGCCGGGGCGAACGCGCGGGCGGCCTCGTCCACCGTGCACGACCAGGGGGTGAGGTCGTCCAGCGTATGGAGCGTCGGCCCCGGGGCGCCGGGCGCACGGATCAGCCACTCGTTCCACACCGCGCCGTTCGGTGCGCGCAGGACCTCGAAGCGCAGGTCCGGCCAGAGCGGCACCGGCCACAGCAGGGCCTCGCACTCCAGGTCGCCGATCCGGCGGGGCACGGTGGCCTCGGGGGCGCCGAGCACCGAGCGGTAGCGGGAGACCGCCCCGCGCGAGCCGGCCGAGCGGCTCATCGCCTGCCAGCGGCGGTTGGCCTCGCGCATCTGCGCGATGGAGACGCCGAGCTCGTGGCGGGCCGCCTCCACCAGGTCCGGATTGTGGTCGGCCATGCGGCGCAACAGGACCAGCTGGAAGTCGAGAGGGGTGAACGGGCCCGATGAGGTGGGGCCGTGGGCGGAGCTAGCGGACATGCGCTCCATGGTCGCGCACCACCGCGGCTCCCGGGCGGCGCCCGTCGGGAAGGAAGAGCACCGAGTTGACGTACCGGGGCCTGCGCGGCGTGAGCACCCTGCGCAGCAGCCCTTGCGACACGACGTACGACGTGTCGTTCTGGTGCGCCTCCAGGTCGAAGCCGACCAGCGGCAGCCACGTGTCGTGGGGCAGGACCCAGCCCTGGTAGCCGTGGTGCCGGGTGAGCAGCTCGATGATCGGTTTGATCGGCTGGATACGGGACTCCAGCTCGATGAAGAGGGCCGGGCGGTCACGCGTGAGCAGATCGTGGGCGCCGTGCAGGACCGGCAGTTCGTTGCCGTCCACGTCGATCTTGATGAAGTCGACGTCGCGCAGGCCGAGCCCGTCCAGGGTGAGGCAGGGCACCTCGACCGCCTTGGCGTGGATGTCCCTGCGGATGAGCGAGGAGACCCCGCGGTCCCCACGGTCGCCCTGCGGCAGCCAGAGCCTGGCCGTGCCGGGGCGGTCGGTGGCGGCGGCCTGGATCACCCGGACGTTGGCGGGCGTTGAGGTCTCCAGGAGCCTTGCCAGATGCGGGACGGGCTCCACGGTCACCACGCGGCGCGCACGCGAGGCCAGGCGGCGCGACCAGGGGCCGTACCAGCCGCCGACGTCCACCGCCGTGGAGCAGCCGCGCGGGCAGAGGTCGGAGAGGCGGGCCAGCTCCGGTTCGAAGCGGGGGTAGACGAGGCGGGCCAGGGAGGCGATCAGCCGGGCGGGGAGGTGCGGGGCGAGGCGGGCGGCCACGGTCTTGTGGGGCTTGGCCGCGGACCTTTCGGGCCCCGTCACGGGGAGATCCGCTTCAGGAGCTGCTCGTGCTCGTCCTCCGACATCTGCTCTCCCGACGAGGGCAGCAGCTGCGGTATGCCGTCGATGATCGGGTAGCGGCGGCGCAGGCGCGGGTTGTAGAGGACCTCGTGCGGCACGAGGGGTTCCGCGGGCTCCAGGAGATGCAGCGGCCCCTTGTCCAGCGGACAGGCCAGGATCTTCAGAAGCGGGTCTTCGGGGTTCATCAGCTCGTCAACTCCTTGGTCGGGGGCGTCGGTTGAGGCGGGGGTGCGTCGTGCTTGGGCATGGCGAGGAGCACGGACACCGCGAGCGCCGTGCCCGCGATCCGCAGGGCGAGCCGCAGCGGCTCCTCGGGCAGCGGCTCGCCGAACGCCAGGGTCCCGAGTACCGCGGTGAAGAGCGCGGTAACCGTCGTGCACACGGGGACTATGAGAGAGGCCCGGCAGCGCTGCAGCGCCGCCTGCGACATGACCAGGCCGAACGCGCCGGTGAACAGCAGGAGATACGGATACGGGGAGCGCAGCAGGTCGAGCAGCGCGGAGCCCAGATCCTGCGTGGTCAGATAGCTGGACACGCCCTTGATGGCGAGCGAGCTCACGCCGTAGAGGAGCCCGACGGCGACGCCGTACTCGACCCCGGTCGTCGGGAGCCGGTGCCGGTGCTTGGCCCGCCGCTCGGCCGATCCGTAGAGCAGGACTCCCGCCGCGAGCGAGGGCAGACAGACCGTGAGGACGAGCGGTACGGGCGCGCTGCGGCTCACGGTGTCCGCGTCCTCGCTCAGCGAGAGGACGACCATGAGCAGCGCGAGGAGGATGGCCCCGACGGCGTACCGCTCGCGCCCCGACGTCTGCTCCCCGAGCAGCACGGAGGAGAGCAGCAGCAGGAGCACGAGCCCGGAGACGAAGATGCCCTGCGCGGCGGCGATCGGCAGCGTCCGGTAGACGGCGAGCTGCGCGCCGAACCCGGCGGCGAGCGCGAGCGATCCGCCGATCCACAGCGGGCTGGAGACGACCTGCCGCAGCAGCCGTGCCGGACTGCGCACGCTGACGGACGGCATCGCGGTGAGGGCACGTTTCTCCAGGACGAACCCGGTGCTGTAGAGGACGTTCGCAAGGAGGGCCGCGGCCACACCCCACCACATGCCTTACGTCCTTCGGGCGTGCAGCAGCAGGATCGACGAGGCGCTCGGCACGGCGCAGGCGAGCCGGTCCAGGGCGCGCAGCGGACGCGGTACGCCGTGGAAGGGCGCACCGGCGACCCGCACCACGTCGAAGCCGGACGCGGCGACGAACTCCCGCAGCGCGCGGGCGGTGTAGAGCCGCAGATGCCCCACGACTTCGCTCCCCGGCCTCCCGTGGATGCCGCGCAGACTGACCTCGGAGAAGACGGGCTGCACGCCTGCGAGCAGGAGCCCGCGGTTGTACCAGGCGGCGAGGTTGGGTGTGGACAGCATCAGATGCCCCCCTGGCCTGAGCACTCTCCGCAGTTCGTCGAGAGCGCTGTCGGGATCGACGAGATGCTCGATGACCTCGCTGAAGAGGACGGCGTCGGCGGAACCGTCGCCGAACGGGAGCCCTCCGTCGGTGAGTTCACCGCGTACGACGTACGGAAGATGTGCGTGCGCCCGCTTGAGGGCGTCCTGGGACCAGTCGACGCCGACGACGCGATGGCCCGCGAGGAACGGGGCGGCGGCCGCCGCCGCGGTGCCGTCGCCGCAGCCGATGTCGAGGACGACACAGGTGCGGGCGGTGGCGGGGCCGATGGCGTCGGCGAGCATCCGGGCCTGGCGCAGGCTGCGGGCGTCGCCGGACGCGACGGGGACGGAGGGGTCCTCGTAGAAGTCCCGCAGGTCGCGGGGCGCGGTGCTCGTGCTGGTCCTGGTGCTGGTACTGGTCACGGCGTGGTCCCCTCCTCCGTGTGCTCCGTGTGCTCCGTGGCGTGGAGGTAGTGCTCGAAGAGGTCGCGCAGATGGGCTCCGTCGCCGCTGCTGAGCAGGGACTTCGACCAGCGAAGGGCGACGTGCAGGCGTCCCGCGGTGGACGCCGTGGTCACGGTCAGGCCGCGCGGCAGGCGGGCGGGGGCGGAGAACCAGACGGCGTGCGCGCGTCCCGCGTCACCGAAGTCGAGGGAGTACGGAACGCGCCCGATGTTGCTGAGCAGTGTGGTGGAGGTCCAGGGCGCCGCGGCTCTGCGCAGGCCGCGCGTGACGGCGGCCCTGAGGGCGACGGGCAGGACGGGCGAGGTCAGGAGGGCCGCGCCGCGGCCGAGTTGGGGCCGGGGGAGGGCCTTGAGGGCGCGGGTGCGGTCGGCGGTGCGGCGCAGGAGGGCGCCGATGTCCTTCGGCCCCCAGTCCTCGGAGGTCAATTCATCGGCACTGAACGGCACTTCGACGAGCCGCGTGCCGTTCCCGATGGGCATGTCCATGTCCCGGGTCCGGTCGTCGACGGGCATGGTGATCCGGAACGGCTTCGGCCGGGCCCCGTGCTCCCGGTTCCAGTGGGCGATCATCAGCGCGGTCGCCACCATGAGCTGATCGTTCACGGTGAACGGAGCCCCCTTGGGCCGCCGCGGCACGGACAGCTCGGCGACGAGCATGCCGTTGCCGGGGGAGGGCTCGGGGGTGCCGCGCTGGACGCGGGCGGGAGGAGCCCAGCCGGAGGGCGGGTCGCCGACGTCCGCGGCACTCTCGGGAGCGGAGGACGAGGGCGTACGCAGCGGGGGCGCGGCGGGGGAGTTGTCCTGCCCGCCGTACAGCTCGGCGGCGGTCGCGAGAACGCGGAGGCAGGCGGGGCCGTCGAGGGCGGTGTGATTGATGGTGAGGAAGAGAACACTGCCACTGACGGGCCGCCCGGAACCACCTGCCGCGCCACCTGCACCGGCGGGACGCCCTGAGCCGGGAGGGGTGCCTTCGGGGCGGGTGATTCGCGGGGTGCCGGATGCGGCGGCGTCCGCCGTGCTGCTTGCACTCGCCGTGCCGCTTGCACCGGCCGTGTCGCCCGCACCCGTCGTGTCGCCCGCACCGGCCGTGTCGCCCGCGCTGCCGGGGGCGGCAGGCGGGGTGCCTTCGGGGCGGGTGATTCGCGGGGTGCCGGATGCGGCGGCGTCCGCCGTGCCGCCTGCACTCGCCGTGTCGCCCGCACCGGGCGTGCTGCCTGCACTCGCTGTGTCGCCTGCACCCGTCGTGCCGCCTGCGCTGCCGGGGGCGGCAGGCGGGGTGCCTTCGGGGAGGGTGATTCCCGGGGCGCCGGATGCGGCGGCGTCCGCCGTGCTGCCTGCACTCGCCGTGCCTCCTGCACCGGGCGTGCTGCCTGCACTCGCCGTGTCGCCTGCACCGGCTGTGCTGCCTGCACTCGCCGCGCTGCCTGCACCGGCCGTGCTGCCCGCGCTGCCGGGGGTGGCAGGCGGGGTGCCTTCGGGGAGGGTGATTCCCGGGGCGCCGGGGCTGGTGGAGTCGGGCGCGTCCGTCTCCGCGCTTGCGGTGGCTGTGCCCGGCTCGGCGGCCGCCGGGTTGTTGTCCGAGGTGCGTGCGCCGTTCGACGTGGCCGCGTCGCCCGCGCCGGTCTCCCCGCCGGGCGAGGCCGGGGCGCCTCCCTGGGCGGCGCCCGGCGTGACGCTCCCGCCGGGGGCATTCGCACTGCCCCCGCCGGAGGTGTCCCCGGTGCCCCGACCGTCACTCCCGCCGGAGGCGGCGATCACCTCCAGGCGGATCGGGGGTGAAGCCGAGAGTGGTGGGGCTTCGGACAGGGAGCGGACGCGGGCCTTCTTCAGGGCGTCCCGTTCCGGGGACGGGAACGTCACCACCTCCACGTCCGGCTCCGCCGTCAGTTCCCATTCGTAGCGGCGGCGGTACCAAGGCCCCCGCGCCTCCCGCATCAGGATGCGCGGGTGGCGGCGCAGGGCCTCGTTGAACGCGGCTTTCAGGCGGGCCGGGTCCGGGGTGCCCGGCAGGTGGACCTCGATGTGTACCGTCTCCGGCTCCTCCTCCTGGAGGCAGTGCCTGGCGACCTCGTCGACGACGGGGAACGGCACGCGCTCCGGGGGCCGTTCGGGTCCGTCCGCGTGACGTGCCGGGTGATCGAGTGCGGTCATCGTTCTGTGTCCTCCCCGGGGGCGGAGGGCGCCGCGGCTCCCGCGAGCCCCTCCGCCGACCTTGGCCTGCGCCGCCTGAAGCGCGTGGTCCGCGTGGTCCGCGTGCCCGACGGCGTCGGTTCGGGCTGGGCGGAGGCGGGGCCCCTGGCGGAGATGGTGGAGCTGGTGGCCGCCTGCGGTGCGCCACCGGCATCCTGGCTGCCGCTCGCACCGCCGCCCCCACTGCCGCCGGCACCGGAGCCCGGTCCGTTCTCGCCGCGCGTCCTGCGCGGCAGCGGCGTCGTGCCCAGATCCCGGTCAGGACCCAGCGGCTGAGGCGCCACCGGGGGAGCCGCGGGCGGTGGTGGCTGGTGGGGAGGCGGACTCCACGGAGCTGCCTCGCCACCTCCGCCCGTGTCCCCGGACTCGGACCCGGGTCCGTACGCTGCCGGCGCCTCCGCGGCGCTGCCCCGCACACTGACCAGTGCCGCGAACAGCGCGATGAGCGCCAGGAGTTGGGCGGCCGGGCTGAACGCACCCGCGTCCGACGTCGTCGGCTCACCGGCTCCCACCGCCGCCACGATCCCCGCCCCCGCCATCGCCACGAAGGCGAGCGGGACGAGCAGCGCGTGACGGCGCCACGCGAGGAGGGCGAGCGCGGGCACGAGCAGCGCGAACCAGCCCGCGATCACCGCGGCCACCAGCGTCAGCGCCACCGTGCCCAGGATCAGACCGGGTGCGGGCGGCGCCAGGTCGGGACCGTCCGGGTTCGGCTCGCGGCGCCGGATCAGGACCAGGGCGAGCAGGGCCAGGACGGCGACACCGCCGCCGATCAGGCCGATCTCGTAGATCCGCGACGGCTCGTAACTCAGCTTGACCGTGCCGCCCTCGCCCTTGGGGACCAGGAAGCCCTGCTGCCAGCCGTCGAGGCGTACGGACGACAGCTCCTTGCCGTTGAGCGTCGCCTTCCAGCCGTCGTTGATGTTCTCGTACGTCGAGAGATAGGAGGCCGCGCCCGCGCCCACCGCGATCTCGCGCCGGTCGCCAAGCCAGTCCTTGATGTTCAGGGAGCGGGACTCCTCGTCGATCGCGCCCGGCGTCCCCTGCGTCAGCGAGACGTCCATGAGGGTGAGCGGACCCGCGTCCCCGGCCTCGACGGTGTGCTCGCCGGAGCCGAGAGAGACCTTCGTGTTCTCCGTGCCGCGCGAGCAGAGCGTCACCTCGATGGGCCGCCGCTCGACCAGATCCCGTACGGAACCCTTGGCGCTCGTCGCGTACAGCTTGCCGTCGATCGCGAGCTCCGGGCCCTGACCGCAGGCGAGTTCGAACTTCTCCGAGGCCGCGGGCTGCTTCGTGCGGTACTTGTCCAGGGCCGGGACGTAGACCTCGGTGAGGCCCACCGGCAGCTGCAGGTCGTCGTCCGCCACCGGGTTGTGGACCGTCAGCGGCGCGGTCTCGGTGATCGTGATCGTCAGCTCGTCCGTGGTGATCGGCGAGAACCGGGCGTTGCCGTTCTCGTCGACCCCGGCGATCGCCGCGCCGTCCGGCGAGCTGATCTCGATCTTCTCGGGCCGCGTCGAGAGCCCGCCCGCCGCCGGAAGGACGATCTCCCCGATCGGCTGCTTGCCCTTCCACTTCAGATGGACCACCGGACTGTCACCGGCGATCCAGGCCGTCGTCAGATCGCCGTCCGTGAGGTTGCGCGGCGACAGGCTGCCGCCGAGCTTCGACGTCGAGTCGGCGCTCGCGACGATCTGGTCCTTCTGCTCCGGAGCCACCTTGTAGAGCAGCTTGTCCAGCTCGGACCCCGGCACGGCGACCGCGCTCGCACTCACCTCGTACTCGCCCTCGGCCGGAGTCTCGAAGCGGCGGTGCAGCCCCGCCTCGGAGTTGACCGGCGACAGCGCGCTCGGGTCGGAGGAACGGTGCATCGAGTACGTCGTCGCGTCGGCGCCCGCGGCGCCCTCACGACTGGCGTCGGCCCCGGTGTCCTTGGGCAGCTGGAGCAGCTTCGTCACGCGCACACCCGGAACGGTGATCTCCGAGAACCCCGCGCCCGTCAGGCCCTCGTGGCCGATCTGCGCGTCGAGGATGGTGACCTTCAGCCAGCTCGAATCACCGGCGGGGGCCTTGATGCTCTGCCGCATGCCGTTGGGCTGCAGCGAACTCGTGCGGCTGCCCTGCTCCGTCTCCACCTTCACCCGCGTCGGCGCGGCCCGCACGCCCTCCTGCGGCAGCGGGATGACCCGGATCGAGGAGGGAATCGACTCCTTCGACCGGAACTCCGCCTTGATCCAGGCACCCTTCGGCTTTCCGGGGCTGCCCTCGGCCCACGAGGTGGCGGGGTTGCCGTCGAAGGCGTTCACGGGGTCGTACTGCGGCAGGTGGAAGAGCCAGTTGCCGTAGCTCGACGCCGTCACGGACTTCGCGCCGCGCAGCACCGCCGTCGTCTGGTGCTCGATCCCCTTGGTGGGCAGGATCTGGTGCGGCTTCTTGCCCGGCTCCTGGAGCGCGTCGCTCGCGTTGCGTTCGCCCGGTGTGTACGTATAGGAGGTGTTGGAGTTGACCAGGCCGAAGCGCGTGTCCGCGCGGCGCAGACCGTCACCGACCGCCTGCAGACCGGGAGTTCCGACGCCCGGGTGGTTGTCGCCCGTCAGGACGGAGGGGCGGTCGCGCATCGAGGGGTCGGCGGACAGCTGGAGCAGCGACTCGGGGCCGCCGCTCACCACGGCCGTGTTGGAGACCGGCTTGATCCCGGCCTGCCCGGGCCGCTCGGCGCCCGAGCTCGGGGCGTAGATCTCCACCGCGCGCTCGCGCGGGTAGAGGCCCTCGACCTGGAGGGGCGTGTCCTCGGGGATCGTCCCGCCGGTCTCCGTCGGACCGAAGCCCTTCACGCGGTCGAAGCCCGACTCCTCCAGGGTCCGCTTCACGGTCGCGGTCGGCACGTTCCCGATCTGGTCGGGGTCGAGGTCATTGCGTACGACGACGTAGTACAGGCCCGCGCGCGTCAGATAGTCGCGCAGACCGGGGACCGCGCCGCCCGTCGCGAGCGACTGCTCCACCGCGTCCATCGCGCGCCGGTTGCCGGGCGTGCCGAACGGGACGTAGTCCCGCTGCGCCCAGCGCGACTCGGCGAGCACGTCGAGGGGCTGGTCGATGGGCGAGCCCCAGGTGTAGATGCCGTGCGCGGTGGCGGGCACCACGAGCGCGCGGGAGTCGGGGGAGTACTTCTTCAGCCAGTCGCCCGTCGCCTCCCAGTAGTTGGGCAGCTTCTGGAACGAACCCGGCTGGAGGATCGAGCCGTTCAGGTAGGGGAAGGCGAGCCCAGGAAGCACCAGCAGGGCGGCGATCAGCGGGGCGAACTTGCGCCCCCGCACCGGCCGGGCCCCGCGCGACTGCGCGGCCACGCCCACGAGATGCATCAGGCCGAGGACAAGGGCGAGCGCGAGGCCCGTCTGGAACTTGTAGATGTTGCGGAAGGGGACGAGCCCGCCGTTCAGCCAGGACTGCACCGTCTCGTGGAAGGGCGCCCCGAACGCGCCGCCGTACCCGGCGAGCGTGACGAGCACGACCGAGAGCACGGTCAGGACCAGCCAGCGCCGCTCGGGCAGATCGCGCCGCGCGAGCCCGGCGAGGCCGAGCGCCGCGGCGAGCGCCGAGCAGACCACGACGACCACGGACGTCGCGACGGTCCAGCCCGCGGGCAGCCATGCCTCGCCGAAGTGCAGGTACGCGACCCAGTTGCCGGCGCCGCGCAGGGTCTCCGTGGCCGACATCGTGCCGGTCGTGGTGGCCGAATTCTCCACGTAGGGAAGGAAGTTCTCGCCGTAGATGCCGAGCATCAACAGCGGCACCACCCACCAGGCGGTGGCGAGCAGGACGCCGGGCACCCACCAGGTGATCAGCTTCCGCTTGCGCGGGCCGTTCGGTCTCGACAGGAGGTACAGGCCCACCGGCAGCAGGGACGCCAGCGTCGCCGCCGCGTTCACGCCGCCCATGAAGGGGATGACGAGCGCGGACCGCAGGGCCGCCGACCGTGCGCTGATCCGGTCGTTCGTCAGCGGGAGCAGCACCCAGGGCAGCAGAGCGCCGGGCAGCGCCGCCGCCGACGTCGACCCGACGACGACCGTGAACGTCGGCCACAGGGCGTACGCCACCGCGCCGATCAGGCGGCTCGAACTGCTGCCGATCCGCAGCCGCTCGGCCAGCCGCAGCGCACCCCAGAAAGCGGTGGCCACGATCAGCGAGAGCCAGAGCCGCTCCGCGAGCCACACCGGGAGCTGGACGAGGTCCGCGAGGCCGTAGAACGGCAGCATCGGCCACGTATAGCCGACGTACTGGTCCTGGATCCCGCCGAACCCGCCCCGGTCGTGCCACAGCTGGCCCAGGTCGGAGAGGAACTGCCAGGGGTCGACGGCGACCCCCAGCTTGGTGTCGAACGTCATCCGCCCCGGCTTCACGGCCAGGAAGAGGACGAAGACCACGGCCCAGAACCCGAGGAGCCAGCGCTTGGAGCGCGGCCCTCTGCCGGGTTCGGGGGCGTCAGCCGTTGGACGGACTGCCGCCGGGGGTGGGGCCTGGACCGTGGTCATGGACACCGCCTGAGGATGAGGAGGAGATTCCAGGTGGCGAACTCGCGTACACCCGGCACTTTGGTGATGCCACCGGCCAGGAACGGCCAGTAGCGGGACCGTGCGGACACGACGGACACGTCTTCCCTCGCCCGCACTTGGCGCAGGGTCGGGCCGACGTGGTGAGCGAAGAGGTTCTCGCCGAGCGTGTGTTTGGCTGTCTTTCCGGTACGTCGTTCATAGCGGGCCCGCGCGCGGGCGCCGCCGAGGTAGTGCCAGGGCGCCCACTCGTGCCCGCCCCACGGCGAGTACCAGTTGGTGAAGGAGACATAGATCAGGCCGCCCGGCCTGGTCACCCGCACCATCTCGCTGAGGAACGTCTGCGGATCGTCCACGTGCTCAAGGACGTTGGAGGAGAAGGTGACATCGGCGACGCCGTCCGCCAGCGGCAGCAGGTAACCGTCGGCGACGACCGACCCCTCCGGCGGCTTGGCGCCCAGCTCGGCCGGATCCGGCTCGAAGAGGAAACTCTGCGCGCCGCGCCGCCGGAACTCCTCGGTGAAGTAACCGCCGCCGCCGCCGACATCGACGACGACGCGGTCCCTGACCGGTCCATAGGCCTCGACCTGGTCGGCGGCGTCACGGGCGAGCAGGGTGTAACACCGCTCGGGCTCTTGCTGCTCGCGCAGGAAGGCCCGGAAGAGGGTGACGGAACGGCGCAGGGACGGGTCCTTCACACGGACCCCTGGGATGTCCGGTGGGTGACGATCGCCTCGGAGGCCACCGCCTGGAACTCGCGCACGGAATTGGCCCACCGGTAGCTGGTGGCCCGCTCACCTGCGGCCTTGCCGAACGCCCTGCGGCGCTCGGAGCTCAGCGCCAGGGTGCACCAGGCGGCGGCGAAGGAACTCTCGCCCCGGGCGAGCAGCCCGGTCACGCCGTCCTCGATGGAGTCACGCACGCCCGGTACGTCGAAGCCGATCGCCGGGGTCGAGCGGGTCGCCGCCTCGGTGATGACAAGGCCCCAGCCCTCCACGGCCGAGGGATGCAGGAGCATCCACGCCTCGCAGAGCAGCCGGTGCTTCTCCGCCTCGGAGACATGGCCCTTGAACTCCACGCCGGGACCGGCGAGTTGCCGCAGCCGCTCCAGCTCGGGCCCGTCGCCCACGATCACCAGACGTCCTCCGGTGACGGGTCTGACGCGCTCCCAGAGGCGAAGGAGCAGATCGATGCGCTTGTACTCGACGAGCCGTCCCATCGCCAGGAACATCGGCTCGTCCGAGCGGGGATGGAGCGGACCCGGCTCCTCGACCCCGTTGTGGACTATGCGTATTCGCTCACGCTCCACGCCTATCGCGCGCAGGGCGGTGGCCGTCGACGGCGAGACGGCCACCAGGAGATTGCCCCGCTGGGCACCGGAGAGCGACCAGTGTTCGAGTCTTCGTCCGAGCCGGGCCGCGGGGGCGAGCGCACCCTGGAAGCGCATCCCCCACAGATCGGTGTGGACGTGGTTGACCAGGCACAGCGTGGGCCCGCGGTGCCACAGCGGCGCCAGGTACGGCATGCCGTTGCAGACCTCGACCAGCAGGTCGCAGTCGCCGACCTGCCGGGTGAAGGCGGAGCGCGAGCGCAGATAGTGCCCGAGGTCCCCGCCGGCCGACACGACGCGGTAGTCGCGGAAGGCGGCCGGTCCCCCGCACAGGAGGGTGACCTCGTGGCCGAGTTTGCTCAGTCCGTCGGCCAGCCGGTCGACGAGCAGTTCGGATCCGCCCGCGGCCGGGTTTCCGAGGTCGCGCCGGGCGAGAAAAACGATCCGGCTCGGCTGCGGGGGAGGTGCCGGAAGCCGTTGCGCGACCCGAGGGGCGGCGTCGCGCAGCGGAGAAGGCACGTGCTGGGGCATGCGTGCTCCAACTCGTCAGGGTGCGGAACCGTGAGGTCGCTATGGGGGGTTGCACCGTTCGGGGGTCGCTTGCGGAGGTGCTGTGCTCGGACTGTGCGAGGGCGGTGCGGGGACTGTGCTCGGGGTGGGGTGGTTAGTTTTCGCCGCCGTGTTCGGCGCGGCTACTCACCGAAGTGACAAGTTCGGGGGTTTCAACAGCTGACGTCTCATCACATCGTGGTGGGTTGCAGGGCGGTTGGGGACGTATCGCCATTCGGACGGTTCGGCTCCGCTGCGGAACCGGGCCCACCGGACCCGTCGGCCCCACTGTCGGACCGCCGTCCGCGTACGACGAGAACGCCTCCCGCGATCGTCAGGAGCGCACCCAGCGCACCCGCCCCCACCGGCAGCGTCCGGCCCACCAGCTTCAGACGGCTGCTGTCGTCGTCCGCGAGCCCGACCTGGGTCTTCTGGGTCTTCGTCGTGAACGCGATGCGCTCGCTGTCGAGCAGCACCGTCGCGTCCTTGTCCGAGCCGGGCGCGCGCAGTGTTTTGCGCGGGCCGATCGCCGCGTAGATGATCCGGCCCGTGCGCTTGTCGGCGACCAGCTCGACGCCGTGGTTGGAGTACCACTCCTCGGCGAGCACGTTGCTGCGCTTGGGCTGGCCCACCAGACGGCCCGGCACCAGGCGCGTCCCGGTCTTGGCGGGCTTCACCTTGGCGGTGAAGCGGTAGCCCTCGTAGCCCTGGATCTTCTTCGTGCCGCGGAAGGTCAGCGGGACGGTCGCGCCCAGGGTGTTGTCCCACCAGACGTAGGAGCGTTTCTCCACGTCGAAGGGGAACTTGAGGTAGGCCTCGCCCTCGAAGTACGGCTTCTCGTCGCAGCAGTGCACCGGCTTGTTCGTCTCGCGGTCGGTGACCCAGCGCTCCGTCGTGAACTGGAGCGAATCGTGCGGGTCGGCGGCCGGCAGGGACTTGTCCGGGTCGACGGACGTGACCACGTCCCAGACCGCGTGCTCGTCGGTGCTGTCGTCCACGTCGCCGCGGACCTGGCGGGTGATCGTGAGGTTCTTGTCGTGCACCGTCTTGATCTTCTCGGTGTCGAAATAGCTGCCTTTGCCCTTGAAAACGGTGATGGTGTCGATGTCGACGGGCGTGCGTTTCGCGCGTGGCTCGACGTACCACGCGAGCATCGGGGCCAGGACGAGCAGAAAGACGCCGAATCCGAGGAGGATCAGCGAGAGGGGCGAGGCTGTGCGGCGCATCCGGCACTCCTGGGGGCGGGTGAGAAGTGTTACCGAGCCGTATGAGGCCGGAACGCTAGGCGGACCCTTGACTAAGTGTCAATGCATTGATGACACTGTGCACTTGCCGGGCGGGGCCGGTACGGGACTGTGCGCACGACATCCGCGCGACCTGGGTGGGGACGACCTCCAGCAGAGAGGCTGACCCTGACATGCATCGATTGCTCGCCGCCGGTCTGACCGTCGCAGCAGCCGCGGTACTCGCCGTGGCCGCCGCGTTCGGCGTCGTCGCGCTCCTGAACGCGACCCCGGAGCAACCCAACACACCCCTTGTGCACTACGAGACTGCCCCTCGGGGACAGTGAGTGGCCGTGCCCGTGACCGAGAGCCAGGGTTCGCTGTCCGTCCGCTCGGCCTGGTGCGACGTACCGCCCATGCAGGTGCGGCAGTTCGCCGCGCTCGCCCTGGACGAAGTGCCCGCCCTCGCCCAGGACATCCTGCGGGAGATCCGCGCCGAGTACCCCGGGCTGCCCGTCGTCCTCGACGACTCGGGCGAACCCATGGCACTCATCGGCATACGCCGCGCCCTGGAGGGTTTCGTCCAGCAGATCGCGGCCGCCGAGGGCGGACGGCCCTGCTATCCCCTTGAGGTCTTCCAGGAGTTCGGCAGGGGAGAGGGCCTGCACGGCCGCAGCCTCGACTCGCTCCAGGCGATCTACCGCCTCGGCGTACGGCTCGCCTGGCGCCGCCTGGCCGAGATCGGCCAGCAGATCCAGATCCCGCCACCGGCCATGTACGAACTCGCCGAGTCGGGCTTCGAGTACCTGGACGGCCTGGTCGACCAGTCCGTCCGCGGATACGCCGAGGCGGCGGCCCGGCAGGCCGGTGAACGGCTGCGCCTGCAGCGGAAGTTGATGGAACTGCTGCTCTCCGAGCGGCGCGGGGAGTCCGGGGCGGGAGCACCGGCGGATTCCGGTTCCGGTTCGGGTTCCGGTTCTGGTTCCGGCTCGCACTCCGGGGCCCGGCAGCCCGCCGCCCACAGCGCGCTCGACGAACGGGCCGCACGCGTCGGCTGGCAGCTGCCCGAGCGGGTCGCCGTCGGCGTGCTCCTTCGCCCCGCGCGGGAAGCCGTGGCGCCCGCCGTCGGCCAGGGCGTCCTGCTCGACATGGAGACCGAGCAGCCCCGCATGGTCGTCCCCGACCCGGACGCCGCCGGCCGCCCCGAACTCCTGCGGCGCGCCATGGCGGGCTGGTCCGGCGCGATCGGCCCGCCCGTACCGCTCGCCGACGCCGCGAAGTCACTGCGCTGGGCGGAGGCCGCCGTCCGTCTGATGGAACGCGGCCTTCTCCCCTCCGGCGAGGTCCTGCACTGCACCGAGCACACCGAGGCCCTGGTCCTGCTCCAACCCGAGGAGCTCATCGAGGACTTGGCCCGCCGCTGCCTCGCCCCGCTCGCGCACTGCGGACCGGCGCACGGCCGCCGCCTGGCCGAGACCCTGCTCGCCTGGCTGGAGACGCGGGGCGGGGCGCCGGAGGTGGCGGCCCGCCTCGGGGTGCATCCGCAGACGGTGCGCTACCGCCTGCGGCAGATCAGGGAGCTGTGGGGCGACGAGGTCGACGACCCGGACCGCCGCTTCGAGCTGGAACTGGTGCTCAGGGCGAGGCGGTTGCGAGGGGAGCTCGGACGGGCGGGCTGACCGCGGACGTTCGGACAGCCGTACGGGTAGCCTGCCGCAATGGACATAGCGGTACGCGCGCAGGCAGCACTCGGCGAGGGTCCCACCTGGGATGTCGCCGCCCAGCGGCTCATCTGGGTCGACATCCTGAGCTCACGCGTCCACACGTACGACCCGTCGACCGGGCACCGCTCGGTCCTGGCCACCGAGCAGCACGTCGGCGCCGCGAAGCCGCGCGCGGGCGGCGGCCTCGTGGTGAACCTCCGGGACGGCGTGGGCCTCTACGACTCCGTGGCCGAAGGCGGCGCCTTCCGCTGGCTGCACCGCGAGGTCGTACCGGGCCGCCGGGGCAACGACGCGGCGGTCGCCCCCGACGGCGCCCTCTGGGCGGGCACGATGCGCTACGACGAAGGGGTCGGCGGCGGCAACCTGCTCCGGCTGACCGGCGACGGCACCGCGACCGAGGTGTACGACGACGTGTCCGTCAGCAACGGCGCGGGGTGGAGCCCCGACGGCCGCTCCATGTACTACGTCGACACCCTGACCCGGCGCATCGACGTACTGGAACTGGGCGACGACCAACTCCCCCTCTCCAGGCGCCCCTTGGCGACGGTCGAGGACGGCGCCGGATATCCCGACGGGCTCACCGTCGACGCCGACGGCTGCGTCTGGGTCGCGCTGTGGGACGGCGCCGCCGTCCGCCGCTACACCCCCTCCGGCGCCCTTGACCGGGTGATCGAGCTCCCCGTGGTCCGCCCGACCGCGTGCGCCTTCGGCGGCGCCGGGCTGCGTGACCTCTACATCACCTCCGCTTCCACGGGACTTGAGGCGCCGCACCCCTTGTCCGGCTCCGTGCTCGTGGTGCGGGACGCCGGACAGGGCTTGGAGCAGGCGGCGTTCGCCGGTTAGGCCGCCGGTTAGGCCGCCTGTTATGGGAGCGGGCCGAGGCCCCTGCCCCGGCGCGGATCAGGCGGTTTGCCCCATAGGGGAAGCCGGCGCGGCTGGAACACTCGATTCCGCACACAACCTTCACGGCAGCCGCTTCCTCTGTTCCCCGAGGCTCACTTAGCCTCCATGCCTCATGGACTACTGCCACCCGTGCCACAGGCACCTCAACGGCGCCCTGGCCTGCCCGGGGTGCGGAACTCCGGCCGAAGCCTGCCGTGAGTACGCGGAGGCGGTCGCCGCACAGGACGAGCCGGAGGGTGCGCAGCGGGCGTACGACGACGTGGCGCCGCGCGGCAGGGGCCGCCGCCGGGAGCGTGGCCGCCGGGCCCACCGGCGCAGGCGCCGCAAGGTCCTGCTGATCACCGCGGGGCTCGCGCTCGCGGCCGGTGGCCTGAGCCTGGCCGAGCTCGGCATCGAGGGCCCGTCGGACGAACCGACGGCGGCGTCGTCGCCGGACGGGGGAGCGGGCGGCCCCGCGTCACGCAGGCCCACCGACCCGGACAGTGCCCCGGTGACGGACGCCGAGTCCTCCGCGGCCACGTCGGCGGCGCCTTCGGCATCGGCGTCGAAGTCCGCGAAGGACAAGGCGGCCAAGGCGGCCAAGGAGGCGAAGAAGGCCAGGGACGCGGAGAAGACGGACGCGGCCGACAGTGACCCCGATTCCGCGGCCCCGGCCACGACCTCGGCGCCGGACACCCCGGAAGGGCCGGATGCTCCTGACACCCCCGGGACCCCACGCCCCACGCCCCCGCCGAGCACGCAGCAGCCGGATCCGACGCCTGAGCCTGAGCCCTCGCAGACGTGCGACCGCTTCCTGTGGTGGTGCACCTAGCTGTCGCCGGGCGGTGGGGCGAGGGTCAGCCCGCGTCCTCGCCGATCATCCTGCGCAGCAGCCCGCGCAGCGCGAGCCGCTCGTCGCGGGAGAGCTCGGCCAGCGGCTCCCGCGCGAAGTCCAGCGAATCGCGCAGACTGCGGGCGACCGTCAGGCCCTCGTCGGTCGGCGCCGCGAGCTTCACACGGCGGTCGGCCGGGTCGGGCCGCCGCTCGACCAGCCCGCGTGACTCAAGACGGTCGATGATCCCGGTGATGTTCGACGGCTCACACTTCAGCTTCTGCGCTATGCGCCGCATGGGCAGCGGTTCCAGGGAGAGCAGCCCCAGGACGCGTGCCTGCGCACCCGTGAGGGCGTGCTTGCCCGCCGCGGCGTCGTACTCCTCGTAGTAACGCGCGACGACCGTGCCGATGAGCTCGACGACTTCGAGCGTCAGGGGATCGGTGCGCGGGGTGCGGGAGCTGGTGGTGGCCATGCGTTCCAGGCTACCCCGATACTTGACATCATGAAATATGTAGGAGCATGGTTGTTTCACAACATGAAGCATTTTCGCCACAGCAGCCCGCTGGAGACAGCGGCCTGAAGCAGCAGGAGGACGACCGCATGTCCGTCACCCCCGAGGCCCCCGGGTCCCAGCAGCTCCCCGCCGTCAGCCGCGAATGGCACCTCGTGCGCCGCCCGCACGGCTGGCCGGTCCCGGAGGACTTCGCGCTGCGCGAGGCCCCGGTCGCCGCACCGGCCGACGGCCAGATCCTGGTCCGGAACCTGCACTTCTCCGTGGACCCGTACATGCGCGGCCGGATGAACGACGTGAAGTCGTACACCCCGCCCTTCCAGCTCGACCAGCCCATGCAGGGCGGCGCGGTCGGCGAGGTCATCGCCTCGAACGCCGAGGGCCTCGCGGTGGGCGACCACGTCCTGCACTTCGCCGGCTGGCGCGAGTACGCGACCCTCCCCGCCAAGCACGCCACCAAGGTGGACGGCGAGGCCGCGCCTCTCTCGGCGTACCTCGGCGTGCTCGGCATGACGGGTCTGACGGCGTACGCGGGCCTCTTCGAGGTCGCCTCCTTCAAGGAGGGCGACGCGGTCTTCGTCTCCGGCGCCGCGGGTGCCGTCGGCGCCCAGGTCGGCCAGATGGCCAAGCTCAAGGGTGCCTCGCGCGTCATCGGCTCCGCGGGCTCGGACGAGAAGGTCAAGCTCCTCGTCGAGGAGTACGGCTTCGACGCCGCGTTCAACTACAAGGACCCGCGCCCGGTCGTGGAGCAGCTGAAGGAGGCGGCCCCCGACGGCATCGACGTCTACTTCGACAACGTGGGCGGCGAGCACCTCGAAGCCGCCATCAGCCGCATGAACGTGCACGGCCGCGCCACCATCTGCGGCATGATCGCGGGCTACAACGACACCGAGCCGACGCCGGGCCCGCGCAACATGGCCATGATCATCGGCAAGCGCCTGCGCCTGCAGGGCGTTCTCGTCGGCGACCACGAGGCGCTTCAGCCGCAGTTCGTGGCCGAGGTCGGCGCGTGGATCCGCTCCGGTGAGCTCAAGTACAACGAGACGTTCGTCGAGGGCGTCGAGAACGGCGTCGAGGCGTTCCTCGGCATGCTGCGCGGCGAGAACACGGGAAAGATGATCGTTTCCCTGGTCTGAGGCGCGGGCATACGAGGCTCAGCGCCGGATGGTTTTCCGGCATCCGATAAAGTGATTCCACATTGTCGCGACTGTGGGCGCGCATCGCGGAACATCTCAGGAGGAACCGGCACTTATGTCCATCCAGCAGATCGACGTCAAGTACACCGCCGTCGCCACCGCCGAGAACGGCCGTGACGGCCGCGTCGCCACCGATGACGGCAAGCTCGACGTCGTCGTCAACCCGCCGAAGGAGATGGGCGGCAGCGGCGCCGGCAC
Source organism: Streptomyces sp. NPDC044044 (assembly GCF_056434405.1). Classification (NCBI taxonomy): domain Bacteria; kingdom Bacillati; phylum Actinomycetota; class Actinomycetes; order Kitasatosporales; family Streptomycetaceae; genus Streptomyces; species Streptomyces sp. NPDC044044. The sequence continues at coordinate 149,853 of NZ_JBWKFG010000004.1, read as the reverse complement.
CAACCCCGAGCAGCTCTTCGCGGCCGGCTACAGCGCCTGCTTCCAGGGCGCGCTCGGCGTGGTCGCCCGCAAGGAGAACGCCGACATCTCCGGGTCGACCGTCACCGCCAAGGTCGGCATAGGCCAGACCGAGGCCGGCGGCTTCGGCCTGGAGGTCGCGATCACCGCCTCCATCCCGAACGTGGACGCGGCCACCGCGCAGGCCCTGATCGAGAAGGCGCACCAGGTGTGCCCGTACTCGAGCGCCACGCGCGGCAACATCAAGGTGGAGCTCGCGGTCGCCTGACCAGGGTGTTCGTGCACGTGACGGAGGGCCGCACCCCGGAAAGGGGTGCGGCCCTCCGTCATGAGGTCAGGCAGTTCAGCGGCTCACGGCGGCCGTGTGGACGGCTGTGTGGATGGCCGTGTGGATGGCCCGCACGAGAGGCTCGTCCTCCGGGGGCGGTCCGCCGGGGAAGGGGAACCGGCGCCGCGTATAGCCATAGGCGAGTCCGCTGCGCGGATCCGCGAACGCCTGCGAGCCGCCCACACCCTTGTGCCCGATGGACCCCGCGCCGAGGAACGGATACCCGGCTTCGGCGGTGCTCTGGAACCCCACCCCGAACGACTTGTGGGCCTGCGTCACCAGGTCGTACCCGTTGGAATGGATCTGCCCGAACTCGGCCACGATGTCCGCCTTCAGGAGCGGCTCCCGCCCGTCGAGCCCGCTGACCGCCGCCGCGTACATCCCGGCGAGACCGCGCGCGGAGGCGACACCGCCGACGGAGGCGGGCCCCTTGGCGCGCACCAGGCGGGAGTTGGGGAGCGCCTGCAGGTCGGTGGGGTGGGCGCCGTTGCGGTTGAAGGCGATGGAGTTCAAGGTGTGCGGCTGCGGCGGCTGCGCGTCGAGGAAGGCCTGCTCCGTGGGGGACGGGATCATCGGCAGTACGGAGCGGAAGCGGGGTTCGAGCGCTTCGGGGAGCCCGAGGTGGAAGTCGAGGCCGTACGGGGCGCGGACCCGCTCCTCGTACACCTCCTGAAGTGTCCGTCCCGTGGTCCGCACCACGACCTCACCGGCCAGTGCTCCGATGGAGATGGCGTGGTAGCCGAAGGCGGTGCCGGGGCGCCAGTAAGGCCGCTGGGTCGCGAGGCGGGCGGCGATGGCACGGTCGTCGGCGACCTCCTCGGGGCTGAAGCCGCTGTCGGCGCCGACGATGCCGGCGCGGTGCGAGAGGAGCTCCCGCAGGGTGATGCCTCCCTTGCCCTCGGCGGCGAACTCCGGCCAGTAGTGAGCTACTTCGCGATCCAGATCCAGGGTGCCGTCCTGGACGAGCAGGGCCATGACGAGGTGGGCGGCGCCCTTCGTGGACGAGTACACCCCGAAGAGGGTGGAGCCGTCGGTGTCCGGCCCCACCCACAGGTCGACGACCTGCTTTCCCCGTACGTACGCGGCGAGTTGGGCCGCATGATCGGGCTTCTCACCGGCGAGCAGGCCGGTGAACGCGTCCCGCACGGCTTCGTATCCGGCTGCGGTGGTGCCTTGGACTCTGATCTCACGGGTCATGTGGATTCGTTGCCTCCCTGAGGCCTGAGGCCTGAGGCCTGAGGCCTGAGGCCTGAGGCCTGTAACTGCGCGTCAGGCGATGGGAATTGGTTACCGGCCGGGCTGGAAACCCAGCCCGGCCGGCGTTGAGGCCATCTTTTACGGAGTCTGGGGCGGAGCCCCCGGTAGGCCCGGGGCGCAGGCACGGTTTTCGGGAAGGGGCGGGGTTGGGGAAGACCCACCCCGCCCCCACCCTCAGCTCACACTCAACAAAGCCCGCCCCACCTGCGGGAAAACCCCCTTGGGATGATCCCGGAAAAGGGGCTCCGTGCCGAACAGGACGACACGCGACCCCGCAGCTGCCCCGCTGACCACGGAAGGCTGCCCCGCAGCATCAGAGGGCCCACCAGTGCCGCCCTCCCCGGGGCGCCAGTGCCCGGACAGCAACGGATTCCCGCCCCCATAGGCCTGCTCCACCCGCACACCGCTCCCAAGTCCCTTGAACCACATGGGCGCGTACACGAACGAATGCGAAGGCGCACCCCCGGTAACAGGACCGCCGGAATTCACGACCCGCACCACACCATTCGCATCCCCGTTCCCGGAGACCGCCTCGACGGAAAGCAACTTCGCGTCGGAATTCAACGCGGCCCCCTCCGCGCCACGCCCGACAAGGCCACCCCCACCCGCGAGGAAGTCGTCGAGGCCGGTTCGAGCCCCGGCATTCAGTTCCCCGTACGAAAGTCCCGCCGACACGAACAGCGCGTCCACGCCCGACTTCTTCCAGTCGAAACCGCCGTTGAGGACATCCGTCGAAACCGGCACCACGTCGAAGTTCATCTCCCGCAGGGCGAACAGTTCACCGGGAGTGACAGCCGCCGCGACCCGCGTGGGACGCACGGCAGCGCCGCCCTTCGCCTTGGTCGCGTCGAAGGCGACGTCGTACTTCTTCGCCGCGGCGACCGCCACACCCCGCGCCGACGACGGCAGGATCACGCTCCCGTCGTCAGCCCGCCGCACAGAAGTCCCGCGCGCCAGCAGCCAGTTGAGAGCCGAAACCTCGCGCGCGTCGTCGAGCCGCAGCCGAAGATCCCCGCGCGACGCGACATGGCCGACTCGCGACGCGCTGTCCACGACGCGCGTCCGCACGCCGGACAGCGAACCGCCCTTCACCTGGTCCACCGTCGCGCCCCACAGCCGCCCGAGGCTCCACCCCGAGATGTCGTACATGGTGGACACCTTGTCGCTGATGTCGCGGCCGTCGGCGAGCATCACATTGGCGATCCCGCGCTTGGGCTGACGCATGTCGATGACGTACGAACCCTCGGCGTACGAGGTTCCGCCAAGTCGGAAGTCCCGTGTCGCACGCCGCACTTGGACGTCGTTGTCGAGCAGATGCTCCACGAGCCGCGAGGCCGCCGCGGCCGAGCGCTGGCCGCGCTCGCCCTTCTCCTTGCCGCGCGGAATCACGTACGCACGGGGGAAGTCGGTCGTGTAGACGTCCTCCGGGCCGATGCCCGGCACCCCGGGCACGGTCTCCGCCGATACCGGTACCTGCGCGGCGCCCGTCGCGCCCCGCCGGAACGTCTCGATCTGATCGGCGATCACCGAAGTCCGGTGTTCCTGCGTGTACTTGAGCGTCGCCGACATCGCCGCTCCCGCGATGTCCACGTTGATCGCGGACCGCCGCCGCAGCTCCGTCACCGGGAGGTCGTCGTACTCGTCGTTGTTGACCGTCATCGGGAACTCGATGGTGTGCGCGGCGACCGCGCCGTGGAACGGCATGTACTGCGGGGTGAAGATCGGCGGCCAGTCGTCCCAGCCCTCTTCCTGGTCGCGGAAGGGGATGATCGCGGGCTCGACGCCGTCCTTCTCGGGGGTGTAGCCGAGGCCGTTGACCGCGGCTTCCATGCCGAGGGCGTTGGCGTAGGTGTTCTTGAGGAAGAGGTCGTACTCGTAGTTCTCGCCGTGCGGGGGAGTCGTCGGCTCGATCAGCGTGCCGTTGACGTACCCGTGCAGGTCGATCATGACCGCGGGCTGCTTGTCGATGGCGACCTGCCGCATCGCGCGGACCTCGGGCTGCGATGCGGTGATGAAGTCGCGGTTGAGGTCGAAGCCGTTGGCGTTCTCGCGGGTGCCTGCGATGCGGCCGTCGGGGTTGGCCGTGACGTTGAAGTACAGCCGGTTGTGGGCCAGCAGGTCCCGCGTCTCGCCGTCCTTGGCCTTCGCGAGCTTCTCGATGAGCTTCAGGGCGGCGTCCGTGCCCTCCCACTCGTTGCCGTGGATGTTGTTGTTGATGAAGACCGGCGTCTTGTACGAGGACTTGACCGCCGGATCCTTCGCGGCCGCGCCCGGCGCGTTCTCGATGAGGTCGCGCATCCGCTCCTGGCGCGCGGTCTCCTTGGCGGACTCGGGAGCGGTGACCGTCACCAGATAGAGCTGGTGTCCGCCCGCGGAACGGCCCGCGATCTCCACGCTGACGCGGTCGCCGATGCCCTGGATGTCATTCAGCTCGGGGGCTATGGAGTGATAGGGGGCCAGGCCCAGCTTTATCGACTTGTCGTCAGGATTGGCGGGGGGCGGGGTCAGCTTCTGTTCGCGGGGATAGCCACGGTCCTTGCCGCGACCGGCGTCTGGGCCGGAGTCGGGACCGGGGCTGTCCGCGGCTCCCAGGGCCCGGTCCGCGGCGCTCTCTGGGGCCTTCGCGGCCCGTTCCGTACTGCTGAGGGGCGAGCCCTCGCGGAGGATGTCGCGGCCGCCCGGACTCGGGTCGGCGGTCGCGCTGCCGGGCGCGAGAGCGGTGAGGACAAGGGCACCCGCCGAGACGAGGGTGGTGAGCAGAACGGGTCTGGATGGCCGGGATATGCCCATACGTACCTCCGGAAGAAAGCTGAGGAGAGCTGAGGAGAGCTGGAGAGAAGTCAGTACGCGTGGTCTACCGGTTCAACCCCCGCGCAACAAGAGGGCCTTCGGCCCCACGCGTCCCACGGACCGCAGCGTCACGACCGGCGGATAGGCTGTGCGGCATGCGTGATCTGGGACGAGGCTTCGGCTACTTGATGAAGGGCCAGCGCTGGGTCGCCCAGCACGGCAAGCAGTACGGAGTCGGCCTGCTGCCCGGCCTCATCACCCTGCTTCTCTACGCGGCCGCGCTCGTCGCGCTCGCCCTGTGGGGCACGGACTTCGTCGGCTGGGCCACGCCGTTCGCCGACGACTGGTCCTCTCCGTGGAGCGGCCTGTTCCGCGGCTTCCTCACGGCGCTGCTCTTCGCGCTCGCGCTCCTCCTCTCGGTGATCACCTTCACGGCGGTGACGCTCCTGGTGGGCCAGCCCTTCTACGAGTCGCTGTCGGAGAAGGTCGACATCTCCGTCGCCGGGTTCGCCCCCGAGTCGGGCCTGCCGCTCTGGCGCGAACTGTGGATCTCCGCACGCGACAGCCTCCGCATCGTCCTGCGGGCCGCCGTCTGGGGCATCCTGCTCTTCGCCCTCGGCTTCATCCCGGTCGTCGGCCAGACCGTGGTCCCGGTGGTCGGCTTCTGCGTGACGGGCTTCTTCCTCGTCGAGGAGCTGACGGCGGTGGCGCTGCAGCGCCGTGGCGTCGAGGCCCGCGAACGGCTGGCGCTGCTGCGCGGCCGCAGGCAGCTGGCGTGGGGCTTCGGCACCCCGCTCGCCGTGGCCTTCCTGGTCCCGTTCGTCGCGGTGTTCCTGATGCCGGGGGCGGTCGCGGGCGCGACGCTGATGGCGCGGGAACTGCTGGGCGAGGACGGGCCGGACGACGACCCGCGGGGACCGGTGGCCGGTTCGGCCGATGCCTCCGGTCCCGGCGGACAGGCGTCCGCTACCGGCGGGCGTCCATAGCCGTCGTCAGGATCTTCTTCACCTGCGCGATGATGTCGAGCCGGTTGCGCACGAACTCCGGATCGGTGATCTTCCCCGTGGCCGGGTCCGTGTTGCCCGCCCCGAACTGCAGGATCGGCGTGTGCACATGGCCGCCGGGCAGCCGGTCGTGCAGCCCCAGGCGGTCGCGAAGCAGCGTCGCCCGGTAGGCGATCTCGTTCGACAGGTAGTTGCCGCCGCCGCCCTCGCGGGCCGTCGACCCCGCGGTGGGACCGTCGGGACGCACCACGGGAGCGCTCTGACCCGCCGGGATCTCGGTCACCGAGGTGTTGTCGTACACCGGGAAGCGGCCCGTCCGGGCGCTCACGATCTCCTTGTACGGGAGGGTCGTGGACGTCCACTGGGGCTGCGTGGCCGGGTCGGCGACCGGGACGGTCTCCGTACGCGAGAGGTTCTCGTTGTCGGGGAAGCCGCCCCGCCAGGCCCCGTTGGTCCGCTCGATGTCGAAGCGGCCCGCGCGGCCCTGACTGATGGTGGTGAAGAGGTCGACGCGGGGGAGGTGGGCGCGCAGGGTGCGCTCGACCGTCCCCTGCGCGAAGTCCTCCCAGCGGACGGGGAAGACGGCGGTCTCCACGCGGGCGGGCCCGTCGGCGGTCTCGATGACGGTGCCGTCGAGCGCGAGTGCGGTGGCGCCGGACGGGTTGCTGATGCGGACGTCCCGGTCGAGCGTGAACGGGTCGAAGCCGGTGACGAGGATGCGCTTGAGGTGGTGGCCCGCGCGGTCCTTCTTCGGGTAGCGGATGGAGTCGTGCCCGCGCGATGCGTCCTCCAACGCCCGTATGAGACGGCTGTGCCGGGCCTCGCTCACCCCGAAACGGGTCGGCTCCCACTGCCGGAGCTCGCGCGTCATGCCGAGCCGGGCCCAGTACAGCGGCCGGTCGTCGTCCCGGCTCAGTTCGTCGCCGTTCCCGGCTGCGGGACCCCGACCCTGAGCCCGGTCGACGGCACGCCGCCACAGCGCCTCTCCCTGCCGTTCGACGATGCGCTTGGCCTCGCCGTACGAGTGGGCGCGTTCGAGGGCCCGCGCGAACTCCGGGGCCACGGTGTCGAATCCGCTGCGCCGCAGGATCTCCTGCGGCGCGGCCCGGTCGAGTCGCTGCTCCTCGGTGGTGGCGGCCGGTGCGTCGGCCGGTGTGGAGGCCGCCGACGCGGGCACGGCGGCGAGGGACAGCAGGAGGGTGACGCCGAGCGCGGTGAGCCGAGTGGGTCCATGGGACTTGAGTGACACGGGAGTCCTTCCGTGGCCGGTGGGGGTGATCGCAGTATTCCGGCAGGAAGGCGGCGCCCGCTAGCGTTCCACGGCCGCGTGATCCGCGAGGACCTCGCCGATCACGTGGCGCGCGATCCTCGCGATGGTGGCGTTCCTCGTCCGGTAGTACGGCAGCTCGATGAGCGCGATGGAAAGGGCCCAGCCGCGCCCTCGTGCCCATGTCGCGTCGTCGACGCCCAGGGCGGCGCGGAAGGTCTCCCGCGCGTCGGCCGTCAGGAGGCTCCACGCGGTCATCAGGTCGACGGCGGGTTCGCCGTGCCCCATGCACCCGAAGTCGATGACGGCGCTGAGCCGTCCGTCGGCGGTGAGCAGGTTCCCGGGCTGCAGGTCGGCGTGGACCCACACCGGCGGCCCGTCCCAGCGGGGCGCGCGCAGGGCGGCGTTCCAGGCGGCGGTGGCGGCATCGGTGTCGATGACGCCGTGGAGCCGCGCGATGGCCTCGCGGGTATCGGCGTCCCGGGACGCGAGGGGCCCGCTGCGGTACGCGCGAGGCGCGTCGGCGGGATCGACGCGCTGCAGGGCCATGATGAACTCCGCCAGGTCGGCGGCGAACAGGCCGGGTTCGTCCAGGCCGCCGACGACCGGGTTCTCGCCCTCCAGCCAGCGGTAGACGTACCAGGGCCACGGGAACCCCTCACCGGGCTCGCCCTCTCCCAGCGGCGCGGGAATGACGACGGGCAGCGAGGGCGCGAGCCGCGGCAGAAGAAGCACCTCGCGCTGGATGTCCTCGACGCCGCCCTCAAGTCGGGGGAGCCGGACGGCCATGTCGTCGCCGAGACGGAAGATGGCGTTGACGGTGCCGTTCGAGTCGACGGGCTCGACCTCGAGACCGGCCCACTCGGGGAACTGCGCGGCGAGCAGCCGGCGTACGAGGGGCGTGTCGATGTCGGCTTCGTCGGCGTGCATCTTGGCGGGGGACATACGGGCCTTCCGGGGCGGCGGGGAAGCGAGGGCCGACGCCGATCGAAACTGGCGGGGATGCGTCAGGTCAACCGGATTCCGAGCGACCGTCCGGGCCGCCTGATCACTCGCCGCTGCCGCTGCCGCTGCCGCCGCTGTCACTGGACTTGTCACCCAGCAGCCCCAGGAAGTCCCTGAACGCCCCCGCCATGTCCACCGATCCGGGGTCCAGGAGCCACTGGTACTGGAGCCCGTCCATCACCGCGACGAGCAGCGGCGCCGCCGCCTCCGGAGTGAGGCCACCGGGAAGCCGGTCCCCGTACTCCACGCGCAGGACCGCCGCGAACTTCTCCCGCACCGATCCGTACCGCTCGGTGAAGTATCCGCGCGCCGGGTGTCCGTCCGTGACGCTCTCGCCGAGCAGCGCGGAGAAGGTCTGGATGATGCCGGGGCGCATCGCGTTGTACTCGACGAGCGAGCCGAGCAGGTCGAGGCGGATCTCGTTCGTGGGTACGGCGTCCCACTGGTCGCGGGCCTCCAGGACGGCGACGAGGAGCGCCTCCTTGGTGGGGAAGTAGTGCAGCAGGCCCTGCTGGGTGAGGCCGACCCGCTCGGCGACGGCGCCCAGGCTCGCGCCCCGGTAGCCGCGCTCGGCGATCACCTCAAGGGCGGCCCGGAGGATCTCCGCGCGCCGTTCCTCGCTCCTGGCCCTGCTCGTGGCCTTGGCCTTGGTCGTGGTCCTGGCCTTGGGCGCCATCGCGTCTGCCCCTTCACGTTCTCGGTCCTGCCCGCGGGACGACCGTACGTCATGCTCCTACCAATATAACGTCCAGATCACGAAACCTACCGGTCTACAGGTAGCCGAGGCAGGATGGAGGGAACGTACGGAACGGACTTCAACGAGGAGGTACCGCCATGGCGGGAACCCAGGGCCCCGGAGCCACGCAGGCCGACCAGGCGCGCGAGGCGGTCGTGGAGACCGCGCTCGCCGCGCTCGATCTGGACGCCAAGGCCCGGCTGCTCGGCGGGCGCGACATGTGGTCGCTGCACGCCCTGCCCGAGATCGGCCTCGCGCCCCTGGTGATGTCGGACGGCCCGATCGGCGTGCGCGGCACCCGCTGGACCGCCGACGACCCCTCCATCGCCCTGCCGTCCCCGACCGCGCTCGCCGCCACCTGGGACCAGGACCTCGCCCGCCGCGCGGGCACCCTCCTCGCCCAGGAGGCGCGCCGCAAGGGCGTCCACGTCCTCCTCGCGCCCACCGTCAACCTGCACCGCTCGCCCCTGGGCGGCCGGCACTTCGAGGCGTACAGCGAGGACCCGTATCTCACCGGCGTCATCGGCACCGGCTACGTCCAGGGCGTGCAGTCGGGCGGTGTCGGCACGACCGTCAAGCACTTCGTCGCGAACGACGCCGAGACCGACCGCTTCACCGTGGACAACAAGGTCGGCGCGCGTGCCCTGCGCGAGCTGTACCTCGCGCCCTTCGAGGCCATCGTCGCCAATGCCCACCCCTGGGGCATCATGACCGCGTACAACCAGGTCAACGGCTCGACCATGACCGAGCACCGCTACCTGGTGAACGAAGTCCTGCGTGGCGAATGGGGCTTCGACGGCTTCAACGTCTCCGACTGGATGGCCGCCCGCTCCACCACCGGCACCATCGAGGGCGGCCTCGACGCCGCCATGCCGGGACCGCGGACGGTGTACGGCCAGGCGCTCGCCGAAGCGGTGCGCGCCGGCCAGGTCAAGGAGTCGACGGTCGACGACGCCGTGCGCAACGTCCTGCGTCTGGCCGCCCGCGTCGGCATCCTCGAAGGCGCCGAGCCCGTGGTCGCCGACGTCCCCGCCGAGATCGACGGCGAGGCACTCGCCCGCGAGATCGCCCGCCGCGCCTTCGTCCTCGTGCGCAACGAGAACGACGTGCTGCCGCTGGGCCCCGCCGCCTCCGTCGCCCTCATCGGCGCCGCCGCGCGCGACGCCCGCGTCCTGGGCGGCGGCTCCGCCACCGTCTTCCCCGCGCGCGTGATCTCCCCGCTCGACGGCCTGACGGCGGCGCTCGGCGAGGACACCCTGACGTACGCCGTCGGCGCCGATCCGAGCGACGAACTGGCCCCCGCGGACAAGGGGTTCGCGCTGCGCGCCGTCTGCCGCGACGACGACGGCAACGTCCTGGGCGAGGGCAACCTCCCCTCCGGCCAGGTCCAGTGGATCGGCGACGACCTGCCCGAGGGCGTCACCCACGAGACGATGGCCTCCATCGAGGTCGTCGGCACGTTCACACCGCGCGAGAGCGGCGAGCACTCCTTCGGCACGCGCGGTCTGGGCGACTTCACGCTCACCGTCGCCGGCGAGGTCGTCTTCGACGGGTCCGAGGTGATGGGCGCCGGGTCCGACCCCTTCGAGGCGTTCTTCGGCTCACCGGTCGAGCGCGCCAAGGTGCGTCTGACGGCGGGCGAGACCGTCGAGGTCTCCCTGCGCCACCCGCTCGACAAGACGTACGAGGCCCCGCTGCCCGGCGTCGTGTTCTCCTTCGTGCACCTGGGGCCGCGGCGTGACCCCGACGAGCTGATCGCGGAGGCCGTCGAGGCGGCGCGGGGCGCCGACACGGCGGTCGTGGTCGTCGCCACCACCGAGCGGGTCGAGTCCGAGGGCTTCGACCGGCAGGACCTGCGGCTCCCGGGCCGCCAGGACGAGCTGGTGCGAGCGGTCGCCGCGGCCAATCCCCGTACGGTCGTGGTCGTCAACTCCGGCTCCCCGGTGGAGCTTCCGTGGCGCGAGGACGTCGCGGCGGTGCTGCTCGGCTGGTTCCCCGGGCAGGAGGGCGGCGCGGCGCTCGCCGACGTGCTGCTCGGCGCGCGGGAGCCGGGAGGGCGGCTGCCCACGACCTGGGGTGCCTTCGCGGACGCCCCGGTCACCCGGGTCGGCCCGACCGACGGTGAACTCGCCTACACCGAAGGCGTGTTCATCGGCTACCGCGCCTGGGAGAAGGCACAGGCCACCCCCGCCTACGCCTTCGGCCACGGCCTCGGCTACACCGACTGGACGTACGAGTCCCTCGTCGTGGAGGGCACGACGGCCACGGTCCGCGTGCGCAACTCCGGCCCCCGCGCGGGCCGCGAGGTCGTCCAGGTCTATCTCGCCCCGGCCGCGCACGACGTCGAACGCCCGGCTCGCTGGCTCGCCGGATTCGCGGGCGTCGAGGCCGCCCCCGGAGAGAGCGCGGAGGTGCGGATCGAACTCCCGCGCCGCGCCTTCGAGATCTGGGACGAGTCCGCCAACGCCTGGGCGTACCAAGCCGGTTCGTACGAGGTGCAGGCGGGCCGCTCCATCGCCGACCGGCGGCTGAGCGAGACGATCGTCGCCTCGTAGAGGGCGCGGGGAACTGCGGGCCGGTCCCCACCGGCCCGCAGCTGATCTCACCGCACTCCCAGCGGAGCGCTAACGCACCGAGAAGCCGTACACCGTCTCCGACGCGTACACCCCACCCGGCCGCAGCACCGTGCTGGGAAACTCCGGCCGGTTGGGGGAGTCGGGGAAGTGCTGCGTCTCCAGGGCGATCCCGTCACCGGGGCCGAACGGCAGCGGCTCCTCGAAGTGGTCCGCCGTGTACAGCTGGAGGCCCGGCTCCGTCGTGGCGACGGTCAGCACCCGTCCGGATGCCGGGTCGCTCAGCTCCGCCACCTCGACCGGCCGCGCGGTGGCGCCCTTGTCCAGCACGTAGTTGTGGTCGATCCCGGCCCCGACCTTCCGCGAGGACCGGAAGTCGAAGCGCGTCCCGGCGACCTCCTCGTACGCCCCCGTGGGAATCTGCGCCCCGTCCGTCGGCGTGAGACGCTCCGCGTCGATCCGCAGCTCGTGCCCGCCGGCACCGCCGCTCCCGGCCCCGGCGAGGTTCCAGTACGTGTGGTTGGTGAGGTTCACGACCGTCGGCGCGTCGGTCGTCGCCTCGTACGCGATCCGCAGCGCCCCCGCCTCGTCCAGCGTGTACGTCGCCGACACCGCGAGCCGTCCGGGGTACCCCTCCTCGCCGTCCGGGCTCACCCGGGACAGCCGCACCCCGTGCTCGACCTCCGCCGCATCCCACACCCGCTTGTCGAATCCGGCCGCACCGCCGTGCAGCGCGTTCGGCTCGTTGTTCCGCGCCAGGCGGTGGGCCGTGCCGTCCAGCGTGAACGCGCCGCCCGCGATCCGGTTCGCGTACCGGCCCACCAGCGCCCCGAAGTACGGACCGGGATGATCGAGGTAGCCCTGGAGGTCGTCGAAGCCGAGAGCCACAGGATCGCGCCGTCCCGACCGGTCAGGAACTTCCGCCGACTGGATGATGCCGCCGTACGTCAGGACGCGTACGCGCACCCCGCCCCTTTCCAGGGTCCAGCGATGGACGGGCGTGCCGTCGGGGAGCGTCCCGAAGAGTTCACTGCGCATGATCGCGACCCTACGCCGGGCCGCCCGGACCTCAGGCCCCGGGATCCTTGGGATTCTTGGCCTTCACCTGCCGGTAGGCCAGCTCCGCGAGCCGCGACTGGCCGTTCTTGCTGGGGTGGAACCAGTCCCAGTGGCTCAACTGGTCGCCGTCGAAGCGGTAGTCGAAGACCGCCCCGCCGTCGTACCTGCAGCGCAGGTCCTTCGCGCACACGTCCTTGAGCACGTCGTTGTACGCGACCACGCGGCTTTGCACCGTGGCACGCCGCTGCGTCGCCGATGCGTCCAGGTCGTCCGGGTCCGCCAGCATCGAGGCACAGATGCCCAGCTTCCAGATCTGCTTGCCCAGCGCGTTGGTGCGCCCCTGGGACCAGAGCCGCTTCAGGTCCGGCACGGAGGTGACGTACACCTGGGTCTTGGGGAGCTCGCGCCGCAGCGTGCGCATCGCGTCCTCGAAGTCGGCGCGGAACTCGGCGACCGGGGTCATGGAATCCGCCGAGGGGCGGCAGGCGTCGTTCGCGCCCGCCATCACCGTGATGAGCTCGGGGCGCTTGAGCGCGGCCTGCTCGACCTGCCCGGGGAGATCCGTCATGCGGGCGCCGGTCTTCGCGTAGTTCCAGCTGTGCGTGGCGGCCCGCTCCTTGCCGAGCAGGCGCGTGGCGAGGCTGCGCACCTCGGAATCCGTGCCGGTCGCCCAGGACGCCTCGGGGCAGTCGGCCAGGACCGAGCAGGCGTCGAAGCCGCGGGTGATGGAGTCGCCGACGGCCGCCAGGGAGTTCGGGCTCGTGTCCCAGGTCGGGGTGGGCTTGGGGGACGGCTTGTCGTGCGCCGATGGTCCCTTGGGTGCGGGGGAGTCGCCGCCGGATGCGTCGCACGCGGTGAGCGCGGTGGCGCCGAGAAGAACCGCCGTCGCGGTGGCGACGGCGGCACGCGCGCGGTGCCTTCGGTTCCGCATCCCCAGGTCCCCTCTGTTGTCGTAGCCCGTCCTAGGCCGACCGCGCCGTTTCGGCGCCCCTGCGAGTGAATGGTGGGTGATTCCTGGCCTTGGGACCGACGGTACGTCACACTCCTTGTTCCGCCGCACGGTAGCCTCGCCACCCAGTGGCACCCTGCTCTTTCGGTTCCGCTAAATTACATCACGTCACATCTGTCCCGTTTTCGGGAGTTTCCCGAATTCGGGGCCACAACGCTCGGCACGGGCGCGAGGCCGCTGGGGAAGGCGAACCTCGACCCACACTGGAGGTCCCGGTGACGACACGTGGAGTTCTGTACGTGCACTCCGCACCGCGCGCGCTGTGCCCGCACGTCGAATGGGCAGTCGCGGGCGTACTCGGCGCGCGCGTCAACCTCGACTGGATCAGACAGCCCGCGGCACCCGGCAGCTGGAGATCCGAGTTCTCCTGGCGCGGTTCGGTGGGCACCGCGTCCAAGCTCGCCTCCGCCCTGCGCGGCTGGCAGCTGCTGCGCTTCGAGGTCACGTCGGAGCCGTGCTCCACGGCCGAGGGCGAGCGGTACAGCGCCACGCCCGAGCTCGGCATCTTCCACGCGGTCACCGGTATCCACGGCGACATCCTGATCCCGGAGGACCGCCTGCGCGCCGCCCTGGCCCGCTCCCAGCGGGGCGAGAGCAACCTGGAGGCCGAGCTGGCCAAGCTGCTCGGCAAGCCCTGGGACGACGAGCTGGAGCCTTTCCGGTACGCCGGTGAGGGCGCTCCGGTGCGGTGGTTGCACCAGGTCGTGTGATGCGTACGCGAAGGGGCCCCCACCAGGCGGTGGGGGCCCCTTCGGTTACGTACGGCCGGTTCAGACGGTCCTGAACGCCAGGACGACGTTGTGGCCGCCGAAGCCGAACGAGTCGTTCAGCGCCGCGATCCTGCCCTCGGGCAGTGCGCGGGCCTCGTCGCGGATGACGTCCGCGTCGACCTCGGGGTCGAGGTTCTCGATGTTGATCGTCGGCGGGGCGATGCGGTTCTTCAGCGCGAGGACCGTGGCCACGGTCTCCACGCCGCCCGCGCCACCGAGCAGGTGACCGGTCATCGACTTCGTGCTGGAGATCGCCATGTGGTCGACGTCGTGGCCGAACGCCTTGCGCAGCGCCTTGATCTCGGCGACGTCACCCTGCGGCGTCGAGGTCGCGTGCGCGTTCACGTGCACGATCTCGGCGGGCTTGAGGTCCGTCGTGTCGATGAGGTTCTGCAGCGCCGCCGCGATGCCGTTGCCGGACGGCTCGGGCTGCGTGATGTGGTGGGCGTCGGCCGAGATGCCCTGGCCGACGGCCTCCGCGTAGATCTTCGCGCCGCGGGCCTTGGCGTGCTCCTCGGACTCGAGGACGATCACGCCGGCGCCCTCGCCGAGCACGAAGCCGTTGCGGTCGACGTCGTAGGGGCGCGAGGCGCCCTGCGGGTCGTCGTTGTTCTTGGACATCGCCATCATGTTGCCGAACGCGACGATCGGCAGCGGGTGGATCGCCGCCTCCGTGCCACCCGCGACGACGACGTCGGCGCGGCCGGTGCGGATCATCTCGATCGCGTAGCCGATGGCCTCGGCGCCCGAGGCGCACGCCGAGACGGGGGTGTGCACGCCCGCGTGGGCGCCCAGCTCGATGCCGACGTTGGCCGCCGGGGAGTTGGGCATCAGCATCGGCACGGTGTGCGGGGAGACGCGGCGTACGCCCTTCTCCTTGAGCACGTCGTACTGGTCGAGCAGGGTGGTCACGCCGCCGATGCCGGAGGCGATGACCGCGCCGAGACGGTCGGGGTCCACGGACGTGTCCTCGCCCGCCTTCGCGGTGTACCCCGCGTCGGCCCAGGCCTCCTTGGCCGCGATCAGCGCGAACTGCGCCGAACGGTCAAGCTTGCGGGCCTGCGGACGCGGAATGACCTCGCCGGGCTCGACCGCGATCTGGCCCGCGATGCGGACCGGAAGCTCGGCCGCCCAGTCCTGTTCGAGAAGACTGACACCGGAACGGCCCGCGAGCAGGCCTTCCCAGGTCGAGGCTGCGTCGCCACCCAGCGGTGTGGTTGCGCCGATACCGGTGACGACCACGGTGCGATTGGTCGAGTTCACAGGAAAATTCTCCACGGTGTTGAGGGGATCAGCGGCGCCACCGCCGGGTGGCGACAGCAGAGCAGCCTGGTCAGGCGGCCTGGTGCTCGAGGATGTACTTGGTCGCGTCGCCGACCGTCTTGAGGTTCTTGACGTCGTCGTCCGGGATCTTGACGTCGAAGCGCTCTTCGGCGGCGACGACGACCTCGACCATGGACAGCGAGTCGACGTCCAGGTCGTCGGTGAAGGACTTGTCCAGCTGGACGTCCTCGACCGGGATGCCGGCGATCTCGTTCACGATCTCGGCGAGACCGGCGACGATCTCTTCCTGAGTGGCGGCCATGTTGGCGCTCCTTCTATGTATCCAGAGGGTGTGGCGCCCGCCGCGGCAGCGGCAGGTTGGTTAAAGCCGTACGGATCGGGTGATCCGTACGTGATGCCTAGGGGAGGGTAACGACCGTGGCGGCGTACACGAGGCCCGCCCCGAAGCCGATGACGAGCGCGGTGTCGCCGCTCTTCGCCTCGCCGGTCGCCAGAAGCCGCTCCATCGCGAGCGGAATCGAGGCTGCCGACGTGTTGCCGGTGGTGCGCACGTCACGGGCGACCGTGACGTGTTCCGGCAGTTTCAGAGTCTTCACCATCGAGTCGATGATCCGCTCGTTGGCCTGATGCGGAATGAAGACATCCAGGTCGTCCGCGGTGATCCCGGCCGCGTCCAGCGCCTGCTGGGCGACCTTCGCCATCTCGAACACGGCCCAGCGGAAGACCGCCTGGCCTTCCTGCGTGATCGCAGGGAACTTGATGTTGCCCTCGCTGTCGAGCGGCAGCTTCGAGACATCGCCGACGTGGAACTCGTTCCACGCCACCGTCTGCTTGATGGTCTCGGACTTGTCGCCCTCGCTGCCCCAGATCGTGGGGCCGATCTGCGGCTCCTGGGACGGGCCGACGATCACGGCGCCCGCGCCGTCACCGAACAGGAAGGCCGTCGCGCGGTCCTCCAGGTCGGTGAGGTCGCTCAGCCGCTCGACGCCGATGACCAGGACGTACTCCGCGCTGCCCTCGACGATCATGCCCTTGGCGAGCGTCAGGCCGTAGCCGAAGCCCGCGCAGCCGGCGGAGATGTCGAACGCGGCGGGCTTGCCCGCGCCGATCTTGTCCGCGATCTCGGTCGCGATGGCGGGGGTCTGCTTGAAGTGCGAGACGGTCGACACGACGACCGCGCCGATCTGCTCCGGGGTGATGCCCGCGTCGGCGATCGCCTTGCCGGACGCCTCGACGGACATCGCGGCCACGGTCTCCTCGTCGGAGGCCCAGTGGCGGGTCGCGATGCCGGAGCGGGAGCGGATCCACTCGTCGGACGAGTCGATCGTCTCGAGGATCACCTCGTTGGGCACGACACGAGTCGGGCGGTAGCCGCCGACACCCATGATGCGCGCGTACGGGGCGCCCTTACTGGGCTTGATCTTCGGCATGCTCTCCTGGCTCCTTCTCAGGCACCCGCCGCGTCGGCGGCGGATGCGGTGTCGGCGATGAGCTCACGAGCGGCTTCGAGGTCGTCGGGTGTCTTGAGGGCCACCGTCCGGACACCGGGCAGGGCGCGCTTGGCGAGACCGGTCAGTGTGCCACCGGGGCACAGCTCGATCATCGCCGTGGCACCGAGTTCCTTGAACGTCTCCATGCACAGGTCCCAGCGCACCGGGTTGGCCACCTGGCCGACCAGGCGGGCCAGGACGTCCGTGCCGGTCGCCACGGCCTGGCCGTCGCGGTTCGAGACGTACGTCAGCTTCGGGTCGGCCGGGTCGAGGGCCTTGGCGGCCTCCTCGAGCGTGGCGACCGCGGGAGCCATGTGGTGCGTGTGGAACGCGCCCGCGACCTTCAGCGGCACGACGCGACGGACGCCCTCGGGCTTGTCGTCGGCGAGCGCCGCGATCTGCTCCGCGGTGCCCGCGGCGACGATCTGCCCCGCGCCGTTCACGTTCGCCGGCGTCAGGCCGAGCTTCTCCAGGTGCGGGATGGTGACCTCGGGGTCGCCGCCGAGCAGCGCCGCCATGCCGGTCTCCGTGACCGCGGCGGCGTCGGCCATGGCCAGACCCCGGGTGCGGACGAGACGGAGCGCGGCGTCGTCGCTGAGCACACCGGCATAGGCGGCTGCGGTGATCTCGCCGACGCTGTGTCCCGCGACCGCGCCGGGCTTGTTCGCGGCCAGGGCGTCACTGAGTGCCGCGGCGGAGAGCAGACCGGCGGCCACCAGCAGGGGCTGGGCCACGGCGGTGTCGCGGATCGCGTCCGCGTCGGCCTGCGTGCCGTAGTGGGCAAGGTCCAGGCCGATGGCGTCCGACCAAGCCCCGAGGCGGTCGGCCGCGCCGGGGAGTTCGAGCCAGGGAGTCAGGAAGCCGGGCGTCTGAGCGCCTTGGCCGGGAGCGACGAGTACGAGCACTCTCACACTCTCTCTTGTGGGCGGTGCATGCCGCCCGTGGGGACAGGGACGAAGAACCGCTGGGGGAATTGTAGGGGGTCGACAAAATCCTACGGTTGGAGATCTCCGTCGGCCAGACGCCCCAGGATCAGCGCGATCCGCAGCGTGAATGCGGAGCGTACGTCCGATGGCGACCAGCCGGTGACGTCAGTCACACGTCGCAGCCGGTAGCGCACGGTGTTGGGGTGCACGAAGAGCATCCGGGCGGCGCCTTCGAGGCTACTGGCCTGCTCCAGATAGACGCTGAGAGTCTCCAGGAGCGCGGAGCCCGCTACCTCCAGTGGTCTGTAGATCTCCTCCACCAACTGGTCGCGCGCGGCCGGATCGCTCGCGATCGCGCGCTCCGGCAGGAGATCGTCCGCGAGGACGGGACGCGGGGCGTCCTGCCAGGCGGCGCACGCCTTGAGCCCGGCGGCCGCGGCCTGCGCGGACCGGGTGGCGGCGAGCAGGTCGGGGACGATGGGCCCGGCGACGACGGGACCGGCCGCGTACGGACCGATCAGACCCTTCGCGACCTGCAGCGGATTGTCGCTGCCGCCCGCGATGACGACCAGGCGGTCGCCGAGCACCCCGGTCAGGACCTGGAGCTTGGCGTGCCGGGCGGCGCGGCGGATGGCTTCGACGGTGAGCTCGCTGTCGCCGTCGGGTGCCGTGCCCAGGACGACGCAGACGTGCTCGGGGGAGTTCCAGCCGAGCGCGGCGGCCCGGCTCACCGCCCCTTCGTCGGCTTCGCCGGAGAGCACGGCGTTCACGACGAGCGACTCGAGGCGGGCGTCCCAGGCACCGCGTGCCTCGGCGGCCTGCGCGTAGACCTGCGCGGTGGCGAAGGCGATCTCGCGGGCGTAGACGAGGAGCGCCTCGCGGAGGATGGACTCGTCGCCGGGGGCCGCGACCTCGTCGATCGCGGACTCCATCACCTCGATCGTCGTACGCACCATCTCGACGGTCTGGCGCAGGGTGATCGCCCTGGTCAGCTCGCGCGGGGCGGTGCCGAAGACGTCGGTGGAGATGGCCTGGGGGGCGTCGGGGTGGCGGAACCACTCGGTGAAGGCGGCGATGCCGGCCTGCGCCACCAGGCCGATCCAGGAGCGGTTCTCCGGAGGCATCGCCCGGTACCAGGACAGCGTCTCGTCCATGCGCGCGATGGCCTGCGCCGCGAGGCTGCCGGCCGACTGCTCCAGGCGCTTCAGCGTGGCTGAGTGCGCGTGGGCCTTCCGGTGCGCGTCCTGACGGGCGGCCTCCTCGTGGCGCGCGGCTTCCTCGTGGGCTGCCTGATGGGCGTCCGGGCGGGCTTCGTTCGCAGAGGGTTCGGGCACGGGGACAAGACTGCCTTATCGGGACGGGGGCGTGCGGTGCCGGGTCTAACGTGGGGTGTGTGATTGATGTACGGCGCTCCGGCGATCGGTACCGCGGCGGGGAGCCCGGTGCCGGTATCGAGACCTTCCACGCCTTCTCCTTCGGGCCGCACTACGACCCGGACAACCTCCGCTTCGGCGCGGTCCTGGCCTGCAACGAAGAGCGTCTCGCACCGGGCGCGGGCTTCGACGAACACCCGCACAGCCACACCGAGATCGTGACCTGGGTGGCGCAGGGCGAGCTGACCCACCGCGACTCGGCCGGGCACGCGTCGGTCGTGGGCCCCGGGGACGTCCAGCACCTGAGCGCGGCCGGCGGTGTCCGCCATGTGGAACGCAACGACGGCGAGGCCCCCTTGATCTTCGTCCAGATGTGGCTGTCCCCCCTGAAGCCCGGCGGCGAACCGTCCTACGAGGTGGTCCACGGCATCGCGGACTCGACTCCGTACGCGGTCCCCGCGGCGGGCGCGCTCCTGCACGTCCGGCGACTCGGCGCGGGCGAGCGCACCGCGATCCCGGACGCCCCCTTCGCGTACGTCCACGTGGTACGCGGCGAAGTCCACCTGGGCGGCGAGCAGTTGGCCGCGGGGGACGCGGCGCGGATCACGGCCGCGGAGGACTTGGAGGCGGTGGCCACGCGGGAGGGTGCGGCGGAGATGCTGGTGTGGGAGATGGCCGGGTGAGCGTGAAGCCAGGGTCGCCACAAGGCCCCCGGCCTTGTCCCCTCAGATCTCGGCAAGCACCGCGTCGGTGAACGGGGGCCACGCCTCGACGGCCCACGGCCCGAACGCCCGGTCCGCCAGAGCGACACACGCCGCCCCCGCGTCGGGATCGACCCAGAGGAACGTCCCGGCCTGCCCGAAGTGTCCGAACGTCCGAGGTGACGAGGAACTCCCCGTCCAGTGCGGCGACTTGGAGTCCCGAATCTCGAACCCGAGCCCCCAGTCGTTGGGACTCTGATGCCCGTACCCGGGAAGCACACCCTTGAGCCCCGGATGCACCACGGACATAGCCTCCGCCACCGTCCGCGGATCGAGCAACCGCGGCGCCTGCACCTCGGCGGCGAACTTCACCAGGTCATCGACCGTGGAGACCCCGTCCTTGGCGGGCGAAGCGTCCCCGTCGAGCGAGGTGGCCCCCATCCCCAACGGCTCGAGCACGGCCTGTCGCAGATACTCCCCGAAGGGAATGTCCGTCGCCTTGGCGACGTGATCCCCGAGCACCTCGAACCCCGCGTTCGAGTACAGCCGCCGCGTCCCGGCAGGCGCCGTCACCCGGTGCTCGTCGAACGCCAGCCCGCTGGTGTGCGCAAGGAGGTGCCGCACGGTCGACCCCTCGGGCCCGGCGGGCTCATCGAGCTCGACGGCCCCCTCTTCGTACGCCACGAGCACCGCGTACGCCGCCAGCGGCTTGGTCACCGAAGCGAGCGCGAAACGGTGCCCGGTGGGCCCGTGCGCCCCGACGACCGTGCCGTCCGCGCGGACGACGGCGGCGGCAGCGGTGGGGACCGGCCAGTTCTCGATCAACGCCAGGCTCTGCATACGTACGAGCCTAAGCGCCCTACAGGCTCAACCGCATCGAGGGGTCGGGCTTGCGCACAAAGCCGAGCGAGGCGTACAACGGCTCCGCCTCCGCCGACGCATTGAGATCGACGCTCCCCGCACCATGCTCCCGGAACCAGTCGAGGAGCACCTCCATGCAGGCCCGCGCATACCCACGCCGCCGCTGATCCGGATCGGTGGCGACGCTGAACACGCAGCCCATGACGCCCCGCGGATTGCCCGCCCGCCCGATGCGGTACTCCAGCGTCCCCACCACAAGCGCCGCGAGCTTCCCGGGGCGGCCGGGACGGTCGACGACGAAGGCGGCGAAGTTGCCCTCCGGATCGGCCAGTTTGTCCCGCAGGACAGGAAGGGACTCGGCATGCCAGCTGGTGTCGGACTCGGTGGCGGCCGCCGAGCCGGTGGCGAACATCGAGTCGATCATCACCTGCCGCAGCCTGATCAGTTCCTCGACATCGTCCGGCGTGGCGCGACGCACAACACTCATGATCGGCACCGTAGTCACCACGCGAAGCGTCGTCCTCCGATTTTCCCAGGGTTTGCTTCCGTCACATTATTTCCTCCCGGTTCTGCTTGCTTAGAGCGCACTCCAAGGTTCTAGCTTGGTGGTCATGACGGTGATGGAGACCGAGACCACCCGCACACAGGACCCCGCACGGGCCGTGCCCGCAGTACCGGGGGGTACTGCCGGTGCTGCCGGCGTTGCCGAGAGCACCGACAGCACCGACGGCGCCGACACCAAGGCGGACGCCTGCGCCTCGGCACCCACCGCGCACCCCCGCCCGAGCGGACAGGACCACTACACGATCAGCGAGGTCGTCGCCTTCATCGGCCTGACCGCACACACCCTGCGCTGGTACGAGCGAATCGGCCTGATGCCCCACATCGACCGCTCCCACACGGGCCAGCGCCGCTACCGCAACCGCGATCTGGACTGGCTCACCTTCGTCGGCAAGCTCCGCCTGACCGGCATGCCGGTCGCGGACATGGTCCGCTACGCCGAGCTGGTGCGCGAGGGCGACCACACCTTCACCGAGCGCCATGAACTCCTCGAACAGACCCGCCGCGACGTCTGCACCCGCATAACGGAGCTCCAGGACACGCTCGCCGTGCTCGACTACAAGATCAACTTTTACGCTGACGCCCGCCCGGCGTCGGAGAGGCCCTGAAACCGATGACCGCAGAGACGCCCAAGACCTCCCAGACCCTCCAGACCCCCGAGCCGGCTGCGACGACCGGCACCGCCGGCACGACTCCCGACCCGATCGCGAAGGTGCAGCTCGGGACGGACGGCCCGGAGGTCGGCGTCCAGGGACTCGGCTGCATGGGCATGAGCTTCGCCTACGGCCCCACCGACGCCGAAGAGGCCAGGGCGACCCTGGAGCGAGCCCTCGACCTGGGCGTCACCTTCTACGACACCGCCGACGCCTACGCCGCCGGTGAGAACGAGAAGTTCCTCTCTCCCTTCCTCAAGGCACACCGTGACGAGGTCGTCCTCGCCACCAAGTTCGCCCTGGCCATCGACCCGAACGACTCGACCAAGCGGATCATCAACAACGACCCCGCGTACATCCGCGCCTGCATCGACGCCAGCCTCCAGCGCCTCGGCGTGGACGTCATCGACCTCTACTACATGCACCGCCGCAGCCCGGAGGTGCCGATCGAGGAAACCGTCGGTGTGATGGCCGAGCTGGTCGCCGCGGGCAAGGTCAAGCACCTCGGCCTCAGCGAGGTCACCGGCCCCGAACTCCGCGCCGCCCACGCTGTCCACCCCATCGCCGCCCTCCAGTCGGAGTGGTCGCTCTTCAGCCGTGACATCGAGCAGGGCGTGGTCCCCGTCGCCGCCGAACTCGGCGTCGCCCTCGTCCCCTACTCCCCGCTCGGCCGCGGCTTCCTCACCGGCTCGTTCGTCAGCGCCGACAAGGAGCTCGGCGAGGGCGACTTCCGCCGCCAGCAGCCCCGCTTCACCGGCGACAACGCCGCCGCCAACGCTGCCCTCCTCGAGCCCGTCCGCACGGTCGCCGACGCCCATGGAGCGAGCCTCGGCCAGGTCGCCCTCGCCTGGGTCCAACAGCAGGCCCAGGCCCACGGACTGGCCGTCGTCCCCATCCCCGGCACCCGCAAGCGCACCCGCGTCGAGGAGAACACCGCGGCCACCCGCCTCGAACTCACCTCCTCCGAACTCGCCCTGCTGGACCCCATAGCCGCCCAGGTCGCAGGCGACCGCTACGCCGACATGACCTTCACTTCGGCGGGCCGCGAGTAACGAGTAGCGGGCAGCGGGCAGTGAGCAGCGGGCTGTCGGCTCCGCAGGGTGGGGGCGTGGGGGAGTGGGGGCATGGGGGCATGGGGGAGGTGCCCACGCGCTCCCGCTGGTCACGCCAGCCCCAGCGCGAAGACCGCGAACCCGGCCGCCAGGAGCCCGGTGAGCGCCCGGCGCGCGTACGTGGCCCGCTTCCACGGAGCCTCGAAGCCGCGGGTGTAGCGGCCTATCAGCAGCAGGAGCGCCCCGAAGACCGGAAGCCAGGCGATCCGGGCGGCTATCCAGCCCCAGGTGTCCGGGCCCGCCGTCAACCCTGGCACCGTGCCGCCGAGGAACGAGCCGGGCATGGCCGCTGCGAGCATCGCCGTCTGGTGCCAGCACAGGATCGTCATCGCCGACAGGTTGATCACGACGACCGGCGCCCACAGGGCAGGCCTGCGCAGCAACTTGCCGATCCGCTCGCGCAACAGGATCGCCGCACCGCTCTGCGCGGCGGCCAGCGCCAGGACCAGCAGCGACGGGGGATGCGAATTCGTCCGCGCCTCACCAGGGACGCCGACCATCGATGCCGGATAGTGAAGGACGAGCAGCAGCGCGGCGAAGAGGGCTGTCCCTCCGACGAGCAGCAGCCACGCACCGCGCCTGCCCAGCTTCTTCTCGCCCCAGCTGACGCCCAGTTGATAGGCGAACATCCAGCCGGGCAGCAGATTCAACAGGCTCAGCCAGGACGGCATGGCGTCCCCGAACGGGCCGTAGCGCAGGAAGTCGACGACTGCGACCGAGCCGAGCAGTGGCGCCGCGGCCCAGGCACCGAGCCGCTCGGCCGCCCTGATGCACCATGGGGTGAGCGCGGTGATCACCGCATAGATCCCGACGAACCACAGCGGCTGAATCACCAGCGTGGAGCCCGTACGCAGTGTCGTGCCCGGCACTCCCATCGCGTACAGCACCGGGATCAACGCGGCCCAGACGGCCGTCACTCCGAGGACCGGACGACCGAGCCGCGCCACCCGCCCGCGAAGCCAACGCCCGGTCGACTCGCCGCGCGCCGCAGCCCGGCGATACGAAAGGACGGAGGCATAGCCGCCGACCAGGAAGAAGATGCCCAGCATCTGCAGCACCCAGCTGAGCGGCGCGAAGAATCCGAACGAAGCCAGAGGACTGGCATTGTGCAGCGCGCCGCCCGCGTCGAGGGTGAATCCGCCGAGCAGCCAGTGCCCGGTCGGCACGGCGAGCAGGGCGAGCGCACGCAGCCCGTCTATGGCCCGGTCACGATGGGCGGGGGTCTTGGCGTCGATCGCCGACGCCGTTCTGCGCAGGGTGGTCAGTGGGGTGAGGCTCATGGCCGCTCTCCGATCGGGCGGGCGTCGGCGGCAGGCGCAGTCGCGGCGGTGCCGTTGTCCGGCGTGCCGTGGGCAGTGCTCTCCGCGATGGAGGCGAAGGCCTTGAGGGAATCGGTCCCCGGGGCGAAGTAGCCGGTGTGGCCCTCGGCTCGCTCCGCGGGAACCCGTCGGGCGCCGAATCCCGGGTCGGCCGGGTCCTCGCCATGGCCGAGGCCGAACAGCTCGACGTTCGGCACGTCACCGATCCAGTCGCTGTCGTCCTTGGCCGCCCAGACGCGGGCGGAGGTGTGCAGATCGGCCACGCTGTCCGCACGCATGCCGGGGGAGCCGAGCACCACCAGGTCGGACGCCGTCAGTCGTGGAGCCGCCAAGCCGCACACCACGGAGCCGTAGCTGTGGCAGAACACCGCGGGGCGTGGGGCGCCCGAGGCTGTCAGGCCCTGCACGAACCGCGCGAGCCGGGGCGCGCCGGCCTCCGCGAGCCGTCCCGTCGCGGCGTCGGGGCCGAGGCCGACCGGAGTGGTGTACCCGACCCAGGCCACCACGGCTGTGTCGTTGCCCGCCGCGGCGTGCAGGGAGCGAGCCATCCCGGCCGGAGTGCCGTACTCGTCGTTCGAGCGGTCGAAGGTGCTCAGATCTATGTCGGATCCCGGCACGACAACGGACACGTGCTTGGCGCTCGCCAAGTCGCCGTAGACCGCGGCCACTTGTCCTCTGCCGCGCGGATCGAAGGCGAGTATCTGGCGATCGGGGCTCAGGAGCTGTTCGTAACGTGCGACGAGGGACCGGGCCCGCTCGTGGTCCTGCAGGGTGAGGCTGGGGTCGCTCACGCGGGCCCGCTCGCGGGCGCGCTCGGCTTTCAGGTAAAGGGAGTTGGCCTCGAACCGCAGGGCGGTCGGGGCGCCGTCCAGATTGCCGACGACCGAGGGGTGCCGAGTGACCAGACCGTGCTGCTGCGCCTCGCTCAACGAGTCGAAGAACGCGGCGACTCGGGCGGGGGACGCGGTCGCCGGATCCGGCAGCCGAACCCCCCACGTATGGTCCGCGCGCCAGGCCTGCGTGCCCGGTGGCGGGCCCGTGAGCGGCTGCTGTTCATTGCCGACGGCCCAACCGGCCGTGCCGGCCACGATCGTCGTCGTGAGCGCCGCGGCGATCAGCGTCCGCTTGCTGCGGGTCTTCCAGCCCCCGCGGGCTTTCCAAGAACGAAGGCGCATGGCCCGTCTCCCTCCCCATCTCGTGGCACGCTCCGGCGTGACGAGGGGAAAAGTAGGGAGACGGTGCCCCGCGGCACCTCACACTGGGGAGCCAACTCGCAGGTGATACCGGGGTATGTGGAGTTCATACCGCGGTATGGGAGTGAGGGCGGGCGAGAGGGCTTGGGCGAGAGGTCTACTGCTCTCCGGGCGTGATCAGGCCGGACTCATAGGCGAAGATCACGGCCTGTGCGCGGTCCCGCAGGTCCAACTTCGAGAGGACCTTGCCGATATGGGTCTTCACCGTCTGCTCGGCGAGGACCAGATGTTCGGCGATCTCCTGGTTGGACAGGCCGCGCGCGATGAGCACCAGTACCTCGGTCTCACGCGGAGTCAGGCCGTTCAGCCGCAGCGACTGGTCATTGCGTGGCCGCTGCTTGGCGAAGTCCGTGATCAGGCGGCGCGTCACCGACGGAGCGAGCAGAGCGTCGCCCGCCGCCACCACGCGTACCGCCGAGATCAGATCGGCGGGCGGGGCGTCCTTGAGGAGGAAGCCCGAGGCTCCGGCGCGCAGCGCCTCGTACACATAGTCGTCCACGTCGAAGGTGGTGAGCATCAGCACCTTCGGCACGTGCACCACCCCGGGCGGCGGGTCCAACAGGGCGCGCGCCGCGACGAGTCCGTCCATCTCCGGCATCCGGACGTCCATCAGGACGACATCGGGATGGGTCTTGCGGCTCACCTTGACTCCGACCTTGCCGTTCGGAGCCTCGCCCACGACGTCGATGTCGCTCTGGGCCGCAAGGAGTGCGGCGAACCCGGCCCGCACCATGTTCTGGTCATCGACGATGATCACGCGGATGGTCATGCGGATCCGGAGTCCTTTTTCAGGAGGGGGAGTTGGGCCGCCACACGGAAGCCACCGTCGGGCAGCGGCCCGGCGTCGACCGTGCCGCCGACCAACCGTACGCGTTCGCGCATGCCGACGAGTCCGTGACCTGTTCCGCTGTGCTCCAATGAGTCGGGTGTCTCGGTGGGTGGGCCGTTGACCACGAGAATCAGCAGATGCTCCTCGTCCAGGGTCACGGTGATGGTGGTGTGCGCTCCCGGCGCGTGCCGCATCACGTTCGACAGGGCTTCCTGGACGATGCGGTATGCGGAAAGGTCGACGGCCGGTGTGACGTCGGCCAGCTGCGTGAGCACCGACAGTTCAGGGCGGGACAGATCGATCGGTATGCCGGCGCGCACCGTCGCTTCCACCAGATGCGGCAGCCTGCTGAGCCCGGGCTGCGGGGACCGCTCACCCGGTGTGCCCTCACTGCGCAGCACCGCGAGCAGCCGTCGCATCTCGGTGAGGGATTCACGGGCGCTGGCTGCGATGCTCCCGAACTCCTCACGTGCCGCGTCCGGAAGGCCGTCGAGGCGGTAGGGCGCGGAGTCGGCCTGGACCGTGATCACCGACATGTGGTGGGCAACGACATCGTGCAACTCCCGGGCGATGCGGGCCCGTTCCTCGAGGAGGGTGCGCTGGGCGCGCTCGGCCTCGCTGATGGTCTCCTGCTCGACGAGTCTGCGCTGTGCGTCGCCACGCTCACGGAGCAAGGCGCCGAGCAGCAGCGCGACACCGCTCAGCACGATCAGCAGCACGCTGGTGTCCTGGCCGCCGTCGTCGCGGAACGCACCGAGGACGAGGCTCACGACGACGGTGACGAGCCAGATGCCCAGGAGTGTGCGGCGGCTCTCGCGCAGGGACAGCAGGAGACACACGACCACGTAACCCACGATGATCATGGCCGTCCAGGGAGCGGGCCGGTCGTGGCCCACGGACAGTGTCACGATCGCCCCGAAGACATCCGCGACGATCATGATGCACCAGGCGGCCAGCGGACGGCTGACCGCCAGCAGCAGCGGTGCGGCCTGGGCGACACCCAAGGCGCCCGCCAGGCCGCCGTTCACCCCGTAGTCGTTCGTCAGTACCTGGGTGGTGACGGGGATGAGTGCCGCGACGAAGGCCAGCGCGGCGATCATGGGCAGCAGCCGCATCCAGCGCTTGGGCGCCCGGGCGAGGAGGGGCTCGGTCCGCCCCGCGGGCGTCGAGAGGAAGGCCCCTGTCCTGCCGAGCCCTTCGCGGACGCCCGCGGTCGCACGCTGAAGGGTGACCCCACGCCTGTCCGGCTCGGCGGCCGGTGTGCGGGGATCCTGGTCCGGTGGTGTCGATGAGCTGCTCATGGCCTGATCAGCGTAGACATGGCGCACGCCGTACGCCGTCGTACCGCGGAGCTGACCTGCACCTCATACCCGGGTAGGAACCCGGCTTCTCGCGATACCCAGGTATGACCCACGACCCGTAACCCCATGACTCACAGCTCGTGACCCACGACCCGTAACTCCAAGACTCACAGCTCATGACCCACGACCCGTAACCCGATGACCCGCGGACCACGATTCTCCAGCCCAGCCCAGCCCAGCCCAGCCCCCAGGCCCAGCCCGACTCCGCCCAGCCCGACCCCGCCCGGCCAGGCAGCGCCCCCCCGGCCGGGTCACAGCTCCGCCAGCAGCTCAGCCTTCTTCGTGGTGAATTCCTCGTCGGTGAGCAGACCCGCCTGGTGCAGCTCACCGAGGTGCCGGATGCGTTCCGCGATGTCCGCCGGGTCGCGGCGGGTCACCGGGGCGGTGCCCGGGACCGTGCCGGGCGTCAGGGCCGGACCCGATGCCCGCACCGCGGCGAGGACCGACGCCGCGAACGGCAGCGATTCGTGAACCGGGCCGTATCCGAGGCCGAAGACGACGGCCGCGGGGTCCTGGTCCGCCTGCGCGGGCTGGGCGAGCGGGGTCTCACGGCGCAGCAGCCGGAGATGCCCCTCGAAGACCTCGGGGGAGCGCCACTCGACGCCGCTCAGGTCCGTGACCAGGAAGCTCTGGTCGCCGGCTTTCCACTTCGCGGACGAGGCGCCCGTCCAGAACCACCGGAAGGCCACCGACTTGCCGTCGAAGGACGCCTTCCCGTCGTACGCCTTGAACTGCAGCGGAATCTCCGGTGCGGCGACCAGGTAGCGGTCCGGCGG
The DNA here is from genome assembly GCF_056434405.1 of Streptomyces sp. NPDC044044. Lineage (NCBI taxonomy): Bacteria > Bacillati > Actinomycetota > Actinomycetes > Kitasatosporales > Streptomycetaceae > Streptomyces > Streptomyces sp. NPDC044044. The sequence continues at coordinate 121,538 of NZ_JBWKFG010000004.1, read as the reverse complement.
CCCGCAGTCACCCTGATTGATCTGCGCCCGCAGCTCGTCCGCGTAGTACTCGGCCAGCGTCTCGCGCTCAGCGGGCAGCACGAGCCGATACGGGTCGCAGCCGTCCTTGAGCTGGCCCGCGGCCGCCTCCATCAGGGGATCCGCCCCCGGTCTCGGCACGGCGTGCAGGACGACCGTCCCTCGCTTGCCGGGAGTAAGAGTCACCGCCGCGATCGCCTCGTGCGGGATGCGGCGTTCGCCGAGCGCCTGAAGGAGCTTCGGCGTGCGGATCCCCCGTTCGAAGCGGATGAGCACGGAGTCGGACTCGAACTCCCAGGCGGCATGAAATCCGGCCAGTACGTCACCCATGCGGCTCATCGTAGGCGGCACGCGCGCCTCCGTCCCTCCTGCGGCGTGCCGCTGTTTTGTCGATTTCTACGCGCGTCAGGCCACTGTCGTGGCGGAAAATTCCTTCCGGCACGCGTCATCCCCGCTCGCACACCGCACTGAGCGGTACGAACCGATGCCGATGTCGGCGAAGTTGCTGAGGCTCTCCGTACCCGGCTCGAAATAGCCGGTGTGGCCGATCGCGCCCCGCGCGGACAGCACCCGCGCGCCGAAGTCCCGGGAGACGGGGTCGGCACCGTGGCCGAGCCCGCCGACCTCCATGTTTGGCACATCCTGGATCCAGTCGTCGCCGTCCCTGGTGGCCCAGATCCGGGCACCCGTGCCCAGCTGCGACGCCGTGTCGGCGCGCATGCCGGGGCTGCCCGCGACCGCGATGTCGGAGACGCGGGAGGGCAGCTGTCGTGCCGCGACCCCACACACCACGGAGCCGTAGCTGTGGCAGTACAGCGCGACAGGCGAGTGCCCGGGAAGCCCGCGCACCAATGAATTGAGCCGGATCGCGCCTTCGTCCGCGCGCATGGACGTGGCCGCGTCCACACCGAGGCCGATGGGCGCGGTGTAGTCGGCCCAGGCGATCACGGCGGTACGCGCGCGTGGGCTCGCCGAGTGCTCCGCGCGGTACAGCGCCTTGGCCATGCCGACGGGCGCCGAGTACTTGCGGTTCGTCCGCTCGAAGGTCAGCAGGTTCGTGTCCACCCCGGGCACGACGACCGACACCCGGGACGCCTGGTCGAGGTTTCCGAAGACCTCGGCGATACGACCCGACCCCATGGGGTCGAAGGCCAGGACCTGCCGACCCGGATGCATCATCACGCCGAAGCGCTTCATTCTGCGCTCCGCCTCCTGTTGCCCGAGAGGGGAGAGCCGGTTGTCGTGCATGCGCTGTCGCTCGGTCTTGCGCGCCTGGTCAAGGGCGATGTGGTTCGCGCGATATCGCAGCTCTACGGGGGCACCGTTCATGTTGCCGACCGCAAGGGGATAGCGGGTGGCGAGTCGGGTGCGCTGTTGCGCGCTGAGCGAGGCGAAGAAATGAGCGAGCTTGCCGGCCGGGGCACTGGCGTCGGGCAGGGCCCGTCCGTTGATGTGCCCGTGCTCCCAAGCGGAGAGCGAGGCCGCGAGCGGCGATGCGGCGTCCTTGTGGTGGCGCACCGCGGTCCAGCCCGTGGTTGCCAGCATGACGAACACCACGGCGAGCGCAAGCAGTGCGCGCCAGGCGCTGAGTTGAGGGGAGGAGTCGAAGGAAGTCACTACGGAACACCCTAGGAGAATCGTGATGCCTACCGTGCACCGGGTGAGGCAGATCACGTTTCCTGTGGGGTAATTGAGGCATAGCGGGCGCACTCTGAGCACTTTCGTCACACTCCGTAGGCGGCGCATGTGCGCGGCGCACTCGGAGCGCGTCGTTACTGACGGCGCATCAATCAGTCACTCAGCGTGTTGATTTGTTCGATGGGTTGCTCTGCTCGGCAACACGACACGGAGTGCGCGAGCAGTCACTCTGCGCGCCAGTTCTCCGTCAACGCGGGCCCCAGATGGTCGAGATACATCTCGGTGATCGCGCGGATCGACTCCACGCTCGAGTCCTCGCCCGCGCCCCAGAGTCGCCCGGTCACGCGCATCACTCCGCTGAACGCGGCCACCACCACGCGTGGTCGCGGATCTGTGTCCAGGTCGAGCCCCTCACGCTCGGCGATCACTCGCGCGATCTCTTCCTCCATCTCGATGGAGCGGCGCAGGTGGGCGGCGAGCAGGGAAGGGGTGGACTCGATCATCTGATAGGTGCGCATGTGGAGTTCGACGGGGACCACCTCTTCGATGGACCGCCCCATCGCGTCCCAGGCGCCGATGACGGCTCCGCGCAGGGCGACGAACGGCGTTTCGTCGGCGGGGCGTTCGCGCAGCGTCTCCACGAACCGCTGCTCCACCATCTCCTGTACGGCGAAGGCGGTCTCCTGCTTGTTGGTGAAGTACCGGAAGAACGTGCGCTGGGAGACGTCGACGGCTTCGGCGATCTCGTCGACCGTCGTCTCCTCGTACCCCTTGGTCGTGAAGAGCTCGAGCGCCGCACGCAGCAGGGCGTCACGGGTGCGCTGCTTCTTGCGCTCGCGCAGTCCGGGCCGGGAGGGCTCGCCGGAGATGTCCCCGGAGGCCTCGGCCCGCGGCTTCGCGGAGTCCGCCGCTCGCTGCTCGGTCCTCACGCCATGCCCCTCTGTCGACCGTTTGACCAGCTCACCTTATCTGTGAGCTACGTGACAGTTACCGACTTGTGAAATGGTTTGTCAACTGTCAGCGACTGACACTAGCCTCGAACGCATGACTAGTCAGATCACCGTCGACAAGGCGGACAAGGCGCCGGAGCCATCGTCCGCTCCGACCCGGGCCAAGGGGCTCCGTGGCCACCCTTGGCTGACGCTCTTCTCCGTCGCGATCGGCGTGATGATGGTCGCGCTGGACGGCACGATCGTGGCGATCGCCAACCCGGCCATCGCGAAGGACCTCGGCACCACGATGTCCGGTGTCCAGTGGATCACCAACGGCTACCTCCTCGCGCTCGCCGTCGCGCTGATCACCGCCGGCAAGCTCGGTGACCGGTTCGGCCACCGGCAGACCTTCCTGATCGGCGTGGCGGGCTTCGCCGTGGCCTCCGGCGCGATCGGGTTCTCCAGCAGCGTCGGTCTGGTCGTCGCCTTCCGCGTGCTCCAGGGCCTCTTCGGGGCCCTCCTGATGCCGGCCGCGCTCGGCCTGCTGCGCGCCACCTTCCCCGCCGAGAAGCTGAACATGGCGATCGGCATCTGGGGCATGGTCATCGGCGCATCGACCGCGGGTGGCCCCATCGTCGGCGGCCTGCTCGTCGAGCACGTCAGCTGGCAGTCGGTGTTCTTCATCAACGTGCCCGTCGGCGTCATCGCTCTCGTCCTCGGCCTGGTGATCCTCAAGGACCACCGCGCGGAGAACGCGCCGAAGTCCTTCGACATCCCGGGCATCTTCCTGCTGTCGGGCGGCATGTTCGCGCTGATCCTGGCCCTCATCAAGGGTTCGGAGTGGGGCTGGGGCGGGACGAGGACGCTGCTGTTCCTCGCGGGCGCGGTGGTGCTCTTCGCGCTCTTCGCCTTCTGGGAGACGAAGGTCAAGGAACCGCTCATCCCGCTGGGCATGTTCAGGTCCGTCCCGCTGTCCGCGGGCACGGTCCTGATGGTCCTCATGGCCTTCGCCTTCATGGGCGGGCTGTTCTTCGTCACGTTCTATCTGCAGAACGTGCATGGGATGAGTCCGGTCGACAGCGGACTGCACCTCCTGCCGCTGACGGCCATGATGATCGTCTCCTCGCCGATCGCCGGTGCGCTCATCACCAAGTTCGGCCCGCGCGTCCCGCTCGTCGGCGGCATGGTGGCCACCGCCATCGCGATGTTCGGCATGTCCACGATGACGACGGACACCGCGACGCTGCCGATGTCGCTCTGGCTCGGCATGATGGGCCTCGGCCTCGCGCCCGTGATGGTGGGAGCCACCGAGGTCATCGTCGGCAACGCCCCGTTGGAGCTGTCCGGCGTGGCGGGCGGTCTCCAGCAGGCCGGCATGCAGGTCGGCGGCGCTCTCGGCACGGCGGTTCTCGGCGCGGTGATGGCCGCCCGGGTCGACAACGACCTTCCCGCGAACTGGGCCGACGCCAAGCTCCCGCCCATGACGCCGGAGCAGCTCGACCAGGCGTCCGCCGCGGTCCAGATGGGCGGGGCGCCGGTCCCGCCGAAGACGCCGGAGCCGGTCGCCGAGGTGATCACCTCCGTCGCGCACGACACGTTCGTGTCCGGCATGGGTCTGGCCTTCACCGTCGCCGGTGCCGTCGCGGTCGTCGCTGCCCTCGTCGCCACGTTGACCAAGCGGGGCGCCAATGCCGAGGCGGGCGCCGGAGTCGGGCACATCTAGCCGGAAGCGTTCTGGACTCCGGTTGCGCCAAGTTCATCTGCTCCGGGCGCCGGAGACATTCCGGACATGATCAAGGCGTACGTCGAGCAAGCATCTGCCTGGCGCGCACGCATCAGGGAAAGCCCCTCAGGGTCCAACTGGGGGGCTTTCGCCTATCTGGGTGACGCACATCCGTACCCCTTCCGACGGAGCTAGCGAGTGGGTCACAGTTCTGACAAGTGATCGACACGACACGGGAGTTGAAGCAGATGCGTATGACCATGCCCACGACCTTCGCCGCAGCCGCGCTCGCCACGGTGATCCTTACCCCCGTACAGGCAGGAGCCACGGCACCGTCCGCCCAGGGAGATTCCGGCGCGCCCGCCAGGCACGCGGGGGCGGCGGAGCCACCCAAGCTCGCCGGTTGCGGGCCGGGGGAGCTCTGCCTATGGGAGAAGGCGAATTTCAGAGGCGCCCGACAGACGTATGAGCTGTCCGAGATCGACATCGAGAGCTGTGTAGCGCTGCCGGAGGGGGGCAGCGCTCAAGCCCTCGCCAACCGCACGGGCCGGCCGGTCACCACGTATCAATCCGCGGAGTGCGGCGAGACCGGCGAGTTCGACACCTATCCAGGGGGTGGCACCTGGCTCCCCGAATCGCCTTATCGCGTGCGGGCGTTCAAGGTCTGGGAGAACTGACCGGAGGCACATGAGGAGCGTCCGCGGCCGGCGCCGGTCGCGGAACCTCCTCCGACGTCGGCCGCGGAACCTCCGTCGGCGCCGACCGAGGAGCCTCGGCCGGCCCCGACGGAGGAACCTCAGCCGGAGCCGACGGAGGCGCCCCGCCCGACAGCGCCGTCACCTGGGCCCGCAGCGCTCGGACCTCCGTCGTCAGCGCCTCGATCGCCGCGGTCTGGCGCCGCTCCTCGACGTCGTCCCGGTCGAAGCGCGAGATGAACCAGGCCGCGATATTGGCGGTGACCACACCAAGCAGTGCGATGCCCGAGAGCATCAGGCCGACCGCGAGTATGCGGCCGAGCCCGGTCGTCGGCGCGTGATCGCCGTAGCCGACGGTGGTCATCGTGGTGAAGGACCACCACACCGCGTCGCCAAGGGTCTTGATATTGCCGTTCGGTGACTCCCGCTCCACCGAAAGGACAGCCAGCGAACCGAACATGAGGAGGCCCACGACAGCACCGGCGACATAGGTCGTCAGCTGAATCTGGGACGCCATCCGGGCCCGGCGCCCCACCAGCATCAGAGTCGAGACGAGTCGCAGCAACCGCAGCGGCTGCAGCATGGGGAGGAGGACAGCGCAGAGGTCGAGCCAGTGCGAGCGGACGAACTGCTTGCGGTGGTCGGTGAGATAGAGGCGTATGAGGTAGTCCGCGGCGAACGAGGCCCAGACGATCCACTCCACCGCCGTGCAGGTGGTCGCGACGCTCTTGCTCGCGTCGGGCACCACGATGGGCACGGCGTAGGCGACGGCGAAGGCCACCGCGAGCACGAGGAGCGGACGTTGGGTGCGTCGCTCCCAACGGAGCTGTGCCGGTAGGTGCTTTATGGGCGCTTCCATGCGCGCATCGTAGGAAACGCCGGAGGGCGGCGGGAGCCACCGCCCCACCGCCCTCCGAACGACCTACGTGCTACGGGTATCGCTCATGCCCGCCCCGTAGGGACTAGGCGTCGCCCCCAGCGGCGCCCGGGTCGGCCGCCGTGACGTCGAGCAGCTGGTAGCGGTCGATGGCCTGCTTCAGTACGGAGCGGTCGACCTTGCCCTCGCGGGCCAGCTCGGTCAGCACGCCGACCACGATCGACTGCGCGTCGATGTGGAAGAAACGGCGGGCAGCGCCGCGGGTGTCCGCGAAGCCGAAGCCGTCGGCGCCCAGGGACTGGTACGTGCCGGGGACCCAGCGGGAGATCTGGTCGGGGACGCTCCGCATCCAGTCGGAGACGGCCACGAACGGGCCCTCGGCACCGGAGAGCTTCTGCGTCACGTACGGGACGCGCTGCTCCTCCTCGGGGTGCAGGAGGTTGTGGCGCTCCACGTCGACCGCCTCGCGGCGCAGTTCGTTCCAGGAGGTCGCCGACCAGACGTCCGCCTTGACGTTCCACTCCGAAGCGAGGATCTGCTGGGCCTCGACCGCCCACGGGACCGCGACACCGGAGGCGAGGATCTGCGCCGGGATGGCGCCCTGCTCGCCCGCCTTGAAGCGGTGGATGCCCTTGAGGATGCCGTCGACGTCCACATCGGCGGGCTCGGCCGGGTGCTGGATCGGCTCGTTGTAGACGGTGAGGTAGTAGAAGACGTCCTCGCTGTCGGGGCCGTACATCCGGCGCAGGCCGTCCTTGACGATGTGCGCGATCTCGTAACCGAAGGCCGGGTCGTAGGCGACGCAGCCCGGGTTGGTCGAGGCGAGCAGCTGCGAGTGGCCGTCCGCGTGCTGGAGGCCCTCGCCGGTCAGGGTCGTGCGGCCGGCGGTGGCGCCCAGGACGAAGCCGCGGGCCAGCTGGTCGGCCATCTGCCAGAACTGGTCGCCGGTGCGCTGGAAACCGAACATCGAGTAGAAGACGTATACGGGGATCAGCGGTTCGCCGTGGGTGGCGTAGGCCGAGCCCGCGGCGATCAGCGAGGCCGTGCAGCCGGCCTCGGAGATGCCGTCGTGCAGCATCTGGCCGGTCGGGGACTCCTTGTAGGCCAGGAGCAGCTCGCGGTCGACGGCCTCGTACTGCTGGCCGAGCGGGTTGTAGATCTTCGCGCTCGGGAAGAAGGCGTCCATGCCGAAGGTGCGGTACTCGTCGGGGGCGATCAGCACGAAGCGCTTGCCGATCTCCTTGTCCCGCATGAGGTCCTTCAGGATGCGGACGAACGCCATGGTGGTGGCGATCGACTGCTGGCCCGAGCCCTTCTTCGCGGTCGCGTACGTCTTGTCCTCGGGAAGCTGGAGGGGCTTCGAGCGGACCACCCGGGTCGGGACGTAACCGCCGAGGCCCTGGCGGCGGTCGTGCATGTACTGGATCTCTTCCGAGTCACGGCCGGGGTGGTAGTACGGCGGGGCGCCGCCCTCCAGCTCCTTGTCCGTGATCGGGATGTGCAGACGGTCGCGGAAGCCCTTGAGGTCGTCGGCCGTCAGCTTCTTCATCTGGTGGGTGGCGTTGCGGCCCTCGAAGTTCGGGCCGAGGGTCCAGCCCTTGACCGTCTGCGCCAGGATGACGGTCGGCTGGCCCTTGTGGGCCTTGGCGGCCGCGTACGCCGCGTAGACCTTCTTGTGGTCGTGGCCGCCGCGGCCCAGGTGCAGGATCTGCTCGTCGGTCATGTTCTCGACCATGGAGCGCAGGCGGTGGTCGTCGCCGAAGAAGTGCTCGCGGATGTACGAGCCGGTCTCGGTCGCGTACGTCTGGAACTGGCCGTCGGGCGTCGTGTTGAGCCGGTTGACCAGGACGCCGTCGCGGTCCTGCGCGAGCAGCGGGTCCCAGCTGCGGTCCCAGACCAGCTTGATGACGTTCCAGCCGGCGCCGCGGAACTGCGACTCCAGCTCCTGGATGATCTTGCCGTTGCCGCGCACCGGGCCGTCGAGGCGCTGGAGGTTGCAGTTGACGACGAAGGTCAGGTTGTCCAGGCCCTCGCGGGCGGCGATGGAGAGCTGGCCGAGCGACTCGGGCTCGTCCATCTCGCCGTCGCCGAGGTAGGCCCAGACGTGCGACTTGGAGGTGTCGGCGATGCCGCGCGCCTCCATGTAGCGGTTCATCCGCGCCTGGAAGATCGCGCCGAGCGGGCCGAGGCCCATGGAGACGGTCGGGAACTCCCAGAAGTCCGGCATCAGACGCGGGTGCGGGTAGGACGAGAGCCCGTTCGGGGCCTTCGACTTCTCCTGTCGGAACGCGTCGAGCTGCTGCTCGGAGAGCCGGTCGAGGAGGAAGGCGCGGGCGTAGATACCGGGGGACGCGTGCCCCTGGAAGAAGATCTGGTCGCCGCCGTCGCCCTCGTCCTTGCCGCGGAAGAAGTGGTTGAAGCCCACGTCGTAGAGCGAGGCCGACGAGGCGAAGGTGGCGATGTGACCGCCGACCCCGATGCCGGGGCGCTGGGCGCGCGACACCATCACCGCGGCGTTCCAGCGGGTCGCGTTCAGGACCTTGCGCTCGATCTCCTCGTTGCCGGGGAAGAACGGCTCGTCCTTGGTGGCGATCGTGTTGACGTAGTCCGTGCTGCGCATCTCGGGCACAGCCACGCGCTTCTCGCGCGCACGTTCGATGAGCCGGAGCATCAGGTAGCGGGCCCGCTCGCGGCCGCGTTCGTCGACCGCGGCATCGAGGGAGTCGAGCCACTCCTGGGTCTCTTCGGGATCGAAGTCCGGGACCTGACTCGGCAGGCCGCCAATGATGATCGGGTTGCGATCGGATCCGGAAGCCACGCTGTTCCTTCGCTGTTGGGGCTTTCGCCTGGGTTCTGCCTGGCTGTGAGACGTTCCCCATCGTGTACCGCGTGGGCGGAATCGTCATCTCTACTGAGAGGTAACCAAGGCCTCCGCCCGGCGGCCCTGGGGTAGGCTCGACCAAATCGCAACGATACGCCCATCCTGCCTAGCCGGTTCGTAAGGCCGTTCGGACCTCAGTTCCGTTCGGCGTCGTACGAGCGAAGTGCGAGCGGAGAAAGTTCTGGCAGGTGGGCCTTGAGTTGCGGCGACACGGCCGGGAACGTCACCGTTTCAGCGGTCTTGACGGCCGGGTACTTGCGCGATCCGGTCCGCCCGTGTGGACTACCGCCAATGTCCCGCGCACGCGCGTGGGTGAAGGCATTCCCGAAAACATGATCAGGAGGCAAGCCGTGAGCGCGACCGCGGACCACGCGGAGGAGCGGACCAACCCTGCCGCGAGGCTGGGTTTCCAGCCCGAGCAGGTGGTCCAGGAGATCGGCTACGACGACGATGTCGATCAGGAGCTCCGCGAGGCCATTGAAGGGGTGATCGGCAGCGAGCTCGTCGACGAGGAATACGACGACACTGCTGACGCTGTAGTGCTGTGGTTCCGCGAGGACGACGGCGACCTGACGGATGCGCTGGTTGACGCCACCCAGCTGATCGAAGAAGGCGGCGACCTCTGGCTGATGACGCCCAAGACGGGCCGTGACGGCTACGTCGAGGCGAGCGACATCAACGAAGCGGCCCAGACCGCAGGGCTCGCTCAGACCAAGAGCATCAACGCGGGCAAGGACTGGACGGGCAGCCGTCTGGTCACGCCGAAGGCGGCAGGCAAGAAGCGGTGAAGCTGCCGCTCAGGCAGCAGGAAGTCGACTGAGCAATCGCTGTGAGCCCCCATCGACGCATGCCGTCGGTGGGGGCTCACGCGTGCGCGCGGGCCGCGGGGAAAGTCCCGCCCTGCGGGGTGATCGCACGAAACGCCCGTTGCGTAGGGTGGTCGTCACCCGAACAGCCCCATCGAAGGGATGCGTACTCATGGCGATCGTGGTCGGCACCAAAGCGCCGGACTTCGAGCTGAAGGACAACCACGGCCGTGCCGTGAAGCTGTCGGACTTCCGCGGCAAGAAGAACGTGGTGCTGCTCTTCTATCCGTTCGCGTTCACCGGCGTGTGCACGGGCGAGCTCTGCGCGCTGCGCGACGAACTGCCCAAGTTCGTCAACGACGACACGCAGCTCCTCGCGGTCTCCAACGACTCCATGCACACGCTGCGCGTCTTCGCCGAGCAGGAGGGCCTCGAGTACCCGCTGCTCTCCGATTTCTGGCCGCACGGTGAGGCGTCGCGCGCGTACGGGGTCTTCGATGAGGAGAAGGGCTGCGCGGTGCGCGGCACCTTCATCATCGACAAGGAGGGCGTCGTGCGCTGGACCGTCGTCAACGGTCTGCCGGACGCCCGCGACCTCAACGAGTACGTCAAGGCACTCGACACCCTGTGATTCCTCAGGGGTGACACCCTGTGATTCTTCAGGTGCAGAGCCTGTGGCGGCCGGGAACCGGTCACTAGGATCCACTCGTTGATCCGATGGCAAAGCACGACTGGGGCTCCCCGCCCCTGGACATCAATTTGGGAGGACTTGTGGGAGTCAGCCTCAGCAAGGGCGGCAACGTATCGCTGAGCAAGGAGGCCCCCGGCCTGACCGCGGTTCTGGTCGGCCTGGGCTGGGATGTCCGTACCACCACCGGTACGGACTTCGACCTCGACGCCAGCGCCATCCTGACCAACGCCGAGGGCAAGGTCAGCAGCGACGGCAACTTCGTGTTCTTCAACAACCTGAAGAGCCCGGACGGATCCGTCGAGCACACCGGTGACAACACCACCGGTGAGGGCGAGGGTGACGACGAGGCGATCAAGGTCAACCTGGCGACCGTCCCGGCCGACGTGGACAAGATCGTTTTCCCGGTCTCGATCTACGACGCCGAGACCCGCCAGCAGTCGTTCGGCCAGGTCCGCAACGCGTTCATCCGCGTCGTGAACCAGGCGGGCGGCGCGGAGATCGCGCGGTACGACCTCTCCGAGGACGCCTCGACGGAGACGGCGATGGTCTTCGGTGAGCTGTACCGCAACGGAGCGGAGTGGAAGTTCCGCGCCGTCGGCCAGGGTTACGCCTCGGGCCTGCGCGGCATCGCGCAGGACTTCGGCGTCAACGTCTGAGCCGAGTAACGCCCTCCGTCTTGTCGTCCGGCGCCGCACACCACGAGTGCGGCGCCGGACGCGCTCAAACTCTTGCTCCCGGACACGCTCCCGACCCAGGGGAGCGCAGGGATTTCTTGCTCTCGAACCACGGGGAGGACCACATCATGGGCGTCACGCTCGCCAAGGGAGGCAATGTCTCCCTCTCCAAGGCCGCACCGAACCTCACACAGGTCCTGATCGGCCTCGGCTGGGACGCGCGCTCCACCACCGGAGCCCCCTTCGACCTCGACGCCAGCGCGCTGATGTGCAACTCGGGCCGGGTGATCGGCGACGAGTGGTTCGTGTTCTACAACAACCTCAAGAGCCCGGACGGCTCCGTCGAACACACCGGCGACAACCTCACGGGTGAGGGTGACGGGGACGACGAGTCGCTCCTGATCGACCTCTCCAAGGTTCCCGTCAACTGCGACAAGATCGTCTTCCCTGTCTCGATCCATGACGCGGACAATCGCGGCCAGACGTTCGGCCAGGTCAGCAACGCTTTCATCCGCGTGGTCAACCAAGCCGACCACCAGGAGCTCGCGCGCTACGACCTCTCCGAGGACGCCTCCACGGAGACCGCGATGATCTTCGGAGAGGTGTATCGCTACGGAGGGGAATGGAAGTTCCGTGCCGTTGGGCAGGGGTACGCGTCTGGACTGCGGGGCATCGCTCTAGACTTCGGGGTCAATGTTTCGTAAAGCTGGGGACCGGCGCGGGGGAGACCGCTACACGGGAGCCCGTACACACACGATTGGGTAGCCAGTGCTTCTGAAAACCTTCGGCTGGTCGTTCGCGGTTACCGCGCTCGGCCTGGTCGCGGCGGTGTTCTACGGGGGGTGGACAGGTTTCGGGATCGTGGCGATCCTGTCCATCCTCGAGATCTCGCTGTCCTTCGACAACGCGGTGGTCAACGCCGGGATCCTGAAGAAGATGAGTGCCTTCTGGCAGAAAATCTTCCTCACCATCGGTGTGCTGATCGCCGTCTTCGGCATGCGGCTCGTTTTCCCCGTCGCGATCGTGGCCATCAGCGCCAAGATCGGCCCCATCGAGGCCGTGCGGCTCGCGCTCAACGACAAGGACCGTTACCAGCAGCTGGTGACCGACGCTCACCCGTCGATCGCCGCGTTCGGTGGCATGTTCCTGTTGATGATCTTCCTCGACTTCATTTTCGAGGACCGTGACATCAAGTGGCTCGGCTGGCTCGAGCGCCCGCTCGCCAAGCTCGGCAAGATCGACATGCTGTCGGCCTGCATCGCGCTCATCGTGCTGATGATCTCCGCGATGACCGTCGCCACCCAGGCCCACCAGCACGGTGGCGCGCATGTGAACAAGGCCGAGACGGTGCTTCTCTCCGGCGTCGCCGGCCTCATCACCTATCTGGTGGTGGGCGGTCTGTCGGGCTTCTTCGAGAACAAACTCGAGGAAGAGGAAGAACGCGAGCACGAGCAGGAGGAAGAGGCCAGGAAGAGCGGCAAGAAGGTTCCTGCCGTCGTCATGGCCGGCAAGGCCGCGTTCTTCATGTTCCTCTACCTCGAGGTCCTGGACGCGTCGTTCTCCTTCGACGGCGTCATCGGCGCCTTCGCCATCACCAACGACATCGTCCTGATGGCGCTCGGCCTCGGTATCGGCGCGATGTACGTCAGGTCGCTCACCGTCTACCTGGTCCGCCAGGGCACCCTCGACGACTACGTCTACCTGGAGCACGGCGCGCACTACGCGATCGGCGCCCTCGCCGTGATCCTGCTCGTCACGATCCAGTACGAGATCCACGAGGTCATCACCGGTCTCGTCGGCGTCGTCCTGATCGCCTGGTCCTTCTGGTCGTCCGTGCGCCGCAACAAGGCGCTGGCACGTGCCGAAGGAAACGACTCGGGCTCATCGGGTGAGAAGACCGAGGTCTCTTCCGGCGTGTGACTTCGGGTCTGACGCGTTCCCGGCGTGTGACCCGGGGCCGAGTGAGGAACGCTTCTGAACGGGGCGGCCAACGAGGACGAGTCCTCCTGGCCGCCCCGTGGCATTCGTAACGGGCCCATGGGGCTCCGGCATTCATTGGGGGCGGCGATGTCCTTCTGGGACGGTCTTTGGCGTGGGCGCACGATGGACTACGAGTCGGGCAGCGCCGCGACCAACTCCATCGAACTCACCAAGCGGCACCCGACGGTCTCGCTCAACAAACAGGGCGCGGCCACCGGCAACCTCCGGGTCAACCTCTCCTGGCAGATGCGTACGTCCGACATCATCGGCAAGCCCAAGGGCGGCGGCCTGCTGCGGCACCCGTTCAAGATGTTCCAGCCGGACGTGGTGCAGGCGCACACCCAGGGCGTGGTCAACGTGGACCTCGACCTCGGCTGTCTGTACGAGACGGTGGAGGGCACCAAGGGCGTCGTGCAGCCGCTCGGCAGCTTCTTCGGGGACCTGAACGCCCCGCCGTTCGTGAAGCTCAGCGGCGACGACCGGTTCGGTTCGCCGTCGGGCGAGACGATCTACGTGAACCTCGACCACCGCGAGTCGATCAAGCGGCTGCTGTTCTTCGCCTACATCTACGACCAGACGCCGGCCTTCGACCGTACGCACGCCAAGGTGACGCTCTACCCCAGCAACGGCCCGCGGATCGAGATCGACCTGGACGAGCGCCAGCCGCAGGCCCGCTCCTGCGCGATATTCACGCTGGAGAACGTCAAGGACGAGCTGATCGTGCGCCGCGAGGTGAAGTTCGTGTACGGCTTCCAGGCCGAACTCGACCGGCTGTACGGCTGGGGACTGCAGTGGGGCCGTGGCTACAAGTCGAAGGTGGGCGGCACCTGAGCGGGCCGCGCGGTGTCCTCACTCCAGAACCGCCACGGGCCCGGCCCTGGCCCCGGCCTCGGGACCGGCCTCGTAGGGACGACCGGCCTCGGCCCCGCGCCCTCAGCGTGCGAGGAACTGCGGCCCCTGGGGCGGCAGCCGGAAGTTCGGGTCGGGCATCGCGGCCACGGGCTGCGGATAGCCGTACGAGGGCTGCGGGACCGGCGCCGCCTGGGCGGGCGCGTGCTGCGGGTAGCCGTAGGACGGCTGCGGGGCGGGCTGGTGGCGCGGGGGCTCGGGAGGATAGCCGTACGAAGGCTGAGGGGCCGGTGCGGGGAACGGCTGCGGAGCCGGGGCCTGCGTGACCGGAGTCTGCGTGACCTGGGCCTGCGTGACCGCTTCGGGCAGCGGCTGACGCTGGGGATACGGCTGCGGGAGCGAGGCCTCGTTCGTCGGCTCGGGCACCGCCTCCGACTCGTCCACGGAGATGCCGAAGTCGCCGGCGAGACCCTCCAGGCCGTTCAGATATCCCTCGCCCAGGGCGCGGAACTTCCAGACGTCGCCGCGTCGGTAGAGCTCACCGCAGATCAGGGAGGTCTCGGCGCCCGTCTGCGGGGTGATGTCGAAGTACGCAAGCGGTTCGGCATCGCCCGCTCCGGCGTCGTACAGCAGGATGCGCAGCGCGCGTACGTTCTCGAAGGCGACGTTGTCGGCGGAGGCGACCAGCAGGACGCGGCTCACGGCGGGATCCAGGCCCGCGAGATCCGTCTGGATCGTGTCGGTCAGGCCCTCGGAGAGCCCCTGGGAGACGCGCTTCTTGCCGAGCCGCCAGACCTTGCCGGACGGGTGGCGCGGCTGGTTGTAGAAGACGAAGTCCTCGTCGGACCGCACGCGGCCGTCGGCGCCGAGGAGCAGAGCCGACGCGTCGACGTCCGGGACACCCTGCCCGGGGGTCCAGCGCAGCACTGCGCGGACGGCCGTGGCTTCGAGCGGGACGTTCGACCCCTTCAACATCGCGTGCGTCATGCGGTCATCCTGCCTTCCCGGTCCTGGACGGGACAACGCGGGGGTGACGGTGTGTGGCCTGTGTGTCTGACATGGCCGGGTTACCTGAATTTCATGCCCATGGGGAACCCTTGACACCCGTCCCTACGTACTATTACCGGCCACATCACGTCGGATCGCGCCGACGAGTACAGGGGAAATCATGCGTCATTTCGGGCATATAGCCCCAGAGGTGCGACAGCGTCTCTTCCATCGGGAGCCGTGCACCTTCACTGCGGACTCCTCCCCGCGCCTGCTCGCCGCCGCCCTCGGGGCCACGCTCTACAGCCCCGCCACGCGCCCCCGCCTCGCCGACGACATCCTGAAACAGGCAGGGCGTGGCGTGATCTCGATGGTGCTCTGCCTCGAGGACTCGATCGACGACTCGGAGGTCATCGGTGCCGAGGAGAACCTGGTCAGGCAGTTCGCCGACCTGGCGGAGCGGGACGGCGCACAGCCGCCGCTCCTGTTCATCCGGGTCCGGGCCCCCGAGCAGATAGCCGACCTGGTCGACCGCCTCGGACCCAGCATCCGGCTGTTGTCCGGATTCGTACTGCCCAAGTTCACCGAGGAGCGCGGCGTCGCCTTCCTGGAGTCGCTCGCCGCGGCGGAGGCCACCAGCGGCCGGCGGCTCTTCGCGATGCCCGTCCTCGAATCGCCCGAGCTGCTGCACCTGGAGAGCCGCGCGGAGACCCTCGCCGGGATCGCCCGCACCGTCGACAAGTACCGCGAGCGGGTGCTCGCGCTGCGGCTCGGCGTCACCGACTTCTGCTCGGCGTACGGACTGCGCAGGCCGCCGCACATGACGGCGTACGACGTACACATCGTGGCCTCGGTCATCGCCGACGTGGTCAATCACCTCGGCAGGGCCGACGGCACGGGCTTCACCGTGACCGGTCCCGTGTGGGAGTACTTCCGCGTCCAGGAGAGGATGTTCAAGCCGCAGCTGCGCCGGAGCCCCTTCCTGGAGGGCAGGGCGGAGGAGCTGCGGCAGGCGCTCATCGAGCACGACATCGACGGGCTGCTCCGCGAGATCGAGCTCGACCGGGCCAACGGCCTGCTCGGCAAGACCTGCATCCACCCCTCGCACGTCCTGCCCGTGCACGCGCTCTCCGTCGTCAGCCACGAGGAGTTCAGCGACGCCGAGGACATCCTGCGCCCGGAGCGGGGCGGCGGCGGGGTCATGCGCTCGGCGTACACGAACAAGATGAACGAGGTGAAGCCGCACCGCGCGTGGGCCGAGCGGACCCTCCAGCGCGCCGAGGTCTTCGGCGTCGCGCGCGAGGACATCGGCTTCGTGGAGCTGCTCACGGCCGGGATCTCCGGCTGACCACCGCCTCGCCGGGCTCTCCGGCCGACGGCGAAGGACGTAAGGAACCTAAGGACTGTGCGAGGACTGTGAACGACGACGTGGTGTGGTCAGGGACGTGGGTCGCCGAGCGGCTCGGCGTGGAGTTGGCCGGAGACGCGGGGCTGAGCGACCTGCTCGGCCTCGCCCTGCGCCGCAACCCGAAGCGGGCGCACCTCCTGGTGTCGAACGTCCTCGGCAAGCATGTGCCGCAGCGCCCCTCCGTCGTGTACGCGGCCGGGCACGACCTCGGCGTGCGGGCGCGCGCGCTCCTGGGCGACGCTCAGGCCCGGCGCGCGGTCGTCCTCGGGTACGCGGAGACGGCGACCGGCCTCGGCCACTGCGTCGCGGACGGCATCGGCCTCGCGCCCTACCTCCACTCCACGCGCCGCCCGGTCGACGGGGTGCGCAGCGCGGGCGGCTTCGAGGAGTCCCACTCGCACGCGACCTCGCACCTGCTGCTCCCGGAGGACTCCCGGCTGCTCACCAGCGACGGCCCGCTGGTCCTCGTCGACGACGAGTTCTCCACCGGGAACACGGTCCTCAACACCATCCGCGCCCTGCACGAGCTGTTCCCGCGCGAGCGGTACGTCATCGTGGCGCTCGTCGACATGCGCTCCCCGCAGGACCAGGGCCGTCTGGCCGACTTCGCGCGGGAGATCGGCGCGCGGGTCGACCTGATCACGATGGCGTCCGGCACGGTGAGCCTGCCGGACGGCGTCCTGGAGAAGGGGCAGGCGCTGGTCGAGGAGTACGAGGCCTCGGCGCTCCCCGCCCCGCGCCGCGAGGGCGGCTCGGTCACCCGGGTCGACCTCGCCTGGCCCGCGGGCGTCCCGGACGGTGGCCGCCACGGGTTCACCCCCGAGCACCGGACGGCGCTGGACACCGCGCTGCCCGGGATGGCGGAGCGGATCGCGCAGGCGCTGCTTTTGGACGCACAGGGACCGGCCCCGGCTCCGGCCCCCGCCCGCGTTCTCGTACTCGGCTTCGAGGAGTTGATGTACGCGCCGCTCGCCCTCGGGGCGGCCCTGGAGGAGAGGCTCGGCGGCGATACCGAGGTCCGCTACTCCACCACCACCCGCTCGCCGGTCCTCGCCGTCGACGACCCCGGGTACGCCATCCGCAGCCGCCTCGTCTTCCCCGCGCACGACGCCCCTGCCGACGGACCCGGCGAGCGGTACGCGTACAACGTCGCGGGCGGCGGCTTCGACGCGATCGTCGCCGTGGTCGACTCCGTGGGCGACCGGCCCGAACTCCACGCCACCGAAGGGCTGTTGGCGCAGCTCGCCGCGCACGCCCCGCAGGTGCTGCTCGCCGTCGTGCCCTCGTACGTCCCCGAGCAGGCCCCCGAGTCGGCCCCCGGGCGGACCTCTGAGCAGGCCCCCGAGCACGTCCCTCAGCACGACCCCGAAAGGCCCTCCATGCTGCCCGAGCCCCTCCGCGGCCCCGCCTTCTCCTCGTACGCGGCCGAAGACGTCGGCTGGCTGCTCCAGGATCTCTCGGACGTGCGGCTCGAGGCGCCCACCGAGGAGCGCGAGGAGGCGATACAGAGCGGTGGCGCGCACTACGCCGAGTCGCTGCCGGTCGAGTACCAGCCGAGCCCGCAGTACCAAGAGCTGTTCCGCGCGGCCCTCGGCACCTCCGCCGCGCGGATCGCGCGGGCCGTCGGCACCGTCACCGAGACCGTGCTCGCCGAGCGGTCGCCACGCCCGATCCTCGTCTCGCTCGCCCGCGCGGGCACGCCCGTCGGCGTGCTGATGCGGCGCTGGGCGCAGCACCGGCACGGCCTCGACCTGCCGCACTACGCCGTGTCGATCGTGCGCGGCCGCGGCATCGACGCCAACGCGCTGCGCTGGCTCGCCGCCCACCACGACACGGCCGACGTCGTCTTCGTCGACGGCTGGACGGGCAAGGGGGCGATCACGCGTGAACTCGCCGACGCCGTGCGGGAGTTCGAGGAGGCCGGTGGCCCCGCGGGCTTCAACCCGGAGATCGCCGTGCTCGCCGACCCCGGCTCGTGCGTGCGCACCTACGGCACCCGCGAGGACTTCCTCATCCCCTCGGCCTGCCTCAACTCGACCGTGTCCGGCCTGATTTCGCGCACCGTGCTGCGAGCGGACCTGGTCGGACCCGACGACTTCCACGGCGCGAAGTTCTACCGCGAGCTCGCCGACGGCGACGTCTCCCTCGACTTCCTCGACGCCGTCGCGGCCCGCTTCGACGAGGTGGCCGACGCCGTCGACGCCCAGGCCAAGGAGCTGCTCTCGGCGGACCGGGCCCCGACCTGGGAGGGCTGGGCCGCCGTCGAGCGGATCAGCGAGGAGTACGGGATCCACGACGTGAACCTGGTCAAGCCGGGCGTCGGCGAGACGACGCGCGTGCTGCTGCGGCGCGTCCCGTGGAAGATCCTGGCGCGCGCGGGAGCGGGGGCCGACCTCGATCACGTACGACTCCTCGCGGAGCAGCGCGGCGTACCGGTCGAGGAAGTGGACGAACTCCCTTACACCTGCGTCGGACTGATCCACCCTCAGTTCACGCGCGGAGCCACCGGCACGGACGGCAAGGCGGTGGCCGCCAAGTGAGCACCTCCCGGATGCCGCTGGTCGCCAGCGACCTCGACCGCACCCTCATCTACTCCGCCGCCGCCCTCGGCCTGACCATGCCCGACGCCGACGCGCCGCGCCTGCTCTGCGTCGAGGTGTACGAGAGCAAGCCGCTTTCGTACGTCACCGAGACCGCCGCCGGGCTGCTCGACGAGGTGGGGCGCGCGACGGTCTTCGTGCCGACGACCACCCGTACGCGCGAACAGTACGGCCGCATCCATCTGCCCGGCCCCGCACCGAAGTTCGCGATCTGTGCCAACGGCGGGCACCTGCTGGTGGACGGGGTGTCCGACCCCGAGTGGCGTGCGGGCGTCGGCCGCCGCCTCGCCGCCGAGTGCGCATCGCTCGACGAGGTCCGCGCACACATGGTGCGCACCGCCGACCCGGCCTGGCTCCTCAAGGAGCGGGTCGCCGAGGATCTCTTCGCCTATCTGGTCGTCGAGCGCTCCCTGCTCCCGGAAGGGTGGGTCAAGGAGCTCGCCGAGTGGGCGCAGGGCCGCGGCTGGACCGTCTCGCTGCAGGGCCGCAAGATCTACGCCGTGCCGAAGCCGCTGACCAAGAGCGCGGCGGTGCGCGAGGTGGCACGCCGTATCGACGCGGACGAGATCCTCGCCGCTGGCGACTCGCTCCTCGACGCCGATCTGCTGCTCGCCGCCGACCGCTCGTGGCGGCCGGGGCACGGTGAACTGGCCGACACCGGCTGGACGGCTCCTGGGCTCACGGTCCTTCCGGAGCGAGGGGTCGCGGCGGGGGAGGAGATCCTGCGGGGGTTCCTCAGCCATGGCCAGGAGTCCCTCAGCAATGGCCAGGAGCCCCTTCGCCATGGCCGGGGATCCCTTCGCCATGGTTCTGCCAACGGCTGACCACTGGCCGGTCCGCTGCCGTTAGCCTTGGCCCATGCCCCGATACGAGTACCGCTGCCGTTCCTGTGGCGACACCTTTGAGCTGAGCCGCCCGATGGCCGAGTCCGCCGCACCCGCCTCCTGCCCCGCCGGGCACGAGGACACGGTGAAGCTGCTGTCGACGGTGGCCGTCGGCGGCTCGGCCTCGGCGTCCGCCCCCGCCCCGGGTGGCGGCGGCGGAGGCGGCTGCTGTGGCGGCGGCTGCTGCGGCTAGCGGACCACGGTCCCGGGCCCCGCCAGCGGCTAGCGGACCACGGTCCCGGGCCCCGCTCCCAGCAGCCCGAGCTCGGCCCGCGTGGGGGCCCCTTCCCAGTCCCCGTGCGACGCCACGGCGAAGGCCCCCGTCGTCACGGCCCGGTCGAGGCGCCCTGCCACGTCGTCCCCGTCGAGCAGCGCCGACAGGTACCCGGCGACGAACGCGTCCCCCGCGCCCACGGCGTCCACGGCCCGCACCGGGCGCGCCGGAGCATAGAGTTCGCCGTCGCCGGTGTACGCGGTGGCACCGTCGGCGCCGAGCTTGACCACGACCTCGTGGACGCCCTGCGCGCGGAGCTCCTCGGCCAGGGCGGAGGCCTCACCGGCGGCCGCCGTCTCCGGTACGCACAGCGGCAGTTCGTCGTCCGACGCGATGAGGACATCGACGTACGGAATCCAGGAGCGCATCACCGCGGCGGACTCCTTGTCGCTCCACAGCCGTGAGCGGAAGTTGACGTCGAGGCAGACCGTCGTGCCGTGCTCCCGGGCCAGTTCGAGCGCGCGGCGGCACGCGTCGAGGGCGGACGGGCCGAGGGCCGGGGTGATGCCGGTGAGGTGCAGGACGCGGGGTGCGCCGCCGGGAGCGGTGAAGGCGCGCTCGACCGCGGCCGCCGTGAGGCGTGAACCGGCGGAACCCGCACGGTAGTAGTGCACGCGGGTCACCTCGGGCAGCCGGGGCTCGAAGAGGATCAGACCCGTGGGCGCGTCCGGATCGCGGGTCGCGCCGCCGACGTCGACCCCCTCGGCGCGCAGCGTGCGAAGCACCAGCTCGCCCGCCTCGTCGTCGCCGACGGCACCCGCCCATCGCGTCGCGTGGCCGAGCCGCGCCAGGCCGATGGCCACGTTCGACTCGGCGCCCGCGATGGACACGTCCATCGAACCGCCCAGCTTGAGCGGGCCGCTGCCGCGCAGGGCGACCATGGTCTCGCCCAGGGTCAGGACATCGGCGGCGCCGCTGGCGCCGCTCATCGACCGGCCCCCGCGACCGCCACGAACTCCGCCGCGCGCCCCCGCAGCGCGTCCAGGTCCCCGCCGTCCGCCGCGTCCCCGATGAGCGGGGAGCCGACGCCCACGGCGACCGCGCCGAGCGCCAGATACTCCTCGGCGGCGGCTGCGTCCACGCCGCCCACCGGTACGAAGGGCAGGTCGGGGAAGGGGGCCCGCAGCGCCTTCAGATACGCGGGACCGCCCATCGCCGATGCGGGGAAGATCTTCAGCGCGGTCGCGCCGGCCGCGCTCGCCGCGATCACGTCGGTGGGGGTCAACACCCCGGCAGCGACGGGAAGTTCACGGCGCAGAGCCTCGTCCACCCCGGCGCCGAGGCCCGGCGTCACGATGAGGTTGGCACCCGCGTCCGCGGCTCGCCGCGCGTCGTCCGTGGTGAGGACCGTGCCCGCGCCGAGCCAGGCCCCCTCGCCCAGCTCGGAGCGCGCCCGGCGCAGCACACCCAGTGCGTCGGCGCCGCTGAGGGAGACCTCGACGAGCGGGACACCGGACTCGACGAGTGTCATGACGGTCCGGAAGGACGCCTCCGCGTCCGTGCCGCGCACGATGGCGACCAGGCGCCGGGTCCGCAGGGCCGTACTGAAGGCAGTGGTGAGGGCTGTGGCTGTGGTGGGGTCGGACATGCCCCAAGGCTCGCACAGGGGGTTCGGCGTGCCCGCTCAGGGTTGCGCCCGCTCAGGGCCCTGGGCCCGCTCCGGCGGGTGAGCTCTGCGGCCCCGCCCGTGCCCTGCGTGCCGCACCTGCTCGTGCTCGGGGTGGCGCGCCCGCCAGTAGGGGTTGTCGTGCGGCAGGGCCGAGCCGACCCTCCCGTACATCCCGAAGATCATCAGCAGGACGCCCACCACAAAGCTGAACAGGACGTTCGGGATGCGGAAGGCGAGGAAGTTGAGGCCGGTGTCCAGGAGGGCGAGGTTGACGAAGCCGCTGAGGATGAAGGCGCAGCCCAGGACCATGTTGAGCGTCGAGGCGAAGTTGCCGCCGATCACCATGCCGACGAACAGGAGCAGCCCCACGCAGATGGACAGGACGCTGAGCGCGCCGTTCGTGTTCAGACCGGCGACCTTGTCGCCCCCGGTGTCGAAGAAGCCGACCTTGTCGATCAGGCCGAGAATGCCGAACGCGAGCAGGACGAGCCCCATGAGACCCGCGCCGACGCGGTAGACCGTGCTGAGGCGGTGGTCCACGGGCAGGTGCTCGTTCAGTGTGACGCGCCGCCTGGGCCGCTTCGCCCCTGGGTGAAGTACATGCGTGGCCATGTCCGCCTCCCTTGGTGCGCGCGGAGGCCGCTTCTGTACGTAACTCCAGGATCCGCCCGCGGGCCGCGGACCGCATTCCAGGACCGGCCCGGGGCACTCAGGCCCCCTGCCCCCGCTCCTCCCGGATCTGGGTGACCACGCGCCCCACCGCCTGCCGCACGGCTTCGGTCTCGGTCAGGAAGTGCCAGTAATCCGGGTGGCGTCCCTCCAGGGAGGACACCGCGCGGTCCAGGCGGGCCACGGACTCGTCCAGCGGGCGTGCGTGCCGCTGCTCCGGGGTCTGGCGCCCCGCCATGGCCAGGCGCTGGGCGTCGCGGATCGCGAAGCGGGTGCGCTCGATCTCGTGCTGGGGGTCCTTCGCCACCGCGTTCAGCCGCTGCAGCCGGTCGCCGGCGGCCGAGACCGCCTCGTCCGTCGAGTTCAGCAGGGCGCGAACCGTCGAGAGCAGCGATGTGGCGTCCGGCCAGCGCTGCTCCTCGCGCGCCTGCTTGGCCTCCTTGAGCTTGGTCTCCGCCTGCCGTACGTTCTCCGCGGCCTGGTCGGGGACGCGCTGCAGGTCCTGCCAGCAGGCGGCCGTGAAGCGCCGCCGCAGTTCGCTGAGGACCGGGTCGACCTGTCCGCTGCGGGTGGTCAGGGCCTGGGCGCGCGTACGCAGCGTCACCAGTCGGCGGTCTATCTCGGCGGCCCGCTCGGGCAGCCGCTCGGCCTCGGCGCGGACGGCTTCGGCATCACGCAGGACGCGGTCGGCGCGCTGCAGCGTCTCCGGCACGCCGTGCTGCCCCGCTCCTTGATTGAGCTTGGTCAGCTCGGGCCCGAGGGCGGCGAGGCGGGCGGCCAGGTCATCGGCCTTGAGCCCGGCGCCCCGAACGGCATCGAGGGCGTTGCTGGCGGCGAGGAGGGTCTGCCGGGCGCGCTCGACGGCCGGGGCGAGGCGGGCGAGCTGCGTCTCCGCCTTGTCGAGCAGCGGCCCGAGCCCCTGCTGGAACCGGTCCAGGTCCTGCTTGGCCTTGTCCAGCTCGCCCTTGGCCTCGGTGAGCTCCGTGCGCGCGCGGGCGGCGACGGACGCCTCCAGGTCGTCGCGGTCGAGGTCGTGCGCGTCGACGGCGCTGATGTACTGATGGCTGGCCTCGTCGATCCGCCGGCCGATGGCCTCGAAGTCCGAGACGGCCCGCTGCGCGGCGGGTGTGGAGTCGACGGCGACGATGGTCTCGATGGAGATCCGCAGATCCCGCTGGGCGGTGTCCAATTCGTAGAACGCAGCCGCCGCCGCGTCCTTCGCGGCCTGGGCGTCGGCCCGCACGCTCTCCCCGCGCCCCCCGAACCACCGCCGGGTGCCGCCGCCGGCGAAGGCGGCGGGCAGGGCGAGGGCGAGAAGGGGGAGGGGCAGGAGGGTGAGCGCCACGGCATCACGGAGGGCGGTCCTGCGATGCCGCCGGCCGTCGCGGCGGCCGGGACTGCCGTCCGGGCGGGGAAGCGGCCGCACGCTCCCGCAGCGACGTACATCCTCGTCCGGCATGACTGGCTTGCTCGACGTGTCCGGTGTGTACGGCTGCGAAGGTGTCGCCGTCACTATCCCTCTCCCGTGCTGTCATCCGCCTTGCCCGGTGTCACATTCTCCCACCGGTTAATGACGAACACACGGGCCGGTTAGTTCGCGCTGCGCACCGTGACTTCGCCGTCTTCGCTGCGGGCGGACACGAGGTGCGGACTACCACGGTCGCGGGCGACGGAAACATCCACGGCCCCGTCGGCCACACGCCGAAGACCCCCGGCCATGATCGGCCGGGGGTCTTCGTCCGGGTGGGCGCGGACGGTTTCGAACCGCCGACATCTGCCTTGTAAGGGCAGCGCTCTACCACTGAGCTACGCGCCCGGGATGTTTCGACAGCCTACCTTGCCTGTGGCCCCGCCCGGCAAACCCATATGAGGCAGGCCTCGGGGCCGGGTTCCGGGTCCGGCTCGGAGATCTTCCGTGACCGATCGGGTGGTCGGGCAGAACCTTGGGGATCGCGGGGGAGTTGGGGAATCCGGTGAGGGCCGTGTGGGTGTCCGGTCCGTGGATGCTCCGGGCGTACGACCGTCGTGCTGCCGTCGGGCCCCGCCGGAAGGGATTCTTCTCGTGAAGATCGTCAAGGCTGCCGCTGGTGTCGTCGGTGTCGGGCTCGCTCTGGGGGCCGTGTCTCCCGCGTTCGCCGCGCCGCAGCCGCCCGCCGGTGGGGAGACGCAGATGCTCGACTCCGCCGCGAAGACGACGCAGGACCTGAAGAACCCCCTCAGCGATGTCGACGTCGACGCGGCTCACGGCGAGCTGAGGGGTGACCCCGCGGCTGCCACGGCCAAGGTCGACCACGCGGTGCAGGGGCCGGCCTCGATGCTCGGGGGGCTTCCCGCGGGGTTGCCGATCGGCTGATTCGGCGCGGTGGTTTTCGGGGGGCGGTGCACCCCGTGGCGGGGGCAGGGGTGCACCGGGGGTGATGGGGCGGCAGTCAGCACTCCATCTTCCATGTGTGGGAGTCGCCGCTGTCGTTGGCCCAGCCGCTCGGGCTCGCGATCTCCTGGCCGGGGGCCAGGCAGACCGTGCCGAAGCCGGCGAGGCCCGGGTTCTCGTAGACCTGGACGTGGTCCTTGATGCCGGGGCCCGAGATGCCGTGGTTGGCCCAGGAGGAGTCCGCGTCCTGGATGGGGTCCTCCCAATCGTGGTCGTCGCCGAACCAGTTGGTGCGCTGGCCGCCGAAGTCCGCGTCCGTCCAGGCGCAGAACTGGCCGCTCGGGCACGAGGCCGCCTGGGCCGCGGCCGACGTGGTCACCGCGGTGCCGACCGCCAGGAGCGTGGCGGCGAGCAGGGCCGTGGACTTGTGCTTGATGGTCATGGCGCGTGCTTCTCTTTCTGTGGGTGGGCGCCCAGTTGGGTCTGGTGGCGGGCGCCGAGTTGTGTCTTGGCGTGGTGCAGGGCCCGTGCGCGCAGGGTTCGCCAGTCGGCGAGTTCCTCGCGGTGCTCGGCGCGGACCGACGCCAGGGTGCGGTGGCGGTATGTCGCCTCCGGCTTGAGGTTGTTGGCGATCGTCGAGACCCGGAACCAGCGCCGTTGATCGCCGTAGAGCGTGCGTTGGGCCGCGGCGAGGCAGCCGTCCGTGTGGGCGCGCACGGTGTAGCCGGTGGGGAGTTCGAAGGAGAGTTCCGTGCGGCCCGTGCCGAACAGGGCCGCCGCCGTGCGCTCTTGGGTCGCGCGGACCGAGGCGTCGCCCGCGCCGGGTTCGGCTCCGGCGCCGTTGTACGGGCGTGGTGGCGTCAGGCCCTGCCTCTTCAAGCAGCCGTCCGTCAGCTGTTGTTGGGCCGACCTGATGATGTCGTCCGGTGGGAGTTCGCGGGGCGTGGGCGCATGGCCGCACGCGGTCAGGAGGAGGCCGGAGGCAAGGAGCAGTGCGGCGGCGGGGAGCCGGCGGCGGGTGCGGTGGGGCATGTGCCTACGTCAGCCCTGCTCGCAGCCCATGGTGGTGTCGCTGACGCCGTCCAGCTTTTTGGCCCAGGCCGTCCAGTTCTCGTCGTAGTCGTCCTTGCGGATCTCCCGGTAGAAGCAGCCGCTTCCGGGGCCGTAACTGATGGCGTACACGCTGCCGTTGACGCGCGACTCGAAGGAGTAGGCGTGGCGCTGTGTGCCATTCTCGGCCTCCGCGTAACCGGGCGGGCCGTAGCACCAGGCGTGGCCCATCATCCCGGGCTCGGACCAGAAGCAGACCTGGCCGGGGGCCGCCGCGGCGCGCGGCTCAGTGGTGTGGGGCTCGGCGGTGGCCGAGGGGGCGGCCGCGGTCAGGAGGGCCGCGAAGGCGGCGGTGACTGCGGCGGTTCTGAAGCGCATGCGCGTGGGCTCCCGGGGGTGGTCGATGCGTTGTGCATGACCTCAATCCCCAGCGTTTGCGCAGGTAAGCGCCTTGTCACCCGGAATGGTGACTAGTCCTACCGGAGGGATGCGGCCGCCCGAAGGCGGCCGCATCGCTCAGCGTCCCGAACCCGGGTGTGTGCGCTTGTACCTGCGGTCCCAGCGCTCCTGGCGTTCCTTGCGGATGCGGTAGTCGCGGTAGGTCTTGGGGAAGCCGCCTCCGCCGCCCCCGCCCCCACCGCCGCCTCCGGCACCCGCGCTCGCGCCCGCGCCACTTCCGCCCGTGCTGCTTTTGCTGCTGCTCTTTCCCGAGCCCCCGCGGTCGTACTGCTGGACCATGAAGAAGACGAGCGCCGCTGCGGCCAGCCACAGAAGTGGCTGGCTGAAACCCAGGCCGACCAGTGCAAGGAGCAGGACGACCAAGAGAACATTCATGGCAGCACCTCCTTGGCGTAGCTGGAGTCAACGCCCGCTGTCACCCGGTGTCAATGGCTTTCTCATGGATGTGTTTGAGCCGTGCGCGGGCCGCCACGGCGTCCGGGCCCGTCACCTGTTCCCAGAAGCGATGGCACGTGACAAATACCGCCAACTCCCTTTCCCTCGCGCGGAGTTTCTCCACTTCCGCTTGCTCGTCCGGGGTCCAGCCGGGGGAGGCGGGTCGCTCCACCTTGCGCCAGCCGTGGTCGTCGCTGAAGCCGTCCAGGGGCGTGACCGACCAGGGGAGCCGCTTGAGGAGGGCCAGGAGTTCGGCCCGGACCTGGTGCAGTTCCTCCTGACCCGCGAGGAGGTCGTCAGGGAAGTCGTATGCAGGGGTTGCAGGCACCCGCTAATGGTACTCCTGTTCGAATTTCGAGGGCGAGAGCCGCCACGCGTGATGTGGGGTGAACATCGGGGGACTCCGGAGGCGCCGGGACTCCCGCCGGGGGAGGCGCCGGGACCCCCGCCGGGGAGGTGCGAGGACTCCCGCCGGGCGTACGACTTCACGCCCGCGCCTCACTCGCGGCAAGCTGTAAGCATGTGCCGCAGCATCAAGACCCTCCGTCCGCCCGCCATCCCCGAGGACGCCACCGAGGAGGAGATCCGGGCCGCCGCGCTCCAGTACGTGCGCAAGGTCTCGGGGTTCCGTGCCCCGGCAGCGCACAACCGCGAGGTCTTCGACCGCGCCGTGGACGCGGTCGCCGAAGCCACCGCCGAACTGCTCGCCGGGATCGAGGTGCGGGGCGCCAGGCCGCGCGCAGCAGAGCCCGAAGCCGAGCAGACGGCCGCGGAGGCCCCGGCCGCCTAGCTCGTCGCCGCTGCTGTCGCTGCCGCCGCCGGTGACGCCGGCGTCGTACGCGGCCGTCGCACCAGGAACGCCGCGCCCGCGCCCGCCGCGAACAGCGCGAGCAGCGAGACGCCCGTGGCGAGCCACGACGCGCCGAGCCACTGTCCGCCGAAGTAGCCGAGCGCGACGCTGTATCCGGCCCAGGCCACGCCCGCGAGTGCCGACCAGGGCAGGAACTCGCGCACCTTGCGGTGGGCCGCACCCGCCGCGAGCGAGACGATCGAGCGGCCCGCGGGCGCGAAGCGGGCGATGACGACCAGGACGCCGCCGCCCCGGGCGAGCGCCGTGCCGAGTCGTTCCTGCGCGGTGGTCAGGCGGCGCGAGCGGGCGATGGCGCGGTCCAGGCGCTCGCCGCCGCGCCAGGCGAGGCGGTAGACGGCCAGGTCGCCGAGGACCGACGCGGTGGCCGCGCACAGCATGAGGATCAGGATGTCGGGGACCTCGTGCGCGACGTTCCCCGCGCCCGTGCCCGCCGTGCCTGCCGCGGCCGCCGCGGTGGCCGCCGTGATGACGAGGACCCCGCTGGGCAGTACGGGCACGACGATGTCGAAGAGCACCGACAGTGCCACTACCGCGTAGATCCATGGGCTGCTGGTCAGTGAGCCCAGACTCTCAAGCACCGAAATTCCCCGAACTCCCCGGTCGACGACGTGACTGCCGCGACGTCGCGGGGGAGCGGCAGGGGCGGCTTGGTGACAGCTGTACAGCGTACGCCGCGCTCTTCGCCGGAGATCCACGGGGGGCTCATATGTTCGCTACATCACGTTCACCCGGCTGCCGCTCCCGATGGGGCGTATGGAGCCGATGTCCCGTACCAACAGAGACATCAGACGGACGGTACGGAAGGAGCGGGGCGATGGTGGCAGGAATGCTCGCCGGGGCCGTTGCGACGGCGGTGCT
Source organism: Streptomyces sp. NPDC044044 (assembly GCF_056434405.1). Lineage (NCBI taxonomy): Bacteria > Bacillati > Actinomycetota > Actinomycetes > Kitasatosporales > Streptomycetaceae > Streptomyces > Streptomyces sp. NPDC044044. The sequence goes on along the minus strand of NZ_JBWKFG010000004.1, from coordinate 93,299 downwards.
CGCAGCGGGCGGTGGCGTGACCGGCGGGGACGAGCCGCCTTGTTACGAGATGCGGGTCGGGGCGCGGTTCGCGCCGCCCACGGCCTTCATCCCCTCGTCGGCGATCACGTACGACATGAAGCTCGTGCCCGCCGGTTCCTCGATCGAGGTCGAGCAGCGCGGCAGGCCGGGCGACATGCGGGTCAAGGTGCGGGTGAAGGGGATGAAGCCGGGTCACGCGTACGGCGCGCATGTGCACCAGAAGCCGTGCGGCGCCGATCCGGCCGCGGCCGGCGGGCACTACCAGCACCGCGTGGACCCGGTCCAGCCCTCGGAGGACCCTGCCTACGTCACCCCGGAGAACGAGGTCTGGCTGGACTTCACCGCGGGCGGGGGCGGCTCGGGCGCGGCGTCCTCCCGTCATGACTGGGAGTTCCGTCCGGGCGGGGCCGGATCCGTCGTCCTGCATCGCGAGCAGGGCGGCGCGGGTGACCGGGTGGCGTGCTTCACGGTGCCGTTCGCTCCCGTCGGCTGAAACACGTGAACGTGACGGCGCCCCCTTCCTCGTACGCGTACGAGGAAGGGGGCGCCGTCACATGGAACAGGGCGCGTGCGCGCACGCCGGTGCGTCAGGCGGCCACCGGCGTCCGCTCCGAGGCCGCCTTGTCCTCGCGCTCGCCGCGCGAGGCGAAGAGGCGGTCGAGGCCGAGCGCGCCCGAGCCGGTGAAGACGAGCAGGAGCATGGCCCAGCAGAAGATCGCGGAGGCCTCTCCACCGTTCTGCAGCGGCCACAGGGCCTCCGGCTGGTGCACCTTGAAGTAGGCGTACGCCATCGAGCCCGACGAGATGAACGCCGCGGCGCGGGTGCCGAGGCCGAGGGCGACCAGGCCACCGCCGACCAGCTGGATGACGGCCGCGTACCAGCCGGGCCAGGTGCCGGCGTCGACCGTGCCGCCGCCCATCGCGCCGCCGAGCACGCCGAAGAGCGAGGCGGCGCCGTGGCAGGCGAAGAGCAGGCCGATGACTATGCGGAAAAGCCCGAGGGCGTAGGGCTGGGCGTTGTTGAGACGTCCAGTCATGGGGGGTCTCCTTCGGTTTTTCGGGGACGGTAACCGAGCGGAGGCCCAAGGTTAGGGGAACCTAATCAATGCTTGCAAGTTCAACATCTGGCCATTCGGGCGATTCCGTTTCCCCCGCGGACCGGGCCACTCCCCTCGGGGAGGGGATCTCCGTCGCCCCCGCGGCCGTCCGCAGCACGGCCCGCGCCACCGCGTCCGCGTCCGACAGGGTCACCGAATCGACGCCCGGCCTGGCCCCCGCCGCCGTCACCCAGTGCACGCCCTCCGTGGGCACTCCGAACCCGAACCTCCTTGCGTGGTAACGACCTTGACGGTCGATCAGGTGATAGGGGCGGGGTGTCACGTCGAGGCCCCCGGTTTCATAGCCGTCGACGACATGGGCGCGGCACTGGCCCGTCCGCAGGAGCCGCCCGAGCAGTTCGTCCGCGGTGCGCCGCACATCCGGTTCGGGGAGCCGGGCCTCGATGACTGTGGTGACGGACACATCCGATCCCGGTACGTCGGGTGAGTGCGCCAGATACGTCCCGTCGGGGCCGGGCCGCACGTCGAGCCGCGGACCGAGCACCTCGACGACCCCCGCCTCGATCAGGGCCGTCAACTCCTCGACGCGGCGCCGGGGCGGGCCGATCGAGAGGAAGGCGTTGAGAGGTGTGTACCAGCGGTCCAGGTGCTCGCGGCGGGACGAGCCGGTCAGGCCGCCATGGTCGAGGATCAGGCGGAGTTCGTTGCGCAGGTCGCGCAGCACGTCCAGGGCGGACTTCAGCGGGCTCGCGACGTTGCCGAGCGCGGCCTGCGCGGTGTCCTCGCGCAGATAGGCGGTCAGCCAGGCACGGAAGTCGTCCCGGGAGCGGAAGGAATGGCCGGAGTACGGCCGCGCGAGCCGGTCCCAGGACCAGTGTGCGGCCTCGGTGATCCCGAACTCAGCCAGGACCAGGGCCTCTTGGGAGCCGCGATGCGGCGCCGCGAGGAAGGCGCCCCGGAACTCCGTTGCCCGCGCGGCGGGTTGGACGAGGGCCGCGTAGTAGACCGTCTCCACCTCTTTCGCGACCAGCGGCCATATCTCGTCGAGGAAGTCCGGTGCGTCACCGCTGTCCGCGCGTTTGCGGAAGCGGGAAATGACGTCGGGGGTGAGGACGAGCGGCTCGTGCCGCCCGTACGCGCCCTTCGCGTTGTCGCCGCGCGCCTGGTAGGGGATGCCGCGCCGCGAACCCGCGTACAGCCTCGGCTCGTGCCCCGATGGCTGATACCGCAGACCGCCCCCCGGTGCCGGGGTGAAGCGTCCGCCCCGGCCCTGTGTCAGGAGCGCCATGTGGTCGAAGAAGTTCAGGCCCAGTCCGCGCAGCAGGACGCGCTCGCCGGGCGCGATGGCCGAAAGGTCGACGTCGGCGGGGTTGGCCGGAGGTATGTGGCGCAGGCCGTGCAACGCGGCGTGCGCGGCGAGGTGTTCCTGCCGCTGGTCGTCCACCGTGGGGAGGTGGCCCTGCGCGAGGACGACGGCACCGAGCCCGGAGAGCTCACGGCCGTCGTCCAGTACGAGGGACTGGGCGCCGCCGCCCGTGCCGTCCGCGGAGTCGAGGCGCACGGCGCGCGCCGCGTGCACCTCGACCCGGACCGTTCCGGGGGCCCGGTGCAGGACCTCGGCGAAGACCCACTCCAGATAGCGGCCGTAACAGGCGCGGGTCGGGTAGTCGTCCGGGCCGAGCCCCGGCGCGTGCCCTGCGGCGGCCCACGCGTACAGGCTCGGCCCCGGACGGATCGGCCCGGCGCAGTCGACGCTCTCGTCGGTGAAGAGGGTCACCTGTGAGGCGACCGTGTTCATGAGCAGCTCGGCCGGCTGGGCGGTCCGCCAGACGCGTCCGGGACCCGGGGGAGAGGGATCGACGACGTGGACCGTGAGCCGGGCCCCCGGCGGCAGGAGTTCGGCTGCCGAGGCACAGAGGCGTTCCAGGACACTCGTGCCGCGGGGCCCCGCGCCGACGACGGCGACAGCAACGTCATGTTCCGGTGCGGTCGCTGCGGATGGTGCGGACAAAGGCGTGACTCCCGGGCATCGGAGGGGGCGATGGAAGCGGACGGTCCGCCTCATCATGCCGCCGGAAGCCCCGAAGTCGAACCCCGGAACAGAGGATCGTCAGACGGGTGTGGTCTGTGTCACGTGGCTTGATCCGGACGCCGGTCGCCTTTGCGCGGCTATGGGAGCTAAGGGGGTCATGCGAGGGCTGCGGGGCTATGAGAGCCGCGACTCCTGTGTCGTCCGCAGCCGTACGCCCACGCCCTTCACCACCTGCGCCTGATCCAGCCGCACCTGCGCCGAACGGCCCCGCAGCGTCAGCGTCATGAGCTGGTTGCCGAACCAGGGCCCGCCTGTCTTGCGCCAGTTGATGGCGGCCCGCTCCGTGCGTCCGTGCCGCGCGAAACGGCGGCCGAGGGCCCGGCCCACCCTGCTCCAGCCGAAGTGGAAGCCCAGCTTTATCGACGCGGGAATGGAGTTGTGGATGGGGGAGCACGTCAGCTGCAGGACGCGGGCGTCAAGGCCGTCGCCGCCCGGCCAGGTCGGTTCCGCGATGTACGCGTGGTGGACGTCGCCGGAGAGCACGCACACCGTCGCGGGGGCGCCCGCGCCCGTGCCCACCTCGGCGATCAGGGAGGTCAGCGCGTCGAAGGACGAGGGGAACGCGGCCCAGTGCTCCAGGTCCGAGCGCCTGCGCAGGTTCTCGCCGAAGCGGGCCCAGCGCTCGCCGCGCTCGCCACGGCACAGCGCGGCGTTCCAGCCCTCGGCGTCATGGATGAGGTGCGGAAGCAGCCAGGGCAGCGACGTGCCGATCAGGAGGTGGTCGCAACCGCCCGCGCCGCCCGCCCCGTCCGTGCCGTCGATGGCTTGCTCGCGCAGCCAGCGGGCCTCCTCCGGGTCGATCATCGCGCGGTTCTGCTCGTCCAGGACGCGGGCCGCCCGGGTGTCGACCATGAGCAGGCGTACGCGGCCGAAGTCCCGGCGGTAGCTCCACCGGGTCGCCGTGGGATCGGCGTCCGACGCGGACGCGAAGGCGCGCAACTCGTCCGTGCCGTCCGGCGTCGTGCGCAGCGAGGCGTAGAGCTCGTCGCGCTCGAGATCGGCGGGCGACAGATTGCCGAGGTGCTGGTAGACCCAGTACGACATCAGGCCGCTCAGCACGCGCTCGCGCCACCAGGGCGTCGCGCGCATCTCGGCGAGCCAGGCCGCGCTGGTGTTCCAGTCGTCGATGACGTCGTGGTCGTCGAAGATCATGCAGCTGGGCACGGTGGAGAGCAGCCACCGCACCTCGGGGTCGAGCCACGATTCGTAGTAGAGGTGGGTGTACTCCTCGTAGTCCGCGACCTGGTCGCCCGGAGGGTCGTTCAGGTTCCGGCGGGCCGCGAGCCAGCGGCGCGTGGCCTCGGAGGTGTTGTCCGCGTACACCTGGTCGCCCAGGAGCAGCAGCACGTCCGGGCGGTCGGCCGCCGTGCCGGTGGCGATCCTGGCGGCGAGGGTGTCCAGGGCGTCGGGCCCGACGGGGTCGTGCTCCCCGCTCGGCGGCGCCGCCCAGCGGCAGGACCCGAAGGTGACACGGAGCTCCTCGTCCGCGCCCTCGCCCGGCGTGCGGATGGTGCTCGGCGGGAAGGGGGAGTCCGGCAGCGGCCACACGGGGCCGTCGCCGAGCCGCACCTCGTACGCGGTCTCGGAGCCCGGACGCAGCCCGGTGACCGGGATGAGCGCGTAGTGATGGCCCGCGATCTGGAACGTGTTCGCCGTGCCCTTGGCGCCGTCGGCGCACCGCACTTCGGCGGTGCACGGGCGGTCGGCCTCGACCCAGACCGTCGCCGTCGAACCGTCGACATACCTCAGCACTGGACCCAGGCGCAGCCGTGCCACGATGATCACTCTCCTCCGTCGCCCCGTACGGTACGGAACGACGGAGGCCGGTGGGGAGGTTCCGGGGATTCCCGCTGGTTACAGGCCCGTGACCTCGGCAGCCGTGGAGGATCCGGTGACCTCAGCAGCCGCTGAGGACCGAGGACAGCTTGGTCTTCTCCTCCGGGTTCACCGTCATGTTGTAGTGGTGCTTCACGTCCACCCACATCCGGGCGTAGTAGCAGTGGTACGACGCGGTGGGCGGCATCCACTCGGCCGGGTCCTGGTCGCCCTTGCTCTGGTTGACGTTGTCGGTGACCGCGATCAGCTGGGGGCGGGTCAGGTCGTTGGCGAAACCTTCCTGCTGGGCGGTGGTCCAGCCGCTCGCGCCGGACTTCCAGGCCTCGGAGAGCGGGACGACGTGGTCGATGTCGACGTCCGAAGCGGCGGTCCAGGTGCCGCCGTCGTACGGGGACTTCCAGGTGCCCGATGTGGCCGCGCAGCTGGAGTCCTGCTGGACGTTCGTGCCGTCGCGCTTGAGGACGACCTCGCGGGTGTTGCAGGCGCCGGACTGGGTGCTCCAGTGCGGGAACTTCTCGCGGCTGTAGCCGTCGGACGAGCCCTCGGCCTTCTCGGTGAGCTGACCCAGGTAGGTGCGGGCGGTGGCGGCGGAGACCGGGGCCGGGGGAGCGGCCTGGGCGGGGGCGCCGGTGAGGAGGGCCGCCGCGGAGGCGAGGGCGGTCAGGGCGGTGAGAGTGGCGAGGCGTCGACGCGCGTAGACAGCGGACATACGAACTCCCTTGTCGTGGGGGGATGTTGACCGTTGGGGCGGCCATGCTGACGCGGTGGGGTTTCCTGCGGATGTGCGTCAGGTGACAGGGTCGCGTCAATCGGGTGGTCAGTTCAAGAGTTCTGGCGCTGTGTCATGTCAGGTCATCTGTGCGGAAGTTGGCCGAGCGGGCCCGCAGGGGCGCGGGCGAGCGCCGACGGGCGGCTCCGGACTGTGGCCCGGATCACTTTCCGGGAGGTCGAAAGGCCCTGGTCCGGGGTGCGCGGACGTCCCGTACGATGGATGGCGCAGAAGGGGAGTAGCTCTTCGCCGGACCGTCGACATACTGCTCAGCTCGCCTGAGCCGGCGCCCGGAGGCGGACCCCGTCATCGACGTGGTCGGCCAGCGAGACCTTCGGCAAGCAGTGCCCGACGTACATGACCGTGTACGTCTGTGTGCGCTGCCGTGCCGAGGTGTCGTACGTGATGTACAGATTGCTCTCGGTGGGGCAGCCCCGACCGATTGAGGAACCTTGATCAGCATCAGCGTGATGGCGCTCGTATTCGGCGTCGTCTTCCTTGCCGAACTCCCGGACAAGACAGCGCTGGCCGGGCTCGTCCTCGGGACGCGCTACCGCGCCTCGTACGTATTCGCCGGGGTCGCCGCCGCCTTCGTCGTCCATGTCGTGCTCGCCGTGGCGGCCGGCAGCGTACTGACGCTCCTGCCGCAGCAACTGCTGCACGCGATCACCGGTGTGCTCTTCCTCGGCGGTGCGGCGATGCTCCTCCTGAAGGGCGGCGACGACGAGGAAGAGGTCCGCGAGCCCAAGGACCAGAGCTTCTGGAAGGTGTCCGGGGCGGGCTTCATGCTGATCCTGGTCGCGGAGTTCGGCGACCTGACGCAGATCATGACCGCGAACCTGGCCGCGCGGTACGACGACCCGCTCTCCGTGGGTCTGGGCGCGGTGCTCGCGCTGTGGGCGGTCGCCGGGCTCGGCATCGTCGGCGGAAAGGCGCTGATGAAGCGCGTGCCGCTCTCGCTCATCACCAAGATCGCGGCGCTGCTGATGTTGGGGCTCGGCGTGTGGAGCCTGTACGAGGCGATTGCCTGAGTGTTCTGAGGCGTCTGGCCGGGGTCCTGTTGGGGGGTCCCGTTGGGGGCCCTGTTGAGGGCGTGACCTGCGGTGCTGGCGTCTGGTGTCCCCTTTTTGTATCGTGGAGGAACAAAGTGGCTCCGCCCGTGTTCCCTGACCGGCGGGCGGAGCTGCCTTGATCTTTCCTCCGCGAGTTTTCCTCCGCGGATCTCCCTCTGTGTTCTGGAGTACGTCGATGACGGCTGAGACCGCCTCTGTTCTGACCGCCCGGGCCCTCCTCCTGGACATGGACGGAACGCTCGTCAACTCCGACGCGGTGGTCGAGCGCTGCTGGCGGCGCTGGTCCGAGCGGTACGGGCTCGACTTCGACGAGGTCATCAAGGTCGTCCACGGACGGCAGGGGTACGCGTCGATGGCGGTGCTGCTGCCGGAGCGGTCCATGGAGGAGAACTACGCGGAGAACCGCGAGATGCTGGCCGCCGAGACCGCGGACATGGAGGGTGTCGTCCCCGTGCCCGGGGCCGCCGCTTTCCTGGCGTCCATAGAAGGGCTGCCGCATGCGCTCGTGACGTCCGCCGATGTGCCGCTGTCCACGGGGCGAATGGCTGCGGCCGGGCTGCCGCTGCCCGCTGTGCGGGTCACCGCGGAGAATGTCGGGGCGAGCAAGCCCGATCCCGAGGGGTTCCTCAAGGGGGCCGCCGAGCTGGGGTTCGACCCTGCCGACTGCGTCGTCTTCGAGGACTCCGGGGCTGGGATCGCCGCGGGGCGCGCGGCCGGTATGCGGGTCGTCGGGGTCGGCCCCCGGGCCGGGGAGTTCGGGCCCACGGTGCAGGTCGATGACTTGACGCAGGTTCGGGTGGAGCCGGTGGCCGGTGGGGGGCTCCGGCTCACGTTCGGCTGATCTGCCCTGCGGGGCCGCTACGGCTCACGTTCGGCTGACACCCTTCTGGCTCTCCTGGCTCTCTGGCCCTCCCGACCCGTCCTGCGGGGTCGCTACGGCTCCGAGGTTTCCCTCTCCAGTGCCGCCCGGGTTTCCTTCCCGTAGACCCCCTGCCCGTCCTCCTGGGTCCCCCGGGCGTACTGGAAGCGGGTCACCGCGTCGGCGACCTGGGTGTCGTACTTGCCGTTGGGCTCGCCCATGTACAGGTACAGCTGGTGCAGGCGGTGCTGGAGTTCCTTGACCTCCGGGCCCCTGTCACCGCGGCTGAGGACGCCGTCGGCCGACGGCGGGGCCGGTTCCACCGAACCCGTTGCCCGTGCCGTCGAGCGGCTCGGCGGCGGGGTCGTCCTCGGCTTGGCCGACGCGGACGCCGTGCGGGACGCGGACGGGGACGGAGGCGCGGACGGGGTCGGGCTCGCCGTGTCCGTCGCGGACCGGGAGCGTGAGGGGGAAGCCGTCCTCGGCGTCGACTCCGTGGCGGAGTCGGACGGGGCGTCCACCGCACGCGTCGGCACGTCCGGCAGCGCCTGATCCCGTTGCGGCTTGTCGGGCGCGAGCAGGAACGCGGCGAGTACCGCGACGGCCACCACGGCCACCGCCGCGCCCACGCCCGCGTACAGGCCCTTACGGCCGCGCCGCGGTTCCGGTTCGTCGTCGTACCGCAAAGAGGGCGGGGGCGGGCCCTCCTGCGACGCGTCGCCCGCCGTGAAGAGCCCCACGTCCGCCGACCGCGGTGGGGCCGCCGCCTCCGGCGGCAGAACGCCCGCGGGAGCCGGTCCCGGTCCGGGCGCAGGCCCCTCCGAAGGCCCCGGCTCCTCCGAAGGCCCCGGCTCCGGCAGCGTCACGTACGGCTCCGACAGCGTCACATACGGACGTATCCGGAGCGGATCGAAGTCCTCCGCGGCAGCCGCGTCCGCGGACCTCGCGTCCCGCGCCGCGTCGGCCGCCCGCTCCGTACAGCCGCAGGCAGGCGCGCTGCCCGGCTCCCGCGACGTACCGCATTCGGGACATCGCTGACCGTCCCGGCCGCTGCCGACGCCGTCCGGACGTCTTTCCTCCGCGCTGCTCACTCTTCGTACCCCACCCCTAGAGAACTCCAGCGATTATGCAGATCGCGGCTTCAACAGGCCATAACGGGTCGCACGGACCAGGATGGAGAGGGAGAGGCCCCGCGGGACACGCGGGAGCTCTCAGGAGGTGTCCATGACGCAGGACGTCAGCGCCCGCCCCGCGGGGCCGGAGCCAGATCCCGTCCCCGGGCCACCGGACGAGCACGCGCACGGCGGCGTACTGGTGTCCATCGGTGCGCTGCTGCTCGGCATGCTGCTCGCCGCCCTCGACCAGACCATCGTCTCGACCGCGCTGCCCACCATCGTCAGCGAGCTCGGCGGCATGGAGCACCTGTCGTGGGTCGTCACGGCGTATCTGCTCGCCGCGACGGCGGCCACGCCGCTCTGGGGCAAGCTCGGCGACCAGTACGGCCGCAAGAAGCTGTTCCAGCTGGCCATCGTGATCTTCCTGGTCAGCTCGGCCCTGTGCGGCATGGCGCAGAACATGCCGCAGCTCATCGGCTTCCGCGCGCTGCAGGGCATCGGCGGCGGCGGTCTGATGGTCCTGTCGATGGCGATCGTCGGAGACATCGTCTCGCCGCGCGAACGAGGCAAGTACCAGGGCCTGTTCGGCGCGGTCTTCGGTGTGACGAGCGTGCTCGGGCCGCTGCTCGGCGGCCTGTTCACCGAGCACCTCAGCTGGCGCTGGGTCTTCTACATCAACCTGCCCATCGGCATCGTCGCGCTCGTCGTCATCGCCGCGGCCCTGCACATCCCGGTGCGCTCGCAGAAGCACACCATCGACTACCTCGGCACCTTCCTGATCGCGGCCGTCGCCACCTGCCTCGTCCTCGTCGCCTCGCTCGGCGGCACCACCTGGGACTGGGGATCGCCGCAGATCGCCGGCCTCGCGGTGCTCGGCGTCGTGCTCGCGGTGGCCTTCGTGTCCGTCGAGCGCAAGGCGGCCGAACCCGTCATCCCGATGAAGCTGTTCCGGGTCAGGACGTTCACGCTTTCCGCGATCATCAGCTTCGTGGTCGGCTTCGCGATGTTCGGCGCGATGACCTATCTGCCGACGTTCCTGCAGGTCGTCCAGGGCGTCTCGCCGACCATGTCGGGTGTGCACATGCTGCCGATGGTGATCGGCATGCTGATCTCGTCGACCGCGTCCGGCCAGATCGTCAGCCGCACGGGCCGCTGGAAGGTGTTCCCGGTCGCGGGCACCGGCGTCACGGCGCTCGGCCTGCTCCTGCTCCACCAGCTCGACGAGAACAGCAGCACGGGCGAGATGAGCGCCTACTTCTTCGTCTTCGGCTTCGGGCTCGGCCTGGTCATGCAGGTCCTGGTGCTCATCGTGCAGAACGCGGTGCCGTACGGGGACCTGGGCGTCGCCACGTCCGGCGCGACGTTCTTCCGCTCCATCGGAGCCTCGTTCGGCGTCGCCATCTTCGGCACGATCTTCGCCAACCGCCTCGTCACCAAGCTCTCCGACGCCGTCGCGGGACAGCAGCTGCCGCCCGGCATCAGCACGGACTCCCTCAAGGCCGACCCGCGGGGCATCGCCGAACTCCCCGCGACGCTGCGGCCCGGCGTCGTGCACGCCTACGCCTCGTCCATCACGGACGTCTTCCTGTACGCGGCGCCGGTGGCCCTCGTCGCCTTCGTCCTCGCCTGGTTCCTGCGCGAGGACAAGCTGCGGGGCTCGGTCACGGCGCCCGACACGACGCAGACGCTCGCCAGCAACCCCGTGGAGCGTTCGTCGTACGACGAAGTGGCGAGGGCGCTCTCGGTGCTCGGCACGCGGGAGGGCCGCCGCGAGATCTACGTGCGCATCACCGAGCGCGCGGGCTACGACCTGCTGCCCGCCGCCAGCTGGCTCCTGCTGCGGATCCACCGCCACGGCCATGTCGAACCGGCGACGCTCGCCGAGCGCAGCGCCGTCCCGCTGTCCGTGATCACGGCGGCGTCCCGCCAGGTCGAGGAGCGCCATCTCGCCCGGCGCGAGGGCATGGGCCTGACCCTGACCGACGAGGGCCGTGCGGCGGTCGCCAAGCTGGCCAGGGCCCGTGAGGAGTCCCTGTCCGAGCTGCTCGGCGACTGGTGGGGTCCCGACCGGCCCACCGACCTGGTCAAGCTCGTGGAGGAACTGGGCGCCGAGATGTGCGGCTCGGACGCCGAACGGCCGCACAACGGCAGGCCTCCTCAGCGCGGCGTTGCGGCCTGAGCGGCGCCGCAACGCCGCTCGGGCGAGGGAGTGTCCGGCCTCAACCGGCCGCGGGGACCAGCCTCTTGGCGTACCAGCACTCGGCGTACATCCGCTCGGTGAGCGGCTCGCTCTCCTCGTAACCGTGCCGTGCGTAGAGCGCCCTGGCCTCGACCAGATCGAGGCGTGTGTCGAGGATGAGCTGCCCGGCGCCGAGCGCGCGGGCCGCGTCCTCGGCGGCGGCGAGGAGAAGCGCGGCGCCGCCCTTGCCGCGCATGTCCTCGCGGAGGAAGACGCGCTTGAGCTCGGCGGTACTCGTCCCCTTCATGTCGCCCATGAGCCGCACCCCGGCGGTCCCCGCGGGCTCGCCTCCATACCGGGCGACAAGGAGTACGCCGTTGGGCGGCCGGAGGTCGTCGCCGGTCTCCGCCGCGATCTCGCGCTCCAGCTCCTCGGGCGCGGTCCTGCGCTTCTCGTGGAGGAGGTAGTACCGGTCGCTGACCTCGGTGTAGTACGCGCGCCAGAGCGCCGCGGCGACAGGGGAGTCGACGGCTTCGGGGGCGACGGTCCAGGAGGCGGTCTCCGCGGCGCTGTTCTCGACGTGACTCGTGTGACCCGTGTGACCCATGTGACTACTCATGGAGGCCATTCTCGGGACGCGACTGCCGTTCCCCGCAAGCGAATTAAGCCCCGGATCAAGCCCTGGGGGCCTTCCTTCCGAGCTCAGTCCTTGCGCCCGGTGGCGGCGACACTGACGCCGAGCCCGATCATGGTGAGCCCGCCGACCCCGCCGATCATCGAAAGGCGCCGCGGCGAGTGCGCGAACCAGCCGCGCGCGGTGGACGCGACCAGGCCCCACACGCTGTCGCAGGTCACGGCGATGGCGTTGAAGACGAGGCCGAGCACCAGCATCTGCAGCATGACGTGCCCCTGCTCGCGGTCGACGAACTGCGGCAGCACGGCGGCGAAGAAGACGATGGTCTTGGGGTTGGCCACACCGACCGCGAACCCCTCCCACAACGTACGCAGCCCGCTGTGCGCAGGGCCTTCACCGGTGAACGCGGCGTGCAGCGAGGCGCGTTGGCGCACCGCCTTGACCCCGAGGTAAACGAGATAGGCGGCGCCGAGCAGCTTCAGGGCGGTGAAGACGACGACCGAGCGCTCGACGACGGACCCGACCCCGAGGGCCACGGCCACGACGAGCACATACGCGCCGATCGTGTTCCCCACGACGGTGGTCAACGCGGCACGACGCCCCTGCGCCAGCGCCCGCCCGATCACGAACAGGACGCTGGGCCCGGGGACCACGATCAACAGGAACGACATGGCCGCGAAGGCGAGTATCCGGTCGGTGGACATCATGGGGCTCATGGCACCACGGGAGCGCGCCGCACCGGTATCGCTTTTCCGGGCCCGGCCCAGCCGCTCCACGGGCTCTCGGCCCGGGTGAGCCCGGGTGAGGCTCTCAGCTCTTGGGCGCGGCCTGCTGCACGACCTCGAACGACCACACCGCGGCGCTGCTCGAAGCGGGCTTCGGCCGCTCGCCACCGGCCGCGCCGCCGCCCTGGTGCGCCGACTTCATCGGGCCCTCCATCCACGCCTTGAACGACTCCTCGTCACGCCAGCGCGTGTAGACCAGGTAGTCATCCGTGCCCTCGATGGGGCGCAGGAGCTCGAACCACTCGAAGCCGTCCGAGTTCTCCACGGCGCCGGCGCGGGAGGCGAAGCGCTTCTCCAGGACCTCTCGCTGCTCGGCGGGCACAGTCAGGACGTTGATTTTCACGATGCTCATGCGCCCATCCTCGCGCATGCCCCCGACGGCCTCAGTCCGGGTGGCGTTCGCGCCAGGTGCGGGCCGCCTCGTCGACGTCGAAGGGCTTCAGGCCCAGGGGCGGGCCCGGTGGCGGCATCCGCAGGGACTCGCGGATCTTGGCGTTGAGGTCCGTCACCATCTGGCGGGCCGCTCGCTCGGACGGGGCGTCGGGCGCGGCGGCGAGTACGTCCTCGGCCTCCTTGCGCAGGGCCAGGGTCGGAGGGAGGTGGGAGAGGCCCTCGCGGGCCATCTTCTGCTTGATCCACCACTGCTCGTCGTACGAGGAGTCTGCGAGGCCGTCCGGGAGGGGCTTGCCGCGGCCCTTCAGGGTGGCGAAGTCGCCGCGCTCCTCCGCCTCACGGATCTGTTTGTCGATCCATGACTCGAAGTTGATTCCAGGTGGCTTCCGCTCGGTCATGAGTCCATTGTTCCAAGGCCCCGTGCTTTCGCGCGAGGGGCGATTTAGGATGCGGCGGCGCGGTGTGGTGCGGGGTGAGGTGTGCTCCGGGAGCGCGTTCGGTCGTCGGGAGTGGGGGAGCGTACGTGCTGGAGCTGACCATGGCCTTGTTGTCCGGGGCGGATGAGGGGGCGACGGCGGGCATGCTCATGGCCGACGCCCCGAGCGCACCGGGTTCCGTGCTGCGGGTGGGGCGTGACCCCGGCCGGTGCCGCCTTGTGCCGCCCGATGACTGGCTGTTCGTCTCGCGCACCCATCTGGAGTTCCGCTGCGGGACCGACGGGCGCTGGACCGTCACCTGGCTGCGCGGGTCGCATCCCCAGCCCGCGTCGGAGGTGCGGCTGACGGTGGACGGGGTGGCGGCGCCTCTTGAGTACGGCGGAACGGCGCCGCTGGCCCGGGGCGGGTCCGGTGACGTCGTCGTCCAGGACCGGGCCGGGCCTCGCAGCGTCACCGTCGGCTTCTATGTGGAGAGTTGAGGAGGACTCCCACCCTTCTCGGTCTCAGTCCAGTACGCGGGCCAGTGCCAGGCCGTCGTAGCCCTTCGTGCCCACCGTCTGCAGCGCCGTCCCGCTCAACTTCGGGTGCCCGGCGATGATGTCGAGTGCGGCGCGGGTGCCGAGCACGCCGGGGTCGGTGCTGTCGGCGTCGGCCACCTCGCCGCTTCGTACGACGTTGTCGATGATGATGAGGCTGCCGGGGCGGGTGAGCTTGAGCGACCACTCCACGTAGTGCGGGTTGTTGGCCTTGTCCGCGTCGATGAAGACCAGGTCGAAGGGGGCCGCTTCCTCGGCCACCAGCGCGGCGAGCGAGTCGAGGGCCGGGCCCACCCGGACCTCGGTGAGCTTGTCGAGGCCGGCGCGGGCGAGGTTGCCGCGGGCCACGTCGGCGTGGACCGGGGAGTACTCCAGGGTGATCAGGCGGCCGTCCGCGGGCAGGGCGCGGGCCAGCCAGATCGTGCTGTAGCCGCCGAGCGTGCCGATCTCCAGGATGCGGTGCGCTCCCTGGAGCTGGGCGAGGAGCTGCAGCAGCTTGCCCTGGTTGGCCGCGACGCTGATCTGCGGCAGACCGGCCGCGTCGCTGTCGTGCAGGGCCGCGGTCAGGGCCTCGTCGGCGGGGGTGAGCAGGTTGGTGAAGTAGGTGTCGACCGCGGTCCATTGCTGCTGGGTCATGGGGGCCTTTCCAAGGGTTCGTTAGGTTCCCTAACGATGTTAGTGGGGTCGGGGTCGATTGTCAGTGGGGACTCGCATACTGGGGTGGTCGGCCTGTGTTGGCGGGACGCGGGCTGTGGGCTGCGGGGGGTTGAGATGACGTACGGGACCGGGCAGGTGTTGCCCGCGGTGGCGATCCGGGGGCTTGCCGATCGGTGGCTGCCGCTGATGGCTTCGCCGGGACAGGGGCAGGGACTGGGGCTGGGAGAGGGGCAGGGGCAAGGTCCGCGGGGTGACGCGGGTGCGGGGGACTTCGCCTGCTCGCCCGCCGGGCTGTGGCTCGCGCTGGCCGCCGTCGCGGTGGGCGCGCGGGAGGAAACCGCCGGGGAGCTGCGGGAGTTGCTCGGCGTCGCGGGTGAGGAGGCTGCCGGTGTGGTCACGGAGACCGCGCGGGCGCTGGCCGGCACGGACGCGGTGGCCGTCGCCACCCGGGTGTGGAGCCGGGTTCCGGTGTACCGCGCCTATCGGGAGGCGCTGCCGGACGTGGGGTTCGGGCCGATGGATCCGGACGGCATCGACGCGTGGGTGCGGGAGGCGACGGGCGGTCTGATCGAGCGGCTGCCGGTGGTGATCACTCCGGATGTGCTGCTTCTCCTTGTCAACGCGCTTGCGCTCAAGGCGCGTTGGGAGATCCCCTTCGAGGGGGCGGGCACGCGGGACCAGGACTTCACGGACGCGCTCGGCGTGCGGCACCGGGTGGCCACGATGCACCGGCCCGTTCCGCTGAACTGCGCCTGGACGGTGGGTGGCGCGAGCGTAGTCGAGCTGAAGTGCCGGGCGGAGGGCGGGCGGGCCCCTGCGCGGGTGCGGTTCGTGCTGGGCGAACCGGGGGCGGGGGCCGCCGAGGTGCTGCCGCTCGCCTGGGCGCCGGAGGGGCGGTGGACCGGGATCGACGCCGAGCAGATCAACATGGCGGTGCCGCGGATGTCCTTGCGTACGCGGATCGACGCGACGGAGCAGTTGGCCGCGCTGGGGGTGCGGTGGGCCATGAGCGAGGGGGCCGACTTCTCCGGGATGTCGCCGGAGCGGCTCGCGATATCGCAGGTGGTGCAGGAGGCGGTGGTGAAGGTCGCGGAGGAGGGGGTCGAGGCGGCGGCGGTTACTGCCGTGCCGATGGCGCCCGGCGGTGCGTATGTCCCTCGACGGATCGAGTGGATCGCCTTTAACCGGCCGTTCGGGGTTGTGGTGCTTGATGGGGTGGGGGAGGTGCCCTTGTTTACTGCTTGGCAGGCGGGGGTGCCGGGGTAGGGGGCGGGGTTTTCTTTCCCCAACCCCGCCCCTTCCCACAAACCCGCTCGGCGCGGGGGCCTTGGTTGCCGTCATCACCGGCTTCGCCGAGTTCGTCCTCAAACGCCGGACGGGCTGGGTGATCCCGCCGGGTGGGCAGAGGCTGCCTCCACTGCGGGCGGTGATCCCGGCAGGGGCTGGCCCGCGCTCTCCCTCATGAACCACACCGCGACGCCACCCACGACGGCCGCCGCCATCATGTAGTACGCGGGCATCATCATGTTGCCCGTCGCCCCGATCAGTGCCGTCACGACCAGCGGCGTCGTGCCTCCGAAGATCGACACGGAGATGTTGAAGCCTATGGAGAGCGAGCCGTAGCGGACCTTGGTCGGGAAGAGGGCGGGGAGTGTCGACGGCATCGAGGCCGTGAAGCAGACCAGGAGCAGGCCGAGCGCCGCCATGCCCAGGCCGATCGCCCAGAGCGAGCCCTGGCGGATCAGGAGCAGGGCGGGGACGGAGAGGAGCAGGAAGCCCGCGCAGCCCGCCGCGATCACCGGGCGGCGGCCCACCCGGTCGGTCAGCGCGCCCGCGAACGGCTGGGCGCACATCATCAGCGCCATCACGGCGAGGATGACCAGGAGGCCGTGCGTCTCGTCGTACTTGAGCTCGCTCGTCAGGTAGCTCGGCATGTATGACAGCAGCATGTAGTCCGTGACGTTGAAGACCAGGACCAGGCCCATGCACAGGAGCAGCGACTTCCACTGGCCCGTGACCATCTCGCGCAGGCGTACCTTCGGGCGGGACTGCTCGTCCTTGTGCGCCTTCTTGAGCTCCGCCGCGAACGCCGGGGTCTCCTCCAGCTTCATCCGCAGGTAGAGGCCGATCAGACCCATCGGGCCCGCGATCAGGAACGGGATGCGCCAGCCCCAGGAGAGCAGGTCGTCCGTGGACAGGAGCGCCGTCATCAGCGTGACCAGGCCCGCGCCGCCGATGTAACCGGCCAGCGTGCCGAACTCCAGCCAGCTGCCGAGGAAGCCCCGCTTCTTGTCGGGGGCGTACTCGGCGATGAAGGTGGACGCGCCCGCGTACTCACCGCCGGTCGAGAAGCCCTGCACCAGGCGCGCGACCAGGAGCAGGATCGGGGCGCCCACGCCGATGGAGGCGTAGGAGGGGATCAGGCCGATCGCGAACGTGCCCGCCGCCATCATGATCATGGTGAGGGCGAGGATCTTCTGGCGGCCCATGCGGTCGCCGAGCGGGCCGAAGACCATGCCGCCGAGCGGACGGATCAGGAACGCCGCCGCGAAGGCGCCGAAGGTGGAGAGAAGCTGGGCCGTGGGGTTGCCCGAGGGGAAGAAGACCTTGCCCAGCGTCACGGCGATGTAGCTGTAGACGCCGAAGTCGAACCACTCCATCGCGTTGCCGAGTGCGGCCGCCTTCACCGCCCGCTTCACCAGCGCCGGGTCGACGACGGTCACGTCCGCCGAGGTGTGCGCGGACGGAGGGGCCTGGGTCCGCGGAGCTACGGGTGCGACGGGTGCGGCTGCCGGCAAGGGTTCGCTCGCCTGCCTCTCGGTTGACGACAAGGACAGAGCCGCCCAGCGAGGGGCGGCCCGCGAACGACCATAGGTGTAGGTGGCACCGTTACGTACGGTGTCGGGTCAATCGCGCTACGTTCGTAAAGTGCCGCTATCCAGGGCAAATGGTTCCGCTTGTGACGGTGGCGAGAAGGTGCCCTTGTGATCTATGTCGCGCCTGGTCCGGGGAACCGCGGCAGGGGGTCCGGGCGCTCATCTCATGGACGGGTGGTGGACGGTTCGTGGAGAGCGGGCGGTGTCCGGGACGAATCCGGCGGTTAGGAAGTCTGCGCAAAAGCCGGTAGAAAGCGGTGTGGCTGCCAGGTGAAATGAGGGTTGCGCGCGTCTCATCAGAGGGCGCGGGCCTCGCCTGAGGGCGCGAGCCCTCAGGAGCCGACTGCACCTCTCGGAGCAGCCGACTGCAGTTCGGGGCCGAAGGAGAACTCCCGGAGCCGACCGGACGTTGGGACCGAGCAGAGACGACGAGCGGGGCGGGAGGGCCGACGGCGAGTGGCGAACATTGAGCACGGAGGACCGGGAAATGCCTTTGGGACCGGGACGACCGGCACACCGAAGGCGCGGATCGGGGCGGTCCGTGTCGCCCTCTGGCTGATCGCCGCCGTACTCGCGGTACGGCAAGCGGCCGTCGTCCTGCGTACACCGAAGGGTGAGCGGCTCACCGACCTGGAGACCTGGATCGGCCCGGACGGCGTCCTGCATGTGAACGGCTCCTTCTACGACGCGGACAAGTTCACCGGCACCCCATTCGCCGGACTCGTGCTCAAGCCGTTCTCCCGCGCGGCCGAACAGGCGCTCGGCTGGGGCTGGACGTTCGGCACGCTGATCCTGGTCGTGATCCTCGGTCTGGTCGCCGCCCGCGCCCTGCCGCAGCCCGTGTCCCGGCGCACCTCGCTGCTCGCCGCGCCCGTCGCGATCTGCCTCCTGATGCTGTCGCTCCCGGTGCGCAACACGCTGTATCTCGGTCAGACCAGCATCATTCCCGTGCTGCTCGTCCTGCTCGGGTGCTTCGCGGTCCGCGGCGAGCGGGCCAGCGGCATCCTCATCGGCATCGGGGCCGCGCTGCAGCCCACCATCCTGCTCTTCGCCGCCCTGTTCTGGTTCACCGGACGCAGGCGCGCGGCGGCCTCCACCGGCGCCACCTTCCTCGCCGTCACCGCCCTCTCCTGGGCCGCGATGCCGCACGACTCCTGGGCGTACTGGGTGCACCACCTGGCGGGCGCGGGCCTCGGCGCGAGCCCGGACGGTGTCGCCAACCAGTCGCTGCACGGCGCGCTGCTCCGGTTCGGCCTCGAAGGGCCGCTGGAGATCGGCCTCTTCGTCGTCCTGAGCGCGGCCGTCGTCTGGCTCGGCCTGCGCCGCGCCGTCCACTACGCCAAGGACGGGCAGCTCCTGCTCGCCGTCGCCATCACCGGCTGTGTCGCGGTCGTGGTGTCGCCGACGACCTGGCAGCACCAGCTCCTGTGGGTGCTGCTCGCGGTGGTCGGCCGGGCAGGCAAGAAGCAGTCCGACCGGTACATGTGGCCGGTCGCGGTCGTCCTGGTGTCGACGCTTCCGGCCAAGATGATGTTGCCGAACATGCCGGTCGTGGAGCCCATCCGCGACAACATCGTGCTGATCGCCGCGCTCGCCGCGGCGACCGTCGTGCCGTTCCTCTCCCGCGCGGCCCCGCAGTACCAGGAGCCCATCCCCACCGACTACGCCGCACCCGTGCCCGCGCGCTGGAGCTGGGTGCCGCTGCTCCCGTTCTGGCGGCGCGTCACGACCCGGCCGAACCTGCTCCTCGAACTGCTCCTGATCCGCGTCGGCTACTCCGCCTACCAGCAGGCGCGGCTCGCCGCGACGGGCGGCACCAACTCGGGCGGGCGGGCCACAGCCGAGCAGCACGGCGAGCAGGTCTACGCGATCGAGCAGTTCCTGCACATCGACATCGAGCACTGGGTCAACCACGCGGTGGTGAAGGTCGACTGGCTGGAGGAGTTCTTCAACTTCTACTACACGTCGTTCCACTTCGTGGTGCCGCTGACCGTCCTCGGAGTGCTCTACGCCCGGCGTCCCGCCGACTACCGCTGGGCACGCTCCGCGCTCGGCTTCGCGACGCTCCTCGCGCTCGTCGGCTTCTGGCTCTACCCCCTTGCCCCGCCCCGCCTGATGCCCGACCTCGGCTTCATCGACACGGTCCACGGCGTACAGGACTTCACCCAGCCCGACTACGGCACGCTGACCGCGCTCACCAACCAGTACGCGGCGATGCCCTCGCTGCACTTCGGCTGGTCGCTGTGGTGCGGAGTGGTGATCGTGGCCCTCGCGCCGAAGTGGTGGATGAAGGCGCTCGGCCTGCTGCACCCGCTGTTCACGGTCTCCGCGATCGTCGCCACCGGGAACCACTGGGTCCTGGACGCGGTGGGCGGCGCGACCGTCGTCGGCGCGGGCTTCGGCATCGGCTACCTCCTGGCCGGGCCCCGGGTGGGCAGGACCCTGAAGGTGGCGACGGGCTCGGAGCCGGTCATCGACATGACGAAGGACCCGGCGAAGGACCGTACCCCGAGCTGATCCTGTACGTCCCCGGGGTGGACACCGTGAGCCGGGTGAAGTCGCCCTGCCGCTTCAGGCAGGCCCCCTCCGCCCGGAGCCACGGCGAGTACACCAGGCGCAGCGTCACCGGCTCGCTCGTGGGGACGCGGACCACCATGGCCGAGCCGGTGGAGCGGACGACGGACGCGGGCCTGGAGACCATCGGCACCGGGTCCTTCACCCGGAACACCCGCCAGTGCGCGTCCCGCCACACCGGCTCCAGCCACTGAGGACCGCTCGCCACGAGCTCCGCCTCGTCCTCGGCGAACCCGTCCGGCTTGCCCGAGGGCAGCACCACATAGCCGACCGCCCACTTGTCCAGCCACGCCCGGTAGGTGGCGGCCGAGAAGGACCCGTCGTAGAAGAGCCGGCCGCGCTCGATGTCGAGCTGCCTGTTCCAGCCGCGCGCCATGTTCACGTACGGGGCCAGCGCCGTGGCCTCGCGGTGATTGCGGGCCGGGACCACCTCCACGCGCCCCCGGTCGGCGCCGAGACGCTCCAGCTCGCGCACCACGCCCTGGGTGTCGGCGGCCCACTTCGGCACGGTCGTCGACACCGTCAGATCGTCCGCGGTCTTCTGTGTCACCCAGGCCGTGGACAGCACGAGCGCGACGACGAGCACGACCTTGCGTACGCGGGTCAGCGCGGGCATCAGCAGCGCGCCGAGCAGTGCCGCGGGCGCGAGCAGCTCGGCCAGGCGCTCCACGTTCGTGCCGATCGGCGACGGGATCAGATACGTCAGGACCGTCCCCGCCGCGTACACACCGGCCCCCCACCGCAGCACCCGCCACTCGCGCGGCGCCGCCACGATGAGCGCAAGGCTGAACACCACGGGCGGGAAGATCCGGTCGAACGGCATCAACTGCTCGCCGGTGAACGGGAAAAGGACGGTGGTCGCGCCCACGACAAGCACCGGCGGCGCGATCAGCGCAGCGGCCCGCCCCCAGTCGCGTACGAGGAAATAGGCGGCGCCCGCCACCACGAGGAAGAGTCCCGCCACCGGGCTGGACATGGCGGCCAGGGCCCCGCACACCACGGCGGCCCCCACGCGCCGCTCCCGCACGAGCATCAGGCACGCGGCGAACCCGAAGGCGATGCCGAGCGCGAACGTCGTGCGCCCCGACGCGACGTTGCACCACACCGCGAGCGAGGCGAGCACCGCGGGCCACAGCGGGCGCCGTATCCCGGTGCGTTCGATCAGCGCGGCGACCAGCCAGGCTCCGGCGACGCCCGACACCACCGTCACCGTCTTCACGCCCACGGCGGCCATCAAGTAGGGCGAGATCAGGGAGTAGTTGGCGGTGTGCATGCCGCCGTACCAGAACAGGCCGTACGCGGATGCGCCGTGCTCGGCGGCGAAGCGGGCCCAGGCGTACTGCGCGGCCAGGTCGCCGCCGCCGGTGGCGAGCCACGCCGCCCACACCGCGTACAGCGGAAGCGTGGGCAGGGTGGCGAGGAGCGGGATCCGGTGGCGGCGGCAGAAGTCGCGGAAGGAGGTCTTCCGCTCCGTGGGTGTGCTGCCCGATGGCGCGAGAGAGAAACCGGCGGAGACCACGGCACCGTTTCCGTTCGAAGTCTTGGAGAGGCAACGTTTGCTTCTCAAGACGCGTAACGCAACGGAAACGTTGGCTTTGGACCGCACCTGGCCGGATATGCCACCTGGATGCCACCGCCCGGGTGCCGACAGGGTGCCGCCCGGGTGCCGACAGGGTGCGCCGAGAGCCAGGGGGAGGCAGGGGCAGGGCGTAGGGGGGAGTCGCCCCTGCCTCCCTGGCGGCAGGTCAGCCCGTGCTGACCTGCAGTTCCTTGACGCCGTTCAGCCAGGCCGAGCGGAGCCTGCGGGGGTCGGAGACCAGCCGCAGATCGGGCAGGGCGTCCGCGATCGCGTTGAAGATGAGGTTGATCTCCAGGACCGCGAGCGACTTGCCGAGGCAGAAGTGCGGGCCTCCGCCGCCGAAGCCCAGGTGCGGGTTGGGATCGCGGGTGATGTCGAACTTCCCTGGCTCGTCGAAGACTTCGGGGTCGTTGTTGGCCGAGGAGTAGAAGATCCCGACGCGGTCGCCCTTCCTGATCGTCACGTCCCCGAGCTCGGTGTCCTGGGTCGCGGTGCGCTGGAAGGAGACCACAGGGGTCGCCCAGCGCACGATCTCCTCCGCGGTGGTCCCGGGGCGCTCGCGCTTGAAGAGCTCCCACTGCTCGGGGTGGGTGAGGAAGGCGTGCATGCCGTGGGTGATGGCGTTGCGGGTCGTCTCGTTTCCGGCCACCGCGAGCAGGATGACGAAGAAGCCGAACTCGTCGGAGGAGAGGTTGCCCTCGTCCTCGGCGGCCACCAACTGGCTGACGATGTCCTTGGCCGGGCACTCCTTGCGGGCGGCGGCGAGGTTCATCGCGTACGAGACGATCTCCATGGCCGCCTCGGCGCCGACCTCCTCGGTGATCGCGTACTCCGGATCGTCGTAGGCCGCCATCTTGTTGGACCAGTCGAAGATCTTCGTCCGGTCGTCCTGGGGCACGCCGATGAGCTCGGCGATGGCCTGCAGGGGGAGTTCGACGGCGACGTTCGTGACGAAGTCGAAGGAGCCGTCGGCGGCGGCGTTCGCCAGGGCCGTCTCGACGATGGAGCCCGCGCGGTCGCGCAGGGCGTCCTCCAGGGAGCGTATGGCGCGGGGCGTGAAGCCGCGCTGCACGATCTGGCGGACCCGGGTGTGCTCGGGCGGGTCCATGTTCAGCATGATCATCTTCTGGACCTCGATCTGGTCCCGACTGATCGTCTCGTTGAACCGGATGACCGCGGTGTTGAGGTTCGAGGAGAACAACTCCGGGTGTGTGGAGACGTACTTGACGTCCGCGTGCCGCGTGACGGCCCAGTAGCCGGAGTCGTCGAAGCCGGAGATGCGCGGCGGCTGGGCGATCCAGCGCACCGGTTCCGTCTGCCGCAGCTGGGCGAACTCCGGGAGGGGTACGCGCTCTTGGAGCAGGTCGGGGTCGGTGAAG
Organism: Streptomyces sp. NPDC044044; assembly: GCF_056434405.1. Taxonomy (NCBI): domain Bacteria; kingdom Bacillati; phylum Actinomycetota; class Actinomycetes; order Kitasatosporales; family Streptomycetaceae; genus Streptomyces; species Streptomyces sp. NPDC044044. The sequence continues at coordinate 70,447 of NZ_JBWKFG010000004.1, read as the reverse complement.
TCGAACCCGTCGGGCAGCGCTGGACAGGGCATCGGCAACTCCAGGAGTTCAGTTCCGGTAGTGAGTCGTGGTGCTGAGTCGTGGCTCTGAGTTCTGACGGTCCATCAGGAGATGCCCCGCAAGGTAGTAACGGGTTCTACAAGTGGCAAGGCCCGCGACGGGTCCGCTTTCGTGCAGGTCGTGCGCAAGGTGCGTGCAAGCCCCTTGCGGCGGTGGGGTCGGGCTCAGCAGACTGCATGCAGAACTAGAACGCGTACTAGTTCTCCGCGCGGGTGCCGGGACACTCCCGCGGGATGTGGATGGAGAGGACGCCCATGGCCGCGGAACCTGTCATCGTCGAAGCCGTACGCACCCCCATAGGTAAGCGCGGCGGCGCGCTCGCCAATCTCCACCCCGCCTATCTGCTCGGCGAGACCTACCGCGAGCTCCTCGGCCGCACGGGCATCCACGCCGACTGCGTCGAACAGATCGTGGGCGGCACGGTGACGCACGCCGGTGAGCAGTCCATGAACCCCGCGCGCACGGCCTGGCTGACGATGGGCCTTCCGTACGAGACCGCGGCGACGACGGTCGACTGTCAGTGCGGCTCCTCGCAGCAGGCGAGCCACATGGTCGCCAACATGGTCGCGGCCGGCGTCATCGACGTCGGCATCAGCTGCGGCGTCGAGGCGATGTCGCGCGTGCCGCTGGGGTCGGGCTCCAAGCACGGGCCCGGGAAGCCCTTCCCCGAGGAGTGGAACGTCGACCTGCCCAACCAGTTCGAGGCGGCCGAGCGGATCGCCCGCAACCGGGGCCTCACGCGGGAGAACGTGGACTCGCTCGGCCTCATCTCGCAGGAGCGCGCCGCCACCGCCTGGGCCGAGGAGCGCTTCAAACGCGAGACGTTCGCCGTCCAGGTCCCCACGACGGAGGAGGAGCAGGCCGCCGGACAGGGCATGTGGCGGCTCGTCGACCGGGACGAGGGGCTGCGGGACACCACGATGGAGGGCCTTGAGCGGCTCAAGCCGGTGATGCCGACCGCCGTGCACACCGCGGGCAACTCCTCGCAGATCTCGGACGGCGCGGCGGCGATCATGTGGGCGTCGAAGCGGATGGCGCGGGCGCTGAAGCTGAAACCGCGCGCGCGGATCGTGGCGCAGGCCCTCGTGGGCGCCGATCCTCACTTCCACCTGGACGGGCCGATCGACGCGACGCGGGCGGTCCTGGGCAAGGCGGGGATGTCCCTGAAGGACATCGACCTCGTGGAGATCAACGAAGCCTTCGCCTCGGTGGTCCTGAGCTGGGCGCAGGTCTTCGAGCAGGACCTGGAGAAGGTGAACGTGAACGGGGGCGCGATCGCCATCGGCCACCCGGTCGGGGCGACCGGGGCGCGGCTGATCGCCACCGCCCTGCATGAGCTGGAGCGCCGCGACAAGGAGTTCGCGCTGATCACGATGTGCGCGGGTGGGGCCGTGGCCACGGGGACGATCATTCAGCGGCTGTAGGTCGCTGCGGAAGCCGAAAACGCCGGACGGGCTGGAGAGTTCCAGCCCGTCCGGCGTTTGAGGACGAACTCGGCGAAGCCGGTGATCACCGGTGCGCCAGGCTTCCGTTCAGGCGGCAGAGCCGAGGCTCAGTACCACCCGTTGGCCTGCCAGTGGGCCCAGGCGCCCGTCGGGCTGCCGTAGCGGTCGTTCATGTAGTCGAGGCCCCACTTGATCTGGGTCTCGGGGTTGGTCTTCCAGTCCGAGCCCGCCGAAGCCATCTTCGAGGCAGGCAGGGCCTGGACCAGGCCGTAGGCGCCGGAGGAGGAGTTCGTCGCCTTGTGGTTCCAGTGGCTCTCGTGCTCGACGATCTTGCTGAACGCCTGGTACTGCGCGGCGTCCGGGATCATCTTCTTCGCGATCGCCTGGGCCGAGGAAGGAGCCGCGGCGGGAGCGGCGGCCGGAGCGGCCGCCTTCGCCTCGGTCGGGGCGGCGGCCTGGGCCGGACCCGCCATGAGCACCATGCCGGTCGTGGCGGCTGCCAGGGCGGCACCGGTGAGGGCCTTCTTCGGGGTGGCGATGCGGCTCAGGAGCGTGGCGGACAAAGCGTGACCTTCCGTGGGGGACATGGTGTCGCGGGCACGCCGTGGGCCACGGGAGTGTGGCGGGGGGAATGCGTCGGCGCCCTGGGCCTTGAGGCCGTCGGCGCCGTGCGACTCGATCCAGAGAAACAGGGCTGCCGCGTCTCCGCAATGACCCCTTTTACTAGTGGATGTCGCATGTGTGCGGAAAGGCCTTCGTGTGACGTGGCTCTCAATGCCCAGGTCAGCGCGCATATTGGCGCGTCCGCGTCAAGACGAATGATCTACGGCCCCACCTAGTAGAGGACCAAGGTCCTGTGGGCCGCCTCACCGTGAAGGGACCCTTTCGGTGACGGAGAGCCGACGGCCGGCTACGCCTTCGGCCCCTCGAATGTGACCTGGGCCTCGAAGGCGGCCCGTCGCGTGGCCCGGCGCAGCGCCTTCAGGACGGCGGGTCCGAGCGCGAGGCTCAGCAGGACGGTGACCACGGCTCGGGGCAGGTCCCAGCCGAGCGAGGTCGCCAGGCAGTACGCGATGAAGCGGCCGAGGTTCTCGCCGACGGGGTCGCCGGGCACGAAGGAGACGCCGGTCGCGAGGCCGCCGATGTAGGGCCAGCCCTGCAGGTTCATGACGGTGCCGTACAGGACGGACGAGACGGCCCCGTAGGCGGCGAGGAGCCACAGTTCGCCGCGCCCGCGCAGGGTGTCCGGGCCCGGCAGCAGCCCCGCGCCCATGCAGACCCACCCCATGGAAAGCATCTGGAACGGCATCCACGGCCCGACACCGCCGGTGAGCAGCGCCGAGGCGAACATCGACACCGCACCGAGCACGAACCCGAACCCGGGTCCGAGCACGCGCCCGCTGAGCACCATGAGGAAGAACATCGGCTCGATCCCGGCCGTCCCCGCCCCCAGCGGCCGCAGTGCGGCCCCGGCGGCGGCGAGCACCCCGAGCATCGCGATGGCCTTCGCGTCGAGCCCGACATCGGCGATGGTCGCCACGACCACGGCCAGCAGCAGCGGCAGCAGCGCCGCGAACAGCCAGGGCGCGTCCTGCGCGTGCGCGCTCAGGCCCGATTCCCCGCCCGCCATGAGCGGCCACCCGAAGGCCACGACACCGACCGCACTGACGAGCGCGAGGGCGCCGATGGAGCGCGGACCCAGGCGGATGGGCCGGGCCTGCCGGGCGGCAGGAGAAACAGGAGAAACAGAAGAAGAGGGGCTCATGCGCTGCCGCCCTCCGCGCGCAACGCCTCCCGTACCTCCGTGACCGTCAGCCACTGCTGCGGGGCCAGGATCTTGGTGGTCTGCGGGGCGAAGGAGGGGGACGAGACGACGATCTCCGGGGTCGGGCCGTCCGCGACGATCTCGCCGTCGGCGAGGATCGCCACCCGGTGGGCCAGTTCCGCCGCCAGTTCCACGTCGTGCGTGGCCAGGACGATCGCGTGGCCCTCGGCGGCGAGGCCGCGCAGGAGCGTGACCAGACGGGCCTTGGCCGCGTAGTCGAGGCCACGCGTCGGCTCGTCCAGGAGGAGAAGGGGAGGGCGGGCCGTCAGGACGATCGCCAGGGCCAGTGTGAGGCGCTGGCCCTCCGAGAGGTCGCGGGGGTGGGTGTCGTCCGCGATGCCGGGGAGCAGCTCCGTGACCAGCGCGCGGCAGGTGCCGGGCGCCGCCGACGCGTCGTGGTCGGCCGCCGCACACTCGGCGGCCACGGTGTCCGCGTACAGGAGGTCGCGCGGCTCCTGGGGGACCAGGCCCACATGGCGGATCAGCTCGCGCGGGCCCGTGCGGTGCGGGATCGCGCCGCCGACGCGGACCGATCCCGTCGCCGGTTCGAGCAGCCCCACCAGGGTCGACAGGAGCGTGGACTTCCCGGCGCCGTTGCGGCCCATCAGGGCCACCGTCTCGCCCGCGCGGACGGTGAGGTCCACGCGGCGCAGGGCCTCCACCCGGCCCCGGCGGACGCCAAGACCGGACACGCTCGCGGCGGCCGCCTCCGGGGCATCGGTCTTCGTACGCCGGCGCAGGACGGGCCGACGTGCGGCGGGGTCCGCGACGGGAGGTGCGGCCGCAGTGGCTTCTTCGCGCGGTCCGGCTCCGGCGAGAGCCAGCCGCTCCCGCAGCGCGCCCGCCCTGCGCCGCGCGTCCCGCACCGTCAGTGGAAGGGGAGACCAGCCGGCGAGGCGGCCGAGGCCCACCACCGGCGGATAGACCGGCGAGAGAGCCATCAGCTCGGCGGGATCCCCGAGCACGGGAGCCTCGCCCGGCGCCGCCAGCAGCAGCACCTGGTCGGCGTACTGCACGACCCGCTCCAGGCGGTGCTCGGCCATCAGGACCGTCGTGCCCAGGTCGTGGACCAGCCGCTGCAGTACGGCGAGGACCTCCTCGGCGGCGGCCGGGTCCAGGGCCGACGTCGGTTCGTCGAGGACGAGGACCTGGGGGTGCGGCGTCAGCACCGAGCCGATGGCGACGCGCTGCTGCTGACCGCCGGAGAGCGTGGCGATGGGGCGGTCGCGCAGATCGGCCAGTCCCAGCAGGTCGAGGGTCTCCTCGACCCGGCGGCGCATCACTTCGGGGGCGAGCCCGAGCGACTCCATCCCGTACGCGAGCTCGTCCTCGACCGTGTCCGTCACGAAGTGCGAGAGCGGATCCTGGCCCACCGTGCCGACCACATCGGCGAGTTCGCGCGGCTTGTGCGTACGGGTGTCGCGCCCCGCCACGGTGACACGCCCCCGCAGCGTGCCCCCGGTGAAGTGCGGCACGAGCCCGCTCACCGTGCCGAGCAGCGTCGACTTGCCGACCCCGGAAGGGCCGACGAGAAGCACCAACTCGCCCTCGGGAACGGCGAGATCGACCCCGCGCACGGTGGGCTCCGCGGCCCCTTCGTACGTCACGGAGACATCCTCGAAGCGGATCATGAGGGCTCCTTGGTGCTGGCGGAGGTGCGAGCGGAGGTGCGGACGGGGGCGGCGGAATCGGCGGGCACCGGCGCCACGAAGGCGGGCAGCAGGCCCATGAGGATCGCCGCCGCGGGCCACAGCGGCAGCGTCGGCGCCGTCAGGGGGACGACTCCGGGGTGCAGGGCGGACGCGTCGTACGAGGCGGCCCAGATCATCAGGCCCGCCACCGCGATCCCCGACCCGGCGACGAGCCAGGCGCGCACGCCCCAGGGGTCGGGGCGGTAGCGGGTGCGCACGGAGCGCCGCCCGCCCAGGCGCAGCCCCGCGAGGGAGGCGACGAGCCCGGCGGCCAGGACCGGCAGACCGTAGCCCGTGCCTCCCTCGGAGAGCAGGCCGTACGTTCCCGCGCAGACGCCCATCAGACCGCCGAGGGTCAGGGCCGCCGTGGTCCTGCGCACCCCGGCGGGCACGGGCGCGCTGCGGCCGAAGCCGCGCGCGTCCATCGCGGCGGCCAGGGCGACCGACCGTTCCAACGCGCCCTCCAGGACCGGGAGCCCGACCTGGAGCAGCCCCCGGATGCCCTTGTCGGCGCGCCCGCGAAGGCGCCGCGCGGCACGAAGCCGCTGCACGTCCATGATCAGGTTCGGTGCGAACGTCATCGCGACGACGATGGCGACCCCCACCTCGTACAGCGCGCCCGGCAGCGACTTGAGCAGCCGGGACGGGCTGGCAAGGGCGTTGGCGGCGCCGACGCAGATGAGGAGACCGGCGAGGCGCACCCCGTCGTAGAGCGCGAAGAGCAGCCCCTCGGCCGTCACCCGGCCCCCGATCCGCACGCCCTTCGCCCAGTCGGGCAGCGGCACTTCGGGGAGCGTCACGATGACGTGCGAACCGGGGATGGGGGAGCCGAGGACGACGGCGAAGACGAGCCGGATCGCGATCACGAAGAGGCCGAGCTTCACGAACGCGCCGTACGACTTGGCCCACGGGGCGGACGTCCTGCGCGCCGCGACGACATAGCCCGCGACCCCGATGAGCAGACCGAGCAGCAGGGGATTGGTGGTGCGGGACGCCGCGACCCCGAGGCCGAGCGCCCACACCCACCAGGCGCCCGGGTGCAGCGCGTTGCTCCGGTGCGCTTGGGGGGCCAGACGCCTTTGCAGCGCACCGGGAGCGGCGCTCGGGTGATCGTTCATCGTGCGGGTCAGCCGCGTCGGCGGCGGGCCTGCCAGACGGCGGCACCGCCGAGCAGGGCGATGGCGGCCACGCCCGCGATCAGGCCGACGGAGGGACCACCGGAGTCGTCCTTCCCGGCCTTCTCGCCGGACTCGCTCGCGGTCGGCTCCTTCTCCGCCTTCTCGGACCGCCCGTTGCCCGCGACCTGCTCACCGCAGCCCGACTTCGGGTAGTCGGCGATGGCGCAGAGCAGGGCGTTGCTGTCGTAGCGCAGCGGCTTGGCGACCGCGGCGAGCGCGTCCGCGCTGGTCGCGTCCTCCGTGACCTGCGCGCAGGCGGTACGCGGCTTCGGCGGGGTCTCGCCGTCGGGGGCGTCACCCGGGGTGCCGAAGTCGATGAGCAGGGCGATCCGCTTGTGGTCGTCCTTGGCGGGGGTCTTGGCGCAGATGGTGTCGAAGTCCGCGGCGCCGCGGGGCTTCGCGGCGTCCTTCGAGTCCTCGGACACGGAGAACCGGAAGCCCTGGACGGCACCGTCGTCGGGGCGGGCGGTGCTCGGCCCCTGGCTCGCATACGCCCACTTCGCGCCGTCCCGGTCCCAGAAGGACCAGTAGCGGTAGCCGGCGGCCTGGGCGGGGGCGGCGGCGAGGACGCCGAGCAGGGCGGCGAGAAGCGCCCCGATCACCAGGCGTCCGCACCGCGCGCGACCCCGCGTCACAGCTGCTGCTTCTTCTTGTTGCCGCTGTACAGGAAGCCGATGCCGATACCGGCGACCAGGCCGACGCCGATGATCCACCAGATGCTCACGCCGCTGCCGTCGTCGCTGTCCTTCTTCTCGTCGGCGGCCTCCTCGGTCGCCTGCGGGGCCGGACCCTGCGCGTTGAGCTGCTTGACCAGGTCGGCGCCGCCGAAGTCGCGCGGGTCCATGCCCGATGCGTGGGCGGCGAAGATCAGCTGGGCGTAGGCGGCGGGTCCTGACTTCTTGGCCCACTCGGCCGAGTTCTTCGACAGCCACGTGGCCGACTTCTCGGCCTGCTCCTGCTGGCCGGCCGCGGCGAGCGCGAGCACGGAGTCAGCGGTGTTGCCCAGGTCGGGCATGTTCTTGGCGCCGGGCATCGACGACATCAGGTGGTCGTCGCCCTTGGCGAGCGTCTTGAGGAGGTAGCCCGTGCCGTTCGACGCCGCCTGCTCGGCGGTGTCCGCCTTCGTGCACTTGGGGGCGGCGGCCGTCTTCTTGGCGGGCTCCACGACCAGGCCCTTGCCGTGGCCGCCCAGGACGCCGGCCGCCGTCGCGTCCGCGTTCGGCGAGAGCTTGCCGGACTTGACGTCCGCGAGGCCGAAGGCGCCGCCGTCCTTGTCACAGCTCATCGAGAGGGCGGGCAGCGCGTCGTAGGGGGACTTGCCGTCCTGGTTCTTCACCGACTGCGGCTTCTCGCCCGCCGCGGTGAGCGCGCCGATCACGATGCCGGTGGAGTTGGCGTCGGAGTCCATGCCGGGGCTGTAGCCCCAGCCGCCGTCCGTGTTCTGCACCGACTTCAGCCAGCCGACGCTCTTCTTGACGGCCTTGTCCTGACCGCCGAGCGCGGCGAGCGCCTGCACGGCGGATGCCGTCGCGTTGCTGTCGAACATCGTCTTGGAGTCGCACGGCTCGGCCGCGTCGGCGCGGTAGGCGGCGAAGCCACCGCTCGCGCAGCTCTGTCCCGTGAGCCAGTCGACGGACTTCGCGGCGGGCTTCACACCCGCCGAGTCCTGGGCGAGCAGGGCGTACGACTGCCGGAACACCCCGTCGAACTTGGGGTCCGCGTCGCCGTACAGACCGGAAGGAAGGGCGGCGGAAGGCGACGGTGACGCACTCTCCGCGAAAGCGGCCGGGGCGGCGGCCGAACCGAACACGGCGACGGCGGCCAGGACCGCTGCGCTGCGGCGAACGTTCATGATGCGGCGGGTGCCTCTCCCTGCGGGGAGCGGGGCAGCACGGGCGCGTGAGGGCACGGGCACCGGGCGGCTCCGGCTCCATATACCTCGACGGTGCCGGTCGCCGGAGGTTCCGACGACGCGAGCCGGTCACGCTTCGTACCGGGCATTCCGGCTCACCGCTCGACGCGGTATACGGCTGCGGGTCAGCGCCGGATTCGCACCGGCTTCCCCCCGTACGGGCATGATGACGACGGGGCCACTCTACCGGCCCGTAGGGGGAGCGGCCCGGGGCGCCCGCCCCCGGCCGGAGGTCACACCGCCCGGTACCGCACCGGATCGTTGCCCACGGCCTCCGCGCGCCCCAGCTTCACCAGGCGCCGCACATGGGCCTCGGCCTCGGAGACCGCGATGTTCCGTGAGCCGTAGCGGATCTCGGCCCAGGGGCGGTTCCACTCCATCTGCTCGGCGAGCTGCCAGGGCGTGAGGGGCTCGGCCAGGAGCGCGAGCAGGTCCGTCAGGCGCTCCTCGTGGTGCGCCAGGATCTCCCGCACGCGGGCCGGGGCGTCCGTGAACGCGTACTGGTGGGCGGGCAGCACCTCGGCGACGCCCAGGCGGCCGATGCGCTCCAGGGAGTCGATGTAGTCGCCCAGCGGATCGGTGACCGTCTCGTCGTCCGGGTCCTCGTACAGGCCGATGTGCGGGGTGATCCCGGGGAGCAGATGGTCGCCGGAGAACAGGCGGCCGTGTCCGGGCAGTCGCGCCGGGTGCTCCTCCTCCAGGTGCAGGCAGACGTGGCCCGGGGTGTGGCCGGGCGTCCAGATCGCGCGGAGCCTGCGCCCCGGCAGTTCGAGCAGCTCGCCCGGCGTGATGTCGCGGTCGGGGAGCGCGGCGGCCAGGCCGGGGAGGCGGGGCGCGCGGCCCGCGTCACGGGCGGCGACGAGGGGGCCCAGGTGGTCGGCGGGGGCGCCCGCGGCCGTCAGCTTCTCCACCATGTAGTCGAACCAGCGCGCGGGCGGGCCCGTCCGGGTGCGGCGTACGACCGACGCGTCCGCCTCGTGCATCGCGATCCACGCGCCCGACGCCTCGCGGACCTTGGCCGACAGGCCGTGGTGGTCGGGGTGGTGGTGGGTGATGACGACGCCGTGCACCGCGTCGGGGGACGTGCCGCAGGCGGCGAGGCCGGTGGCGAGCGCGTCCCAGGACGTGGGGTCGTCCCAGCCCGTGTCGACGAGGACGGGACCTGCGTCGGTGTCCAGGAGGTGGACGAGCGTGAAGCCCAGGGGGTTGTCCGGGATCGGGACCTTGATGCTCCACACGCCCCCGCCGTGCTCGGTCACCTGCTGGTCGGTCACCTGCGTCATCGGGAGCCCTCATCTCTCGTCGGCTGCGCGGCCACGACCACGGCCCCCACCACCATAACTAGAACTAGTTCCAATGATCGCCCAAGTCGACTGTTTCGACAGGCTACTTGCACCTTGCCCTCCGTGGACTACTGGAACTAGAACTGGTATCAGTTCTGAAACAGTGTCAGAAAGCGTGCCGCGCAGGCGGAATCCCGCAGGAGGCAGTCAGCCATGACCGAGCTCGTGGAACACGGACAGCTTTTCATCGGCGGGGAGCTGGTGGACCCCCACGGCAAGGACGTCATCGAGGTGATCTCGCCGCACACCGGCCAGGTCTTCGCGCGGGTGCCGCACGCCGCGCCCGCCGATGTCGACCGGGCCGTCGCCACCGCGCGCAAGGCGTTCGACGAGGGGCCCTGGCCCCGGATGACGCTCGACGAGCGGATCGAGGTCATCGCCAGGATCAAGGACGCGATCGCCGTACGGCACGAGGAGATCGCCCGCGTCATCAGCTCCGAGAACGGCACCCCGTACACCTCCAGCATCATGGTGCAGGCCCTCGCCGCGATGATGGTCTGGGACTCGGCGCTCACGGTCGCGCGCGACTTCACCTACGAGGAGGAGCGCGCCGGAGCGCTCGGCAGGATCCTCGTGCGGCGTGAGCCGGTCGGCGTCGTGGCGGCCGTCGTCCCGTGGAACGTCCCGCAGTTCACCGCGGCGGCCAAGCTCGCGCCCGCGCTGCTCGCCGGGTGCCCGGTGATCCTCAAGACCTCGCCCGAGGCGCCGCTCGACGCGTACATACTCGCCGACATCGCCACCGAGGCGGGGCTGCCGAAGGGTGTCCTCTCGATCATCTCGGCGGACCGCGAGGTGAGCGAGTACCTCGTCGGGCACCCCGGCGTCGACAAGGTGTCCTTCACCGGCTCCGTCGGCGCGGGCAAGCGCGTCATGGAGGTCGCGGCCCGCAATCTCACGCGCGTGACACTGGAGTTGGGCGGCAAGTCGGCTGCGGTGATCCTGCCGGACGCGGACGCGGCGGCCGCGGTCGCCGGCATCGTCCCCTTCGCCTGGATGATCAACGGCCAGGCCTGCGTGGCCCAGACCCGCATCCTCGTGCCCCGCTCCCGCTACGACGAGTTCGCCGAGGCCTTCGCCGCCGCGGCCTCCGCGCTCAAGATCGGCGACCCGCTCGACCCGGAGACCGAACTCGGCCCGCTCGTCGCCCAGCGCCAGCAGCAGCGCTCGCTCGACTACATCCGCATCGGCCAGGAGGAAGGCGCCAAGATCCTGACGGGCGGCGGCCGTCCTGCCGGGCTCGACGACGGCTGGTACGTCGAGCCGACGCTCCTGGGAAGCGTGGACAACTCGATGCGCGTCGCCCGCGAGGAGATCTTCGGCCCGGTCATCTGCCTTCTTCCGTACGGCAACGAGAGCGAGGCAGTCAAGATCGCCAACGACTCGGACTACGGGCTCAGCGGCAGCGTCTGGACGGCGGACGTGGAGCGCGGCATCGACATCGCGCGGCGGGTGCGCACCGGGACGTACTCCGTGAACACCTTCAGCCTCGACATGCTCGGCCCGTTCGGCGGCTACAAGAACTCCGGTCTCGGGCGGGAGTTCGGGCCCGAGGGGTACGGCGAGTACTTCGAGCACAAGATGATCCACCTGCCGGCCGGGTACGAGGGGACGGGTGCCTGATGGGTGACCGCTGGCACGTCGAGGTGGACCGGTCGGTCTGCATCGGCTCCGGGATGTGCGTGATCACGGCGCCGGGCGGCTTCGCGCTCGACTCCGCCCGCCAGTCGCACCCCGCGGACCCCGAGACCGACGCCAACGAGAAGGTGCTCGAAGCGGCCGAGGGGTGCCCGGTCGAGGCGATCACCATCACGTTGTCCGGCAGCGGGGAGGTCGTTTTTCCGCCGGAGGAGTAGCGGAGTTCGCTCCGGCAACGGGCTTTACTCCCGTGACGCCGTCCGCACCGATTTGTGTGGGTCCTGTGTTCATTATGTGCGCTCGAACGTGTGCGAACAGGACTTTACCCATGCGTTCCGCATGCCCGATCGATGACATCCGTGACTGTCCGTCCCCTTTGCGGCCTGGAACTGTCTGTCCCAGACGACATGGGGAGGGGACGCCGTGGACAAGCGGTACGAGGTCTACTGTCTGGCCGACAGGTTCTTCTACGAGACTCCGGACCGCTTGTCCGTGGGCACCGCCGCCGCTGCCCCGTTCACGACGGCGGAGCGCGCCGTCCCGGACGGCTGGCGCTCGGTGCGTGCGGGGGACTGGCTCTCGATCGTCCCGGTCGACGCCGACGGGGAGGCGCGCCCCGCCCCTCAGCAGGGCTGGAAGGTCCACGCCTCCGCGACCCTGGGCAACGCCGACCGCATCGGCGCGATCATCTGGGACTACTGCGTGGAGCGCTCCGTCCCCTTCAAGTTCGTGCCCGCCGCCCACCTCCTGCACCTGCGCAACAGCAAGTACGCGGGTCGCGACAACAGCGGCAAGTTCGCCACGATCTACCCGGCCGACGAGGAGCAACTGCGCACTGTCCTGAATGAGTTGGGCAAGCTGCTCGAAGGTTTCGAGGGTCCCTACATCCTGACCGACCTGCGCTGGGAACAGGGACCGCTCTACGTCAGGTACGGGGCCTTCACGCGGCGCATGTGCGACAACGGCAAGGGCACGCTCGTGCCCGCCATCGAGGACGCCCGGGGCGTGCTCGTGCCCGACTCCCGCGACCCGGCCTTCCGGGTGCCCGAGTGGGTGACGCTGCCCGCGTTCCTCGAACCCCAGCTGGCCGCCCGCAACACGACGACCGTCGGCGACCTGCCGTACCGCATCGAGAAGGCCCTGCACTTCTCCAACGGCGGCGGCGTCTACGCGGGAACCGATACCCGCGACGGCCGCAAGGTCGTCCTGAAGGAAGGCCGGCCGCACGCGGGCCTCGCCGCCGACGGAGCCGATGCCGTCGCCCGGCTCGAACGCGAGAAGACCGCCCTCGACAAGCTGTCGGGCCTCGGTGTCGCTCCCGAGGTCCGCGACTGGTTCCTGCTCGGCGACCACCGCTTCCTGGTCATGGACTTCATCGAGGGCACCACCCTCAACTCCTTCTTCGCCCACCGGCATCCGCTCCTGGTCAGCAGGCCCGACCCCAAGGACATCGCCGACTACACGGCCTGGGCGCTGGGCATGCACCGCCGCGTCGAGGAGGCCGTCGCCGCGGTGCACGAGCGCGGTGTCGTCTTCAACGACCTCCACCTCTTCAACATCATGGTCGCGCCCGACGAACAGACCGTGGCCCTCCTCGACTTCGAGGCGGCGGGATCCGTGGGCGACTCGGGGCGCCAGGTCATGGCGCACCCCGGATTCGTCGCACCGCCGGACCGCAGCGGCACAGGCGTCGATCGCTACGCCCTGGCGTGCCTGCGGCTGGCGCTCTTCCTGCCGGTCACCTCGCTGCTCGCCGTCGACCGGGGCAAGGCCGCGCATCTGGCCCAGATGATCGCCGTCGAATTCCCGGACGTGCCCGCGGAGTTCCTGGCCGACGCGGTGGCGGAGATCGAGCGCGCCGGCACCGATGAGCAGGCGCCGGTCCTCGACGCGGGAGCGCCGACGGACCTGGACGGGGGAGGTCTGAAGCGGAGCGGGACCGGCGCCACCAAGGCGGCGAGCATGTCCACGGTGTTCGTCGACCCGGCCGACTGGCCCTACAGCCGCGACTCGATGGTCAAGGCGATCCTCGCCTCGGCCACCCCGGAGCGCGACGACCGCCTCTTCCCCGGCGACATCGCCCAGTTCGCCGACGGCGGCGGGCTCGGCCTCGCGCACGGCGCGGCCGGAGTGCTCCTCGCCCTCGACGAGAGCGGCGCCGAGCGCTACGAAGAGGGCGAGCGCTGGCTCCTGAAGCACACCGGGCGCATCCGCCCCGGCACCCCGCTGGGGCTGCACGACGGCCTCGCGGGCGTCGCCCACGTACTCGGCAGGCTCGGGCACCGCGACCGTGCCCTTGACCTGATGGAGCTCGTCCTTCAGGAGAACTGGCAGCGGCTCTCCTCCGACCTCCAGGGTGGCCTCGCCGGACTCGGCCTCGCCCTCGACGCTCTCGCCGACACCACCGGCGAGGAGGGGCTCGCCCAACACGCGCTCAAGGCAGCGGAGTTGCTCGGTGAGCGGCTCGCCGTCGAAAGCCCTCCTGGCGGGCGGCCGCGGGCCGGGCTGCTGCACGGGGCCACCGGCCCCGCACTCCTCTTCCTGCGGCTCCACGAGCGAAACGGCGACCCCGCGCTCCTCGACCTCGCGGCACGGGCCCTGCGCGCGGATCTGGCCCGGTGCGTGGCGCGCCCGGACGGCAGCCTCGGCGTGGACGAGGGGTGGCGCACGATGCCGTACCTCGGCGACGGCAGCGTCGGCATCGGGATGGTCATCGACGACTACCTCGCGCACCGGGACGACGCCGAGTTCGAGGCGGCACGGCCCGGCATCCTGGCCGCCGCGCGCTCACGCTTCTGCGTGCAGCCGGGCCTCTACCAGGGGCGGGCCGGACTCCTGCTCCACCTCAACCGGACCACCGCGCCGGGCGTCGAGCCCGAGGACATCGCCGAGCAGATCGCGGCGCTCGGCTGGTTCTCCATGTCGTACGAGGGCCAACTCGCCTTCCCCGGCAATCAGATGATGCGCCTCTCCATGGACCTGAACACCGGCACGGCGGGCGCTCTTGTCGCCCTGTCGGCCGCGCTCGGTGACGGCGAAGCGCACATCCCCTTCCTGCCGCCGCCCCGGCGGCAGCCCCAGAGCCGGCCCCGCCACGCAGCGGGGTCGTGACACCACCCATAAGGACAACTACGTCCCCAAATGAGAGGGAAGATCATGGCGCTTCTCGACCTGCAGAGCATGGAGTCCGACGAGATGACCGGTGGCGGCGGCGGTGGCGGCGGCCAGAGCACGGCCAGCCTGCTGCTGTGCTGGAGCGAGGTCAGCCTGGTCATCTGTCTGTGACGCGCTTGCGCGCATAGCGGTACGGCATCGGACGGCCCGGGCGGCGCCTCTTGAGGGGCCCGCCCGGGTCCGCCGGCGTCGGCCGCCCCGTCATGGACATCCGGCCACGGACACGAGGACTGCGAGGACCCGGACCGCATGGCGACCACCACCCACCGTCTCCGTCCTCCGCCACCCGCATCCGACGCGGGCCTGCTGCGCGCGGCGACCCGCTACAGCGCCGCCCGCTGCACGGCCCTGGTGCTGTGCGCCGCCGGTGGCGCGGGAGGGAGCCTGCTCCTGCCGCTCGCGATAGGCCGCGCCCTGGACGCCGTCCTGACCGGCCACGCGACCGGCCAAGGCGGGGGCGGCGCCACCCGCTGGATCCTCGCCTGCGCGGGGCTCATCGGTGCGATGGCCCTGCTCGACGCCCTCGACGGCGTCCTCACCGGGACCACCAACGCCCGCACCACGGCCTGGCTGCGCGGTCACCTGGTGCGCCATGTGCTCGCCGTCGGCCCGCGCACCACCGCGCGCTTCGCCCACGGCGACCTGGTGGCACGCCTCATCGACAACGCGGCACACGCGGGCATCGCGCCCGCCACGTTCGCCGCGCTCCTCTCCGCCCTGGCCGTGCCCGTCGGTGCCGTGGCGGCCCTCGCCCTGATCAACGGCTGGCTCGCCGTGGCGTTCATCGCCGGGGTCCCCGTACTCGTCCTGCTCCTGTGGGCGTTCACCCGTGCCACCTCCGACTGCGTGGCGAGCTACCAGCGGGTCCAGGGCGACATCGCGGGCCGCCTTTCCGAGGCGATCGGAGGCGTCCGCACCATCGCGGCCGCGCACACCGAGGACAAGGAAGCGGCACGCGTCCTCGCGGAGCTGCCCGAACTCTCCCGGCACGGCCACCGGATGTGGCGGGTCCAGGGCCGCTCCCAGGCCCAGGCCGTCGCGGTCGCGCCGCTCCTGCAGCTCGCGGTCATCGCGGTGGCCGGACACCAGCTGCTCCGACACCACATCACCGTGGGGGACTTGCTGGCCGCCTCGCGGTACGCGGTGCTCGCCACCGGCATCGGCATGCTCGTCGGACAACTGGGGGGCATCGCGCGGGCGAGGACGGCGGCACACCGTCTCGGCGAGATCCTCGCGGAACCGGCGACCTCGTACGGGACGAACGAACTTCCCACAGGCGATGGCCTGTTGGAGCTGCGCGGCATCAAGGTGGCCCGCGGCGGGCGCACCGTGCTCGACGGCGTCGATCTGACGGTGCCCGCGGGCGGCACGCTCGCCGTGGTCGGGCGCTCCGGCGCGGGCAAGTCGCTCCTCGCGTCCGTCGCGGGCCGGCTCGCCGACCCCGACGAAGGGGACGTACGCCTCGACGGCGTCCCCCTGCGTTCGCTCAGCCGCGAGGAGCTGCGCCGGGAGGTCGGCTACGCCTTCGAACGGCCCGCGCTGCTCGGCGCCACCCTGGAGGACACGATCGGCTTCGGGGCCCCGCGCCCGGCACCGCCCCGCATCCGCGAGGCCGCCCGCGCCGCCCATGCCGACCCCTTCATCACCCGCCTCCCCGACGGCTACGCCACGCCCTGCGGGCAGGCGCCGCTGTCCGGAGGCGAGGCCCAACGCCTCGGCCTTGCACGGGCGTTCGCGCGGGGAGGGCGGATCCTGATCCTGGACGACGCGATGTCAAGCCTGGACACGGTGACGGAACACCACATAGCCGAGGCCGTGCTCCACCACACCCCGCACCGCAGCCGCCTGATCATCGCCCACCGCGCGGCGACGGCGGCCCGCGCCGACGTGGTGGCGTGGCTGCACGACGGCCGGATCCGGGCGGTGGGTACGCACGCGGAGCTGTGGGAGCGGCCGGAGTACCGGGAGGTGTTCGGCGCGTGAGGCGTGACAGGCGCGTGGCGCCGGTGAGGCGCGGGCAGCCGTCCCCGGCCCCGCAGGGCACCTACTACCGAGGCGTCCGCTTCCTGTGGCGCAGGTGGCCGGTGGTGCTGCGGCTCGCGCTCTGGTCCGTCCTGGAGACCGGGCAGACCTTCCTCACCGGGTACGCCCTCGCGCGCGCCCTGGACGACGGATTCCTCGCGGGGCGTGAGGCGGTCGGCCTCGGGTGGCTCGGCGCGGCCGGGCTCGGCGTGGTCGTGGCCGCGTACGGCACGGGCCGCGTGTACCGCGCCGTCGCCGACCTGGTGGAGCCGCTGCGGGACACCCTGGTGCGGCAGGTCGTCGGCCGGGGGCTGCGGGACGCGGACGGGGCCGCCGTGTCCCGGCTGACCCAACAGGTGGAGATCGCCAGGGACACGTTCGCGGGCCTGGTCCTCGTCTCCCGTTCCTTCGTCTTCACCGCGGCGGGCGCGCTGATCGGCCTGTTCTCGCTGGCGCCGCTCCTGCTCCTGGTGGTCGCGCCGCCGCTCCTGGCCGGTGTCGCCCTGTTCGTGGTGAGCCTGCGCCCGCTGGCCCGGAGGCAGGACAGGTTCCTCGTCGCCGACGAGGGCATCGCGGCTCAACTGGGCGCGGTATCCCCGGGGTTGCGGGACGTCGCGGCCGCGGGCGCGGAGCAGGACGTGGCCGAGGACCTGGACCGGGGTGTCGCCACGGAGTACGCGGCGGCCCGTGCCCTCGCCCGCTGGGGCGTCCTGCGTACGGCCGCCCTCGCGACCGGCGGCCAGCTCCCGCTCGTCCTGCTCCTGGTCACGGCCCCCTGGCTCCTGAACCGCGGGGTGACGCCGGGCGCCCTGGTGGGGGCGATCGCCTACGTCACCCAGGCGCTGCTCCCGGCCCTGCACAACCTGATCCACGGCCTGGGCGCGAGCGGCTCCCGCCTGGCGATCGTCCTGCGCCGCCTGACGTGGACCCCGGGGGCGGCGGAGCCCGAGCCGGGCGACGAGGCCGCGGACGAGCCGGGCGGGCAGGCGACGAACGAGCCGGGCGAGCAGGCGGCGGAAGAAGCGCCCGTTCCCGACGGGGAACCCGCCCTCCAGCTCTCCTCCGTCACCTTCGCCTACGGCCCCCTCGCCGAGCCCGTCGTACGGGATCTGTCGCTCACCGTCCCCCGGGGCGGCCACCTGGCGGTGGTCGGACCCAGCGGGATCGGGAAGTCGACGCTCGCCGGGCTCGTGGCGGGGCTCTTCGAGCCCGGGGATGGTGCCGTCCGCGTGGGCGGGCGGTCCGTGCGGGGGCAAGAGGCCGTCGGGCGGCGGGTGTTGATCCCGCAGGAGGCCTACGTCTTCAGCGGGACCGTGCGGGAGAACCTGGAGTATCTGCGGGCGGACGCCGTCGGGGACGCGGAGTTGCTGGCCGCCGCGCGGGCGGTCGGGCTCGGTGGCGTGATCGAGCGGCTCGGCGGGCTCGGCGCCAGGGTCGACCCCGCCGCGCTCTCCGCGGGCGAGCGTCAGCTCATCGCGCTGACCCGCGCCTACGTCTCGTACGCGCCCCTCGCCCTGCTCGACGAGGCCACCTGCCACCTCGACCCGGTGGCGGAGGCCCGCGCCGAGCGGGCGTTCGCGGCGCGGCCCGGGGGCACCCTCGTGGTGATCGCCCACCGCATCAGCTCGGCCCGCCGCGCCGACCGGATCCTGGTGATGGACGGGACGCACACCCTGTGCGGCAGCCACGAGGAGCTGCTCGAGAGCTCCCCGCTCTACCGTGAGCTCTCCGGCAACTGGGGCCCGGTGAACGAGACGTCTCCCAACGAGACGTCTCCCAACGGGACGTCTCCCAACGGGACTTCACCCAACGGGGCGTCTCCCAAGGGGGCTTCACCCAACGGGACTTCGTCCGACGGAGGGCCACGCAACGGGACGTCACACCCAGCCCTCCCCGCGCGAGATCCGTATGGCGTCGATCCTGTTGCGGGCCCCGGTCTTGCGGGTGATGGCGGCCATGTAGTTGCGCACCGTCCCGTTGGTCAGATGCAGACGGTGCGCGATCTCGGCGACGGGCGCACCGCCGGCGGCGAGTGAGAGCACCAGTAACTCCCGGTGGGTCAGCGGCATCTGAGCCGCCTTCAGGAAGCCGAACCCCAGCGACTCGTCCACGAACCGCTGTCCGCCCGCCACCTGCCTGATGCCGGTGAGCAGCCGGTCCGGCGGGCTCGCCTTGTCCACATAGCCCAGGGCGCCCGCCTCCATGCAGCGCCGGAGCAGCCCTGGCCGGTGCCCGGAGACCAGGACCAGGAGCGGGCTGCCGAGCCCGCCGGTCACCGGATGGGACTGCTCCCCGAACTCGGCGGCCGGATAGGTCGTGTCGCCGTCGGGGTCGACCACGCAGACGTCGGGACGCACCGCGCCGGTGCTGTCGCGGGCGCTGTGCCATGGTGCATGGAACACCTCCAGGTCCGGCTCACGGGCGAGGCGTTCCGCCAGAGCCGACCGCAGCAGACAGGCGTCGTGCACGAGAAGTACCCGGATCACGTTTCGCTCCTCCAGGTCCCCGTATTTTTCGGGCCCAGTCGCTTCATTCAGCACGTAGACCATTCATACGGCGCCGACCGCTGATTCGGACGCGGAGAACTGGCCAAGCGGGACCAGGAGAGGCTCAGGGGCGCAATTGCCAGGCGGGTGTGCGCCCCCTGTGCACCGATTGAGGGGTTGCGAGCGGCGAGATCCCCGGCAATCTGCGACGGGCTGTGAGTGACGTACGGCGAGTGACGGGCCGCGAGCGACGGACGACGCGCTACGAGGGCTCGGGAGTCGTCAGGTCGATCAGGCGGCACACCATCTCGATGTCGATCTTGACCTGTGCGATCGAGGCCCGGCCCGAGAGCCAGGTGATCAGCGCGGAGTGCCAGGTGTGCTCGATGACCCGGACCGCGGAGAGCTGCTCGGGGGTCGGCGCGTCCTCCAGGCCCATCGCGTCCAGGATGATCGCCGTGGTCAGCCGCGAGACCGTGTCCACCTCGGGGCTCACGGAGCGGTCGGCGAAGGTCAGGGCCCTGACCATGGCGTCCGCCAGATGCGGCTCGCGCTGCAGGGCACGGAAGGCCCGCATCAGCGTCTCGGCGCACCGCTCGGCGGGCGTCTCACCGGCGGGCGGACGCTTACGGATCGTCGTGTGCATGTGCTGCAGCTGGTCCTGCATGGTGGCGACCAGGAGATGCACCTTGGAGGGGAAGTAGCGGTACAGCGTGCCGAGGGCGACGCTGGAGGACTCGGCGACCTCGCGCATCTGCACCGCGTCGAACCCGCCCCTGCTCGCGAGTTGGGCGCTTGCGTGCAGGATGCGGCGCCGGCGCGCCTCCTGCCGTTCGGTCAGGGGCGGCGACGCCGGGTCAGCTGCCGCGACTTCCGCTGCCTTGGCTTCCGCTGTCATATGTCCCGTTGTTCCGTCGTGCGGGTCCGGTCATGTGGTGGGCCAGCATGGCAGGGCACCCGTCGTGGCGCGAATCACCTGATCCGGGCCTTACAGCGCGGCTACCTGCCGGTAGATTCAAAGCTCGTTCAGCGATCATTCAGCGATCAAGTCTGAAACTTGTTCTAGATTACCGTCCCGGCGTAACCTCGCGGACAACCGCAGGGAGAAGGGGGCCGAGAGTGACCGCTGAGGCCATGGAGGCGGGCCCCCGGACGGGGTCGGACGCCGATGGTGACCGTCCGTTGCGCATCGCTCTCCTCACGTACAAGGGAAACCCGTTCTGCGGGGGACAGGGCGTCTACGTACGTCATCTCTCACGCGAGCTGGCCCGCCTGGGCCACAGCGTCGAAGTGATCGGCGCACAGCCCTACCCCGTCCTGGACGAGGGTCTCGAAGGCCTCAAGCTCACCGAGCTCCCGAGCCTCGACCTCTACCGCTCGCCCGACCCCTTCCGTACGCCCCGGCGTGACGAGTACCGCGACTGGGTCGACGCGCTCGAAGTGGCGACGATGTGGACCGGCGGCTTCCCCGAGCCCGCGACGTTCAGCCTGCGCGCCCGGCGCCATCTGCGGGCCAGGCGGGGCGAGTTCGACGTCGTGCACGACAACCAGACCCTTGGCTACGGCCTGTTGGGCGACCTCGGCGCGCCGCTGGTCTCGACGATCCACCACCCCATCACCGTGGACCGCCGGTTGGACCTGGAGGCGGCCCCCAGCTGGCGCCGCCGCATGTCCGTGCGCCGCTGGTACGCGTTCACCCGCATGCAAAAGCGCGTGGCCCGCCGTCTGCCCTCCGTGCTCACCGTCTCCGGCACGTCGCGCCAGGAGATCATCGACCACCTCGGCGTACGCGACGACCGCATCAACGTCGTGCACATCGGCGCCGACACCGACCTCTTCTCGCCGGATCCCGCGATCCCCGAGGTGCCGGGCCGGATCGTCACGACGTCCAGCGCCGACGTCCCGCTCAAGGGCCTCATCCACCTCGTCGAGGCGCTGGCCAAGGTCCGCGCCGAGAACCCCGCTGCTCATCTCGTCGTCGTCGGCAAGCGTGCCGAGGACGGGCCGGTGGCGCAGGCGATCGAGAAGTACGGCCTCGCCGACGCCATCGAGTTCGTCAAGGGCATCACCGACGCGGAGCTCGTGGACCTCGTCCGCTCCGCCGAGGTCGCCTGCGTCCCTTCGCTCTACGAGGGCTTCTCGCTCCCCGCGGCCGAGGCGATGGCGACGGGTACGCCGCTGCTCGCGACGACCGGCGGCGCGATCCCGGAGGTCGCGGGCCCGGACGGCGAGACCTGCCTCGCCGTGCCGCCTGCCGACCCCGGCGCGCTCGCCGCGGGCCTGAGCAGGCTGCTCGGCGACCGCGAGCTGCGGGCCCGCCTCGGCGCGGCGGGACGCGAGCGCGTGCTCGCCAAATTCACCTGGGCCCGCGCCGCCCAGGGCACCGCAGAGCTGTACCGCGCGGCGATCGCCGGAAAAAACGCGGCCCCGCAATCCGGCCGCCCCCCGGCCACCACCCCGACGTACTCCGGGAGCCATCGCTGATGCTGACCGTCGACTTCACCCGCTTCCCGCTCGCCGCGGGCGACCGCGTCCTGGACCTGGGCTGCGGCGCGGGCCGGCACGCCTTCGAGTGTTACCGGCGGGGGGCCCAGGTGGTGGCCCTCGACCAGAACGCCGAGGAGATCCGCGAGGTCGCCAAGTGGTTCGCCGCGATGAAGGAGGCGGGCGAGGCACCGGCGGGCGCGACCGCCACCGCGATGGAGGGCGACGCGCTCAACCTGCCGTTCCCCGACGCCTCGTTCGACGTCGTGATCATCTCCGAGGTGATGGAGCACATCCCCGACGACAAGGGTGTGCTCGCCGAGATGGTCCGCGTCCTGAAGCCGGGCGGCCGCATCGCGGTCACCGTCCCGCGCTACGGCCCGGAGAAGATCTGCTGGGCCCTTTCGGACGCCTATCACGAGGTCGAGGGCGGCCACATCCGCATCTACAAGGCGGACGAACTCCTCGGCAGGATGCGGGAAGCGGGCCTGAAGCCGTACGGCACGCACCACGCGCACGCCCTGCACGCGCCGTACTGGTGGCTGAAGTGCGCGTTCGGCGTGGACAACGACAAGGCGCTGCCGGTCAGGGCGTACCACAAGCTCCTGGTCTGGGACATCATGAAGAAACCGCTGGCCACGAAGGTGGCGGAACAGCTGCTCAACCCGGTCGTGGGCAAGAGTTTCGTGGCGTACGCGACGAAGCCGCATCTGCCGAAGACCGACGCGAAGACCGAAGCGTGACGAGCCCGGAGCGGACGGAACACCTGGTCCTGCCGGGCGTTCTGACGGCCGATCAGGCGAATCGCACGGTCCGCGGAATCCTGGCCGTCCAGCGCGAGGACGGCGCGATCCCGTGGTTCCGCGGCCACCATCTCGACCCCTGGGACCACACCGAGGCCGCCATGGCCCTGGACGCGGCGGGCGAGCACGCGGCGGCGGCCCGCGCCTACGACTGGCTGGCACGGCACCAGAACCCGGACGGATCCTGGTACGCGGCGTACGCCGACGGGGATCCGCACGACGTGACGGACCGGGGCCGCGAGACCAACTTCTGCGCGTACATCGCCGTGGGCGTCTGGCACCACTACCTCTCGACCGGCGACGACACCTTCCTGGACCGCCTGTGGCCGACGGTGGTGGCGGCGGTGGAGTTCGTCCTGGCGCTGCAGCAGCCGGGCGGCCAGATCGGCTGGAAGCGCGAGCCGGACGGGACGCCGGTCAACGAGGCGCTCCTGACGGGCAGTTCATCGATCCACCAGGCGCTGCGCTGCGCCCTGGCGATCGCCGAGCAGCGCGAGGAACCGCAGCCGGACTGGGAGCTGTCGACGGGCGCGCTGGCCCATGCGATACGCAGCCATCCCGAGCGCTTCCTGGACAAGGACCGCTACTCGATGGACTGGTACTACCCGGTGCTCGGCGGCGCGCTGACGGGCGCGGAGGCCAAGTCCCGCATGGAGGACGGCTGGGACCGCTTCGTGGTGCCTGACCTCGGCGTGCGCTGCGTCATCCCCAACAACTGGGTGACGGGCGGCGAGAGCGCCGAACTGGCCCTGGCGCTCTGGGTCCTGGGGGAGTCCGACCGAGCCCTGGAGATCCTCCAGTCGATCCAGCACCTGCGCGACCCGGAGTCGGGCCTCTACTGGACGGGCTACGTCTTCGACGACGAGGCGGTCTGGCCCGAGGAACTGACGACGTGGACGGCGGGTTCGCTGCTGCTCGCGGTGGCGGCACTCGGCGGCGACGAGGCCACCTGCGCGGTGTTCTCGGGAGAACGCCTGCCGGTGGGCCTCGCGCCGGAGTGCTGCGGGACGGCTGCGGGGGGTCAGTAGCGCCGGAGGCGTCCGGCGATGGCGTGGCCCACGAAGACGTAGACCAGGGCCGCCAGGCCGTAGCCACAGACGACGCGTGCCCATGCCTCGTCGAACGTGAACAGGTCGTGGGACCAGCCGGCCAGCCAGCGGGCCACGTCGTGAATGAACTGGACGAGGTCGTTGGCGCGGTTCGCGTCCAACAGGTACATGAGGATCCACAGGCCGAGGATGATGGCCATCACGTCAGCGACGATGACTATGACCCTCGCTGCTGTACTGCCACGTGCGCTTCTGGTCGCCATGGCTTCCGTGTACCTGGTTGAGCCTGGCTGAAACCCGTACGGGCTCGTCCAGGTGGCGGGGCGCGCCGTGCGGGGTGAGGCTGCCGGGAGAGCTGTCCACCCCGGGAGGTCCCTCGTGTTGCTCTCCGCCGCGGCCGTACGCCGGTCCCTCGTCGCCCCTGTGCTGTGCGGGGCCCTGCTCGCGGGGCTGACGGGGTGCGGCGGTGACGACGCCGACGCGGCGTCCGCGCCGTCGTCCTCCAGCTCCGCGGAGAAGCAGAAGTTCGCCAAGACGCGGTTCGTGGCGAACGCGGGGATCGCGGCCGGGGCGACCTACCAGTGGATCGTGAAGCCCTTCCGCGCGGGGAAGTTCAAGAAGGGCGCCGACGGGCGGAAGTTCGCCCTGATCAAGGCCGGGCTCGCGGGAACGCTCGCCTACAACCGCCTGAAGGCGGCCACGAAGAACGCTCAGGGCGACCCGACGCTGGCCAAGGCGGTGGCTCCGCTGACCGCCGGGATCGACGCGCTGAAGGACCTCCCCTCGAAGCTCCGCAAGGGGGACTCGACGGACTCGGTCGTGAACTCCTTCGACGACGTCATCAACTCGGTGAAGGACGCGGGCAAGAGTGCGGGCGCGGAGGTCAAGGACAAGGTGCCGTCGGCGGGGGAGCTGGCGAAGGGCTGAGCCTGGCTCCGGAGCCTCGGGCACCGTCAATCACCGGCTCCGCCGAGTTCGTCCTCGAAGGCCGGGCGGGCTGGAACTAGCCAGCCCGGATCGCCCTCCCTATCCGTTCAACTCCGCCAGCACCCGCAACGTCTGGGCGTCCGGGGCCAACACGAGCAGATCCGTCACGGGACCCTTGCGCCACAACTCAAGCCGCTCCGCGATCCGTTCCCGAGGCCCCACCAGTGAGATCTCATCGGCGAACTGGTCCGGCACGGCCAGGACGGCCTCCTCCCGGCGCCCCGCCAGAAACAGCTCCTGGATCCGCCGCGCCTCCTCCTCGAACCCCATCCGCGCCATCAGATCCGCATGAAAGTTTCGCGCGGAGTGCCCCATTCCGCCGATATAGAACCCCAGCATCGCCTTGACCGGAAGCAAGCCCTCCGCCACGTCGTCGCAGATCTTCGCCCGCGCCATGGGTGCGACGATGAATCCGTCCGGCGCATCCGCCAGCGACGCCTCGTACACATCGGACCGCATCGGCGACCAGTACAGCGGCAGCCACCCGTCCGCGATCCGCGCTGTCTGCGCGATGTTCTTCGGCCCCTCCGCGCCCAGAAGCACCGGCAGGTCCGCCCGCAGCGGATGCGTGATCGGCTTCAGGGGCTTGCCCAGACCGCTCCCGTCGTCCCCCCGGTACGGGTGCGAGTGGAAGCGGCCGTCCAGGGCCACCGGCCCCTCGCGCCGCAGCACTTGGCGGATCACGTCGACGTACTCCCGCGTGGCGGTCAGCGGTGACTTGGGGAACGCCCGCCCGTACCACCCCTCCACCACCTGCGGCCCGGACAGCCCGAGCCCCAGCATCATCCGCCCGCCGGACAGGTGGTCCAGGGTCAGCGCGTGCATCGCGGTCGTCACCGGCGAGCGCGCCGCCATCTGCACGACCGCCGTGCCCAGCTTGATCCGTGAGGTCTGCGCCGCGATCCAGGTGAGCGGAGTGAAGGCGTCGGAGCCCCATGCCTCCGCCGTCCACACGGAGTCGTATCCGAGCCGCTCGGCCTCCTGGGCGAGTGCCACGTGCCCGGGGTCGGGGCCGCGCCCCCAGTAGCCGAGTGCGAGTCCCAGGCGCATGCGCAACCCCTCGATCCGTTCTGACGCCCCGTCAGTTCAGTGCAGGGTGGCGACTGTACGACAACGGCCCCCCGCCCGGAAGGGCGAGGGGCCGCGAGGTGCGTCATGCGTCGGAGATCAGCCTCGCTGGATCCCCGTGGTGTCCTGCAGCACGCCACGACGGCCGTCCTGCGTCTGGGCCACCAGGCCGGGGCCACGCTGCTCGACCGCCAAGTACCAGGTGCCGGGCGCCAGTTCGGCGATCGGCGTCGGCGAACCGTCCTCCGCGTACAGCGGACGCGGCACCGGCACGGCGAACCAGAACGGTGAGAAGTCACCGGTGGCCTGCGCCTGTCCGGGAGGCGGCGTCTGCTGCCCCGGCTGCGGCTGACCCGGCTGGGCGCCGTAGGGCTGACCCTGCTGGGGCTGACCGGGCTGGGCGCCGTACGGCTGCGGCTGGCCCTGCGCACCGGGGTACCCGTACCCACCCTGCGGCTGGCCGCCGTAGGGCTGGGGGGCGGCGGGGCGCGGGGCGCCCATGAGGGGCGCCTTCAGGGCCGGGACCAGCGCGGTCGCAACCGCCGCGGCGGCCAGAATCAGGGCGGCGATCAGGCCGAGGATGAGGCCGATACCGGCCTCGGGACCGCCGGAGCCGCCGCCCAGGCTGCTGTCGAAGAAGAAGCCGTAGGACTGGTCGGCGTCGAAGATCGCACCGAGCGAGCTCCAAGCGGCGGCAATGGTGAAGGCGACACCGAGCTGACCGAGGTCGAGGCCCGCGACCTTGCGCGGCTGCGGGAGCGAACGGCCCACGACGATGAGCGCGGCACCGATGATCCCGAGCAGGTACACGCTCAGCAGCAGGTTGCCGTTCTCCCAGGCGTTGGGAAGCTTGTCGCTGTCGCCGCCGTCGGCGTCAAGGGTGTCGAGGAACGATGCGATGAAGAGCAACACCGCTGCCCCGATCACCACGCCGTCGCCTCGAGTGAGAGAGCGGATATTCACTTCAGGTCCTTCGTAAGTCGTCTCGTCGGTGGAGGCGTCGCTCGCCCCAGGTCGCGGCGCAAAGCGCGGGGATGGCCCCCCATCGTACGGAGGACATTATCGTTCACACGGGTGGGGTGTCTGCTCGGGATAAAGACGTACCGACCCGTTATCCCCGGCCGACCAACCCGTTATCCGCGCAGAAAGCTCACGATTCCGTCAGAGATCCCCTGTGCCGCCTTCTGCCGCCAGGCGCCGCTGGTGACCAACGCCTCGTCCTTCGTGTCCCGCATGTTGCCGCACTCGATGAAGACCTTGGGGACGGTGGAGAGGTTGAGGCCGCCCAGATCCTTGCGTACGTCGAGTCCCGTGCCGTCACCGATGTAGTTGGACGGGGCGCTGCCCGTCGCGCTCAGGAACTTGCCCGCGATGCGCTCGCCCAAGTCGCGCGACGGGACGACGATCTTGGAGGTGTCCGCACTGCCTGACTTCACCGACGCGGGCAGGATCACGTGGAAGCCGCGGTTGCCCGCCGCCGAGCCGTCCGCGTGCACGGAGACGACGGCGTCCGCGTGGGCGTTGTTGCCGATGCGGGCGCGCTCGTCGACGCAGGGGCCCCAGGGGCGGTCGCCGTCCTGGGTGAACTTGACCGTGGCGCCCTGCTTCTCCAGCAGCGTGCGCAGGCGGCGCGAGACGTCGAGGGTGAACTGGGCCTCGCTGTAACCGTTGTTGGTGGAGGTGCCGGTGGTGTCGCACTCCTTGCGGTGCGTGCCGACGTTCACCAGGCGGTTGATCTCGGCCGTGTGCTTGCCGTTGCCCAGGTTGTGGCCGGGGTCGACGACGACGACCTTGCCCTTGAGGGGCCCGGAGGCGGCGGGGCGGCTCGACGACTTCGGCGGCTTCGTCGTGCTCGGCTTGCTGTCGGCTTCCTCTCCCTTGCCCTTGTCGTCCTTGTCGTCCTTGTCGTCCTTGCCGTCCTTGCCGTCCTTCTCGGGCCTCGAGGGGGACGGCGCGGCGGACGCCGAGCCCTGCGCGGACTGGCTCGTGGAGGGGAGCGTTCTCGGGGGCTCGCTCCCCCCGGGACCGCTCGTCGCCTCGTAAATGAGCCACCCCGCAAGGCACGTCGGCACCAACGCGGCGAGCGTCACGGTGAGGGGGCCGCCGCTGAAACGGCGGGGCGGGCGAGGGGGCTGGCTGTCCGGGCCTACGTACGACACGACAGCCACCTTACGGGCCGTTCATGTACGCCGCAGGGTCCCTGGGGGTGGATCGCGGACGCCGGGCGGCGCGAGACGGCCGCGCGAGACGTCAGCCGGGTGAGCCGATACGGCCGCGCACCACGTTCGTGCTGGTGATGGCACCCGCCATCCAGAAGCATGCCCCCGGGACGGCGACCTGGGCCGGTGCGCCGAGGAGCAGGGCAAGTGCGCAGACGACCGCGAAGGTGATGACGCCGCAGGCCATCGACGCCGTGTCACGCCAGGCAGGTGTCACCGGTCTGCCCATCAACATCATGAGGACCGCGGACAGGAGCACAACCAGGGCTCCGCTGTAGATGAGCCATGCGCTGCTCAACGCCGTTCTCCGCTCGTGTAGCCGTTGTCGTGGGTGATGCGAGGTCAGATACCCGGTCCCGTTCGCCGCAGGACGCGCAGCGAGTCGGTTGCCGAGATCTCGGTGAACGCGCCGGACTCCAGTGCCCTGAGGTAGACGCGGTACGGGGCCTGGCCCGTCATGATGTCGGCGGGGTCGGGGAAGACGTCGTGGATCAGGAGCAGGCCGCCTTCGGCGATGTGCGGCGCCCAGCCCTCGTAGTCGCCCGTGGCGTGCTCGTCCGTGTGGCCGCCGTCGATGAAGACGAGACCGAGCGGTCCGCCCCACGCCTTCGCGACCTGCGGCGAGCGCCCGACGATCGCGATCACGTGCTCCTCAAGGCCCGCGTGGTGCAGCGTGCGGCGGAAGGTCGGGAGGGTGTCCATCCGGCCGACCTCCGGGTCGACCGTCGCCGGGTCGTGGTACTCCCAGCCCGGCTGCTGCTCCTCGCTGCCGCGGTGGTGGTCCACGGTGATCGCGGTGACGCCTGCCTCGCGGGCGGCGTCGGCGAGCAGGATCGTGGAGCGGCCGCAGTACGTCCCGACCTCCAGGAGCGGGAGCCCCAGCGCCGCCGCGTCAGCCGCCGCCGCGTACAGGGCGAGGCCCTCACCGGCCGGCATGAAGCCCTTGGCCGCTTCGAAGGCGGCGAGAATTTCCGGCTTGGGCTGGGGGGCGGCCGTCATGGGTTTCTCCAGGTCGGAAAGGGGTGGGTTCGTTCTGCGGGCCGCCCTATGCTGCCGCATGGCCTGGCCGTTGACCGAGGCGGGGCCGTGAATGAGGACGTGAATGAGGAGTGGAAGGCGCTTGTCCATGCAACGTGTACCGGCCGATCCGACAGTGCTGCATCCCTTTCCGGACCAGCCTCGTGTCGTGCTTCTGAAGCCGCTGGTGAAGTCTCCGCTGATCGAGGTGGGGGAGTACTCGTACTACGACGATCCGGATGACGCGACGGCCTTCGAGACGCGGAATGTCCTCTACCACTACGGGCCCGAGAAGCTTCGTATCGGGAAGTTCTGTGCGTTCGGGACGGGGGTGCGGTTCATCATGAACGGTGCGAATCACCGGATGGACGGGCCCTCGACTTTCCCGTTCCCCATCATGGGCGGCTCATGGAGCGAGCACTTCGATCTGATCAGTGGGCTGCCGGGGCGGGGGGACACCGTTGTCGGCAACGATGTCTGGTTCGGGTACGGGGTGATGGTGATGCCCGGGGTGCGGATCGGGCACGGTGCCGTCATCGCTTCGGGGTCGGTCGTCGTGGACGACGTGCCCGACTACGGGGTGGTCGGGGGGAATCCGGCGAAGCTGATTCGTACGCGGTACAGCGAGGACGAGGTTGCGCGGCTGTTGGCCGTGGCCTGGTGGGACTGGCCCGCGGAGCATCTGACCGAGCATCTGCGGACGGTGATGTCCGGGACGATCGATGAGCTGGAGAAGGCCGCGCCGCGGGCCTAGCGGCAGCCTTGGCTGCCGTCATCACCGGCTCCGCCGAGTTCGTCCTCAAGCGCCGGACGGGCTGAAACACTCCGGCCGGGCTGGACAGTTCCAGCCCGGCCGGAGTTCGAGGCCATCTTGTTCGAGGCCCACTTGTAGGGGACCGCCCCTACGCCAGCACATCACTCCCACCCGGCAGCAGCAGATCCATCTCCACCGCCCGCTCGCCCCCGCGATACGCCGCCGCCGACGCGAGCGGCGCATGCCCGGAGGCCGTCGCGGCCAGGACGTACGAGCCGTCGCCGGGGACGGAGAGCGAGTAACGCCCGCCCTCGTCCGTGAGCGCCGCCCCCGCCTGCCGCCCCCGGCGGTCGATCAGCGTCACCTTCGCCCGTGCGACCGGCGCTCCGGAAGGGCTGAGGACCCGGCCGTGGAAACCGGCAAGGGCCTCCGTCGCGGCGCGCAGGTTCGCGTCCTCCTCGCTACTGGCCCGGAGCTGGGTCTTGACCGAGCGGCGGGCGGAGGGCAGGAACAGGGCGAAGACGAGGCCGAGGGCCACCGCGCCCGTGGCGATCAGGAACGACGTGCGGAAGCCCGTCATCGTGGGGATCGCGACACCGCCCACGTGGTCCGCCGTGTTGGCGAGGACCATGCCGATCACGGCGCTCGACACCGACGTACCGATCGAGCGCATCAACGTGTTGAGGCCGTTCGCCGCGCCCGTCTCCGAAGGGTCGACCGCGCCGATGATCAGCGCGGGGAGCGAGGAGTAGGCGAGGCCGATGCCCGCGCCGACGACGACCGCGATGATGATCGTCTGCCAGGCGGCGCTCATCAGGCCGAGGCCCGCGCCGTAGCCGATCGCGATGATCAGCATGCCGAGGATGAGGGTCACCTTCGGGCCGTACTTCGCCGACAGGCGGGCGTAGACCGGGGCCGTGAACATCATCGTCAGGCCCAGCGGCGCCACGCACAGGCCCGCGACGACCATGGACTGGCCCAGGCCGTAGCCGGTGGCGGTCGGCAGCTGGAGGAGCTGGGGCAGGACCAGGGAGATCGCGTAGAACGCGACGCCGACCATGATCGAGGCCAGGTTGGTGAAGAGGACCGCGGGGCGGGCCGTGGTGCGCAGGTCCACCAGCGGCGCCTTCAGGCGCAGCTCCATCACGCCCCACAGGACCAGGACGACCGCGGCGGCGGCGAACAGGCCAAGGGTCATGCCCGAGGTCCAGCCCCAGTCACTGCCCTTGGTGATGGGCAGGAGGAAGAGGACGAGGCCCGCGGAGAGACCGAGCGCGCCGGCCACGTCGAAGGTGCCCTGCGCCTTCACGGTGCTCTCGGGCACGAAGAGGACGGTCAGGAGCATCGATATGACGCCGAGGCCCGCCGCGCCGAAGAACAGGGCGTGCCAGTCGGCGTGCTGCGCGGTCAGTGCCGCGAGCGGCAGCGCGAGGCCGCCGCCGACGCCGATGGACGAGCTCATCAGGGCCATCGCGGAGCCGAGCTTCTCGCGGGGCAGCTCGTCGCGCATCAGGCCGATGCCGAGCGGGATGGCGCCCATCGCGAAGCCCTGGAGGGCGCGGCCGACGATCATCACGACGAGGTCGTCGGTGAAGCCGCAGATCAGGGATCCCACGACCATCACGGCCAGGCTCGTCAGGAGCATGCGGCGCTTGCCGTAGAGGTCGCCGAGGCGGCCCATGATCGGGGTCGACACGGCGCCCGCGAGCAGGGTCGCCGTCATGACCCAGGTGGCGTTCGACGGCGTGGTGCTCAGCAGCGTCGGCAGGTCCTTGATGACCGGCACCAGGAGCGTCTGCATCACCGCGACGACGATGCCGGCGAAGGCGAGTACGGGGACGACTCCGCGGGTGCCGCGTTGGTGGGTCGTCGACTGCGTCATTACGTGGGGCCTCCGGGGGCGGTGCAGGAGCTGGCAGGGGTACGTGGGATACGAACCTGTTTCCCGAGGCGACTATTCCGACGGATGTCGTACGAGGGGAAGTCTTGACCTGTTGTTAACCGGGCGCTTACGGGCGGCCGAGTGGGCGCCCGCGGTCGACGGTGAAGCCGGTGGTGCAGTCGACGGTGAAGCCGGTGGCGAAGCCGACCCGTATCTGACCTTCCGTCAGATTGGAACGTGTTCTAGTCTGTCGCCGTCCCGGAAGCTGCTACCGGCGAGGACGCGCATGGGCATCGGAATCACGCAGGAACAGCGGGAGTTGGCGTCGGCGGTGCGCGGCTGGATCGCCCGCGCCGTGCCGCCCGAGGAGATACGCAAACTGCTCGACGCCCCGCCCGGCGGTGGCGGCAGGCCCGCCCACTGGGACGGGCTCGCCGAGCAGGGCCTGCTCGCGGTGCACCTGCCCGAGGAGTGCGGCGGCGGTGGCGGCGACCTCGTGGACCTCGCCGTCGCCCTGGAGGAGGCCGGGCGGGCCGCGCTCCCGGGGCCCTACCTGGCGAGCTCCCTCGCCTCGGTCGTGCTGCACCGGGCCGGCGCCCGCGACCTCGCCGCCGAGCTGGCGTCCGGGGCGCGGATCGGCGCCGTCGCACTCGGCGCGGGCACGCTCACCGCGGTGTCCGTGGCGGACGGCTGCGTCCTCGACGGCACCGCGCCGCCCGTGCTCTCCGGGGCGGACGCCGACCTCCTGATCCTGGCCGCGGAGTCCGCGCGCGGAACCGTGTGGCTCGCCGTCGACGCGGCCGAGCTGACCGTGCGTACGCAGGAGGGCGCCGATCCGACGCGGCCCACCGCCGAGGTGACGGCGGACGGGGTCGAGGTCCCGGCCGGGCGCGTGCTCGACGTCGACGCGGCGCTCGTACGGGACCTGGCGTGCGCCGTGTTCGCCGCCGACGCGTGCGGCGTCGCGGCCTGGGCGCTCGGGACCGCCACCGAGTACGCCAAGGTGCGGGAGCAGTTCGGGCGGCCGATCGGGCAGTTCCAGGCGGTCAAGCACGGCTGCGCGGACATGCTGGTGCGCCTCGAACAGGCGCGGGCGCTCGCCTGGGACGCGGCGCGGGCGGCCGGTGAGCCCCCGGAGGTGCGGGGACTCGTCGCCGCGCTCGCCGCCGGTGGCGCGCTCGACGCCGCGTACTCCTGCGCCAAGGACGCCATCCAGTTCCTCGGCGGCATCGGTTTCACCTGGGAGCACGACGCGCATCTGTATCTGCGCAGGTCGCTGGTTGCCCGGCAGCTGCTCGGCGCCGGCGACGCGCACCGGCTGCGGGCGGTGCGGCTCGCGGAGGGAGGTGCGCGGCGCGAGCTGCGGATGGAGCTGCCCCGGGAGGCGGAGGCGTACCGGGAGCAGGCGCGCGAGGCCGTCGCGCAGGCCCGGGGGCTCGACCCGGCCGCCGCCCGCGAGGCGCTCGCGCCGACCGGATACGCGGCGCCACATCTGCCCGAGCCGTACGGGCTCGGCGCGGGCCCCGTCCAACAGCTCGCCGTACAGCAGGAGTTGGCGGCCGCCGGGGTGCGCGTCAGCGATCTCGGGATCGCCACCTGGGTGGTGCCCTCGCTCATCGCGTACGGGACGAGCGAGCAGCAGGAGCGGTTCCTGGCGCCGACGCTCAGGGGCGAGGTGCTGTGGTGCCAGCTGTTCAGCGAGCCCGGGGCGGGTTCGGACCTGGCGTCGCTGCGGACGAGGGCGGAACGGGTCGAGGGCGGCTGGCTGATCAACGGGCAGAAGGTGTGGACGAGCGCGGCGCAATGGGCCGACCACGGGATCCTGCTCGCCCGGACGGACCCCGAGGCCCCCAAGCACAAGGGTCTGACGTACTTCCTCATCGACATGAAGCGGGCCAAGGGCGTCGACATCCGCCCGCTGAAGGAGATCACCGGGGACTCCCTCTTCAACGAGGTCTACTTCGACGACGTTCTGCTGCCCGCCGACGCGGTCGTCGGCGAGGTGAACGACGGCTGGCGCGTCGCGCGCCACACGCTGGGCAACGAACGCGTCCACATGGCCGACCAGCTGACCTTCGACACCGGCCTTGAAGCGCTCATCGGGCGCGCCGGTGATCTCGACGGCGCGTACCGCGCGCGGATCGGCGCGCTCGCGGCCGAGGCGCACGCGCTCGCCTGCATCGGCCTGCGCACGACGATGCGGCAGGTCGCGGGCGCGGAGCCGGGGGCCGGAGCCTCCGTCCGCAAGCTCGTGCAGACCCCGCATCAGCAGAAGGTCGCCGAGCTCGCACTCGAACTGCTCGGCCCGGCGGGCGCGGTGCGCGAGGGCGCCGGGGAGCGCGCGCTGCACGGCTTCCTGATGTCGCGCTGCCTGACCATCGCGGGCGGGACCACGCAGGTGCAGCTGAACGTCGTCGCGGAGCGGCTCCTCGGCCTGCCGAGGGACCCGGAGCCCCGCCCCACCATCTGATTCATCCTGAGTCGTCCTGATTCGTCCGAAGGAGCTGGACAGTGAAGGCGTACATCGTCGGCGTCGGCATGACGAAGTTCGAGAAGCCCGAGACGCGGGACTGGCAGTACTGGGACATGGCGAAGGAGGCGGGCACCAAGGCCCTCGACGACGCCGGGATCTCGTACGAGCAGGTGGAGCAGGTCCCGGTCGGATTCTGCTTCCAGGCGTCCACGGCAGGACAGCGGGCCGTGTACGAACTGGGCCTGACCGGCGTCCCCGTCTACAACGTGAACAACAACTGCGCGACGGCGTCGACCGCCCTGATGATGGCGCGGCAGTTCGTCGAGGGCGGCATCAACGACTGCGTGCTCGCGCTGGGCTTCGAGAAGATGGCGCGCGGCGCGCTGGGCGGAGGGTCCGACGGCGGGGACTTCAAGACGTCTCCCGTCGCCCGGCACTACGGCGTGATGGCGGCACGCCACGGCTTCGAGATGACCCCGCCCACCGCCCAGATATTCGGCGACGCGGCGCGCGAGCACATGGAGCTGCACGGCACGACACCGGCGCAGCTCGCCGCGGTGGGCGCCAAGAACCACCGGCACTCGGTGAACAATCCGTACGCCCAGTTCCAGGACGAGTACACGGTCGACGAGATCCTCGCCGCCAAGACCATCCACAGCCCGCTCACCAAGCTGCAGTGCTCGCCGACGTCGGACGGTTCGGCGGCGGCGGTGGTGGTGTCGGAGCGCTTCGTGGAGCGGCACGGCCTCCAGGAGCGCGCCGTGGAGATCGCGGCGCAGGCGATGACGACGGACACCGGGGAGTCCTTCGACTCGGGCTCGTGCATCGACGTCGTGGGGCAGCCGATGTCGAGGGCGGCGGCGCGGCAGGTCTACGAGAAGTCGGGCCTGGGCATCGAGGACGTCGACGTCGTCGAGCTGCACGACTGCTTCTCCGTCAACGAACTCCTGACGTACGAGGCGCTCGGCATGTGCGCGGCGGGGGAGTCGGGAAAGCTCGTCGAGAGCGGGGCGACGACGTACGGCGGGCGCTGGGTGGTGAACCCGTCGGGCGGCCTGATCTCCAAGGGGCACCCGCTCGGCGCGACGGGAATCGCCCAAGTGGCGGAGATCACCTGGCAGTTGAGGGGCGAGGCGAAGGCGCGGCAGGTGGCGGGGGCGCGGGTGGGTCTCGCGCACAACATCGGTCTGGGAGGAGCTGCGGTGGTGACGCTGCTGCGGAAGGGATAGCCGGCGGAGGCCCGAAGTCCTAGGACCCGCGGCCGAGGACCTTTGCGTCGAAACCCCGATGCACAGGGAACGGAATCCCTGAGAACATTCCCGTCATGGTCCAAACGCCCCCTGACACTTACATAGCCGCGACCCCGCGGAAGACCGCACCCGTGTGGGCGGTGCTTCTTGCCGCCTGCGCCGGGCAGTTCCTGGTCGTCCTGGATGTGTCGGTGGTGAACACCGCCCTGCCGTCCATGCGGTCCGACCTGGGCATGAGCGCCGTCGGACTGCAGTGGGTGGTCAACGCGTACTCGATCGCCTTCGCCGGATTCATGCTGCTCGGCGGGCGGGCCGGTGACCTCTTCGGGCGCAAGCGGATGTTCCTGGTCGGGCTCGGGCTCTTCACGGTGGCCTCGCTCGCGGGCGGTCTCGCGCAGGCCGAGTGGCAGCTGCTCGTGGCGCGGGCGGTGCAGGGCCTCGGCGCGGCGGTCCTCGCCCCTTCGACCCTGACGATCCTCACGTCGGCGGTGCCCGAGGGGCCCGCGCGGATACGGGCCATCGGGACCTGGTCGGCGGTGGGCGCGGGCGGCGGCGCCGCGGGCGGCCTGGTCGGAGGGGTCCTCACCGACCTGCTCTCCTGGCGCTGGGTGCTCCTGATCAACGTGCCGATCGGCGCGCTCGTGGTCGTCGCGGGCGTGGCCTGGCTCACCGAGAGCCGGGCCGGCGAGGCACGCCGCCTCGACGTGCCGGGCGCGGTGCTGGTGACGGCGGGCCTCGCCACGCTCGCGTACGGGATCGTGCAGACGGAGGAGGAGGGCTGGACGGCCCCGGCGACCCTGGTGCCGCTGGCCGCGGGGCTGGCGCTGCTCGGCCTCTTCCTCCTGGTCGAGGCGCGGACGAAGGTCCCGCTGATGCCCCTGAAGCTGTTCCGGGTGCGGTCCGTCTCGGCGGCGAACGCGGCGATGTTCGTGTGCGGCGGCGGCATGTTCGCCATGTGGTTCTTCATGACGCTGTACGCGCAGAACGTCCTCGGCTACTCGGCGCTGAAGGCGGGCCTCGCGCTGATTCCCTCGTCGCTGACGATCGTCATCGGCTCGAAGCTGGCGCCGCGCGTGATGCGGGTCCTCGGCGCGAAGAACGTCTCCGTGCTCGGGATCCTGGTGGCGGCGGCGGGCTTCGGCTGGCAGTCCCTGATGACCGCCGACGGCGGCTACGTCACATCGATCATGCTGCCCGGCATCGTGATGATGTTCGGCGCGGGGCTCGCCACGACGCCGCTGGCGTCGCTCGGGACGTCCGGGGCGGACCCCGGGGACGCGGGGCTCGTCTCCGGCCTGATCAACACCTCGCGGACGATGGGCGGGGCGCTGGGACTCGCGGTGCTCTCCACGGTCTCCGCCTCGCGGATGGGGGGCTCGACCAGTCCGGAGGCGCTGACGGCCGGGTACGCGCTGGCGTTCCGGACCAGTGGGTTCATCCTGCTGGCGGGGGTCTTGGTGCTGCTGGTGTGGATGCCGAGGGAGACGAAGAGCCCGTCCGGCGATTGAGGACGAACTCGGCGAACCCGGTGATCGGCGGTGCTCAAGGCCAGGGGGCCCGCTAGAGCCAGCCCCGCTGCCGCGCCTCCCGTACCGCCTCCATCCGGTTGCGCGTCCCCGTCTTTCCGATCGCCGCCGAGAGATAGTTGCGCACCGTCGACTCCGACAGGTGCAGCTTCTGCGCGATGTCGGAGACCGTCGCCCCGTCCACCGAGGCCCGCAGGACGTCCGACTCGCGTGTCGTCAGCGGACTTGGACCCTCGCTCAGGGCCGCCGCCGCGAGGGCGGGGTCGATCACCGTCTCGCCCCGCAGCGCCTGGCGGATCGCCTCCGCCAGATCCTCCACCGGGCCGTCCTTGACCAGGAAGCCCACCGCGCCCGCCTCCATCGCCCGGCGTAGATAGCCGGGCCTGCCGAAGGTCGTGAGGATGAGGACCCGGCACTCGGGGCACTCGTCGCGCAGGTCCGCCGCCGCGTCGAGCCCGCTGCGGCCCGGCAGTTCGATGTCGAGGAGCGCCACGTCGGGGCGTGCGTTCAGCGCCGCGTTCACGATCTCGTCGCCCGCGCCGACCTGCGCGACGACCTCGATGTCCTGCTCCATGCCGAGCAGCAGCGCCAGCGCGCTCCGCATCATGCCCTGATCCTCGGCGAGCAGGACTCTGATCATGGGGTGCGCTCCTCCACAACGGGGCCGGTGCTGAACTCGGTGACCGGCAGCTCCGCGGCGACCCGGAAGCCGCCGCGTGGTGCGGGGCCCGACTCCAGGGAGCCGCCCGCCGCCGCGAGGCGTTCGGCCAGGCCTTTCAGCCCGCTGCCGGGCGCTGTCGAGCCTACGCCGCGGCCGTCGTCGGTGATCAGGAGTCGGGTCCGTTCGGCGGTGCCCGTCACCTCGATCTCGCAGCGGGTCGCCTTGGAGTGGCGTACGACGTTCGTGGCGGACTCCCGGACGACCCAGCCGAGCAGCGCCGCCGTCTGCGGGGCGAGAGGCGGTCCCGACTGGCGTACGACCGCCTCGATGCCCGCCGCGTCCAGGAGATCGCGGGCCCGGTCGAGCTCCGTGGCGAGGCTGCCCTCGCGGTAGCCGGTGACCGCCTCGCGGATCTCGGTCAGGGCCTGGCGGCCGACGGACTCGATGTCGGCGACCTGGCCGAGCGCCGCGTCCAGGTCACGGGGGGCGAGGCGGCGCGTGGCCTCCGCCTTGACCACGATCACCGAGAGCGTGTGGCCGAGCAGGTCGTGCAGGTCACGCGAGAAGCGCAGCCGTTCCTTCTCGACGGCGGCGCGGGCCAACTCCTCGCGGGTGGTGCGCAGTTCCTTGACCGTCTCGGCCAGGGCCAGGATCGCGGCCGTCACCATGACGGAGAGGAACGTGCCGTACGCGATGCCCGCCGCGTCCCAGCCCTCCTGCAGCCCGCCGACCACCGCGGCGGAGATGCTCAGGGCGAACCCCGCGGGAACGAGCTGCTTGCCCCGCAGGACCGATCCCGTGGCCAGGCCGAGGAGCGGGAAGAACATCAGCCAGCTGCCGCCGTACCCGATGGCGAGGGCGAAGGTGACCGCGGTCAGCGCGAGCAGCGAGCGCTTGGTGACGCGCGCCTCCCGCGCCTGCTTGTTGAAGGCGCGGAACACCACGTTGATGTAGAGGGAGTTGAAGACGAGGAGGCCGAGGCCGGCCAGCCAGGGGTTGCCCGTCTTGCCCTGGAGGAGGTTGGAGAAGGAGCCCATGCCCATCAGGAGCCAGGGCAGCATCGCGAAGCCGTTGGGCGGACCCAGGTCCTCGGGCCTGCTCCGCCCGGACTTCTCCTTCGCCCGCATCTCGGCGAGCTGCTCCCTGCTGCTCTGTTTCCAGGCCGCGAGACGCGTGTGCCGCTGCCAGAAGTCCTTCACCGACATCGCTTCTCCTGTCGTGCCGTGACGCGTCGCCGGACTCGTCATACGGTCCGCGCCGCCCGGCGGTACGAGGTCACAGCGTACGAACCGAACGCCAGCAGCCAGGCGATCAGCACCGCGACCGTGCCGAAACCGATGCCGCCGCCGTCCGTCACGGACGTGCCGAGCTCCGCGAAGCGGTGCGTGGGTGTGTAGTCGGACAGGGTGCGCAGCCAGCCGGGGAACAGGTCGACGGGGAACCAGAGGCCGCCGAGCACCGCGAGCCCCAGGTTGCAGGCCGTGTTGACCACGCCCGTGGTCTGCGCGGTCAGGCGGTAGCCGTTGCCGAGCCCCAGCATCGTGAAGGGCAGCGAGCCGAGCCAGAGCAGCACCGCGGCGGCCGCCCACTGCCAGGCCTCCAGGCGTACGCCGTTGACCAGACCGCCCGCGGCGAACACCGCCACGATCGCCGGGAGCACGGTCACCGCACCGGTCAGGGCCCGGCCCGTCACGACCTCGCGCGGTGTCATCGGCGTGACCCGCAGCTGCCGCAGCCAGCCGATCGTCTTGTCCTCGGCGACGCCGGTGCCGGTGTTCAGGGCGGCGATCACGGCCCCGTACGCGGCCATGCCGATCATCGACGTCGTCTTCCACTCCTCGTAGTCGGATCCGCCGCCGATGTTGGTGAACAGCAGGTACATCAGCACCGGGAGTGCGATGCCGCCGATGACGAAGCCGGTGTCGCGGAGCGTTCTGCGTACTTCGAGCCCGAGGTAGGCGAACATCACACGGCCTCCGGGGTGAGAACGGACTCCGAGGCGAGGACGGTCTCCGGGGTGGGAGCGGTCTCCGAGGCGGGAGGGGCGGCGGTCAGGGCCAGGAACGCCTCGTCGAGCGAGGCCGCCGCGACTTCGAGGCCGCGGATCGCACCGCGCTCCGCGAGCGCGACCACCGTCGCGTCCGAGTCCTCCGAACGCAGCCGGGCCCTGTCCCCGCGCACCTCGACGGCGACCACACCGGGCAGCAGCGTCAGACCCTCCGTGCCGCTCCCGGCCAGGTCGAAGGAGACGGTGCTGCCGCCCGCGGACCGCTTGACCTGCTCGCCCGTGCCGTCGGCGACGATCCGGCCGTGGTCCATGACGACGATGCGGTCCGCGTGCCGGTCCGCCTCCTCCAGGTAGTGGGTGGAGAACAGGACGGTGTGGCCGCGCCGCGCGTAGGCACGCATCGACGTCCAGAACGCCTGC
Source organism: Streptomyces sp. NPDC044044 (assembly GCF_056434405.1). Lineage (NCBI taxonomy): Bacteria > Bacillati > Actinomycetota > Actinomycetes > Kitasatosporales > Streptomycetaceae > Streptomyces > Streptomyces sp. NPDC044044. The sequence goes on along the minus strand of NZ_JBWKFG010000004.1, from coordinate 31,075 downwards.
CGTGCCTCCACGTCGAGGGCGGCGGTCGGCTCGTCGAGGACGATCAGCGAGGGGTTCCCGGCCAGGGCGAGGGCGAACCGCACCCGCTGCGTCTGGCCCCCGGACAGCTTGTCGACGCGCCGCCCCGCCAGCTCCTCGATCCCGGCGAGCGCGAGCGCCTCGCCGACGGGCAGCGGCGCCGGATGGCGCCCGGCCACGAAGGAGACGAGCTCGCGCACGGTGACGCGCGGGACGAGGCGGCCCTCCTGGAGCATGGCGCCCACGTGCCCGGCGCGCACGGCGTCCTGGGGCGGGCCGCCGAAGAGCTCGACGCGGCCCGCGTCGGGGGCGTCGAGGCCGAGCAGTAGGGAGATCGTCGTGGACTTGCCCGCGCCGTTGCGGCCGAGCAGGGCGACGGTCTCGCCGCGCCGGATCTCCAGGTCGACGCCGTCGACGGCGCGCAGCGGCCCGAAGGCCTTGACCACGCCGGAGAACGCCACGGCCCGCTCGGCGGGCACTGAATTCGTCATGGCTGTGACACTACGAATCCGCGGGGTGGCCGCGGCAGATGTGGTTGTACGGACTCGGCCGGTACAAATGTCACACGCCTCGCCGACGGCGTATCTGACGTGACGTCAGGAGTCTTCACAACTACCGGACGCTCGGCTATACATGGGATCGCCGGACTGGAACGCGTTCTAGAACGGGCTCCTTCCGGCCCTGTTGCGACCTCGGTGCGACCGACGGTGCGGACGGCCGCACCGAGGTCTTCAGACCGGCCAAGGAGCTGCCACCACATGCCCATCGACGCCGCGAAAGCACTGGCCGCGGAGCCCAGGTCGGCCGAGATCACCTGGGATCACAAGGACATCCAGCTCTACCACCTGGGCCTGGGCGCGGGCGTCCCCGCCACCGACCCGGACGAACTGCGCTACACCCTGGAGTCCACACTGCACGTCCTGCCCAGCTTCGCCACCGTCGCGGGCGCGGGCATGGGCGTCGTCGGCGGGCTCTCCTCACCGGGCATCGAGGTGAACCTGGCCGCGGTCCTGCACGGCGGCCAGAGCATCACGCTGCACCGCCCGATCCCGGTCGAGGGCAAGGCCGTCACCACGTCCAAGGTGGCCGCCGTGTACGACAAGGGCAAGGCCGCGATCCTCGTCCTGCGCACCGAAGTGGCCGACGGCGACGGGCCGTTGTGGACCAGCGACGCCCAGATCTTCGTACGCGGTGAAGGCGGGTTCGGCGGCGAACGCGGCCCCTCCACCCGCGTCCCGGCCCCGGAGGGCGAGCCCGACAGGACCGTCGAGCGCCCGGTCCGCGAGGAGCAGGCGCTGCTCTACCGCCTCTCCGGGGACTGGAACCCGCTGCACGCCGACCCCGAGTTCGCCAAGCTCGCGGGCTTCGACCGGCCGATCCTGCACGGCCTGTGCACCTATGGGATGACCCTCAAGGCCGTCGTCGACACGGTGCTCGGCGGCGACGTGTCGCGGGTGCGCGGCTACAGCACGCGCTTCACCGGGATCGTCTTCCCCGGGGAGACCCTGCGGATCAGGATGTGGCGCCCCCAGGGGACGGAGGGCCGCATCCAGGTCGCGGTGACGGCGGTCGAGCGGGACGACGCGCCGGTCCTCGCCGACACGATCGTCGAACACGCCTGAAGTCCGTACGACCTGATTCCGTACGAGAGGAGCCGCACCATGCGCGCAGCCGTACTGCACGAGGTAGGCCAGGACAAGCTCGAGGTGCTCGACGACGTCGAGACGGTGGGCTTCGGCCCCGGCAAGGTGAAGATCCGGGTGCGGGCCACCGGCCTGTGCCACTCCGACGTCTCCGCGATGAACGGCGTACTGCCGCAGCCCGCGCCGTTCATCCCCGGCCACGAGGGCGCGGGCGAGATCATCGATGTCGGCGACGGCGTGAGCGGACTCGGCCAGGGAGACAGGGTCCTGGTCTGCTGGCTGCCCGCCTGCGGCACCTGTCCGGCGTGCAAGCGCGGCCAGAGCCAGCTGTGCCTGGCCGGTTTCATGAACGCGGGCACCCCCAACTTCAAGCGTCCGGGCGGCGACGTCTTCGGCTTCGCCGGCACGGGGACCTTCGCCGAGGAGGTCGTGGTCGACGCGGGCTGCGCCGTGCCGATCCCGGACGACGTGCCCTTCGACATCGCGGCCCTGATCGGCTGCGGAGTGACGACGGGGCTCGGCGCGGCCATCAACACCGCTGATGTGCAGGCCGGTTCGTCGGTCGTCGTCATAGGCTGCGGAGGCGTCGGCATCTCCGCGATCCAGGGTGCGCGACTCAAGGGCGCGGCGCAGATCATCGCCGTCGACCCGGTGGCGTCCCGGCGCGAGGCCGCGCTGCGGTTCGGCGCGACGGAGGCGGTCGCACCGGACGAACTCGCCGACGCCAAGCAGCGGGTGACCGCGGGCGAGGGCTTCGACTACGTCTTCGAGGTCGTCGGCAAGTCCGCCACCGCCCGCACCGCGTACGAGACGACGCGCCGCGGCGGCACGCTGTGCATCGTCGGAGCGGGCGCCATGGACGACAACCTCCAGCTGAACATGTTCGAGCTGTTCTTCGACGAGAAGAAGATCCTGCCGTCCATGTACGGCGGCGGCGACGTCCTGCGGTCCTACGAGCGTGCCATCGCGCTGTGGCGCGCGGGCCGGATCGACCTGGAGAGCCTGATCACCCACCGGGTGCCGCTCTCCGAGATCAACGAAGCGCTTGACCAGATGCGTACGGGCGTCGCGCTGCGTACGTGCATCGAGATCTGAGAGGACTTCGATCCCTGATGGCACAGCCATTGCCACGGCCACTCGATGGGTTGGCCGCGATCGTGACAGGAGCGGGCCGGGGCCTGGGGCGTGCGGAAGCCCTGGAACTCGCCCGGCTCGGCGCGAGCGTCGTCGTCAACGACTTCGGAAAGACGGGCCGCGACGGTTCCGGCGAGGCCTCGGCGACACCGGCCGAGGAGGTCGCGGCGGAGATCCGGGCCGCGGGCGGGCAGGCCGTCGCGCACCTGGGCGATGTCGCGGACCACGAACAGGCGCGCGGGCTCGTCCAGTTGGCGGTCGACACGTACGGCAAGCTCGACATCCTGGTCAACAACGCGGGCATCCTGCGGGACCGGATGATCTTCTCGATGAGCGAGGGCGAGTGGGACTCGGTCATCCACGTCCACCTCAAGGGCCACTTCAACACGACGCACTTCGCGTCCGTGCACTGGCGTGAGCGCTCCAAGGCGGCGGGGGAGCCGGTGTACGGCCGGATCGTCAACACGTCGTCGGAGGCGTTCCTCGCGGGCTCGGCGGGCCAGCCGAACTACGCGGCGGCCAAGGGCGGCATCGTCGGCCTGACGACGTCGAGCGCGCTGGCGCTCGGCAAGTACGGCGTGACGGCGAACGTCATCTGCCCCCGGGCGCGGACGCGGATGACGGAGGACGTCTTCGCGGGGTTCCAGGAACCGGGCGCGGGCGAACTCGACGCGCTCGCCCCCGAGCATGTGGCGCCGCTGGTGGGCTACTTGGCCTCGCCTGCCGCGGCCGGGGTCAACGGCCAGTTGCTGGTGGTCCACGGCGGCATGGTCGCGGTGGTCGAACGCCCCAAGGTGGCGGCGAAGTTCGACACGGCGAAGGACGTCTTCACGTACGAGGAGCTGGACGGGGTCCTGTCGCCGTACTACGAGGGGCGTCCGGCGAACGAGACGTTCGCGGCGTCCGAGGTCCTTGGGCTGAAGCGAGGGTAAGTCCCCTCCCTCGACACAAACGCCGGACGGGCTGGAATTCTCCAGCCCGTCCGGCGTTCGAGGACGAACTCGGCGGAGCCGGTCAGCTCTTGTCGCCCTGGCGACGGTGCCGCCCCCGCGGTGCCCCGCCCTCGTCATGCTCGGCCACAGGCCCCCGATGCCTACCGGCACCGGAAGTACCCGCCGCCTCCCGCGGCTCGGGATTCCGCTCGGACTCCGTACTGATCTCGGTTCTCATCAACACACTCACCCCGTAAACCGGTAACTCTGTAAAGAAGATCGTTCGATGTGGCCGGGCGAGTCTAACCAACGCCCGTACGCCCCGTGAGGGGTGCCTGCTGCAACGGAACAGGCCGCGCGGCAACCGCCGCGGGCGGCGCCTCCGGAGCCGGCAATTCCGCCTCCGCGACCCCGCACGGCACCGCCCCCGTCGCATACGGAAGCCGCAGCGCCCCCTCCCGCGTCCACCACCCCGAGCCCGCCAACCACCCCTCCGGCGCGGCCAGTTGATGGACCCGCCGGTCGGTGGGGCGCCACAGGCCGAGCCAGCTGCCCGCGGCCCCGTCGATCCGCAGCGCCACCGCACAGCTCTCCGGCATCAGCGTCTGCTCGGGCTGGATGGCGAACGGCGTCACCGCGAGGTCGGGCAGGCGCAGGCACTCGGGGAAGCGCACCGGGCGCGTACCGCCGAGGACGCCCCAGCCGAGCCGGTCGTGGCCCGGCGCGTCCGAGCGGATCAGGAGCAGTCCGCTGTCGGCGTCCGCGAGCAGCAGCCGGTCGTTGCTCTCCTCGGCGATCTGGAGGAGGGGCGACACCTCGCCGCCCCGCTCCAGGTCCACGGCCACCGCCTTGACCCGGCCTGCCAACTCCCGGTCCAGGGCCAGCATCCGGCCGTCCCCGTCCAGCCAGACCCCGCCCGAGCACTTCCCGGGGATCTCGGCGACGTGCTCGGGCCCGAAGGCCCCGCCCGCCACCATCCACAGGGCCGTCGACCCCGCGCCCACCGCGAGGGCGTACGCGTGGCTGCCGACCGGTGACGGCGGAAGGAGCGTCAGCCGGGACTCCCCGCACTCCACGGCGCCGAGCGGCACCTCGCCGGTCTCCGGACCTGTCGGGTAGAGGAGCGCGAACGTGTGCCGTCCGTCGACGACGCGGTGGATCAGGACCCGCCCGTCGGCCATCGGGAGCACCTCCGTGCCGGGCTCCTCGGGCTGGTTGCCGGGCAGTGGCACCGCGTACGGCTCCGGGGAGTCGAGGGTCCAGCGCTCGGGGAACCAGGAACCGCCGTCGTGGGCGAGCCGAGCCGCGTACGCACCGTTGGCGGTGATCACTGGGGGCGTCGCGGGCGCCGGGCGGGACGTCGGCGCGGTCATGGGCTCGGGCTCAAGCGTGGGCGCTGTCATGTGGGGGTACCTCCGGGCCCCGAAGCTAGTTTTCGCACGCGCTGCCGTGGCATCCGTGGCCGTCCGCTTCACACAGAAGGGTGGCGAAGTACCGATTCGCCTGAGGGGTCGGGGGTGGTTGTGCTGGGTGGGGAGAGCGCGCTTAAAGTAAGGCGAACCTAAGTGGCGGCGGACCTGCGGAAGCGGCAGGCGCGGCACACCCCCTGGAGCATGGAGCACCGATGTCCGTCTCTGTACGGTCCGTACGACCCCGCCGCCACCGCGCCACCGCGGCCCTCGCCCTCGCCGTGGCCGGCGCGCTCTCCCTCGCGGCCTGCGGGTCCGGCGGCAGCGACAGCTCCGGCACGTCCGACGACGGCAGCGGAAGCAAGGCCGTCGCCCAGGGTGGCGACGACTTCTCCAAGGCCGCCGAGCAGACCGCGAAGATGGGCACCACGGCCAAGGCGGGCGCGTTCCCGCGCACCATCACGCACGCCCGCGGCAAGACCGAGCTCAAGGCGCGGCCCAAGCGGGTCGTGGTCCTGGACGTCGGCGAGCTCGACAACGTCGTCTCGCTCGGCATCAAGCCCGTCGGCTACGCCCCCACCGAGGGCGACGACGGCATCCCCGGCTACCTGAAGAAGGACGCGGGCAGCCCCAAGGACGTCGGCACGATCAACGCCCTCAACCTGGAAGCGATCGCGAACCTCGAGCCGGACCTGATCCTCGGCAGCGAACTGCGCGCCGCCAAGCTCTACCCGCAGCTCTCCAAGATCGCCCCGACCGTCTTCTCCATCCGCCCCGGCTTCACGTGGAAGGAGAACTACCTCCTGAACGCGGCCGCGCTCGACAAGACCGCCACGGCGAAGAAGGAACTCGCCGCGTACGAGGAGAAGGCGAGGTCCCTGGGCCGGGACATCGGCGACGACAAGCCGACGATCACGATGCTCCGCTACATGCCCGACCGCGTCCGCCTCTACGCCAAGGCATCCTTCATCGGCACGATCCTCGACGACACCGGCCTGCCCCGCCCCAAGAACCAGCAGGTCAACGACCTCGCCACGGAGATCAGCACCGAGAAGATCGACGACGCCGACGCGGACTGGATCTTCACGGGCGTCTATGGCGACCCGGAGAAGACCGGTCGCTCCGCCGCCGAGAAGAACCCGCTCTGGAAGAAGCTGGACGCGGTGAAGAAGGGCCAGGCCAAGGACGTCCCGGACGAGACGTGGTACCTGGGTCTCGGCGTGACGGCGGCGAATTCGGTGCTGGACGACCTCAGGTCCGACCTGGCCCCGTAAGGGGCGCGGGGAACTGCGCGCTCAGCCACCAAAGAGCCGCGGACGCGTCTGCCGAGCACCGAGCAGACGCGTCCGCGGCTTTTCCGTGCTTGCTCGCGGCTTGCTCGCGCAGTTCCCCGCGCCCTTGCGGGGCGCTCAGTAGCAGGCCGTAGCGGTGCGTAACGTACGACATGCCGAGCGCACCGGGAAGGTAGCCTTTCCCCGTGCCCCGTCTGTCTGAAGTCATCGCCGCCCTCGACGCCCTGTGGCCCGCCGAACTGGCCGAGAGCTGGGACGCGGTCGGCACGGTCTGCGGCGACCCCGAAGCGGAGATCTCCCGGGTCCTCTTCGCCGTCGACCCCGTCCAGGACATCGTCGACGAAGCGGTGAAGCTCGGCGCCCAGCTCCTGGTCACCCACCACCCGCTCTACCTGCGCGGCACGACGACGGTCTCGGCCGGCACCTTCAAGGGCCGCGTCGTCCACGACCTCATCAAGAACGACGTCGCGCTGCACGTCGCGCACACGAACGCCGACCGCGCCGACCCGGGCGTCTCCGACGCCCTCGCGGGCGCGCTCGACCTGCGGACCGTCCGTCCCCTCGTACCGGACCCGGCCGACACGCACGGCCGCCGCGGCCTCGGCCGGATCTGCGAGCTCGAACACCCCCTGACGCTCCGCGAACTCGCGGCCCGCGCGGCCGAGCGGCTGCCCGCCACCGCGCAGGGCATCCGGGTCGCCGGCGACCCGGACCAGCTGATCCGCACGCTCGCCGTCAGCGGCGGCTCCGGAGACAGCCTCTTCGACGACGTACGCGCGAGCGGCGTGGACGCCTTCCTCACCGCGGACCTGCGCCACCACCCGGTGTCGGAGGCCCGCGCGCAGACTCCGCTCGCGCTCCTGGACGCCGCGCACTGGGCCACCGAGTGGCCGTGGTGCGAGCTGGCAGCGGCGCAGCTCGATCAGATCTCCGACCGTCACGGATGGGGACTTCGCGTCCACGTCTCCAAGACGGTCACCGACCCCTGGACCGCCCACGCGGCCTCGAATACCGACTCAACAGGAGCCCCCAACTGAACGCCGCGCCCGCCGACCAGATCCGACTCCTCGACGTCCAGGCACTCGACGTACGCCTCCAGCAGCTGGCGCACCGGAAGAAGTCCCTGCCCGAGCACGCCGAGATCGAGTCGCTGAACAAGGACCTCACGCAGCTGCGTGACCTGCACGTCGCCTCGACGACCGAGGAGAGCGACTGCTCCCGCGAGCAGACCAAGGCGGAGCAGGACGTCGACCAGGTGCGCCAGCGCGCCAACCGCGACCAGCAGCGCCTGGACTCCGGCGCCGTGACGTCCCCCAAGGACCTGGAGAACCTCCAGCGCGAGATCGCCTCCCTCGCCAAGCGCCAGGGCGACCTGGAGGACGTGGTCCTGGAGGTCATGGAGCGCCGCGAGTCCGCCCAGGAGCGCGTCTCCGAGCTGGCGGAACGTGTCTCCTCGGTCCAGTCGAAGATCGACGACGCCACGGCCCGCCGTGACGCGGCCTTCGAGGAGATCGACGGCGAGGCCGCCACGATCACCAAGGAGCGCGAGGTCGTGGCGGGTTCGGTCCCGGCCGACCTGCTCAAGCTCTACGACAAGCTCCGCGTCAAGGAGGGCGGCGTCGGCGCCGCCAGGCTCTACCAGCGGCGCTGCGAGGGCTGCCGCATCGAGCTGGACATCACCGGGGTCAACGAGGTGAAGGCTGCGTCCCCCGACACGGTCGTGCGGTGCGAGAACTGCAGCCGCATCCTGGTCCGCACGTCCGAGTCCGGCCTGTAAGGGACCGTGGCCGTGCGGGAGTTCATCGTCGAGGCCGACGGCGGGTCGCGGGGCAACCCGGGGCCCGCGGGCTACGGCTCGGTCGTCATCGACGCGGCCACGGGGGAGACCCTGCGGGAGGTCGCGCAGTACATCGGCGTCGCGACGAACAACGTCGCCGAGTACAAGGGGCTCGTGGCCGGTCTGAAGGCCGCGCACGACCTCGATCCGACCGCGTCGGTCCATGTCCGCATGGACTCCAAGCTCGTCGTCGAGCAGATGTCGGGCCGCTGGAAGATCAAGCACCCGGACATGAAGCCGCTCGCCGCCGAGGCCGCGCGGGTCTTCCCGTCGTCCCAGGTGACGTACGAGTGGATCCCGCGCGAGAAGAACAAGCACGCGGACCGTCTCGCCAACGAGGCGATGGACGCGGGCAAGCGCGGGGAGCAGTGGTCGGCGGCGGACTCGACGGCCGAGCTGGACACGATGGCCGCGCGGTCGGCGGCGCAGGCTCCCGCCGGGCCTCCGGGTGACGCGGGTGCCGGTGCGGCGAAGGCGCGGGCCGCCCTCGCGGGCACGGCGGGGGCGGATGCGCGGGCCGCGGGCAACGTGGCCGAGCAGGCGCCGCCCGTCGGCTGGGCCGCCGCCGATCTGGGCGCCCCCGCGACCTTCGTGCTGCTGCGCCACGGCGAGACCGCGCTGACCCCCCAGAAGCGGTTCTCCGGCAGCGGAGGCTCCGACCCCTCCCTCTCCGACGTGGGCCGGGAGCAGGCGGAGCGCGCGGCGGCGGCGTTCGCCGCGCGGGGCACGATCCAGGCGATCGTCTCCTCGCCGCTGAAGCGCTGCCAGGAGACCGCGCAGGCCGTCGCCGCCCGCCTCGGCCTCGACGTACGCATCGAGGACGGGCTGCGTGAGACGGACTTCGGGGCCTGGGAGGGCCTGACCTTCGGCGAGGTGCGGGAGCGCCGGCCCGAGGAGCTGAACGCGTGGCTGGCCTCGCCCGAGACCGCGCCGCCGGGCGGAGAGTCCTTCGCCGTGGTGGCCGAGCGGGTGGCGGCGGCGCGGGATCGCCTGGCAGCCGAGTACGCGGGCCGCACGGTCCTGTTGGTCACCCACGTCACGCCGATCAAGACGCTGGTGCGCCTCGCGCTGGGCGCGCCGCCGGAGTCCCTGTTCCGCATGGAGCTCTCGGCGGCGTCCGTCTCGGCGGTGGCGTATTACGGGGACGGGAACGCGTCGGTGCGGTTGCTGAACGACACGTCACACCTGCGGTAGGGCTTGGCGGGGTCGGCCGCGCTTCTGCCGCGGGTGCTCTGTGGCTGGTCGCGCGGTTCCCCGCGCCCCTTGCGGGGCGCGCGGTTCCCCGCGCCCCTTGCGGGGCGCCTAACGCAGCGCCGCCGCCTCGCGGGCCAGGGTCTCGATCCTGCCCCAGTCCTTCGCCGCGACCGCGTCAGCCGGAAGCATCCAACTGCCGCCCACGCAGCCGACGTTCTTCAGCGCGAGGTACGAAGGCGCCGACGCGAGGCCGATGCCGCCCGTCGGGCAGAAGCGGGCCTGCGGCAGCGGGCCGCCGAGCGACTTGAGGTAGGCGGTGCCTCCCGCGGCCTCCGCCGGGAAGAACTTCATCTCGTGCACGCCGCGCTCGATGAGCGCCACGACCTCGGACGTCGTCGAGACACCCGGCAGGAACGGCACCCCTGACGCCTTCATGGCCGCCAGCAGCGTGTCGGTCCACCCCGGGCTGACCAAGAAGCGGGCCCCCGCGTCCACGGAGTCCGCGACGTTCGTGGCCGAGATGACGGTGCCCGCGCCGACCACGGCGTCCGGCACCTCCGCGGCGATCGCCCGGATCGCGTCGAGCGCGGCGGGCGTCCGCAGCGTCACCTCGATCGCGGGCAGCCCGCCCGCGACCAGCGCGCGCGCCAGCGGCACGGCGTCGGCGACGTCCTCCACCACGACTACGGGGACGACGGGGGCGAGATCGAGCACGGAGGCGGAGGCCGCGGCGGAGGGGGAAGTCATGGGAGCATCCTGCCCCGGCGTACGCAGCATGCGCAAAGGGTGTTGCACATGCTGCAACACCCTGTGGTGGCCGCCTCTGCTGACCACCTCTGCTGACCGCCTCTGCTGACCGTCAGGTCCGCGGGGGAGATCAGTGGATCTCGCGCACCACCACGTCGAGCGCCCACGCCCTGCCCGCCTTGGCCGGAGCCTGCGCCTCCACCACGTGCCCGAGGTCCCGCAGCGCCTCGACCAGCTCCGCCGGTCCCTTCGGCTGCGTGCCGGTCTCCAGGAGGGAGCGGACGATCCTGCCCTTCGTCGCCTTGTTGAAGTGCGAGACGACGGAGCGCTTCTCGACCCCGGTCGCCGGATCGGTCTGCGCGTGCAGCACCCGCACCGTCGCCGTCCGGTCCGCGACCTCGCCCTTCGGCTTCCACGCGGCCGTGTACGCGGACGACCGCAGGTCGAGGACGAGTCCATCCCCCGCGGCCTCGGGCATCGCGGAGGCCATCGGCGTACGCCAGTGGGCGCCGAGCGCGCCGAGGCCCGGCAGCTTCACGCCCATCGAGCAGCGGTAGGAGGGGATGCGGTCCGTGACGCCGACGGCGCCCCACAGCCCGGAGAAGACCAGGAGCGAGCGGGTCGCGCGGCGCTTGGCGGCGGCGTCCAGGGAGGCGAGGTCAAGGGCGTCGTACAGGACGCCGGTGTAGATCTCCCCTGCGGGGCGCGCGCCCGCAGTCCGCAGCTCGGTGTTCTTGGCGACCTCACCGCGTAGACCTTCACTCAGTCCGAGTACGTCACGGGCCTTGTCCTCGTCCGCCACGCAGAGCTCGACCAGCTCGTCGAGCACGGCCTGCCGCGCTTCCGCGAGCGCCGGCAGGGAGAGCGACTCCGGCTTCAGGGGGGCGCCGCGGCCGGAGGGTGCCTTGCCTTCGGAGGGCGGCAGCAGGACGAGCATGGGTCTCCTTCGGAGGGTTACGTGAGGGGATGCGGCCCCGCGCCAGGGTAATCGCCCCCGGGGTCGGGGGCCGCCCACGCCGCCCCGCCTGCCCTCCCCGCAGCCTTCCCCGCCAGCGAACCTGCCCTTCCCACCCACCCGCCCGTTTGCCCCGCATCCTCACCTGAACGAACAAGCTTTCCCACCCACCCACCCGATTGCCCCGCAGCGCCATGGGTGGGTGGGGTCGGAACGGGCCGGGGTGGGTGGGCAGAGGGGGGGTGCCCAGCCGGAGGGCCACCGCGCCGCCCCGCCCCCCGCGGCCTACGCTCGGTCCATGCCCCGTCGCCATCTCCGCGTGACCGGCGCAGCCGAAGCCCCGTTGCGGGGCGCGCTGCGTGAGCTGCGTACGAAGCTGGACGTTCCCGAGGCCTTCCCCGGGGACGTCGTCGCCGATGCGGAGCGAGCCGCAGCCGCCCCGCGGCTCCCCGCGCACGACGCGACCGACATCCCCTTCTTCACCATCGACCCGCCCACCTCCGTCGACCTCGACCAGGCGATGCACCTGTCCCGGCGGGAGACCGGCGGCTTCCGGGTGCGGTACGCCATCGCCGACGTCGCCGCGTACGTCACGCCGGGCGCCCCGCTCGACACGGAGGCCCACCGGCGCGTCACCACCCTCTACTTCCCGGACGAGAAGGTGCCGCTGCACCCCACCTCGCTGAGCGAGGGCGCGGCCAGCCTCCTCCCCGGACAGGACTGCCCAGCCGTCCTGTGGACCATCGACCTCGACGGCGATGGACGCAGGGTCTCCACCGAGGTGCGCCGTGCCCTCGTACGCAGCCGCGCCAAGCTCGACTACGACGGCGTGCAGCGGGCCATCGACGGCGGCACCGCCGAAGAGGCCCTCGCGCTGCTCGGCGACATCGGGCGGCTGCGCGAGCAGCTGGAGGTCGAGCGGGGAGGCATCTCCCTCAACGTGCCCGAGCAGGAGATCGTCGAGCGGAACGGCACGTACGCACTCGACTTCCGCGCCCCGCTCCCCGCCGACGGCTGGAACGCCCAGATCTCCCTCCTCACCGGCATGGCCGCCGCGGAGCTGATGATCCAGTCCGGCGCGGGCATCCTGCGCACCCTGCCCACCGCCCCCGACGGAGCCGTCGGCCGGCTCCGGCGCACCGCGCAGGCCCTGGGGGTCGACTGGCCGCACCACGTCCCGTACGCCGAGCTCGTCCGCTCCCTCGACCCGCACAAGCCCCGGCACGCCGCGTTCCTGCAGGAGTGCACCACGCTCCTGCGCGGCGCCGGTTACACCGCGTTCAGCGGCGGCGACGTCCCCGACCTCACCACGCACGCCGCCGTCGCCGCGCCCTACGCGCACTGCACGGCCCCGCTGCGCCGCCTCGTCGACCGCTATGCCGCCGAGCTGTGCCTCGCGGCGGTCGCCGGGGACGAGCCGCCGCAGTGGGTGCTCGCCGCGCTGCCCGAGCTGCCCAAGGAGATGGCGGACGGGACGCGGCGCGCCAACACCGTGGAGCGCGAGTGCGTGGACATCGTCGAGGCGGCGCTGCTCAAGGATCGGGTCGGTGAGCTCTTCGACGCGGTGGTGGTGGACGTCCAGGAGCGTGAACCGGACGTAGGCACCGTCCAGTTGACCGATCCCGCGATCGTCGCCCGCATCGAGGGCGGCACGGGCGGACTTCCGCTGGGGGAGCGGCTGCGGGTGCGGCTCACGCAGGCGGAGCCGGGGACGGCGAAGGTGCGGTTCGCGCCTGCCTGAGGGCGCTCAGGAGCCGCTCCGGCTCGTCCGCGTGCAGCCGCACCGTCGTCACCGGGCGCCGCTTGCCGAGGAACCCGACCGCCGTGACGGGCTCCGTCAGCTCCAGGGTGAGGGAGGTCTGCGAGCCGACGGGCAGGTCGATGACCCCGTCGGCGGCCTCGTGCGTGAAGCGCCGCTCACCGCGCACGGCGGCGATCCGCTCCAGCGGTATCAGCAGATCACGGTGGGCGCCCTGACGTACGCGGAGCGATCCTTCGGTCAGTACGTGCGGCCGGGTCACGGAGGCGGCGTGGATGCCCAGCATCAGGACCACGGTGTAGACGTCGACGACGAGCATCACCGCGTGGACCGCGGGCCAGTTCCGCAGCAGCACGGCCATGCCGATGGTCTCCACCACGCAGACGAAGACGAAGCCGTAGAGCATCGCGGCCTGGTCGCGGGCGTGCCCGAACGCCAGATCTCCCTCGCGCACGCCGTGCCGTCGCCGGGTCACCCACAGCGCGAGACTGCCGAGCACCCGCAGCTCATGCCCGACGATCCGCCGCACCGGCTCCGGCACGACGTCCCTGACCGCCGCGCGCCCGCCCCGCCGGTACAGGACCGCGAGCCCCGCGCCCTCGACGACGAACAGCGCCACGGCGACGGCCTCCACACCGACGAGTACGTTCATGGGCAGCGAGGCCCCGGCCAACAGGCAGACGACAAGGGTGAGTTCGACGGGTACGACCACCCAGGCGAGGCCGCGCAGAAGGCGCTTCACCGTGCGCCCCGCTCCATGAGCAGCCGCATCCCGCGGCGCACGGCCTCCGCCTGCGCGGGCGCGAAGTCGGCGAAGAAGGCTCCGAGGAAGCGGTCCTGGCCACGGCCGAGCCCGTCGGCCACGGCTCGCACGCCCTCAGTGCCCAGCTCCTCCAGGAGGGAGTCGGGCAGGGCGCCGGCGAGCGCGCGAGCCGCCTCGTCCACGGCGGCTTCCGTACGCGGGTCGGCGAGGTCGAGGTCGCTGTCGGCGAGCGCGTCGAGCAGCGCGTACACCTCGTGCGCGCGCTCCACCGCTCCCGGCGTGGTCAGCGCGGGGCGCATGGCGGCCATAAGCCTGTCCCGGTCCTCCCGGGGCGCGGTCGTGTCGATCAGGGCGAGCAGCTCCCGGTCCTTCGCGGCCATCGCGGACTCGGGTCCTTCGCGACCGGCGGTGGTGCGAGCCAACTCGGCGAAGAACGCGCCGAGTTCAGGGGACACGGGCCCCTCGGCGGACAGCACCCCGCGCTCGGCGTCGTCCAGCAGGACCCGCAGCCGCTCCCGCCGCTCCCGGATCGCGCCCTCCTGCCGGGCGAGGTCGGCGTCCAGCTCGGCGAGCACCTCGGCGAGCTCGCGCCCCGCGTCGTCCGCGAGCACGTCCCGCACCTCGGCGAGCCCGAGCCCCAGCTCGGTGAGCCGCCGGATCCGTGCGAGCACGACGGCGTGCCGCAGCCCGTACTCCCGATAGCCGTTGGACCGCCGCTCGGGCTCGGGCAGCAGCCCGAGGTGGTGATAGTGCCTGATGGCCCGCGTGGTGACGCCGACGATGCCGGCGAGCTCCCCGATCCGCATCCCGCCCTGCCCGCCCTGCCCGTTCATCCCGCTCATCCCGCTCATGAGGCCAGTAGAAACGTTGACGCTGCGGCAAGGTCAAGCGACGGTCCGGCGGGACCCGCCGAGCGGGCGAAGCCTGACGCCCACCGGTGAGCCTGTGCCACGATCGAGGGAGCAACTCCCGATCTCTTGGACGGCGGATCAAGCGATGTCCCAGTCTGGCGAGCGACCGAGGAAGGGGCGTGACATGACTGCCATGGCACACGAGCCGCTCACGCAGGCAGAGGTCCTCCTGGAGGGCTTCCTCGCGCTGGACACTCCGGAGGGTTTCCGGGCGGAGCTGATCGAGGGGGAGATCGTCGTGACGCCGCCGCCGGACGGGGACCACGAGGACTACATCGGCCTGGTCGTGAACCAGGTGGTCAGGCGTTCCAAGACCGAGATGCAGTTCTCCGGGAACAAGGGCCTGAAGCTGAAGAGCGGGGGTGCCTGCCCGAAGAACCACGCCATCCCGGACGGCACGTTCGCCCCCATGGAGCGGCGCCTCTTCCGGGGTGCTGACCCCTGGATGCCCTGTGACGGCGTAGCCCTGGTCGTCGAGGTCACCTCCACCAAGCCGCAGGCGGACCGCGAGGCCAAACGGCGCTGCTACGCCCGCGGCGGCATCCCGCTCTACCTCCTCATCGACCGCGAGGGCTCCTCGGTGACGCTGTTCCGCGACCCGGAGGGGGACGACTACCGCCAGCACTGCACGCTCCCCTTCGGCAAGGCGGTGGCCCTGCCCGAACCGTTCGGCTTCGAGCTGGAGACCGCGGAGTTCGACTGAGGGCTGCCGGCCGGGCCGTTCGACCACACTCTCCTCCGTGGCATCGATGACGGCCGCACGGGCGTTGCACCCCTGAGAGCGGCGACGAGGGGGAGCGGCATGAATGGCGGGACAGTGCCCGGCGGCCATGAGCACACGGCACCATACGGCGGCCATGAGCACGCGGCACCGCACGGCGGCCGTGAGCACGCGGTCTGGACGCGCGCCCGCCTCGAACCCTGCGCGCCGCCCCTGGACCTCCTCACCGCCCGCTTCGACCGGCACCGCTACGCCCCGCACTACCACGAGGAATTCACCGTCGGCGTCTGCGTCGGCGGCTCCGAGATCATCGACTACCGGGGCGGACGGCTCGACGTGGGGCCGGGAACCATCGTCGTGCTCGCCCCGGGCGAGGTGCACACCGGCGGCCCGGGGCGCCAGGGCGGCTACGCGTACCGGGCGATGTACCCGGCGCCGCACCTCCTGGCCGAGGGCACCGTGACCGCACCGTACTTCGGCGACCCGGTCCTGCACGACCCCGAACTGGCCGCGGCCCTGCGCACGGCGCACACCGAACTCAGCGGAAGCCACGACCCGTTGGAGGCCGAGTCCCGGCTGCCCTGGCTGCTCACCGCCCTCGCCCGCAGACACGGCACCGCCCGGCTCCTGTGCGACACGGTGCCCGGCGCCGACCGCATCGCCCGCGCCGTGCGCGACCGGCTCGCCGACGAACTCCTGGCCCCACCGTCCCTCGCCGAACTGGCCGCGCCCCTCGGCCTCTCCCGCTACCAGCTCCTGCGCGCCTTCCGTACGTCGACGGGGATGCCGCCCTACGCCTGGCTCGCCCAGCACCGCGTGACCCGGGCCCGCGCACTCCTCGAAGCGGGGCTGCGGCCCGCGGAGGCGGCGTCCCTGGTGGGCTTCGCCGACCAGGCGCACCTGACCCGCTGGTCCCGCCGGGTCCTCGGGGTGACCCCGGCCGCGTACCGCAACAGCGTTCAAGACGGCGGACGCCGGACGGCCTGAAACTGCCCGCATGACTGCACGCGGCTGGTTCCTCTTCTCCCTGATGGGCGTCCTCTGGGGCATCCCGTACCTGATGATCAAGGTGGCGGTCGAAGACCTCTCACCGTCCATGGTGGTCTTCACCCGCTGTGCGCTCGGCGCCGCGCTGCTGCTGCCGTTCGCCCTGCGGCAAGGGGGCCTCACCCGCGTCCTGCGCACACACTGGAAGCCGATGCTCGCCTTCGCGTGCATCGAGATCCTCGGCCCCTGGTGGACCCTGACGGACGCCGAGCGCCGCCTCTCCAGCTCCACGGCCGGCCTGCTGATCGCGGCCGTACCGATCATCGGCGCCGTCCTGGCCCGCTTCTTCGGCGACACGGAGCGGCTTGGCGCGCGCCGCCTCACGGGCCTCGGCCTCGGCCTCGCCGGAGTGGCCGTCCTCACCGTCCCGCATCTCACCGGCGGCGACGCCTGGTCGCTGACGGAGGTCCTGCTCACGGCGCTCGGCTATGCGATCGCGCCCCTGATCGTGGCCCGCCACCTCAGAACGGTCCCCACACTCCAACTCATCGCCCCCTGCCTGACCCTGGCGGCGGTCGTCTACGCCCTCCCGGCGGCGGCGACCTGGCCGACGACGATGCCGGGCCCCGCCACTCTCGCTTCCCTCGCGGGCCTGGGCGTCATCTGCACGGCCCTGGCCTTCGTCGTCTTCCTCGAACTCATCCGGGAGGCGGGCCCGACCCGCGCGGTCGTCTTCACCTACGTGAACCCGGCGGTGGCGGTGGCGGCAGGCGTCGCGTTCCTCTCCGAGCCCCTCACGGCGGGCATCGCGGCGGCGTTCGCACTCATCCTCGCGGGCTCGTTCCTGGCGACGGGGGCGTCCGCGGGGCGGAGCCACGGCACACGCCGGGTAGCATGGTCGGCACGGCAGACGAGCCGGGCGGACGGCCGCGTGAAGCTCCCCTCACCAGGGGCTCTTCCCGAGGAACGTCCGGGCTCCACAGGGCAAGGTGGTGGCTAACGGCCACCCGGGGTGACCCGCGGGACAGTGCCACAGAAAACAGACCGCCGGAGACTTCGGTCTCCGGTAAGGGTGAAACGGTGGTGTAAGAGACCACCAGCGCCTGAGGTGACTCAGGCGGCTAGGTAAACCCCACCTGGAGCAAGGTCAAGAGGGGCCCTGGAGACAGGGCCCTGCGCGGATGACCGAGGGCTGCCCGCCCGAGTCCGCGGGTAGACCGCATGAGGCCCGCAGCAATGCGGGCCCTAGATGGATGGCCGTCTCCCCGGCCGCCGCGAGGCGACCGGGCGACAGAACCCGGCGTACAGCCCGACTCGTCTGCCCCTTGTACCCCGGAACCCGCTCATGCCCCGGACCGGCGCCCCTCAGAACACCGAGAGCCCCGTCAGCGTCGTGAACCGGTCAAGCGCCGCCACCCCCGACACCGAGTTGCCCCGCTCGTCCAGCCCCGGGCTCCAGACGCACAGCGTGCAGTGGCCGGGCACGACGGCGATGATGCCGCCGCCGACGCCGCTCTTGCCGGGCAGGCCCACGCGGTAGGCGAAGTCGCCCGCGGCGTCGTACGTCCCGCAGGTCAGCATGATCGCGTTGACCTGCTTGGACTGGCTGTTGCTCAGCAGGCGGGTGCCGTCGGCGCGGATGCCGTGGCGGGCCAGGAAGCCCGTGGCCAGGGCCAGGTCGGCGCAGGACGCCTCGACCGAGCACTGGCGGAAGTACTGGTTCAGGAGGACGGGGACCGGGTTGTCGATGTTTCCGTACGACGCCATGAAGTGGCCGAGCGCGGCGTTGCGGTCGCCGTGGGCGGATTCGGATGCGGCGACGCTCTCGTTGATGGTGAGCTCGTCGTTGCCGCTCTCCGCGCGCAGGAAGTCGAGGAGGGCGGCCGCCGCGTCCCCGGTCTGGGTCTGGAGGCGGTCGGTGACGACGAGCGCACCCGCGTTGATGAAGGGATTGCGCGGGATGCCGTTCTCGTACTCCAGCTGCACGAGCGAGTTGAAGGGGTTGCCGGACGGCTCGCGGCCCACGTGCTCCCACAGGGCGTCGCCTTCGCGCGCCAGGTCGAGCGCGAGGGTGAAGACCTTGGTGATGGACTGCGCGGAGAACGGCTGCCGCCAGTCACCCACCCCGTACACGGTGCCGTCCGGCTCCGCGACGGCCATGCCGAACCGGCGCGGGTCGCACGCGGCGAGCGCCGGAATGTAGTCGGCGGGCCTGCCGCGCCCCGGCGTCTTCTCGATCTCGGCCGCGATGCGGTCGAGGACCGGCTGGAAGGTCAGGGGCGACGTCGTCATGATCGCCATTCTGGACTGTCGTGGGCCGGGAGGGCGGTCGGGGTGCGGGCATTCGGCCGCTCCGAGGGTGCGGGCATTCGGCCGCCCTGACGGCCTGAGACGGGGCGGCTGAAATTGGCCGTAGCATGTCAAGAATCATGGAGGTGTGTCTTGCCACCTCATGGGTCCCATGCCTCAATGAGCAGCGGTCCGGAGTGCTGACTGACCGTCAGGTTCCGTGCTCAATTCCCCCCGCATTCCCCCGTATTCCCCCCGCATTCCCCCCACAATCCCCCACTTGAAGGCAGGACACCCCCATGAGGCATGGCAATCGTGCAATCGGCGGGCAGGGCAGATTCGGCGTCCGTGGGCTCGGTGCCGGGTCGGCCCTTGGCGTCGGTCTGGTCGCCCTGGGCGCGATGGTGATGGCGCCCGCCGCCACCGCGGTGACCCCGGACACCGCGACCATCTCGTTCGACTGCGGCTCGTACGGCTCGGGCTCGGCGACGCTCAAGGCCACCCAGGACGGCACCGCCGCGACCATCAGCGTCTCCACGTCGGCGATCACCGCCCCCATCGACATCGCCGCGGGCTCGGTCGACTCGACGCTCACGCTCACCAAGAACGGCTCCGGCACCACCACCTTCACCGGCAGCTCCAACCCGGCCATACCCGCCGGCGGCGAGGTCTCCACCGGCCCGCTCGACGGGACCGTCGCCACCGGTGACAGCCTGGAGGGCAAGTCGCTGCAGGTCGTGGTCCTCGGGATCAGCGTGACCTGCAACGCCACGTCGGCGCAGGCACCCGGGCCGTTCGTCTTCTGACGGCCACGGCCACGGCCACGGTCACGGTCACGGGCTCCCAGGGGCGGTGCGCTCAGTCCTCCTGAGTGGCGCCGCCCCTTTCGCCTGCCGCCCCTGCCTCTCCTGCCAGCGGGCGCCAGTACTGGTCCTTGCCCTCGTCCCGTACGACATAGCCCAGACCCTGCATCGTCTCGGCGAGGTCCCTGACGTCCTCCCCGGACTTGTTCTTCAGCGCCGCCTTCCGCGCCGCGAGCACCGCGTGACCCTCGGCGGGCAGGCCGGGAGCGCCGGGGATCCAGCGGTGGAACAGGGATGCGTGCGGGTCGGTGTCGCGCCACGGGTAGCCGTGCGAGCCGAGCGCCCTGGCCAGGGCCGGTGCCGCCGTCTTGTGGGTGCCGCGCGTGAACTGGCGCGAGGTCTCGTCGAGCACCACCAGTTCCTTACCGTCCAGGAACACCGCCGAGACGCGCTCGCGTCCGATCGTCCGCGTGTGGTTGTGCTGCTCGGCCGTGAGCTCCTGATCGGTCAGCTTCAGCTTCAGGGTCTCCTCGACCTCCGTGACGGCGATGAGCAGCCCGGCCACCAGGCCGACGCCCGCCGCGATCCCCGCCTGCCACGGCTTGTCCAGTGTGCCGACGAACGTGATGCCGTCCCGCCAGGGCAGCACCGGCGACCGGCTCAGCCACCGGGCCAGGGGCGGCAGGCCGATGCCGAGCAGGAGGCCGAGGATCGGCATGCCGATGAGTACGGTCAGCAGGTCACCGCGCGGGTAACCGAGCACCGTCGTCCGGTCCTTGTGGAGCGAGACGGGGCCGAGGCTCTCTTCGCTGGTCATGTCCTCGACGCTAGGCGGGCTGGGGGTCGCGGGGGAGCGGCCGAAAGTCGATGGGCGGCAGACTTCGGTCGGTGTCGCGAGGCCGCACGACCGCCAAATCACGTTGCCGCCGCCCCACCCGCCCTCTACGGTCCCGATCATGCTGCCCACCGTGGACACCGACGAGCAATGGGACACCGTCGTCCCTGACGAGGCCGTCATGCGGCCCGGAGCAGAGGACCTGTGCGAACGGCTCGGCCTCGCCGGGGCGTCGCTCGTCCGGTTCACGGAGGGGACACAGCCCGTCTATGCCGTCGGCGACGACCTCGTACTGAAGCTCTTTCCCGGTGCCGCGGCCGACGACGGGCTCGTCGAGGCGCGGGTGTTGAGCCATCTTCAGGGGCGGCTGCCCGTCACCACGCCGCGGGTGCACGCGGCCGGGGCGTACGAGAACGGCTGGCGCTACGTGCTGATGTCCCGGCTGCCCGGCGAAGACCTCGCCGCCGCCTGGCCGCGCATCCCGCGCGCCGACCGGGAGCGCCTGGTCACCGAGGCCGGTGAGGCGCTCGCCGCGCTGCACGCCCTTGACCCAGGGCCGCTCGCCGACGTGCTCGGGCCCGGTGACTGGGGCGCCTTCCTCGGCGCGCAGCGCGCCGGGGCCGTCCGGCGGCAGCGGGAGCGGGGGCTGCCGGAGAGCTGGCTGGAGCAGATCCCCGGATTCCTGGACGCGGTGCCGCTGCGTGCCGATGCGCCGCGGGTCCTCCTGCACACCGAGTTCATGCGGCAGCATCTGCTGGCCGGTTCCGCCGACGACGAGCGGCTCACGCTCACCGGGCTCTTCGACTTCGAGCCCGCCATGATCGGGGACAGGGCGTACGACTTCGTGGGCGTCGGCCTCTTCGTCACGCGTGCGGAGCCGGGGCTGCTCGGCCGCTTCATGCGGGCCTACGGGCACACCTTCGAGCCGCGCGAACTCCTCGCCCACACCCTGCTCCACGTCTACAGCAACCGGCCCTGGTACCTGCGGGAACTGCCCGCCCCGCCCGAGCCGACGCTCGACGCGCTGGCCGAGGCCTGGTTCGGCACGAGCAGTAGCTGAGGGTTCGTCAACCCTCCTCTGACGCAGCGATTTTCGCCTTGATGTGCCGCGTGAGAGTCTGCGCGTCGGCGTGCAGCACGAAATGCCGTACGGGAACGCCGAGTTGACCGAGGCCCTCGCGCAACTCCGACCAGTACTCCTCGACCAGGACCGTCTGCGGGACGACCAGCGTGTCGCCCGTGTACGCGAGCAACTCCCGCGCCGTCTCGACGACGAGGCGCCGCCACGGCGGCCAGTGCCGGAAGTCGGCCTTCTCCTTGAGGGGGTCGAGGACGTGGTGCAGCATGTAGCCGACCTCTTCGGCGTCGAAGAGGCCGGACGCGGGGATCAGCTCGACCAGTCTCTCGGCCGTGAGAGCGGTTTATGACTTAAGGCTCAAGGCTCAAGTGACCGGGTCCCCCGGCGCCGCCGGGCTCTGCTGCTCGCGTACGTTCTTGGTCCGCGAGCCCACCGACACCAGCGCCCCGACGGCCGTGCCCGCCAGGGCCGCCGGCACCATCCAGTTGCGGTTGAAGGAGTGGCCGAGCGCGCTGTCGGCCGAGTAGGCGCCGGGGCCTGTGATGGCGAGGGCGGCGGAGACCAGGCCGAGGAACGCCGGGTACTCGTAGCCGCCGCCCTGGCTGAAGAAGCCGTTGGGGGCGTGCACCGCGGTCGCCCCGGCCATGGCGCCCGCCGCCGCCGAACCGGCCGCGGGGGTCGCGAGGCCGAGTGCGAGGAGGGTGCCGCCGCCCGCCTCGGCGAGCCCGGCGATGACCGCGTTCGCCTTGCCGGGCTGGAAGCCGATGGACTCCATGAAGGCGCCGGTGCCTTCGATGCCGTGCCCGCCGAACCAGCCGAAGAGCTTCTGGGCGCCGTGGGCGGCGAGGACCCCGCCGGTCGTGACGCGGAGCAGGAGCAGGCCGAAGTCGCGGCGGTCGAAGCAGGAACTGGTCATGGCGCTCTCTCCTGAGGTGGGCCTGAGGTGGGCCTGAGGCGGGCGGGCGTGTCCCCCCACCGTCCGTCAGAGCCGCGCCGCGCACCCGGCCCGATCGGCCGTACGGGTGACCCCGTCCGGTGGCGGGGCCGGGCGGCCGATGTGACCGTGGGTGCATGAGCATTCAGGTAAACAGGCTCGCCGACCCGACGGTCCGGGCCTTCGTCACCGCCGTGAACTCCCACGACCGGGCCGCCTTCCAGGACGTCCTCACCCCCGACGCGACCATGTCCGACGACGGTTCCGACCGGGACATCGCCGACTGGACGGAGCGCGAGGTCTTCTCCTCGCACGGCCACATGGACGTGGAGAACGAGTCGGACGGCGGGCGCGTGCTGATCGTCACGTACCGCAACGACACGTGGGGGGAGATGCGGACGAAGTGGCGGTTCACCATCGACGGCGGGAAGGTCTCCCGGTTCGAGACGGGCCAGGCCTGAAGCGGGGACGGGTCAGGCCTGAAGCGGGGACGGGCCAGGCCTGAAGCAGCGTCGGGCCAGGCCTGAATCGGCACCGAGTGACGCGTTCCGCGTGAGGGCTTGCCTTCGCATGCACTTCAACTCCTAGCGTCCGTGGGCATGGAGACGACACGTACGGCCCGTACGACAGGTATGACACGTCCGGCACACACGGCACACACGGCACGCAGGACATTGGGGCGCAGCGGTATCGAGGTCAGCGCGCTCGGCCTCGGCTGCTGGGCCATCGGCGGCGAGTGGTCGGGGCCCGACGGGCAGCCGTACGGCTGGGGTGCGGTCGACGACGAGGAGTCGGTGCGGGCGATCCGGCGTGCCGTGGACCTCGGCGTGAACTTCTTCGACACCGCGGACAACTACGGGACCGGGCACAGCGAGCGCATCCTCGGGCGTGCTCTCGGCGCGCGCCGTGACGACGTCGTCATCGCCACGAAGTGGGGAAACCTCTTCGACGAGGAGACGCGGACCGCGGTGGGTCGCGCCGACGACTCGGTGGCGTACGCGCGCCGTGCGCTGACCGCCTCGCTGAAGCGGCTCGGCACGGACCGCGTTGACCTCTACCAGCTGCACATCGGCGACGCGGACCCGGAGCGTGCCGCGCAACTCCGCGACGCCTGCGAGGAGTTCGTTCGGGAGGGGCTCATCAGGGCGTACGGGTGGAGTACGGACGATCCGGCCCGCGCGGCGCTCTTCGCCGAAGGGCCGCACTGCGCGGCGGTCCAGCACCGCTGCAATGTGCTGCAGGACGTGCCGGAGATGCTGGCGCTCTGCACGGAGCTCGGACTCGCGAGTGTGCTGCGCAGTCCGCTGGCGATGGGGCTGCTGACCGGGAAGTTCGGCGGCGGGCGTGTGCCGCGGGCCGGTGACATCCGCAGCGCGCCGCCCGCCTGGCTGCCGGGCTTCGGCACGGGCGGGGGCGCGGACCCCGAGTGGCTGGGGCGGGTGGACGCGGTGCGGTCCGTGCTGACCGGCGGCGGGCGGAGCCTCGCTCAGGGTGCGCTCGCCTGGCTCTGGGCACGGAGCCCGCTGGCGGTTCCTGTTCCGGGCTTCCGGACCGTGGCGCAGGTCGAGGAGAACGTGGGGGCGCTGGAGCACGGGGCGCTGACCGAGGGGGAGTTGGGGGAGGTCGAGCGGATCCTGGGCCAGACGCGCGAGGCGTAGGAGAACCTGACTCCCCTGCCCCCCGTACCCCTGATCCGCATCCACCGCCTGATGCAGGCAACGCCCACCGCCTGTTGCAGGGCAACCGTTCCGCGGCCCCGGCCTCCCCGCGGCTCCCCTCCGCGGCCCCCACCGGCCGTCACGGAGCGGCTGCCCTGCCCCCCTCCCCTTCAGAGTGGCAAGTGGGCCCTCAGTGGCAGCTCTTGTACCCGGGGTTGCTGTTCGTCCAGGAGCAGGAGTCCTTGAGCGAGCCGCTCGGCTTGATCAGGCGGGCCTTGTCGCTGGTGTTGTTCCAGACGTACGAACCGCGGCCCCAGTAGCGGACGCCGGAGGCGTTCGTGCCCTTGCCCGTGCGGACCTTGACGGTCTTGCCGGAGCCGATCTTGTAGCTGCCGAAGGTGTACGTGTAGCCGGTGTTGTCCTTCAGCTTGTAGCCCTTGAGCTGGATCGCCGAGCCGGAGTTGTTGTGGATGTTCACCCACTCCGCGTTCAGCGAGGAGTTGGACCGGGTGTCGCTGCCCGGGCTGTCGAACTGGATGTACCCGAGGTGCAGTCCGCCCTGGTGCGCGGCCGCGTTCGCGGGGGACGCGGCGAGCAGCGAGACCGAAAGGGCGGAGGCCGCGAGGACGGCCGGGACCGCGGAACGTATGCGCAAGGTGTGCTCCATGTGTGCTGTGCATGTGGAGTTCTCGTGGAGGGTGCGTTGAGCATACGGGGCGCGATGCGCGTAATTGACGCGGTACTTCCTATTCCGTTTGTGAGGATGTTGGCCGACCGTGAGGACTGGGTCACGGTCGGCCACGAAGGGGCGCCTGCGGGGTGACCGGCTAACCCCGCCCGACGAACGGCATGTTCGTCGCGAGCACCGTCGCGAACTGCACGTTCGCCTCCAGCGGCAGCTCCGCCATGTGGCGCACGGTCCGCGCGACGTCGGAGACGTCCATCACCGGCTCGGGCGCCAACTCCCCGTTCGCCTGCAGGATTCCGGCCTGCATCCGCTCGGTCATGTCGGTCGCCGCGTTGCCGATGTCGATCTGGCCGCAGGCGATCCGGTAGGGACGGCCGTCCAGCGAGAGGGACTTCGTCAGGCCGGTCAGCGCGTGCTTCGTCGCCGTGTACGCGACGGAGTGCGGGCGCGGTACGTGCGCGGAGATGGAGCCGTTGTTGATGATCCGGCCGCCCTGCGGGTCCTGCTCCTTCATCTGACGGAAGGCCGCCTGCGCGCACAGGAAGGCGCCGTTGAGGTTCGTGTCGACGACGTGCCGCCACGCGTCGTACTCCAGCTCCTCGACGGGCACCCCGCCGGGGCCGAACGTACCGGCGTTGTTGAAGAGGAGGTCGAGACGGCCGAAGCGCTCGCGCACGGCCGCGAAGAGCGCGGCCACGTCCTCGGGCCGCGAGACGTCGGTGGGCAGACAGAAGGCGTCCGTCTCGGCCGGGGCGTTCACCTCGGCGGACCCCTCGGCGTGCGGGACGGGCCGCACCGCGGCGCCCTCCGACACGCCCGCGGCGATCGCCGCGGTCTCCTCCAGCGTCTTGATCCGGCGCCCCGCGAGCGCCACGGACCATCCGGCCCGCAGCAGTTCCACCGCCACGGACCTGCCGATTCCGGATCCCGCTCCGGTCACCACGGCGATCCTCGTCTGTCCGGTCGGATGCCCAGTTAGCTCTGCGTTCATGGCCCCGCAGCGTACGGGAGGCCCGTCCATGCGGACATCATCCGCCCGCCATGCGGCTGTTGTGTACGCGACAGTCGGGCGTCGTCCCTCGCCACTTGCATGCCCGTGACACCAATCGTCAGGGGAGGGCCACATGACATCCGCAGGCCAGCAGGACTCAGCCGAACTCCGCGCCGCAGCGGGCCACTTGGGCCGCCGTCGTTTCCTCACCGTCGCGGGTGCCGCAGCCGCGCTCGCCTTCGCCACCAACCTGCCGACGGCGGGTGCGGCGAGCGCCGCGGAGCTGGACGCGCGGAAGATCGCCGATGATCCGTTCACGCTCGGTGTGGCGTCCGGCGACCCGCAGCCCGCCTCGGTCCTGCTCTGGACCCGCCTCGCCCCGGCCCCGTACGAACCGGGCAACGGTCTGCCGAACGAGCGCGTCACCGTCCAGTGGGAGCTCGCCCACGACGCCCGCTTCCGCCGCGTCGCCAGACGCGGTTCCGTCACCGCCCACCCCGAGTTCAACCACTCCGTGCACGTCGAGGTGGGGCACCTCGACGCCGCGCGGACCTACTACTTCCGATTCAAGACGGGGAAGTGGATCAGCGAGACGGGCCGGACCCGCACCGCTCCCGCGGCCGGCAGCAAGGTGAGCTCCCTGACGCTCGCCGCGGTGTCCTGCCAGGCGTACCACGACGGTTACTTCACCGCGTACAAACACCTGGCCGACGACGACGTCGACGTGGTCTTCCACCTTGGCGACTACCTCTACGAGTACGCGGTCAACGCGGTCGGCGGCAACCGCAACTACACCGACCGCACCCTGCCCGCCCTCTTCAACCGCGAGACGCAGACGCTGGAGGACTACCGCCTGCGGTACGCCCTCTACAAGTCGGACCCCGATCTGCGCGCCGCCCACGCCGCGCACCCCTTCGTCGTCACCTGGGACGACCACGAGGCCGAGAACAACTACGCGGGCGACCTCGACGAGAACGGCAACCCGCCCGCCGAGTTCCTCATCCGCCGCGCCGCCGCCTACCGCGCGTACTGGGAGAACCAGCCGCTGCGCAGCCCCCAGCGCCCCCAGGGCCCGGACCTGCAGCTCTACCGCCGCCTGCAGTGGGGCAGGCTCGCGCAGTTCGACATCCTGGACACCCGGCAGTACCGCTCCGACCAGGCCTACGGCGACGGCTCCCACGTCCCGGGCCCTGAGTCCACCGACCCCAAGCGCACCCTCACCGGGGCCACCCAGGAGCGCTGGCTCACCGACGGCTGGCGCCGCTCGCGGGCGCTGTGGAACGTCGTGCCGCAGCAAGTCACCTTCTCCCAGCGCAAGCTGGACCTCAACGCGGTGGCGAAGGTCAGCATGGACGCGTGGGACGGCTACACCGCGTCGCGTGAGCGCGTCCTCGCGGGCGCCAAGTCGGCCGGGATCGAGAACCTGATGGTGCTCACGGGCGACGTGCACGTCGGGTACGCCTTCGACATCAAGGACGACTTCGACGACCAGGCGTCCAGGACGGTGGGCACCGAGATCGTCGCCACGTCCGTCGCGAGCGGCAAGGACGGCGCCGACAAGCCCGCGAACTGGGACACCTACACCAAGGCCAACCCGCACATGAAGTTCTACAACGGGCGCCGCGGATACGTGACCGTGGACCTGGGCCAGGATTCCGCGCGCGCCGACTTCAAGACGGTGTCGGCGGTGTCGAAGCCGGGGGCGCCGATCACCACGGCGGCGTCGTTCGTGACGGAGGCCGGGAACCCGGGGCTGGAGCCCGCGTAGTCCTGCGGGGGAGCGGGGTGCGCTCACTCGCCCGGGTAGCGCACCCCGATCCGCTCGCGCACCGCGTCCAGGGTCCGCATCACCGCGAGGGTGCCGTCGAGGGGGACGAGGGGGGACTCGGTGTCGCCCGCGCGCAGCCGGTGCATGACCTCGGCGGCCTCGTGCTTGAGGCTGTCGCGGGGGCCGTGCTCGGGCAGGGCGGTGAACTCCTCGGGGTCGCGGCCGTCGCGGTGCAGGACGAAGCGGTCCGGGAAGAAGAAACCGTTCGGGACGTCGATGCGGCCCTTCGAACCGGTCACGGAGGCGGTGACGGGGGTGCCCGCGTTGATGGAGCAGTGCAGCAGAGCGTGAGCACCGCTCTCCCACGAGAGCAGCATGCCCGTCTGGAGATCGACGCCCTCTTCCGAGAGCATCGCTCTCGCGGTCACCTCCGAAGGCTCCCCGAGCAGCAGCTGCGCGAACGACACCGGGTACACGCCGAGATCGAGCAGCGAGCCACCGCCCTGCGCCGGGTCCCGGAGGCGGTGCGCGGGAGGGAAGGGCCCGGCGAGCCCGAAGTCGGCCTGCACCGTGCGCACCTCACCGATCGCCCCGTCGTCGACCAGCGCCTTCAGCCGCCTGACGAGCGGATGGCAGTACATCCACATGGCCTCCATCAGGAAGAGGCCCCGCTGCCGGGCGAGCGTCACCAGCTCCCGTGCCTCGCGCGCGTTCAGCGCGAACGCCTTCTCGCAGAGCACCGCGCGGCCCGCGTCCAGGCACAGCCCCGCGGCGGCCCGGTGCGAGGCGTGCGGCGTCGCCACGTACACGACGTCGACGTCCTTGTCCTCGGCGAGCGCGGTCCACTCCCCGTACGCGCGCGGTATCCCGAACCGCTCGGCGAACGCCTTCGCCGACGCGTCGGTCCGCGACGCCACCGCGACGACCTCCGCGTCCGGCATGTCGAGGAGGTTCGCCGTGAACGACGCGGCGATCCCGCCCGTGGCGAGGATGCCCCAACGCACGGGCTCACGGTTGTCTTCCACCACTGGGGCCCCTGTCCGTACCGCGGAGTACCGCGGAAATGGTCTCAACCAGCACAGCTGAGCTGAGAGCATAGGTAATCGCACGCCTAATCGGGAGGGAATCCGTATGCCGGAGCACGGCAGCCGCACCACGAGGGGGTCCGAAGCCCCCCTCATACGGCAGTCCCGGGAGCCGGAACCCGGCCCCGCCACCGCCCCAGCCGCTCCGGCCCGCACCGCCCAGCGCCGCACGGGCCTGCTCGTCACCCTCGTCCTCGGCGGACTCACCGCGGTCCCGCCGCTCTCCATGGACATGTACCTGCCGGCGCTCCCGGAGGTCACCCGCTCCCTGCACACGTCCGCCGCGACCGCGCAGCTGACCCTCACCGCCTGCCTCACCGGCATGGCGCTCGGGCAGCTCGTCGTGGGGCCGATGAGCGACAAGTGGGGGCGGCGCAGACCGCTGCTCATCGGGCTCGTCGTCTACATCCTCGCCACCGCGATCTGCGCGTTCGCACCCACCGTCGAACTCCTCGTCGGCTTCCGCCTGTTGCAGGGCCTCGCGGGCGCCGCGGGCATCGTCATCGCCCGCGCCGTCGTACGCGATCTCTACGACGGCGTGGAGATGGCCCGCTTCTTCTCCACGCTCATGCTGATCTCCGGAGTCGCCCCGGTCGTCGCGCCCCTCATCGGCGGCCAGGTCCTGCGCCTCACCGACTGGCACGGCATCTTCGTCGTGCTCACGGCGATCGGCATCGTCCTGACGGTGGTGGTCTGGCGGAGCCTGCCCGAGACGCTCGCCCCGCAGCAGTGGCACAGCGGCGGCACCGTCGAGGCGCTGCGCACCATGAAGTCGCTCCTCGCCGACCGCGTCTTCACCGGATACATGATCGCGGGCGGCTTCGCCTTCGCCGCGCTGTTCGCGTACATCTCCGCGTCGCCGTTCGTCATCCAGGAGATCTACGGGGCGTCCCCGCAGACCTTCAGCCTGCTGTTCGGTGTGAACTCCGTCGGCCTGATCATCGTCGGCCAGATCAACGGCAAGCTCCTCGTCGGCCGGGTCAGCCTCGACAAGGCGCTCGCCTTCGGCCTGACGGTCATCGTGCTCGCCGCCACCGCGCTGCTCCTGATGACCTCGGGCGTCTTCGGTGACGTCGGCCTGTTCCCCGTCGCTGCCGGGCTCTTCGTCCTGATGTCGGCGATGGGCCTCGCGATGCCCAACACCAACGCCCTCGCCCTGATGCGCACCCCGCACGCCGCGGGCTCCGCTTCGGCGCTGCTCGGCACGTCCTCCTTCCTCGTCGGCGCCATCGCCTCGCCGCTCGTGGGCATCGCGGGAGAGGCCACGGCCGTCCCGATGGCCGTCGTCCAGCTCGTCTGCGGGCTTGCGGCCATAGGCTGCTTCCTGGGGCTGTGCCGCCCCTGGCAGCACTCGGCAAGACCGACTCAGGAGGGGACGGACCACTGACCGCGCCACGCCTGCTGCGCGCCGGGACGCCGGACCGTGCGGGGCTCGACACGGACGAGATGGCCCACCTCGTACGCGAGGTGCGCGCGCTGACGCGCGGCGAGCGGCCCTGGTGCTCCGGTGCCGTCGTGATCGCCGGACGCGGGCCGGTGATCGCCGTGGAGGAGGCGGTGGGCCGTGCGGTGCGCTATGCCGCGTACGACCCCGAGACGGACGCGGGCATCGAACTGCCGCCCGCGGAGCAGGTGTTGACCCGCACCGGCACGCCCTTCGACCTGGCCTCGCTGACGAAGCTGTTCACGACGGTCGCCGCGATGCAGCAGCTGGAGCGCGGCACGCTCGGTATCGACGCGCTGGTCTCGGCGTACGTCCCCGAGTTCAGGGCGGCGGCCGAGCACGGCATCACGGTGCGCCAGCTGCTCACGCACACCTCGGGCCTGCGCCCCGAACTCCCGCTGTACGACTGCCCGGACGACGCGGCGCGCCTCGCCGCCCTGCGCGCCGAGGCCCCCTCAGGGCCGCCGGGCGACCATCTCTACTCCGACCTGAACATGCTGCTGCTCCAGCACGTCCTGGAGCGCCTCACGCGCCGCCCCCTGGACGTCCTGATCCGCGAGGGCATCACCCGGCCGCTCGGCATGGCGGCCACCGCCTTCGGGCCGCGCCCCGACGCCGCGGCCACCGAGGACCAGCGCAGGCCCTGGGCCAAGGCCGACCGGGGGATGCTGCGGGGCGAGGTGCACGACGAGAACGCCTGGGCCCTCGGCGGCGTCGCGGGCCACGCCGGGCTCTTCTCCACCGCACGCGACCTCGCGGTCTTCTGCCGCGCGCTGCTGTGCGGCGGCTCGTACGGCACGGCGCGCATCCTCGGCCCGGACTTCGTGGAGCTGATGCTGACGCCGCCGGGGCTCGGCTTCGCCCTCGACCAGGCGTGGTTCATGGGGGAACTCGCGGGCCGGGGCGCGGCGGGCCACACGGGGTTCACCGGGACGTCGCTGGTCATGGACCCCGCCACGGACACGTTCCTGATCCTCCTGGCGAACACGGTGCATCCGCGCCGGGGGAGCGCCGACAGCGGGCCTCGGGCTCGGGCGGCCACGCGGCTGGCCCGCGCGGCGCGCTGAGCGGGGCTCCGCGGGGGGGGGGGGGGGGGGGGGGGGGGGAGGGGGGGTGGGGGGGGGGGGGGGCCCCCCAGCCAACGGTAGTCCGAGTGTCCGAATCTCCCAGCCCCCCAAAGTACCCACAAAACCACCGAAA